>JBBDYN010000037.1:0-94306 GCA_040901465.1 Xanthobacteraceae bacterium
CCCGCGCCGTGGGATCGATCTTCGCCACCGGTCAGTCTTCCGCGATCATGGCGCCAGGTCCTGGTCTCCCTCCCCCTTGGGGGAGGGTGGCCCGCCGAAGCGCGCAGCGCGAAGGCGGACCGGGTTGGGGGGCATTCGCCGGCGTTTGCGGATCGCCCTGCCTCGGTGAGACGAACTCGAACAGCCGCCCCTCTCCCGCACGTCCCCGCGCAACTTGTCCCCGCGAAAAAGCGGGGAGCGGGGACCCAGCGCAGAATCAGCCTGGATTCCCGCTTGCCGCGCCCGATCCTTGTTGTCTTGCTCGCCCTCCTCGGGCTTGACCCGAGGATCAGGGCGCGTGTCCGGCGCGGCCCGCTTAATCGGCCGCGCTGGCCGCTCGCTACCGCTCGCCAGCGCGGCGGGAATGAGCGGAGGGTCGGTCAAGATGGATGTCACAAGTCAATCTTCCGCGATCATGGCGCCGATTTCGGCCTCGGCCACGAGCTCGCCGCGCACATGGGCCTCGCCGCGGTACCACCACATGTTCTTTTTCCGCGTCTTCTTGGTCACGCGGTATTCCAGCGTGTCGCCCGGCACCACCGGCTTCCTGAATTTCGCCCGGTCGATGGTGACGAACAGCAGCGCAGGCTGCTCAAAGCCGTGCGCCGCCGCGCAGATCGCGCCCGCGGTCTGCGCCATGCCCTCGACGATGAGGACGCCCGGCATCACCGGCCGGCCGGGGAAGTGTCCGGTGAAGTGCGGCTCGTTCGCGGTCACGTTCTTGATGCCGACGCCGTACTCGTCGCCGCGCACGTCCACGACCCGGTCCACGAGCAGGAACGGATATCGGTGCGGCAACAGGCGCAGGACGTCCTGGATCTCGAGCGTGGTCTTCGGTTCGCTCTGCGCGTTCATTCGCTTTTCGTCGCTTTCGCCGCGAGGCGGTTGAGCGCAGCCATGGTCTTCAACGCCTCGCGCATCGGCCGCGCCGGCTGGCCGAGCATCGCGGCACCCGGCGGCACGTCCTTGATCACGCCCGCGCCCGCCGCGATCTTCGCCGCGTCGCCGATCGTAACATGCTCGGACACGCCCGACTGCCCGCCCATCATCACGTAATCGCCGATTTTGACGCTGCCGGAAATCCCCACCATCGACACGATGATGCAATGCCGGCCGATCGTCACGTTGTGCGCGATCTGCACCTGATTGTCGATTTTCGTGCCCTCGCCGATCATGGTGTCGCGCCCCGCGCCCCGGTCGATCGTGGTGCCGGCGCCGATCTCCACGTCGTCCTGCACGATCACGCGGCCGAGCTGCGGCACCTTGATGTGACCGCGCTCGCCGGGAATGAATCCGAAGCCGTCCTGGCCGAGCCGCGCACCGGGATGGATCGTCACGCGGTCGCCGACGAGCGCGTGCAGCACGCTCGCGCCCGGCCCGATCGAGCAGTCGCGCCCGATCCGCACGCCTGCGCCGATCACGGCGTTGGCGCCGATCATGCTGCCGCCGCCGATCTCCGCGCCCGGCCCGATCACGGCGCCCGGATCGACCGCGACGCCGTCCTCGAGCCGCGCGTCAGGATGCACCGAGGCGCCGGGATCGACGCCGCGCGCCCCGAAGGCCGAACCCGGCTTGAGCTCGTTCTCGAACAGCGCGCGCATCACCATCACGTAAGCGCGGTACGGGTCCTTGGTGACGAGGCGCACGAGCCCGGTGCGGCCCTCGCCCGCGTGCTCGCTGCGCAGGAAGCAGGCGCCCGCCGCGCTCGCGCGGAATGCGTCGAGAAAGCGCGCGCTGTCGAGGAAGCTGATATCGCGCGGCCCGGCGAGATCGAGCGGCTTCACGTTCTCGATGGTCTGCGCGGGATCGATGCTTCCGGCGGCCTCGGCGCCGGTGAGCGCGACGATTTCGCCGAGCGTGATCGGTCCGCGCGGGCGGAAGAAGACGGGGTCGGTCATGGATGGTCCGTCGTTGCGCCCTCGGCGTTAGCCTTCCTCCGTCATGCCCGGGCTTGACCCGGGCATCCATGCGGCGGCTCCGCTTGGCACACCCGTATGGATTGCCGGGTCAAGCCCGGCAATGACGAACTTTAGGCTGGGTTAGCGGTCGTTGTCGCGAGGTTAACCCCGGCACGGCCTTGGGCGCGCCCGCCCTCAGAACTTGCCGCCGGCCCCGAAGCGCAGGAATTGCGTCTTGTCCCACGGCTCTTTCAAAAGCGCATAGGCGAAGTCGAAGCGCAGCGGCCCGAACGGCGACGCCCAGATGATGCTGGCGCCGACCGATGCGCGGATCGAGCTTGAATCGGCGAGGCAGATCGTGCCGTTCAGCGTGCTGCCCGCGGGACACGCACCCGGAGGCGCCATGCCGAACGTCGTCGTCCCCTCATATCCCCACAGCGAACCCGCGTCGGCGAAGATCGCGGCCTTCAGGCCGAAATCCTTGGACACGAGCGGGAACGGGAAGATCACTTCCGCGGTCGCTCCCCAATAGAGCGAGCCGCCGAGCGCGTCCTCGTTGGTAGAGCCGAGGTCGCGCGGGCCGATGCCGGACGGCGCGAAGCCGCGCACGAGATCGGGCCCCTGGAAGAAATGGTCGAGCACCTTCAGGCCGCCGCTCCCCCAGCCCCACACGTGGCCGCCCTGGACCCGGAACATGCCGGTCAGATCGTTGGTGATCGGGTAATAGGTGCGCGCCTCGGCGGTGCTGCGGATCAGCTTCACGTCGCCGCCGAGTCCCGCGAAATCCTGACCCAGCGTCGAGTAAAAACCGCGCGTCGGGTTCTTGTTGTCGTCGAGCGTATTGTGGGTGAGCGTGTAGCCGATCTGCGACGTAATCGCCTTGCCAAGCTGCTGCTGATAGGCGTTTGAGAGCTCATCTGGATCACCGCCAACGCCGGGCGAAATGAACCCACCGGCTGGATCGCTACAAGAAAACGGATCTCCAGGAAACGGTCCACCCAGATTGCCAACACCTTTGGCGCACCCATCGATCAATCCCGGCTCGGCCGACAGCTTGCGCTGGAAGAGCGAGTAGCGCAGGCCGAGCGTCAGGTCCTCGCGCAGCGGCAGGCCCGTGCGCAACGTCCCGCCCACGGTGAGCGAATCCACCGGATTGAAATCGGACCGCAGCGTCTGCTTCGCGAAGATGTCGAATCCCGCCGCCACCCGCGTGTCCATGAAATAGGGCTCGGTGAACGAGAACTCGCCGCTGCGCACGCGCTGGCCGTAAGCGCCGGCCAGCCGCACATAATGGCCGCGGCCGAGGAAGTTTCTCTCGCCGACCGACACTTCGGCGATGGCGCCGTCCGCGGTCGAATAGCCGCCGCCGATCGAGAACTCGCCGGTCAGTTGCTCTTCCACCTCCACGTTGACGATCACGCGATCCGCGGCCGAGCCGGGCTCGTTCGTGATCTTCACGCTCTTGAAATAGCCGAGGTTCCTGAGCCGCCGTTCCGCGCGGTCGATCAGCACGCGGTTATAGGGGTCGCCTTCCAGCAGATCGAACTCGCGCCGCACCACCCAGTCGCGCGTGCGCGTGTTGCCGCGCACGTTGAGCCGCTCGACATAGACCCGCGGCCCCTCTTCCAGCACGAACACGATGTTGATGATGCGGGTCTGCACGTTGCGGTCGCCGCGCGGGCGCACCTGCGCGAACGCGTAGCCACGCCGCGCCATCTCGATCGTGAGTTCCTCGACCGACTTCTCGACCGCGTCGGCGTCGTAGGTCTTGCTCGCGCTCACGCGCAAGAGCCGCCGCATCGTCTCCGGATCGGCGTCGCGAATATTGGAAACCACGTCCACCGTGCCGAAGCGATATTGCTCGCCCTCTTCCAGCGTGAACGTGACGATGAAGCCCTTGCTTTCCCGGTCGAGGTCGACGGTGGTGGAAAGCACGCGGAAGTCGGCGTAGCCGTTCTTCAGATAGAAGCGCCGCAGCAGTTCCTGGTCCGCCGCCACCCGCTCCGGATCGTAGACGTCGCGGTTGCTGAGCCAGCTCAGCCAGTTCGAACGGATCGTCGTGATGACGTCGAGCAGTCTCCAGTCGGAAAAAACCTTGTTGCCGACGAACTCGATTTTCTTGACGACCGTCTTCTGCTCCTCGTTGACCTCGAACACGAGATCGACGCGGTTGTTCGGCTGGTCGATCGTCTTCGGATCGACGCGGACGTTGAAATAGCCCTGGCGGCGATAGATCTCGACGATGCGCTGCACGTCGGCCTGCACCGTGGATCGCGACAGCGCCCCGCGCGAGCGCGACTGCACCTCGGCGGCGAGCGTCTCGCTCTTGACCTTCTTGTTGCCCTCGAACGCGACGCGATTGATGGTCGCGTTCTCGACCACGGTCACGACGATCCTGCCGCCGGCCTGGCTGATCTGGACGTCCTGGTAGAGGCCGGTCGCGTAGAGCGCCTTCAGCGCCTCGTCGATCTTGACGTTGTCGAGCCGTTCGCCCGGCGCGACCCGGAAATAGCTGCGGATCGTGTCCGCGTCGATGCGCTGATTGCCTTTGACTTCAACCGCTTGCGCGTAGGCCGGCTGGACCGTCGCCAGCGTCGCCAGTGTCGCACCCGCGGGCACTGCCAGCGCCAGCCCGATGGCCACCGCGATCCGCTTGAGTGTCCCCTGCCCAAGTTTCATGCGCGACGCGACCAATTGGCCCCCCAAGGTACGCAAACCACGACAGAAGCGAATGCCGTTCACCGCCCACGAAGTGTGCGGATTCCGCCCGTTTCAGCCCGCTTGTACAGAGTTTTCATAGGCTTGCAAACCGCGGCCGGCCCGCTCCCCAGTGCTTTCCGCGCGGGCGTGGCCGATGCGCCACGCCGAACTCCCGGCACCCCGAACGGAGGGTGCAACAGTACCCCTAAGGGGCGGTTTAGACGCATTTGTGTCCCGGGTGAGGCACGGCCTGCGTGTCCCCAACGCGACGCCCGCGCTGAACACGTTTCTTGATCCAGGAATCAATCGCCAGCATGGCGGGCCGCGTCGGCCGTAAGGCCGGCGCGCGACCCGGCCATCCAGCCGAAAAAAGCACGCGCTTGCAAATGCCTGGATCACCGGGTCTCGCCATGCTCGGCTCGGCCTCGCATGGCGGCCCGGTGACGAGGGAATCCGGTGACGAGGGTGAAAGAGACGAGGCAGAGATTAAAGCGCGGTCAGGTGCAAAATGTCGTTCCAGGTGGCGAACAACATGAGCATCAGAACGAGCGCAAGCCCGATCCGGAACCCGAATTCCTGCGCCCGCTCCGAGAGCGGCCGGCCGCGAATCGCCTCGATGGCGTAGAATACGAGGTGCCCGCCGTCGAGCAGCGGGACCGGGAAAAGATTGAGCAATCCAATACTTACCGAGAGCACCGCAGTGAGGTGCAGCAGCGCGGCGAAGCTCACGGTCGCCACCTGCCCGGAGACTTGCGCGATCCGAATCGGACCGCCGAGCTGATCCGCCGCCTCGCGGCCCGTTACAATCCCAACCACATAATTGATCGTGCGCTCCAGCACGAACCAGGTTTCCGCGACGCCGAGTTTCACCGCCTCGATCGGCCCGTAGCGCTCGGTCACCACGTCCTCCGGCGTCGTCGAGCGCGAAATGCCGAGCATGCCGACGCGATGCGTGTTGCCGAAATTATCCTTGATTTCCCGAAGTTTGGGCGTCGCCGTCAAAGTGACTTCACGGCCGTCGCGCTGCACGGCGACCCGCAACGCCACGCCGGGACTGGAGCTCACGATGCGTTGCATGTCGCCGAAATTCTCGATCTTCGTTCCGCCGATCGAGAGAACGATATCGCCCGGCTTGAAGCCCGCCTCTTCGGCGGCGCTCGCCGGCTGAATGGAGTCCACGCGCGGCGTCGTCACCTGGCGCCCGTACACCATGAACACGAGCGAAAAGATCGCGATCGCGAGAATGAAATTGGCGACCGGGCCGGCAGCGACGATCGCCGCGCGCTTGCCGACCGGCTGGTGGAAGAACGAGATGCGCTTCTCCGCCTCGCCCATTTTGGCGAGCGCCTTGCCGTCGGGCGTGCTCGCGGCGCTGTCGTCGCCGTGGAAGCGCACGTAGCCGCCGAGCGGCACCGCGCAAAGCTTCCAGCGCGTGCCGTGGCGGTCATTGAAGCCGAAGAGCTCCGGGCCGAAGCCGATCGAAAACGCGTCGACTTTCACGCCGCAGCGGCGCGCGACCCAGAAATGTCCGAGCTCGTGAAAGAACACCACGACGGTGAGCACGAACAGGAACGGCAGCGCGTAGCTCAAAAACGAGCCGCCCCAGCCCCAAAGACCCGTCACGAATTCCATCGCTGCATCCTTTCCGAACCGTTGATCATCTAGGATGCCTTTACGGCGAATTCGAGCAAGAGGCCTGCGGCAATACTTCTCGCGTTATGGTCAATGGCGAGCGCCTCGTTAACCGTCGTGGGCTCGGGGATTCCATCGGCCTGCGCCCGCTCCAGCACCCGCTCGACGAGGAGCGGAATACCAGGAAAGCCGATTCGGCGCGCGAAAAACGCCTCGACCGCGACTTCGTTCGCGGCATTGAGCACGGTGGGAGCGCCGCCCCCTGCCCGGAGCGCCGCGCGCGCGAGCGCGAGCGAACGGAAGCGGTCGGTATCGGGCGCCTCGAAGGTGAGCGTTCTGAGCGCCGCGAGGTCGAGCCGCGGCGCCTCCCAGCCGATCCGCGCAGGCCAGCCGAGGCAATAGGCGATCGGGATGCGCATGTCGGGCATCGAGAGGCCCGCCACCACCGACCCGTCCGTGTAGGTTACGAGCGCATGCACGATCGACTGCGGGTGCACGACGACGTCGAGGCGGTCGGGTGCCAGAGCGAAAAGATGATGCGCCTCAATGAGTTCAAGGCCCTTGTTCATGAGCGTCGCGGAGTCGATCGAGATCTTCGCGCCCATCGACCAGGTCGGATGCCGCAACGCCTCCTCCGGGGTGACGCGCGCAAGCCGCTCGCGCGTGGCCGTGCGGAACGGCCCGCCCGAGGCAGTGAGCGTCACCCGCTCGACCGCCTCGCGCGGTCCCGCCGTGAGCGCCTGGAACACCGCGTTGTGCTCGGAATCGACCGGCAGCACCGTGGCGCCGGTCTCAGCCGCCCGGCGCATGAACATCCGTCCGGCCGAGACGAGACATTCCTTATTCGCGAGCGCGAGCCTGCGCCCGGGCTGAAGTGCGGCAAATGTCGGCTCGAGCCCCGCGGCGCCTGTGATCCCGGCCACCACCACGTCCGCCGGCGCCACCGCCGCTGCGAGCAATCCCTCGCGCCCGGCCGCGGCTTCGATGCCCGAGCCCGCAAGCGCGTCCTTCAGTTCCGGGTAGCAGTCCGCATCGGCGATGACAGCGAGCGTCGCGCCGAATTCGCGCGCGAGATTTGCCAGCCGCCCCGCGTCGCGCCGTGCCGCGAGCGCCGAAATCTGAAAGTCGCCGGCCGCGCGCCGCAACAGATCGAGCGTGCTCGTGCCGATCGAGCCGGTGGCCCCCAGAATCGATACGCGCGTCACCATGACAGCAAGCCGGCCGCCGGCGCGGACGGACCTGCGCGCGCGATCCCGATCGCGAGCGCGGCTGCCGCGGCAATCAGAAATCCGTCGACCCGGTCCATCAGCCCTCCGTGACCCGGAATGAGCGCGCTCGCGTCCTTCACGCCGAACCGGCGCTTGATCGCCGACTCCAGAAGATCGCCGAGCTGCGCCGCCACCACGACCGCCAGCGCAACGACCGCATGCATCAGCTTCCACTCGATCCCGGCCGCGGCCACCACCACCGAGCCCGCGACGACGCCCGCAACCGCCCCGCCGACCGCGCCGGCCCAAGTCTTGTTCGGGCTGACCCGCGGCGCAAGCTTCGGCCCGCCGATCAGCCGCCCGGCAAAGTATGCGCCGGTATCCTCGGCCCAGACCACCGCGAACAGCCAAAGGATCGCGACCAGCCCGAGCGACGCATCGCTCCGCAGCATGACGGCCGGAACGAGCACCGCGGCCGCGTAAAATATGCCGCCCCCGGCCCAGCCGCGGCCCGGTTGCGCGGAGGCCATCGCAACGCCCGCACCGATCACAGCGCATATGAAAGCGATCGCCGCCGCGTCCGTGCCGAGCGCCAGGGCCATCCCGGCGATGGCGAGCCAACCGATCGCAATCAGCAGCGTGCGCGGACCCGCCTTGATGACGCCGGTCCATTCCCACCACACCGCGAGCGCGCCTGCGGTGCAGAACAGGAGGAACGTCATCCCGCCGATCCACGCCGCGAGGATTGCCGCGATCCCAAGCACGATCCCCGAGATCACCCGCTTGAAAAGCTCGCTCCCTCCCGGCGGCGCGACTTCCTCGTGGACTTCGGGGTCGCGCGTTTGGCTCACGCTAGCCTCCCGCGCGCGCGGTGAGACCGCCGAAGCGCCGCTCGCGCCGGCGGAATTCGCCGATCGCTTCCTCGAATGCGGCGCGGTCGAAATCCGGCCAATAGACCGAAAGCACCACGAATTCGGCATAAGCCGATTGCCACAACAGGAAGTTCGACAGCCGCAGTTCGCCGCTCGTGCGAATGACAAGATCGGGGTCGGGCAATCCCGCGGTGTCGAGGTGCTGCTCGACCGTTTCCGCATCCACCTTCGCCGGATCGAGCCGCCCCGCCGCCGCGTCGTGTGCGATCTGCTGCGCTGCGCGTGCGAGCTCCTGCCGCCCGCCGTAATTGAACGCGACCACGAGCGTGAGCTTCGCGTTCATTCGCGTGAGTTCCTCGGCCTCGCTGATCAGCTGAAAGATTTCCGGATCGAGGCCGGCGCGGTCGCCGATCACGCGCACCCGCACGCCGGCGCGATGCAGCTCGGCCAGATCCTCGCGCACGAAGCGCTTGATCAGCAGCATCAGGTCGTCGATCTCCTGCGCCGGTCGCGACCAGTTTTCGGTGCTGAAGCTGTAGATCGTGAGCACCTCGATGCCGAGTTCGCCCGCGTTGCGGACGGCGCGGCGCAGTGCCTCGACGCCGCGCCGGTGCCCCTCCGCGCGCGGCAGGCCGCGTGCCGCAGCCCAGCGTCCGTTGCCGTCCATGATGATGGCGACGTGCACGGGCGTGCCCGAGCCCTCGGCGGCCGGCGCTGGGACGATGTCGGGGGCTGGCATCGGATTCAGTCCGCCATGACCGAGGGTCAGACGGACATGATTTCCTTTTCCTTGTTCGC
This sequence comes from Xanthobacteraceae bacterium, assembly GCA_040901465.1. Taxonomy (GTDB): domain Bacteria; phylum Pseudomonadota; class Alphaproteobacteria; order Rhizobiales; family Xanthobacteraceae; genus JAUSIF01. The sequence continues at coordinate 9,148 of JBBDYN010000037.1, forward strand.
AAGCATCTGATCGATGTCGGCGATCGACTGATCGGTTGCCTTCTGGACCTCGGCTTCGTGCCGCTTGATCTCGTCTTCGCTGACGTGGCCGTCTTTCTTGAGATCCTTCAAATTGTCGATCCCGTCGCGCCGCACGTGGCGCACCGCCACGCGCGCCGTTTCCGCGTATTTATGAGCGACCTTCACAAGTTCAGCCCGCCGCTCCTGGTTGAGCTCGGGAATGCGCAGCCGCAACAATTGTCCTTCCGTCTGCGGATTGAGCCCGAGATTGGCGTCGCGGATCGCTTTCTCGACCGCCTTCACGGCCGAAGCGTCCCACACCTGCACGGAGAGAAGCCGCGCCTCCGGCACGCTCACCGTCGCCACCTGGTTGATCGGCATCGACTGGCCGTAAACCTCGACATGAATGTGCTCCAGCATGCTCGGGGCCGCGCGGCCGGTGCGCAGACCTCCGAGTTCCTGCTTGAGCACGCCGATCGCGCCCTGCATGCGGCGTTTGATTTCCGCGAGATCGAAGGGTCCCGGTTTCATCATCCACCTCGTCTGTCTTTGCGTCGAATGCCGGATCGAAGCGTCTCGCAATCGATCAGAAGACCCGCGTTTCCTGCATCAGGGCATCACCGCGGTCGATCGTCCCTCACCGCGAACGGCGGCCATGATCGCGCCCTTCTCCCGGATCGAGAAGACGATGATAGGCAAGCCCGCCTCGCGGGCAAGCGCGAAGGCGGCCGCGTCCAACACCTTCAAGTCCTTGGCCAGTGCCTCGTCGTGGGTCAGGCGATCGTAGCGCTTTGCATTGCGATTGGTGTTGGGATCGGAGTCGTAAACGCCGTCGACATTGGTGGCCTTGAATATTGCGTCGCAGCCAAGTTCGGCGGCGCGCAACGCCGCACCCGTGTCGGTCGTGAAAAAGGGCTGGCCCGTCCCGCCGGCAAGCAGCACCACGTGGCCGTCTTTTAGATGCTTCAGGGCGGTTTGCCGCGCGTACGGCTCGCATACCGACGGCATCGAGACCGCGGAAAGCGTGCGCACGGTCGCCGTGGTGCGCTCGATCGCCCCTTCCAGCGCCAACGCGTTGATCACCGTCGCCAGCATTCCCATCTGGTCGGCGGTCGCCCGATTGAGTCCGGTCTCCGCCAGCAGGGCGCCACGGATGAGATTGCCGCCGCCCACGACCGCCGCGATCTCGACGCCGGCCTTGCGAACCTCGGCCAGATCGGACGCGATGCGGCCGATCGTCGGCGCATGCAAGCCGTAGGTCTCGCTGCCCATCAGGGCTTCGCCGGAGACCTTCACAAGGACACGCTTGTACGCGGGCTTGCCCATGGCCTCTGCCCCCCGCTTGAATCAGTTCGTTCTTGCCGCCGCGGCGACTTCCGCGGCGAAATCCTGCTCCTGCTTCTCCACACCCTCGCCGAGAGCGAAACGCAAGAACCCGCTGACTTTGATCGGCGCGCCTGCTTGTCCCTCGGCTTCCTTCAGCGCCTGCGCGACCGATTTCGACGCATCGTGCACGAACGCCTGATCGAGCAGCGTCACTTCCTTGTAGAAAGTTTTGACGCCGCTATCGACGATCTTCTCGACGACGTTGTCGGGCTTCCCGGTCGCACGCGCTTTCGCGGCGAGCACGCCGCGCTCGCGCTCGATCGTCGTCTTGTCGAGACCGGCCGCGTCCACGGCCTGCGGATTGGCCGCGGCGATGTGCATCGCGACCTTGCGGCCCACTTCGGCGAGCACGTCGTGCTTGCCCTTCGACTCCAGCGCCACAAGCACGCCGATCTTGCCGAGACCGTCAGCGACGGAACTGTGCACGTAGCTGCCGATCGCGCCCTCGCCCACCGTGAGCACGCCGGCACGGCGGAGCGTCATGTTTTCGCCGATCTTGGCGATCGTCGTCGCGATCGCGTCCGCGACCGAGTTGCCGCCGATCTTTGCTGCGTTGATCTTGTCGAGGTCGGTGCCGACGTCCGCGGCGACCTGCGCGATCATCTTCACGAGGCCCTGAAACAGGTCGTTGCGCGCGACGAAATCCGTCTCGGAATTGACCTCCACCAAAACGCCCTTCTTGCCGCTGACGATGAGGCCGACGAGGCCCTCGGCCGCGACCCGGCCCGCCTTCTTCGCCGCCTTCGAGAGGCCCTTCTTGCGCAGCCAGTCGACGGCCGCCTGAAGATCGCCCTTGGTCTCGGTCAGCGCCGCCTTGCAATCCATCATGCCGGCGCCGGTCAGCTCGCGCAGCTCCTTGACCAAGCTCGCGGTAATTTCCGCCATTTCGTCCTCACTCGGTCTCGGCGGTGAGTTCCTTGGCCTGGGCGATCCAGCCCTCGACGCGTCCGGGCAAGCCAACGGTTTCGCCGATTCCGTGCGCGTCCTTTCCGCCAAAGCTTGCAATCTGCCAGAAATGGAAAATGCCGAGATCGTTGAGTTGCTTCTCGACGTCGGGGCTGACGCCGGTGAGTTTCTTGAGATCGTCCGGCGCGCCGCGCGGTCCCGGCAGTTGCTCGAAGCCCCACTCGGGCTCCTTCGGGAGTTCCTCGCGGATGACCGGCTTCTCCGCCGCGCCGAGATCGACGCCCATCTCGCCCTGGGCGCGCGAAATGCCGTCGATCGCGGCCTTGGCGATGAGATCGGCGTAGAGCACGATCGCGCGGCCGGCGTCGTCGTTGCCCGGAATCGGGAATGTGATGCCGTCCGGGTTGCTATTGGTATCGATCACCGCCGCTACCGGGATGCCCAGGCGTTTCGCCTCCTTGATGGCGATGTCTTCCTTGTTCGTGTCGATCACGAAGATGAGGTCGGGCAGCCCGCCCATGTCGCGGATGCCGCCGAGCGAGCGCTCGAGCTTTACCTTCTCGCGCGCAAGCGTAAGCCGCTCTTTCTTCGTGTAGCCCGCGCCGCTCTCGCTCGCGAGCATCTCCTCGATCTGTTTCAGTCGCGCGATCGAATGCGAGATCGTCTTCCAGTTCGTGAGCGTGCCGCCGAGCCAGCGCGAATTGACGAAATACTGCGCCGAGGCCTTGGCCGCTTCGGCGACCGCGTCGGACGCCTGCCGCTTGGTGCCGACATAAAGGATGCGGCCGCCGCGCGCGACGGTATCGGAGACCGCCTGCAGTGCCCGATGCAGCATCGGCACGGTCTGGGCGAGGTCGATGATGTGGATCTTGTTGCGGACGCCGAAGATGTACGGAGCCATCTTCGGATTCCAACGGTGGGACTGATGGCCGAAATGAACGCCAGCCTCTAACAGCTGGCGCATCGTGAAGTCGGGAAGCGCCATGTCATTCTCCGGTTGAACCGCCGCGGGCCAGTGAGCCGCTGCGGAAAGCAGAGCCACCGGATGGCCAAGAGCCTCGGCCCGCGTGTGGAATGGCCGCGCTTATAGCGGCGCCCTTCCCACATGGCAAGGCGCGGAGCGGCCGGTTTGCAAGCCGGTTTTGCCCAGGCATTCAACCGCTTAACGCAATACCCCGTCGGCTCCAAACAGCCACGACAAGGCGAAATGTACCGGCGTCATCACGCCGAGCGGAATGAAGATCATCAGAATCGCGAAATAGCGCCGCGGCGAGATTTTCCGCTGCGGCTTCTCGCCCGGCCCGAACACCCAGTTGATGTTTTTCTCGGGGTCCGTGAACGCGTAGCAGACTCCAAGCACCAGCCAGGTCAGCGCCACCTGCGCCGGGAATGCGCGCGGGTCATAGCCGAATTTGTAGAGCATCCAGAGCAGCGTCGGCGGCAACGCGAGGTGAAACAGCGAGATCGCGCGCAGCCACAGGGGGTATTTAGGATCGAACATGTAGCTCGTCAGCCCAAAGCGGCCGAACAGAATGAAATCGACGGTCCAAAAAATTTCCAGCAGCAGTACGCCGACCGCCGGCATGCTCGCGAGCAGCGAACTCTCCAGGATGACCGCTGCCGCCGCGAAGAACAGCGCGACATCGGACAGCCAAAGAAAATTCGACGGACCGTAGCGCGGCCAATAAATAATGATCAGGACCGGGACGAACGCGCCATAGGCGATCTTGAGCCACAGCGGAACGAGCCCTTCCATCTCAGAGTGCCTCTACCTCCACGACGCCCGGCACCGCTTTCATCGCGCCGGCGATCTGCGGCGAGATCGGATAGCGGCCGGGGAGCTTCACTTCCACCTCGGCGCCGCCCTCGAGCAGCAGCACGAAGCTCACCTCGCCCGTCCCTTCGCCGCGCGCCGTGGCGCCCCCGTTGAGGCGCTTCGCCACGAGCTCGATCGGCTCCGCCGATTGCAGGAACACGCGCAGTCCGCGTTGCGTCTTCGCGGCTGCCTCGTCGAGGGACTCCACATTGTGGATACGCACCCGCACTTCATCGCCCTGGGCCTCGGCACCCACATGCAGGAGCACTGCTGAACCGGGCTCCAGGAGATCGCGGAATTGCGCGAGCCCCTCGGAAAAAATCACCGCCTCGAAATGACCGGTCGAATCGGAAAGCCCGAGGATTCCCATCTTGCCGCCGGTGCGCGTGCGGCGCTCGACGCGCGAAACGACGCTCGCCGCGAGCCGCCCCGCGGTCTGGCCGCCTTTGACGCTTTTGGCGAACTCGCTCCAAGGCAGCACCCGTAGTCGTTTGAGCGCCGAGGCGTAGTCGTCGAGCGGATGACCGGAGAGGAAGAAACCGATCGCGTCGTACTCGCGATTGAGCCGCTCGGCCGGAAGCCATTCCTCGGCGTCGTGTACCTGCAAGGGAACGTGGGTCGCGCCGCAGCCGAACAATTCGGACTGGCCCGAAAGCGCGTCCGCCCCGGTGCGCTGGGCGTGGGCGAGCAGCGCATCGATCGCGCCGAACGCACGCGCACGCTTCGGCTCGAGACAATCGAACGCGCCTGCCGCGGCAAGACTTTCCAGCGCACGCTTGTTGATTGCGCGCGGCTCGATTCGGGTGGCAAATTCGGCAAGATCCGCGAACGGCTTGTCGCCGCGCGCGTTGACGATCGCATCGACCGCGTGCGCGCCGACGCCGCGTAACGCCGCGAGTGCATAGACGATTTGGCCGTCCGCCACGTCGAACTCGCGGCCCGAACGATTGACCGAAGGTGAGACCATCGCGATCCCGAGCCGCTCCGCCTCGCGGCGGAATTCTGCGAGCTTGTCCGTGTTGCTCATGTCGAGAGTCATCGTCGCCGCGAGGAATTCGACCGGGTAATTCGCCTTGAGATACGCCGTTTGGTAGGCGACGAGCGCGTAGGCTGCCGCGTGGCTCTTGTTGAAGCCGTAATCGGCGAAGCGCTGGAGCAGATCGAAGATCGAGTCCGCCTGCTCGCGGTCGACCCCGCGCTCCACCGCGCCGGAAACGAAGCGCTGCCGCTGCGCCGCCATTTCCTTCTTGATCTTCTTGCCCATGGCGCGGCGCAGGAGATCGGCCTCGCCGAGCGAGTAGCCCGCGAGCACCTGCGCGATCTGCATCACCTGTTCCTGGTAGATGACGACGCCGAAGGTTTCTTTCAGGATCGGCTCGAGCTTCGGATGGATGTAGTCCGGCCGCTCGTCGCCGTGCTTGCGCAAATTGTAGGTCGGGATGTTGGCCATCGGACCCGGGCGATAGAGTGCCACGAGCGCGATGATGTCCTCGAAGCGGTCAGGCCGCATGTCGACGATTGCGCGCCGCATCCCCTGACCTTCCACCTGGAACACGCCCACGGTCTCACCGCGCGAAAGCATGCCGTAGGTTTTCTTGTCGTCGAGCGGGATTTTCTGGATGTCGAGCTTGATCCCGCGTTGCGCGAGAAGCCGCGTCGCGGTCTCGAGCACCGTGAGCGTCTTCAGCCCGAGAAAGTCAAACTTCACGAGGCCGGCGGCTTCCACCCACTTCATGTTGAACTGGGTGACCTGCATGTCGGACTTGGGATCGCGATACAGCGGTGTCAGCTCGGATAACGGCCGATCGCCGATCACGATGCCCGCGGCGTGGGTCGAGGCGTGGCGATAGAGTCCCTCCAGCTTGAGCGCGATATCGAAGAGGCGCCGGACCACGGGCTCGGCGTCCCGCGCCTGTTGCAATCGCGGTTCGCCGTCGATCGCTTTTTCCAGCGTCACCGGAGCCGCCGGATTGAACGGCACGAGCTTGCAGAGCTTGTCCACCTGCCCGTACGGCATTTCCAGCACGCGGCCTACGTCGCGCAGCACGCCGCGCGCCTGTAACGTGCCGAACGTGATGATCTGCGCCACCTGATCGCGGCCGTAACGCTCCTGCACGTAGCGGATCACCTGGTCGCGCCGTTCCTGGCAGAAGTCGATGTCGAAATCCGGCATCGACACGCGCTCGGGGTTGAGGAAGCGCTCGAACAGAAGCCCGAAGCGGATCGGGTCGAGATCGGTAATCGTGAGCGCGTAGGAGACGAGCGACCCCGCGCCGGAGCCGCGGCCGGGACCGACCGGAATTCCCTTCGCCTTCGCCCATTGGATGAAGTCTGCGACGATCAGGAAGTAGCCCGCGTAATTCATCCCGCCGATGACCTTGAGCTCGAAGTCAAGGCGGTCGCGGTACTCCTGCTCGCTCGTGCCGGGCGCGACGCCATGAGTGACGATGCGCTCCTCGAGGCCCTTCGCCGCGCGCTTCCTCAACTCGGCCACTTCGTCCGCTTCGCTATCGCCAATCGTGAAGCGCGGCAAAATCGGCTGACGCGTCTTCGGCCGGAACGCGCAGCGCCGCGCGACCTCGACGGTCGCGGCGAGCGCCTCCGGGAGATCGGCGAAAAGCTCCATCATTTCTGCGCGTGTCTTGAAACGATGCTCGGGCGTGAGCTGGCGCCGGTCGGATTCCGCGACCACCCGGCCCTCGGCGATCGCCAAGAGCGCGTCTTGCGCCTCATAATCCTCGCGCGTCGCGAAGAACGGCTCGTTGGTCGCGACCAGAGGCAAGCCGAAGGCGAATGCGAAATCGATCAGAAACGCCTCCGCCCGCCGCTCCGCGTCAAGGCCGTGCCGCTGCAATTCGACATATAACCGTCCCGGATAAAGCGCCGCCAAAAGCTCAAGCCGGGCCTGTGCAGCTTCCAGACGCCCCGCGCCGATCAGGCCGTCGAGGACGCCGTCGGGTCCGCCCGAGAGCGCAATCAGCCCCTCGGCGCGCTCCGCGAGCCAGTCAAGCTTGACGTGCGAAGATTCGGTCTCGGCAACGCCCAGGAAACTTTTCGATACTAGCGCCATCAGGTTGCGGTAGCCGTCCTCGCTTGCAGCAAGCAGCACGATGCGCGGCATGCGAGTGGTCTTGTGCCCGCCGCTCCGCGCCGGCGCCTCGTCGCCAAATTCGACCGCAAGCGCGCAGCCGACGAGCGGCTGGATGCCGCTCGAAGCCATCTTTTCCGAAAATTCCAGCGCCCCGAACAGGTTGCCCGTGTCCGTGAGCGCGAGCGCGGGCTGCCGGTCCGCCTTGGCGAGGTCCGCCAGCCGCGCAATCGGCAGCGCGCCCTCGAGCAGCGAGAACGACGAATGCAAATGCAGGTGCACGAAGCCGGGGTCAGTCACAGCGATACCGATGATTCCAGGAGATAGATGGCATCACCATGAGACCGCGTCGATCCCGTGACGATAAGGCGCTGTGGACAGCGGAACCTCACTCCAACTCGACGACCTGGCCTTCGCGAATCGTAACCCGCCGGCTCATGCGCGCTGCGAGCGCGAGGTTGTGGGTCGCGATCACGGCGGCAAGCTCGGTTGCCCGCACGAGATTCGTGAGTGTTCCGAACACGTGATCCGCCGTGTGGGTATCGAGATTGCCGGTCGGCTCGTCCGCGAGCAGGATGCGCGGAGCGTTGGCGACCGCGCGCGCGATCGCAACACGCTGCTGCTCCCCGCCCGAGAGCTCCGCCGGCCGATGCGTGAGCCGCTCGCCGAGGCCGAGATATCCCAAGAGATCGACCGCCCGCGCCTTGGCCTCGCCCTTGTCGAGACCCTGGATCATCTGCGGAAGCATCACGTTTTCCAGCGCCGTGAATTCGGGCAGCAGATGATGGAATTGATAGATGAAGCCGATATCGGTGCGGCGGATCGCCGTGCGTTCCGAGTCCGAGAGCCCCATGGTCGACCGCTCGCAGATCGTCACCTCGCCCGCGTCCGGATGCTCGAGCAACCCCGCGATATGCAGGAGCGTCGACTTGCCCGCCCCGGACGGCGCGATCAGCGCCACCGACTCGCCCGGCCAAACCGACAGCGAGGCGCCCTTGAGGATCACGAGCTCGGCCTCGCCTTGATGGTAGCGCCGCTCGATCGAGTCCAGTTGCAGGGCGGGCGGCTCGTTCATGCACTCACTCGTAGCGAAGCGCTTCGACCGGATCGAGCCGCGCCGCCCGCCAGGCCGGATAGACCGTCGCAAGAAACGAGAGGACGAGCGCCATGAGCACGACCGCGCCGGTCTCGCGCGTGTCCATGTCGGCCGGCAACCGGCTGAGATAGTAGAGTTCCGGCGAGAACAACTCGGTCGAGGTCAGCCACGAGATGAAGCTGCGGATCTCCTCGACGTTCAGGCACACGGCGAGCCCGAGCGCAAATCCCACGAGCGTACCCACGACGCCGATGCTCGATCCCGTGATCAGGAATACGCGCATCACCGCGCCCTTGGTCGCGCCCATGGTGCGCAGGATCGCGATGTCGTGCCCCTTGTCCTTCACCAGCATGATGAGCCCCGACACGATGTTGAGCGCGGCCACCAGCACGATCAATGTCAGGATCAGGAACATGACGTTGCGCTCGACCTGCAGCGCATTGAAAAAAGTCGCGTTGCGTTGCCGCCAGTCGACGAGAAAGACCGGCCTTCCCGCCGCCCCGTTGATCAATCTTCGGAAGCGATCTATGTCGTCGGCATTGTTCGTATAGACCTCGATCGCGGAAACGTCGTTCTGCCGGTTGAAATAGGCCTGCGCTTCCGCGAGCGGCATGAACACGAACACGTTGTCGTATTCCGACATGCCGATCTCGAACACGGCGGCGACCTTGTAGGTCTTGATGCGCGGCGTGGTCCCCATCGGCGTCACCGCGCCGCGCGGCGCCACGAGCGTGAGCTGGTCGCCGGCGCGCAGCGACAGGTTGTCGGCGAGCCGCTTGCCGATCACGAGCCCCTGCCCTTCGTTAAATCCGTCAAGCGTGCCGAACTTGATGTTGGGGCTGATCCCCGGCATGCGCTTGAGGTCCTCCTCGCGCACGCCGCGCACGAGCACGCCGCCCGCGTGAAACGGCGATGATGCCAGCGCTTGCCCCTCTACCAGCGGCACCGCGAGGATCACGCCCGGCACGCCCATCACCTTTTCGGCCACCGCCGCGAAATCCGTCAGCGGCGCCTCGATCGGCTGAATCAGGAGATGGCCGTTCAACCCGAGAATTTTCGACAGCAGCTCCTTGCGGAAGCCGTTCATCACCGCCATCACGATGATGAGCGTGGCCACGCCCAGCATGATGCCGAGGAAGGAAAACCCGGCGATCACCGAGATGAATCCTTCCTTGCGCCGCGCCCTGAGATAGCGCAGCGACAACATCCATTCGAACGCCGAGAATGGCGCAGTTCCGCTCTTTGCCGTCATAACGACTCCTCAAGCCCCCTTAGCCCGAGAGTCTTTCCACCGCCTCGTCCGGCGTCACGAACTCGCGCTCGCCGCCGGCACGGTGTTTGATCTCCACCTTGCCTTCGGCGAGCCCCTTGGGTCCAACCAGGACCTGCCAAGGCAGTCCGATCAAATCCAAGGATGCAAACTTGGCCCCGGCCCGTTCCTCCGTGTCGTCGTACAGTACGTCGATTCCCCGTGCCGTGAATGCCGAATAGAGTTTTTCACATGCTGCGTCGACGGCCGAATCCCCCTGCTTGAGATTTAGGATTCCCACCCTAAACGGGGCGATCGGCTCGGGCCAGACAATCCCGCTCTCGTCATGGCTCGCCTCGATGATCGCGGCGACGAGACGCGAGGGCCCAATACCATAGGAGCCCATGTGCACCGGCACCATGCCGCCGCCAGGGCCCGCTACCGTGGCCTTCATGGGCTCGGAGTACTTGGTACCGAAATAGAAGATGTGCCCGACCTCGATCCCGCGTGCAGACACGCGCTTGGCCTGCGGGATTTTCTCGAAGGCGGCCGGATCATGTTTTTCCGAGGTCGCCGCGTAGAGCGACGTCCACTGATCGACGATCTTCTGCAGTCCGGCCCGGTCGTCGAAATCCACGTTCTCGCCCGGCACCTCGTAACTCAGAAAGTCGCTGTGACAAAACACTTCGCTCTCGCCGGTGGACGCGAGAATGATGAATTCGTGGCTGAGATTGCCGCCGATGGGCCCGGTGTCCGCCACCATGGGAATGGCTTTGAGCCCCATCCGCGCGAAGGTGCGCAGGTACGCGACAAACATTTTGTTGTAGGAGTGCCGCGATGCGGCCGCGTCGACGTCGAAGCTGTAGGCGTCCTTCATCAGAAATTCTCGCGCGCGATAGACGCCGAAACGCGGGCGCAGCTCGTCGCGGAATTTCCATTGGATATGATAGAGATTCAGCGGAAGCTGCTTGTAAGACTTCACCGACGCGCGAAAAATCTCCGTGATCATTTCCTCGTTGGTCGGGCCAAACAGCATCTCGCGTTCGTGCCGGTCCTCGATCCGCAGCATTTCCTTGCCGTAATCGTCGTAGCGCCCACTCTCGCGCCACAGGTCCGCCGACTGGATCGTGGGCATGAGCATCTCGATCGCGCCAGCGCGATCCTGCTCCTCGCGCACGATCTGGCAGACCTTGCTGAGCACGCGGTGGCCGAGCGGCAGGAAGGCGTAGATGCCCGCCGCCTCCTGCCGGATCATGCCGGCCCGCAGCATGAGCCGATGCGAGACGATTTCGGCTTCGCGCGGGGCTTCACGCAGAATTGGCAGGAAATATCGCGAAAGACGCATCGGGGCCTCGACTCAAGGGGCGCCGCGCCCCGAATTTGGGCAGTGAACGCAGAAGATTCTCGAATGACAAGAGCCGCCTAGAGCCATGGGCCTAACTCGATTATTATTGCGATGCAAAAGATTCCGCGTGCAGCGCACGAATGACACCATGCCGAACATCGAGCTAGCGTTGGAATTGACCGGCTGTCGATGGGGAATGCCCATCGATCCATTGCCCGGGTCTCGGGAGGAAACCAAACGCATCGGCGGCGCAGCCTCACCTTCCTTATTGCGCGCAGCCGCGATCAAAGCGGATGGATCGAAACGGGCGAGCCCACGGCTCGCCCGTTTTCATTGCCGCGTCACCTATCGGGCGAGTCATAGGGCATTGGAATTCGATCGAATGGGATAATGCCCGAAACCCACACGGCGTAGACCACCACGAAGATCCCTGCCGATACGACCGACGTGGCGATGACCTTGCGAAGAAGGAGCGGCCGCAGCGGCGCGCCCGGATCGGTGCCCGGCTCGAATTTCTCTCCCTCGTGCTGACTCTTCACGCCCCACGGAAGTACGGCAAACCACACGACCCACCAGATCACGAAGTAGATTCCAAGCGCGGCGGTGACCTGCATTTCTCATGCCTCTTCCAGCTCGAGAAGCGTGCCGCAGAAATCCTTCGGGTGCAGGAACAGAACGGGCCTGCCGTGCGCGCCGATCTTCGGCTCGCCGTCGCCCAGCACGCGTGCTCCTTGCGACTTCAGTTGGTCGCGCGCCGCGCGAATATCCGTCACCTCGAAGCATAGGTGATGAATCCCGCCGTCCGGATTACGTCTGAAGAAGCTCGCAATCGGAGAATTGTCGCCGAGTTGCGCGATCAATTCGATCTTGGAATTGGGAAGCGTGACGAAGACCGTGGTGACGCCATGTTCCGGCAGCGGCACCGGATCCGACACGTCCGCGCCGAGCGCGCTCCGATATTTGGCGGCCGCTGCCGCCAGGTCCGGCACCGCAATCGCCACGTGATTGAGCCGGCCGATCATCCGATCAGTTTCCTAATGCCTTCACGCCGCGACCATCCATTCATCCCTCATGCGCGGGCTTGACCCGCGCATCCAGAAGGCCGTGCTGCACACGCTGGATGGCCGGGTCAAGCCCGGCCATGAGGGAGCTTTAAATACCGCAACAAATTCTCCATCATCTCAATTTACGCGCGCGCCTGGACGTCAGGCACATTCATACCTGCAGCACCAGCACGTGGCAGAGCGGCTTCTTGCCCCACACTTCATTGACGGCGCCGCGCACGGAGCGCTCGATCGCCTGCGTGACGGCAGCCGGATCGCGCCGGCGCGCCTTCGGCAGCGACGAGAGCGCGCTGCTCACGGCATCCATGACGACTTCCTCCATCGTGTCTTCCCGCGGAATCTCGATCGGAAGGCCGGTCATCTCGATCCAGGGATCGCCCACGATGTCGCCGCGGCTGCTCATCGCGACCGCTACCGAAACCACGCCGGCAAAACCAAGCTTGCGCCGGTCCGCCACCGTACGCGCCTCGGCATCGACGAGGAGATTGCCGTCGCGATAGAGGCGTCCCGACGGCACCTCGTCGATGATCTGCGCAGGGCCCGGCGAAAGGCGCACCACGTCACCATTGCCGCAGACCACCACTTCTTTGATGCCAAGCGAGCGCGCGAGCGCGGCGTTTTCCGACAGATGCAGCGCCTCGCCGTGCACCGGCACCACGACCTCGGGCTTGAGCCATTCATACATGCGCGCCAGTTCCCCGCGCCGCGGATGGCCCGAGACGTGTACCAGCCGAGTGCGGTCGGTGATCACCTCGATGCCCTGGCTGATCAGGGAATTGAGAATCCGATTCACGGCCTTCTCGTTGCCCGGGATTGTGCGCGAGGAAAAAATCACCGTGTCGCCGCGGTCGAGCCCGATTTCCGGATGGTCATCGCCGGCAATGCGGGCGAGTGCCGCGCGCGGCTCGCCCTGGCTGCCAGTGAGAAGCACGAGCACTCGGTCGCGCGGCAGCGCGTGAAAGGCGTCCGCGCTGCGAAACGGCGGCACGCCGTCGAGGAGCCGCATCTCGCGCGCAACGTTGATCACGCGCTCCATGGCGCGCCCGACGACCACGACCTCGCGGCCCGTTTCCGCCGCGGCGAGCGCCGCAGAGCGCAGGCGCGCGACGTTCGAGGCAAACGTCGTGAGCCCGACGCGGCCTTTGGCCTCGCGCACGATCTCGGCAAGGCTTTTCGCGACGTCGCTCTCCGACGGTGACTCCCCCTCGCGCACGGCATTCGTGGAGTCGCAAATCACCGCCCGCACGCCTTCTTCCCCAAGCGCGCGGAATTTCTTCTCGTCCGTCGGTTTGCCGATGATGGGGGCCGGATCAAGCTTCCAGTCGCCGGTGTGCACCACGAGCCCGAGCGGCGTGCGGATCGCGAGCGCGTGGCTTTCCGGGATCGAGTGCGCGACCGGGATAAATTCCACCTCGAACGGCCCGACATTCACCCGCGCGCCCGGCTGCACGACCTTGATCGGGATCTCCGGCGCGCCCGGCTCGCCGAGCTGCTTCGCGGCGATCAACGCCGCCGTAAACGGCGTCGCGTGGACCGGCGCCTTCAGCCGCGGCCAGAGATCGAACAGCGCGCCGAAATGATCCTCATGCGCGTGCGTGAGCACGATGCCGGCAAGGCTTCTGCGCTCCTCTTCGAGGAAGCGAATGTCCGGCATGATGAGGTCGATTCCCGGCAGTTCGTTGTCGGCGAAGGCAACGCCCATGTCGACGCAGAGCCAATCGCCCCGGCCGTCGGAGCCGAGGCCATAGAGGGCCAGATTCATGCCGATCTCGCCGACCCCGCCAAGCGGGGCGAACACGAGCTCGCTGGCTTTCTTGCTCACGCGGACCTCATCCGGCAATCAGCGGAAACACGTCACCCGCCGCGATCGTCTCGCGCATTCCATCGCCGTGCTTCAACACGAGCGCACCGCGTGGATCGACCGTTTCGAAGGTGCCCGCGATCGTCCGGTCGGGCAACCGCACCTCGATCGGGTTGCCGACCCCGCGCGCGCGCGCGAGCCAGGCCGCCCGAATGGAGGAAAAATTATCGCCCCGGTTCCATTCCTTCAGGCGCGAGGCCATCGTGCCGTCGAGCGCCGTCAATAATGCCGGCGCCTCAACCGCATAGCCGGCAGCGGCGAGGTTGGTCGCGGGATACTCCGTCTGCCCGGGGTGATGCCGGCAATTTACGCCGAAGCCCACGACCGCCGCCGTGCTCCCGTCCGCAAGCGACAGGCCCTCGACCAGAATGCCGGCGAGCTTCTTGCCGTCGAGCAGCACGTCGTTCGGCCATTTGAGTTTGAGTTGCGCGGGCGCCAGGCCGTGCGCCACATCGAGCAGCGCATCGTGCAGCGCGAGCGCCGCAACAAAGCAAACGCCGGAGACAGCGCTCGCCGGCGCCGGATCGGACAGAAGCAAGCTCGCGTAGAGATTGCCGGGCTCCGATATCCACGGCCGCCCGCGCCTTCCCCTTCCTGCGCTCTGCCGCCGCGCGACAAGCCAGAGCGGGCCGAGCTCGCCGGCCTTCGCCCGCGTGAGCGCCTCGGTATTGGTGGAGCCGACCGTCTCCAGCTCGACGACCGGAATGCCGCCCGCGCTGCGGAGAATTTCCGCCATGCTCAGAAGAGCGACTTGGCCGCGGCTTCCGCCGCCGCCACGATCGAGGCCGGATAGGCGAAGAACAAAATCACGAAGAGGCCAGTGATGCCGAGCACGAGCCGCAGCGCCGGCGCCATCTGCTCGAACGCTTCCTTGGGTTCGTCCATGTACATGATCTTCACGATGCGAAGATAATAATAGGCGCCAACCACGCTCGCGAGCACGCCGATCACCGCAAGCGTATAGAGCCCGGCCTCGACAGCGGCGAGGAACACGTAGAACTTCGCGAAGAAGCCCGCGAGCGGCGGAATGCCTGCGAGTGAAAAGAGGAGTGCCGCGAGCAGAAACGCCATCAGCGGATGCGTCACCGCGAGCCCGGCCAGCTCGTCGATCTCTTCCACCGCCTTGCCGCGCCGGCGCATCGCAAGAATGCACGCGAAGGTGCCAAGCGTCATCGCCATATAGATCGCCATATAGATGAGCACGCCCTGCACGCCTGCGACCGTGCCGGCCGACAGCCCCACGAGCGCGTAGCCCACGTGCCCGATCGAGCTATAGGCCATCAGCCGCTTGATGTTGCTCTGCCCGATCGCGGCGAAGGCACCGAGGATCATCGACGCGATCGAGATGAAGATCACGATCTGCTGCCATTGCGGCACGATGCCGGGAAAGGCGTCGATCGCGACCCGCACGAACACGGCGATGGCGGCGACCTTGGGCGCGGCCGCGAAGAGGGCCGTCACCGGCGTCGGCGCGCCTTCATAAACGTCCGGCGTCCACATGTGGAACGGCACCGCCGAAACCTTGAATGCGAGCCCCGCGAACAGGAACACGAGCCCGAACACGAGTCCGATCGACGGTTGCGTTACCGCCGTGGCGATGCCCGCGAACGACACGGTGCCGGTAAAGCCGTAGATGAGCGACGCGCCGTAGAGCAGCATCCCCGACGACAGCGCGCCGAGCACGAAATATTTCAGGCCGGCCTCGGTCGAACGCAGATTGTCCCGGTCGAAAGCCGCGACCACGTAGAGCGACAGCGACATCAGCTCGAGGCCGATATAGAGCGTGATGAGATCGGCTGCCGACACGAGCGTCATCATCCCGGCCGTGGCGAGCAGCACCAGGATCCCGTATTCGAAATGCCGCAATTTCTCCTGCCGCCAGAAATCGACCGACATGAGCAGCGCCGCCGCCGCGCCAACCAGCGCCAAGACCTTGAAAAAGCGCGCGAAAGCGTCGAGCACGAAGCTCCCGCCGAAGGCTTGTCCGTCCGGCATCCAGATCACGAGCCCGGCCGCGACCGCGAGGATCAGGATGCATGTTGCGTCCATCGGCCCCGTCAGCCGGTCGCCTTGCGCAGCACCGGCGAGTACGAGCAGGAGCGCCCCCGCGAGCACGACGATCTCGGGCAGTGCGGTAATCAGGGATTGCGGATCGAACTGCATGCGGCGCGACCCTTAAGGAAGCCGGACGAGCGTGGGCGCGTCGGCGAGCGCGGCGCGTGTGTGCTCGATAAGTGCCGCAACCGAATTGGCGCTCGTGTCGAGGATCGGTCCCGGCCAGATGCCGAAAATGATGGTCAGGATCACCAGCGGCGCAAAGCACGCGATCTCGCGCCGGTTGAGATCGAGAATACCCGCGAGCTCTTTCTTCTCGAGCTGCCCAAACATCACGCGCCGGTAGAGCCAGAGCGCATAGGCGGCGGACAGGATCACGCCGGTCGTGGCGAGGAACGCGACCCAGATATTGACCTTGAACGCCGCGAGCAGCGTCAGGAACTCGCCGACGAAGCCGGAAGTGCCCGGCAGGCCCACGTTCGCGAGCGTGAACACCATGAATACCGCCGCATAGATCGGCATCCGGTTCACGAGCCCGCCGTAGGCCGCGATCTCGCGCGTGTGCATGCGATCGTAGATCACGCCGACGCACAAAAACAGCGCCCCCGAGACGAGGCCGTGCGAGACCATCTGGAATACCGCGCCTTGCACACCCTCCTGCGTGAAGGTGAACATACCCATGGTGACGAAGCCCATGTGTGCCACCGACGAATAGGCGATGAGCTTCTTGATGTCTTCCTGCGCGAGCGCCACGAGCGACGTGTAGATGATCGCGACCACGGAGAGCACGAACATCATCGGCGCGAAATATTCCGACGCGTCCGGGAACATCGGCAGCGAGAAGCGCACGAATCCATAGCCGCCGAGCTTCAGCAAGATCGCCGCCAGGATCACCGAGCCCGCCGTCGGCGCCTCCACATGTGCATCCGGTAACCAAGTATGAACCGGCCACATCGGCAGCTTCACTGCGAACGACGCGAGAAAGGCGAGGAACAGCCAGTTCTGCATCCCGGCCGGGAACGTGTGCTTTAGGAGCGTCGGGATGTCCGTCGTGCCTGCCTGCCAGTACATGGCCATGATCGCGAGCAGCATCAGCACCGAGCCCGCGAGCGTATAGAGGAAGAATTTGAACGTCGCGTAGACGCGCCGCGCCCCGCCCCAGACGCCGATGATCAGGAACATCGGGATCAGACCGCCCTCGAAGAACACGTAAAAGAGCACGAGATCGAGCGCAGCGAAGGTGCCGACCATCAAGGTTTCGAGCACCAGGAACACGATCATGTATTCCCGCACGCGCTTCTCGACGCCGAAGCTCGCCAGGATCGAGATCGGCATCAGGAACGTGGTCAGGATCAGGAGCGGAAGCGAAATCCCGTCGAGGCCGACGTGATAGCGGAACGTACCGCCGAGCCAGGGATAATTCTCGACGAACTGGAAATCCGCGGTCGATCGGTCGAACCCCTGCACCAAGAGAAGCGAGACGCCGAAGGTCGCGAGCGTCGTCCAGAGCGCGACGTAGCGCGCATTGCGCTTGGTCGCTTCGTCATCGCCGCGCAGCGCAAAGATAAAGAGCGCGCCGACGAGGGGCAGGAAAATGGTGACGGAAAGGATCGGCCAATCGGGACTCATCAGCCGCCTCCCCGGACGAGGAACCAGGTGATCAGGGCTGCGACGCCGATCAGCATCACGAACGCGTAGTGATAGAGATAGCCGGTCTGCAACCGCACGACGCCGCGCGTCACGTCAATGACCCGCGCCGACACGCCGTCGGGCCCGAAGCCGTCGATCATCCAGCCGTCGCCAAATTTCCAGAGCACGTGGGCGACCCAGAGCGAGGGCCGCACGAAGACGATCTCGTAGATCTCGTCGAAGTACCACTTGTTCAGGAGAAACCGATAGAGTGGCTCATGACGCTTCGCGAGCCGCGCCGGCGCCTCCGGATCGTAGATGTAAAACCAATAGGCCACGAGGAAGCCGCCGATCATCATCAGCGTCGGCGCCGCCACGACCCAGAGCGGAACGTGATGCATCTCCTCGAGGATTTCATGGCCATTCGCCGAGTAAAGCGAATCTCGGAAGAAGCCGACGATGCCGGCTTCCGTCGTGAAGATGGCGTTGAAGCCAAAGCCGAGTACGAGCGAGCCGAGCGCGAGGATCGCGAGCGGCACCGTCATGGTCGGCGGCGACTCGTGCACGTGCTTGAGCGTGTGATGGTCCGCGTGCGTCGTGCCGTGGAAGGTCAGGAAGATGAGCCGCCACGAATAGAACGAGGTGAGCGCGGCGGCGATCACCGTCATCCAGAACCCGAAATTCGCCATCGGCGCATGCGCGGCATAAGCGGCCTCGATGATCGCATCCTTCGAGAAGAAGCCGGACGTGAGCGGGAAGCCGGTAAGCGAGAGCGTGCCGATCAGCATCGTCGCGTAGGTGAATGGGATGAGCCGCGCGAGCCCGCCCATGCGGCGGATATCCTGCTCGTGGTGCATGGCCTGGATCACCGAGCCCGAGCCGAGGAACAGGAGCGCCTTGAAGGCGGCATGCGTGAAGAGATGAAACATGCCGACCGAATAAGCGCCGACGCCCATGGCCACGAACATGTAGCCGAGCTGCGAACAGGTCGAATACGCAATGATGCGTTTGATATCGTTCTGCACGAGGCCGATGGTCGCCGTTAACAACGCGGTCGATGCCCCGATGAAGATCACGAAGTTCTGCGCCGCCGGCGCGAGCTCGAACAGCGGCGCCAGCCGCGCCACCATGAAGACGCCGGCGGTCACCATGGTCGCCGCGTGAATGAGTGCCGAGACCGGCGTCGGACCTTCCATGGCATCGGGCAGCCACGTATGCAGCCCGAGCTGCGCGGACTTGCCCATGGCACCGATGAACAGAAGCACGCAAATAAGCGTCAGCGTATCGAAGTCATAGCCGAGGAAATGCAGCGTCTTGCCGGAGAGTGTCTTCGCCTCGGCGAAGATCGTGTCGTAGGCGACCGACCCGATCACCGCGTAGATGGTGAATATGCCCAGTGCAAACCCGAAATCGCCGATGCGGTTTACGATGAAGGCTTTGATCGCCGCGGCGTTTGCTTCCGGCTTGTGATACCAGAAGCCGATCAGGAGATAGCTCGCCAGCCCCACGCCCTCCCAACCGAAGAATAGCTGGACGAGGTTGTCCGCCGTCACCAGCATCAGCATCGCGAAGGTGAAGAGCGACAGATACGAAAAAAACCGCGGCTGGTGCGGGTCCTCGGCCATGTAGCCGATGGAGTAGATGTGCACGACGGCGGAAACATTCGTGACCACGACGAGCATGACGGCGACAAGCGCATCGATCCGGAGCGCCCAATCGACCTGCAGCCCGCCCGCGGCGATCCAGGTAAAGAGCCGCACACGCGCCTCGTGGCCGTAGATACCGACGTCGACAAAGGCGATCCAGCTGAGCACCGCGCACACGACGAGAAGGCCGCTCGTGATGAGCTGCGCCCCGCGCACGCCCGCGAACTTGCCGAACAGGCCCGCGACCAGGCAGCCGAGCAGCGGCAGAAATACGATCGCGTGATACATACCGCCTCAGCCCTTCATCAGATTGATGTCTTCGACCGCGATCGATCCGCGGTTGCGATAATAGACGACGAGGATCGCCAGGCCGATCGCGGCTTCGGCCGCGGCGACGCTGAGGACCAGGAGCGCGAACACTTGGCCGACGATGTCGCCGAGGAAGGCGGAAAACGCGACTAGATTGATGTTGACCGCGAGCAGGATCAGCTCGATCGACATGAGGATCACGATCACGTTCTTCCGGTTGAGGAAGATGCCGAAGATGCCCAGCGTGAACAGGATCGCGCCGACCGTGAGATAGTGCGAGAGGCCGATGGTCATGGCGGTCAGATCCCCTGCCCCGGCCGAACTTTTCGAACCTCGATCGATGCCTCACGCGTGCGCCCAACTTGCCGACCGACGTCTTGGCGCTTGACGTGAGGCTTGTGGCGCAGCGTCAGCACGATCGCGCCAATCATGGCGACGAGCAGCACGACGCCGGCAAGCTGGAAGTAGTGGATGTAGGTCGTGTAGAGGACGCGGCCGATCGCTTCGGTATTTGTCACTCGCTCGAGCGAAATTACGGGCGACTCTGCCGCCTTCGTGAGTCCCGGGCTCGTCACCCAAGCGCCCACGACGAGCACGAGCTCAACCAGGAAGATGAGCCCCACGAGCGCGCCGATCGGCAGGTATTGCAGGAAGCCCTGCCGCAGCTCGGCGAAATCCACGTCGAGCATCATCACCACGAACAGGAACAGCACCGCAACTGCGCCGACATAAACCACGATAAGGATCATCGCGAGGAATTCGGCGCCGAGCAGCAAGAACAACCCCGCCGCGTTGACGAAGGCGAGGATAAGAAACAGCACCGAGTGCACGGGATTCTTCGATGCGATCACCATGAACGCCGAAGCGATGGTGACGGCAGAGAATAGGTAGAAGAAGAGCGCAGCCCCCGTCATGCGTCACCGATACGGCGCGTCGAGCGCGATGTTCTTCGCGAGCTCGCGCTCCCAGCGATCGCCGTTCGCGAGCAGGCGATCCTTGTCGTAATAAAGCTCCTCGCGCGTCTCGGTGGCGAATTCGAAATTCGGGCCTTCGACGATGGCGTCGACCGGGCATGCTTCCTGGCACAGCCCGCAATAGATGCACTTCACCATGTCGATGTCGTAGCGCGTCGTGCGCCGCGTGCCGTCGTTGCGGCGCGGGCCGGCTTCGATGGTGATCGCCTGCGCCGGGCAGATTGCCTCGCACAGCTTGCACGCAATGCAGCGCTCCTCGCCGTTCGGATAGCGCCTGAGCGCATGCTCCCCGCGGAAGCGCGGCGAAATCGGCCCCTTCTCGAACGGATAGTCGAGCGTGGCCTTGGGCCGGAAGAAATAGCGCATGGCGAGCAAGAACGCCGAGACGAGCTCCCACAAGAACAGCGAGCGGGCAGCCTGATCCAGTCTCATCGCGCTACCCTCCGAACCACGAGCCGAGGACATAGCCCACGCCGGCCAGGATCGCGACCTCGAGCGTCAAGAAGATGCGCCGCAGAAGCACGATCTTCCGCTCGAATGCGTCGCGCTCCTCGGCGGTCGCCGACTTGTCGAGCGATCGCAGTCGCGGCTCCAGAATCCCGATGATCACCCGGTAATTCAGGTAGCCGAGTGCCGCGCCCGCAAGTGCGCCGATCTGGCCGCAAAACGAGAGATCCATGCGGCCACCTGCTCATTTTGGCGCGAGCCCCGTGTATTGCAGCACGCCCGCCACTACGACCACCATGGCCAGCGTGATCGGCAGGAACACCTTCCAACCAAGCCGCATCAACTGGTCGTAGCGATAGCGCGGCACCATGGCCTTCACCATGGCGAACAGGAAGAACATGAAGGAGACCTTGAGCACGAACCACACGATCCCCGGCACCCAGGTGAAAGGCGGCACCGGAAACGGCGGCAGCCAGCCGCCGAGAAACAGGATCGCGCCCATCGCGCACATGGTCATGATCGCCACGTACTCGCCGAGGAAGAAGAGAAGGAACGGCGTCGAGGAATATTCGACGGAAAAGCCGGCGACGAGTTCGGACTCCGCTTCCACGAGATCGAAGGGCGGGCGGTTCGTTTCCGCGAGCGCCGAGACGAAGAAGACGACGAACATCGGCAGCAGCGGCAGCCAATACCACTGAAACAGACCGTACGGGCCGTTCTGCGCTTCAACGATCTTCGTCAGGTTCAGCGAACCCGCGCACAGCAACACGGTGATGATCACGAAGCCGATCGAAACTTCGTAGGAGACCATCTGCGCCGCCGAGCGAAGCGCGGCAAGAAACGGATATTTGGAGTTGGACGCCCAACCAGCCATGATGATGCCGTACACGCCGAGCGACGAGATCGCGAAAATATAGAGAATTCCCACATTGATGTCGGCGATGACCCAGCCGGCATCGAGCGGAATGACGGCCCAGGCCGCGAGCGCCAGAATTGCGGAGACGAGCGGCGCCAACAGAAACACGCCCTTGTTCGCGCCCGACGGGATGATGGGTTCCTTCAGCACGAACTTGATGAGATCGGCGAAGCTCTGCAGCAACCCGAAAGGGCCCACCACGTTCGGCCCGCGCCGCAACTGCACTGCCGCCCAGATTTTCCGGTCCGCGAGCAGCACGTAGGCGACGAAGACGAGCAGCGCCACGAGCAGCGCCAGGCTCTGCCCGACGATGATCAGGAGCGGAAGCACGTAGTCGAAGAAGAACTCGGTCATTGGCGCACACGCCGTCTCTTTATTTCCCTCATGCCCGGGCGAAGGCCCGTGCATCCAGCGCCGCGAACGCGGCTAGATGGCCGGGTCAAGTCCGGCCATGAGGGAGAGTGTTTCTGCACGCGAACAAACATCTGAATCACTCCGCCGCCTCCCGCAGCTTGCCGGCCGCGAGCGCCGAACATTCGGCCATGGTCGCTGAAGCGCGCGTGATCGGATTAGTGAGATAGAAGTCGGCGATCGCGGCGCGGAACGGCGCCTTGTCGATCTTGCCGGCGCGCGCGGCGAGCTTCCTCACGTCGCTCGCGTCCGCCAACGTGATTTCGTCGATCAATGCAAGATTCGGATGCTTCTCGAACAGCGCGCGCCGCAATTCGGGAAGCGAGTCATAGCGGAGCCGCGCGCCGAGCGCGTCCGAGAGAGCGCGCAGGATCGCCCAGTCTTCACGCGCATCGCCCGGCGGGAACGCGGCGCGGTTCGCCATCTGCGGCCGGCCTTCGGTGTTCACGTAGATCGCGGACTTCTCGGTATACGCGGCGCCCGGCAGGATGACATCGGCACGGTGGGTACCGCGGTCTCCGTGCGTGCCGAGATAGACGACGAATGCCCCGTCCGGCACTTCAATCTCGTCCGCGCCAAGGAGGAACAGCACATCGAGCACTCCCGACTGCAACATGCTGGCGACGTCGAGCCCGCCCTTTTCCGGCACCGCACCGACGTCAAGCGCGCCGACGCGCGAGGCCGCCGTGTGCAGCACCGAGAAACCGTTCCAGTCGTCCGTGAGCATCCCGCGCTCGACCGCGATCCTCGCCGCGAGCGAAAGCATCGCCTCGCCGTCGGGCCGCGCGAGCGCGCCCTGGCCGACGATCAGCATCGGCCGCTCGGCCTTCTTCAGCACATCGCTGAACGGATGGCTGCCGGTCGCAATCTCATTGAGGGTTTCCGGCCCCGCGCCGAGATAGTGCGAAGCATAGGTGAGGTCGGCCGGCTCGCCGATCGTTCCGACCTCGAATGTGCCGCGCAGCCAGCGCTTGCGGATGCGCGCGTTGAGCACCGCCGCCTCGCGCCGCGGATTGGCGCCGACGAGCAGCAGCGCGCCCGCGTTTTCGATCCCGGCAATTCCCGCATTGAAAAGATAGCTCGCCCGGCCGAGCGCAGGATCGAGTGCAGCGCCATCCTGCCGACAATCGAGGTTCGGCGAGCCCAAGCGTCCGATCAAGTCCTTGATGGAAAAGGCTTCTTCGACGCTGGCGAGATCGCCGACGATCGCCCCGATCCGGCCCGCGTCCGCGCGTTTCACCCGCTCCGCAATCTTGTCGAACGCCTCACTCCACGTCGCCGAGCGCAGGCGCCCGTTCTCGCGCACATAGGGACGGTCAAGCCGCTGCGTGCGCAGCCCGTCCCACACGAAGCGCGTCTTGTCGGAAATCCATTCCTCATTCACGTTTTCGTTCGTGCGCGGGAGAATCCGTTGCACTTCGCGCCCGCGCGTGTCGACGCGGATGTTGCAGCCGACCGCGTCCATTACGTCGATCGACTCCGTCTTAATAAGCTCCCACGGCCGCGCCTGAAACGCATAGGGTTTCGACGTGAGCGCGCCCACCGGGCAAAGATCGATCACGTTCCCCTGCAGCTCTGACTTCATCGCGTGCTCGAGGTAAGTCGTGATCTCCATGTCCTCGCCGCGGCCGATCGCGCCGAGCTCCGGCACGCCGGCCACCTCGGTCGCGAAGCGGACGCAGCGCGTGCAGTGGATGCAGCGCGTCATAATCGTCTTCACGAGCGGCCCGAGATATTTGTCTTCGACCGCCCGCTTGTTGTCGGCGTAGCGCGAGGAATCCATGCCATAGGCCATGGCCTGGTCCTGCAGATCGCATTCGCCGCCCTGATCGCAGATCGGGCAATCGAGCGGATGATTGATCAGCAGGAACTCCATCACGCCTTCGCGCGCCTTCTTAACCATCGGCGTCTTCGTATTGACGACCGGCGGCTCCCCCTTCGGCCCCGGCCGGCAGTCGCGCACGCCCCATGCGCAGGAGGCGACCGGCTTGGGCGAGCCCACGAGCTCGACGAGGCACATGCGGCAGTTGCCGGCGATCGAGAGCCGGTCGTGGAAGCAGAAGCGCGGAATTTCAGCCCCCGCCGCCTCGCACGCCTGCAGGAGCGTGAATTCGGGCGGTACGTCGATCTCCTTGCCGTCGACGATGAGCTTGGTCATGTCAGTATTGCACTCGCTCCGTCACGCGCACCGCGCGGTCTTCCACAATTGTGCGGCCGGCAGGCTCTCCCATCCGAAGGCATTGTCGCTCTGCCCATGCTGCTTCAAGTGATCGAGACGTTCGATCGCTTCCTGCACCGTGGGCCGATGCCCGGCTGGAACCCACCACATTACGAAATACTGGCCCTCCAAGTGCTCGAACCACTCGGTGCGGCGACCATAGAATCGCTTGTGCACTGTCTGCCAGACGAAATGCTCCAGCGCCTCCGCGCTTTCCCAGACCGACAGGTTGATCGCCATCCGCGGATCGCTCTCATAGGGGCGCGTGTCGGTGGCGTTGCCGCTGGCGTCCTGGTAGCGCCAGACGAATCCCGGCATGCGCTCGGCGAGGAGATTCACGAGCTCAAGGCTGTCGACGAAGTCGGCCATCCGCGGATCGCCCACCTCGTAGCGCAGGCGACCGATGTTGAGCTGAGCGAGA
This sequence comes from Xanthobacteraceae bacterium, assembly GCA_040901465.1. Taxonomy (GTDB): domain Bacteria; phylum Pseudomonadota; class Alphaproteobacteria; order Rhizobiales; family Xanthobacteraceae; genus JAUSIF01. The sequence continues at coordinate 33,985 of JBBDYN010000037.1, forward strand.
TGACGTCCACTGTCTTTCATCGTCCTGTCCTCACTCCGCCACCCGCAACGGCTCCCCCAATTGTCATTGCCGGGCTTGACCCGGCAATCCATGGGGCCGTGCGACGAGTTGCGGATGCTGCGTGGATGCCCGGGTCAAGCCCGGGCATGACGGGAGAGTTTGTGGCTCGCGTCTCTCTCATGGCCTCACTCCGCCGCCACGCGCACCGGCTCCGGGTGCGGGTTCGCGGAATATTGGTCGATGCGCCGCTCGATCTCGGGACGGAAATGCCGCAGGAGACCCTGCACCGGCCACGCAGCGCCGTCGCCGAACGCACAGATCGTGTGACCCTCGATTTGCTTCGACACGTCGAACAGCAGATCGATCTCGCGCTTATGCGCGCGTCCTTCGGCCATGCGCGTGAGCACGCGCCACATCCACCCGACGCCCTCGCGGCACGGCGTGCACTGCCCGCAGCTCTCGTGCTTGTAGAAATAGGCAATCCGCGCCATCGCCTTCACGATGTCGGTGGACCTGTCCATCACGATCACGGCGGCGGTGCCGAGACTCGACTTCACCGACAGGCACCCGTCGAAATCCATTGGCAGCGTCTCGCACAGACCGGCCGGTACGAGCGGCATCGACGATCCGCCGGGGATCACCGCGAGCAGATTGTCCCAGCCGCCGCGCACGCCGCCCGCGTGCTTCTCCAGCAACTCCCGCAACGGAATGCCCATCACCTCTTCCACGGTGCACGGCCGCTCTACGTGGCCGGAAATGCAGAAGAGCTTGGGACCGGTGTTGTTCGGCCGGCCGATCGAGGCAAACCAAGCCGCGCCGCGGCGGCAGATGTCGGGCACGTCGGCGATCGTCTCGACATTGTTCACGGTCGTGGGGCAGCCATAGAGCCCGACATTCGCCGGAAACGGCGGCTTCAGCCGCGGCTGGCCCTTCTTGCCTTCCAGGCTTTCGAGCAGCGCCGTCTCCTCGCCGCAGATGTAGGCGCCGGCGCCGTGGTGTACATAGAGATCGAAGTCGAACCCGGAGCCACACGCGTTCTTGCCGAGGAGATTCGCTTCGTATGCCTGGTCGATCGCCGCCTGCAGCCGCTCGCGCTCGCGGATGAACTCGCCGCGGATATAGATGTAGCCGGCGTTCGCGCCCATGGCGAAGCCCGCGATCAGGCAGCCCTCCACGAGTAGATGCGGGTCGTGCCGCATGATCTCGCGGTCCTTGCAGGTGCCGGGCTCTGACTCGTCCGCGTTCACCACGAGATAGCTCGGCCGGCCGTCCGATTGCTTCGGCATGAACGACCATTTGAGGCCTGCGGGAAATCCGGCGCCGCCGCGGCCGCGCAGGCCGGAGGTCTTCACCTCGTTGATGATCCAGTCGCGGCCCTTTTCCAGGATCGCCTTGGTGCCGTCCCAGGCGCCGCGCGCACGCGCGCCCTCGAGGCCCCAGTCCTCGAAGCCGTAGAGGTTCTGATAGATGCGATCCTTGTCCGCGAGCATCAGAAGCTCTCCTTCCCTCCCTCTGGAAGGGGGAGGGTCGCCGAGCGACGCGAGGCGGGGGGGGGGCCACGTGCAAGCAGACCCCCACCCGGCTCGCCGTTAACGCGGCTCGCCACCCTCCCCCTTTCAGGGGGACGGAAAACAGGAGATCGCCGCCTGCCTACAAACATCGTCACGCCTTTGCCGGCTTGAGCGTGGTTGGTCCGCCGACCGGCGCGGAGAATTGCCGGTCGATCTGCGGTCCGGGTTTCGGCGCCTTGCCCGCCGCCAGTGCGTCGATAATCTTCTCGAAGCTCTCCGGCGTCAGGTCCTCGTAATAGTCGGCGTTGATCTGCACCATCGGCGCATTTACGCAAGCGCCGAGGCACTCAACCTCGATCCAAGAGAATTTCTTGTCGGTGGAGACGTGATGCTCTTCGCCGATCCGACGCTTGCAGACCTTCTTGAGGTCTTCAGCACCGCGCAGCATGCAGGGCGTGGTGCCGCAAAGCTGTACGAGGAATTTGCCCACGGGCTTAAGCTGAAACATTGTGTAGAAGGTCGCCACCTCGAGCACGCGGATCTGCGCCACGCCGAGGAGATTAGCGACGTAGCGGATCGCAGGCTCCGGCACCCAGCCGCCGTGCTGCTCCTGCGCGCGCCACAGGATCGGGATCACCGTCGACGCCTGCCGGCCGGGCGGATATTTCTCCATCTGCTGCTTCGCCCAGACGAGATTCTCCGGCGTGAAGGAAAAGTCCTTCGGCTGGAGTTCGGGCGGCGCGAGTCGGCGAACGGCCATTAGCGATCCACCTCCCCGAACACGATGTCATCCAATTTCGTCATGCCCGGCCTTGTGCCGGGCATCCACGCCTTTGCCAGTTGCACGAAAGTCGTGGATGGCAACGCAACTCGGGCTTGCCCGAGTTGCGCACTTAAATTGCCCAAGTCGGATAAATCCGACTTGGGTGACAAGCCCGACCATGACGGGAGCGTAAATGGCACCCTCACCGGTCCACCTCCCCGAACACGATGTCGATCGATCCCAGGATCGCCGAGACGTCCGCGAGCATGTGACCGCGCGTGAGAAAGTCCATCGCCTGCAAATGCGCGAAGCTGGGCGCGCGGATCTTGCAGCGATACGGCTTATTGCTCCCGTCGGCCACGAGATAGACGCCGAACTCGCCCTTCGGCGCTTCCACCGCGGCGTACACCTCGCCGGCGGGCACGTGGTAGCCCTCGGTGTAGAGCTTGAAATGGTGGATCAACGCTTCCATCGAGCGCTTCATCTCGCCCCGCTTCGGCGGCACCACCTTGTTGTCCTTCACACTGACTGGCCCCGCGCCTTCCGGGCTGCGGAGCTTCGCGATGCACTGCTTCATGATCTTGTTCGACTGCCGCATCTCTTCCATGCGGATCAGGTAGCGGTCGTAGCAGTCGCCGTTCTTGCCGACCGGAATATCGAAATCGAGCTCGGAATAGCATTCGTAGGGCTGCGCCTTGCGCAAATCCCACGCTGCGCCCGAGCCGCGCACCATGACGCCGGAAAATCCCCAGGCCCAGGCATCGTCGAGCGAGACCACGCCGATATCGACGTTGCGCTGCTTGAAGATGCGGTTGTCGGTGAGCAGCCCCTCGATGTCGTCGCACACCTTTGGGAAATTGTCGCAGAAGACCTCGATGTCATCGATAAGCTTCGGCGGCAAATCCTGATGCACCCCGCCGGTGCGGAAGTAGGCCGCGTGCATGCGCGACCCCGAGGCGCGCTCATAAAACACCATGAGCTTCTCGCGCTCTTCGAAGCCCCAGAGCGGCGGCGTCAACGCGCCCACGTCCATCGCCTGCGTCGTCACGTTCAGGAGATGCGACAAGAGCCGGCCGATCTCGGAATAGAGCACGCGGATCAATTGCGCGCGCCTCGGCACCTCAAGGCCGAGCAACTTCTCGATCGCAAGGCAGAACGCGTGCTCCTGATTCATCGGCGCGACATAGTCGAGCCGGTCGAAGTACGGGATCGCCTGCAGATAGGTCTTGTGCTCGATCAGCTTCTCGGTGCCGCGATGCAGGAGCCCGATATGCGGGTCGACGCGCTCGACGACTTCACCGTCGAGCTCGAGTACGAGGCGCAATACGCCGTGCGCGGCCGGATGCTGCGGCCCAAAATTGATCTGGAAGTTGCGCTCGCCTTCGGCCATCAGCGCGCTCCCGCCACCGCCTCGGCCTTCTCGGCCACCCGGGCATTGAAGCGATCCCACGCCACGACGAAACGCTCGTGACGCCCCTCGCCGATCAGATCGACGCCGTCATGCGCTTTCACCTTGAATGTGAGGCGGCGGCCGTCGACCGCCGTCACTTCGGCGTCGACCGTGACCGTGAGCCCGGGCGGCGTTGCGGCATTGTGGCTCACGTCCACGTGCACGCCGACGCTGCCTTCACCCGGATCGAGGTGCGGAGCCATCAGTTGGATGCAGGTCCACTCCATCAGGCCGACCATGTAGCCGGTCGCGAACACCGCCGGCATGGACTGGAACATGTCCGCTTCCGGATAGAGATGCGGCACCGTCTTGTTCTCGGGTACTGCATAGGAAAAGCGATGCGTGACCCCGGGCTTGAGTGAGGGCTTCATTCAGTCCCCTTCCCGTTCGCGGGCTTGTCGCCCTTCTCGTCGCCCGGCAGCACGTAATCCGTGCCTTCCCACGGCGAGAGGAAATCGAAATTGCGGAATTCCTGGGTGAGCCGCACCGGCTCATAGACGACGCGCTTCAATTCGTCGTCCCAGCGCACCTCGACGAAGCCCGTGAGCGGAAAATCCTTGCGCAGCGGGTAGCCCTCGAAGCCATAGTCAGTCAGCAGCCGCCGCAGCTCCGGATGATCGCTGAAGAGAATTCCGTAGAGGTCGTAGGCCTCGCGCTCGAACCAGTTGGCGCCCGGGAAAACCCGACAGAGCGAGGGCACCGGCGTTGCCTCGTCGGTCTGCACCTTGAGCCGGACGCGCAAATTCTGCTTCGGCGACAGCAGGTGATAGACCACGTCGAAACGCTTCTCGCGCGCCGGCCAGTCCACGCCGCAAATATCGATGACGCTGATGAACTGGCAACGCGGGTCCTCGCGCAGGAATTTCGCAACGGCGATGATTTTGCTCGCCTCGACATCGATCGTGAGCTCGCCGCGCTCGACGCGATAGCCGGCGGCGGCGTCCGCGAGCGCCTGCGTGACCTGCTCGCCGAGTTCGCGCAGCGTCTCTTCCATGAAAATCCGGCCTCAGCGTTCGATCGTCCCGGTGCGGCGGATCTTCTTCTGCAAGAGCAGCACACCATAGACGAGGGCTTCCGCGGTCGGCGGGCAGCCCGGCACGTAGATGTCGACCGGCACGATGCGGTCGCAGCCGCGCACTACCGCGTAGGAATAGTGATAATAACCGCCGCCGTTCGCGCACGATCCCATCGAGATCACGTAGCGCGGCTCCGGCATCTGGTCGTAGACCTTGCGCAGCGCCGGCGCCATTTTGTTCGTGAGCGTGCCGGCAACGATCATCACGTCCGATTGTCGGGGCGATGCCCTCGGTGCGAAGCCGAAGCGCTCGAGATCGTAGCGCGGCATCGAGGCCTGCATCATCTCGACCGCGCAGCAGGCGAGCCCGAACGTCATCCACATGAGCGAGCCGCTGCGCGCCCAGTTGATGAGATCGTCGGCGGTCGTGACCAGAAAGCCCTTATCGCCGAGTTCATCGCTGAGCCCCGAGAAAAACGGATCCTCACCCTGCGTCACGCCGCCGGTGCGCGGGTCGATGATGCCCGTCGGCCGCTCGATCAATCCCATTCGAGCGCTCCCTTACGCCACTCGTAGATGTAGCCGACGGTGAGCACGCCGAGGAAAACCATCATCGACCAGAAGCCGTACCAGCCGAGTTGGCCGAAAGTAATCGCCCAGGGGAACAGGAATGCGACTTCAAGGTCGAAGATGATGAAGAGAATCGCGACCAGGTAGAAGCGCACATCGAACTTCATGCGCGCGTCGTCGAACGGGTTGAACCCGCATTCATAGGCGGAGAGCTTCTCGACGTCCGGCGCCCGGTAGGCGATCAGGAACGGCGAGATCAGCAAAACGAGCCCGATTGCCGCCGCCACACCGATAAAGACGACGATCGGCAGGTAATCGACGATCAGCGCGGTCATCCTTGCCTCGCGTGCGGACAGGCGCATCGCCCTGCCCGGATGCCACTCGACCCTGCTTCCTTGGAGGGCGCGCCTTTCGATCCCGCAGTTGCGAAGAATTCGAAAGACGGGCTTGGCTTAACCCAGCGTCCCCGGACAGGCAAGACCGCCATCGGTCGCGGACGCACGCCTTCAACACCAAAAAGCGGTTCAATTTCCGGTATTTGCGTCCGCTTCGGAATCTCGTCCCCGGGATGGAACCGCCGCCTTATTGCACCGCCGAAATCGCGCTGCGGAAAGGATGGCGGGAGCGACGGGACTCGAACCCGCGGCCTCCGGCGTGACAGGCCGGCGCTCTAACCAACTGAGCTACGCCCCCGGGGAGGGTCCGCACTTAAGGCCCGGTCCAGATCAAGTCAAGGTTAGGCCCGAAAGTCGGGCATAAATCGGTAGATTCGCGCGCATGGCCTATGGCTAGACAGGCCTCGAATCGCATATGCCAAATGCGCGAAGAAACGCGTTTGAACGCAGAACGCTCATTACGAGGGGTCGCGCAGCCATGGCAACAAAATCCGCACCGACGGTCACCTTGAAGCATCTCGCCGCCGAATTGGCGGAAGCTCACGACATTTCCAAGAAGCAGGCCGAGACGATCCTCAACGACCTGGTGGACCGGATCGTAAAGCATCTGAAGAAGGCCGAACGCATTCGCATGGTCGGCCTTGGCATTCTTCAGGTCCGGCATCGCGCGGCCCGCATGGGACGCAATCCGGCGACCGGCGAACCGATTCAGATCAAGGCGAGCAAGAAGGTCGCGTTCCGCGCCGCCAAGGAATTGAAGGAAGCGGTCTGATTGGGGGCTGCCCGCCTTTGCCGCCGGGCTGCGGCGGGCACCCTCGGATGCTTCGCTGGTAATCTCGAAGTCGGCTCGCCAGCCGGACCCGCGAAGCGGCGAAGGCTGGTGGGCGGTGACGGGCTCGAACCGCCGACCTTCTCGGTGTAAACGAGACGCTCTACCAGCTGAGCTAACCGCCCGGACGAGCATTACCCCTCATCGCCCTCGCAGGGCAACGCCGCCATCGATTGCCGCCGAAACACGAATGCTCCCGCATAAAAAGCGGGAGCATCCGGCGTTTCAACGATGTGACGCGCGGCGGCCGGGTCAGATATTCACCGCGTCCTTCAGTCCTTTTCCGGCAGAGAATTTTGGCGCCTTGGAAGCGGCGATCATGACGGGTTGTCCCGTGCGCGGATTGCGTCCCTCGCGCGCTTTACGATCGACTACCGTGAACGTGCCGAAGCCGATGAGTTTCACCTCGTCGCCTTGCTTGAGGGCGCCCGTGATGATGTCAAATGTGGCCTCGACAGCCTTGGCCGCATCGGTCTTGGTCATACGGGACGTATCGGCGACCGCGGCGATCAGCTCATTCTTGGTCATCGGACCGATCCTTCTCATGGACCTGCGAGAATCACCGGCTGTATGCCGGTAAGCGCGGGAAGCTCCCCACAATCCAAGGCAAAAGCAAGTCAGAGGCCTGGCAAACCCGCGCCGCTGTAGGGTTTCCGGGGATTCGACGACGTCGGAGGCGCCCCGCGCCGGCCCCCGGGGACTTCGCTAAGTGTTTGAAATTAGCCGCTTAACAGCTGAAGCGGCCCGGCGCGCGTTCGGTATTCGTCGGCGCAAACCTCCGGTTAACCCCGCAAAAAAGCCGAAGCCGGTCCCCGTGGAAACCGGCGCCGGCCGTTCGTTCACACGCTTCAGTGGGCGATGACGGTCGAGGAATCCTCGTCGTCGACGACCACGGGCTCGACAGGCTTCGCCGAAGCCTCGTCCCACTCGATCGGCACAGGCTTGCGCGTAAGCGCGTGTTGCAGCACTTCGTCCATGCGCGAAACCGGAACGATTTCCAGCCCGCTCTTGATCGTGTCGGCGATCTCCGTGAGGTCCTTCGCGTTCTCCTCGGGGATCAACACCTTCTTGATGCCGCCGCGGTGCGCTGCAAGCAGCTTTTCCTTGAGGCCGCCGATCGGCAGCACGCGGCCGCGCAGCGTGATCTCGCCGGTCATGGCGACATCCTTGTGCACCGGAATGCCGGTCATCACGGAAACGATCGCTGAAACCATCGCAACGCCCGCCGACGGCCCGTCCTTCGGGGTCGCCCCTTCGGGCACGTGAACGTGGATGTCTTTCTTCTCGAACATCGGCGGTTGGATGCCGAAGTCGACCGCGCGCGAGCGTACATAGGACGCCGCCGCCGAGATCGATTCCTTCATCACGTCGCGCAGGTTGCCGGTCACCGTCATCTTGCCCTTGCCGGGCATCATGAGGCTTTCGATCGTGAGCAGCTCGCCGCCCGCGTCGGTCCAGGCAAGACCTGTGACGATACCGACTTGGTCCTCGTGCTCGGCCTCGCCGTACCGGTACTTCGGCACCCCGAGATACTTCTCGAGATTGTCGAGTGTAACCGAAGTCCTGTCCTTTTTCTCGGCCATCAATTCCTTCACCGCCTTGCGGATCAGGTTCGCAATCTCGCGCTCGAGATTGCGCACCCCCGCCTCCCGCGTATAGCGACGGATGATCTGCAGCAGCGCTTCCTGATCGAGCGACCACTCATCCGACTTCAAGCCGTGCTTGGTGATGAGCGCGGGCATCAAGTGCCGGCGCGCGATCTCGACCTTCTCGTCCTCGGTGTAACCGGCGATGCGGATCACTTCCATCCGGTCCAGAAGGGCCGGCGGGATGTTCAGGGTGTTCGCCGTCGTCACGAACATTACGTTCGAGAGATCGTAGTCGACCTCGAGATAGTGGTCGTTGAACGTGTGGTTCTGCTCCGGGTCCAGCACCTCGAGCAAAGCCGAGGACGGATCGCCGCGGAAATCGGCGCCCATCTTGTCGACCTCGTCCAGGAGGAAGAGCGGGTTCGACTTCTTCGCCTTGCGCATCGACTGGATGATCTTGCCGGGCATCGAGCCGATGTACGTGCGACGGTGGCCGCGGATTTCGGCCTCGTCACGCACCCCGCCGAGCGACACGCGCACGAACTCGCGTCCGGTCGCGCGCGCGATCGATTTGCCAAGCGAAGTCTTGCCCACGCCGGGCGCGCCGACGAGGCAGAGGATCGGGCCGGATAGCTTGTTCGCGCGGCTCTGCACTGCGAGGTATTCGACGATCCGTTCCTTGACCTTGTCCAGACCGAAGTGATCCTCGTCCAGCACCTTCTGGGCGAAGTCGAGGTCCTTCTTGATCTTACTTTTGTTGTTCCAGGGGATCGACAAGAGCCAATCGAGGTAGTTGCGCACGACCGTGGCTTCCGCCGACATCGGCGACATCTGACGCAACTTCTTCAGCTCATGCGTCGCCTTCTCGCGGGCCTCTTTCGAGAGCTTGGTGCGCTTGATCTTGTCGTCGAGCTCGGCAAGCTCGTCCTTGCCGTCTTCGTCGCCCAGCTCCTTCTGGATCGCCTTCATCTGCTCGTTGAGATAATACTCGCGCTGGGTCTTCTCCATCTGGCGCTTCACGCGCGTGCGGATGCGCTTCTCGACCTGCAAAACCGAGATTTCGCTTTCCATCAGCGACAAGACCTTCTCGAGCCGGGCGCCCACGTTGGTGAGCTCCAGCACCGCCTGCTTGTCCTGGATCTTGACCGCGAGATGCGAGGCGACCGTATCGGACAACTTCGAATGGTCATCGATCTGCGAGATCACGCTCACGACTTCGGGCGAGACCTTCTTGTTGAGCTTCACATAGCTCTCGAACTCGTTGACAACCGAGCGGGCAAGCGCCTCAACCTCGACCTTTTCGCCGGCTTGCACCGGCATGACGGCCGCTTCGGCCTCGTAGAACTCCGCGCGGTCGGAATAGTTGCTGATCTGCGCGCGCTCGACGCCTTCGACCAGCACCTTCACGGTGCCGTCGGGGAGCTTCAGGAGCTGCAGCACGGATGCGAGCGTGCCGACCTTGTAGATCGCGTCGGTCGACGGATCGTCATCGCCAGCGTTCATCTGCGTGACCAGCAGAATATAAGTGTCGTTCCGCATCACCTCTTCGAGGGCGCGAATCGACTTCTCGCGCCCGACGAACAGCGGCACGATCATGTGGGGGAAGACCACGATGTCGCGGAGCGGCAGAACCGGGAATGCCTGGTTCTGTCCGGGCGTGAGCGGAGGACGCGGCTTTTGAGCGGCCATGGGCCCCTCATCCTTTCCGTTGGCGCCGCAACCGCCGGTATTGCCGGGGAGTAACTATGAGACCGGCTGCGGCACGAATCGAAACCTAAGGCTACGGTCTCACTCTGATCTCGTCCGCAGCACTATCGTCGCACCGTTAGGTGGCGACGGGGGGTATCGAAGTCAAGGATCGGCGGGCCTTAAGGCTTACGGCGCCCTTATCCGATCCATGCAAACCTAGGCGCTGGCCCCGGCGCCGGCGTCCCCGGCGCGATCCGCGTAGATGTAGAGCGGCCTCGCGCCACCCTCGACCACCTCGCGGCTGATCACGACCTCCTCGACACCTTCCAGGCTCGGAAGGTCGAACATGGTGTCGAGCAGAATGCCTTCCATGATCGAGCGCAAGCCGCGCGCGCCGGTCTTGCGATCGATGGCCTTGCGGGCGATGGCGCCGAGCGCCTCTTCGTGGATCGAGAGTTCCACGTTCTCCATTTCGAACAGGCGTTGGAACTGCTTCACGAGCGCGTTCTTCGGTTCGAGCAGAATGCGCTTGAGCGCGTCCTCGTCGAGATCCTCGAGCGTGGCGACGACCGGCAGACGGCCGACGAATTCCGGAATCAATCCGTACTTGAGAAGATCTTCGGGCTCGACGAAGCGGAAAACTTCACCGGGCTTGCGGTCCTCCGGCGAGCGCACCGTCGCGCTGAAGCCAATCGAGGTGCCGCGCCCGCGCGCCGAGATAATTTTCTCGAGGCCGGCGAACGCACCGCCGCACACGAACAGGATGTTCGTCGTGTCGACTTGCAGGAATTCCTGTTGCGGATGCTTGCGGCCGCCCTGCGGCGGCACGCTCGCGACTGTCCCTTCCATGATCTTGAGCAACGCTTGCTGCACGCCCTCGCCCGACACGTCGCGCGTAATCGAGGGGTTGTCGGACTTGCGGCTGATCTTGTCGATCTCGTCGATATAGACGATGCCGCGCTGCGCGCGCTCGACATTGTAATCGGCCGCCTGCAGCAGTTTGAGAATGATGTTCTCGACGTCCTCGCCGACGTAGCCCGCCTCCGTGAGCGTCGTCGCGTCGGCCATCGTGAACGGCACGTCGAGAATGCGTGCGAGCGTCTGCGCGAGCAGCGTCTTGCCCGAGCCCGTGGGCCCGATCAGCAGGATGTTCGACTTCGCGAGCTCGACGTCGTTGTGCTTGGTCGCGTGATTGAGGCGCTTGTAGTGATTGTGCACCGCAACCGAGAGAACTTTCTTGGCGTGATCCTGGCCGATCACATAGTCGTCCAAAACCTTCCGGATTTCCTTCGGAGTCGGAATCCCGTCGCGCGATTTCACCAGCGAGGATTTGTTTTCCTCGCGAATGATGTCCATGCAAAGTTCCACGCATTCATCGCAGATGAATACGGTGGGGCCGGCAATGAGCTTGCGCACCTCGTGCTGGCTCTTGCCGCAGAACGAGCAGTAAAGCGTGTTTTTGGAGTCGCCGCCGACCTTGCTCATTCGGTCTCTCCGTCCCTTCGCCGGGTCCGGGAAATTTGGCCCGGAGTCCGCGAGGTCTGCTTCCTATGAAGCATGCTCCTGACCGAGCATGCTAGCCCTTGGGGGATCAAGAATCCATTAATGCTAAGGCGAGGATAGCGATTCCCGGCCCGATGTTGCAGATTCGCCGATGCAAGACGAATGCCGTTCGAACCGTGACCCGGCGTCACACCCTCAGATTTTGACCGCGGATTCGTCCACTGGCCGCTTGTCGATCACCGAATCAATCAGGCCGAATTCCTTGGCCCCCTGGGCGGTAAGGAACTTGTCGCGCTCAAGTGCGTCCTCGATCGTCTTGATCGGCTGGCCGCTGTGCTTCTGGTAGATCTCGTTCAGCCGCTTCTTGAGCGCCAGGATCTCCGCAGCATGCAACATGACATCGGTTGCCTGGCCTTGGAACCCGCCCGACGGCTGGTGCAGCATGATGCGGGCGTTCGGTAGCGCATGCCGCATGCCCTTTTCTCCCGCCGCGAGCAGCAACGAGGCCATGGAGGCGGCCTGTCCGACGCAGAGCGTCGAGATTGCCGGCCGCACGAACTGCATCGTGTCGTAGATCGCCATGCCCGATGTCACCACCCCGCCGGGCGAGTTGATGTACATGGAGATTTCCTTTTTCGGATTCTCCGCCTCCAGAAACAGGAGCTGCGCCACGACCAGTGTCGACATGCCGTCCTCGATCGGGCCAGTGATGAAGACGATGCGCTCCTTGAGAAGTCGCGAAAATATGTCGTACGCGCGTTCGCCTCGGTTGGTCTGTTCGACCACCATCGGCACGAGGTTCATGTAGGTATCAACCGGGTCTTTCATTCTCAGTCCTCTGCATGGAACCGCGCGATTCGCTGGTCGTCAACATAACCGATCAGCGTGCCCATTCGGCCGCAGGCCACTATTTCTTCGCTTTGCGGGCGCTCTTCTTCGCACCCTTCTTTGCCCCCGACCCCGCGTCGTCGTGGTGGCGGTGGTCGTGGTCGTGGCCATGATCATGATCGTGGTCATGGCCGTGCGCATGATCGTGATCGTCATCGGCGAACAGCCGCTCGCGGCCCACGGTCTTGTCGGTGAGGGTCGCGAGCTCGAGCAAAAAGTCGACCACCTTCTCCTCGAAGATCGGCGCCCGTAGCGTAGCGAGCGTCGATGCGTCCTTGCGCATGTGCTCGAACGCCTGCTGCTCTTGCCCGGGAAATTGCCGCGCGCGCTCGACGACCGCCCTCGTCAATTCATCCTCGCTGACCGTGATCGAATTCTTGTCGCCGACTTCGGCGAGCACAAGCCCGAGCCGCACGCGTCGATCCGCAATTTGGCGATACTCCTCGCGCGCCTTCTCCTCGGTCGTGTCCTCGTCGGCAAACGTGCGCTTCTGCGACTCCATTTCCTTCTGCACCGACGCCCAGATGCCGGCAAATTCCTGCTCCACGAGCGACGGCGGCGCCTCGAACTTGTGCCGCTCGTCCATGGCGTCGAGCAGCGCGCGCTTGACCTTGGCCCGCGATGCGGCCGCGTGCTCCTTCTCGACCCGCTCGCGCACGTGGCCCTTGAGTTTGTCAAGCGATTCCAGCCCAAGCGCCTTTGCGAACGCGTCGTCGATCTTCGTCTCCGCCGGTGCGGCAACCGCTGTCATGGTCACCTCGAACTCGGCGTGCTTTCCGGCGAGGTGCTCGGCGAGATAGTTCGTCGGAAACGTGACCTTGATGCTCCGCGTTTCGCCCTTCGCCATCCCGAGCAGCTGCTCCTCGAAGCCCGGGATAAAGCTGCTCTGCCCGATCACCAGCGGCACTTCGTCGGCCGTGCCACCTTCGAAAGTCTTGCCGTCCATGGTCCCGCGGAAGTTCATCACCACGCGGTCACCCATCTCGGCCTTGCCTTCCTTATCTGTGTATGACCGGTTCGCTTCTGCGATGCGGCCGATCGCTTCGTCAACGTGCTCGCCGGTCACCGGCGTCACCGGGCGCTCGAGCTTGATCGTGCGGAAATCCGCGAGCGGGATCTTGGGAAGCAGCTCGAGCGCGACCGTGTAGGCGAGGTCGGCCTTGCCCTCGATCACTTCCTTGACAGCGTCCTGCTCCTCGGAGGCGAGCTTGATGCGTGGTTCGACCGCGAGCTTGAAGCCGCCGTCGCTCACGATTTTGCTGTTCACCTCGTTGATGGCCTGCTCGATCACTTCGCCCATGACCGCCTTGCCGTACACCCGCTTCAGGTGGGGGATCGGCACCTTGCCGGGGCGGAAGCCATCGAGTTTCACCCGGTCCTTGATCGCGGAAAGACGCTCGGCCGCCCGTTGATCGAGCTCCGCCACCGGGAGGACCACCTGATATTCGCGCTTCAGCCCCTCGGCGAGGGTTTCGGTTACCTGCATAATTCCGGATTCCAGAGCCTTGTTGCCTGATTAGAGCCTGCCAATGGTGCGGGCGGAGGGACTCGAACCCCCACGACTTTCGTCACGGGAACCTAAATCCCGCGCGTCTACCAGTTCCGCCACGCCCGCTGGAGGCGCGGGGCCGCACGTCCGGCACCGGCCGGGAGGTCTATAGCACGCTGTTTCAACCGGGCAAAAATATGGGTCTGTTGCGGGTGCGTCTCAAGGGGACGACGCGTCCTCATGCAAGCGAGCGAATGAGCCGGGCGAGCACGAGCCGCAGCGCCGCGTCCAGATCCTCGGAATTCATCGCAGGCCCAGCCTCCTGTGCCGCCTCCCCGTGCAGCCAGACGGCCGCCGAGGCGGCCTCAAAGGCCGGCATGCCCTGAGCAAGCAGGCCGGTCGCAATCCCCGCGAGCACGTCGCCCGTCCCGGCGGTGGCGAGCCAGGGCGTCGCATTGGCCGCGATCGCCGCGCGGCCGTCGGGGGCGGCCGCGACCGTGTCGGGCCCCTTCAGAAGGACAATTGCCTTCATCTTGCCGGCCGCAGTCCTCGCCCGCTCGAGCTTCGACACCGCGCCCGCGATCCTTGGCTCGCCGGCGAACAGCCGGGCGAATTCTCCTTCATGCGGCGTCAGAATTGCTGCCGGAACGGATGAGAGAATCCGCGCAAGTGACTCTGCCGACTCGGAAAAACTCGTAAGCGCGTCGGCGTCGAGCACGAGCGCGCGCCGCGCCTTTGCTGCCGCCGCGACCGCGTAGCGGGTCGCCTTGCCTACGCCCTGTCCCGGTCCGAGCAGAACCGCGTTGAGCCGCATGTCGCCGAGGAGCTTGGCGAGCCCGTTGGCGCCGTCGGCTTGCCGCACCATGACCGCGGTGAGGCTCGCCGCGAGCACCGGCAGCGCCGCCTTCGGCGCCGCCACCGTCACGAGCCCCGCGCCCGCTCTCAGCGCGGCCCTCGCCGCGAGCCGCCCTGCACCCGTCGAGTGCATCGGCCCGCTCACTACCACCGCGTGACCGCGATCGTATTTGTGACCGTCGACGCGCGGCACCGGAAATGAATTCCGCCAGAGCGGCGGCTCGTTGGCGAAGGTCTTCGGATTCACCGCAGCGACCGTTGCGTCGGAAATTCCGATGTCCGCCACGGTCACCCGCCCGCAATGCAGCCGGCCCGGAAAAAAAAGGTGTCCCGGCTTGCGCCGACAGAAGGTAACGGTTTCGCTCGCGCGCACCGCCGCGCCGCGCACCGCTCCGCTCGCGCCGTCGATGCCGCTCGGCAAATCGACGGCGACGATCGGTGCGCTCGCAGCCGCCACGACTTCGACCGCGGCCTTGGCTTTGCCCTCGAGGTCGCGCGTGAGCCCCGCACCGAACAACGCATCGACAACGACACCGGCACTCGCAAGCGCCGCGGCCGTCACCGGCTCGATCGGCTCGCGCCAGCCCCTGGCGGCTTCCGCCGCATCGCCCGCGAGCGCCTGGTGCGATCCGAGCAGCAGCACGCGCACCGGATAGCCGCGTTCGCGCAAGTTCCGCGCGGTCACGAACCCGTCGCCGCCGTTATTGCCCGGCCCGCACGCGACCACGACGCGCGTGCCGGGCGGATGGCGCGCCGCGACGACGTCGGCGACCACACGCCCCGCGCGCTCCATCAGCGTGATACCCGGCGTCCCGGCCGCAATCGTGCGCCGGTCGGCCTCCGCCATCTCGGTCGGGGTCAGGAGCTCATGCATGGCGCGAATGCTACCTCACGGGGCTGAATTCGGTCTGACCTAGTCGCCGAAGCAATCCACACTGCACTCAAGCACCTGCCCGCTCGCCCTTGCATATTCTTTGAGCGGAATGCACAAACCATGAGCAAGCTCCGATTGCCGATCGAAAATGGGGAGCCGCTTTTTTAAACAAATACTTGAAGTAACACGAGTTTTCCGCGCAAAAGCAACATGGCACGGGACCTGCTACCCCGCGCCTGCTTCCAGCGCACGGAATGGGGCGAGAGCCGTCAAGAGGAGACGCGATGAAGAAGATCGAGGCCATCATCAAGCCGTTCAAGCTCGACGAGGTGAAGGAAGCGCTGCAGGAAGCTGGCCTTCAGGGCATCACGGTCACCGAGGCCAAGGGCTTCGGCCGCCAGAAAGGCCATACCGAACTTTATCGCGGCGCCGAATATGTCGTCGACTTCCTCCCCAAGGTGAAGATCGAAGTCGTGCTCGGCGACGACATGGTTGAGAAGGCCATCGAGGCGATCCGCCGCGCCGCGCAAACCGGCCGCATCGGCGACGGCAAGATCTTCGTCTCCAATGTCGAGGAGGCGATCCGCATCCGTACCGGCGAATCAGGAATCGACGCGATCTAGCCGGACTTGTATTGAAACTTCCAACAACCTCGGGCCCGAGGATTGAACACAGAGGGGGAAGGCCTTCCATGAAGACCGCCAACGAAGTCCTCAAATTCATGAAGGACAACGACGTCAAATACGTCGACTGCCGTTTCACCGACCCGCGCGGGAAGTGGCAGCACGTCACCTTCGACGTGAGCCTGTTCGACCAGGACGCGTTCGCGGAAGGCGTGATGTTCGACGGTTCCTCGATCGCCGGATGGAAGCCGATTCACGAATCCGACATGAACCTGATGCCGGACCCCGAGTCCGCCTGCATCGACCCGTTCTTTGCCGAGACCACGCTCTCGATCGTGTGCGACGTGCTCGAGCCGACGACCGGCGAGCCCTACACCCGCGATCCGCGCGGCATTTCGAAGAAGGCGGTCGCCTACATGAAATCGACCGGTGTGGGCGACATCGCCTATTTCGGTCCCGAGGCCGAATTCTTCATTTTCGACGACGTGCGTTTCTCGTCCGATCCGTACAACACCGGTTTCCGGATCGACTCGATCGAACTCCCGACCAACATGGGTACCGAGTACGAAGGCGGAAATCTCGGCCACCGCATGCGCACGAAGGGTGGCTACTTCCCCGTCCCGCCGCAGGACTCCGCGCAGGACATCCGTTCCGAGATGCTCGGCGCCATGGCCAAGATGGGCGTCGCCGTCGAGAAACACCACCACGAGGTGGGCGCCGCCCAGCACGAGCTCGGCATGAAATTCTCGCCGCTCGTGAAGATGGCCGACCAAATGCAGATCTATAAATATTGCATCCACATGGTCGCCAACATCTACGGCAAGACCGCGACCTTCATGCCGAAGCCGATCTACGGCGACAACGGCTCAGGCATGCATTGCCACCAATCGATCTGGAAAGGCTCGACGCCCACCTTCGCCGGCAACAAATACGCCGATCTCTCGGACACCTGCCTGAGCTATATCGCCGGCGTCATCAAGCACGCCCGCGCGCTCAACGCCTTCACCAACCCGACCACCAATTCCTACAAGCGTCTGGTGCCGGGCTTCGAGGCACCGGTGCTGCTCGCCTATTCGGTGCGCAATCGCTCGGCCTCGTGCCGCATTCCGCTCGCGAGTTCGCCGAAGGGCAAGCGTGTCGAGGTGCGTTTTCCCGACCCGCTCTGCAATCCCTATCTCGGCTTTGCCGCCATGCTGATGGCTGGCCTCGACGGCGTCATGAACAAGCTCGACCCCGGCGAGGCCGTCGACAAGGACCTCTATGACCTACCGCCGCGCGAGCTGAAGAAAATCCCGACCGTTTGCGGCAGCCTGCGCGAGGCGCTCACGAACCTCGACAAGGACCGCGAGTTCCTGAAGAAAGGCGGCGTGTTCGACGACGACTTCATCGACTCCTACATCTCGCTGAAAATGACCGAAATCATCCGCTTCGAGCACACGCCGCATCCGGTCGAATTCGACATGTACTACTCGGCTTAAAGCGTTTCCCGGCAAATGCCTGCCCCGGACTTGATCCGGGGTGGAATCCGGTTCGTCGTGGAAAACGCGTCAAGACAATAAATTGGAGCGGTTTCCGATTCCAGGGGCGCCCATTGGCGCCCCGCTTTCTTTTCTGAAGAAATCTCAGATCAGGATCAGGAACGCGATCAGCGCGAGGCCGCCCATGGCCAGCCCCAGCGGCCGCCGGCGCGGATGTTGCGCGAAATATCGGCGCACCAGATCGCGATGAAGCTCATCGGCCGATTGATGCGCGCACGCGAGTGCGGAACCCGCCCGCTCGGCCGCTTCGTCGAGCCGGGCAAGATCGGAATGCAGGTTATGAGTCGCTCCCGGTGTCATGGTGCAAACCTAACGTCCGAATGGTTAACGAGTTCCGCTATGAGGAGATGGTCGCCGATCCTGGCTCATCATTGCGCGTCGCGGCGGGGCTATGCGGCCTTGAGGCGACGGAACCGCCCCTGCCGGCATCGGCGATGACCGTGGATGCGCGGAACCTTATCGCGAATAATGGATGCCGTACTGAAAGCCCGAATCGCCGAGCGGTATCGCCTACTACCTGCCGGATTGCATGGCGGCAGCGGGGCTTGCGGCACCGCCAACCTCGTCCACCGGAGCGACCGCCGGGCTCGGGACCAGTTCAAGCGGAACTGGCGCCAACCGGGACCCATCCGGCAATTCCGCCGCCCGCATGTCCCTCCCGCCGCGCGCAGCACCCAGGCCGCGCTCGGAGTAGCCGTCGGCGATCTCGACCCGGTTGCGGCCACGCGCCTTGGCCACATAAAGCGCCTCATCCGCGCGCGTGAGCAGCGTTTCGATCTCGATGAGTTCCTCGGCGGACACCGTCGCGATGCCGACGCTGACGCTGACGCCGGCGTGCGCATCCGCGCTCCGATGACTGTTGGCGAAGCCGATCCGTATGCGCTCGGCGGTCGCGGCGGCGCTGCTCGTTTCCGCCCCGAACAGGACGGCACCGAACTCCTCGCCGCCGAGACGGCCGAGCAGATCGGTCGAACGCAATTCCGACGCCGCGATGTCGGCGAACACGCGCAGGACGCGGTCGCCGACCGCATGGCCGTAGCGGTCGTTGATCGATTTGAAGCGATCGAGATCAAACAGAAGCGCGGATACCGGCTGCGGCACCCGCGAGCGCTGTTTCAGGCTGCGCATCGCGGTATCGAGGAACGCACGCCGGTTGGCCAAGCCCGTGAGCGGATCGATCGTCGCCGCCACCTTGTGCTCGAGCTCGGTGCGCTCCTTCGCCATCGCAAGAAAGACGAAAGCGGTTGCAATCATGTAGAGGAGCGACTCCAGCCCGATCACGCCGAACCACGCTGTCGAGAAGAACGCCTCGCTTTTCCCGCCCGGCATCAGCCACGCGAGCGGCACCCGCGCGAGGTAGAGCGCGCCGTGCATCGACAGCATGATAATAAGGGGGAGCCTGGAAAGCAGATTCTCCTCGCGGCTGCGCCAGAATTCGATCGCGGTGGCAAACGTGTAGAGCGCGATGATCATCGAGCTGAAGACGATGGGTCCGCGAGGCTCGGCCATGAAACCGCCGATCTGGCCGGCAAGCAACCACGCGGCTGCCCCGCCGAAGATACCGATCAAGGAAACGCGATTTCCATCGAACAGACGCGCGCCGGTCCAGGTCATGCCGGCGGCAATGAACAGGAGCGCGTTCGAAACCTCGATCGACCAGAAACTCGGCACGCCATCGCGTAGCCCGATCAGCCAGACCGCGACGCAAGCGACCATGTGCGCACAGCCCCACCACGCGAGCGACGAAATATTGCGGTGCTGATACCAAGCGTAGATCAGCAGGAATCCGAGCAATGCGGTGACCGCAATCGTCACCACAAACATCGTTTTGACGTCGAGTTCCATTGACTGGCCCGGACCCGGAAAAATGCGGTCGAGAAGTCGCCGCTGCGGCCGGAACTAAGCGCAGAAGCCGCTACGTTTCCGCTTCGAAGGTCGATAAAAATCGAGTCATCCGGCTTGCGGCGGCGGCCTCGCGGCGCCATTGCATTATTCTGGGACAGGAGGCGCGCGCGGCTCGCCCTCGAATTCGATGCGCGCGGTCGATTGATAAAATTCTAAGAAAATTCGCCGGAGCGTCGCTACGCCGCGGGCTTGATCGCCGCCCGCGCGGCCGCGATTGCCAGCGCGAGGTCATTCGGAGCAAGCCTCGCATTGGCACGCCTGTCGACCACCACGTCAACGCGACTCTCGGCGGCCGGCGGCACGGCCCGTTCCTCCTCCGAGCCCGAAAGAACGTAGCGATTTCGGCCGCTCGCCTTGGCCGCGTAGAGCGCCCTGTCGGCCTGCTCGAGCAAGACGTCGATATCGATATCAGGCTCCTCGGTCGCCGCTGCGCCGATGCTGACCGTGCCCGCGATCGGCAAACCATCGATTTCCACCGCCGCCGCTTCAAACGCGGCCCGCACGCGCTCGGCCGCCACCGCGGCCGAGAGCAGGCTCGTGCCGGGAAGGATAGCCGCGAATTCCTCGCCACCGAGCCGGCCGATGACGTCGGTCGCGCGCAAACGCGCCGCGGCGGTACGCGCAAAAGTCTGCAGTGCCCGGTCGCCTACCGCGTGTCCGAAGCGGTCGTTGATTTTTTTGAAGTGGTCGAGATCGAACATCAGTACCGACACCGGCTGTTTGTCCCACGCCATGCGACCAAGAATTCGCCGCCCCGCCTCCAGCAAAGCCCGGCGGTTGAAGATTTCCGTTAGGGGATCGATGGTGGCCGCGGTCCGATGGATGCGTTCGCTCCGCTCTTTCGCCATTGTCAAGATGATGAACGCGGTCGCGATCGCATAAAGAAGCGTTTCCAGCGCGAAGATCGCGAACCACCCGCCTGCGAAATCCGAGAATCGCAACTCGGAGGAGCTGAGCAGCACGATCGGAACCGGCAACAAGAAGACAAAGCCGTGCAATGCAAGCACCGCCATGGCCGGCCAACGCGACATCAGCCGCTCTTTGCGTCCGCCCCACAATTCCCACGCGGTCAGCAACGTGTAGGTCGAAATCGCGACCGACGAGAGCACGATACGAGCCATATCGGACACGGCAAAACCCGGCATCGTCAGCGCGATCAGCCAGGCGATCGCGCCGGCGAACATCCAAAACGGTTTTACCTCACGACCGTGAAACAGGCGCGCGCCGCTCCAAATGACGCCGCAAGCCACGAACAGGAGCGCGTTTCCGATCGCCATCGACAGTGCGTTAGAGAGCGAATCCTGCATCGTATAGATCGCAACCGAGACGCCGCCGATGAGGTAGGCGACGCCCCACCACGCGAGCGCGCGGATGCTGCGGTCCTGCACCCAGGCGAACAGCAGGAACAAGCCGAGGATCGTCGTCACGAAGATCGAGACGATGAATAGCGTCGGGACGTCGAGCAGCATTTACTTACACGGGTTGCGCAGGATCGGCGCAAGCCTGTCCGCGTCCCCTTGCGAACCGCTTTCCCGAAACGTTGCAATGCTACGGATTTTGCGCGCGCATTCGCCTAGCTGCATGCAGGCTTTGTGCGAGGTTTCATCAACGCCTCGGATTTTGCGCGAAAGCACGTCGAATGCGCATCGAAATCGCCTCGAAACAAATAAAAAGAGCGCGGCAAGCCGCGCTCTTTGTCTCGGTTCCGGGTTCCGCGCGTCAGCGCTTGGAGAACTGGAAGCTCCGGCGCGCTTTCTTGCGACCGTATTTCTTGCGTTCCACGACGCGCGAGTCGCGGGTCATGTATCCCCCCTTCTTGAGGACGCCGCGCAGGTCCGGCTCGTAGAAAGTGAGCGCCTTCGAAATGCCGTGACGGAGCGCGCCGGCCTGCCCGGACAGCCCGCCGCCCGACACCGTGCATTCGATGTCGAATTGACCCGCACGATTGGCCACCGCGAACGGCTGCTGGATCAGCATACGCAACACCGGCCGCGCGAAATAGGTCTCGATGGTTTTCGTATTGATCACGATCTTGCCGGAACCCGGCTTTAGCCAAACGCGTGCCACCGCGTTTTTGCGCTTGCCCGTGGCATACGCGCGGCCTTGCTTGTCGAGCTTCTGGACGCGCTTCGGCGCTTCCGGCGTCGCCGGCTTCAGCGCCGCCAAACCTTCGAGCGACTGGACCGTGTCGGCCATTACGCGCTCCTCGTGTTTTTACGATTCATGGAAGCGACATCGAGCCGCTCGGGCTGCTGCGCTTCGTGCGGATGCTGGGAACCCTTGTAGACGCGGAGATTTCCGAACTGCTTGCGCGCAAGCGGCCCCTCGTCAAGCATGCGCTCCACGGCCTTCTCGATCACGCGCTCGGGAAATTTTCCCTCGAGAATGAACTTCGCTTTGCGTTCCTTGATGCCGCCGGGATAGCCGGTGTGATGGTGATAGACCTTCTGCTCGAGCTTGCGGCCCGTCAGCACCACCTTCTCGGCGTTGATGACCACGACGTTGTCGCCGCAATCGACGTGCGGCGTGTAATTCGGGCGGTGCTTGCCGCGCAAGCGGTTTGCGATCACCGTCGCGAGCCGGCCCACGACGAGGCCCGATGCGTCGACCAGCACCCATTTCTTTACGATTTCGGCCGGCTTGG
Organism: Xanthobacteraceae bacterium; assembly: GCA_040901465.1. Taxonomy (GTDB): domain Bacteria; phylum Pseudomonadota; class Alphaproteobacteria; order Rhizobiales; family Xanthobacteraceae; genus JAUSIF01. The sequence continues at coordinate 56,115 of JBBDYN010000037.1, forward strand.
CTACGAAGGTTTTCATGGCGCGTCCGTCAATGCGGGCTTGAGAACGCGCGCTTCTAGACGTGCGGCCGCGCGGCGTCAATCGACCATTGCCGAATATAGATGAACAATTACAATAGTTTATAATTATGGTAATTTAGCACCTTAGGCTAAATCACCCTTTTCCGGTGGGATTGAGTAAGTCGCGACGCAGTGCGCAACCAGTTCGTCGCTCGACGCGGCATGCACCGCCACCTCGCCCACTGCGAGCCGCTTGCCGAGCTTGAGCAATTTGCAGTCGGCGATGAGATCGCCTGGCTCCGGTTTGCGCAGGAAGTTGATCGAGAGATTGGTTGTCACCGCGAGCGCCACCGGGCCAATCATGGCGAGGATCGCGACGTACATCGCGGCGTCGCAGAGCGCCATCATGGCCGGGCCGGATACCGTGCCGCCCGGCCGCAACTGCGCGTCACGGGCCGCGAGCCGCACCCGCGCCGTGCCCGGCCCTACGGCCTCGATCTTGTGCGGCGTTCCGGGCCCGAAGCCCTGCGGAAACTCGCGCGCGAGAAAGGCCCTGAGCTCGGCAACGGTCATTTTCGTTGCGGACGCGTGCATGGTTGCTCCCCTGCCAGCGCATTCGCGTCCGGCCCCGCTTCGGATAATATGACAGCGCGGAAACGCAAGGAAACAAATGTCGAAGCCCGCAACCGCCCGGCGCGCCGCGTCCGCGTCCGTCCTCTTGCGCGAAGACCGCGCAGGCATCGCGCTGCTCGTACTGAATCGGCCCACGGCGAGCAACGCGCTTTCGGAAGCCTTGCTCGACGCGCTTGGCGAAGCCTTCGCCTCGATCCGCGATGACCGGGCTGTGCGCGCGCTGGTGCTTGCGGCGAACGGTCCTGCTTTCTGTGCCGGTCACGATCTCAAGGAGTTGACGTCGCACCGCAACGACCGCGATCGCGGCCGCGCCTATTTCGAGAAAATGTTCGAGCAAAGCGGCGCCCTGACGCAAGCGATCGTAAGCTTGCCGCAGCCGGTGATCGCTTCGGTCCAGGGCATGGCGACCGCGGCCGGCTGCCAGCTCGTCGCCGCCTGCGATCTCGTGGTGGCGACTGAGGCCGCGCGTTTCTGCACGCCGGGCGTCGATATCGGCCTCTTCTGCTCGACGCCCGCGGTCACGCTTTCGCGCAAGGTCGCGTGGAATCACGCCATGGAAATGCTGCTGACGGCCGAGCCGATTTCCGCCGCCCGCGCCCGCGAAATCGGGCTCGTCAATCGCATCGTCCCGCAAGGCCGCGAGCGCGAGGAAGCCTTCTCGCTTGCCCGCACGATCGCATCGAAGTCTTCCCACGTGCAGAAGCTCGGCAAGGAAGCTTTCTATCGGCAGGGCAAGATGGATTTCGCCGAGGCATTCGCCTACGCGAACGCCGTCATGGCCGAAAACATGCTGGCGCACGACGCCGAAGAAGGCATCGGCGCCTTCGTGGAGAAGCGCGCGCCGAAATGGGAAGACCGGTGAGCCACGAAAATTACCTCGACGCATTCATCCGCGGCATCCTCGACTCCGTGAAGACAATTGCCGTTGTCGGCGCGAGCCATGGCGACGACAAGCCGAGCATGTTCGTCGTGAAGTATCTCAGCGAGCGCGGCTATCGCGTCTTCCCGATCAATCCTGGCCGCGCCGGCAAGCTTGTCGCCCGCAACACGGTCTATGCGCGCCTCAAGGACGTGCCGGAGCCGATCGACATGGTCGATGTGTTCCGCCGCGCAGACCGCGTCGGCGAGATCCTCGACGAAGCGCTCGAACTTTCTCCGCGCCCAAGAGTCTTCTGGATGCAGCTCGGCGTGAAGAACGAGGAAGTCGCCGTCCGCGCCGAGGCGGCCGGCATGACGGTGGTGATGAACCGCTGCCCCAAGATCGAATACGGACGCCTTTCGCGCGAGATCAACTGGGCCGGCGTCAATACGCGCACCCTGTCATCGAAGAAGCCGCGGCGCCTCGCCGGCGGCTTCCAGAGGCTTCAACTCGGTCCCGGCAAACCGACCCGTTGACGCTCCCGGCCCACCAGCATAAATAACGTGAAATTTCCGATTTTAGTCGGAAATCACAGACAATAGGTGGAAAAATGGACAAGTCGGCCAAGGACCGCCCTGCGGCTTCCGAGCAGCGCGAGCCCGGCTTCGCCACCCTCTCCGTCCACGCCGGCGCGCAGCCCGACCCGACCACGGGCGCACGCGCGACGCCGATCTACCAGACCACCTCGTTCGTGTTCGACGACGTCGAGCACGCGGCCCAACTCTTCGGCTTGCAAACCTTCGGCAACATCTACAGCCGCGTCGGCAACCCGACTTGCAACGTGCTCGAAGAACGCGTGGCCGCGCTCGAGGGCGGCACGGCGTCACTTTCGGTCGCGTCCGGCCACGCTGCGCAAATGAACGTCTTTCACTTGCTGATGATGCCAGGCGACGAGTTCGTCGCCGCGAAGAAGCTCTATGGCGGCTCCATCAACCAGTTCAATCACTCGTTCAAGAGTTTCGGCTGGAACGTGCGCTGGGCCGACCCCGACGATCTCTCCAGCTTCGAAAGCGCGATCACGCCGAAGACGAAACTGATCTTCATCGAGTCGATCGCGAACCCCGGCGGGATCGTCATGGACATCGAAGGGATTGCGCGCATCGCCCAGAAAGCGAACATCCCGCTCATCGTCGACAACACGCTGGCCACACCCTACCTCTGCCGGCCGTTCGATTTCGGCGCCGACATCATCGTGCATTCGGCGACGAAGTTTCTCGGCGGGCACGGCAATTCGATCGGCGGGCTCCTCGTCGACGGCGGCAAGTTCAAGTGGGCGGACGACGACCGCTATCCGATGGTCTCCAAGCCGCGACCCGAATACCAGGGCATCGTCATGGCCCAGACCTTCGGAAATTTTGGCTTCGCGATGGCGGCACGCTTCCTGTCGCTGCGCGATCTCGGCCCCGCGCTCTCCCCCTTCAATGCGTTCCTGATCATCACCGGCATCGAAACGCTGCCGCTGCGCATGCAAAAGCATTGCGACAACGCGCTCGCGGTCGCGAAATTCCTCCTTGGCCACCGGCAGGTCGCGTGGGTCAGCTACGCCGGTCTGCCGAACGACCGCTATCACGCGCTCGCGCGGAAATACTGCCCCAGGGGCGCGGGCGCCGTGCTGACGTTCGGCCTCAAGGGCGGCTACGATGCCGGTGTCGATCTCATTTCCGGCGTGAACCTGTTTTCGCACCTCGCCAACATCGGCGACACGCGCTCGCTCATTCTTCACCCCGCATCCACGACCCACCGGCAGCTCTCTGACGAGCAGAAAGTCGCCGCCGGAGCGGGACCGGACGTGGTGCGGCTTTCGATTGGGATCGAGGACGTGGAAGATCTGATCGCCGATCTCGATCAGGGATTGGCGGCCTAGCAACTGTCATCCCGGGGCGCGAGCGAAGCAAGGGAACCCGAAATCCATGAACACCGAATGCTGTTGTCACCGGTAGTGTTCTTGGATTCCGGACTCGCCGCTGCGCGGCGCCCCGGAATGACATTTGACGAGATGCACCGACGCCGCGACTAGCACGACGACGGCGCCGGCCTGATGCGCAAGCGACAGCCGAAGCGGCGATACCGACAATAACGTGATCACCCCGAGCATCGCCTGCCCGGTCATGAGCGCGAACAGCACCGCCGCGCGCAATGCCACCGGCAGCGGCCCGGTCCGTTGCGTGTCGAGCGCATGCAACAGCGCCACGACAAACAGGAAATTAGCAACCATCCGGTGCAAGAACTGGATGGTTATCACGTTCTCGAAGAAATTCCGCCACAGCGGCTCGATCGCGAACAACTGCTCGAACGCTGGAATGAAACGGTCGTCCATCCAGGGCCAGGTATTGAACGTCAGGCCCGCGCCAGTCTTGGCGACCAGCGCGCCGAGAAAAATCTGCACGAAGACGAGCGCCAGAATAATTCCCGCGCCCACGCGCGCCCGCGCGGGAGACTTGTCGGGCTTGCCGCGCAGACTAACGGCTACGCCCACGACCGCCGAGAGGATTATGCATGCGAGCGTGAGATGAACGGCGAGCCGGTACTGGCTCACATCCGTGCGTTCCGAAAGGCCCGAGCTCACCATCCACCAGCCGATCGCGCCTTGCAGACCGCCAAGCGCGAACAGACCGCCGAGCTTCCAGGCGAGCATTCGGTCGACCAACCCGCGCGCCCAGAACACCGCGAAAGGAACGATGAATGCAACGCCGATCAGCCGCCCGAGCAGGCGGTGCGTCCACTCCCACCAGTAGATGAACTTGAATCCCGAAAGCGTCATGCCGGGATTGAGTGCGAGAAATTGCGGGATCGTACGGTATTTTTCGAATTCGAGCAGCCAATCCGCTTCGCTAAGCGGCGGCAGCACGCCGGAAATCGGCCGCCACTCGGTGATCGAGAGTCCGGAACCCGTGAGCCGCGTGGCACCGCCGACCACCACGGTCACAGCCACGAGGGCCGCGAGCGTCCAGAGCCAAATCCGCACGGGGCGCATCGGATCTCGGCTTTCGATACTCTGCGACATTGATCCTCGACTCGAACGCTTTCCCTTCCGGGTGCGCGAGGGATATAGAGCGGAGGTCACACCGGCAACTGGACGCCTCGCCGCGCCCGCAGCCTTATCGCGACAGGATTTCCATGCGCATCCGCACTCGCAAGCTGGTCGGCGCCGTCGGCCTGCTTATCCTGGTCGCCTTCTGGCCGCTGCTCACGCTGGCGCTCGGACACTCCAACATCTCTCGTTTCTACGCGCCGGCGCAGCTCATCTTTTTTATCGTATTCGGCTTGATCTGGCTGATTCCGGCGGGCTTTCTGATCCGATGGATGCAACGTCCCGATCCACAAGACCGCTGATCGGGTCTTACGTCGCCTCGGCGCCGTTACCTAGTCCCGTCAGCGCAAACGGCACGCCCGAAATCAATACATCCAGGTAGCGCAACGCCTGGAAATGACCGTTGAGCGAGATACGCGGCAGCGCCCTGAGGTGGTGCCGGTGCGCGGGCGCGAGCACGCCCGCTCGCGTAGTCACCGCCGTCTTGAACCCGATCTCAGCCGCGAGCGCGAATTCGCGTGCTCCTGCTTCGCCATAGGGAAAAGAAAAATGTTTCGGCTTCTTTCCCAATGCGGCTTCGATCACCTCGGCGCTTCGTTTCATTTCCGAGCGCGCGACCTTGTCGCTGACTTTTGTCAGAAAGCAATGCGTGACGGTATGCGCGCCGACGGTGCAGAGCGGATCGTCGGCAAGCCGCGCGATCTCGGCCCAATCCATGCAGAGCTTGCCGCACGGCGCTTTCAAGTCGACACCATAGCGCGCGCAGATGTCGCGCATCGCGCGCCTGAACTCTTCCTCATCCTCGATCGATCGCAGCCACCAATAGACTTCCGAGAACACTTTTCGCTTCGCGCCCGCGTTCGCGCAATTGAAGAAGCGCGTCGTGCCATCGATTTCGAGCACCAGCCGGTCCGACTTCGCCACCACCTGTTCGAGTGCGATCCACCACAATTCTCCGAGCCGGTCGGGAAAGTTTGTCGCGATGTAGAGCGTGAATGGCACCTCGTGCCGTCGCAGCACCGGCCACGCATGTTCGAGATTGTCGCGATAGCCGTCGTCAAACGTGATTGCCACAAACTGCCGGCTGAAATCTTGCTCGACGAGCCGCCGCCACACTTCGTCGATGCTCACGAGCTCGATGCCGCGCTTGCGCAAGTGAACGATTGTCCGCTCGAGGAAATGCGGATCGATTTCGAGGAGACGGTTTGGCTGAAAGCTTCCGTCCCGCGCGGGCCGCACGTGGTGCAGCGTCAATATCGTACCGACGCCGGCGAACCGCGATCGCAACGCGCGATGCGCGCCGGAAAAATAGAGTGCCTCGAGGCCGGCCCGATAGGCGGCATAACGCAGGTTTGCCATCGCGCCCCGTCATTCCACATGCACAATGCGGCGATTTATCCGCCGAGACGTTAAGATTCTTTGTCCGGCCCGCGTCGTCAACATCACCGTGCGATCATGCAGCGGCCCGCTCCGGCGAGGTACCCGGCGGCGCCGCCTCCGGCGCGAGCGAGACGACCGCGACGTTGGCAAAACCCTTCGCCGCAAGGGCATCCGAGGCCGCGGCTCCGACCCCCTCGCCTCCCTCAACCGCCACGAGCAGCAGCCCGCGCGAGAAGCGCGCGAGCCGCGCGGCACCCGGAATCAGCGCGAGTGCGGGGGCCGCGACAATCACGTGCTCGTAGGTCTGCGAAAGCGCACCGAGCACGATCGAAAGTTTCTCGCCTGCGAGCAACGCCGCCGTGTCGCGGATGCCGCGCCCGACGGTAATCACGTGGATCCGAGAAGCACGATCGCGTTGGATCACCTCGCTGAAGGTCGCGACCCCGAACAGTAGATCGGCAAGACCGGGCACGCGCGGATCGGCGACGAGTCGCCCTGCCGGTGCCGCCGCCACATCCAAATCGAGAAGCAACACACGTTTCCCATCACGCGCGATTTCGCGCGCGAGTTCGATCGCGAGTGCCGGCGCGGACTCGCCATCGTCCGCGCTGGTCACCAACAGAATGCCGCGGCCAAGTACGCGAACGTGATCGGCGAGCATCGACATCTGCCGCCCCCGCGACTTGCCAGGCGGTTCCGCCTTGCCCGGCGGCGCTTCGCTTGCCTTGCCGATCCAGGAAGGCGGCGTGTTCGATGAAAGCTCGGCCGGCATCGCTTCCCGCATCGGCGCCGCAGAGTAGCGCTGCAAATCACCCGACATCAGTTCGCCGAGCGCGATGAACGTCATCGCGCAGGTCATCGTGGCGAACGCCGCGATCAGCACGATCGGCAGCTTCTTCGGGAAATACGGCGTTGGCGCCGGCACCGCACGAGACACGATGCGCGCGTCCGGCGGCACCGCGTCCGGCCCTTCGCGCGAGGTGACGTCGCGATAGCGCGACAGATATGACTCCAGCAGATCGCGCTGCGACTTCGCCTCGCGCTCCAACGCGCGCAATTGCACGTCTTCGACGCCGAGCGCCGACGCTTGCTTCTTCATCTGATCCAGATTGGCGATCAACGTCTCGACGCGGCCGCCGGCGATCTTCGCGTCGCTCTCGAGGGAGCGGACGAGTTTTTCCGCCTCGACGCGCGTTTGCGACTCGAGATCGGCGATTTGCGCCTTCAATTCCTTGATGCGCGGGTGCTGGTCGAGAAGCGTCGAGGACTGCTCGGCGAGTTGCGCCCGCAGCGTCACGCGCTGTTCGTTGAGCCTACGGATGAGCTCGGAGTTCACGATATCCGACGCTTCGATCGGCCGGCCCGTTCGCAGCATTTCGCGGATGAGCTTGGCCTTGGATTCGGCCTCGGCCCGTTGTGTACGCGCAAGCACAAGCTGGGAATTGGCCTCCCCGAGCTGCTGGCCGCTCAAGGAGTTGTTGTTGTTGCCGAGATAGAGATTCGACTTGCCGCGAAATTCCTCGGCGCGCCCCTCCGCCTCCGCCACGCGGGCGCGCAATTGCTTGATCTCGCCGGCCAACCAATGGCTAGCCTGTCGCATGGCGTCCTGTTTCGCGACCTGCTGAAATGTAAGTAGCCGCTCGGCGACCGCGTTGGCCACCTCTGCGGCAAGGATCGGATTTTCCGAGCTGAAATCGATCGTGATCACGCGCGACCGGTCTACCGAATAGATCGAGAGCCGCTCATAATAGCGCTCGAGCATGCGCTCTTCGAATGTCATGCGCGAGGGATCGCGCGCGAGCCCAGTCAGACTGAGGATCGCCGAAACGAGAGACTTGTTCGCTTCCGGTTTGAACTCCGGGCGCTCGCCGAGCTTCAGATCGCGCACCACCGCGCGTGCAAGATCGCGCGAAAGGGCGAGCTGCACCTGGCTCTGCACTGCTTCCGCGTCGAGCAACGGCCGCTCGCGCTCGGCCTGTCGATCGCCGCCCTGCGGGCGATTATAGGCCGTCTCCCGATCGTCGATCAGGACGAGCGCCTCGGATCGGTACATGGGTGTGACGAAATTGACGAAGGCGCCCGCCGCGAGCGCCGCAAGGATCGTCGGAATGATGATCCACCGCTTGCGGCGCCAAAGCGCGCGCCCCAGCGCCGCAAGATCGAGCTGGCCATCGGCCGCGTCGAGCCCGCGCGCTGCACCTCCGTCGATCGCGTCGCGCCGCATGAATGACACCCCACGCTACCAGGACCGTACCGCCCGCCCCGCGGCACCGTCGCCCATAAGAAATCATTAAGGTTGCCATCGCGTTAATCGGGATCCAGCCTCCTGCGTGACAGAAAGCTGCCACATGATCCGCCCAACCGAATATTGAGAGTTCTGAGCGAGTGTCGCGGAATCGACTCGGAGATGCGGCGGCCCACATGAATGAAATGCCAGGCGCGGCGACCGCTGCCTATGGGCGGCGCGGGGCTGTTGTCGCCCCAACGGCCGGCCGCGCCTGCCTCCATGCGCAGAGCGCCACGCTGCCGGGCATCCACATCGCGATCTACGATGATCTTGCATGCGTCGAGCGCGCGTGGCGAGCCTTCGAGCCCCACGCCGACTGCACGGTTTTCCAGAATTTCGATTATCTCGCCGCATGGCAGAAGCATATCGGCTCGCGCGCGGGCGTCGCGCCGGCGCTCGTCTTGATCCGCCGTGGTGACGATCTTCTGGCGATCCTGCCGCTCGCGCTTGCCGGCGGCGGATGGTTGCGCCGCCTGACCTGGCTCGGTCTGGATCTCAGCGACTATCTCGCTCCCCTGCTCCGCAATGATTTCACTGGGACGATCTCGCACGAGCAATTTGCAGCGCTATGGCTGGAAATCCGCACGCTGCTTCAAGCCAACCCACGCTTCCGCCACGACCTCATCGATCTACGCAACATGCCCGAGTTCGTCGGCGGACAGAGAAACCCTCTCGTCGCTTTGACTGCGACGCTCCATCCAAGCGAGGGTTACATCGCGACGCTTCCTGGTGACTGGGACACGTTCTACCGTGCGAGACGGTCCTCCAAGGCGCGCCGGCAGGACCGCACCAAGCTCAAACGCCTCGGCGAGATCGGAGACGTCCGCATGATCACTCCCGAGCGCCGCGACGACATTGCGCTGACCATCAAAACACTCATCGCACAAAAGTCGGCGACCTTCGCGCGCAAGGGGATCTCCGACAAATTCCAGCGGCCGGGATACCGGGAGTTCTTTTTCGAACTCGCTCTCGACCAACGCACAGGCGAGATGGTGCATACAAGCGAGCTGCGAGTAGGCTCAATGCCGGCCGCGGTAAGCTTCGGTTTGCAATACCGCGATCGGTACTCGTTGTGCCTCGTGAGCTACGACGAGGATTTTTCGCGCGACAGCCCCGGCGCGATCCACCTGAACGAATTGATGCATCGCGCGATCGATCGCGGCATGCACGAGTTCGATTTCCTGGTCGGATCTCAGCGCCTGAAGCGCGAATGGTCCGACCGGCGCATCCCGCTCTACGACCACATCGCCGCGGCGACGACGCGCGGCTGGCCCGTGGCTGCGATGTCTCGCGCGCTCTCCCGCGTCAAACGCGCGATTAAGACCAGCCCTGCCCTTTGGGATGCCTTCGTCCGAATCCGCGCCTTTGCCGGCACCCTGAACCGGCGCCGGGGCGCGGAAAGCGAAGACTGAGAAATCCGCGCCGAAAGGCCGTTTCGCCTCATCGGCGCTCGATCAGAATTCATTAACCATAGCGCCGGTAATAATTCGGAAACGATTCTGGAACCCCGGCGCGTTTGCATGATTTTTCGAGCCCTATCGCTCGCCGCCGCTTTGCTGGCGCTGTCCGGCTGCGCCTCCATGCGCGCGCCCGCGGCAGACCCCGCTTTTGAGACCCCCTACGTGCTTGACGCTGGAGACAAGCTCCGCGTGGTGGTCTTCGGCCAGGAGGGCCTGACCAATTCCTATGCGGTGAACGGCGCCGGCAAGATCGCCATGCCGCTCATCGGCGCCGTGGAAGCGCGCGGCAAGACCACCGACGAGCTCGGTCGCGCCATCGTCGCGCGGCTCCGCTCCGGTTACGTGCGCGAGCCGCACGTGGCCGTCGAGGTCGAGGCTTATCGCCCCTTCTTCATCCTCGGCGAGGTGATCGGCGCCGGCCAATACGCCTATGTCAACGGCATGACCATCGAGACCGCTGTCGCGATCGCCGGCGGGTTCAGCCCGCGCGCCTTCAAGACGCACGCCACCGTCGGCCGGCTCGTCGAGGGTCAAATGATCCACGCCACGGTTCCGATTTCCTACCCGCTCCGCCCCGGCGACACCGTCACGATCGAGGAGCGGTGGTTCTGACCCGCGTTGGCCGTACGTGAGCAGCAGCGACACATTTCGCATTCTGCACGTGATGCGCACGCCGATTGGCGGGCTCTTCCGCCACGTGCTGGATCTCGCGCGCGAACAGGCCGCACGCGGCCACGCGGTGGGAATCATCGCGGACAGCTCCACCGGCGGCAAATCCGCGGCCGATGCGCTCGCCACGCTTGAGCCATCGCTGAAGCTCGGCCTTTCTCGTGTGGCGATGAGCCGCCAGGTCGGCCGGCGCGACCGAAGTGCGCTCCGTCACGTCACAGAATGTGCGCGGCAGAGCAACGTCGATGTCTTGCACGGCCACGGCGCCAAGGGCGGCGCCTACGCCCGCCTTGCCGGCGGACCTGCGCTGAGGGTCTATACGCCGCACGGCGGCAGCCTGTTCTTTTCTCCCTATACGCCGGTCGGACTCGCCTATTTTGCCATCGAGCGTTGGCTGCGTCGTCGTACCGACTTGGCGCTGTTCGAGAGCGAATTTGCCGAACGGACATTTCAGCGGTTTATCGGCAAACCTCCTTTCGCTCGCGTCGTGCATAACGGGATCACCCGCGCGGATCTCATTCCGGTCGAGCCCGACATCGACGCCGCGGATTTCATCTTCATGGGCGAACTGCGCTGGCGCAAAGGCGTCGACGTGATGCTCGACGCGCTCGGCCGCCTTGCCGCCGTCGGATGGAGCGGTCGGGCGATCTTTTATGGCGAAGGACCTGATCGCGCCGCGTTCGAGGCGCGCGCCGGCGATCTTGGTTTGCTGCATCAGGTTCATTTCGCCGGCAAATCCGATCCGCGCCCGGCCTTCCGCAGCGGGCGGCTCCTGATTGTTCCGTCGCGGCAGGAGTCGCTTCCCTACATGGTGCTCGAGGCGGCCGCCGCGCGCATGCCCGTCATCACCACCACCGTGGGCGGCATCGCTGAAATCTTCGGCCCGGATGCCGGTGCACTAGTACCCCCGGGCGACGTCGACGCGCTATTTGCGGCAATCAAACGCATGCATGGCGAAGGCGACCCCGAACTCGTAAGACGCCTGCACGCTCGTGTCGCAAAATTCTTCACGGTCGAGACCATGACCGAGGCAATCCTGACCGCCTACCGGGACGCGCGTGCCGCCAAATCGGCCAAGGCAAATTAAAAGTTAATTCCCGAATTAAACGTTCCGATAGCAATAAGCACTAGATTTTGCGCGATTCCAACGCCGCGCAGGCGGCAGGGACGCGCAAACTCATGCATCCAATCGGCACCCGTAACGTGCGGCGGGCGGTGGAGGCGCAGGCTGCTTCCGCCGGTGCGATCGCTTTGTCGCCGAGCCGTCCCAAGCCCGTCGAACTTAGCCCGCTCGCGCGCAAGATCGCGGCGGAGCCGGTCTCGCCTGCGATTTCGCAGGTCGTGCTTGCGGGCTTTGTCCGCTTGACAGAATTTCTCGCGCTTTCGGCGCTCGGCTTCCTCATCTATCTCCTCTACGTGCATCCGGCCGAGGACTTGGCCGCGCATTATCTCTGGACCGCGGTGGCGATCTCGGCCGCTGCGGTGTTCGCATTCCAGACAGCTGAGCTTTACGACGTCACGACCATGCGGACACGCGTGCATCAGTTGGGCCGCGTCGCCATTGTGTGGACCGTCGTTTTCCTGGTCGCGCTCGCGATCTCGTTCTTCGCGAAGCTGGAGGGCACCTATTCGCGCGTCTGGACGGCCGGTTGGTACGGCGCCGGGCTCTTCATGCTGATCGCGGGTCGGCTCGCGCTTTCGGCAATCGTGCGTCACTGGACACGCCAGGGGCGGCTGGTTCGCCGAACGGTGATCGTGGGCGGCGGCCCGGCGGGCGAAGCGCTGATCAATACCCTGGAAGCCCAGAAAGATAACGATCTCCAGATCTGCGGCGTATTTGACGACCGCGCCGACGATCGTTCGCCGCCGCGCGTCGCCGGCGTACCGAAGCTCGGCACCGTCGACTCGCTCGTGGAATTCGCGCGCCGCACCCGCATCGACCTCCTGCTCGTGTCGCTGCCGATCACTGCCGAGGAGCGTGTGCTGCAAATGGTGCGCAAGCTCTGGGTGCTGCCGGTCGATCTTCGTCTTGCCGCGCACATGAACCGGCTACGGTTTCGTCCGCGCGCCTATAGCTATATCGGCAACGTGCCGATGCTCGACGTGTTCGACCGGCCGATCGCCGATTGGGAAGTGGTACAGAAATGGCTCTTCGACCGCATCGTCGGCTCTCTGATCCTCATTGCCGCTTCGCCGGTCATGGCGTTGATCGCAATTCTCATCAAACTCGACAGCCGCGGCCGCGTCCTATTCAAACAGAAGCGCTACGGATTCAACAATGAGCTGATCGAGGTTTACAAGTTCCGCTCGATGTTCGTCGAATCGACGGACGCGACCGCCGCGAAGCTCGTCACCAAAGGCGATCCGCGCGTGACCCGAGTCGGCCGTTTCATTCGCAAGACGAGCCTCGACGAACTGCCCCAGCTCTTCAACGTAGTGTTCAAGGACAATCTTTCGCTCGTCGGTCCCCGTCCGCACGCGACCCACGCCAAGGCAGCCAACCATCTTTATGACCAGGTGGTCGATGGATATTTTGCCCGCCACCGGGTGAAGCCCGGCATCACCGGCTGGGCGCAGGTCAATGGCTGGCGCGGCGAGACCGACACCTCCGAGAAAATTCAGCGCCGCGTCGAGCACGATCTCTATTACATCGAGAACTGGTCAGTGCTCTTCGATCTTTACATCCTGGCGAAAACGCCCATCGCGCTGATGAAGACCGAGAGCGCGTACTGATGACCGGCTACGACTTGGCCGCGCCGGCGCCGCAGCTGGTCGCGCGCGTTGCCGGCCGCGGCCGTCTTGTCAACGGCCTTCTCTTCATCACGATATTCGCGAGCCCCTTTGTCTTCATCGAGCCGTCACCCTACGAGGCGGCATTCGCCCTGCTGGCACTCGCCTTTCTCGTCGCGCGCGTCCCGATCGGACGCGGCGTGGTGCCGCTCGCGCTACTCCTGTTCCTCTGGAATTTGAGCGGCGTCGCGGCGCTCATTCCGGTCCTGCACGATCCCACGGCGATCACTTTCATGGTGACGTCGCTTTACCTCGCCGTGACCGCGATCATGTTCGCGTGCTTGTTCACCGAAGATATCGTGCGGCGGTTGTCGCTCGTGCGCACCGCATACATTGTCGCCGCGCTGATTGCGGCCGCGATCGGCATCGCCGCATATTTTCATTTGCTGCCGGACTCGGAACGCTTCCTGCTCGGCGCCGTTCGCGCGAAGAGCACCTTCAAGGATCCCAACGTCTACGGACCGTTTCTCATCTTGCCGCTTCTGTTCCTGATCGACCGAACGCTGCGCGAAGGCGTCCGCCCCGCCCGGGTCGTGGCGACGCTGATTTTGCTGCTCGGATTGTTCCTCAGCTTCTCGCGCGGCGCCTGGGCGAACTTCATGGTCTCCGCCGGCGCTCTGATGCTGTTCATGTTCTTGACGAGTCCGACGCCGCGCTTCCGCGCGCGCGTTCTCGCGTTCGGCCTCATGGCCCTCGCCGGACTGGTCCTGCTGCTCGCAGCACTCCTGTCCTTCGACGCCATCGGCGCCGTGTTCCAGGAGCGCGCGAACTTACTGCAGCCCTATGATGCAGGCCCGGGCGGCCGCTTCGGCCGACAACTGGAAGGCGCGATGGCGTTGCTGGAACGGCCGCTCGGCGTCGGACCACTGCAATTTGCCCGTCATTGGGGACAAGATCCGCACAACGTCTACTTGAACGCGTTCGCGTCGTACGGATGGATCGGCGGCTTTGCCTATCTGATGCTGGTGCTCACGACGCTGACAGTCGGCTTCCGCGCGTTACCCGTGCGCACGCCCTGGCAATCATACTTGTTATTGGCGCTTGCCGCCTTCATTGGTGCGGCATTCGAAGGAATCGTGATCGACAGCGACCACTGGCGCCACTATTACTTGCTGCTGGGACTGATCTGGGGGCTCGCGATCGCGACGACGCGTGCCGCGTCGCGTCGCAACTGGCGGCCGGCCACGCAGCTGCCGCCGCGGGCCGAGACCGCCGCCGGCTCACCGCCGATCTTCCGCCTCGGCTGAGTCGCAACGCGGCGCTCGATGGCGGAGCTGCCGCCGTAGCAATTCACCGCTTGGCCGGCGCAAGCACCGTCTTTTCCGCTCGACGGCGCTGCCGCGCGATACGGATGCGCCGGATGCGGTGAATGATCCCGTTGAACCACGTCTCGGGCAGAACATTGGCCATCGTGAGCAGCGCGAGCGCGAACGGCAGGCGAATTTTTCCCGGCTGCTGCCGCGTTTTCCACCAGAGGCGGAGGAGCGCCGGCAGCCGATAGCTTTCCGTATGTCGAATACGAATTTGCCGCCACAACGCGCCATGCATGCGCGAGGAGCGATTCATCATCATGCCGTCGCCGCTGATCAAGTAGTTGAACAGCGGCTTCGGCACGCCGACGCCGCGAAAGCCGTGCCGCACGATCCGGATGGCAAACTCCCAATCCTCGTATCCGTCGCACATGGTTTCGTCATAGGCGCCGGCCGCCTGCCACGCGGACTTGCGCACGAGCGTGCAGGACACGAGTTGGTTCCCGAACAGCAGGTCGAATGGATTGAAATAGAGCTCGCCGATCCCGGTGCGCGCGCCCACGAGCCGCACATTCGTGAATACGAAGCCGACGTCGGGCGCGGCGGCCTTCAGCAGGGGCACCGTCTCAGCGAGAAAAGTAGGCTCGATCGTGTCGTCGCAATCGAGCGGCAGCACGAGCCCCGCTCGCGCCGCGCGAAAGCCGCTGTTGCGCGCGCCGGAAAGCCCGAGATTTTCTTGGCGCAGCACTCGGACCGACGGCGGCAGCGACGCGAACTTCTTCGTGGTGAACTGGTCGGTGGAGCCGTCATCGACGATGATGATTTCGAAATCGCGATACGTCTGAGCGGCAAGCGATGCGAGCAGCCGGTCAATGAACCGCCCGCCATTGTAGCAAGGCACGACGACGCTGACGGCTGGAATTCGGTCGGTCACTTGCATGAGCCGGGACCTGAAGGTGCCCGCGTCACTGGCGAGCACGTCTCGCGACCATCTAGCTCGGAGGCAGTAAAGGATCCGTAAGGCCGATCCTCGACACCGCGCGGCAAGTGCTTGGAACAATGGCAGTATCGCCGATCGCACGTTGCCAATTCAGCCAATCTTCACTGTTTTGGTGCCATAGCCAAACGAGTTCCGCTCCTCGCGAGCACTGACCCGGGTAATCACGTGGCAATGACGATTGGAGCAGAGCCGGCCCTCGCGCCACGCAGCGGCCCGGCGAAGCAACGCCTGATTTCGATCCCGTTTCTGCTCTTGCGGGGCGCGAGCACCGCTGGGCTGATGGCGGCGGCACTCATCCAAATCTACGTGTTTGCCCGGGTGATGAATGCCGAGCAATTTTCGATTTTCATTCTGGTCGGCACCGTCGGCTATTCATTGTGGTTGTGCGATCTTGGAGCGGTAAAATTTCTGTTCGTGCGTCTTCGTGCCGCCCATTTGTCCGGCGACCGCGATCCTCTGCTTGGCAAGCAAGCGATGTCGGTCGTCCTGCTCTATGCGCTTCTTGCCCTGGTCGGAGCGCTCGCTTGTTTTTTCGTGGTGGGATTCTTTCGAACGGTCTCCGCCCACGAGGCCACGGAATTCTCGCTGTTCTTTCTGTTCACGGCGCTCAACCTGGCCTGGTATGCGCTCCGCAACATCAGCATCGCTATCGACGATTACGTCTATTTCGAAAGTATCGAGGCGCTGCGCCGCTTCGCGAGCATCGGCGTGATGCTGGCGATGCTAGGTGGCCTTCCCGTTTTGCTGTTTTTGGTCGCCGTCAACCTGCTTTGGGGGCTGTGCTTTTGCATCGCGATTGTCCGGATGCGAGGCAAGATCGCGCTGCGGGCCGATTTGCGCGGCACACTCGAGATTCTTCGGCGATTCTATCGTGACAATCGGGCCGATCTCATTCGCAGCGGAACGTCGTCAACGAGCGATTTCTACATCGAAACGATGCCATATCTGGTAGTCCCGGTGATGTTCGGATTGGGGGTGCCGACGGTCATACTCGACACCGTCTTCAAGTTCGTCCGCGGCGCGAATCTCTACTATCACGCCATTTGCGAACTCGTGGTGCCGCGGCAGACCAGCGCTCTGGCCGAGCGCGATGCGCGGACGCTCATTCGCGCGACCCTTTTGGCCGTCGCTCTGACGACCCTGCCGACCTTGATCGTATCCGCCGGACTGATCTTCGCCGCCGAAACGTTTTTCCGATTACTGCTCGGGCCGGTCGCGACCATGCCTTCCGAAGTGGTGTGGGTCATCGTGGCGCTCCTGTTCGCAACCCAAGTGCAGGTGGTCGCACACTCGCTGTTGATTCATTCGGGGTTTTTTCGTGAAGCCGCCCGTGCCATGGCGCTCACGGCAATCGCGGTCACGCTCGTTCCGGCCGCCAATCTGATCGGCGCTCCTTCAATCGTCGGATTCTTGAGCTTCTATGCGGCAGCTTTCGCATGCGGCGCCGTGCTGCAAGTGCTCTTCGCAATCAGGGGGCCGGTCCAGGCCGCGCGCGGAACGTGATTTGGTCTCCCGTTGTTGCGTCGGCCAAACGCCATCCGTATAGTCGGGCCGCACGTTCGGAGCGTGGCGCAGCCCGGTTAGCGCACCTGTCTGGGGGACAGGGGGTCGCCAGTTCAAATCTGGCCGCTCCGACCACTATTTCTGGCCGCAACGCTGAAATTCCCGGCGATGCAGCGCTTCGACGTCTACGGCGCCCCATCCGCAATCATCATCGGCATGTAAATTACGAATTTGTCATCGATCGCCTGCTTTCCTGCGCAATGCGATGACGGTTCCTCCAATGCATGCCCCTGCGCCGCGACAAGGCCGCCTGAATCCGTCGGGAATTCGAGTCAACGGCTCGCTGGATGACCTCCGCGCACTCTGGCCACGCGCAAACGCGCGCCGCGACGCGCGCTGCTTTGCGTTCCAATGCGCCGATGTCCTCGAAGTCTGGTGCGATACGATCGGCCGCGCACGCCAAATCGAGCCGGCGTTCGTAACCGTGTTGGGAACGAGCGGCCAGCCGGCGCTGCTCATCCCGCTCGGAATCGAGCAATCCAACGGCGTGCGCGTGTTGCAATTCCTGGACAGCAGCCTCAGCGATTACAACGCACCGGTCGTCTTCCCCGAGGCCGCGGCTTGGAGCGCCGACGCGGCCGAATGGGTCTGGGCCATGCTATTACAGGAACTTCCGCCGTTTGATCTCGCCGCCTTCGAGAAGATGCCGGGCATGGTCGACGACTTCCGCAATCCGCTCGTCTCGCTTGCGACCGCTGTGCACTCCGAATCATGCCACACGATGAGCCTGTTCGGACCCTGGGACAGGTTCGTCCGCGAGCGCTTGCCGAAATTCTCGGATTCGCGCCGCCGCCGGCGCAAGCTGGAAAAGCTCGGCAAGGTTCGATTCGAAATCGCCGAGACCGGGACGCAGCGTCAGCTATATCTCGAAGCGATGATGCGCATGAAGCGGCGCAAGTTCGTCGAGACCAAGGGCTATGATGTATTTACCGATCCCGGCTCTGGGGAATTTTACCAGGAAACGAACCGGCGGCTCGGCGATCGCGGACCGGTGCAATTGTCCGCGCTCCTGCTCGACGACCGTATTCTGGCGGCGCACTGGGGCTACGTTGCCGGCGATCGCTTCTACCATTTGATGCCGAGCCACGAGGACGGTGACTGGCGGCCATACGCGCCCGGCCGACTGCTCAATGAATGGCTGATGGAATGGAGCGTCAACAACGGCTTGCAGGTTTTCGATTTCGGAATTGGGGATGAGCCGTACAAGTTCGGCTATTGCGATGTACACGTTCCCCTGCGTGACGCCTTCAGGCCGACGACCATGAAGGGAAGAATTTACGGCAATATGCGGCGATTGAAGACAGCAGCGAAAATTTTTCTGCGCGACGGCAAGGTTGGGGCGACGCTGATCACCGCGCGCAATCGTTGGCGAAAGCTGTAGTTTGCCCGCTCACGCGGGCTCGTCGCGTCCGGCTCCCTCGATCGGAGCCCGTCAATCTTGCTGGAGCGAGCCCGCGTCGCTTGGACGCCTCGTAGATATTGCTGAGTGATCAGGTCGGGCGCTTTAAGCACATACCCCGCGCGCGCAATTTGGCGCTCGAAATCCGGATCCCACCAGAGATGATAGACGTCGATGACGACGTCGTCGCCGAGCGCCTCGCACATGTCGAGGGCTTGGCCGAGCGTGTTCACGTATGCACGGTCGGCCGCGTACATGGGATGCAGCGGCTCGATCCCGAGCGGCACACCGACGGAGCGCGCGTGCGCACGGCGGGCGTCGATTCCCTCGGCCACCATGTTGCGCGCGCCGGATATGTCGCGCGTACCGACTGGCAGGCCGCCGACCACGAGCACGAGGCACTCCGCGCCGATTGCAGCGGCTTCGTCGAGGGCGCTTGTTGTCGTCGACGGCGCGGTGCGTCCCTTGGCGTCAAGGGCGGGGAAGAACCCGCCGCGGCAATAGCCGGTCACGCGCATGCCGTTGTCCCTGACGATGCGCGCGGACTCCACAAGGCCGATCTTCGCGACCTGCGCTCGCACTCTATTGCTAACGCCGGCGCAACGGCGCGCGGACAAATAGCGAGACAAAAAGCGTTCAGTCGAGGAAATTCAGTCGTGCGAAGCCGCTCACGCGGGCTCGTCGCGTCCCGCGTCGAGAAGCCGGCGGCACTCGCCGAGCTCGAACAGCGTCGCCTTCAGCAGCCTGACCACCTCGGGAGTGAGCCTCGGCGCGTCCCCCGGCATCCGCATTTCCAGCGGGCGCGTCGCGTGCGAGCCGCGCACCGTCGCTGCCGGCATTTCCTGATCTGTCGCCGTGCGGAGCAGCGACCGCATTGGCGCATCGCCGCCGGGGCGCCGGAACGGAAATGGCGGCATTTCGTCCTCGCCCACGACCGTATGGGTCGCCGGTCGCTGCGGGATCGGCACCTCGACGACCCTGGGCAGTTCCGGCGTCGGCCTTGCGGAACGCAGCGACGGCAGAAGATCGATCAACCCCCTGCCGCCCTCGCTACGCTGCGCCGAGCGCTGGTCCTGGCTTCCATAGCCGCCGGTGAGCGGCGGCGCGGGCCGGACTTCCTCCGCCTCGACGGCGCGCCCGATCGACTGCACGTGCCGCACTCCCTGCTCGCGCAGGATCTGCTGCACGCCGCGGATCGTGTAGCCGTCGCCGTAAAGAAGCTGGCGGATGCCGCGCAGGAGATCGATGTCGTCCGGGCGGTAGTAGCGCCGGCCGCCGCCGCGTTTCAGCGGCTTGATCTGGGCGAAGCGGGTCTCCCAGAAACGCAGCACATGCTGCGGCAGATCGAGGTCCTCGGCGACCTCGCTGATCGTACGGAATGCGTCAGGACCCTTCTCTACAGCAAGTCCCACATTCGACCTCAGCGTTTTTTGCCGTCGTGACGATCGTTGATTCGGCTCTTAAGAATATTCGATGGTTTGAACACCATCACCCTTCGCGGTTCAATCGGAACTTCTTCGCCCGTCTTCGGATTGCGCCCGATTCGCCGTCCCTTCTGTCGTACGACGAAAGAGCCGAACGAAGAAAGCTTTACGTTGTCCCCGCGGGAGAGGCAGTCGGTGACCTCCCGCAACACCATCTCGACCAGGGCGGCCGATTCGGTGCGCGAAAGACCCACCTTTTGATAGACGACTTCGCTTAGGTCCGCACGCGTAATGGTTCTGCCCGCCATTCCAGCCCCCATCGTTATTCCGGCGGTGCGTTTATCTTTCTGTTTTTTAAACGATATTCACGCCGGGCACCCCGGTCAACCGTTGCAAGCGATTGCACGCGCCGGCCGGACGCGCGACGGAAACTTGAAATGCCCTGCGGTCAACAAGCAGTCGAACAGGAGGGCACGATTTTCGTGATCTGCGGCATGGAAGCCACACTCACCAGCGAACCAGCGCCGAGGCCCAGGTGAACCCGCCGCCCATAGCTTCGAGCAGGACCAGATCGCCCGGCTTGATCCTTCCGTCGGCGCTCGCCTCGGCCAATGCCAAGGGAATCGAGGCTGCGGACGTGTTCCCGTGGCGATCGACAGTGGTGACGATTTTTCCCGGCGCGATCCGGAGTTTGTGTGCACTGCCGTCGATAATTCGCTTGTTCGCCTGGTGCGGCACGAACCAGTCGACGTCCTCGGCGCTATATCCGGTAGCCTTGAATGCGTCTTCGACCACATCCGTGATCATGCCGATCGCATAGCGGAAGACTTCGCGGCCTTCCATTCGCAGTTGCCCAACCGTCCCCGTCGAGGACGGACCGCCGTCCACGAAGAGCTTGGATCGGTACCGCCCGTCGGAACGCAGCCGCGTCGTGAGCACGCCCCGATCAGTGCGCTCGCCGGGCTGCTCCGCGGCCTCAAGCACGACCGCGCCCGCGCCGTCGCCGAACAGGACGCACGTCCCGCGGTCGGACCAGTCGAGAATGCGCGAAAACGTCTCCGATCCGATTACGAGCGCGCAGCGGAAATCGCCGCTCTGCAAGAACAGGTCGGCGGTCGAGAGCGCAAAGACGAACCCCGAGCACACCGCCTGCATGTCGAACGCGGCGCCGCGCGTGATGCCGAGTTCCGCCTG
Organism: Xanthobacteraceae bacterium; assembly: GCA_040901465.1. Lineage (GTDB taxonomy): Bacteria > Pseudomonadota > Alphaproteobacteria > Rhizobiales > Xanthobacteraceae > JAUSIF01. Next base: position 77,111 of record JBBDYN010000037.1, read on the forward strand.
GATCGTCACCGCGGTCGCGGGAAAGGTCTGATCCGGCGTCGATGTCGCGAGCACGATGAGATCGACCGCGTCGGCCGGCATCCTCGCGCTTGCGAGCGCCTTCCGTGCCGCCGCCAGGCCAAGATCGGAGGTCTTCTCGCCCTCCGCCGCGATGCGCCGCTCGCGGATGCCGGTGCGCTGCACGATCCACTCGTCCGAGGTGGCGACCTTCTTCGCGAGGTCCGCATTGGTCATGACGTGCGCGGGCAGATAGCCGCCGACGCCGCGAATGATCGAACGGATGGTGCTCACGACGCAGTCCGGCCCGCGACGAGTCCGGGCAACGCGGCCTCGGAACGGCCGATGCTCGTCGCGATGCACGACACGAGCTCATGGCGCGCCACATCGTAGCCGATATCGATCGCGCTCGCGAACCCCTCCGCGTTGGTGCCGCCATGGCTTTTCACGACGAGCCCATTCAGGCCAAGGAACACGCCGCCGTTGACCCTGCGCGGATCGACTTTGTCCGCGACTACGCGAAACGCGTTGCGCGCCAGCAGATAACCGATACGAGCGCGCCAGGTGCGGCTCATCGCGGCGCGCAAATATTCGTGGATCTGCCGCGCGGTGCCTTCTGCGGCCTTCAACGCGATATTGCCTGTGAAGCCTTCAGTGACGACGACGTCGACGGTCCCCTTGCCGAGATCGTCGCCTTCAACGAACCCATGATAGGTAAAGTCGGAGGCGTCCAGCTCGCGCAGCAATCGTCCAGCTTCACGCACTTCTTCGATTCCCTTTATTTCCTCGACCCCGACATTGAGCAGCCCAACGGACGGCCGCTCGAGCCCGAACACCACGCGGGCCATCGCCGCACCCATGACCGACATGTCCACGAGATGCTGCGCATCGGCGCCGATCGAAGCGCCGAGATCGAGCACGAGGCTCTCTCCGCGCAGCGTCGGCCACACTCCAGCCAAGGCCGGCCGGTCGATGCCCGGCAAAGTCTTGAGGCAAATCTTCGCCATCGCCATGAGGGCGCCGGTATTGCCGGCAGACACCGCGACATCGGCCATGCCCTGCTTCACCGCCTCGATCGCGAGCCACATGGACGAGCGGCGCCGGCCTGCGCGCAACGCCTGGCTCGGCTTGTCGTCCATTCGCACGGCCACGTCCGTATGCACGATCCTGCTGATCGGCTCGAGCCGCGGCCGCGCGCTCACGAGCCGAGCGAGCACTGCCTCGTCGCCGAACAGGATGAATTCGGTATCGGGACGCCGCTCGGCGGCAAATTCCGCCCCCGGCACGACCACGGTGGGGCCGTGATCGCCTCCCATGGCGTCGAGCGCGATACGCACCGGTCGGGTCATTCGGGGGGTCGCAGGCCGTGGGGCCCAGCCTCTCGGGTGACGGATTGCCCGGCAAGCGGCCGGTGCGGCTCGACAATAGCGCGTCGCGCTTGGGACACAACAGCCGGCAGTTGCTGGCAATTCATCCGTTTTTGTCGCTCTGGCGGCCCGAGAGTTTGGCGAGCGCAGCGAATGGCGACGATTCCGGTCTGGCCGTGTCTTCACCCGGCGGCGTGAACACGGCGCCGGGCCGGCGCGGATAGGGATCGATCGCGAGCGCGAGAAACTCGGCCACCACGGCGGCGAGATCGAGCGCGCCGCCGACCAGCGGGTCGGGCGGATCGTCCGCGCCGATCTCAATCAATCCATCCGATTCCTGCGCAATCGCCTCGGGCGGCGCGAAGCGCAACGAAATCTCGTCCGAAATCGGATTGTCGAACGGCTCGAGCGTGACGACGCAATTCTGCGTCACCGCTCCCTGCATCGTACCCGCTACCGTGGCACCGCCGCCTCCATCCGGCCGCACGTGCAGCCGCGCTTCGAGCGCCGGTATTGCGAGCACGCCCGCATGTTGCGCGAGTGAATTGCGGGCGGCTTCGTCCGGCAGCAAACGGAAGTCTTTTCCGTCGTCCGGAAGCCCGGCGACAACAACAGGAAATTTCCAGGACAGTTCGTGTGCCATGGTTCATTCCTCCGGCATCGGGAGGTGAATTTCTCCGCGCGTGATCGCGGCGGAGTCCTGGGACGCCAACGCGCGCGCCGCTCCCCGCACATAACGCGCGAGCTTGCGCGCCGCCTCGGCATTCGCGGCATCGCCATAGACGTTCCGCGACAATGCCGCGGCGAGCACGTCGTCATTGTCGGCAGCGAGCGCTGCATCATAGGCCTCGGCGCGGCCATAGAATGCCTCGCCCATCGCGCGCATCCGGCGCGGCACGGCGAGATCGCCGGTGCCCATCTCGCGCAGGCTCCCGTCCATGTCCGCGACGAACGTATCGAACACGCCCTGCCCGATTGCACGGGCGCCTGCGCCGTCCTGCGCAAGCCTGCGAAACAGCAGGTACACGTGTAAGACGATTAGATCGAACCGGCTTTCTACCGTGTCCGGCACCGCCAGCGGCGTGTAGAAAACCGGCAGCCGCGCCTGCGCCACGATCGCGCCATACAGGCGTTCGATGGTTTCCCGCCGTTCACTGCGGCGGCGGAGAGATAGCAGCATTGCTCCGGTTTCCGGTCTTCGGCCGTCCGCGACGGCGTTGCGTTTCGACCGTGCGCGGGGTACTTGAGGCGCGGGGTCGTGACAAGTCCGGAACGCGAGCATAGTCGATGAGTAGCCGATTGCATCCCGGCCCAAATGGCCGCGTGGCCGCGCAAACCCTGCGCCGGATGGCCGCAGTTTTGGGTCTGTCCTTGCTCGCCGCCGGCTGCCTCGCCACCACCTATCAGCGCGGCTACGTCTTCGACCAGGCCTCGCTCGATCAGGTCCCCGTTGGCGCGAGCCAGGAGCAGGTGCTGCTCGTGCTTGGCACGCCCTCGACGATCGCGACCGTGAGCGGCGAGGCCTTCTACTACATCTCGCAGCGAACCGAACAGAAGGCGGCCTTCCTCAATCCGCAGGTCGTCGACCAGCGCGTGCTTGCGATCTATTTCGATCCGGAACGCCGCGTCGCGCGCATCGCCAACTACGGCATCCAGGACGGCAAGATTTTCGACTTCGTGAGCCGCACGACCGCGACCGGCGGCGAGGAACTGAACTTCCTGCGGCAGATTTTCGGAAATCTTCTGCGGCGCTCGGACTAGCGCTCGGCTCTTGAATGAATACGGCCCGCGCGAACGCGGGCCGTTTTTCGTTTATGTGCTGCGCTCAGTGCGCGAGAACCGCCAGCAGCAGCAGCGCCACGATGTTGGTGATCTTGATCATCGGGTTCACCGCCGGGCCGGCCGTGTCCTTGTAGGGATCGCCCACCGTGTCGCCGGTGACCGCGGCCTTGTGGGTCTCCGAGCCCTTGCCGCCGTAATGCCCGTCCTCGATGTATTTCTTCGCGTTGTCCCACGCGCCGCCGCCCGACGTCATCGAGATCGCGACGAATAATCCCGTTACGATCACGCCGAGCAGCATCGCGCCCAAGGCCGAGAACGCCTGGCCCTTTCCGGCGATGAAATAGACAGCGAAATAGACAGCTATCGGCGACAGCACGGGCAGGAGCGACGGAACGATCATTTCCTTGATCGCCGCGCGCGTAAGGAGGTCGACCGCGCGCCCATAGTCAGGCTTGTCGGTGCCCCGCATGATGCCGGGCTTCTCGCGGAACTGGCGGCGCACTTCCTCGACGATCGCGCCACCCGCGCGGCCCACGGCCTGCATGCCGAGCGCGCCGAACAGATACGGCAGCAGGCCGCCGAACAGGAGCCCGACCACGACGTATGGATTCGACAGCGAGAAGTCGAGCTGCACGTCCTTGAAGTACGGGAAGCGCGACGCGTTCTGGATGAAATATTGCAGGTCCGACGTGTAGGCGGCGAACAGCACTAGCGCGCCGAGGCCCGCCGAGCCGATCGCGTAGCCCTTGGTAATGGCTTTCGTCGTATTGCCGACTGCGTCGAGCGCGTCGGTTGCCTTGCGCACATCCTTCGGCAAGCCGGCCATCTCCGCGATGCCGCCCGCATTGTCGGTGACGGGACCGAAGGCATCGAGCGCGACCACCATGCCCGCGAGCGCCAGCATCGTCGTGACCGCGATCGCGAGCCCGAACAGTCCGGCGAGCGAGTAGGAAACGATGATGCCAACGATGATGATGATCGCCGGCAGCGCCGTCGCTTCCATGGAAATCGCGAGGCCCTGGATGACGTTGGTGCCGTGGCCGGTCACCGACGCCTGCGCGATCGACCTCACCGGGCGGAAATTGGTGCCGGTGTAGTACTCGGTGACCCAGACGATGAGGCCCGTGACCACGAGGCCGACGACGCCGCACCAGAACAGCTTGTCGGCCGTGAAGCTCACGCCCGTCGTCGTCTTCACGACGTTGCCGAAACCGAACATCACGTGTGTCACGATCGCGATGCCGATCAAGGACAGCACCGCCGACGCGATGAACCCCTTGTAGAGCGCGCCCATGATCGATTGGTTGCTTCCGAGCCGGACGAAGAACGTCGCGATGATGGAAGCGGGGATGCAGACCGCGCCGATCGCAAGCGGATAGATCAGCATCGAGTCGAGCATCGGCGTGCCGGCGAAGAAGATCGCCGCAAGCACCATGGTCGCCACCACGGTCACCGCGTAGGTCTCGAACAGGTCGGCGGCCATGCCGGCGCAGTCGCCGACGTTGTCGCCGACGTTGTCGGCGATGGTCGCCGGATTGCGCGGGTCGTCTTCCGGAATGCCGGCCTCCACCTTGCCGACGAGGTCACCGCCGACGTCGGCGCCCTTGGTGAAGATGCCGCCGCCGAGACGGGCGAAGATCGAAATCAAGGAGGCGCCGAAGCCGAGCGCGACGAGCGAATCCACGACCACGCGGCCGTCGGAAACCCGATAGCCGAGGCCGTAGGTGAGGAAGAAGTAGTAGCCGGCCACGCCGAGAAGCGCCAGGCCGGCGACCAGCAATCCCGTGATCGCGCCAGACTTGAACGCGAGCTCAAGACCTTCGGCGAGCGACTTTGTCGCCGCCTGCGCCGTGCGAACGTTGGCGCGCACGGAGATATTCATGCCGATGAAACCGGTGAGGCCGGAAAGCACCGCGCCGACCGCAAACCCCGCGGCCACCAGCCAGCCGAGGAAATAGCCGACGATGAGAAAGATCACCGCGCCGACGATACCGATCGTCGCGTACTGGCGCCGCAAGTAGGCCTGCGCGCCTTCGCGGATCGCCGCCGCGATTTCCTGCATGCGGGCGTTGCCGGGATCGGACGCCAGCACCGACTGCGTCGCCCAGACGCCGTACGCGATCGCGGCGAGGCCGCAAAGAATGATCAGCCACATCGCAATCATGGACTTCACCTCAGGCTCGGTTCGATTTTTCAGGATGCGGCCCGCGCAAGCGGGCTCGGTGTCGCCTGCCCGGACCGCCGTTCCCCGCGGGGCCCGAAGCGGCGCAGACATTGCCAAAGAAGGACCTGCGAAGCAATCGTTCCGGCGCTGACCGCCGCCAATTTCGCGGCCGGTGGGCGATCCTAGAAATGGCTGAAGGAGGCTTGCCGCAAGGCAAGCGGGCGGCCATCGAGGCCGATCACCGCGACCCCCTCGCCCGTATCGATGCGACCGATTGTCGTGACGTCGATTCCCGCCCCGGCGGCCGCAGTCTGAAACGCCTTCAATCGATTCTCCGGCACCGTTGCCGCGATCTCATAGTCGTCCCCGCCGGTGAGCGCGAGCTCCAGCAGGCCGGGGGCGGCGGCGAGTGCGGCCCGCGCCGCCGGCGAGAACGGAACCTGCTTCGCTTCGATACACGCGCCGACCCCGGACACGGCGGCGAGCTTCATCAGATCGCCCGCGAGCCCATCCGAGACGTCAATCGCAGCTGACGCATGCTCGCGCAGCGCGCGCGAGAGACCAACCCGCGGCTGCGGCACGAGATAGCGGTCGGCGAGATGCGCCTTTGCCGCGCGATTGAGTTTCTCGAATGCTGCGCGCTCCGGCTCGCGCCGGAGCAGCAGCCCGAGCGCCGCGTCGCCGATCGAGCCGGTCACGATCACCGCATCGCCGGCCTGAGCGCCCTTGCGCTGCACCATCTTGCCCGAGGGCACCGCGCCGATTGCCGTGATCGAGATCGTGAGCGGCCCCGGCGTACGCGTCATGTCGCCGCCGAGCAGCGGACAGCGGAATTCTTCGCAATCGGCGCCCAATCCACGCGCGAACGCTTCGAGCCAATTCTCGCTCGTGGCCTCGGGCATGGAAAGCGACAGCAGCGCGCCGAGCGGCTGGGATCCCTTGGCGGCGAGATCGGAAAGATTGACCCGCAGAGCCTTCTTGGCGACCGAGTCGGCGGGGTCTTCGGGAAAAAAATGTACGCCCGCGACGATCGCGTCCACGGTAAGCACGAGATCGTGCCCCGCCGGCGGCGTGACCAACGCCGCGTCGTCCCTGAGCCCAAGCGCGCCCGCATGCTTCGCGATCGGCCGGAACAGCCGGCCGATTAGCCGCTCCTCGCCGGACTCTTCCTGCTTCGCCATAACGCAAACCGTTCGCTGCCAGAAATTGCCGCCGATAATATCCTTTGCGTGCGGCTATGCCCATTGGTACCGCCTCAGCGCATGGAAGCCTTCGATCTTTATTCGCCCGAGATCGACGCGAACCCGTATCCTTATTACGAGGCGCTGCGCGAGCAATATCCCTGCTACTGGAGCGACAGCGGCAAGCTCTGGATCCTTTCGCGCTACGACGACATCGTACGCGCGGCGCAGGACTGGGAGACGTTCTCCTCTTCGCAAGGGAACATGATCGACGAGCTTCCGGGGCGGCCCGGCGCGACGCTCGGCTCCACCGATCCGCCGCGCCACGACCGGCTGCGCGCGCTCAGTCAGGCGGCCTTTCTCAAGCGCAATATCCAGCACCTGATCGAGCCGACGCTCGAAATCGCCGACCGCGCCCTCAGCCGCATTCTGGAGCGCCGCACCTTCGATTTCGTTGCCCACTTTTCCAGCCAGATCACCGTCGGCGTGCTCTTCCGCACGATGGGCCTGCCCGACCGCGATCACGCCGAAATCCGCCGCAAGGTCATTCTTTCCGTCTCCACCGACAAACCGGCAAAGGGGCGCAACGCCGAGCAAATCGCGGCGTTCAAGGAACTGGGAGACTTTCTCACCGCGGAAGTGGAAGCGCGGAGGAAAACTCCGACCGACGATCTGATCACGCGGCTTGCCGAAGCCGAGATCGACGGCGACAAGCTCACCGAACGCGAAGTGGTGCTCACGACCGCGACCTTCGTCATGGCCGGCGTGGAATCGCTGTCGAGCTTCATGAGCACGTTCGCGCTCAATCTGCACGATCATCCAGATACGCGGCGGCGCATCGTGGCCGATTCGCGACTGCTGGTGCCGGCGATCGAGGAGTCGCTGCGCTTCAACACGTCGGCCCAGCGCTTCAGACGCACGGTCATGCGCGAGACCGAGCTGCACGGCCAGACGCTGCGCGTCGGCGACAAGGTCGCGCTCGCCTATGGCTCCGGCAACCGCGATCCACGCAAGTTTCCCGATCCCGACACCTACGACATCGACCGCAATCCGCAGGGCCATCTCGGCTTCGGATCGGGGAAACATTTCTGTTTGGGCAGTCAGATGGCACGGCTCGTAACCGAAGTCGCGATGCAGCGCTTCCTCGCGCGCGTGCCGGACTATCACCTTGCCGCAAAGAAGATCGACTGGGTTTCGTCGTCCAACTTCCGCAGCCCGATGGCGCTACCCTTCGTCGTAGCTCCATCAAATGGCGCCTAAGACGTCTTCACCTCGAACTCGTCGCCGCGCAGCCGCCGTGCGAGCAGATCGAGCACGGCATTGACCATCCCGGTCTCATCGCGATCGAGAAAGGCGCCAGCGACGTCCACATATTCGTTCACGACCACGCGCGCCGGCACGTCGCGCCGGTGCAGCAATTCGTATGCGCCCGCGCGCAGAACGGCGCGCAATACCGTCTCCACCCGCCGCAGCGGCCAGCCCTTGGCGAGCGCATCGTCGACGATAGGATCGAGTTCGCGTTGCTCGCGCAGCACGCCCGAGACGATGTCGCGGAAATAGACTGCCTCCGCTTCGGGATAACGACTACCCTCGACCTCGCGGCCGATCCAATGGCTTTCGAATTCGGCAAGAATGTCGGGCAGTGACGTACCGGCGATGTCCATCTGGTAGAGCGCCTGCACGGCGGCGAGGCGGGCGGCGCTGCGTTTGGCACGCTTCACCATCTCACTTGCCGGGGCGCGCGCGGGCGAGCCGCACGAGCGCGAGCGCGGCCGCAGCCGCCGCACCCCCCTTGTCGCCTTCGCTTTGCTTCGCACGAGCGAGTGCTTGCGCTTCGCTGTCGACCGTGAGGATGCCGTTGCCGACCGGCAGCCGCCGCGCGACGGCCAAGTCCATCAGCGCGCGCGCGGATTCACCGGCGACGATGTCGTAGTGGCTCGTCTCGCCCCGGATCACGCAGCCGAGCGCGACCAGCCCGTCGAACGGCTTGCCGGCGCGCACTGCATCGTCGAGCGCGATCGCAGCCGCGACGGGAATTTCCAGCGCACCAGGCACCTGCAGGCGTTTCACCTCGACCTTCGCTGACTCGAGCCGCGCCAACGCGCCGTCGAGCAACTCGTCGGCAATCGGTTCGTAGAAGCGCGCCTCGACCACGAGGATACGCGCGCCCGGAATGGGCGCCTCATCGGCGGGGCGCTTCTGGCGCGTCTGAGCCATGGGGTCTCGTCAAAGCTGAGCGCCCCGGAGGTACAGCGCTCAACGCGCATCCGCAAGGCGGGCGAGGTAACGCGCGACCAGATCGACTTCAAGATTGACCTCGTCATCCACCTTCAGTCCACGCCAATGCGTTGCCGCGAGCGTGTGCGGGATGATGAAGACGTTGAATTCCGCGCCCGCCACCTCGTTAACCGTGAGCGAAATGCCGTCGAGCGCCACCGACCCCTTCGGCGCGATGAAGCGCGCCAGCGACGAAGGTGCGCGGAAGCGCAGCCGCGCCATGTCGCGCAAGTCCTCGCGCGCGATGAGCTTCGCAACGCCGTCCACATGGCCGGTGACGATATGTCCGCCGAGCTCGTCGCCCATCTTGAGCGCGCGCTCGAGATTGAGCTTCTTGCCCTTAGCCCAGCGTCCCGCGGTCGTGCACGCGAGCGTCTCGGCGCCCGCCTCGACTTCGAACCAGCTTCCCTTGCCGCGCGCGCCCTTCGCCACCGCCGTGAGACAGCTTCCGTCGATTGCAATCGAGGCCCCGATCGCGATCGAGCGCGCCGGATATTTGCTCGCGATGCGGAGCCGCCGCAGGTCGCCCCTGTCCTTCACCGCGACAAGCGTGCCGACGTCGCCGACGATGCCCGTGAACACGGCTAGCTCCGGAAATAACGTGTGAGCGTGTCCGCGCCAGCCATGCGCCGCTCGATCACTTTCAGCCGCGGCGATTCCGTGAGCGCTGTGAGCGGCAGGCTTTCCAGCGCGTCGACCGCATCCGCGCCTAGCGCATTCGCCGAACGCACGACGACGGCTTCATCGACTAGGTCAGATTGCACGAGCGCAGCCGAGAGGATCGGCCCACCTTCCACCAGCACCCGGGTAATGCCACGTCCGCCAAGCAGCCGCAACGCGGCGACAAGATCGACACGCCCGTCCCGGCCGGCCGGAACGCGCATCACCTCGATGCCTGCGGCCTTGAGGCGCTTCTCCGCATCGCCGGGAGCCGCTTCGGTCGCGATCACCCAAACCGGAATCTCGCGTGCGGTGTGCACAAGATTGGAATTGAGCGGCATCCGCAATTTGGCGTCGAGCACGACGCGGATCGGCGAGCGGTCCGCCATCCCCGGCAGCCGGCAATTGAGCAACGGATCGTCGGCGATCACGGTGCCGATGCCGACCAGCACCGCATCCGAAGTCGCGCGCAGCATGTGCGCCTCTGCGCGCGAAGCGGGGCAGGAGATCGCGGCCGGCCGCCGGCCCACGAGCCCGGTCTTCCCGTCCGCCGAAACCGCGATCTTCAGGATGATATGCGGCCTGCCGTCCGCCATGCGGCGGAAATGACCCGCGTGGGCGAACCGGGCCTCTTCGGCACCGACCCCGAGCGTGACCTCGACCCCCGCCGCGCGCAGCAACTCGATGCCGTGCCCTTTCACTTCCGGGTTCGAGTCTTCCGTGGCGACGACCGCGCGCGCGATCCCGGCATTCACAATCGCGTCGGCGCAAGGCGGCGTCCTGCCGTGATGCGCGCAGGGCTCGAGCGTGACGTACGTGGTCGCGCCGCGCGCGGCCCCTCCGGCGACACGCAAAGCTTCAGTCTCAGCATGGGGGCGGCCGCCGCGCGCGGTGAAGCCGCGCGCGATCATCACCGGCTGTCCGTTCTGGAACCGCACGATCAAGGCACCGACCGCCGGGTTCGGAAAGGTCTGGCCGAGGTTGCGGCGGCCTATGGCAAACGCCGCGGCCATCAGCCGCTCGTCCCATGCCTCCGCCGGGACCGGCGCCTCGGCGACGCGCTGATGCGCGCTCATCCGGACTTGCGCCCCGCTTCGGGTGCAAGCTCCCCGAGCACCTTTTCGAAGTCCTTCGGCTCGCGGAAATTGCGATAGACCGACGCGAAGCGCACGTAGGCGACGTCGTCGAGCTGCTTCAGCTCCTCCATCACGAGCTCGCCGATCACCGACGAGGCGATCTCGCTTTCGCCCGTGCTTTCGAGCTTGCGCACGATGCCGGAGATCAGGCGCTCGACGCGCTCCGGGTCGACCGGCCGTTTGCGCAGCGAAATCTCGACCGACCGCAAAAGCTTGTCGCGGTCGAAGGCGACGCGCCGGCCGCTGCGCTTGAGCACGGTGAGCTCGCGCAATTGCACGCGCTCGAACGTCGTGAAGCGGCCGTTGCAGTTCGGACAGACGCGCCGGCGCCGGATCACGGCTGAGTCTTCCGTCGGCCGCGAGTCCTTCACCTGCGTGTCGAGGCTTCCGCAATAGGGGCAACGCATGGACTATCCCCCGGCAACTTCGGTTCAGCTATAAATCGGAAAACGGGCAAGCAATGCCGAGACCTTCTCGCGCACCGCGCCCTCGACGAGCGCGTCTTCTTCCACGCCCTTTTGCGAGAGCACGTTCAGCACTTCGGCGATGCAATCGCCGACCTGCTGGAATTCCTTCACCCCGAATCCGCGCGTGGTACAGGCGGGCGTGCCGAGGCGGATGCCGGAAGTCACCGTCGGTTTCTCGGGGTCGAACGGGATGCCGTTCTTGTTGCAGGTGATGTGCGCACGCTCGAGCGCGACTTCGGAGATTTTTCCCGTGAGTTGCTTTGGCCGCAGGTCGACCAGCATCAAATGCGTGTCGGTGCCGCCGGAGACGATCGCGAAGCCGTGCCCGCGCAGATTTTCCGCAAGCGCCTTGGCGTTCGTTACCACGGCACGCGAGTAGCTCTTGAAGTCAGGCCGCAAAGCCTCGCCGAAGGCGACTGCCTTCGCCGCGATCACATGCATGAGCGGCCCGCCCTGCAGCCCCGGGAACACCGCCGAGTTGACCTTCTTCCCGATCTCCTCGTCGTTCGCGAGCACGAGCCCGCCGCGCGGGCCGCGCAAGGTCTTGTGCGTGGTCGACGTGACGACGTGCGCATGTTCGAGCGGGCTCGGATGCACCCCGCCCGCTACGAGCCCGGCGAAGTGCGCCATGTCCACCATGAGGTACGCGTCGACCGCATCGCAGATTTGCCGGAAGCGCTTGAAGTCGATCACGCGAGGATAGGCCGAGCCGCCGGCGACGATCATTTTTGGCTTGTGCTGATGCGCGAGCTTCTCGACCTCATCATAATCGATCCGTTGGTCGTCGCGACGCACGCCGTAGGGCACGGCCTTGAACCATTTGCCCGACATATTGAAGGGCGCGCCATGCGTGAGGTGACCGCCGGCCGCGAGATTGAGTCCGAGGAACGTGTCGCCCGGCTGCATCAGCGCCATGAAGGCGGCCTGGTTCGCCTGGCTGCCGGAATTCGGCTGCACGTTCGCGAACAAGCAATTGAAGAGCTTCTTCGCGCGGTCGATCGCGAGCGTCTCGGCCACGTCGACCCATTGGCATCCGCCGTAATAGCGCCGGCCCGGATAGCCCTCGGCGTATTTGTTGGTGAGCACCGAGCCCTGCGCCTCCAGGACAGCGCGGCTCACGATGTTTTCGGAGGCGATCAGCTCGACCTCGTTGCGCTGGCGGCCGAGTTCGCCCTCGATCGCCAGGAAGAGTTCCGGATCGCTCTCCTCCAGGCTCGAAGAAAAGAATCCGTCAACGACACCGCGATCCGGCGTGACATCGGTCACGGGCATTCCCAGCCTCCAAGCTTCAGTGATCGGGACTTGTCGGTTCGGAAGGGAACCGTCCGTGGCCCGCCGGACGGTAGCCAGCAGGCGGGATAGCACAAGGCTACCACAAAATGAAGGGTGCCTCTGCTCTACGCGCCCCTATCGGTGGACAGGCGGCGACGCAGCTTGGCCACCGCGAGTTCTTCGAGGGCCCGCTGCGAAGCGGTCGCCGGCCCGAACACGATCACCTCGGTCCCGGAGGCAACATCGACCGCAGCCACCCGCACGACTGCGCCGACGGGCCGCATTTCGATGATCACTTCGCCCGCATCCGGGCTTTTTCCGACCATGCCGCCTGTCCGCGACTCGGGTGACGAGGCATCATGAAGGTATGCCGGTCCCGTTGCAATCAGCAGGCGGCAGCGTTTCGACGATGAAACCGCCTGCGGCAAGCGCGTCGAACAACTCCCTCACGTCGCGTGCAACCATCGCGCGCTCCACGGCCGGAAAGGCTCCGCACAGGACCTCGACCGCCTCGACTTCATCGATGGCATCGGCGAGCAGGTTCCAAAGCCCGGCCCCGATTGCATTGAGGTGATGGATTGCCGTGCCCTCGGCATCCGCGAGAAACAGCTCGCCGTCGACCGCATGCAGTTTGACGGCAGGATTCTGCTTTAATCGCACACCGGCCAAGCGCGCCCTCGTCGCCGCTCCATCCGATGAAATGTCCACCACGGAGAGCGGAGGATCGGCGCTCGCGAGCGCCCCTATACGCGGCGGCCAGGCGCTGAAGGTCGCTTCGAGCAGCGACGCCGCTTCGTCGAGATCGCTGTAGTGCAGCGTGAAGCGCGGCAGCCGGTCCATGACGCGATGCAGCCGCTCCAGAAGGTCGCCGGCAGGCGCGGCGCGCGCGAAATTTCGCACGATCAATGCTTGCAGGGTGGCGCTACGGCTGGCCTCGCTTAACGACGCCGGACCCCGGGGCCGCCGATCGAGCAGCACGACTGCCCCGAGCGGCGCCGTTGAATTGCGCGGGGCGAGACTTCCCTGCGGCAATCTCAAATAGAGATAGCGATCATCGCGCGGCCCGGAGCACTCCGTGACAAAACGCCGGAACGCGGCACCCGCATTTTCCGGTAGCGGCAAACGCAGCCGCGGCGCAACTCCAAGCGCGACCCCGTGATCATCGGCTTCGGAGAGCGGGAGCACGTCGTCGCCATAGATTTCATGTCCGCTCGCGGCGAGACGCGCGACGAGGGTGCTCTTGCCCGCGCGGTATTGGTTCGGAAACAACACGAGGCGGCCATTGATGACAACCGAGCCGCAATGAAAGCAGAGCCGCGACGGATTTTCGTCGATATAGGCTTTCACGACGTCGACGACGACGCTGCACGCAGCGCTGACCGCGCTCGTTTCCAGGACCTCCTCGCCCGGCGCGACGATCGCGTACTTGCCGCCCGTTCGCAGTACGGTGACGAGCGGCTCGTCATTGTCGGCCGCTTCTGCAAACGGCCAGTCGATTGCGACCGCGCGCAGCGTGTCGAGAAATTCCGGGCGATCCGGCACTTCAATCGAAGCAGACGTCCCGTGGAAAGCGATCCGCATGCGACAACCTTAACCGCAAAGGACGGTCCGGGCGATGCGCGACCTGCCCGGACCGGCCCTCCACTGCAGCAGTCTAGCCGCTGAAACTGCCGCCGTAGATGCGGCGCGGACGGTAAACTCTGTCCGACGCATGGGCGCGGAAGCGCTGCCGGCCGTCGCTGAAGCTCGGTCCATGTCGACCGGATCGCTTGCGGCTCGGACCGCTGCGGCTTGGGCCGCTATGCCTCGAGCCGCGCCGGCTCGGGCCGCTGCCCCCGGAAGCGCGCGCTTCGCTGAGTTGCAGCAACACCGGCGCTGCGTACACGGCGGTCGCGGCAAGGCCGAGCCGCATCAGCATGCGGCGGCGCGTGATCGCTGGCTCGCCGGCGGTTCCCTTCTTGCTCGCATCGTAGCTCATGGTTGCACTCCTTCTGCGTTCGGTCGTTGGCTTCGCGACCACAACGCAGCCGGAGGCGCTTTATTCTCATGTTGCTACGCATTTTTTCACAACGGCGGCTTCAGCCGCCCGTCGGAACCTGCGCCGGCGCGAGGAACCCGGCGCCGCGCCCTGCGCAATCTCCGTCCGATTGAACGAGACCCCAGCCATAGGTCGCATCGCGTCCCGGCGGCCCGAGGTCGACGGTTTGCTTGGCGAGTTCGTCAATCAGCTCGGCGGCGCTCTTCTGCGGCGCGCGCGCGCGCGCAACAGCGAACGCTGCGGATACGAACGGCGCGGCGTAAGAAGTGCCGGACCGGTAGCGGCCGCCGCTAACCGACGCGGCCGTCCATAACCGGACCCCGGGCGCCGCGAAGTCGATATGCGCACCCGTGCTGGCCTGGCGATAAACTTGGCTGTTGCGGTCGATCGCCGTCACCGCCACCACGTTCTCGTATGCCGCGGGATAGAGCGGCGCGGATCGCGGGCCGGAATTTCCAGCGGCAGCGACGAGAACGACGTCGCGGCCGCGGGCCACGGTAACGACCCGCTCCAGCACGGCGTTGGCCGGCCCCGCGAAGCTCATGTTGATCACGCCGGCCTTGCGAGCGGCGAGACGGTCGATCGCACGCGCGATGTCGAAGGCGTCGGCGGCGTCCTGTCCGCGCGCGTCTCGATGAAAGGCCTGCGCGGCGATCACACGGAGCCCGTCGAGAAGACCGGGCGTGCGCGCGTCCCGGCGTCCCGCGAGCAGAACTGCGATCGCCGTGCCGTGGGCATTGGACGCCGGGCGGCGGCCCTCTGCCAGCACGTCGAATGCTTCAATGTCGACGCCGGCAAGCGCCTCTTGCATCACGTTCACGCTGGTATCGATCATGCCGACCGTCGTGCCCGCCGGACAGGCGTGCGCCGCCGCCTTCCAGCCGATCATCTCGAACGCGGCGCAGCTGTCCGCGCCGCAGGCGAGCTCGCCGGGCCGGTACACGTGATTGATGTCGAACAGCGCCGCCGGGACGAGCCGCATGATTTGCGTGCGCGCTTGCTCGATGGTGAGGCGAGCCGGAACACGGAACCGCGCGATCTCGGCATCGACGAGCGCCAGGCGATCGCGCGAGAGCAGTATGTAGCCCTGTGCGGCAATGCGGTCGATGTCGGCCGCATTCGGCGCGGCGACAACGATTTCAGGCCGCCGCGTTCGCGATCGGCTGCCGGAAGCGCTCGGGCCGCTCCCGGATGAAGCACGCGCCCCGCTCAGCCTCATGAGCATCGGCGCCACGTAAGCCGCCGTTGCTGCAAGCCCGAGCCGCAACAACATGCCACGCCTGGCGGGGTCGATTGTATCGTCGGATCCGTTGCCCGGCATGGGTTCCCTCATCTCACGCGTTGCGGCTGCGCGACAACGCACCATACGGGTGCTCTATTCCCATCACCCCTCAAAATATTGTGCATTGGACCCCGCGAACCCGCGAATAAGTTCGCTCATCGCCCGTTGTTACATGAATTCGAGAGGTTGCATGGCCGTCGACATCCGGCACCGCATGGTCGCGCTGCTGCCCAGGCTGCGCGCATTCGCGCATGCACTGGCGCGGTCGGGCGACGCGGCCGACGACCTGGTGCAGGCGACCTGCGAGAAGGCGCTGCGTGCCGCGGACACTTGGACCCCGGGCACACGGCTCGACAGCTGGATGTTCCGCATCATGCAGAACCAGTGGATCGACGAGAAGCGCCGGCAGCGTCCGCAGACCTCGATCGACGAGCCCGGCGCCGGCTTGCAGATCGCGGGTGAAGACGGCGCCAAGACCGCGGAAGCGCGGCTCACGCTCGGCAGCGTGCGCAGCCTGATCGGCGAGATGCCGGAAGAGCTGCGCAGCGTTCTCGTGCTCGTCTGCGTCGAAGACATGAGCTATCGCGACGCCGCCGAAGTGCTCGACGTGCCGGTCGGCACCGTGATGAGCCGCCTCGCGCGGGCGCGGCGCACGCTGATCGAAGCGGTCGACGGCGAGGAGCATAGGCCGACGCGTGCAACGGGAGCCCCATCATGACGACGAGGGTGACGGACGAAATGTTGATGGCATTTGTCGACGGAGAGCTGGATCCGGCCGCGGCCGAGAGCGTGCGGCGCGCAACTGCCAACGACGCGGCGCTGGCGCGGCGGGCGGAAGCGTTCCGCACGACACGACAGATGGCGCGGGACGCTTTCGTCGATCTCAAGGCCGAGCCGGTGCCGGAGGCGCTGGTCGCCGCAGTGCTCCGAGGCGAATCCTCGAAGGTCGTAGCATTCTCGTCTCGGCGCAGGTTCATGCAGACGGCATTGCCGATCGCGGCCTCGATCGCGATCGCCTTCGGCCTCGCCGGCTACTGGTTCGGCCAGCGCTCGGCGCCCGGCGGCGCCGATCCGCTCGGCGGCGGAATTGTTGCAGAAGCGCTCGGCGAGACGCCGAGCGGCAACGAGCGCACGATCCGCGCGAGCAATGGCGAGGCTCGGCTCCGCACGCTCGCGACGTACAAGGTCGATCGCGGGCTATGCCGGACCTTCGAAATGAGCCCTGCCGGATCGCAGGGGGCAGTGCGCGGCGTCGGCTGCGATCTCGGCTCCGGATGGAATGTCGGCATGGCCGCCGCTCATGGCGGCGACGGCACCTATGCGCCCGCCGCCGCGGGCGCGACCGGCAGCATTGACGCCTATTTGGACGCACTCGACGCCCAGGGGCCGCTCAGCCCCGAGGAAGAAGCGGTGATCATCGGAGATAAAGGGCGCTAGCGCCCGCTTCAGCTCGGCGCGACCGCCACAGGACGGATTCCAAGCCCGTCATGGCCATAGACGTCGTCACGGAACTGCACGACGCCGTCCGGATTGGCCCAAGCGGTGATGTAGACCCAATAGACCGGGACGGGCT
>JBBDYN010000038.1:0-18262 GCA_040901465.1 Xanthobacteraceae bacterium
GGCGTATGATGGTTCGACACTTCCCGTCCCTTCCGGAGCGACGATGTACTTCTACGAGCTGCACGAGGGCGACGACGAGGTCTACTCGGACGCCCTCCTCGTCCACGACGAGGAGTTCTCCCCCCAGGAGTTCTTCGAGCTCGTCCAGTCGATCCGGCTGCGGATCCAGGACTCGTACGATCACGATACCCTCATCGAGGCGATCGCCGTCGAGCTCGAGCGCGATCACGGGTTCACGTTCGTCTCGGACGCCCGGCTGACCGCCGCGGTCAACGTGTCGAGGACAGAGGACGACAACTTCCTGTCGGACCTCGAGGCCGAGCTCGAGGAGGATGCCGACTACCTCGCCCTGCCGGTCGACTACGATCCGGACGGCGGCGGGCGGCCCCACTAGCCGGATCCGTCAGCGGCTGAACAGGACCTCGATCACGTCGCCGTCGCGAACCCGGTACGTCCTGCCCTCGGACCGAAGTCGGCCGTGCTTGCGGGCCTCCGCCATCGAGCCCAGCTCGACGAGATCCTCGTACGCGACGGTCTCCGCCCGGATGAACCCCCGGGCCAGATCGGTGTGGATCGCGGCCGCGGCATCGACCGCGCTCGATCCGTCCGGGATCGGCCACGCCCGGACCTCGTCCGGCCCGGCCGTGAGGAACGAGATGAGCCCGAGCAGCCGGTACGACAGAGAGATCACGCGGTCGAGACTCGAGGCCGTCAGGCCGAGCTCGTCCGCTTGCTCACGCAACGCGAGCCCAAGCTCACAGAATAGGGAGAGCGGTAGGCTTCACTCGTACGCCAGCGCCGCCACGGGGTCCATGCGCGCGGCTTTGCGTGCCGGGAGATATCCGAACAGCAAGCCGGTGAGGAACGCGCAAGAGAAGGCGAGCACTGCCGGCAAGATCGAGAACGAGACGGCGATGCCGAACCACTGGCAGACGAGCGCCACCGCAACACCGAGTGCCACGCCCGCGATCCCGCCGATTCCGCAGACCACCAGCGCCTCGGTGTTGAATTGCAGCAGGATATTCCCGGTCCGCGCGCCGGTCGCCATGCGGATGCCGATCTCGCGCGTTCGCTCGGTCACGCTCACCAGCATGATGTTCATCACGCCGATGCCGCCGACGAGCAGCGAGATCGCCGCGACCGACCCGAGCAGAATCGTGAGCGTCTGTTGTGTGGCGACCGCGGTCTCCAGGATCGCCGCCGTATTGCGCAGACGGAAGTCCTCGACGCGGTGCCGCTCGATCAGCCGCGCCTTGATCGCTTGTTCCGTCTCGGCGATGCGGCCGACATCTTCCACATAGACGGTGATGGAATTGAGCCAGCGCTTGCCGAAGATCCGCATGTAGCCGGTGGAAAGCGGCATCAGTACGATGTCGTCCTGATCCGATCCCCACGGCGTCGCACCCCTCTTGGCGAGCACGCCGACCACCTCGAAGGGTACGTTGCGCACAAGCACGTATCGCCCGATCGGGCTCCCGCCGCCGGGAAACAGACTCTGCACGACGGTCTGCCCGAGCACGACGACCGGCGCGTAGCTCTTCACGTCCGCTTGCGAGAACATGCTGCCGGCCGCGAGCGCCCAATCGCGCGCCGCCGTATAGCCGGGCCAGGCGCCCTGGATCGACGTCTGGTAGTCGATGTTGCCGAAGCGCGCCGTGGAACGCATCGAGCGTTCCGGCGAGACGATCGAAACATTCTCTATACTGTCGATAGCCGTCGCGTCCTCTTCGACGAGGCTCGCATTGTCGCCGCTCGTCCGCACGCCGGGCCCGCCGGGACGCACGACAAGCAAATTCGTTCCCATCGCTGATATGCGCTGAAGAACTTGCTGCTTCGAGCCGTCGCCGATTGCGAGCATGGCGATGACCGCGGCGACGCCGATGACGACGCCCAAAAGCGTCAGCGCCGTGCGGAACAGGTTCACCCGCATCGAGCGCATCGCCATTTTCGTTGCTTCGATGAGATCGGGGAGGAGCCGCTTCCGGATGTCGAGCGAAACGAAGCCCGCGCCGGCCGCGGCAACCAGGGGAGCGTCGTCCTTGCGCTCGTCCGCCACGATCCGCCCGTCGGCGATCCGGATCACCCGGTTCGCATGTGCCGCCACATCCGGATCATGCGTGATCAGGAGCACCGTGCGGCCTTCCGCATTGAGGGCCTTGAGCAATGCGAGCACTTCCTCGCCGGAGCGGCTGTCGAGCGAGCCCGTCGGCTCGTCGGCGAGGATCACCGGTGCTTCGTTCATTAGCGCGCGCGCAACCGAAACCCGTTGCTGCTGCCCGCCGGAAAGCTCGTTCGGCCGATGCTCCGCGCGGTCGCCGAGACCGAGTCGCTCAAGCAGCTCACGCGCGCGGAGAAACCGCTCGCGCTGCGACCGCCCGGCGTAGACCGCGGGAATTTCCACGTTCTCGGCCGCCGTGATCGTCGGCAGCAGATTGAACCGCTGGAACACGAACCCGAACGTGCGGCAGCGCAGCGCCGCGAGTTCGTCGAGCGTGAGCTTCGACACGTCGTGGCCGGCCACGCGATAGCGCCCGCCGGTCGGACGTTCGAGGCAGCCGAGAATATTCATGAGCGTGGATTTGCCCGAGCCCGATGGGCCCATGATCGCCACGAACTCGCCCGCCTCGATCGTGAGCGAAACGCCGTCGAGCGCGCGCACCACCGTCTCGCCGCTCGGGTAGAGCCGCCGTACGTCGTCGAGCACGAGGAGTGCTGCGCCTTTTGGCCTTTCTCTCTCGGTCTTGCGCGCGACGACGTCCTGCGTGCGTTGCGGCTTGTTCACGCTCAGAACCCCCGGAAGCGGAACGTACGCGGGCCCTGCTGGCCCGCCGCCTCGTCGGTGCCGACGATGACGCGGTCGCCGGCCGAAAGCCCGCTCTTGACTTCGCCAACCTGACGGTTGGTCAGTCCGATTTCCACGCGGCGCGTTTCCACCGAGCTGCCATTGGCGACGCGCGCGAGATAGACGCCTTCGCCGCCGCGCGGCGCGGGCCTAAGCGCCGACATCGGTACGAGCGTCACGTCCTCGGCGCTGCCCAGAACGAAGAAGACTTGCGCGGTCATGCTGGTCATCAGGAGCCGCTCTTTGTTCGGCACGTCGATCAGCACGTTATAGAGTACGACGTCGTTCACCACTTCCGGCGTCGGATAAATCTGCTCGACCCGCGCCTGAAAGCGTTTGTCCGGCATCCCGAGCGTCGTGAAATAAACCTGCATTCCGGTCTTGATGCGCGGAATGTCCGCTTCAGCGACCTGCGCCCATACTGTCATCGTGTCGAGGTCGGCGATCCGCACGATGATCGGCGCAGTTTGGTTCGCATTCACGGTCTGACCTTCAAAGGCGATCTGATCGACGACGGTGCCCGCCATCGGCGCATGGATTTTCGTGTAGCCGAGATTGGCCTCGTCGCCTTTGAGCGTCGCTTCGGTCTGCGCGATCTGCGCCCTGAAGGACTCGATCTTTGCCTGGGTGATTTTTGCAGCGGCCGCCGTGGCCTCGGCCGCGTCCTTGCTCGTCGCGTTCGTGCGCAGCAATTGCTGGCTGCGCTCTTCGCGCGCGCGGTCGAGCACGAGCTGCGCTTCGTTCTGCGCGAGTTGGGCCTTGAGGTTCTCGATCTGCGAGCGATTGGCGAGCACGCGCGTCTGGTAGACGGTCGGATCGATCTCGGCGAGCAAACGGCCCTGCGTGACCACGTCGCCGATCCTCACGTGCACCTTGCGCAATTGCCCCGAGACCTGCGTGCCGACGTCGACGAAGGTCTTCGGCTTGATCGCGGCAAGCGCCGTCACCGTGCGCTCGATGTCGCCGCGGGTCACCTGCTCGGTGCGCACCGCGGCCTGCGGTCCGCTGCTCGTACCGAAATAGAGCGCTGCCATGAATGCGAACGCGGCGATCACAAGCAGGATTTCCAGCGCGATCCAGCGGCGCGAACGGCGGAAATAGCCGCGCGCCGCCGATTTCAGATTCGCGCCGTCGAGTTTCTGCAGCACCGACGTTGCCCTCTCAGGACTTGCGCGGCCGGTATTCTCCGGTCGCCGGATCGCGTTCGAGTTTCTCGACCGGACGTTCCACCGCGCGTTCGCGGCGGATGTCGTCGAGCTCGGCATTGGCCTTGCGCGCTGCGTTGGCAAGGAGCTTCGCGAGCGCGAGCGCGCCGATCGTACCGAGTGCCCAGATGATAACGGGCGGCATCTTTGCGTCTCCTTACCGCTACATTACGGCTTCATTACAAACCGTAGCGCGACCATATCGAGCGCGCCTCGATTGCGCTGATCAGCGTTGCGGCCCAATCGCCGCGCGCATCCCATTCCACACCCGGCGCGCGCCGGCCGAACCATCCTGCAGGCGGCTGGATCAGGCGGATTGAAACCTTCTTGCCGAAGCGCTCGCGCAATGTGCCGCGCAAGTCGCCGAGTCCATCGACGAGACCGAGCTTCTCCGCTTCGCTCGCCGTCCAGAATTCGCCGGAGAAAAGAGTCTTGTCCGTGCCCTTTAATTTCTTTCCGCGCCGTCCTTTCACAAGCGAAATGAACAGCCGATGAATTTCCTGCTGGGCCGATTTCAGGCGTTTTACGTCGTCTGCATTCTCCGGCTGGAACGGGTCGAGCATCATCTTCTTCTCGCCCGCCGTGTAGACGCGCCGCTCGATTCCGATCTTCTTGATCAATTGATGAAAGCCGAAGCTCGCGCTCACGACGCCGATCGAGCCGACGATGGAGGAGGGATCGGCGACGATTTCGTCGGCCGCGCTCGCGATCATGTAGCCGCCGGACGCCGCCACGTCCTCCACCACCGCAATCACTTTCTTCTTGTGCTCGTCCGCAAGCGCGCGGATGCGCAAATGGATGAGATGCGACTGCACCGGCGAGCCGCCCGGGGAATTGACGACGATCGCGACTGCCTTGGCCTGCTTGATCGAGAACGCGCGCTCGAGCGTTTTCGAAACCGAGGCGAGCGTCATGCCGGGCGAGAGCGGCGTCGTATAGCCGATGACGCCGCTGAGCCGCACCACGGGCACGAGCGGCTCGCCGCGCCGGAAGCGCCGCGGCAGGAAGTTTGTCAGTCGTTGCAGGATCGTTTGCGCCATTTGCACTCCGCCGTCTTGGGCCGCCCGCAGTCTGTAGCGCGCCAGCCCCGTATCGTGTTGATTGATAGCATCAAATGCCCGTGTCCGGGCTCATGCGGGATCGAGTGGCGCGGCACCCCGTAACACGGCTTCCGCCTCGTGTGTTGGTCGCCCATCCTCGCCGGCAAGGACAAATCCGGGCTGGATCACGAGTGCGGTGCGCTTGCCCTTCTGCGTGCGCACGATGATCCGGATCGCCGGTGTGTGTGCGCGCGTGTGCACCGGAATGATTTCCGGCGCGCCGAAATGCGGTTCGAGCATCGACAGAATCGTTCCGATCGCCTCCGGCCGATGGATCAGCACCAGCCTGCCGCTTCCCTTGAGCAGCCGGTCGGCGGCTTTGATCCATTGCTCGAGATCTGCGTCGGTCGCTGAATGCGCGCGCCTGCGTGCGGCGTCGGGCGAAGCGCGGTGCGTCTCCGGGTCGTTGAACGGCGGATTCATGATGACGAGGTCGGCACTGCCGGCCGCAGGCTTCGGCGGTCCGCCGCGGCGCGCCACATGCTCGACGTCGGCGAGGATTGCCTCCGCGCGCGCGGCGAACCCGTTGCGCCCCGCATTGCTGGCGGCAAGCCGCACGAGATCGGGATCGATATCGACGAGCGCAACGCTGCGCGCGGCGCCACGCGCGAGAAGTGCAAGACCTGCGGTGCCAATGCCGGCGCCGAGATCGACGGCGCTCACCGCCTTCGGTGCCGCGGCCGCGAGCAGGATCGCGTCATGGCCCGCGCGATGCCCGCGGGCCGGCTGCAGCAATTTCAGCCGCCCGCCGAGCACTGCATCGTCGGTCGTCGCGAACGGAACGCGCGGCGCTTCAACCAGGCGTGAGGGCATGGCTGAGCCCCGCTTCCGTGAGCACGCGCCGCGCTTTGGCGGCATCGTCGTTGGCGACCAGCACGCGGCGCGGCAGCACACCGAGCGATCCTTCCAGCACGCTCATGAACCGGTCGGCGACCATGCATTCGATGCCGGCGCCGCCGAGCAGCGCCTCGACCGCGGAGATCAGGACTGCGTCGTTCGTGCGCAGCAATTCCGTCATGTTTGTCCGCCGCGCCGTTCCACGAGGTAGGGCGCGCGATGGGCGAGATAGGCGAGGCGCTTCATCTCGCGCCGCCCGCGCGTCACCGTGTCGAGCACGAGGCCGGACGCGAGCGCGAGAAATGCGGCGAGCATCAATCCGGTCGCCAGAATCGCAGTCGGGATGCGCGGCACAAGGCCGGTCTCGAGGTAGGTTTCGATCACGGGCGCCGCCAGCGCGATCGAGAGCGCCGCCAGCACCAGCGCGACAAAGCCAAAGAACTGCAGCGGCCGCTCGGTGCGATAGAGCCGTTGGATCATCCAGGAGATACGCAGGCCGTCGCGCCAGGTATTGAGCTTCGATGCCGAGCCCTCGAGCCGCGCGTAATAGGGCGTCTCGATCTCGCCCACCGGCATTCCCAGCTCAAGCGCGTGAATCGTGAGCTCGGTCTCGATCTCGAAGCCGGTCGACAGCGCCGGAAACGATTTCACGAAGCGCCGCGAGAACGCGCGATACCCGGAAAGAATGTCGGTGAAGCTGCTGCCGAACATGCTCGCGACGAACCAGGTGAACAGATAATTGCCGGATCGGTGCCCGCGCCGGTACGCGCTGTCCTCACGGTCAGCACGCGTGCCGACCACCATGTCGAGATTTTCGCCGATCAGCTTTTCGATCATGTTCGGCGCGCTCGGAGCGTCATAGGTCGCGTCGCCGTCCACCAGCACATAAATGTCCGCGTCAATGTCGGCGAACATGCGCCGCACCACGTGGCCCTTGCCCTGACGCGGCTCGTTGCCGACGACGGCGCCCTCCTTGCGCGCGACCGCGGCCGTGCGGTCGGACGAGTTGTTGTCGTAGACGTGGATGACGGCGTGGGGCAGCGCCTTCTTGAAAGTGGCGATCACCTTCGCAATCGCGACCTCCTCGTTGTAGCAGGGCACGAGTACGGCGACGCGCCGGCTGCCCGCCGATTCACGCGCGACAGCACTGCGGCCCGCGGACGGCCGGGCATTTCGTTTCGCGTTCACGTTCATGTGCGCAATCTAGGCTGGAATCTTCGGGCGCCAAAGAGGTTCGATAGGAATACCGGCCTTGCCCGCCGGTTCCCCGCTTCCTAAGCTCTACGAACGCTTTCGGAGCATGCCAGTGGCCGTCGTATTGCCCTTCGAATCCCAGCACGAGCCCTCGATCGAGCGGCTGAACGTGCTCGTGCGCGGCGACATGGAGCGGGTCAACGCGATGATTCTTTCGCGTACCGGCTCCGACGTGACGATGATTCCGGAGGTGGCGAACCACCTGATCTCGTCGGGTGGCAAGCGGCTCCGGCCCATGCTGACGCTCGCGACGGCGGCGCTCACCGGGTATGAAGGCTCGGGCCACATCCGGCTCGCCGCCGCAGTCGAGTTCATGCACACGGCGACCCTCCTGCACGACGACGTGGTGGATGAAAGCGAGCTGCGCCGGGGCAAGGCCGCCGCCCGCATGGTCTGGGGCAACGAGGCGTCGGTGCTGGTCGGCGATTTTCTCCTTGGCCAAGCCTTCAAGATGATGGTCGAGGTCGGCAGTCTTCGCTCGCTCGATATTCTTTCTTCCGCCGCCGCTGTGATCGCAGAGGGCGAGGTGATGCAGCTCGCCGCAGCGAAGAAGCTCGACACGACGGAGGACGCTTATCTCGCGGTGATCCGCGCCAAGACCGCGGAGCTGTTCGCCGCCGCCTGCGAAGTCGGGCCGGTTCTGGCGGAGCGCCCGGATTCGGAGGAAGCGGCCTGCCGCTCCTTCGGCATGAACCTCGGCATCGCGTTTCAGCTCGTGGACGACGCCCTTGATTACGGCGGTAGCAAAGCGCGCCTCGGCAAGAACGTCGGCGACGACTTCCGCGAAGGGAAGATCACGCTGCCGGTGATCCTGGCGTTCAGACGCGGCGGCACGGAGGAGCGCGAGTTCTGGCGCCGCGCATTGGAAGCTGGCGAGACTTCCGAGGCGGAGTTGGAGCGTGCGGTCGGACTGCTCGCGCGCCACGGCGCGCTCGATGACACGATCGAGCGCGCGCGCCATTACGGCGCGATCGCCAAGGACGCACTCGCGCTGTTCCGGGATAGCGAAGGAAAGCGCGCGCTGCTCGAGGTCGTTGACTTCTGCGTCGCCCGCGCACACTGACGCCTAACCGAGCGTTGTCGCCGTCACCCACCAGTCCGGTCGTCGTCCGCGGATTTCGCTCGCCGCGTTTGCGGCAGCGTTCGCACTCTCGTAGAGCGCGAACACGGCCGAGCCTGATCCGGACATGCGCACGACACGAGGGGCGGTTGTCTCGAGAAGCTTGCGTGCTTCTCCGATCGCGGGAGCAAGGGTGGTCGCGGCCGGCTCCAGGTCATTTTCCTCGTTCGCGAGAAATCGCAGAAGCGCCATTCTCTCCGTGGGAATTTCCGCTTCCGAGTATACCGTCTTGCGGCGCGAGCGCCCCGGCTCGAACGCGAGAAATACGTCCGCGGTCTTGACAGGCGAGTCGGGATAAACCAGCACCGCGTCGAGTTGCGGAAAGCGGAGCGGCGGCGAGATGACATCGCCGATGCCGTGCATCAGCCGCGCGCGCGGATCGAGACAGACCGGCACGTCCGCGCCGGCGGCGCGCGCCGCGTCGAGCACGCGCCGGTCGTCGAGCGCAAGATCGTTCGCCTGCGCGATCAGGCGCAACGCCGCCGCCGCATCCGCCGAGCCGCCGCCGAGTCCCGCGCCCGACGGCAAGCGTTTCGTGAGCACGAAGCGTCCGAGCTTCGCGCCCGCGATGCGTTCCGCCAATTCACGCGCGGCCTTGAGCACGACATTTTCCGCCTTCGCACCGGCGGCGGCGGCCATCGGCCCCTCGACCGCGAGATCGAGTGCCGCGCCGGGCTCCAGCGTCAGTGTGTCGCCGATGGCGGCGAATGTGACGAGGCTCGCCAGGTCGTGAAAGCCGTCGGCGCGCCGCGCGAGCACGCGCAGCGTCAAATTGACCTTGGCGGGAGCGGTACTTTGCAGGCGGGCCATGAGCGGTCTCCGAGCATGGCGAGGCCCCGCTAACCGTGCAACCGGCGCGGCGGCCGCCGTCCTTGCGGCTGCCATGAATCGGGGGCATGTTCGCCTCTATTCGCAGATGCTTCGATGAATGGGTCGCGCACAGCGGCCGCGGGAGAGGCCCTTTGACCAAGACTCCGCTCCGCTTCTCGATTGCCGCTTTGCTTGCGGCCGGATTGCAGCTCGCCCCTGCCCTTGCCGACGTGCCAACCCCAGGCGAGGTCTCGCGCACTTCTCCCTCCGGCAATTACCTGGCCGCGCGCATCGCCGGGCAGGAGCGCGATATGGCTGCTGCTGCAGCATATTACCGCGGCGCGCTGCGCGCCGACCCGCGCAATCCCGATCTCGTCGAGCGCACGTTTTTGGTTGTGCTCGCAACCGGCAATATCGAAGACTCGTTGCCCCTTGCCGAGCGCCTCGTCGGCTTCGAGCGCAGCCATCGCATCGCTCGGCTGGCCCTTGCCGCCCGTGCGATCAAGCGCGCCCAGTTTGCTTCCGCCCGCACGCATCTCACGCTTTCCGTGCGCGGGCCGATCGCCGATCTCACGGCGACGTTGATGAGTTCCTGGACGCTCGCGGCAGGCGGCGACGTAAAGAATGCGGTCGCCGGCATCGACCGGCTCCAGGGGCCGGATTGGTATGCCGCCTTCAAGGACTTGCACGCAGGTCTGATGCTCGACGTGGCGGGCCAGCGCCGCGACGCGGGTGCGCGCCTGGAGCGCGCGTACGAAGCGGATAAGAACTCGTTGCGTACGGTTGACGCCTATGCGCGCTGGCTTGCGCGCAATGGTAATAAAAAGAAGGCGCTCGAAATCTATTCCACTTTCTCCGGAGTCCTGCCTAATCATCCCTTGGTTGAAGCGACAGTCGCCGAGATCGAGGCCGGGCGGATGCCGGCGCCGTTTGTTCGTGCGGTTCAGGCCGGCACCGCTGAAGTCCTGTTCGGTCTCGGCGCCGCGCTCGGACGTCAGGGCGGCGAGGACCTCGGCCTCGTCTATCTCAATCTCGCGCTCTATCTCGATCCCGAACATCCGCTGGCGCTGCTCTCGCTCGGTGACCTCTACGAGTCGCTGAAGAAGCCCGAGCTCGCGATCGAAGTGTTCGCGCGCCTGCCCGCCAATTCGCCGCTCAAGCGCAACGCCGAGATTCAGCGCGCGCTCAATCTCGATGTGCTCGAACGTGCCGATGAGGCGCGCGAACGGCTGGCGAGCCTCGTGCAGAAGCATCCCGAAGACCTTGAGGCCGTCACCGCGCTCGGCAACGTGTTGCGCGCGCGCAAGCGCTATGCGGAGGCCGCCGACGTCTATTCGCAGGGCGTCGCGCTCATCAAGGAGCCGTCGCGCCAGAACTGGACCTTGTTCTATTTTCGCGGCATTTGTTTCGAGCGCTCGAAGCAATGGCCGTCGGCCGAAAAGGACTTTCTGAAGTCGCTCGAGCTCAATCCGGATCAGCCGCAGGTCCTGAATTATCTCGGCTATTCCTGGGTCGACCAGGGCGTCAATCTCGACAAGGGTCTCGATATGATCAAGAAGGCCGTCGAGCTGCGCCCGAACGACGGCTACATCGTCGACAGTCTGGGCTGGGCCTATTACCGCCTCGGGCGCTACGACGACTCGGTGAAAGAACTAGAGCGTGCGATTGAACTCCGCCCCGAGGACCCGGTGATCAACGACCATCTCGGCGACGCCTATTGGAAAATCGGCCGCCGCCTCGAGGCGAACTTCCAGTGGCGGCACTCGATCGACCTGAAGCCCGAGCCGGAAGACTTGCCGGCAATTCAAGCCAAGCTCACCGACGGCCTGAAGGACGATAGTCCGGCGCCAACGGCGGGCGGAACGAAGAGCCCCGGCAACGGCGGCTGATCCTGAAAAAGAAAAAGGCGCCCGCGGGCGCCTTTCTTGTTCGGTTTGCGTCTCGCTCAGTTGCGCTCGGCGCGCTCTCCTGCACTGAGCACAGACAGATCGCACCAGCGGATCTTGTTGTCGGTCGCGATCCGATATTTTCCCGGCTGGCGCTCGATCATGCGGAAGCAGGCTTCCTCGCCGGCGTTCAGATTGTTCCAGCGAATACAGACATTGTCGCCCGCCGTGCGCACGCGCCCCTGATCCTTCAGCAATGCCGCGTCGTCCGCCGCCGACGGCAGCCGGTAGCTCGCCGTGGCGAGGCCGGAATGTGCGTAACTCGCTTCGCCGCGCGTGCCGTCGACGCAATGAAAATCGAAACGTTGACCGGCAAGCAGCTTCTGCGCTTGCTCTCCGCTCATTTCGCTGTCGGCAAGTGCCGGCACAATGAGGGTCGCTGCGGCAACGATTGCTGCCGCAAAAATTCGCCTTGCAATGCTCAAAACCGTCTCCCCGTGATCCTTGGCTGCACGTCATCTCGCATCGCAACATGGCCGAAATGCGACCCGTCGCAACCTGCTCCGGCGCGCAAATTTTTCTTCGCCCGGGGGATTCAGAGATAACAGAGTTTTTCAGCGCGCGTTAACGCGGAAACGTAAATGCCGTGCTCGATTGCCGCATGATGCGGCTGCGCGTCGTCCATCAATCGCGTCGGAAGCAAACCTCTATGGCACGCCCGGGCCTGCACCGGCGAGCACGCCGCGCAGTTCCATACGCGGCGCGCGACGGCGCGCGAGCTGCGTCTGCCCGCCGCGCTCGAACTCGCAATACATAAAGCTCAGACCGGATACGGAGCCGCGGAAGCTCGTTTCGCTTATGCGCGTGAGATTGAAGCAGGGCTCGAGCGGCAAGCCGCGCAAGGAGGCGCAGACTCGGTCTTCGCGGACGAACAACGTGCCCGCGGGTAGCCGCATCTGCCGCGTGTCGCCGCGGCCCATCGGCCTGATGGTTCCGATCGCGGAACCGTCGGAGAAAATCTTGCCGGAGCCTTCGGTGCCGTCGAAGCAGCTGTAGCTGAACAGCTTGCCGGCAACGAATTTTTGCGCCACCTCGGCCGTCAGAATTTCCTGAGCGGCGGCCGGCGAGATGGCGGACAAAGCGAACGTCAAGGCAACCAGACGCGCACGGTGCATGTGATACCACCCCCGTACTCGGGGTTAAGGTGCGCAGGAAGCACACCGATTTGTCAAGACTTCGTTAACCCTGAGGATCAAGCGACCCGAACGGCGTGTCGTCCGCGCAACTTGCCGTCCACGATCATGCGCGCCGCCTCGATTACGCCAGAGAAAGGAACCTCGCTGGTCATAGTTGCGAGGCTCGGCCGGTCGAGATCGACCGCGAGCCGGCGCCAAGCCTCGCGCCGCTGCGGTTGCGGGCAATAGACTGAATCGATGCCAAGCAGCGAGACGCCGCGCAGGATGAAGGGGGCGACCGTGGTCGGCAGCTCGATCCCGCCCGCGAGCCCACACGCCGCCACAGCGCCGCCATAGCGGGTCATGGAAAGGACATTCGCAAGCGTCGTGGAACCGACCGAGTCGATCCCACCGGCGAAGCGTTCCTTGGCGAGCGGGCGCACGGTGCCGGTGAGTTCCGATCGCTCGATCACTTCCTTCGCGCCGAGGGACTTCAGATAGTCGGCCTCGTTCATTCGGCCGGTCGAGGCGACGACCTGGTAACCGAGTTTTGAGAGCATTGCGATCGCAACCGAGCCGAGCCCTCCCACCGCACCCGAGACCACGATCGGTCCCTTGTCGGGCGTCACGCCATGGCGCTCGAGCGCGATCACGGCGAGCATCGCGGTATAACCCGCGGTTCCGACCGCCATCGCCTCGCGCGCGCTCATTCCCTGCGGCAAAGGGACGAGCCAGTCGCCCTTCACGCGCGCCTTGCCGGCCCAGGCGCCGAGATGGGTTTCGCCGAGGCCGTGGCCGTTGACGATCACCGGGTCGCCCGGCTTCCAGTCCGGGTGCGTCGAGGATTCCACTGTGCCGGCGAGATCGACGCCTGGGATCATCGGCCAGCGCCGCACCACCGGCGCGAGTCCGGTCACGGCGAGGCCGTCCTTGTAATTGATGCAGGACCACTCGACGCGGACCGTAACGTCGCCGTCCATCAAGTCCTTTTCGTCGAAATCGGTGAAGCCGACCTTCTGGCCGCCTTCGGTCTTTTCAACGAGTACCGCGGTGAATCTTGGCATGCCGGACCTTTAACATGGTCCGTGCGCTAGGCGGCAACCGGGGCCGGGCGAACGATCGGCCGTTCCACGATCGGCAGGTTCAGCAGCGCCGACACGATGCCGAGCGCGATCGAGCCCCACCAGATCGGATCGTAGGAGCCGAACGCCTCGTACAGCACGCCGCCGAGCCACACGCCGAGGAAGCCGCCGACTTGGTGCGAGAAGAAGGCGACGCCGAACAGCGTCGCGAACCACTTCGTTCCGAACATCAGCGCCACAAGGCCGGATGTGGGCGGCACCGTGGAGAGCCACAGGAGCCCCATCACTGCGCCGAATACGACGGCCGATGTTGGCGTCACCGGAAAACTGATGAATGCCACGACCGCGAGCGAGCGTAGCAAATAGATCGCCGCCAGCAGATAGCGCTTCGGCATCTTGTCGCCGAGCCAGCCCGCGAGCAGCGAGCCGACGATGTTGAATAGCCCGATCACCCCGATCGTCCATGCGCCGGTATCGACCGACAGGCCACGGTCCACGACGTAGGCCGGCAAATGCACCGTGATGAACAGCAGTTGGAATCCGCAGGTGAAGAATCCGATCACGAGCAGCACGAAGCTGCGGTGTCCGAACGCTTCGCTGAGCGCCTGCTTGAGCGATTGCTTTTGTGCGGCACCGGCCGCTTCACCCGCACCCTTCGGCGTCGCGAGCACAAGTGAAAGCGGGATGATCAGCAGCACGATCGCGCCGAAAATCACCAGCGTGTTCTGCCAGCCGAAGCCGTGGATCAATCCGACCGCAAGTGGCGAAAACAGGAATTGACCGAACGATCCGGCCGCGGTGCCCGCACCGAACGCGATCGAGCGCCATTGCGGCGGCAGGAGCTTTCCGAACGCCGCGAGCACGATCGTAAACGAGCTGCCGGCAATGCCGAAGCCCGCTAGAAAGCCCGCAGTAAGTGTAAGCATGCCCGGCGTCGTCGCGTGTGCCATCAGCGCGAGGCCAGCGGCGTAAAGAACAGCACCGCTGCTCAGCACCAGCACCGGCCCGAACCGGTCGGCGAGTGCGCCCGCCACCGGCTGGGAGGCGCCCCAGATCAGAATCTGGATCGCCAGCGCTAGCGCGAACACGTCGCGCCCCCAGCCGTTCGCCTCGGACATCGGCCAGAGAAACAGGCCGAGCGCCGCGCGCGGCCCGAAGCCGAGCACGCTGATCGTGCAGCCGGCGATGAGGATCAGAAGGATGTACTGCGTGCGCGCGTTGGCTGCAGTCTGGCTCGGCGTCGACATGTCGAATCCTGAAATGAGTGACGGCGACGCGGGCCGGGCGGCGCGAAGCGTTGTCGAATTTAGCGGGCCTTTCGTTTGGCCGCTAACGATTCTTCGTGAAGCCAGCCATCGCCGTTTTGCATGGGGCGGTTGACATTTGCCACTGGCGAAGCCGCAGGATTTGTATTATATTGCTTTTGCTCGGGATGAGGATAATCTACGGGCTGCCGGCGTGAGCCGGCATTTTGAGCCGCCTGATATGCTCAATCAGAGCAAAACGGCGGCGGGGCGAGAGGAGGTTGCCATGGCCGCAACTCCGAACTTCGAACTCTTTCAACCGAAGGGGCCGCACGCACCTGCGCCTGCGCCGCAGGCGGGCTTCGGCGCGGCCGCGCGCCGGCTCGGCGTGCTGCCGATGCCTTCGCTCGAATGGAACGAGCACGTGGCTCGCGAGACCGCGCATCTCTATGAGCGCGTCAAGGCGGTGGTGCCGCCGGTCGAGTGGCCGTTCTTCGCGCCCTATGTGAAGGCGATTAACGCACTGAAGAAGGAGCGCAACGCCGTTCTGCTCGCGCACAATTATCAGACGCCGGAAATCTACAATTGCGTCGCTGACTTCGTCGGCGACAGCCTCCAGCTCGCGCGCGAGGCCAGCGAGACTGAGGCCAACATCATCGTGCAGGGCGGCGTGCACTTCATGGCCGAGACGTCGAAGCTCTTGAATCCGGACAAGGTCGTGCTCATTCCGGACATCAAGGCGGGTTGCTCGCTCGCGTCCTCCATCACCGGCGCCGACGTGCGGCTCCTGCGCGAGCGCTACCCCGGCGTGCCGGTCGTGACCTACGTGAACACCTCGGCCGATGTGAAGGCCGAGAGCGACATCTGCTGCACCTCGTCGAACGCCGTGCGGGTCGTCGAGAGCTTCGGCGTGGATCGGGTGATCCTGATCCCCGACGAATTCCTCGCGCGCTGGGTCGCGACACAGACGAGCGTGAAGATCATCGCCTGGAAGGGACACTGCGAAGTGCACGAGCGCTTCACGGCCGTGGAGCTGCGCAAGTATCGCGAGGCCGATCCCAAGGTGCAGATCTTGGCGCATCCCGAGTGCCCGCCCGACGTGATCGCGGAAGCGGATTTCACCGGCTCGACCTCGGCCATGATCAATTTCGTCAAGTCGAAGCGGCCAAAGAAGGTCGTCATGGTCACCGAGTGCTCGATGGCGGACAACGTCGCCGCCGAGACGCCGGGAGTCGAGTTCGTGCGGCCGTGCAATCTCTGCCCGCACATGAAGCGCATCACGCTGCCGAAGATTCTCGACAGCCTCGTATACCTGCGCGAGGAAGTGGAGATCGACCCGGTCATCGCCGACCGCGCCCGCCGCGCCGTCGAGCGCATGGTGCAGTTGAAAAACTGACCGGCACTCAATCTTTCTCCCCGTTCATGGGGAGAGGGTGGCGAGCGAAGCGAGCCGGGTGAGGGGCCTCGTCTAGCATCTTCGGCCGTTGCCCCTCACACCGCCGCGCTGCCGAAGGGTCCAGCGCGGCTACTTCAAAAACCTTGCCCTCTCCCCGCAAGCGGGGAGAGGGAGAAGAGTGTGAAGCTCAATGTCCGCACCCGTACGCGCACCCGAAGAACTGACGCCCCAATCCTGGGGCGGTATCGACGATGTCGTCATCGTCGGCGGCGGCCTCGCGGGCCTGTTCTGCGCGCTCAAGCTCAGCCCGCGTCCGGTTACCGTCGTTACCGCGGCGCCCATCGGCGAGGGCGCGTCCTCCGCCTGGGCGCAGGGCGGCATCGCCGCCGCGGTGGGCGAGGGCGACAGCGTCGAGGCGCACGTCGACGACACGGTGAAGGCCGGCGCCGGCCTCGTCGATCGCAACGTAGCCGAGCTGATGGCGCGCGAAGGCCCGGCGCGCGTGGCCGATCTCCTGCGCTACGGCGTGCCCTTCGACCGTGACCTTGAAGGCCACTTTCTGCTTTCGCGCGAGGCCGCCCACTCCGCCAATCGTATCGTGCACGTGAAAGGCGACCGCGCCGGGGCCGCGATCATGGCCGCGCTTGTCGCGGCCGTGCGCGCAACGCCGTCTATCCGCGTGCTCGAAGGCCTCGTGCTCGACGACTTGCCTATCGACGGCCGCTATCTCACCGGCATCCGGGCGCGTCCTGTCGCGAGCGGAGTCGCGATGTCGCTTCCGGCGTGCGCGGTCGTGCTCGCAACCGGCGGCGTCGGCGCGCTTTATACCGTGACCACCAATCCGCGCGAGGCGAGGGGACGCGGCCTTGCCGCCGCGGCGCGCGCGGGTGCGGTCGTGGCCGACGCGGAGTTTGTGCAGTTCCACCCGACGGCGCTCAATGTCGGCCGCGATCCGGCGCCATTGGCGACCGAGGCCCTACGAGGCGAGGGCGCAATCCTCGTCAACGTCAAGGGCGAGCGCTTCATGCCGAAGCTTCATCCCGACGCCGAACTCGCGCCGCGCGACGTGGTGGCGCGCGGAGTGTTCGCCGAGATCGCAGCCGGTCGGGGCGCGTTTCTCGATGCGCGCAAGATCGAGAAAATCGCCGAACGCTTTCCGACCGTGCATGCGTCTTGCGTCGCTGCCGGCATCGATCCTGCTCGCGCGCCGATCCCGGTCGCGCCCGCCGCCCATTATCACATGGGAGGGCTGCTTACCGACGCGAACGGCCGCACCTCGCTCGACGGGCTCTGGGCCGCCGGCGAGGTGGCCTCCACCGGCGTTCATGGAGCGAACCGGCTCGCATCGAATTCGCTCCTCGAGGCGATCGTGTTCGCGGCTCGGATCGCCGCGGATATCGGCGGATTGATGCCGCTGCCGCAGGCGCACGGCTGGCCGGCGGCGCGGACCGCAACCGTCAAGTCTGCACCGGCGAGCAAGGAAGTGACGAATTTGCGCGCGCTGATGCAGGCGGAAGTCGGCGTGATCCGCACCGGCGCCGGACTCGCCCGTGCAATGGGTGAGCTTCTCCGAATCGAGCGAGCGGTGAAATCCGCCGAGCTGCGCGACATGGCGGTCGCGGCGCTTCTGATCGCCGCCGCAGCCTGGCTGCGCACCGAAAGCCGCGGCGGACATTTCCGTTTGGATTTTCCCGAAAGCGACCCGCGTCAGGCCGAGCGCAGCTACCTCACGCTCGATCAGGCGCGCGTGGTGGCGCGCCGCGCCAGCGCTAAAGCAGCCTAATGGCCTTCATTTTCAATTCTTCCTCATGCCCGGGCTTGACCCGGGCATCCAGAAAACGTTCGAACCAGTTTCGCCGCCGGCTGGATCGCCGGGTCAAGCTCGGCGATGAGGGGTAGGGAAATTGGCGATGTCATTGCGCACTGACCTGCTCGCCCCCGGCGCCTTTCTCAATCCGCTCCTGATCGAGGACGCCGTGCGCCGCGCGCTCGACGAGGACTTGGGCCGCGCGGGCGACGTCACGAGTGCGGCGACCATACCGGAGGGAACGAAAGCGCGCGCCCGGCTCGCCATGCGTAGCCCGGGCGTGATCGCGGGCCTCGTTTGCGCGGCCGCGACGTTTCAGATGCTCGATCCCTCGCTCGAATTTAGCGCGAAAAAGCGTGACGGCGATAAGGTCGCAGCGAACGAAGTGATCGCCGAAGTGGACGGCGCGGCACGCGCGATGCTCGCCGCCGAGCGCGTCGCGCTCGATTTCGTCGCGCACCTCTCCGGCATTGCGACGCTCACCGCGGCCTACGTGGAGAAGGT
>JBBDYN010000039.1:0-6237 GCA_040901465.1 Xanthobacteraceae bacterium
TTGTCGCGCCAGCGGCAGTGCTGCGTAGCTATGTGCGGACGGGATAATCGCTGAAAGCATCTAAGCGAGAAACCCACCTCAAAACGAGTTCTCCCCTGAGAGCCGTGGTAGACCACCACGTCGATAGGCCGGGAGTGTAAGTGCAGCAATGCATTCAGCTTACCGGTACTAATCGCTCGAACGGCTTGATTGTTCTCATTGTCAATGTCCATGCGCGAAAGCGCGGACGCGTTCAGTGAGAGAAAAGACCAGCGCGTGTGGCGCGAGGTCCCCGGGTCAAGCCCGGGGACTGCGCGCTCGGCTCGCGCGAGCGCTTGCTTCATGCTGTCCTTCGCCGGCCTGGTGGCTATTGCGAGCTGTCTGAACCCGATCCCATTCCGAACTCGGCCGTTAAACGGCTCCGCGCCGATGATAGTTCGTCTTAAGACGCGCGAAAGTAGGTCGCTGCCAGGCCTGCCAAGGACAGTCCCTGTTCACAAATCATTCGATCAAACGCCGCTGCGGAGAAATCCGCGGCGGCGTTTTTCTTTATTCACATATCATTCGAACAAAGGCCGCCGCGGAGAAATCCGCAGCGGCGTTTTGTTTTGCCCACCCGGTTGGGCGGCGTTCCTCGCGCGATCGTGGTTGAGCGCCGTGAATGGCAGGCCGTATCCTTCGCTCGTGGAGAACGAGGGAGGGCGCCTTGGCCATGATTCCGAAAATTCTGCACGAGCACATCAACACCGCACTGCCGGATCACACGTGCCTGGTCGGCACGGTGCTGCCGGACGGCTACGCGCAGATCACGGTGCGTGGCAGCGTGTTCGTCTATGACGACGAGCACATCGGCATGTGGGAGCGCGGACGCGGCTCGACGGCCGGACATATCCAGGACGGGACCAAGGTCACGATCTTCTTCCGCAAGCGGCCGCTCAGGGAATCGATCCTGCCGAAATCGGGTGTCGCGCGGTTTTACGGCGTGGCAAAGGTTTACAAATCGGGGCCGATCCGCGACGAGATCTACCGGCGCATCGTCGAGGGCGAGCAGAAGGCGGACCCTGAAAAGAAGGGCTTTGGCGTGCTGGTAAAAGTCGAACGCGCCGAGGACTTCGGCGGGGCGCCGCTCGTGCTCTGAACGGCCGGGTTTTTGTGTACGCCTCGATGCGTTAGGATGGACGCCATGACGTCACTCGGCTTCACGCTCTTCGACACCGCGATCGGGCAATGCGGCATTGCCTGGAGTGGGCGCGGTATCGTCTGCGTGCAGCTTCCGGAAGCGAGCGAGAGCAAGACTCGGGCGCGGATGCAACGGCGCTTTCCCGACACGCAAGAATTGGAGCCGCCGGCGGACGTGAAGCGCGCGATCGGCGAGATCGCCGCGCTCCTTGGCGGAGAGCGGCGCGATCTTTCCGCGATTGTGCTCGACATGGACGGCGTCGCGCCATTCGAACGCCGCGTCTACGAAGCGGCGCGCACGATTTCGGCCGGCGCGATCATGACCTACGGGGAGATCGCGAAGCGCCTTGGCGACCCGGGCGCCGCGCGGGCCGTGGGCCAAGCGCTCGGGAGAAATCCGTTCGCGATCGTGGTGCCGTGCCATCGCGTGCTCGGCGCCGGCGACAAGGCGGGCGGCTTCTCCGCCAATGGCGGCACGAGAACGAAGCTGCGCATGCTGGCGATCGAAGGCTCGCCGGCGGCGGGTACGGGCGATCTGTTCGACAATACATAGTTATGCCCGCGCTTGTCCCGCGCGCGCCGGACACTCGCCGTGGATTTCCTTGGGCGCCTCAACGCCGGTAGTCGGGCAATCGGTTCAAAAGATCCGTGATCGGATTGCTGCCCCAGGCGCGGCTTGCGAAGTCGGTATGGTTCTCGTCGATACCGCCGGGGATGATCGTCACGTTTCCGGGCCGCAACGGGCCGCCGAGCGTGGTTGCGACCGGGATGTTCTGATCGGACAGGATGCGCTGGAGTTCGCGATTGCGCGCGCGCGTCGATCCAAGATAAGCGCTGAAAAAGAACTTGGTACGGTTCTTCGCGATCCAGTTCTCGAATTTGTCGAGCTCTCCGTAGAGCGCATCGAGGAGCACCACGCCGCGTAGGCGATCATTGGCGCCGCCGTGATGGACCGACCAGGCGGTGGCAAGATATCCGCCGCTGTACGCGGCAATGATCACCGGCATGCGGTCGAACAGGCGCGTCGAGCCCGGCACGCCATACAGGAGCGCAAGCTGCTCGGCCGCCTCGTTTAGAAACTGGGCAAACATGCCCTGCTCCCAGAAAATGCCGGCGCTGGAATCGGCGGCCTTCACCGCCATCTGCGGCGCGACGAGGACGGCGTTCGCGCGCGAGCCGGAAATCTGCTCGGCTACGCGCTGGCGGTCGCGCACGTCGCGATCGATTGCAGCGCCATGACCATGGAAGAAGACGACGATGAGGCCCGGCCGCCGCACGTCGAAACCCGCGGGGATGTGCAGGAGGACGCGCTGGTCGCTGAATGTTTCATCCTCCCAGTACACGCGCCCGCGCGAACCGGCATGGCCGCGCCGGCCGGTCTCATCGACATTGAGGAACGGCCGGCCGGTCGCCGGGTTGATGCCTTCATAGGGGAAGGGCGAAAGCTCGAATTCGACGAGCTTGGTCTTGCCCGATCTTGCCGCCGTGCCCGGGTCCCCGACGGGACGCGGCAGCGGGATTGGCGTCGCCTGGCGGCCGTCGGCTTGCGCCGCGGCCGAGATCACAAGGCTATTTGCCTGCGACATCATGAACGCGATGGCGCAGGTCAGGATTGCGGCCGACGCGCGACGCAATCCGAGGCCAATAAAATCGGGGCTCCAAGCCATGTACTTGAGCCGTTCCTCCCGGCCGATGCCCGGACAAGGTTTACCGTCTTGGGGCAAGGCGAATCAAACCGGCTTGCCATAGAATTGAAAGACGACCGGAG
The DNA here is from genome assembly GCA_040901465.1 of Xanthobacteraceae bacterium. Lineage (GTDB taxonomy): Bacteria > Pseudomonadota > Alphaproteobacteria > Rhizobiales > Xanthobacteraceae > JAUSIF01. The sequence continues at coordinate 2,927 of JBBDYN010000039.1, forward strand.
CATGGTAAAGGAAATTGCGGGGGCTTGGCCTGAACGTCGTCGAACGCCTGCGGGGCGCGCAGACGAATTGGCAACCTTCAGCCCTGTAGAATTCCGGAATCCCGCCAAATAGGGGGCGCCGGGAGGGCGCTGTAACCGATGTCGCGCTTTCTGAAGGCCGCCGCCCTCGCAGCCGGCCTCGTTTGCTTCGCCCTGTCGCAAGCCGCGCCGGCGTCCGGTTCGAGCCCGGATGACACCGCTCGGTATCTCGCCGGAATGCCGCCTGCAGCCGACTCGGCGCTCGCGAAGTTCACCCGCGAGCCGAACTGGCAGCAGCACGCGCGCTATTTCGATACGGCGTGGGACAAGCTCAATGCGCAGCAGCTTTCCAAGATCCGCATCTGGTCGGAAGCCAATCTCAAGGAGCCGCGTTCGACGCTCTTCTATACGTTCAGCGGGCCGGATTTCGTCTATGCCGACGCGTTCTTCCCGAGGGCTTCGACCTACATCCTGGTCGGGCTCGAGCCGGTCGGTCCGGTTCCGACGATCACCGATCGCTCGCGCTACTCGCTGCCGAACCTGCGCGCCTCGCTCAACACGATCCTGAATATCAGCTTCTTCATCACATCAGAGATGGGCAGCCGGCTGCGCGAAGGGGAGTTCAAGGGCACGTTGCCGATCCTCATGATGTTCCTCGCGCGCTCGGGCAAGACGATCGCGGAAGTGACGCCGATCAGCCTCGACAAGGACGGCGAAGTGCGGCCCACCGATCAGCGCGGCGCTTTCAGCACCAATTCGGGCGTAAAGATCGTGTTCACTGGGAAAGATGGCGCGCAGCAGACGCTCTATTACTTCAGCACGGATCTTTCCGATGGCGGCGTCAAGAACAGCGGCTTTCTGAAGTTCTGTGAAAAATTCGGAATGGGCGACAGCCTCGTGAAAAGCGCATCCTATCTTCTGCACGGATCGAATTTTTCCAAGACGCGCCAGTTCCTCCTCGATCACAGCAACACCGTCGTGCAAGACGATAGCGGCATTCCGGTGCGGATGTTCAAGCAGGACGACTGGCAGCTGAAGCCGTTCGGCGCCTACCTCGGACCAATCGAGGTCTTTCCGGGCATGTATCAGCCGCAGCTGCAAACGCTGTTCCGGCAGAGCAAGCCGCCGCGGCTCGATTTCGGGATCGGCTACCGCTGGCGCGGTCACGATTCGAACCTGCTGCTCGCGGTGAAAAAGGCCGCGGTCGCGCGCGGCAATTGAGCTCATTGTTTCGCCGGCAGCCCGGCGATGCGTGTGGCGCGCCAAGATCTTGCCGAGCCGTCCACGTCGATCCAGTCACCCGACACCACACCGCGATATTCACTCGGCGCGCCGTCGCCGAAATCGACCATGAATGCGATTTGGCCGCCGCGTAGTTTTGCGTCGCGCAGCGGCAATGAGCGGCCCTCAATTGTTGCCGTTCCTGTGATCTCCTGAAATTGCTGCTCGATCGCGAGCGTGAAGCGGCGGTCGCCGTCGTCGATCTGCCAATGTCCGGCGACCTGGGCCGGCACGATCCAGAGATAGATGTCGATGCCGCGGACGGTTTCCTGCGCATCGGCGAGCCAGCCGCCCATGTGAAATGCGTGCGAGACGACGCGGCTGCCGGGGCGGAGTTCCTGCAGCAGTCGCGGGCGCAGCTTCATGTTGACCGCCGGCGGCAGATAGAGGGCGATCACCGACGCCTCGCCGAGTTTTGTGTCGAACAGATCCTGCTCGCGGAACGTGACCTTGTCAGAGACGCCAGCCTTGGCCGCGTTTTCGTCGGCCAGACGAACGAGCCTCGGCTCGATGTCGACGCCGAGCGCGCGGGCTCCATATTTCTTGGCCGCTGTGATCGCGATGCGACCATCGCCGGAGCCGAGATCGATCAAGTAGTCGCGGTCCCCGACCTCCGACAGCTCGAGCATGCGCTCGACGATGTGCTGCGGCGTTGGGACGTAGGGGATGTAGTAATCAAAGCCGCTTTCCTCGAAGCAGGCCGCGCAGCCCATGGCCAAGGCGAGCGCCGGGCCGAGCGAGTGGAAGGCGCGCAGGTTGATGCTCCAGAGCATGCGGTCGTCACCGGCGGTGATGATAGCCGGTCCGGCGCCGTGGGGAAGCGGGCGGCTGCCCTTTTCATGCTGCCCGCGCGAAACTTGCGCCGGCGAAAGCGTTTCTATTTTATGCTCCGTTGAGCCAATTCCCCGCTTCATCATATCCCTCACGGAGATTTCGCGTGACCGAAGCCATAACGAAGATCGGCAAGGCCTCCTACAGGCGCATTGCGACCGAGGAGGCCTGGGTGATGCGCGAACTCGTCGATCGCTACCTGAAGTTCGTCGAGGACGGGTCGCTCAAGGATCCGGGCTTCGAGAGCCTTTGGCGGCACTATGGCGGCGGGCGCAGCGAGCGCGTCAAGCAGGTGCTCGACCGGATGCTCGATCTGGGCGAAAGGCGCATTGCCGACATGGACGTAAGCGGCATCGATGTGCAGCTTCTGCTCCACACGGCGCCGGGCGTGCAAGTATTCGATGCGCCGACGGCCGTGAGCTACGCGGCGGCGAGCAACGATCAAGTGGCGGACGCGATCCGCAAGTACCCGGACCGGTTCGCGGGGCTAGCGATGATCGCGCCGCAGGATCCGCCGACGGCCGCGAAGGAGATGGAGCGAGGCGTCAACAAGCTAGGGCTCAAGGGCGCCGTGATCAATTCGCACACGCGCGGAGAATTCCTGAACGACAAGAAATATTGGCAAGTCTTCGAGGCGGCCGAGGCGCTCGACGTTCCGATTTACGTGCACCCGAGCGGCCCGCCGTCCGCCATGGTGCAGCCCTTCATCGAGCGCGGGCTCGACGGGGCGATCTACGGTTTCGCGGTCGAGTGCGGGCTACATCTTCTCTCGATCATCACGAGCGGCGTGTTCGACCGCTTCCCGAAATTGCGGCTCGTGTTCGGCCATCTCGGGGAGGGGATGCCGTTCTGGATGCCGCGGCTCGACTACATGCATCGCGCGCAGGTGACGTCGAAGCGCTACGAGGCGCTGCAGCCGCTCAAGCGCAAGGTAAGCGACTATCTGCGCGAGAACGTCTACATCACGACGAGCGGCATGTGCTGGGAGCCGGCGGTGATGTTCTGCCGTTCGGTCATGGGAAACGACCGCGTGCTTTACGCGATGGACTATCCGTACCAGTTCGTGCCCGAGGAAGTGGTGGCGATGGACGCGCTGCCTGTGAGCGCCCAGGAAAAGAAAGCGTTCTTCCAGACGAACGCCGAGAAGGTCTTCAAGCTCTAGCTCGACGCGAACTGACCCG
>JBBDYN010000039.1:6247-17768 GCA_040901465.1 Xanthobacteraceae bacterium
CATGGCCGGGCTTGTCCCGCGCGCGCCGACGAGCCCGGTTCACGGCGAGTGTCCGGCGCGCGCACCCTTGAAGTAGCCGCGCTGGCCGCTCGCTTCGCTCTCCTCGCAGCACGCAAAGACGTGGATGCCCGCGACAAGCGCGGGCATGACGCCGAAAGTGTTTCAGCCCTTCTTCGTGCGGGCGGCGCTCCAGCCGCTTTGCGTGGCGACCGGCCCGCTCGTCGCTTCCATCTTGTCGCCGCTCACTTTGCCCTGATACGTGGCGGGCTTGCCGGCAATCTCGACCGTGAAGACGATCTGATCGCCATCGAGCTTGCCGCTGACGACCGGCACGGTGCGGCCGTCGATCGTTGCGTTGCCCTTTAGCTCTTGAAATTGCTGGTCAATGTCGAACGTGAAACTGCGCGCGCCGTCCCTCATTGTCCATTGTCCCGCGATCTTGGCCGGCACGACCCAGAGATAGACGTCGCGGTTCTCAACACGCTCGTGCACGTCGGGTTTCCATTCGCCCATGGCGAAGGCGTGCGAAACGAGGCGCGTACCCGGGCGCAATTCATCGAGCAGGCGGGGCCGGAGCTGCAAATTGACGCTCGTGAGCAGGTACATCGTGATCACGTTCGCGTCTTTGATCGGCGTCTCGAAGAGATTCTGCTGCCGGAAGGTCACGCGGCCGGTGACGCCCGCCCTGGCGGCGTTCTCGTTCGCCTCGCTGATGCGGCGCGGATCAATATCGACTCCGAGAGCGCGTGCACCGAAATCTTTCGCCGCGGCGATCGCGATGCGCCCGTCGCCGGAGCCGAGATCGATCACGTAGTCGTCCTTCTTGACCTCGCCGAGCTCGAGCATCCGCTTCACCACGAAATCCGGTGTCGGTACGTAGGGAACGTCGAGCCGGGCGGGACTGTCCTGCGCGAGGGCGGTGCAACTCAGCGTGACTGCGAATGCCGGGCCGAGCGCACTGGGCAAGCGGAATTTCTGGTTCCAGAGCATTTTTGATTCCTCACTGACTTGCTTACGACGCGTCCATTCAGGCACCGTTATCGAACGCCGGGATGACACGGTTGTTCCGTGGCCGCCGCTACGCCAAAACGCTCCCGGTGATTGGTGTCCTGTTCGCTATTCCGCCGCCTCGCTGCTTGCGGGGTTGCGTCGCGAGACGAGCAGGAGCGGCGCGCCTACGATCAGCACGGCGACGCCGACCCAGGCGCCGGTTCCCGCGTAGGTGAGGCTCGAATAAATCATCCATGCCGCCGCGGCGGCAAGCACGATCGGCGGCAGCGGGTAGAGCGCCATTCGATAAGGCAGTTCCCCTCCGCGGCTGCGGAAAATGAACACCGAGATCGCCACCAGCAACAGGAAGAACCAGAACACCGGTGCGGTGTAGGCAACCATCGCCTCGAAGCCGTCGCGCGTGACGGAGCCGAACACCAGCAGCACGAGCGAAATCGCGCACTGAAGCAAGAGCGCGTTCGCGGGCTTGTGTCCGCGTTCCTCCCAGACACCTAGCTTGCGGACGACCGGCACGTCGCGGCCGAGCGCGTAGTATCCGCGCGCACCGGTGAAGATCGTCGCGTTGAGCGTGCTCAGCGCGCACACGCAGACGATCAAGCTGAACACGATCGCGCTCGCGTCGCCGGCAACGATGCGCATGAGGTCGGCGCCAACCGCGCTGCTTTTGGTCAGGCCCTGCAAGCCGAACACGTTGAGATAGGCAAGGTTGGCAAGGAGATAGAGCGCGACGACGACGGCGGTGCCAAGCAGAAGGGTCCGTACCATGTTGCGGCGGACGTCTTTCAGTTCGCCCGAGAGATAGGCCGCTTCGTTCCAGCCGCCGTATGTGAGCAGCACGAACACCATCGCGAGGCCGAACATTCCGAACGACAGGGCCGAACCGTTCGCTGCCGGCGCGGGAGCGGCGCCGGAGGTCGAAAATCCGGCGACGATCACGGCCAGGAGCGCGATCACCGTCAACACAGTGAGTGTGATCTGCGCCCGCGCGCTTTCCAGCGTGCCGATCAAGTTGACGCCAGTCAGGACCACCACCGCCAGCACCGCATGGACGGCGGCGCCATAGGGGCCGAGCGGGACGATGTTCGACGCGTAGTCTGCATAGACAAAGGCAACGGCGGTGATCGCCCCCGTCTGGATCACGGTGCAGCGCGCCCAGGCGAACAGGACGCCGATGCCGGGTCCGTAGGCGCGCGTGAGAAAGTGATATTCGCCTCCCGCATTGGGATGCGCGCTGCCAAGCTCGGCGTAGCAAAGGGCGCCGGCCAACATGATGACGCCGCCGAGCGCCCAGGCGGCGATGAACAAGGTCTCGTTGCCAGTGAAGGTGGCAACGAGTGAGGGCGTGCGGAAAATTCCGATGCCGATGACGATACCGATCAGAAACGCGGCGCCCGCAAGCACCGAGAGCGTTTGCTGCGGCTTCGAGCCCACAACGGCGGCAGTCTTCGACATGGAGTTCTCCCATCAAAGAGGAAGCCGCCCGGCGGCTTCCCCTTATTTGCTTGAATTCTTGTATCCGCGGCGACTCCGATCGCGGTCAGGACGCACGCGCCGCGCGCCACTCGCCGCCGGGGCGCGCCGCGGCACCGGCCTCGGCCGGGAGCGGGTCGATCCTGTTGCCGTTGACGCGGCCGCGGAAGAGTTCCGGCTTGCCGTCCTCGATCTCGAGCACGAAGCGGATCTCGTCGCCGCGCAGGCTCGTCTCGCGCAGCAACAACGTGCGGTCGCCGAAGCGCGCGACGCCTTCGATCTGCTGATATTGCTGCGTGAGCTCGAGCTCGAACTTGCGGCCGCCGTTCTCTACCTGCCAGCGGCCGCGAACCTTGGCCGGAACGACCCAGAAATACGCGTCGCGGCCGTCGATCTTCTCGTGCCGTTCCGGCCGCCATTCGCCCATGTCGAAAGCGTGGGAGGCGAGACGCGTGCCAGGTTTCAGATCGAGAAGTGCCGGGCGCAGTTGCAGATTGAGGCGCGGGAGCAGGTACATGGTCAGCACGGTCGCCTTGCTCAGGTCGGTCTCGAACAGGTTCTGCTGCCGAAACTCCACCTTGTCGCCGACGCCGGCCTTCTGAAGATTTGCTCTGGCTTCGGCGATGCGCTGCGGATCGAGGTCGACGCCCATGCCGCGCGCGCCGTATTTCTTCGCTGCCGCGATTACGATGCGCCCGTCGCCGGAGCCGAGGTCGATCACGAAATCCTTGTCGGTGACTTTCGCCATTGCGAGCATGCGGTCGACGACTTCCTCCGGAGTCGCGACGAAGTGAACGTCGAGCGCGGGCCTTGGCTGCTGGGCGTAAACGGTCGCCGAAGCGACAAGCAACGCCGCCGAAAGCCCGATGAATACTGAACGCGATACTGAACTGACCATGTCTTCCTCATCTATTGGCGCCGGCGCGCGAACGGTGGCCGACATCCATACGCGCGTCAATTTCCTGCAGCCCGTGATGATGACTTTATTTTGATCAGGTCGCAAGCAGACGGGCCGCGCGCGTAATGCGGCGTCGACTCTCGTTAGTCCTGCCCACCCGGCTTTGCGCGAGCTTCCCACATCGCCCGCAGGCGCCGACGGAACGCCTTGGGCCGTTCGGCGAACAGCCGCCCAGCGAGCCGCGCCGCGGCCGTGAGATGAACCGCCTGACGGGCGGCGATCGGCCGGGAAAGACGCGAACGCCAGGGCGCCAGGAGTTGGTGCGGGGCGGCGAGGCCCGAGAGCACCACCAAGTCCTGGTAGCGCCCGAGCCGGTCGCGAAGCCGCTGCGCCTCCTCGACCCAGAGCTTGCCCAGGCGCGGCCAGAGCGGCTCGACCAATTCCATCTGGTAGCGATGCTCGATCACGCGGCGGCGCAATTCGTGCAAATCCTCGGCGGCGGCGTCCGACCATTCGTCCGGTATCATGCGGCGCGCGCGGCGGTAAGTTTCCGTCAGCCGATCCGTCAAATCGGTGAAGCCGATCTCGGTCACCGGCCAGCGATCGACCGCGCGCGCCGCGCCGCGGATCGCGGCGGTCATGCGTCCGCGCACGACCGTCGTCAGCATTGCGGTCTCCGCCTTCTGCCGCACCTCTTCGAGCCGGCCGCGGATCGCCTGCAGCGAGCGCGGCGAAAATTCGGCGTCGCGCCTGAGTGCGTCCTGCAAACCGTCGAGCGCGGATTGCGCGTCGCGCGGACGGGCGAGCTCGCGCGCGAGATCGCGCGCCTGCAGGCGCAGCCGGCGGCCGCTTTCGCCGAGGAAGGGCTCGAGCAGACGCAGCAATGCGCGCCAGCGCTTCATCGCCTTGCGAAATTCATGGACCGCGTCCGCTTCGCTGCGGTTGCCATCCTCGATCGCGGCGCGAGCCTCCCCCAGGACGCCGCGCGCGATGCGCCGCAGCGGTTCACCGGCGGTGCCGCCCCCACGTATGGCCGGTCGCCTCCCCATGCGACGGTTCTATGACTGCGAAGTGCGACAGGGTAACGAAAAAGGCCGGAAGCGCCCTTTTCATTTGCGATTGCGCTTGTTACATACCCCTCGCGCGGCCGGCCGCCGACGCGGGCCGAGCCGAGGTCAAGCAAAACAAGGGCTTATTGGCGCCGCGCGGGCGCGGTGCCCGGAATTCACGACTGACGCGGGGTGGAGCAGTCCGGTAGCTCGTCAGGCTCATAACCTGAAGGTCGCAGGTTCAAATCCTGCCCCCGCAACCACTTTTACCGAACTTTCGTAGGGACCGAGGCTCAAGCTCCCTTTTTCAGGGAGCTTCAGCATGTTCACGATCTGGCCCACAAGCTCGATTTCAACGCCAGCGTCGGCCGGGCGGATATTGATAGCCTCCACCAAGCCTCGCAGGATTTCCGAGGCTTCTGATCTTGTTTCCCTGCCGTTTAGCGCCTCGTGCAGTTTCTCGACCTTGCGCCGATACAACTCGGCGACGTTGGGATGAATGCGAGGTGCTGGCGGCGGGGCGGCCTCGATCTCTCGCTTGAGGGCGGCCTTTCGAGCTTCAAGCGTCTCCAGGGTCTCCAACAGTCCGGGTGTCCGCAGTCCATCTGCAATGGCGTCGATGAGGCCATCGAGCTTTGAGGAGATCTGCGCGAGTTCGCGCCGCCGTGCGACAAGCGCCAAGTCATGGCTCCACTTCCAGCGGCAATCGTCGTATTCCGCAGATGGAAGCTAATTACGGCGCCTTCAAGATACGAAGAAGCCCGACCACTTCGGCGTTCACGCCCCGCAACGCAGCCTGCGCGCCCGGCCGGCGGCGCAATTCATCCCAAAAGGGCAACACGCCGATGGCGAGAAAGAAAGAAGGCAAAAAATCGCGGCCAGGCAGAGCGCAGCGCCTATCCATCCATTTGGCGTCGGCCCCATCGCGGCGCCAAGAAATGCTGCAAAAGTGAACAACGGGCCGGGAATGGCCTGGGCCGCGCCGTATCCGACAAATTCGTCGAAAGCAGACGGCCATCGGTCGCCCGATCACAATCCCGCGACAACGAGTTATTATTCCTGTCAATAATGCGGCGCGGACGCGGCGGAGATTGTTCGGGTGCAGAATAGCGCTGGTAAATTTGCTCGACGGAATTTTCGGCCTTGGCAGGCGATTTTAGTCTTTCCATTCTTCATTGGAGCGTGCGCGGGGCCACAGTCGGCACTCGACCCCGCGGGTGAGGGAGCCGAGCGCCTCGCCAATCTCTTTTGGATAATGCTTCTCGGGGCCGGCGCCCTATGGACGTGGGTGCTGGCGACAACCTGGTACGCGGCGCGGACAAGCCCCGAGCGGCACAACGAACGCTTCGCCTCTTCCCTCATCCTGTGGGCGGGTGCGGTTTTCCCGACCGCGGTGCTCTCCGCACTTCTGACCTATGGTCTGTGGCTTACGGCCGATCTACGCGGCCCGGGAGACGGACTGAGCATCGCCGTCACCGGCGAGCAATATTGGTGGCGCGTGCAGTACCGGTCCGACGACGGCGTGCCGGTCGAGAGCGCGAACGAAATCCGATTGCCGGTCGGGGAGCGTGTTGAGTTCTTTCTCAACGCTGCCGATGTCATTCATTCCTTCTGGATTCCCTCGCTCGGCGGCAAGCTCGACATGATCCCGGGCCGCTCGAACCGGCTCGTGCTGCACGCAACGCGCCCCGGCGTGTATCGCGGCGTGTGCGCGGAGTTCTGCGGGCGGTCGCATGCGCTGATGGCGTTCCCGGTCGTGGCGATGGAACGCGCGGAGTTCGACCGCTGGCTCGAGGGGCAGGCCGCCGCAGCGGAGGCGTCGAAAGAACGCGGCGCAGAGTTGTTTCTCGCTCAGGGCTGCGGCGCCTGCCACGCAGTGCGCGGGACCGAGGCGCGCGGCGCGATCGGCCCGGATCTAACGCACCTCGGCGGCCGCCGCACCGTCGGTGCCGGCATTTTCGACAATACGAAGGAGAATGTCGCGCGTTTCATCCGCGAGACGGAAACGATCAAGCCGGGCTCGCGCATGCCTTCCTACAGCATGTTATCGCCGCAGGACGCGGAAGCGATCGCCGCTTATCTCGGGGGTCTCAAATGACTGCCGGGCACGCGACGCCACCCGCGCCCGATCCCACGCTGCGCGCAGAGCAGGAGCGCCGGCTCGACAAGGCGTGGGAAACACCGCGCGGCTGGCGCTACTGGTCGGCGGTCAATAACACGCAGGTCGGACTCTGGTACACGGGCACGGCATTCATCTTCTTCCTGTTCGCCGGCGTGCTCGCGCTCCTGATCCGCGTCCAGCTTGCGGTGCCGGACAACACGCTTCTGTCGGCGCAGTTCTACAATCAGGTTTTCACGCTGCACGGCACGGTGATGATGTTCCTGTTCGCCGTGCCGATCCTCGAGGCGGTCGCGATCCTGCTGATGCCGGCGATGTACGCCGCGCGCGATCTGCCCTTTCCGCGCCTTTCTGCGTTCGGCTTCTGGAGCTTCTTTATCGGCGGCGTGTTCGTCTGCGGGTCGATTTTCTTCAATGCGGCCCCGGATACAGGCTGGTTCATGTATCCGCCGCTTGCGACCGATGTGAAGCAATCGGGGATCGGCGCCGACATCTGGCTGCTCGGGCTTTCCTTCATCGAGATCGCGTCGATTGCCGCCGCCGTTGAGTTGATCGTCGGCGTGCTCAAGTGCCGGCCGCCCGGCATGCGCATCAATCTGATGCCGCTCTACGGCTGGTATGTGCTGATCGTCGGCGGCATGATCCTGTTCGCGTTCCCACCGCTGATTGCGGGCGATATCCTGTTCGAAGCGGAGCGCTTGCTGAACTGGCCGTTCTTCGACGCGAAGCGCGGAGGCGATCCGCTCTTGTGGCAGCACTTGTTCTGGATTTTCGGCCACCCGGAAGTCTACATCATCTTCCTGCCGTCGATCGCGCTGTTGGCGATGATCGTGCCGACCTTCGCTCAGAGGCCGATCGTCGGCTACGCCTGGATTGTGCTCGCCGCGGTCGGCACCGGCTTCCTGAGCTTTGGGCTCTGGGTGCATCACATGTTCGCGACGGGGCTGCCGTCGATCTCGCTAGCCTTCTTCTCGGCGGCTTCGGAGGCGGTGGCGATCCCGACGGCGGTTCAGATATTCGTGTTCATCGCGACCATCATGGCGGGGCGGCTGATTTTCGCGGTGCCGATGCTGTTCGCGACCGGGGCGCTCGCGATTTTCACCTTCGGCGGACTCACCGGCGTCATGGTGGCGCTCGCGCCGTTCGATTGGCAGGCGCACGACACCTATTTCATCGTCGCACATCTTCATTATGTGCTGATCGGCGGCATGCTGTTTCCACTGATCGCGGGAGTCTATTACTACTTCCCGGTCGCGGCGGACCGGATGCTTTCGCCGCGGCCCGGCAAGATCGCGTTCTGGCTGATGTTCGTCGGCTTCAACGTCGCGTTCCTGCCGATGCATTTCACCGGGCTGCGCGGCATGCCGCGGCGCGTCTTCACCTATCCCGAAGGCTTCGGCTGGGAGTGGCTGAATCTTGTTTCGAGCGTGGGCGCATTCGTGTTCGCGGCCGGCATTGCGATCATCGTGATCGACGTCGTGCGGACCGCGCTTGGTGCGCCTATGCGCGAGCGCAATCCCTGGAACGCCGGAACGCTGGAATGGTTACTACGCCGGCCGCAGAAGCCCTGGCAGACGCGAACCGTGCCGCCGGTCTCGAGCCGCTACCCGCTCTGGGCCGATCCGGAACTAGCGCGGAAGACGGACGAGGCGCGTTACTACCTGCCGGATGCGGAAGAGGGGAAACGTGAGACGCTGATCACCACGACTCTCGACGGCGATCCGGTCCAATGCCTGCGGCTGCCGGGCAATTCGTTCAAGCCGATGTGTGCCGCAATCTTCATCGGCGGATCGTTCATTCTGACGACGTTTCATTTCTATCGGGGCTCGCTGGTCTCGGGTGTGATTGGCGTTGCGATCATTCTGTGGTGGCTGTGGACCGGCACCGCGATCATTCCGGAGAAGCGCACGAAGGATGTGGGAGTCGGGCTGAAGCTGCCACTCTATGTCTCCGGATCGGACTCGGTCGGCTGGTGGGCGATGCTCATCACGATGCTCGCCGACATGTCCGCGTTCTTCAGCCTGATCTTCGGGTACTTCTTCTTCTGGACGATCCATGAAGACTTCCCGCCCGCCGGGGTGGACGCGCCGGGGGTGCTGTGGCCGGGTATCGCGGCGATCCTGCTCATCGCCGCATGGGCGGTCATGCCGCTGGCGAAGCGGCTGAACGCGCGCGGGTCGGCTGCCGGACTGCGCGCGATGCTCGCTGTGAACGCGCTGCTGTCCGCGCTCGGCGCGGCGGCGTTGCTTAGCGCGCCCTACGTAACCGGACTGGAGCCAACACAGCACGCCTATCCGGCGATCGTCTGGGTGCTGGTGCTGTGGGCGGCGGCGCACGCCGCGCTCGGAATCCTGATGACGCTGTATTGCTTCGCGCGCAGCTTCGCCGGGCTGCTGACGCGCGAATACGACATCGATATCCACAATGTCGTCCTTTACTGGCACTTCGCCGCGATCACGGCGGCGGTGACGGTGGCGACGATCGTGCTGTTTCCGCTGGCGTCGGGAGGCTGAGATGGTGTTCGCATTCCGCCGCGAGCCGGATCTATGGTTCCTGATCGGATCGCCCACGGTGTGGGCGCTGCACTTTCTCGCTTGTTACGTGCTGGCGGCGGTCCATTGCGAGAAGGCGGGTGCAGGCTTTGTCAGCATCGCACCGGTCAGGGTCTGGATCGTTGGGCTCACGGCGGTCGCGCTGGCCTTTGTGTTCGTTTCCGGCCTGCAGGCTTGGCGGCATTGGGGCTTCGGCGCCAACCAGCCGCCACATGACGCCGATTCGCCCGAGGACCGGCGGCGCTTCATCGGCTATGCGGCGCTGCTGATCAGCGCGCTGAGTTTCGTCGCGATCGCTTTCACGGCGCTTCCCGTCCTCTTCATCACGGATTGCCGCTGATGCGAACGCTTCCCTTCATCGGCGGTCTCGCGGTGCTCGCTCTCGTCTGGAGCGGATCCGCCGGTCATTTTGCGCCGCCCTTCACCGCGCACATGATGATGCACATGCTGGTCGTGGCGGTGGCGGCGCCGCTGCTGGCGCTTGCCGTTGTCGGTACCGGCTACGACTTTTCGCCGCGTGTACCACTGCTGTTTGCGCCTCTTCCCGCGTCATTGCTGGAGTTTGCAGCGGTCTGGGGCTGGCATGCGCCGGCCTTGCACGAATTTGCGCGAGGAAGCGTCGCGGGTGTCGCGCTGGAGCAGGCCTCGTTTCTCGCCGTGGGATTCGTTCTATGGCTCGCCTGTATTGGCGAGCGAGGCGGCGGACGCGCGGCAGGGGTGTTCGGCCTGCTGTTCACTTCGATGCACATGACGCTCTTGGGCGCGTTGCTCGCACTCGCGCCGCGCGCTCTCTACGGCCACGCGCATCAGAGCGCGGCGGGAGCGTTGAGCGCGATCGACGACCAAAATCTCGGCGGTGTCGTCATGCTCGCCGCAGGCGGGGCGGCTTATCTGCTCGGCGGACTGATCCTGACGGCGCGTCTCCTGAACGCGCCACACCCGTATCCGAGGAACGGTGAGTCATGCCGTTCCTCGTGACGTGGCGAAGGCTTGTTATCGCGATTGCCGCGCTCGGCGCGGGCGGTCTGCTATTCGCCTGGTCCGGACTCTTAAGTGTTGCGGCGAGCAGCGGGCATTGGGCGATCACCGACTGGTTCCTGCACTGGGTGATGCAGAATTCGGTGCGCACATACTCGATGACAATCGAAACGCCCGATTTGTCGAACCCGGGACTCGTCCATCGTGGTGCGGGGCATTACGAGACCGGCTGCGCGCCGTGCCACGGGTCGCCGGCCGAGCCGCAGGACCTGTCGGTCGCGCAGGCCACGCCGCCGCCGCCGACGCTCAACCACGTCAACCAAAAGTGGGAGCCGAAGCACCTGTTCTGGATCGTGAGGCACGGCATCAAGTTCACCGGCATGCCGGCCTGGGTCGCCCTCCAGCGCGAAGACGAAATCTGGGCGATGGTTGCGTTTCTGCGCGAGCAACCCTCCATGAGCGCGGAGCGCTATCGCGAGCTTGCCTACGGCGACGTGAGGATCATGCAGGTGCAGGGCGACAGCGTCGAAAAATTGCTATCCGATTGCGCGCGCTGCCATGGTCGTGATGGCGCCGGACGCGATAACGACGCCTTTCCGTTGATCGGCGGACAGGACGAAGCCTATCTGCGTGACGCGCTGCGGGCTTATGCAAACGGCACACGGCACAGCGGCATCATGCAGCCGGCGGCGCGGCGGGGACCGGAGGCCGATCTGGCGGTGGTGGCAAACCACTATGCCTCGCAGCGGTCCGCGGCGACGAAGAAGGTGCTCAATCCGGCGCTCGTGTCGGCGGGCGAACGCATCGCGCACGACGGAATCCCGGGCGAGGGTGTTCCCGCCTGCCTGACCTGCCACGGCGCCACGGCACGGCTGCGTAACGCGCGTTTTCCGCGCCTCGATGGGCAACACACCGCATACCTCGCCGGACAGTTACATGCATGGCGGGCAGGGGCTCGAGGCGGCGGGCCCTATGGGCATTTCATGGAGACCATTGCGAGTCGGTTGAACAAGCACGAAATAGACGCAGTATCTCAATATTTTGCATCCCGACCGGCATCCCGCTGATTTTTGCGCGCTGTCCGTTCAGTGCCCTGACCGGGGGTTCTTGGACCAGGCGGTTTGAGAGGAACTGTCCTTGAAAAGAGCCTAATCATCCCGAAGAAGCGGTTCAGTGCGGAAGCAAATCGTGACGCTGCTTCGCCAGATCGAAGTAGCGACGGGTCAGGGCAAATCGCCTAAGATCGCCTGCCGGGAAGCAGGCATTTCGGAGCAGAGCTTTTACCGCTGGCATCACACGGGCCTATTTTCACCATCGCGGCCAGCGAAATCGAGTTCGGTATAGGTGCTTGCGAGCCCCCGCAACCAGATAGCAGACAGGCCGGCCTCGACGAGACCGGCCTGTTTTCGTTGTAATGGGCGGCTCCTCAGCCGGCGCGGCCGGC
>JBBDYN010000040.1:0-17386 GCA_040901465.1 Xanthobacteraceae bacterium
GCATGACCGTGCGCACGTCGGCGAAGTCGAGATTGATGAGCCCTTCCTTGACCATCAGGTCGGTGATGCAGGCAACGCCCGAATAAAGCACCTGGTCGGCCATGGCGAAGGCGTCGGCGAAGGTGGTCTTCTCGTTCGCGACGCGGAACAGGTTCTGGTTCGGGATGACGATCAGCGTATCGACGTTCCTCGCGAGTTCCTGGATGCCCGTTTCGGCGATGCTCATGCGGCGCTGACCCTCGAACTGGAAGGGCTTGGTGACGACGCCGAGCGTGAGGATGCCGAGCTCGCGCGTGACGCGCGCGATCACCGGAGCGGCGCCCGTGCCGGTGCCGCCGCCCATGCCGGCGGTGATGAATGCCATGTGTGCGCCCGCGAGATGATCGCGGATTTCGTCGATCACTTCTTCGGCGGCGGCGCGGCCGACTTCCGGGTGCGACCCGGCGCCGAGACCCTGCGTTGCCTCGACACCCATCTGGACGACGCGCTTGGCCTTGGACGAGGTCAACGCCTGCGCGTCGGTATTCGCGACGACGAATTCGCATCCCTGCAGGCCGGCCGCGATCATGTTGTTGACGGCGTTGCCGCCCGCCCCGCCCACGCCGAACACGACGATGTGCGGCTTCAGTTCGCGAATGTCAGGCGTCTTCAGATTGATTGTCATGGTCGTCCCTTTCGCGCTTCAGCGCACGTTCCCTTCGTCTCGTTGCGTTCTCTAGAAACTCTGTCGCAGCCAACGCCCTACCCGTGTGATGTAGTTCGCTTCGCCCCGTGCATGCCGGCGCCGCGGCTCGAAATGCTCACGGCCGGCGAATTGCGGGTACACGAGAAGCCCCGTCGCGACGGCAAATGCGGGCCCCCGCGCCGTTTCGGAAAAGTTCGTCATGCCGAGCGGCCGGCCGATGCGCGTGGTGGTGCCGAACACGCGGCTCACGAGCTCGGCAAGGCCCGTGAGCTGCGCGCCGCCGCCGGTGAGCACGATGCGCCGGCTCGCCGCCGCCAGCATGTTCGCGGCCTGCAGGCGGTCGCGGATCATTTCGAGGATTTCATCGATGCGCGGGCGGATCATGCGCACGATGCCCGAGCGCGATACGGCGTTGGCCGCCTCGTGATCGCCGCCGTGCATCGCCGGCACCGTCACCATGTCGATGTCGTCGGATGTCCCGGCGAGCACGCTGCCGTGCAACGTCTTCAAACGTTCCGCCTCCACGGCGCTCGTGGAAAGCCCGCGCGCTAGGTCCATGGTCACGTGGCTGCCGCCGAGCGCGATCCCGTCCACGTGCACGCAGTCGCCGGCGGCGAACACGGCCGCCGTCGTCGTGCCGTTGCCGAAGTCAAGGAGCGTCGCGCCGATCTCGGCCTCTTCCGACGCGAGCACCGCAAGACCGGAGGCATAGGGTGCCGCGATCAGCGCTTCCACCGTTAGGTGGCAGCGCTCGACGCAAAGCACGAGATTCTTCAGCGCCGGCAGGTCGGCGGTGATCACGTGCAGATCGACCGAAAGCACCTCGCCCAGCATGCCGCGCGGATCGCGGATGCCGGCAATCCCGTCGAGCGCGTAGCCGACCGGCAGCGAATGAAGCACACCGCGGCCGTCGCGCACCGAATGCAGGCTGGCCGCGTCAAGCGCACGGTGGATGTCTCCCTCTTCCACGGAAGGCCCAGGCAGCCGCACCGAGGCGGCAAAGGAATCGCTGCCGAGCCGGCCGCCGGAGATGGCGAGCACGACGGACGCGATCTCGCATTTGGCCGAACGCTCGGCTGCATCGACCGCGAGACGAATTGCTTCCTCGGCGCGGGCCATGTCGATCACGGTGCCGGCCTTGATGCCGCGCGCCCGCGTATGGCCGAAGCCGATCAGTTCGACCGAGTGCGTGCGTCCGCGCAGATGCGCGCCTTCGCCAAGCGGCTTCAGCCGCGCGATCAGGCACGCGATCTTGCTCGTCCCGATGTCGAGCGCCGCCACGACGCCCGCCCGCCGCGGATGCAGCGGGCGCATGCGGGGAGCGAGGCCGCGGGCGAGAGAGGAGCTCATAGCGCGGCCCCCGTTTGCGGCGCCGCACTTTCGCCGTTCGTCCCCGCGGAAGCGGGGACCCAGGAGCCGGGACGACGATTCTGGATTCCCGCTTGCGCGGGAATGAGCGGAGAATCGGTTCGCGCGGACTCCCCACCTTTTCGTTTTGCCGACTTTTGCTTGAGCGCGGCGGCAGCTTCGTCGGAGAGGCCGACCGATACCCGGTCCGGTGCGCGCAGGTCGATCACCGTAAGATCACGCGACATGATCTGCTTGGCTCGATCGAGTGCCACGAGCCGCTCGAGCGCGAGCGCCGGGTCCTCTTCCGGCAGCCGCACGTCGATGCCGTTCTTGAGCCGCAGATTCCAGCGCCGCTCGGCGATGTACACGCCGGCGCGCAATTCGTCGCGCACCGACGGAAAACGATTGATGAGCTCGAAGAATCCCCCGGCGCGCTTCTCGGCGCCGATGCCGACCACCAGCGGCAGGTCGGCGCGCGCGGATTGCACTTCGCTTTCGATCACCGTGCCGTCGCGCGCGATCAGGTGCACTTTGCCGGCGCGCTGCCAGCGCGCGAACGCCTGCCGCTCCTCGATCACGATCTCGAGCCGGTCGGGGTAGAACTTGCGCACGGTCGCTTCCGCGACGCGCGGATCGCTCTTCAGTTCGGCGCGCACGCCTTCGGCGTTGAGGAGAGGCAGCGACGACTGGGGCGTGACGCCCGCGCGGCGCAAGAGTTCGTCGCGCGAAAGCGCGCGCGCGCCGCGAATGTCGATCTGTACGATTCCAAATCCGAACGAGCGCGCCGCCGCGTCGCCCGCTTCGCGCAGCGCCACGAACAGCGCTTCCGCGTGGCCGCCGCGCGCGGCGCCGTAACCGCCGGTGCCGGCGAACAAAAGAGCGAACAAGAAGATTCCGAGATGCCGCAGCGGCTTTTCCGAGAGCCGCACGAGCGCGCGCCGCAGAAAGAGAGTCGCCCGGCTCGGCGGCGCGAGGTCGCGCGGCTCCGTCGGCCTGCGCCGCGGAGCTACCGGTCGAGTGAAGCGTCCTCCACGATCCATTTCACCAGCTCGCCGAACGACATGCCCTCATGGGCCGCCATTTCTGGCACCAGTGACGTCTCGGTCATGCCGGGTTGGGTATTGACCTCTAGACAAACCAGGTCCCCTGACCCCCCGGAGCGGTGGTCGAATCGAAAATCCGCCCGGGTGACTCCCCGACAGCCGAGCGCCTGATGCGCCGTCAGAGCGAGCTTCCGCACCAGTTGGTAAATATTTGGTAAAATTCTTGCCGGCAGGATGTGCCGGGACCCCCCGGGGGCGTATTTGGCTTCGTAATCGTAGAACCGGGTGGCGGGCTCGATCTCGATCACCCCCAGCGCCCGGTCGCCCAAAACCGCGCAAGTCAGCTCCAGACCGGCCACAAACCGCTCTGCCAGCAGTGCTTCCCCGAAGGCCCAGTCCGGCCGGGTCAGTTCCTGCGGCGGGTGGGCGTGGTCCTTGGTCACGATGAAGACCCCGACCGAGGACCCCTCGGCGACCGGCTTCAGGACGTAGGGGGGCTCCATGACGTGCGCCTTGGCGGCCTCGGCGCGGGAAACGATTCGCCCCTCCGGGACCGGCACCCCGGCTGCGGACATGACTTGCTTCGCCACCGGCTTGTTCATGGCAAGCGCGGACGCGAGCACGCCCGAGTGCGTGTAGGGGACGCGCAGAATTTCCAGGATGCCCTGGATCGTGCCGTCCTCGCCGGGGCGTCCGTGCAGCACATTGAACGCGACGTCGGGTTTCAGCCGCGCGAGCACTTCGGCCACGTCACGCTCCACGTTGACGTGGCTCACCTTGTAGCCCTGCGCTTCGAGCGCGTCGGCGCACGCCTTGCCCGAGCGCAAACTGACCTCGCGCTCGGCGGACCATCCGCCCATCAGGACTGCGACGTGTTTCGACATGCGATCCCTTTGCCGTTCGTCCCCGCGAAAGCGGGGACCCAGACTGGATTCCCGCTTACGCGGGAATGAGCGGTGAACTTAGTCGATTCGCTCGAACTACAGCGAACGACCGACCCGCACAATTTCCCACTCCAACTCAATCCCTGAATGCTCTTTCACGCGCCTGCGCACCTCTTCGCCGAGCGCCTCGATATCGGTTGCGGTCGCGTTGCCGCGATTGATCAGAAAATTGCAATGCAGCTCCGATACCTGCGCGTCGTCAACGGCAAGCACGCGGCAGCCGGCGGCGTCGATCAATTGCCACGCTTTCTTGCCCGGCGGATTCTTGAAGGTCGAGCCGCCGGTGCGAGTCTTGATCGGTTGGGTCGCCTCGCGTGCCTCGGTGATCTTGTCCATCTCCGCCTTGATCGCCGCCTTGTCGCCCGGCTCGCCGCGGAAAATCGCCTGCGCGAAAATGAAATCCATGGGCGCCTTCGTATGCCGGTACGAAAATCCGAAATCCGCATTCGACAGCACGTAAACCTTGCCTTTACGGTCCACCGCGCGCGCTTCCACGAGCACGTCCTTGGTTTCGCGATTGTAGGCGCCCGCGTTCATGCGCAGCGCGCCGCCGACGGAGCCCGGCACGCCGCGATAGAACGCGAGCCCGGACAATCCGGCGTCCGCCGCAGCCTGCGCGAGCCGCACGTCGGGCACCGCAGCTCCCGCGCGGATCAGATCGCCTTCGATTTTCGTCTCGTTGAAGCCGCGTGCGAGCCGCACGACGACGCCTTCGATGCCGCCGTCGCGCACGAGCAGGTTCGACCCGACGCCGACAACCGTCACCGGAATCTCGGCGGGCAAATGCGCAAGAAAATAGACGAGGTCGTCCTCGTCCGCCGGCGAGAACATCGCCTGCGCCGGGCCGCCGACGCGAAACCAGGTGATGTCCGCCATCGGCTGATTGGCAATCAGCCGTCCCCGCAATGCCGGCATGGCGGCGGAAATCTCGGGCACGATGTCCCGGAGTGCGGTCGCGCGCACGTTCACTTGCCGCCCTTGAGCGCCGCGAGCTCGCCCGGCAGCGCCTGCGCCCATTGCGTGATCGATCCCGCGCCGAGGCAAACGACATAATCGCCCGACCGCACCAGCCCCTTTACGATTCCGGCGAGCTGCTCCGGCGCGTCGAGCGGGATCACGTGCCGGTGGCCGTGCGAGCGCATGCCTTGCACCAGCGCGTCGCGGTCGATGCCGGGAATCGGCGTCTCGCCCGCGGGATACACCGGCGCCACGATCACGTGGTCGGCGTGATTGAAACAGGTGCAGAATTGCTCGAACAGATCGCGCAGCCGCGTGAAACGATGCGGCTGCACAACAGCAATGACGCGCCCCTTGGTGGACGCGCGTGCGCCTTCGAGCACCGCGGCAATCTCCACCGGATGATGCCCGTAGTCGTCGAACACGGTGACGCCGTTCCACTCGCCGGTGCGCGTGAAGCGCCGCTTCACGCCGCCGAAATTCGCCAGCGCCTTGCGGATGCGATCCTCCGGCACGCCAAGCTCGTGCGCGACCGCCACCGCCGCGGTCGCGTTGAGCGCATTGTGATGGCCGGGCATCGGCAGCATGAGATCGCCGATCTCGTATGCCTTCACGCCGTTGCGCCCGCGCAACAGGACGCCGAAGCGCGACACGCCGCCCTCATGCTTCTCGTCGACGAGCCGCACGTCGGCCTGCGGATTGACGCCATAGGTCAGCACGCGCCGGTCTTCGATCTGCCCGACCAGCTCCTGCACCACCGGATGATCGAGGCACATCACGGCGAAACCGTAGAACGGCAGATTGCCGACGAAGTCCGCGAACGCCTGCTTCACCTTGTCGAACGTGCCGAAATGATCGAGGTGCTCGGGATCGATGTTGGTCACGATCGCAACGTCGGCGGGCAGCTTCAGGAAGGTGCCGTCGGACTCGTCCGCCTCCACCACCATCCAGGTGCCGCCGCCGAGCCGCGCATTCGTTCCGTAAGCATTGATGATGCCGCCGTTGATCACGGTCGGATCGAAGCTGCCGGCGTCGAGCAGGGCCGCCACCATCGACGTGGTCGTGGTCTTGCCGTGGGTGCCGGCGATCGCGACGCAGGATTTCAGCCGCATCAGTTCGGCAAGCATTTCCGCGCGCCGCACCACGGGCAGGCGTTTCGCGCGCGCCGCCACGAGCTCCGGGTTGTCGCGCTTCACCGCCGACGAGACGACGACCACCGCCACTCCGTCCACGTTCTTGGCGTGGTGCCCGACCTCGACCGGAATGCCCTTTTCCCTGAGCCGCTTCACATTCCCGCTTTCGGCGATGTCGGAGCCGCACACGCGATAGCCGAGATTGGCGAGCACCTCGGCGAGGCCGCTCATGCCGATGCCGCCGATGCCGACGAAATGAATGGGACCGAGGTCGTGAGGAAGCTTCATGCCGGCGTCTTTTCGCGCATTTGCGCGAGCCCGGCAACGCGCATCACCTCGTCGGCGAGGCGTTCGGCGGCGTCCGCCCGGCCCGCCTTGCGCGCGGCCGTTGCCATGGCGGAAAGCTTGGCCGGATTGGCCAAAAGCCGCGCCAGCTCCTCGGCGAGCCGCTCGGCCGTGAAATCCGACTGCCGGATCAGGAGCGCCCCGCCTGCCGCGGCAAGTGCCGCCGCATTGGCGAGCTGGTCCTGGTCGAGCGCGTGTGGCAGCGGCACGAGCACTGACGGCCGGCCGATCGCCGCGAGTTCGGCCACCGTCGAAGCCCCCGAGCGCGCGATCACGAGATGCGCTGCCGCCACCCGCGCCGGCAGGTCGCCGAAGAAGGCGGCGAGTTCCGCCTTCACGCCGAGCCGCGAATAGACGCCCTTTACTTCGTCCAGATCCTCGGCGCGGCATTGCTGCACGACCTCGACGCGCGCGCGTATCGGCGCGGGCAGCCGCTCGATCGCGCCGGGCACCACTTCGCTCATGATGCGCGCGCCCTGGCTGCCGCCGAACACGACGAGCCGCACCGCGCCGCGCAGTACCGGCGCTTCGTAGATGCGCGCCGCCGCTTCGCGCACGGCCGCGCGCACGGGATTGCCCACGTGCACCGCCTTCGCGGCAAGCCGCGGCGCGTCGGAGAAGATTTTCGGATAGCCGGTGGCGATCACCGACGCGCGGCTCGCGAGCAACCGGTTCGCGCGCCCCATCACCGCGTTCTGCTCGTGCACGACGCTCGGCACGCGCACGATCCACGCGGCGAAGATGGGCGGCACGGTCGGATAGCCGCCGAAGCCCACGACCGCCGCCGGCCGCGACTGCAACAGCAGCCAGATCGCACGCACCGTTCCGTACGAGAGCCGCATCGCGGTGCGCACGAGTGAAATCGGATCGCGTCCGCGCACCGTATCCGCCGGCAGGACGTGGATGCGGCGCGCGGCAAAAGATCTGGCGAAGGGCGCGGCGCGTTTATCGGTCGCGAGCTCGACCGCGACCCCGCGCTCGGCGAGTGCCGCGGCAAGCGCCTCCGCCGGAAACAGATGGCCCCCGGTGCCGCCGGCAGCGATCAGAACCAGCGGCGCGCCAGAGTGCGATCGTTTCATGTGGAAGCGTCCCGCTTCCACATGAAACGTGAATCGCACTCTAACTTATTGAATGAAGCAGGATTCACGCTTGCTCTAGGCGCGTTCATGCGCGCGCGCCCGCGAGCAGACCCTCGCGCTCGAGCGCGGCGATCCGTTCCGCGCGCGGGCGGCGCCGCGTGAGCGCCACCAGCATCCCCATGCCGTAGGCGAGCGAGATCAGCGAGGAGCCGCCATAAGAGATGAACGGCAGCGTCATGCCCTTGGCCGGCACGAGATGCAGGTTCACAGCCATCGCGATCGACGACTGCAGCCCGAACAGGAGCGCCAAACCCGAGATCGCAAGCCGCGCGAACGGGTCCTCGTCGCGCTGCGCATGGAACAGCGCGCGCAGGACGACGAATGCGAACAGCGAGACGAGGATGAGGCAGAGCACGATGCCGAATTCCTCCGCCGCCACCGCGAACACGAAGTCGGCATGACCGTCGGGCAGGATGCGCTTCACCGTCCCCTCGCCCGGCCCGCGCCCGAGCCACCCGCCGCGCGCGAAGGATTCGATCGCGGTGTCGATCTGGAACGTGTCGCCCGAGCTGGGATCGAAGAAGCGCTGAAAGCGCGCGGCCACGTGCGGGATGAATTGGTAGGCGAGGACGACGCCAGCGCCCCCGGTGGTGACGAGGGCGGCGACCCAGATCCACGCCAGTCCCGACAGGAAGAACAGCGTGCACCAGATCAGCACGAGCAACACGGTTTGCCCGAAATCGGGTTGCAGCACGAGCGGAGCAATCGACGCGCCGAGCAGGCTGACCGCAATCAAGGTCGTCGGCATTTCCGGCCGGCGCGCGCTCTCCGCGAAAGCCCAGGCCGCGAGCACCGCGAATGCCGGCTTCAGGAATTCCGACGGCTGCACGCTGATGCCGAGCAGGCTGATCCAGCGCCGCGCGCCTTTGACCTCGGCGCCGACGACGAGCGTCGCGAGCACGAGCGCCAGACTCACGAAGAAGACGACGAGCGCCGCGCGGCGCACCTGGCGCGGGCTCAGGAGCGACGTCGCCGCGAGCACGGCGAGCGCCGGCAGGAGATAGAGCGCCTGCCGATTCACGAAATGAAACGGGTCGTAGCCGAGCCGGATCGCCACCGCCGGGCTCGCCGCGAGCAGCAGCACGATGCCGATGAGGACAAGCGCCACCAGCGCGCCGAGCAGCAACCGGTCGACCGTCCACCACCACTCGCCGAATAGCGTGCGCTGGGCTCGCGAAATCATGGGACCCCGGCTCCGGGCTGGAAACGGCGGCAGTCTTGAACCTCCAGGGTTGACGAGCCCTTAAGCGGAATTGCGGCCGAATTCCTTGCCATGTCCGGCGCCGCGCGATCACTGATGGCCGACAAGTTGGTTTTCGTCATGGCCGGGCCGGCGCGCCGCCAGCGCTGCCAAAGGAACCAGCGCTGGCACTTTACTAGAACTTGGCGAAGCGCGGTCTTGGCGCGCCGAGACCCGGCCATCCACGCCTTTCTCCACTCACAAGGACGTAGATCACCGGGTCTCGCCGCGCCAAGGCTGCTCGCGTTCCGCTCGCAGGGCGCGGCGGCCCGGTGATGACGGGAGAGAGTGAAGCCCCCGAATGACAGTCCTTAAGCTTTCCCCACCCCCGGCAACCTCAGCACCAGATCCCGGAACTCATTCCCGCGCACTTCGAAATTCGGATACTGGTCGTAGCTCGCGCAGGCGGGCGACAACAGCACCACAGGCTGCGCCGCGTCGGAGGCGGCGGCGTCGCGCGCCGCGTATTCCACCGCCCGGTCGAGCGTGCGCACGACGTCGTGCTTGACCTTGCCTTCCATCCCCGCGGCGAACGCAGGCGCCGCCTCACCGATCAGATAGGCTTTGCGGATGTGCGGAAAATAGCGTTCGAGATCGGCGACCCCGCCCTCTTTCGCGCGCCCGCCCGCGATCCAGAAAATATCCGTGAAGCTCTCGAGCGCGCGCGCCGCCGAGTCGGCGTTGGTCGCCTTCGAATCGTTGATGAAGAGGACCGCGCCCTTGCGGCCGACCTCTTCCATGCGATGGTGCAGTCCGGGAAAGCTCCGCATGGCGAAATCGATCGCTTCGGAGGAAATGCCGAGTGCGCGCGCGGCCGCGTAGGCCGCGGCGGCGTTTTGCGCGTTGTGCGCGCCGCGCAGGCTGCCGATGCCGGAGAGCGAAAGCGAATGGCGCCGCGTGCCGCCTTCCATGTCGGTCAAGCTTTCGCCGTCGAGGTGAATGCCGTCGCTTGCGAATTTCCGCCGCACCGAAACGCGCACCACCTTGGTGCCGTCGCGCTCCGCGCGCTCGGCAACCGAGGCGCAGAAGTCGTCGTCGACGCCGATCACCGCGGTGCCGTTATAGCCAATACCCGTGATGAGCTGCTCCTTGATCGCGGCGTAATTCCGGAACGCGCCGTGGCGATCGATGTGGTCGGGTGTGACGTTCAACAATACGCCCACCGATGGATCGAGCGTCGGCGCGAGATCGATCTGAAATGACGAACACTCGATCACGTGCACGCGCGCCTGACTCGGTGCGGCGAGCGAAAGGATGGGCGTGCCGAGATTGCCGCCCACGGCGACGTCGCGCCCGTTCTTCGCGAGAATATGTGCGAGCAGCGCCGTCGTCGTCGACTTGCCGTTGGTCCCGGTGATCGCCGCGAACGGCGACTTTGGGGCGCGGGCGCGCCGCTCACGGCAAAACAGTTCGATGTCGCCGATCACTTCGACCTCGGCGCGGCGCGCGAGCTTGACCGTCCAGTGCGGCGCCGGATGCGTGAGCGGGACGCCGGGAGCGAGAACGAGCGTAGCGATGTTCTTCCAGTCGATTTCGCGCAGGTCGCCGGTGGTGACGCCCTTATCTTCCGCCTCGGCCACCTTGTTCGGCTTGTCGTCGAACGCGACGATCGTGGCCCCGCCCGCGGTCAGCGCCGCACAGGTCGCGAGGCCGGAACTGCCGAGTCCGAATACGGCGACCGTGCGCCCGCGGAAAATGGTAATGGGCGTCATGCGAGTGCCGCCGCGAGCACATGTGCCCCTCTCCCCTTGGGGGAGAGGGTGGCGAGGGCGAAGCCCGAGCCGGGTGAGGGGGTGACGGCGTCGAAAGGATGGGCCCCCTCACCCGCCTCGCCGCTTACGCGGCTCGGCACCCTCTCCCCCAAGGGGAGAGGGAAAGGGGGTCGCCGCCGCCGGATTGACCCCACCGCCTCACCTTAACTTCAGCGTCGAGAGCCCGACGAGCGCGAGCACGAGCGCGATGATCCAGAACCGGATCACGATCTGCGCTTCGGTCCAGCCGAGCTGCTCGAAATGATGATGGATCGGGGCCATCTTGAACACGCGCTTGCCGGTAAGCTTGAACGAGGCGACCTGCACGATCACCGACACGGCTTCGAGCACAAACAGTCCGCCGATGATCGCGAGCGCGATCTCGTGCTTGGTCGCAACCGCGATCGCGCCGAGCAGCCCGCCGAGCGAGAGCGATCCCGTGTCGCCCATGAAGATCGACGCCGGCGGCGCGTTGAACCAGAGGAAGCCGAGCCCCGCGCCGATGACGGCGCCGCAGACGATGGCGAGCTCGCCCGCGCCGGATATGTGGCGAATCTGCAGATAGTCGGCGAACACGACATTGCCCGCGAGATAAGCAATCAGCGAGAACGTCGCCGCCGCGATCATCACCGGCACGATGGCGAGCCCGTCGAGCCCGTCCGTGAGATTGACGGCATTGCCCGCGCCGACGATGACGAAAGCACCGAGCACGATGAAGAACCAGCCGAAATCAATCACGAGGTCCTTGAAGAAGGGCAGCGCGAGCGCGTTCGAGACCGGCGAATTGTCGAGCAGCGTGATCGAGAGCACGGCCGCTCCGCCGATCAGCGCCTCAAGCGCGAGCCGCAGCTTGCCCGAAAGCCCGCCCTGCGCCGAGCCGTTCGCGATCTTGAGATAGTCGTCGGCAAGGCCGATCACGCCGAAGCCGAGCGTCACCGCGAGCACGATCCATACATAGGGATTGGTGAGGTTCGCCCAGAGCAGCGTCGAAACCACGAGCCCGGACAGGATCATCAGCCCGCCCATGGTGGGCGTGCCCTTCTTCTTCAGGATGTGCGATTGCGGGCCGTCCTCGCGGATCGGCTGGCCCTTGCCCTGCGAGGAGCGCAACCGCTCGATGATCATCGGCCCGAATAGAAACACGAACATGAGCGCCGTGAGCACCGCGCCGCCGGTGCGGAACGTGATGTAGCGGAAGACGTTGAGCGGCCCGAACAGCTCGGAGAATTGCGAGAGCCAGTAGAGCACCTTGCCTCCTTCAGGCCGTTGCGTCCGCGGCGCTGGGCGCGCGGAAGCGTTCGGACAGCAACTTTACGATCGGCGCCATGCGACTGCCATGCGAGCCCTTCACCATGACCGCGTCACCCGGACGCATCGCCGCCACCACCTCGGATTCGAGCTCCGCCGCCGTCTCGGCATAGCCGCCGCGCATGGCCGCGGGCAAGGCTTCCCATAATTCGCGCATGAGCGGGCCAACGCAGAATACGACGTCGACTTTGGCGGCAAGGACGGCTTCGGCCAGCCCCCGGTGCAGCTCCTTCGCGTCGGGGCCGAGTTCCAGCATGTCGCCGAGGACGGCGATCCTCCGTCCGCGCTTGCCGATCAGCGCCTGGCCCAGCACGTCGAGCGCCGCGCGCATGGAGGCGGGACTGGCGTTGTAGCTCTCGTCGATCAGCAGCGCCTTGCCGCCGCCGAGGTCGAGCGTAAACCGGCGGCCTCGCCCGGTCGGCGGCACGAGACCCGCGAGCGCGAGCCCCGCCTTGGCCAGGTCGGCGTCCGCGAGCTTGACCGCCGCGAGCACGGCGAGGCTGTTCAGGACGAGATGCCGGCCCGGCGCGCCCACCTTGAACGTGATGTCGTCGCCGAGAATGTTCGCGCGCACCGTCGAGCAGTCGGCCTTCAGCGCCACGTCGATAAGCCGCGCCTCGGAGCGCTCGTGCTCGCCGAACCCGACGACGCGGCTGACTTTGGCTTTGCGCGCCGCGGCGGCGAGCCGGTCGAATTGCGGATTGTCGCGCGGCAGCACCGCCGCGCCCCCGCGCTCGAGCCCGAGAAAAATTTCCGCCTTCGCGTCGGCGATCGCCTCGACGTTTGCGAAGAATTCCAGATGCACCGGCTCGACGGTCGTGATGATCGCCACCTGCGGCCGCACGAGATGCGTGAGCGGCTCGATCTCGCCAGCGTGGTTCATCCCGAGCTCGAATACCGCGAAGCGCGCGCTTGCCGGCAGCCGGGCGAGTGAGAGCGGCACGCCCCATTGATTGTTGAACGATGCCGCCGAGACATGGGTTTCGCCGTCACCCGACAACGCGAGATTGAGCGCGTCCTTGGTGCCGGTCTTGCCGGCGGAGCCGGTGACGGCGATCACCTGGGCATCGGAAGGTTTGCGCGCGGCGGGGGCTCGGGCGCGCAGACCTTCCAGCACGTCGGGCACGACCGCGAGCGGCGCGCCCTTCGGCATCGCCGCGAGCCGGTCGTCAGCCACGACCGCGAGCGCGGCCCCGCGCGCGAGTGCGTCGGCGACATAGTCGTGGCCGTCGACCCGGTCGCCCTTGATTGCGAAGAATGCCTCGCCCGGCGCCATCGTCCTGCTGTCGATGGAAATGCCGGGGATCGCCCCGGCCGGCGCGCCCTCTAGCCGCGCCCCCGTCGCCTTGGCGAGCGCATCGAGCGTCCACAACGCGCTCATGTCTTCTCCCCGAGCGCCGCCCGCACTTCCGCGTGATCCGAAAACGGCAAGGTGCGGTCGCCTACGATCTGGCCGGTTTCATGGCCCTTGCCGGCAACGAGCAATACGTCGCCGGGGGCAAGCTCGGCAATGGCCGCCTTGATCGCCTCGGACCGGTTGCCGATCTCGATCGCGCCCGGTGCCGCTGCGAGAATCGCCGTGCGGATCGCGGCCGGATTTTCGCTCCGCGGATTGTCGTCGGTGACGAAGACGCGGTCGGCCCGCCGCACGGCGATCTCGCCCATGAGCGGACGCTTGCCCGGGTCGCGGTCGCCGCCGCAACCGAACAGCACGATCAGCCGCTTGGCATACGGACGTAGCGCGTCGAGCGCGTTCGCCAGCGCATCCGGCGTGTGCGCGTAGTCGACGAAGATCGGCGCGCCCTTCTTCTCGCCGACGCGCTCGAGGCGCCCGGTCGCGCCTTGCAGTTTTTCCAGCGCAGCGAGCGCGTCCGCTGCATTCGCTCCGGTCGCGATGGCGAGGCCTGCCGCGATCAGCCCATTGGAAATCTGGAAATCGCCAACGAGCGGAAACTTCACGCGATGATCTTTGCCGCCGGCATGCACCGTGAGAATTTCGCCGAAGCCCTCGCGCTTCATCTCGCGCAACTGAATATCGCTTCGCTTGCGGC
Source organism: Xanthobacteraceae bacterium (assembly GCA_040901465.1). Taxonomy (GTDB): domain Bacteria; phylum Pseudomonadota; class Alphaproteobacteria; order Rhizobiales; family Xanthobacteraceae; genus JAUSIF01. The sequence continues at coordinate 13,947 of JBBDYN010000040.1, forward strand.
CGGCCGTGAGCAAACGCAATTCGCGCTTTTCCGCGATCGCCGCGATGATCCCTGCCTCCGAGCTGTCCGCGTTCACGACCGCCGCCGCGCCCTTGGGCAGCAGCGTATCGAACAGCCGCAGCTTCGCCGCGCGGTAGGCCTCCAGCGTCTTGTGATAGTCGAGATGATCGCGCGTGAGATTCGTGAACGCGCCAGCTGCGAGCCGCACACCATCGAGCCTGCGCTGATCGAGGCCGTGCGACGAGGCCTCCATGGCGAGATGGGTCACGCCCTCGTTCGCGAGCCGATTCATGAGCATGTGCAGCCCGACCGGATCGGGCGTCGTCAGGCTCCCCTTGACCTCGCCGCTCGGCGTCGTGACCCCGAGCGTACCGAGGCTCGCGGCTTGCTTGCCGAGCGCGGCCCAAATCTGTCGCGCGAACGAAGCCACTGAGGTTTTTCCGTTGGTGCCGGTAACGGCGACGATCGTCCCGGGCTGGCGCGCAAACAGCTTCGCGGCCCCGAGCGCGAGCACCGTGCGTGCATCGCGCACGCGCACATAAGGTGTCGTCGAAGGCAGATCAGCGGGCCGCTCGGCCTCGCCCACGATCGCGACCGCGCCGCGCCTGGCGGCATCCGCGGCAAAGCGCGCTCCGTCCGCGCGGCTGCCGGCAATTGCCACGAATACGTCGCCCGCCTTCACCTCGCGGCTGTCGGCGGTGAGTCCGGTGACGGCGATGCCCGCAGGCGCCTGAGCCTCGGGTCCGAGCAGTTCGCACAGATCGAATTTGGTGCCCGGCATCGGCGTCCGGTCTATCTGTTATTCGTCATTCCGGGGCACCAGCCCAAGTCGGCTGTTGCCGACTTGGGCATCTTCAAAGTGCCGACCTCGGGTAAACCCGAGATCGGTGCGGCGAACCCGGAATCCATGAACACCGAGCAAGAAACTGGATTCCGGGTCCGGCCCTTCGGGCCGTCCCGGAATGACAAAGAACAGATCATCCGTATCTCGTATCAGTTGGCGGCTTGCCGCTGCACCGTTAGCAAGCGCTCGGCCGTGGGCAAGTCCTGCCTTGGCTTGAGCCCCAATAGCGGCGCGATCCGGGCGATGATCTTGCCCGCGACCGGCACCGCATTATAGCCGGACGTGGCGTAGCCGTGCGTTTCCGGCGCCGCCTTCGGCTCGTCGAGCATCACGAGCAGGAGGTAGCGCGGCTTGTCCGCCGGGAACACACCCATGAACGCGGTCAGCACCTTGTCCTTGACGTAGCGGCCGTTGACCACCTTCTCCGACGTACCGGTCTTGCCGCCCACATAGAAGCCCTCGACCTCGGCGCGCTTCGCAGTGCCCTGCTCCACGTTGAGGCGCATCAGGTAGCGCATTTTCTCGCTCGTGTCGGGCTTGATCACCTGCTTGGCGAGGGCGCGCGCCTCTTCTTCTGAACGTTTCATGAAGGTCGGCGGGATCAGCCTGCCGCCGTTCATGAGCGCCGCCGTCGCCATCACCGATTGCAGCGGCGCGACCGAAAGCCCGTGACCGAACGCGATCGTCACCGTGGAGATTTCGCTCCAGTTTTTCGGCGCGAGCGGCTCCGCACTCTCCGGCAGCTCGGTGCGCAACCGGTCGAGCTGGCCCATCTTCTTCAGGAACGCCTTGTGGGCGTCGACACCGAGTGCGAGCGCCATCTTCGCACTGCCGATGTTGGACGAGTGGATGAATACTTCCGACGTGCTGAGTACGCGGCGCTGCGGATGGAAGTCTTCGATCGTGAACGTGCCATAGCGCAGCGACGCCGTCGCGTCGAAGCGCGAATTGAGCGTGACCTTTCCGGAATCGAGCGCCATCGCGACGGTCAACGCCTTGAATGTCGAACCCATTTCGAACACGCCGGTCGTGAGCCGATTGAGGCGGCTCGGATCGATCGACCGTCCGGGCCGGTTCGGATCGTAATCCGGCAGCGAAACCATCGCGACGACCTCGCCGGTGTTCACGTCGACGACGAGTCCGGTCGCGGCAATCGCCTTGAAATGATCCTTGGCGACCTGCAGCTCATCACGCACGGCGTGCTGCACCGAGAGATCGAGCGCGAGTTCCACCGGTTGCAGCGCACGGCCCGTCGCGAGCCCCGCGAGATGCAGTTCGGCGAGCCCGCGCCCGTCGATCCATTTTTCGATGCCGGCGATGCCCGCATTGTCGATGTTGACATGGCCGAGCACGTGCCCCGCCTGCGCGCCCGCCGGGTAAATGCGCCGGCTTTCGCGCAGGAATCCGATGCCGGGCAGTCCAAGCCGATGAATTTCATCCTGCTGCTTTGGCGTGATCTCGCGCTTGAGCCAGACGAAGCCTTTCTTCGAGCCGAGCCGCTCGCGCATTTCCGCCGCGTCGAGATCGGGCAGCACGGCGGTCACGAGTTCCGTTGCCTCGTCCCGGTCGACGATGCGGCGCGGATCGGCATAGAGCGAGGCGGTCTTGATGTCGGACGCGAGCAGCACGCCGTTGCGGTCAAAGATATCAGGCCGCGAGGCAGCGACGGCGTCCGCCGCCGTGCCTTTCCGCGCCATGTGGCTCTCGGGCTCGATGCCGAGATGCACGAGCCTGAGCGCGATCACGCAATAGACGCAGGCAAAGCCAAGGATGAGGAGGCCGACGCGCGCGCGGGTGGTGGCGCTTCCCGCCGGGCGCAGCGCCCGGTCGAAGCGCAGCATGAGCCGCGCCGGCAGATCCCGCATGAATGCGCGCATGCGCCCAATCATCGCGCACGCACCTGTGCGGCGGCCGCCTCACCGTTGAGCGAGCGCAGGAAATCGCCGAGCGGATCGCGCTGCGCGTCGGCGCCGGAAAGCGTCTCGATGAACTCACCGATCGGATCGCCGTCGATGCCGGCCGGCTTCTCCGGCAGGCCCGACAAATCGTTGATGCGCGCGACCTCGAGCGGCTTCATGCCGAGGTGGCGCACGGCCAAGTCCTGAATGCGCTGGGGTGCCGCAAGCCGCGTCCACTCCGCCTTCAGCGTGGCAAGGCGCTCGCGCTCGACGTGGATCTCGTTGCGCAGCTTCGCGGCGCGCTGGGCCTCGTAGGTCGACTCGTATTTCACCTTATAGACGGCGAATGCGGAGGCCACGAGAACGAACACCGACAGCAGGTGCAAGATGCGCGGCATCGCTCACCTCCCCCGCGGCGCGCGTTCGAGGGACGGCACGCGCGCGAGCAGCGCGGCGAGCGGATCGTCGCGGCCCGCCGCCGCGCCGGTGCGCTCTGCCGCGCGCAGCTTGGCCGAACGCGCACGCGGATTCGCGGCCACTTCTTCCTGCGTCGGCACCAGCGGCTTCTTGGTAAGCAGACTGAACGTCGGCGCAACTTGCTTCGCTTCCGGCCGATGCCGCGAAGCAGACGCGGCGCGGCCGCGTGCGGTGAGGAACGTCTTGACGATGCGATCCTCGAGCGAATGGAAAGAGATCAC
>JBBDYN010000041.1:0-17383 GCA_040901465.1 Xanthobacteraceae bacterium
CCGCCGCCGAAGGCGGCGGGGTGGTGTGAACTGCCTTGCCGATCAAACGCCGGGCCATGGAACGATTTAGGAAGGAAACGGCACGTCGCTTGCGAGCAACCGCTACCGATGCTGAATCGCGCCTGTGGCGGCATCTACGCCGCCTACCGATGTTCGGAAGTCATTTTCGAAGACAAGTGTCTGTCGGTCCGTATTTCGTAGATTTTGCTTGCATGGCCGCTCGCCTGAACATCGAGGTTGACGGCTCCCAGCACGGCAGCGACCACGGCATAGCGCGCGACGAGGCGAGAACTCGCTGGCTCGAAGCAAGAGGCTATCGAGTCATCCGTTTCTGGAACAATGAAGTCGTCGAGAATATCGACGGCGTTGTCGCAACGGTATATACGGCCCTCTACGGTGCTCTCGATTCCAAAAATGGCCCGCATGCGACACGAACGCCGGCGAAAACATCGTTCAGGCATCCACCGCACCCCGGCGCGCATATTCGCGCTGGCGAGCGTCAGCGAGCAGCCAGCGCGAACAATCTTTAAGATTGCCGCGCTGGGCCCTCGCTTCGCTCGGCAGCGCGGGACGCGCCGACCCTCCCCTTCCAGGGGAGGGTGAGGACTCAACGCCGCCATGCTCGAATGGATCATTCTGATCGCCGCTGCGGCGATCGTCCTCTACGCGATCCTCATCTATAACCGTCTCGTCAGTACGCGGCAGATGGCGAACGAGGCTTGGAGCGGCGTCGACGTGCAGCTCAAGCGGCGCTCCGATCTCGTTCCCAATCTTGTCGAGGCGGTGAAGGGCTACGCCTCGCACGAGCGCGAGCTATTCGCGCGCGTGACCGAACTGCGCAACATGGCGCGCGCGCTGCCCGATGCAGATGTCGCGGGCCGCGCCAAGGCCGAAGGCGCTCTCTCGGCGGCCCTGGGAAAACTGTTTGCGCTCGCGGAGAACTACCCCGATCTCAAGGCGAGCGCGAACTTCCTCGAATTGCAGCAGGAATTGAGCCGGCTTGAATCCGAAATCCAGATGGCGCGACGCTACTACAACGGCGCGGTGCGCAACCTGAACACCATGGTCGAATCGGTTCCGAGCAATATCGTCGCGCGTGTGTTCGGCTTCGTGCAGCGCAGCTATTTCGAGCTCACCGACGCGGGCGAGCGCGCGGTGCCGACCGTGAACGTCCGATAGGGCCTGCTTGCGATGGCCCGGTCGTTGCGACTACTGACCTTTTTCCTACTCGCAGCGCTTGCGATTGCGGGCGCAAAGGGCGCGCTTGCCGAGGAAATCATCCACCGCTTCGACGCCGTCGTGCGGGTCGCGCAGGACGGCAAGCTTCACGTCACCGAGACCATCCGCGTGCGCGCCGAAGGTGCCGAGATCAAGCGCGGCATCTATCGCGACTTCCCGCTGACTTTCGAGGATTCCGGCGGGCGGGTGCGCGAAGTGACGTTCAAGCTCCTCGAGGTCACGCGCGACGGACAGCACGAGCCGTTCTTCACACGCCGCGAAGGCGAGTCGATCCGCATATATGCGGGCAAGGAGGACGTGTTCCTCCGGCGTGGCGATTACACGTACACCTTCAGCTACGAAACCGGCCGGCAAATCCGCTGGTTCGACGGAGTGGCCGAGCTTTACTGGAACGTCACCGGCAACGCCTGGAGCTTCCCGATACTGAGCGCGACGGTGCGCGTCGAGCTGCCGGGCAGCGCCCGTCCCTCGCGCTGGACCGCCTATACGGGTCCATTCGGCGCGCGCGGCACGGAATGGCGCGGCTCGGTCAATTCCGGCGGCGCGCTTGTCGCCGAGACCACGCAGCGGCTCGGACGGCGCGAAGGGTTCACGGTCGTCGTGCAAGTCCCCGAAGGCGCGGTGCAGCGGCCGACCCCCGCGCAAGAACTTTGGTACTCGATCCTCGACAACCGCGGCTGGGTTTTCGGCGGGCTCGGCTTCGCGCTCGTGCTCGGCTATTACGGCTTCGCGTGGAACGCGGTGGGCCGCGATCCGAAATCCGGCACGATCATTCCGCTCTTTCATCCGCCGAAGGGCGTTTCGCCGGCGCTCGCGAGCTACGTCCGCAATTGGGGCTTTTCCGGCAATGCTTGGCGTGCCTTCACGGCCGCGGCACTTTCGCTCGCCGTGCGCGGCTTGCTTCTGTTCGACGAGCGCGACGGCGACCTGACGCTCAAGACGACAGCACGCGGGGCGAGCGACAGCGCCGACTCGCTGCCGCCCGGCGAGCGTGCGATCCTCCATTGGGTGCGCGGCCAGGGCGGCAGCGCCACGATCAACTCCGAAAACGGCGCCAAAGTCGCCACGGTCGGCAAGAATTTTCAGGACAGCATCGAGGGCGAAAGCCGCGACCGCTTCTTTCGCAAGAATCTCGGTTACGTTTTCGCCGGGCTCGGACTCACGACGCTTGTGGTGACGGGGATCGTCATTTTCGGCGGGCTGCGTGAAGCAGATTATTTCGTGCTGTTCGCTATCGGATTCGTCGGCATTTTCGCCGGCGCGTTCCTGGTGCCGCTGCTGCGCGGATTGCTCGGCGCCGATAGCAGCGGCGCGACGCTTCGATCCGCGCTGACGCTCATCGCGGTGCTCGTCTTTTTCGTCTTCGTCGGAAGCAATTTTCTCTCGGCGGTGCCCAACGGCTTCGGCGGAGTCCTGTCGTTTGTCCGATCCACACTTGCCGAGCACCCCTTCCCGCTCGCGTTGGTGACCGGATTTGCCGCGCTCAATGGGTTATTCCTGTACCTGTTGCGCGCGCCGACCGACCTCGGCCGTCCGGTGATGGATCAACTGGACGGCTTTCGTCTTTACCTGACCACCGCGGAAACGCCGCGGCTCAACATGAACGTGCCGGAGATTACCGCCGAGCGCTTCGAGGCGCTCCTGCCCTATGCCGTGGCGCTCGACGCGGAAGAGCCATGGTCGGGCGCATTTGCCGCGGCGCTCAGGCGCGCCTATCCGGACGACACCGACCCGATGAGCCATTATCAGCCGCGTTGGCGCAGCGGCGGCGCCTGGTCGAGCAGCAATTTCAGTCGGTCGATCAGCTCCAGCGTTGCGGGGGCCACGAGCGCATTCGCCAGCGCGGTCCCACGCTCCTCATCGGGCTCGTCCGGCTTCTCGTCGGGCGGCGGCTCGGGCGGAGGCGGCGGAGGCGGTGGCGGCGGCGGCTGGTAGCGCCGGGTGACTTTCGGCAGATGTATTGCTAGGCAAGCGGCTTCGCCGGTGGCCTAACCCCGATGCCCGACCTTCTCCTTGAGCTTTTCTCCGAGGAAATCCCGGCGCGGATGCAGGCGCACGCCGAGGAGAATCTGAAGAAGCTCATTACCGATGCGCTCGTCGCGCAGGGGCTCAGCTATGAGGGCGCCAAGGCGTTCTCGACGCCGCGCCGGCTCGCGCTGTCGGTGCATGGACTTCCGGCCCGGCAACCGGACCAGCGCGAGGAAAAAAAGGGCCCGCGCGTGGGCGCGCCGGAAAAGGCGGTCGAAGGATTCCTGAAAAGCGCCGGGCTAAAGTCGATCGACGAAGCCAAGGTGCAAAAGGACAAGAAGGGCGATTTCTATATCGCGCTGATCGAGCGCAAGGGCCGCCCGAGCGAGGACGTGATCGCCGAGATCGTGCCCGAAGTAGTGCGCGGCTTTCCGTGGCCGAAATCGATGCGCTGGGGCTCGCGGTCCGCACACGAAGGCAGCTTCAAGTGGGTGCGGCCGCTGCACGCGATCGTCTGCACGTTCGGACCGGAGACCGAGGAGCCGGAGGTCATCAAGTTCAAGATCGACGGCATTGAATCCGGGAACATCACGTGCGGCCACCGCGTGCATGCGCCCGGCAAGATCGAAGTGCGGCGCCTCGCCGACTGGCAGAAGAAACTCGAAGCCGCCAAGGTCGTGCCCGACCGCGAGCGGCGCAAGGAAACGATCCGCGCCGATGCGAAAAACCTCGCGCTCGCACAGGGCCTCGAACTCATCGAGGACGCGGGCCTGCTGGAAGAAGTTGCCGGGCTCGTAGAATGGCCGGTGGTGCTGATCGGCGAGTTCGACAAGACCTTCCTCGACCTTCCGCCGGAAGCGATCCGCGCCACGATCCGCAACAACCAGAAGTGCTTCGTGCTGCGCGACCCGAAGAACGGCCGGCTCGCCAACAAGTTCATCACCGTCGCCAACCTGGAAGCGAAGGACGGCGGCGCGGCGATCAAGGCCGGCAACGCGCGCGTGATCCGCGCCCGGCTCGCCGACGCGAAATTCTTCTGGGATTCGGACCGCAAGACGCGCCTCGAGGACCGGCTGGCGAAATTCAAACAAATCACGTTCCACGACCGGCTCGGGACGCAGGCCGAACGCCTCGACCGAATGCAGTTGCTCGCCGACGCGCTCGCGCCCGTCGTCAAGGCCGACCCGGCAAAGGTCGAGCGCGCGGTGAAGCTTGCCAAGGCCGATTTGCTCACCGAGATGGTCGGCGAATTCCCGGAGCTTCAAGGGCTCATGGGAAAGTATTACGCGCTCGCGGAGAAAATCGATCCGGACGTGGCCGCGGCCTCCGAGGATCACTATCGCCCGCAAGGGCCCGGCGACCGCGTGCCGACCCATCCGGTTTCGATCGCGGTGGCGCTCGCGGACAAGATCGACATGCTGGTCGGCTTCTGGGCGATCGGCGAGAAGCCGACCGGCTCGAAAGACCCGTTCGCGCTCCGGCGCGCGGCGCTCGGCATCATCCGCATCGTGATTGAGAACAAGCTGCGATTGCCGCTACGCGACACGCTATGGCGCCATTTCGCCGCGATCCGCAAGGACGAGGCGCTCGCCGAAGCGATCGCGATTCTCAGCCCGCTGCATGCTGACATCGCCGCGCTTTCGACGGAAGACGTGGAGATCGCGGTGAAGCTCGAAGCGCTCGCCTCGCAGATCGAGCGCGGGAAGCGGGTGGAGCTCACGAGCCTCGTGCAGGCGCACAAGGATTGCGACCTGACCGCCGACTTGCTCGCTTTTTTCGCCGACCGGCTGAAGGTGCATCTGCGCGAGCAAGGCGCGCGGCACGATCTCGTGGACGCCGTATTCGCACTCGCGGGCCAGGACGATCTCCTGATGATCGTGCGCCGGGTCGAGGCCTTGGGCAAGTTCCTCGATTCGGACGACGGCAAAAATCTTCTCGTCGGCTACCGGCGCGCGGCGAATATTCTCCGCGACGAGGAGAAGAAGGACAAACGCTCCTACGCCGGCGACCCGGATGCGAAGCGCCTTAAGGCTTCCGAAGAAAAGACGCTCGCCGCCGCGATCGAGGGTGCAGAAGGGGAAGTAGCCGCTGCGCTCAAGAAGGAGGATTTCTCCGCGGCGATAGCGGCAATTTCGAAGCTCCGCGCTCCGGTCGATGCCTTCTTCGACAAGGTGACGGTGAACGTCGAAGACAAAAGCTTGCGCGAGAACCGGCTCAAGCTCCTCGACCGCATCCGCAGGGCGACCTTGAACGTCGCGGATTTTTCCCGGATCGAGGGGTAAATCGGTGGCGGCGGCCGGAGCGCGCGGGCGAATTCTCCAGCGTCTCCGACGTTTCCGCAGTCGCTGGCGCGCTTTTCGGATGCCCGCGGGCGCCGAGTGGCCATTGCCGGCTTCCCCCGCGGACGGTTCACGATTTTCTCCGCGGCAGCAGCGTCAGGCGATTGCCGAAGCCTGCCGCGTTCTTGACGCGGTCGCAGTCGGCGACGCGCATCGCAGCATTCTGCATAGATCAATCGGGATACAGCTTCGCCGTCAGGACGGCTCGGCAAGCTGGCTGAAGATCATCGACTCCCGGACTCGGTATGGCGCGTGGGCTCGACACGGCGAGATGTCGGCCAGTTCCATCACCGGCGTTCCCAAGCCAGCAATCCTGCGCGAGTTCGACTTGAACGCAGATGGCGTCCGTTGCCATGCACTGCAATTCACGCTCGCCCCGTCGCCTGCGGTCATCGAGACACCGTGGATCGTCCACCCGCTCGGCTCAATCGACGAGCGATGGCTCGGCGAGCTCAGACAGGCGATCGACCGTATTTCCGAATTGCCTCTCACGCGCTGGCTAATTCATCCGGGCCGTGTCGCCCGGATCATCGTGCAGCGCTTCGGCAGGAAGGCGCCGTATACGATCGACGAGTGGCGCACTGCACATGGCGATCTGAACTGGAGCAATTTGACAGCGCCGAACCTCATGTTGCTCGATTGGGAACGATGGGGCGCCGCGCCACGGGGATTCGACGCTGCGACTTTGCTTGCCTTTTCGTTCCGGGATCCTGCTCTGTTTCGACGGATCGAAACGATTTTTGCCGACGACCTCAATGCGCCCGCGGGCGTCGTCGCTCGTCTCTACCAGTACTCGCAAAGGCTGACCAACATCGAAGCGGGGATTCGCGACCCCCGCGATCATCGCGCGATCGAGGCCGAAGCCAAACGATTGCTGCACCTTTAAGCCGTTGCTCCGTGCCGGTCGTTCGGCTGGCGCGTCGCTCCGATTTGCGGAAACCAATCGGGCGCTCGCACGTTAATCGTTTTGTTGATTGGACGACGGAGAAATGCATGGACATCAATCCGCAACTGTTGCCGCCGCTAGTCGCCCTGATCGCGGGTGTTCTGATTCTACTCGTGCCGCGGCTCCTGAACTACATCGTGGCGATCTACCTGATCGTCATCGGCATCGCCGGACTGACGGGCCGGTTCTGAATGCGGACGAATTTCAGCCGGCGGTGCCGAGCCTGGCGCCGCCGTCAATTACGATTTGCTCGCCCGTGATGTGGCTGGACGCAGGCGAGCAACCTTCATTCGAGCTTTCGAAAATTGGCAGGAGCAATGGGCGGACGCCGCGTGCGCCCGCCCAAAGCTGACGTTACACGCCCTTCATCATGCAGCCAGCCGCGAGCACAACATAGCCAATGATCGCGAGCCAAAACGAGTAGCTGCTGACGTACGGGATCGTGGGCACGAAGTGGCCGATCAGCGCGAGAACCGCGATGATCAGCGAGATGATGAACACGATCTGCGTCGGTGCGTTGAGATTCATCTTCCGACCCCCTTGGATGCGCCTCGATGGAATCAAGGCGCAAGGATCATGGGCCTGATCGCGGGCCGCCGCCAATGGGCCGGTGTGCGGCGCGGAAAGCTGAAATTCCCGCTAGACCACGCAGCCGATCAACAAAACCACCGACGAGGCGATCGCAATCCAGAAATGATACTGGCTCAATACCGCCGTGTCGGGGACGAAGTGGCCAAGGAGCGCCAGCGCCAGCAACACGATCGCGGTCCAGAATATCTCCTCCGACGGCGCGTGAACTTTCATTTCCATCCCCTGCCCGGTTGCATTTTCCCCCGCAGGGGCCGGCAATCATGGGCCGAGTCGCGGCCGTTCTCCAAGCCTGTTCTGTGCGGCGCGGAAACGGACGTTGCAGCGCCGAAGGCCGCGGGCTAAGCATCGGCCCGCCCTCCCCGATCCGAGTCCCGGAAGCTCGCATGGCCAAATGGGTGTATTTTTTCGGCGGCGGAAAAGCCGAAGGGCGCGCCGCCATGCGCGATCTGCTCGGCGGCAAAGGCGCGAACCTCGCCGAAATGTCGAATCTCGGCCTGCCGGTGCCGCCGGGCTTCACGATCACGACCGAAGCCTGCGCCTACTACTACGCGAATTCGAAGAAGCTGCCGTCCGATCTGAAGCCGCAGGTGGAAGCGGCGCTGAAGAAGGTCGGCCGCCTCACCGGCCGAAGCTTCGGCGACAAGAAAATTCCGCTGCTCGTGTCGGTACGCTCGGGTGCGCGCGCCTCCATGCCCGGCATGATGGATACCGTACTCAATCTCGGCCTGAACGACACCACCGTCGAGGCCTTGGCGAAAAGCGCCGATCCGCGCTTTGCCTATGACAGCTATCGCCGCTTTATCCAGATGTATTCCAACGTGGTGCTCGGCGTCGATCACCACCATTTCGAGGAGCTTCTCGAGGGCTACAAAGACGAGCGCGGGCTTTCGCTCGACACCGATCTGTCCGCCATCGACTGGAAGACGATGGTCGGAAGATATAAGGACCTCGTTCTCTCGGAGCATTCGGCGCCGTTTCCGCAGGATCCGCACCGGCAGCTTTGGAGCGCGATCGGCGCGGTGTTCGGTTCCTGGATGAATCAGCGCGCCGTCACCTACCGGCGACTGCACAAGATTCCTGCAAGCTGGGGCACGGCGGTGAACGTGCAGGCCATGGTGTTCGGCAACATGGGCGAGGACTCCGCCACGGGCGTCGCCTTCACGCGCAATCCCTCCACCGGCGAAAAGGCGCTCTACGGCGAATTCCTCGTGAACGCGCAGGGCGAGGACGTGGTCGCGGGCATCCGCACGCCGCAGGACCTGACGGAAGCCACGCGCAAGAAGGCGGGTTCCGACAAGCCTTCGCTCGAGGCGCTGATGCCCGGGCTCTTCAAGCAATTCCTGCGCACCGCCGAAACGCTCGAGCGGCACTATCGCGACATGCAGGACCTCGAATTCACGATCGAACGCGGCAAGCTCTTCATGCTGCAGGCGCGCTCGGGCAAACGCACGGCCAAAGCAGCGCTCCGGATCGCCGTCGAGATGGCGAACGAAAAACTGATCACTCGCGAGCAGGCGGTGGCGCGCATCGATCCGGCGGCGCTCGACCAGCTCCTGCATCCGATGCTCGATCCCGACGCGCCGCGCACGGTGATCGCGACCGGACTTCCTGCGTCGCCGGGCGCGGCATCCGGCGAAATCACGTTCTCGGCCGACGAGGCCGAGTCGCTGAAGGCGCAAGGCAGGAAGGTGATCCTCATGCGGATCGAGACCTCGCCCGAGGACATCCACGGCATGCACGCGGCGGAAGGAATTCTCACGACGCGCGGCGGCATGACTTCGCACGCGGCCGTGGTCGCGCGCGGCATGGGCAAGCCCTGCGTATCCGGCGCCGGCGGAATCCGCGTCGATTATGCAAAGCGCGAGATGAGTGCGGGGCCGCACGGGCTGAAAGCGGGCGACATCATCACGATCGACGGCACCAGCGGCCAGGTACTGCTCGGCCGCGTGCCGATGCTCGAGCCCGAACTTTCCGGTGAATTCACGACGCTCATGAGATGGGCGGACGCGAGCCGCCGCTTGGGCGTGCGCGCGAACGCGGACACGCCGGCGGACGCGCGCACTGCGCGCAATTTCGGCGCCGAGGGCATCGGGCTCTGCCGCACCGAGCACATGTTCTTCGACGAGGCGCGCATCCTCGCCGTGCGCGAGATGATCCTCGCCGACGACGAGAAAGGCCGGCGCGCGGCGTTGGCCAAACTCCTGCCGATGCAACGCGACGATTTCATCGCTCTGTTCGAAATCATGCAGGGGCTGCCGGTCACGATTCGGCTGCTCGATCCACCACTACATGAATTCCTGCCGCACACCGACGAGGAAATCGCCGAGGTGGCGCAGGCCATGGGCACGAGCCCGGACAAGCTTCGGCGTCGCGCGCAGGAATTGTCCGAGTTCAATCCGATGCTCGGCTTCCGCGGCTGTCGGCTGGCAATTGCATATCCAGAGATCGCGGAGATGCAGGCGCGAGCGATTTTCGAGGCGGCGGTGGCGGCGGCGAAGAAGACCGGCAAGGCGGTCGTGCCGGAAGTAATGGTGCCGCTGATCGCAACCAAGGTGGAATTCGATCTTGTGAAAGCGCGCATCGACGCCATGGCCGAAGCGGTCGCAATCGAAAGCCAATTCAAGATCGACTTTCAGGTCGGCACCATGATCGAACTCCCGCGCGCCGCATTGCGCGCCGGCGAGATCGCCGAAACGGCAGAATTTTTCTCCTTCGGCACCAATGACTTGACGCAAACCACGTTCGGCATTTCGCGCGACGACGCGGCGCTGTTTCTCGGCACCTATGTCGAAAAAGGCGTGCTCGCGACCGATCCATTCATCTCGATCGATCGCGAGGGCGTGGGCGAGCTGGTGAAGATCGCCAGCGAGCGCGGCCGTGCCGTCCGCGCCGACATCAAGCTCGGAATTTGCGGCGAGCACGGCGGCGATCCGGCGTCGGTCGCATTCTGCGAGGAGGTCGGTCTCGATTACGTATCGTGTTCGCCGTTCCGGCTGCCGATCGCCCGCCTGGCAGCGGCGCAGGCGGCAATCAATTCAGGTGCGGGCAAGACGCGCGGACGCAAGGCGAAAAAGCCGACGAAGAAGAGAAGCCGCCGCCGCTAGAGTCTGATCCGCCGGGATTGAATCGGTTATCCGCTCATTCCCGCGAAAGCGGGAATCCAGCGCTGACTCCGCCTGGGTCCCCGCTTTCGCGGGGACGAGCGGAGAGGAAACAAGCCTGCTTCAATCCAAATGGATTCCAGCCTAGCCTTCAGACGGCGACCTTGGCGAGGAAGCCCTCGACTTCGGAGCGGAGGTTGGACACCGCCTTGCCCACGGCCTCCGAGACCCCGAGCACGGACTCGGCGGATTGGCGGGTATTGGTCGCGGCTCCCGCGAGCTGATCGAGCACGGCCACCACGTCGCCGGTTCCCTGTGCTGCGCTCGACACACTGCGGGAAATTTCCGAGGTCGCTGCACTTTGCTGCTCGACCGAGGAAGCGACCGCAGCCGCGTGGCGGTCGATATCCTGCATGCGGTTGGAAATGCGCGCAATCGCATCGACGGCGGATCTGGTGGATTCCTGCACCGAGGCGATTTGCCCGGAAATTTCCTCCGTCGCCTTCGCGGTCTGGACGGCAAGCGATTTGACCTCGGATGCGACGACGGCAAATCCCCTGCCCGCCTCGCCAGCGCGCGCCGCCTCAATCGTCGCGTTGAGCGCGAGAAGATTGGTCTGCCCCGCGATGTTGCGGATCAACTGAATCACATCGCCGATCTTCTGCGAGGATTGCGCGAGCCCGGAGATCTGATCGTTGGTGGATTGCGCCTCATTCGCGGCCATTCGCAGCGCGCCCGTCGTCTGCCCGAGCTGCCGACTCATCTCGGCGATCGCAACGGATAGTTCGTCGGCCGCGGTCGCCGCAGTAACCACGTTCGTCGAGGCCTCGTCGGTCGCCTGCACTGCGCTTTCGGCCTGTTTGAAAGTCTGTTCCGAGGATGCGAACAGCGCCGCTGCGGTCGATTTCATTGCCGAGGCGTTTTCGCCTACGTTGCGCAGTACGTTCTCCACCCGCTCGCGAAACGAGGTGATCGCCGCTTCGACGATGGTGCGCCGATGATCCTGCGCCTGCATGGCAGCACGCTGCTGCTCGGCGCCGTATTGTTCGGTGACGTCGTCGTGGGTGGCAACCCAGCTGCCATCGGGCAACGCGCGTTCGCCGAGCGAAATCTTGCGCCCGTCCGCAAGGTTCAAAATTGTATTCTTCCCTTGCCGGCGAGCAATGCGATCCTGGATTTCCGACATGTACTTGTCGGGATCGCCGGTGAACTGACCCACGGCGATGCGATGCTGGATAACGTCACGCAGCGTCGCGCCGGGCTTCACCACCTTCGGCGACATGCCGTACATCTGAATATAGCGGTCGTTACAGAGAATGATGCGGGCTTTTGCGTCCACCATGCAGAGACCCTGCGTCATGTGATTGAGGGCCGTGACATAGTGCCGGTTCTGCGTCCGCGCGCGCAGGTAGGCGATCAGAACCGCAACGCATAACGCCACCGAGAACGCCAGGAGCGCTGCAAGCGTCGCGGCGAAATCGGATTCGTTCATCGCATCGAAGAAGGCTTCAATCATGATTATTTTCGCTTTTTTGGTCAGACCGCGACCTTATCGAGGAAGCCCGCCACTTCGGAGCGGAGGTTGGTGAGCGCAGCCTCGACGGACTGGGATGCGTCGAGCACCGTCTGCGCCGACGCGCGCGTCTCCATGGCGGCACCGGCGACTTCGCCGAGAACTGACACCACGACCTGAGCGCCCTGAGCGGCGCCTGCGACGTTGCGCAGGATTTGACTGGTCGCCGCGTTCTGCTGCTCGACCGAAGCAGCCACCGAGGAGGTCGAACGATTGATCTCGTCCATGCGCTCGGTGATGCGGCGGATCGCGGACACAGCGTCGGTCGCCGAGCCTTGCACCGCCTGAATTTGGCCGGCGATTTCTTCGGTGGCCTTGGCCGTCTGCACGGCGAGCGACTTCACCTCGGAGGCGACCACCGCGAAGCCGCGGCCGGCCGCGCCTGCGCGCGCGGCTTCGATCGTAGCGTTGAGCGCCAGGAGGTTGGTTTGGCCGGCGACATCGCGGATCAGTTGCACGACGTCGCCAATCTTTTGCGCGGCCTGGGCGAGCGTGGCGATCTCGGAATTGGTTACCTGCGACACCGACAAGGCGCCGCGCACCTCTTCGGAGGTGCGATCGAGCTGGCGGCTGATTTCCGAGATCGACGCCGAAAGCTCCTCGGCGGCGACCGCTGCTGTCTTGACGTTTTCAGATGCGCTATTCGAGGTGTGCACGGCGCGATCGGCATGCTGCGACGTCTGACTCGACGAGCCGAACAGCGTCGTCGCCGTCGCTTTCATCGAGCCCGCACTGTCGCCGACGATTTTCAGCAGCGTCTCGATCCGTGCGCGGAAGGTGGATATCGCCGCGTCAATTCGCCCCCGGCGCGATTCCTGCTCGGCCAGGGAGTCGCGCCGCTTCTCGAGTTGCAATTGTTCGGTCACGTCCTCGTGCGTGCCGACCCAGCCGCCGCCGGCGGTCGGCCGGTTGATCACCGAAATGAGCCGACCATTGCCGGCATCCGAGATATTTTTCGTGCTCTTGCCTTGAGCAAGTGCGGCCAAAAGATTGGCGCGATATTTTTCGGGATCGGCGGCAAGATTAGCGCGAGCAGCGCGGTGCTTGAGCAATTCCGCAAGCATGACGCCGGGCCTCACGACGTTAGGCGAGAGATCGTAGAGCTCCAAATAGCGCTTGTTGTGGATGACAAGGCGTTCCTTCCCGTCGAACATGACGAGGCCTTGGGTCATGTTGTCATAAGCAGTGACGACCTGACGATAACCCAAGCGCATCCGGTTGAACGCGATCGCGCCGGCGAGCGCCGCCGAAAGCAAGGCGAGCCCGCCGAGACTGGCGAACGTCCAATCCAGCACAACGCCGCTTTGCGTGAATTCCATCGGCTTCCCGCTCCGCCCCGCAGATGGTCGAGTATTCACGTACTCATATTTCCGGAATGTTAACCAACCCGGTACGGCCGCACTTTTCCCGTCTAGCCGCGTCAATCGGCCGGTACTAGGCACGCAGACAGCATAGCGATCGGCCCCGACGTTAACGGGCCTGCAAGGTTAAGCATGCAATAACGAACTCGCTCAAATGCCTTCGTTCGGCGTGGCGACGAAGGAAGTCTCTGCTTGCGTTGTGTAGGGTAAGCGTTCGATGGTTGCGTCGCTCGTCCGGCGGGCTCCCTTCGCCGCCCGGTCCGCCTTCGGTGTGGCGCTCCTCGTCGCGGGCACCGACCAGGTCGCCTATCAGGACCTCGCAAGCCTATTCGTGAATCAGCCGGGCGTCGCCGAGCGCGCACGCAATTTCGTACAGGCGGGCTCGTTCGCGGCGCTCCGCACCGCGACCTTCTCGCTGCCGAGTCCGCTGGGCGCGTCGATCCCGCGGCTGCCGGTCCCGGATCATTTCGCCGTCATCAACGCAGCGCTGCCGCATCCTGCGCTCGACCTGCTCGCGCCGCCCGAGCCGGAGAAGAGCGCGGAGCCGGCGATCAACCGTGTCGCCAAGGCTGACCGATTGGTGCCGAGCAACAAGGCCAGTGTGCAAATGCTCGGCGCACGCAAGCAGGACCCGGCGGCGGCCGCCAAGGGCGGCGCGCCGATCGCCGAAGATGCCGATCTCGCGATGGTCGAGGTGGAGCCGTCGCCGTCGCGCGCCGACTTCGCCGGCACGATCGCGCGCAATATCGAGCCAGTGCCTCCTGCCGGCGCGCTCGTGCGGCTCGCGGGCCTGTTCTTCGGCGCCGACGCGGCGCAATTGCCGCCGCTCGCGTTCGAGCACATCGCGCCTTCGCCGGTCGAACGGTTGCGGCTCGCCGCACTTCCAGGCAGCGCGATCCAGGACGCCGTGTCGGTCGCGCCGAAGGGCATCGTCACCGGCGACGAGGCGACGCCGAAAAGCCCGGCCGAACGGCTCGCGATCTTCGGCACCAAGCGCGCCAAGGCGGAGAAGTGCCTCGCGGACGCCATCTATTTCGAGAGCCGCGGCGAGAGCGAGCGCGGGCAGATCGCGGTGGCGCAGGTCGTCGTCAATCGCGTGTTCTCGGGCTTCTACCCCGAGGACGTATGCGGCGCGGTCTATCAGAACGCGCACCGCTATCTTGCCTGCCAGTTCACATTCGCCTGCGAAGGCAAGAAGCTCGTCGTGAACGACCAGCCGGCATGGGAGCGCGCCACGCGCATCGCGCGCGATATGCTGGACGGCAAGCTCTGGCTCGCCGACGTCGGCAAGGCCACGCACTACCACGCCTATTGGGTGAAGCCCGACTGGATCCGCGAGATGCGCACGATCAAGCGCATCGGGGTGCATACGTTCTATCGACCAAGAGCCTGGGAAGAGGGCTGAGCCACCTTCACTTCAAGATTTGCGCGGACCCCAGGGACCCCAGCGCCAGGGATCGACCGGATTGAGCGAAGGCACAGGCTTGCGGCCCCATGGACCTTCGACGGTGGGCTGAGCCGGCGGCAGCTCCGCTGACACTTCCTCCGGCGGCGGCAGTGCCGGAAGCGGGCCGGGATCGCGGCCCCCTGCGGCGCGCACGAGCGCTTCCACGCGCTTGTCGATCGAAGGATGCGTCGAAAAAATATCGACGAACCCTGAGTGCGGATTGTCGACGCACATTTCCATGACCGACGCGGTTGCGCGCGCCAGCTCGCCGCGGCCCTCGATCTTGCGCAAGGCCATGATCATGCCGTCCGGATTTTTCGTGAGCTCGACGGCACCCGCGTCGGCGAGATATTCGCGCGAGCGAGACAGCGAAAAACGGATGACGATGGAGAGAACCCAGGCGATCACTATGATCGCAAGCGCGATCAGGATCGCGATGGCTGCGCCGCCCTTGCGGTCGCCGGAGAAGCGCGTGCGAAATCCGCTTCGGAACACGCCGCGGAATACGAACTCGCCGAAGAAGGAAATGACGCCGGCGATGACGACCGCGATCACCAGCATGCGCACGTCGCCGTTGCGAATGTGCGTCAGCTCATGGCCGAGTACGGCTTGGAGCTCGGCGTCATCGAGGCGATCGATCAGGCCGCGCGTCACCGAGATCGCGTATTGCTTCTGGTTGAGGCCGGTCGCAAAGGCATTGAGGGCGCTGTCGTCGACGATCTTCAGCTTCGGCATCGGGATGCCGCGCGAGATGCAAAGATTCTCGAGGAGATTATAGAGACGCGGCTCCTCTTCGCGCGTCACGTCGTGGCTTCCGACGAGCGCGTCGATCATGCGCTGATGGAATTGCCAGGCGACCCACAACCAGATGAGCGCGCCGATTGTGACAAATGGAATGGCGACGAGGAAGTGGCCGCGCGCGACCCACAAGAGATAATCGAGCGGCGCGTCTCCTTCGGTGAACACGGCCGCGATCAAGGCGCCCGCGAACGTCATCAGGTAGAAGAGGAGGAACAGCCCGGCGATCAAGAACGCCGAACGGATGCGGTTGGCGCGGATATGCGAATAGAGTCCGTAGGCGGGCATTTCCTATCCGTCATCCCGGCCAAGCTTAGCCTGCGTCAGCAGGCGAGCGCAAACCGGGATCCATGAACACCGAGCGTTGTGCGTTGGATCCCGGGTCTGCAGCGCACCACTTCGCTTCGCTACGTGCTGCGCTGCGCCCGGGATGACAGTGGTTCAAAATTTCACGCTCGGCGGCGCCTCGAGCTGGCCGCGGGTCTCGCCGAGGTCGAAGAACTCGCGGTGATGGAAGCCGAGCGAGGCGGCGAAGAGCGCGGCGGGAAGCTGCTCGATGCCGGTGTTGTATTCCTGCACCGCGTTATTGAAGAAGCGGCGCGCTGCGGCGATCTTGTTCTCGATGTCGGCGAGCTCGGTCTGGAGCTGCTGGAAGTTCTGGTTGGCCTTGAGATCGGGATAGGCCTCGGCCAGCGCGAACAGCTGGCGTAGGGCGCCGGTGAGCATGTTCTCGGCGGCGGCGACCTGCTCGGTGCCCTTGGCGGCGATCGCGGCATTGCGCGCCTGCACGACCGCCTCGAGCGTGCCGCGTTCGTGCGACGCGTAGCCCTTCACCGTTTCCACAAGGTTCGGCACGAGGTCGTGGCGCTGCTTCAATTGCACGTCGACGTCGGCGAAGCTCTGGTTGACCCGCTGCCGCAGCGTGACGAGGCCGTTGTAGACATAGACGATGTAGAGAACGATCGCGGCGATGACGCCGATGACGATCCAGCTCGTGGACATGCGGGGCTCCTTGGCGATACGCGACGGCAGGGTAGCGCATATTTCGTTTCAACGTCATGCCCTGCAGCATTGCGACTAGCTGCGCCTTTCGATGGATTGCCGGGTCAAGCCCGGCAATGACGAAAATAAAAATTGCTCATGCCGTGCCCCACACATCCCGCGCTGTCTCGACGACGAGCGCGAGCTTGCGCCTTTCGTCGTCGATGGTGAGACGGTTGCCGGCGATGGTGCTGGCGAAGCCGCACTGGGGGCTGAGCGCAAGCCGGACGAGCGGGACGAATTTCGCCGCCTCGTCGATGCGGCGCTTGAGTGCGTCCTTCGATTCCACCGCGGGTTTCTTGGTGGTGACGAGGCCGAGCACGGCGACCTTGCCGCCGTTGAGAAAGCGCAGCGGCTCGAAGCCGCCGGCGCGGGCGGAATCGTACTCGAGGAAAAATCCGTCGACGTTCATTCCGCCGAACACGAGTTCGGCGATCGGTTCGTAGCCGCCTTCGGCGATCCACGAGCTCGCGTGGTTGCCGCGACACATGTGCATACAAATGGTCATATCGGCGGGGCGGCCGCGCAGCGCCTCGTTCATCATGCGCACGTAGAGCGCCGGCAGCGCGTCCGGGTCCTCGCCGATCTTGCGCACGTGGTCGCGCAGCGTGGGATCGCACAGGAACGGCAGGTTGGTATCGTCGACCTGCAGATAGCGGCAGCCGGCGTCATGCAGCGCGCGAATTTCCTTGCGATAGACCTCGGCGAGATCTTCGAAAAATTGCTCGATGTCCGGATAGACCGCCTTGTCGATCGCCGCGCGGCCGCCGCGGAAGTGTACGCACATGGGCGATGGGATCGGCTGCTTCGCGACAAGGCCGTGGCGGTCGGCGATCGGCTTCAGTGCCTTGAAGTCCTCGACCGAGAGCCCGCGCGAGCGGCGCACCTTTCCGTGCACCTCGAAGCGCGGCGGCCGCATCTCCACTTCGCCCTGCTCGTTGTGAAACTTGACCGGCAGGCCGCCGTGCACCTCGACGCC
>JBBDYN010000042.1:0-16672 GCA_040901465.1 Xanthobacteraceae bacterium
GTGACGAACCCGGCAGTCGGCGCCCGAACCACCGTATGATCGAGCTCGTATTGGGAGTCATCCAACTCGGCGCGCAGACGGGCGACCGAGGTGTTGACTCCGTCCACATTCGAGGTAGGCATCGACGCCGATGGCGTGAGCCTCCTGCTCCGAGAGCGTTTGTGATGCGCTCTGGGCCATCGCTGCCGGCGCAAGCGCTGGGCCGAGGAGCAGGTACAGTGATAGCGTGATCGCATGTCTCTTCATGGCGCTCTCCTTTTGCCGGTCAGGTCGATGACGCGTGATACCCCGTAGGTGGGATGTTCGTTTGCCGCCGCGGCAGCGGCGCCGAGCACACCCCGGAAACCTATTGCGCTTCGGCGGCGATGAAGATCAGGTCGACTTGGTAGATAGATTGCGGGTTAGTCCCGACTTGACCGGAGCCAGCGGTCGACAGCCTCGGAGGCGCGTTCTACGCCGAAATCCTGCGCCGCATGGCAGCGCGCAAGCCGAGCGCGATTGCAATTCCCGCGAACATCACCGCGACGAAGAACAGCGGCGCGCGCGGCCAGCCGAACCGCTCGACGAAGGACGCGAGCACGGTGGGACCGAGCAACTGACCGGAAATGCCGATCTGGGTGAGCAGGCCGAGTGCGATCGCGAGCATGGCCGATGTCGGCGCGAATACGGGCATGGCGGCGAAGAGCGAAGCCGGGATCAAGCCGGTTATGGCCAAGATCCCCGCGGCCAATACCGCGACAGCGGCAACCGGCATCGAGTCATTGAAGATGCCGAAGGCGAGCATGCCGCTCGTGACAAAACCGGTCGCAAGTACGATCCACAGCGGAACGCCCAGGCGAAGGGCGACGCCCGCCACGAGATTGCCGACGGCGTTCGCGAGCACGGCACCAGCACTGATCGCGCCGGCGGCCGCGATCGAGAGCCCGAGCCGGTCGACGAGCAATGCGGGAAGCAGGCTCGACAGCGCGAAATATTGCAGTGTGTAGGTTCCGAACGCGACCGCCACCAGGATCGGTCCCGGGGTGCGCAATCCTTCGCGCACGTTGGCGAAAAGGCCTTGATCCGACGATTGGTGATCGTCGGCACCGGGAATATCGAGGCGCGCGACGACGAAGGCGTAGGCAAGCGGAAGCAATCCGTTGAAGACCCAAAGCCCCTGCCAGCCGAACGCGGCAATCAGGAACGGGCCGGCGAGCATCATGGTCGCGGAGCCAGCCGGCATGTAGGTGCCCCAAAATGCAAAGGCCAATTGGCTGTCGGCTTCGGCGGTGATCAGGCGGAACAGGCGCGGCGCGGAGAGGATCACGGCGAGAAATCCGCAGCCTTCGAGGCCGCGCGTCGCGATCAGAAGCGCGCCGCTTTCCGTGAATGCGCCGGCGATGCTGCCGACGCCAATGCCGATGAGGCCGGCGACCAAGGTGCGCCGCGCCGGCAGCAGCGACATCAGCAGCCCGGCCGGCAGGCCGACAAGAGTGCCGAGCGCGCCATAGGCGCCGACGATCCAGGACGCAAACACGAGGCTCAGGCCGAGGTCCGACATCAACGCGGGTACGGCAACCGCCGCCTTGCCGACCTGGAAAGCGCCGATGATGCCGGTGAGGATCAGGAGAAACAGCGTTCCCCAGCGGGTGCGGGAAGGGCTCATGGTTCGAGAGGGGCTCGCATGCACCGCAGTGCCGAAATCGGGTCTGCGGCCGGACCCGTGTCACATATGACCGTCACCAATGCAGGCTAAGGGTCGGCGGCGCAATCCCTGGGTCCTGCTACATTTGGCGCAACTTCGCTCGATTCTCGCAATTCCATGAAAGCCGTGAAATCGATCGTCATTTTCGGGCTCGTCGCTTATGTGGGCTTCATCGGCCTGCTCTATGTCGTGCAGCGCGGGCTCATGTATCCGGGCGAAGGCGCGCGCACGACGCCGGCCGCCGCCGGCCTCGCGCAGGCGGCCGAAGAAATCCTCGCGACCGCGGACGGGGAGAAGGTGATCGTCTGGCACGTGCCGCCGAGAGGCGAGCGCCCTGTGGTCCTTTACTTCCACGGCAATGGTGGCGCACTGCGCCATCGCGCGCAGCGTTTTGCAGCGCTGACTGCCGACGGGACCGGGCTCGTTGCGCTCTCCTATCGCGGGTATGGCGGCTCATCGGGCAGCCCCAGCGAGGAGGGGCTCTTGAACGATGCGCGTGCGGCCTATGCGTTCGCCGCCGAGCGCTATTCGTCCGCGCGGATCGTGGCGTGGGGCGAGTCGCTCGGTACGGGCGTCGCGGTTGCGATCGCGGGCGAAAAGGAAATGGCGAAGGTCGTCCTGGAAGCGCCCTATACCTCGACCGCGGACATCGCGGCGGCGGTCTATCCGATCGTGCCGGTGCGGTATCTCATGAAGGATCAGTTCCGGTCAGATGAACGCATTGCTCGCGTGCAGGTGCCCGTGCTTGTCCTGCACGGTGATCGCGACACGATCATTCCGATCGAATTCGGGCGGAGGCTGTTTGCGCTGATCCCGGGGATCAAGCGGTTCGCTCTATTACCGGGCGGCGCGCACGAAGGGCTCGATGCGCATGGGGCGCTCGCGGAAGTAAAAAAGTTCATCGCGGAGTAGCCCTCGTCGTCGTCCCGGCCGAGTCGCGCAGCGGCGAGAGCCGGGATCGTCCAAAGCAATGGTTGAAAACGATCCCGGCTTGCGCTCGCCCGCTTTGCGGGGTCGCTTGGCCGGGATGACGCGCTGGCGCGCGTCAATTCAGATTGTAGCTTGCGCCGTATTGTCCGCCGACGCGGCGGAAGCCGGCCACTGCCGGTTGATAACCTTGATTGATGTTCATCGCGCGCGCGTAGGAGCCGGCGGCGCGGTCCTTGTTGCCGAGACGCTCATAGGCGAGGCCGCGGCTCGTCCACATTTCCACCGAGCGCGGCTCGAGTTCGACCGCTGCGTCGAAATCCTCGGCGGCGCGGCGGAAGTCGTTGAGTGCGAGATAGCTGAGCCCGCGCGCGTGATAGGGCTCGGCTGCGTTCACCGACAAGCCGACGGCGGTGGTGAAATCGTCGATCGCGAACTTGTGCAGGCCCTGGCCCTGATAGACCAGGCCGCGATTGTGGAAGGCCTGGGCGTTGTCCGGCTTGATCTGGATCGCCTTGTTGAAGTCGGGGAGCGCCTGCTGTGGCTGGCCCTGATTGCGATAGATGATGCCGCGGCCGACATAGGCGGCGGAATAATTCTGGTCCAACTGGATCGCGCGATTGAAATCGGCAAGCGCAAGGTCCGGGCGCTTCATCTCGCGATAGACGAGCGCACGGTTGGCGTAGGCTTGGGCGTACTTCGGATCGATCTTGATCGCTTGGTTGAAATCCTCAAGTGCCTCCTGATAGCGGCCGGCGCGGCCGAAGACGGAGCCGCGCATGTTGTACGCCTGCGGGTCGTTCGGGTTGCGGCGCACGACATCGGAAAGCGAGGCGATGTTCGTGGGCGAGGCGGCGCGGACGAGTTCCTCGTCTTCGATCACGTTTACGCCGGGCCCGAGGCCCGCGGTTTCGCAGC
The DNA here is from genome assembly GCA_040901465.1 of Xanthobacteraceae bacterium. Lineage (GTDB taxonomy): Bacteria > Pseudomonadota > Alphaproteobacteria > Rhizobiales > Xanthobacteraceae > JAUSIF01. The sequence goes on from JBBDYN010000042.1 coordinate 3,530, forward strand.
CGGTGAGCGCAAGCGCACAGGCAAACATGACCGCACGCGCGAAACCGGCGAACTGCGGACGCAACCGGCCGGCGATGCGGGATACGATCATCTTCGGCCTCATGCCCCTGGCTTGCGGCGAAGATTGGACCGGGCGGCCAACCCGGTGTCCGCTTGCCGTTTGAAATGAAAACGCGGGCAGAGGGTTCTTCTGCCCGCGCCGGACGTCAAGGGGTCGCGATCAGCGGCGGCCGCGGCCGCCGCCGCCCGGGCCACCGGGGCCGCCGGGGCCGCCACGGGTCAAGACTGGCTTCGGCTTCATCGGAATCAGGCCCTCGCGCTGCGCCTTCTTGCGCGCAAGCTTGCGGGCGCGGCGGATGGCTTCCGCCTTCTCGCGGGCGCGGCGTTCAGAGGGCTTTTCGTAGTGACTGCGCAGCTTCATCTCGCGAAAGATGCCTTCGCGTTGCATCTTCTTCTTCAGCGCCTTGAGCGCCTGATCGACGTTGTTGTCGCGAACGAGAACCTGCACGTGTCTGCCTCTCTGGCTATCGGTTTCGGGCTATTCGGAAACCGGCATTTGAGGCCCGGAATTGCCGGGCGGCTCGCCTGCCGGGTTGCGGGGGAGGTAGCAGACGGGGCCTGAATTGTCCACAAGGCTGGATAGGCGGCGACGCGCGCCAAGGGCGAAACAGAATCGGCAGTCAGAAGCCTGACTGCCGATGTCCATCTTCGATGCAATCGGGAGTTACTTGCTCGGCGCGGGAGCCGGTACCTTCGGCGCTTCGATTTTCGGCGTGTTGATATTGACTTCTGCGGTTCTGGTTCCGCTCGGCCACCAGCCGAACGCGAACACCACGATGACAAATACGATCAATCCGCCCACGAGCAGGCCAAGCAGTGCGCTGGATCCGCTGTTATCGGCCATGTCTGTTTCCTCCTGCCAACGCAAAAAATCAAAACGCGGGCACGGTTAAATCGTTCCCCTGCGTCCGGTCGCGCGGACGCATGTTTCCCTTTCACCATTGACGCCAGAGATCTTCGTCCAAGCGGCGGACATAACGGCGCTCCGGAACCACATAGATGCGCGTGCCGTCTCGCTCTATGAACACGCGCGGCCGTTCGTCGGCGAATTCCTCGGCGAGTTCCGGCATACGCTCCGTGTAGGTTCGGGTCCTTGCAGTTCGTTGACGCGAGGGCGCTTGCCCTGCCGCGCGCGGCGGGCGTCTGGTTTCTTCGGCCGCGTCCGGTTGCGGTGCGGGCCTATTTTCCGCCTTCCGCTGTTGATCCGGTTTCTGATGTGCTTCCGCCGCCGCGCGTGCGGGTTGCGCCGGAGATGGTGCGGGTGCCGGCGGCGCTGCTTTAGGCTCGGGCGCGGCCCGAGTCGCGGCGGACGCAGTACTTTCTACGCCGCCTGCCGGCTCGTCTTCCGCCTTCATGGCAGTGGCAGGATCGGCCTGGCGTGTCGGAATCACACGAACCGGCTGCGAGGCCTGCTTCGCACCGGCGACGCAGGACGGACTCAGATGCGGCCAGGTCTGTTGTTCGCACGATTGCTCGGCCGGCGCCGCGGCATCGGAAGCCTGGGGGTTTGCGGATTGGTTGCTGGTAATCGCGGGAACGTTCGCGGGCGGCGCGGCCGCGGTGACCGGCTTGCTTACGTTCGCCGGCTTCGACGCCGAGTTCGAGCCGGAACTTATCGGCCGCTCGGGCACGACAATTCCCACAATGAGGCCCGCGAGGAGCGCTCCAAAAACCATAGGCCAGGTCGCAAGCATGACGGTTCCGGGTTCCTGTCCGCGCGGTGATGCCGCCCGATAGGAGAACCGGCGGGCGTACGCATGGTTCCCCGATTCCGCGATGTGCAGGAAGTTGCGAATGCGGCTCGCGCTAGCTCGCGGCGTCCGGCATTACCCTCGTGACATGGCCCATCTTGCGACCGGGGCGCGGCTCGCCTTTGCCGTAGAGATGCAGGCAGGAACCGGGCTCGGCAAGGAACTTCGGCCACTCGTTCACTTCGCTGCCGACGAGATTAATCATCTCGATGCGACCGAGGCGGCGGGGCCTGGCGAGCGGCCAGCCGGCTACGGCGCGGATGTGCTGCTCGAATTGGCTTGCGGTGGCGCCGTCGATCGTCCAGTGGCCGGAATTGTGCACGCGCGGGGCGATCTCGTTCACGAGCAGCCGCCGCTGGCCGCCTTCGTCAAGCACGAACATTTCAACGGCGAGCACGCCGACGTAATTCAGCGCCTCGGCGATTTTTGCCGCGATCACGATGGCTTGGCCCGCGAGCGCGCCCGGAATCTGCGCGGGCACACGCGAGCGGTGGAGAATGTGATCACGGTGCAGGTTCTCGATCGCCTCGTAGGCGACGACATCGCCGTTCATCCCGCGCGCGGCGACGACAGAAATTTCGCGCTCAAAGGGAACAAATTTTTCCAGAATCGCGGGAGCCTCGCCGATCGCGTTCCAGGCTTCATAGGCGTCGCCGGCCTTCTTGATCATGGCCTGGCCCTTGCCGTCATAGCCGAGGCGGCGGGTCTTCAGCACGGCCGGCGGGCCGATCGTTTCGATTGCGGTTTTCAACTCGGCGGCCGCGTCGACCTTGGCGAAGGGTGCGGTGGCGATTCCGAGCTTCGCCACGAACTCTTTCTCCGGCAGGCGGTCTTGCACGACGGCGAGCGCGCCATGGTTGGGGAGAACCGGCTTGTGTCTTTCGAGAACGTCCGCGGTGGCGGCGGGCACGTTCTCGAACTCGTAGGTGATCACATCGACTACGGCAGCGAAGCGGGCAAGGGCTGCTTCGTTCTCATATGCGGCGCATGTCTTCGCGTGTGCTACGTCGAACGCGCATGAGTCGGACTCCGGTGCGTAGATGTGGCTCTTAAGTCCGAGCTCGGCGGCCGCAAGCGCCAGCATGCGGCCGAGCTGACCGCCCCCGAGAATGCCGATCACGGCGCTCGGCTTGAGCGCGGCGAGTTGTTTGCTCATGTCTGCATCAGCGGGGACGGCGGGCGACAGAGCGGGTATGGCGCGCGCGCCAGGCGTCGAGGCGCTTGGCGAGCGCCTTGTCTTCGAGCGCGAGCACGGCGGCGGCCAAGAGCGCCGCGTTCACCGCACCCGCTTCGCCGATCGCGAGCGTGCCGACGGGAACGCCCGCGGGCATCTGCACGATGGACAGGAAGCTGTCGGCGCCCTTGAGTGCTTTCGATTTCACCGGAACGCCGAACACGGGAAGCGGCGTCATCGACGCCGTCATGCCGGGCAGGTGCGCGGCACCACCGGCGCCCGCGATCACCACCTTGAAGCCTTGGTCGCGCGCGCCCTTGGCGAATTTGTAAAGGCGGTCGGGCGTGCGGTGCGCGGAGACCACGCGCGCATCGAATCCGACCTTCAGCGCCTTGAGCGTCGCCGCAGCATGGCGCATGGTTTTCCAGTCGGACTTGCTGCCCATGATGATGGCGACTGGTCGCTTTCCGGCGGGCATGATTCCCTTACCCCTGGCGCGGGAAAGCGGGCGATTATAGGAGTGGGTTTGGGGCTGGCAAGCGGCGGGCGCGGAAAGGGGACGCGGTTGGCAAGCAAGGTTACCGGCGCTTCACGCAAGCGGACGACGGCATCGCGGACGGTGCGCCGCGTTGCCGAGCGCGGGCGCGCGGAGCGGCCGCTCAAGGAGAAGCCGACGGCGCCAAAGGCGCGTTCGGCGGCGATGCGGCTCGCCGCCGAAGTCGACGCGCTGAAGGCCGATCTCGCGCAGGCGCGCGCCCGCCTCGCCGAACTCGAGACACGGGTCGACGAGGACCCGCTCACCGGGCTCCTCAACCGGCGCGGCTTCGAGCGTGCGCTCGGGCGGGCGCTCGCGTTCGTGCGGCGGTACAACGCAACGGCGGCGCTGGTTTATCTCGATCTCGACCAATTCAAGCCGGTGAACGACCGCCACGGTCACGCGGCCGGCGACTGGGTGCTTGGACGGCTCGCACGGCTCATCGCCGGCAATGTGCGCTCGTCGGACGTGGTGGGCCGCGTCGGCGGCGACGAATTCGTCGTGCTCCTGTGGAACGTGAATGACGATCAGGCGGTGGAAAAGGCGCGCGGGCTTGAAACGCTGATCGAGGGCGAGACGTTCGAGTACGCGGGAAGGCCGTTCGCGGTCGGCTTGTCGGCGGGCGTCGTGATGCTCACCGCAAAGGAAACCGTGGAGGCAGCACTCGCGCGCGCGGACCAGGCGATGTACGCGCGGAAACGCGAGCGAGAAAATTATCCCTCCCCTTTAGGGGAGGGTGGCGAGCCGCGTTAGCGGCGGGCCGGGTGGGGTGATGGCCGCAGCCCCCGCCCGTGCCCCGGCCAGCGCGGCCACTCAAGAGCGCCGCGCCGCCGCGCTGTCGAAGAAGCCAGCGCGGCGATCCGACGATTTCTTGCACTCGCCCTGAACCGGGCTCGTCGGCGCGGCAAAGCAGGGGAGGGATTAAATCATCGCCGCAGAAACGGCTGCATCCCCTCGCGCGCGAGCTCGTCGGCGCGCTCGTTCTCGCTGTGGCCGACATGGCTGCGCAGCCAATGCCAATTCACTTTATGCACGTTGGCCGCCTGTTCGAGTCGTTGCCAGAGCTCCTGGTTCTTCACCGGCTTCTTGTCGGCCGTGCGCCACCCGTTTCGCTTCCAGCCGAGCATCCATTTCGTGATGCCGTCGCGCAGATATTGGCTGTCCGTGTAGAGATTGGCGGTGGCGCCGGGCGGCAGCGATTCGAGCGCCGAGATCGCGGCGAGCAATTCCATGCGGTTGTTTGTGGTCGCGGGCTCGCCGCCTTTCAATTCGCGCGTCTTGCCGTTCGCGCGGATCAGCGCGCCCCAGCCGCCCGGGCCCGGATTCCCGGAGCAGGCGCCGTCGGTCCAGATTTCGATTTTTCCGCTCACGCCGCGAGCCCGTAATCGCGCGCATGGTCGATGCGCTGATGGAAGCGCAGCTTCTTCAGGTATTCGAGCGGGTCCTTGGGGCGGACAAGCGCGCCCGCCGGCACGTCGAGCCAATCGACAAGCCGCGTGAGCAGGAAGCGTAGCGCCGCGCCGCGAGCGAGCAGCGGCAGCGTGAGCAACTCGTCGGCGGACAGCATACGGACCGAGACATAGCCCGACAGGAGCGCCTTGCCCTTGGTGACGTTGTAGGAGCCGTCCGGCTCAAAGCACCAGGCGTTCAGGCAGATCGCGAGGTCGTAAGCGAGAATGTCGTCGCAGGCGAAATAGAAATCGATCAGACCCGACAATTCTTCGCCGAGGAAGAAGACGTTGTCCGGAAAGAGATCGGCATGGATCACCCCGCGCGACAATTCGCCCGGCCAATGGCGGGCGAGATGGTTGAGCTCCTGCTCAATAATCTTTGCGAGGCCGGGCGTCACGTCATCCGCGCGCGCGCCGGCGCTATCGGCGAGGACGCGCCAGCCGGCGAGCGAGAGCGCGTTCTTGCGGTGCAGCTTGAAGTCGCGGCCGGCGAGGTGCAGGCCCGCGAGCGCGTGGCCGACAGCCGCGCAATGCGAGACATGCGGACGGCGCACCGAGACGCCTTCGAGAAAGGTGAAGATCGCGGCGGGCCGCCCTGAGAGCTCGCCGAGCGCGGTGTTGTTCTTCGTCTTCACCGGTTGCGGGCAATTGATGCCGCGCTGCGCGAGATGCTCCATGAGCCCGAGAAAGAACGGCAGCTCCGCGCGCGCGACGCGCTTCTCATAGAGCGTCAGGATGAAATAGCCGGCCGCGGTGTGCAGGAGATAGTTGGTGTTCTCCACGCCTTCGGCGATGCCCTTGAACGACAGGAGTGCGCCAAGGTCGTAGAGGGCGAGAAACGCGCCGAGCTCTTCCTCGCCGACATCGGTATAGACGGCCATTGGCTGCTCCCAAGCCGCACGCTGGTAGCACGGGTAGATTTTTCATTCATTACCCGTCGAGGCGGGCCGGGAAGTCTTTTTGGCCGGCGAAGCGGCGCCCGGGCGCGGTCAATGAGGAGATCGATTGGGCACGGGCGATACAGCGTTCGGATAGGGGACGGGAGTCGGCCCGCCGGGAGCGGGTGCCTTGAGCAACGACGGCGACGGCTTGTCGATTGGTTTCGTGACGACAATGTCGTCCAGCGGCTTTTTCTTCTTTTCTTTCGCGGTTGCCGGAGCGGCGGGTGCGGCGGCCGTGATCGCAAGCGATGCGAACATGACGAGCGCGAGGGTTCGAAGCATGTGAACCTCCTTTGTGACTGGCTGGAGCCATTCTCCTTCAAGGAAGCGATCGCCCCGGCGCGCTATTCCGCCGCGTCGGGACGCAGTTCGCGGGGCAGCGGGAAAAAGACGCTCTCCTCCGCGGTTGAGACGGTCTCGACCTCGATCGCATAGCGCGCGGCGAAGGCGTCGATGATTTCCTCGACCAGCACCTCGGGCGCTGAGGCGCCGGCGGTGATTCCGAGGCTCGAAATCGAGCCGAAGCGCGACCAGTCGATGTCCTCGGCACGCTGGACAAGGGCGGCGGCGCGGCAGCCCGCGCGCTCGGCGACTTCGCACAGGCGCTGCGAATTGGAGCTGTTCGGCGCGCCGACGACGATCATGGCGTCGACTTCGGGCGCCACGCGCTTCACCGACTCCTGACGGTTGGTCGTCGCGTAGCAGATGTCCTCCTTGTGCGGGCCGATGATCGCCGGAAAGCGCCCCTTCAGGATCGTTACGATCTCGGCAGTGTCATCGATCGATAGCGTCGTCTGTGTCGCGTATGCGAGCTTCTCCGAATCGCGCGGCTGAAAGGCGCGCGCGTCCGCCGCGGTCTCGATAAGGGTGACGGAGCCTTTCGGCAATTGGCCCATGGTGCCGATCACTTCGGGATGGTCGCGGTGGCCGACGAGGACGGTCTCGCGCCCGCGCTTGAAATGCACCATGGCCTCGCGGTGCACCTTGGTGACGAGCGGGCAGGTGGCGTCGATCGCGAACAGCGCGCGGCGTCCTGCCTCCTCGGGCACGGACTTCGGCACGCCATGAGCGGAAAAAATCACCGGCCGGTCGCCGTCCGGCACCTCGTCGAGCTCCTCGACGAACACCGCGCCCTTCTTGCGCAGGCCCTCGACGACGTATTTGTTGTGCACGATCTCGTGGCGCACGTAGACCGGGGGCCCGTATTTCTCGAGCGCGCGCTCGACCGCGTCGATTGCCCGCACCACGCCCGCACAAAAGCCGCGCGGCGCGCAGAGGAGGATGCGGAGCGGCGGTTTCGCGGCGGTTTGCGGGGTTGCAGGCATTATTTGCGTCGCTATTTGCGTCTCTTGCGTTCTCCCCCTATATAGCCGCCAACCCCAGTGATTTCGAGGTTGTCTGGAGGCTCCGTCCGATAGCGGCGTAGCCAGAAAACCCTTATTCGCACCCAAAAAGGCCCTGCCATGAGCAATGCGACGCCCCTGATGCCCAAGGCGACCGCCGTCTGGCTGGTCGAGAATACGTCGCTCACGTTCGAGCAGATCGCCGATTTCTGCAAATTGCACCCGCTCGAGGTGAAGGGCATCGCCGACGGCGAGGTCGCGCAGGGCATCAAGGGCCTCGACCCGATCACCACCGGCCAGCTCACGCGCGAGGAACTCGATCGCGCGCAGGCCGATCCGGCCTACCGGCTGCATCTCGCCGACGCGAAGGTCGCGCTGCCGGAAGCCAAGCCGAAGAAGGGACCGCGTTACACGCCCGTTTCGAAGCGCCAGGACCGGCCGAACGCGATTCTGTGGCTCGTGCGCAATCATCCGGAGCTCAAGGACAGCCAGATCATGCGGCTGGTCGGCACCACGAAGTCGACGATCCAGTCGGTGCGCGAGCGCACGCACTGGAATTCGCAGCATCTGCAGCCGATGGACCCGGTGACGCTCGGCCTCTGCTCGCAGATCGACCTCGATCTCGAAGTGCAGCGCGCGGCGAAGGAGAAGCCGGCGCCGGCGCCGGAGCACGCGACGCTCTTGCCCGCGTCCGAAACGACTATTCAAAAGCAGCCGGAGCCGGAGCCCGAGGCGCGGCGCGAGCCGCCGAAGAAGGAAGCGCCGATCGACGTCGAGTCGGTGTTCGCCAAGCTCGGCGGCGGCAAGCGCAGCGAATAATTTCGTGCGAGCGCTTTGCTGCTGAAATCGGCGGCGCTAGTCCGGCACCGGCACCGTGTAATTGAGCACGAGCCTGCCGCCGTCCACATAAATCGTCTCGCCGGTAACGTAGGCGGCGTCGTCCGACGCCAGAAAGGCCGCGACCGAGGCCACTTCCTCGGGCTCGGCGAAGCGGCCGAGCGGCGTGCGCGAAAGCAGTCGGCGGCGTGCCTCCTCGTCCGTGTTCACGCCGCGCAGCATTTCCGTCATGACGGAGCCCGGACCGATCGCGTTCACGCGAATGCCGTGGGGCGCCAGCGCCAGCGCCATCACGTGCGTGAGCTGGCTGATGCCGCCTTTGGAGACGCAATAGGGGAGCTGATTCGCGATCGCGACCGTGTCGTTGATCGAGGACATGTTGACGATCGCGCCGGGTTTTTTGCCGGCCTGCACTTGCTCGACCATCTTGCGTGCCGCGGCTTGGCCGACGAGAAACGAGCCCTTGACATTGGTGCGTAGCACCCGGTCGAAATCGGATTCCTTCAGGTCGAGAAATTCGGCGCCGTGAATGATCCCGGCATTGTTGACGAGCACGTCGACGTCGCCGGTGAAGGCGCGGCAAGTGGCGTCGACGAGGCTGCGCGCTTGCGTCGCGTCGCCGACGTCGCATTTGACGAAATGGGCGGATGCGCCGAGGTGCTTCGCCTCGAGCACGCCGTCGCGCTCGAGGATATCGGCAAGCACGACCTTCGCCCCTTCTTCGATGAAACGCTTTGCGATGGCGAGACCGATGCCGCGCGCCGCACCGGTGACGATGGCGACTTTGCCGTCCAGTCGTTGCATCTTGGGCCTCTTTGTCAGCCGCCTAGTCCCCGGCCGCGCAGGGCCGTCGCGATCTCGTCGAGGATCGCGGGATCGTCGATCGTCGCCGGCATGGACCAGGCCTCGCGGTCGGCGATCTTTTTCATCGTGCCGCGCAGGATCTTGCCGGAGCGGGTCTTGGGCAGCCGGTTCACCGTGATCGCGAGCTTGAAGGCGGCGACCGGGCCGATCTTCTCGCGCACGAGGCCGACGATCTCCTGTTCGATCTCCGTCGGGTGACGGTTGACGCCGGTCTTCAGCACAATGAAGCCGCACGGCACTTCGCCCTTGAGGTCGTCCTTGATGCCGACGACCGCGCATTCGGCGACGTCGGGATGCGCAGACAGGACCTCTTCCATGCCGCCGGTCGAAAGCCGGTGGCCGGCGACGTTAATGATGTCGTCGGTGCGGCTCATGATGAAGAGATAGCCGTCCTCGTCGACGAAGCCGGCGTCCGCAGTCTTGTAGTAGCCGGGGAATTCCTCGAGGTAGCTTTCCTTGAAGCGATCGTCCTGCTGCCACAGCGTGGGCAGGCAGGAAGGCGGCAGCGGCAGCTTCACGACGATCGAGCCCATCTTGCCGCGCGCGACCGGTTTCCTCGCTTCATCGAGAATCTGGATGCCGTAGCCGGGCATGGGCACGCTCGAGGAGCCGTATTTCACCGGCAATTGTCCGAGGCCGACCGGATTGCCGGCGATGCACCAGCCGGTTTCGGTCTGCCACCAGTGGTCGATCACGGGCACATTCAGAATCCGCTCGGCCCATTGGATCGTGTCGGGATCGGCGCGTTCGCCGGCGAGGAACAGCGTGCGGAATTTCGACAGGTCATAATTCGCGAGAAATTTCCCCTGCGGATCTTCCTTCTTGATCGCGCGGAACGCCGTTGGCGCAGTGAACATCGCAGCGACGCCGTGCTCGCCGATCACGCGCCAGAACGCGCCAGCGTCCGGCGTTCCAACGGGCTTCCCCTCATAGAGGATCGTTGTGCAGCCGTGAAAGAGCGGTGCGTAGACGATGTAGGAATGGCCGACCACCCAGCCGATGTCGGACGCCGCCCAATAGGTCTCGCCCGGCGCGACGCCGTAGAGATTTTCCATCGACCAGCGCAGCGCGACCATGTGGCCGCCATTGTCGCGCACGACGCCCTTGGGGATGCCGGTCGTTCCCGAGGTGTAGAGGATGTAGAGCGGGTCGGTGGCAGCGAGCGGGACGCAATCGGCGGTCCTGCCGTCACGCATCGCGGCGGCGCGCAATTGCGCCCAATCGTGGTCGCGGCCCGGGATCGTCGCCGCGTCGAGTTGCGGGCGCTGCTGGAGCAGTACCGCGTCGGGCTTGTGCGCGGAAAGCTTGATCGCCTCGTCCAAGAGCGGCTTGTAGGGAATGACGCGCGTCGTCTCGACCCCGCACGACGCGGTAAGGATGAGCTTCGGCTTGGCGTCGTCGATGCGGGTCGCGAGCTCGCGCGGGGCGAAACCACCGAAGACGACGGAGTGGATCGCGCCGATGCGCGCACACGCGTACATGGCGAACAGCGCTTCGGGCACCATCGGCATGTAGAGGATCACGCGGTCGCCCTTCGCCACGCCGAAATCCTTCAGCACGCCGGCGAGCGTCTTTACCTCGTCGAGCAGCTCGGCATAGCTGATGCTGCGCTTGCTGCCGGTGACCGGGCTGTCATAGACGACCGCGGGCTGGCTGCCGCGGCCCTGCGCCACGTGCCGGTCGATCGCGTTGAAGCAGGTGTTGCAGACGCCGTCGGCGAACCAGCGGCCATAGACGCCGGCCTTGGCATCGAAAATTTTCTTCGGCCGTTCGTACCAGTCGATCGCCTGGGCGGCCTCGGCCCAGAAGCCTTCCGGATCGCGCTTCCAGCGGGCATAGATTTCGGGGTAGCGGCTCTTCGCCCGCGCATCCATGGCGCTCTCCCAGCAGGCATGTTCTTGATTTCTGGATGGATATTCTCCGCCAACGGCGACCGAAAGCAAGCGCGGCGTGCCGACATGGCAGGCGTGCGAATTTGCCGATGGCGCTCGCACACGCGATGCGCTTAGGTCCGCTTCCCGCCAATCGCGAAGCCAGCCGGTGATCTCCGATCCCATTTTCTACGTCGCGGCCGTCATCGGCGTCGTGTTTCTCGGACTCGCCAAGGGCGGCTTTTCCGGCGCCGGGCTCGTGGCCACGCCGCTGATCGCGCTTACTGTGCCGCCGGTGCAGGCTGCAGCAATCGTGCTGCCGATTCTTCTCGTGCAGGACGTGATCTCGGTGTGGGTGTACCGGCGCGACTGGGACGCGTGGAACCTGAAGGTGCTGTTGCCGGGAGCGGTGATCGGGATCGGTGCCGGCGGGGCGCTCGCGGCTTACGTGTCGGAATCCTACGTACGGCTTGCGCTTGGCCTGATCGCGTGCGCGTTCGTGCTGAACGTCTGGTTCGGGGCCGAGCACAAGGTGGCGACACGGCCGAGCGCCTTCTCCGGGGTGTTCTGGGGCGCACTCGCGGGCTTTACCAGCACGATTTCCCACGCAGGCGCGCCGCCGTTCCAGATGCATATCCTGCCGCAGCGGCTCGACCGCATCCGGCTTGCGGCTACGGCGGCGATGTTCTTCGCCGCGGTCAACGCGATCAAGGTGGTGCCGTTCTTTCTACTCGGGCAATTCTCGGCGGAGAACCTCGCGACTTCGGCCGTGCTCTTCCCGTTCGCGATCTTCACCAATATCACCGGCATCTGGCTCGTGCGCGTGATGCCGACCGAGTGGTTCTACCGGATCACGTATTTCCTCGTGTTCCTGATCTCGCTCGAGCTGATCCGGGGTGGGGTGGTGGGGATCTGGATGGGATAGCCGCGACGTGTCCCGGGCGCAGCGCAGCGCGAAGCGGTGCGCTGCAGACCCGGGCCTCTGCGGCGCACCACTTCGCTGCGCTCCGTGTTGCGCCGCGTCCGGGGCACGTAGCTTGTCGCCGCGGGAAGGCGGCGCTAGCGTTTCGCAAATGGACGCGAAACGGTTGCGGGGAGGAGATTAGTGGCGAACGGGGTCTACGACCGCGATCTCGACAAGAATCCGGCGAACTATCAGCCTTTGACGCCGCTCGGATTCCTGGAGCGCGCGGCGGAAGTTTTTCCTGAGCACATCGCAATTATTCACGGCAATCGCAAAACGAGCTACCGCGACTTTCATGCGCGGGCGAAGAGGCTCGCGTCGGCGCTCGCGAAGCGCGGGATTGCGCGCGGCGACACCGTCGCGGTCATGCTCGCCAATACGCCGGCAATGCTGGAGGCGCACTACGGCGTGCCTATGACCGGCGCCGTTCTGAACACGCTCAATACAAGGCTCGACGCCGCGGCGATCGGATTTTGTCTTGATCACGGCGAGGCCAAGGCCGTGATCGTCGACCGCGAATTCTCCAAGATCATGAAAGATGCGCTTGGCCGCGCGAAGGTAAAACCGCTCGTGATCGACTACGACGATCCTGAATATCGGGGCGAGGGGGAGCGGCTTGGCAATCTCGATTACGAGGCGTTTCTCGGCGACGGCGACGTCGACTACGAGCGCACTGCACCCGGCGACGAATGGGACGCGATCTCGCTCAACTATACGTCAGGTACAACAGGCGATCCCAAAGGCGTCGTGTACCACCATCGCGGCGCGGCGCTCTTGGCGCTCGGCAACGTCATCACTTGCGGCATGGACAAGCATCCGGTCTATCTTTGGACGCTGCCGATGTTCCATTGCAACGGTTGGTGCTTTACCTGGACGCTCTCGATCGTCGCCGGCACACACGTTTGCCTGCGCCAGGTGCGGGCGAAGCCGATCTATGAGGCGATTGCGGACCATAAGGTGACGCACCTCTGCGGCGCGCCGCTCGTGATGTCGACGTTGCTCGGCGCGCCGGCGGACGAGAAGAGGCGGCCGCCGCACGCGGTCGAGTTCGTCACGGCGGCCGCGCCGCCGCCGGAAGCGGTGCTCGCCGCGATGAGAGCTGCCGGGTTCAACGTGACGCATGTCTACGGGCTGACGGAAACCTACGGCCCTGCGGTGGTGAACGAGTGGCATGGCGCCTGGGACGCGCTCTCGGGAGCGGAGCAGGCGGCGAAGAAGGCGCGCCAGGGCGTGCGCTATCCGCCGCTCGAGGCGCTGGAAGTGATGGATCCGGATACGATGCAGCCGGTGCCGCGCGACGGCGAAACGCTCGGCGAGGTCATGTTCCGCGGCAACGTGGTGATGAAGGGCTA
>JBBDYN010000043.1:0-16362 GCA_040901465.1 Xanthobacteraceae bacterium
CGGCCGACGCGCGGCCCCTGCCCGCCCGCATCCGCCATCGATGCGTCCCCGCCCCTGTCCCGGAACGGATGCTACACGTACCACGTGTTGATCTGGAAGAGATGCCTTGCAGTTGAGCGTCAGGCTGCGGCGTCCGCGCTCGCCACCTTTGCCCAGGTGTCGCGCAGTCCGACCGTCCTGTGGAACACGAGCCGGCCCGGCGCAGAGGCCGGATCGCGATAGAAATAGCCCAGTCGTTCGAATTGCACCGGCGCATCGGCGTTGTCGGCCGCCAATGCAGGCTCGAGCTTGGCGTCGCCCAGTACCTCGATCGAATTTGGATTGAGTTCCGCCGCAAAATTCGCCGCGTCCGGATCGGGACGCTTGAACAGCTGATTGTAGAGACGCGCCTCGGCGCTCACCGCGTCGGCGGCCGATACCCAATGCAGCGTCGCCTTGACCTTGCGTCCGTCAGGCGGCGTGTTGCCCCCGCGCGTCTCCGGATCGTACGTGCAGCGCAGCTCGGTCACCTCGCCCGCGGCATTCTTCACGACTTCGCGGCACGTAATGAAGTAGGCATAGCGCAGCCGCACCTCCCGCCCCGGCGCGAGCCGGAAAAATTTCTTCGGCGGGTCCTCCATGAAATCCTCGCGCTCCACATAGAGTTCGCGTCCGAAGCGGATCTTGCGCGTGCCCGCCGCCGGATCGTCGGGGTGATTGGCGGCTTCGAGCTCGTCGAACTTTCCTTCCGGCCAGTTCTCGATCACGACCTTGAGCGGCCGCAGTACCGCCATTCGCCGTGGCGCGGTAGCGTTCAGCGTCTCGCGGATCGAGAATTCGAGCATGCCGTAGTCGACGACGCTGTTCGCCTTCGCCACGCCCACCCGTTTCACGAAATCGCGGATCGCCGCCGCCGGCACCCCGCGCCGCCGCAGCCCCGCGAGCGTCGGCATGCGCGGGTCGTCCCAACCCGTGACGTGGCCGCCGCGCACGAGCTCGGTCAGCACACGCTTTGAGAGCACCGTGTAGCCGAGATTGAGCCGCGCGAATTCGATCTGCCGCGGCCGCGCCGGCACCGGCAGATGCTCGAGAAACCAGTCATAGAGCGGCCGGTGATCCTCGAATTCGAGCGTGCACAGCGAATGCGTGATCCCTTCGATCGCGTCCGACTGCCCGTGCGCGAAGTCGTAGCTCGGGTAGATGCTCCACTTCGTGCCGGTGCGCGGATGGCTCGCGTGCAGGATGCGATAGAGCACCGGATCGCGCAGATTGATGTTGCCCGACGCCATGTCGATCTTCGCGCGCAGCACCCGCGCGCCGTTGGGGAACTCGCCCGCGCGCATACGCCGGAACAGAGCGAGATTTTCCTCGACCGTGCGGTCGCGGAACGGGCTGTTCTTGCCCGGCTCCGTCAGCGTGCCGCGTGTCGTCCGCATCCCGTCCTGCGACTGATCGTCGACATAGGCGAGGCCCTTCTGAACCAAGACCTCGGCCCATTCATAGAGCCGCTCGAAATAATCGGACGCGTGATAGAGGTGCTTGTTCCAGTCGAACCCGAGCCAGCGCACGTCGCGTTCGATCGCATCGATGTATTCCTGCTCCTCCTTGGTGGGATTGGTGTCGTCGAAGCGCAGATGGCAGCGCCCGCCGAACTCGTCGGCAACCCCGAAATTGAGGCAAATGGCTTTCGCGTGGCCGATGTGCAGATAGCCGTTCGGCTCCGGCGGGAACCGCGTCACCACCTGCTTGTGCCGGCCCGCCTTCAGATCATCCGCGATGATGTCGCGAATGAAGTCGCGCGTGGCTTCGGCCGTGTCGGTCATGATTCCGGGATCCTTGCCGCCGACCTATAGCAGGCTGACCGGCGTCGCGCGGGCTATGTGCCAAATTCGCGCGCACGCGCCAAGGCTTCGTTCCCATTCGGCCCTATGGTAGAGGGGCCGCCAATGTCCGACCCCGTCATCACCCGTTTCGCGCCTTCGCCCACCGGCTTCCTGCACATCGGGGGCGCGCGCACGGCACTCTTCAATTGGCTCTACTCGCGCGGCCGCGGCGGCAAGATGCTGCTGCGGATCGAGGACACCGACCGCGCGCGTTCCACCAAAGAGGCGATCGACGCGATCCTCGACGGCCTGAAATGGCTCGGGCTCGATTGGGATGGCGACGTCATCTATCAGCACACCCGCGCCGCGCGCCACCGCGAGGTTGTGGAGCAGATGCTGGCCGCCGGCCGCGCCTATCGCTGCTATGCAAGCCAGCAGGAACTCGACGAGATGCGCGAGAAGGCGCGCCGCGAAGGCCGCGCGCGCCTCTATGACGGCCGCTGGCGCGACCGCGACCCAAGCGAGGCGCCGGAGGGCGTCAAGCCGGTGATCCGCCTCAAGGCGCCGCTCGAAGGCGAGACCGTCATCGAGGATAAGGTGCAGGGCCGCGTCGTCTGGCAGAGCTCCGACCTCGACGATCTCGTGCTGCTGCGCTCGGACGGCTCACCCACTTATATGCTCTCGGTCGTGGTCGACGATCATGATTCGGGGATCACGCAAATCATCCGCGGCGACGATCACCTGACGAATGCCGCGCGCCAGAAGCAAATCTACGAGGCGCTCGGCTGGCCGGTGCCGGCCATGGCGCACATCCCCTTGATCCACGGACCGGACGGCTCGAAGCTTTCCAAGCGGCACGGCGCCCTCGGCGTCGAGGCCTATCGCGCCATGGGTTATCTGCCGGCCGCGCTCCGCAACTATCTCGTCCGCCTCGGCTGGAGCCACGGCGACCAGGAAATCTTCTCGACCGAGGAGATGGTCTCGCTGTTCGATCTCGACCACGTCGGCCGTTCACCCTCGCGTTTCGATTTCGCCAAGCTGGAAAATCTCAACGCCCAATACCTCCGGGCGACGCCCGACGCCGGGCTCGTCGCGGCACTTGAAGCATTCGCCCCCGAGCTCTCCGACGGCGCTGAGGTCGCAAAGCGCCTCGCCGGGCGACGCGACAAAGTGCTCTCCGCAATGTCCGGGCTCAAGGAGCGCGCCAAGACGCTCATCGATCTCGCCGAGGGCGCCCGCTTCATTCTGGCCGACCGCCCGCTTGAGCTCGATGAAAAAGCGCGCGCGTTGCTCACGCCCGAGGGTCGCCGCGTCCTGAAGCTCGCGCTTGCCGCCATCAAGAATGTCGAATGGACCCACGCCAGGCTCGATGCCGAGATTCGCGCGCTCGCCGAGCGCGAAGGGTTGAAGCTTTCGGCCGTTGCCCAGCCTTTGCGCGCGGCACTGACCGGCCGCGCCACCTCGCCCGGCATTTTCGAGGTCATGGCCGTGCTCGGCAAGAACGAGAGCCTTGCCCGAATCGGCGACCAGGCCGGCTCCGCCGCGGCCGCGTGAATCCAATGATGCTTTGGTCGGATGGGCAGAGTTATGCCCAAGGCCTACGCTTGCCCGCGCTGCCGGGAAGGACTACCTAATTGCTCCGCCCGGCAACACGCGCACGCTTGAGTGGCTGTTTGCCCGCCGCTTCCGGCGGTTGCATACCGCTTCATGGAGAACCCGGATGGACGCCAAGAACCCGCAGCGCAAGTCCGCGACGCTCGGCGTCGGTAGCGAGAAATGGGACCTGGCGGTGCGCGACGGCAGCATCGGCCCGTCGGTCGTCGACATCTCCAAGCTCTATGCCGACACCGGGATGTTCACCTACGACCCCGGCTTCACCTCGACGGCGAGCT
This sequence comes from Xanthobacteraceae bacterium, assembly GCA_040901465.1. Taxonomy (GTDB): domain Bacteria; phylum Pseudomonadota; class Alphaproteobacteria; order Rhizobiales; family Xanthobacteraceae; genus JAUSIF01. The sequence continues at coordinate 3,695 of JBBDYN010000043.1, forward strand.
GCGAGAGCAAGATCACCTATATCGACGGCGACGAGGGCATTCTTCTTTATCGCGGCTACCCCATCGAACAGCTCGCCGACAACGGCGACTTCCTCGAGACCTGCTATCTCCTGCTCTACGGTGAGCTGCCGACCGCCGCGCAGAAGGCCGATTTCGTGAATCGTGTGACCCGTCACACGATGATTCACGAGCAGATGATCCGCTTCTTCCAGGGCTTCCGCCGCGACGCGCACCCGATGGCGGTGCTCGTGGGCTGCGTCGGCGCGCTCTCGGCCTTTTATCACGACTCCACCGACATTTCCGACCCGCATCAGCGGCTGATCGCGTCGATCCGCATGATCGCGAAAATGCCGACGCTTGCCGCCATGGCCTACAAATATTCCATCGGCCAGCCTTTCGTATATCCGAAGAACGAGCTCGATTACGCCGCGAACTTTTTGCACATGTGCTTCGCGGTGCCGGCCGAGGACTACAAGGCCAATCCCGTGCTTTCGCGCGCGATGGACCGCATTTTCATGCTGCACGCCGACCACGAGCAGAACGCCTCGACCTCGACCGTTCGCCTTGCCGGCTCCTCGGGCGCAAATCCCTTCGCCTGCATCGCCGCCGGCATTGCCTGCCTCTGGGGCCCCGCGCACGGCGGCGCCAACGAAGCGGCGCTCAAGATGCTCGCCGAGATCGGCACGCCCGACCGCATTCCCGATTTCGTCAAACGCGCCAAGGACAAGAACGATCCGTTCCGCCTCATGGGCTTCGGGCATCGCGTCTACAAGAACTACGATCCGCGCGCCAAGATCATGCAGAAGACCACGCACGAGGTGCTGTCGGAGCTCGGCCTCAAGGACGATCCGCTCCTCGACGTCGCCATGGAGCTCGAGCGCATCGCGCTCAGGGACGATTATTTCATCGAGAAGAAGCTCTATCCGAACATCGACTTCTATTCCGGCATTACGCTGAAGGCCATGGGCTTCCCGACCAGCATGTTCACCGTGCTGTTCGCGCTTGCCCGCACCGTCGGCTGGATCGCGCAATGGAAGGAGATGATCGAGGACCCGCACCAGAAGATCGGCCGCCCGCGTCAGCTCTATACCGGCTCGACGCGGCGCGATTACGTTCCGATCTCGCGGCGCAAATAATTAAGCGCGCCTGCCTCTTTCCCGTTCGTTTCCGCGGAAGCGGGGACCCAGACGAAGCGAAAGGCTGGATGCCCCCTGTCAAAAAGACAACTTTTCAAGCGACGTCAGTAGCTTGATTAAATCGACCGCCTATATCGCAACGCGGTCGCAACAACTTTCAAGGCGCGATGGCAACAGCATGCTTCAGCCAGCGGCGGCAGCCCGAGCTCACGGGTCGGACAAGCAGAAACGAGGAAATGGCGCCCCCTCAGACTTCCTTGGACATCGGCCTAACCATGGCAGCCAGCGGTCCGTCGACCCAAAACACTGCTGCGATTTTCACTACCGAGCGGCGGGCGAGGTCCGGCCCAAGCGTCCTCATTTCTAGACAAGATCGCATAATATCGATTATTCTTAAAATGATCGAGCCTCGATCGCTGCGCTAATAGCTCTCTACGAGGCCGAAGGGATGCAAAAAATATGACTAAGAGGAAGCTGGTGATCATTGCCGCCGTGAATGGGGGAGCTCAACAAGATCGAGAGGGTGCGTACGTCCCCATTACACCAGTCGAGATCGCCGCCGAGGCGCTCAAGTGCTTCGAGGCAGGTGCCTCGGTACTCCATATTCACGCACGCGACGCCAACAAGCAGGCAACCGGCGACGTGAAGATTTTCAGCGAAATTATCCGGCGCACCAGGGATAAGTGCGAGATTCTTATCCAGACCACAAACGGCATCGGCATGCGGCGAGATCCGACCACAGGACGCTTCATCTTTCCGATGGACGATGAACGCTTGGGGCTGCTGACCATCGAACCTAAACAGGATCTCTTTTCCCTGGCGGGCGGCTCTTGGGATTTCTATCACCCAGAAGGCGGTCATCCCGGTCCATCAAGTTTTGTGACGACCGAGGAACTGCTGAGAAAGAACATTCCGGCGGTTCTTGAGACAGGCGCTGCGATCGAGCTTGAAATTGTCGATATTGGATTTTTGCAGAAGCTGCGCCGATTGGCCGAGGACGGGGTTTTCGACCCGAACAGCAAGAGGGTCTGGCTTCAACTCTCGTTCGGCGCGGGAGGAATGCCGCCCACGCCGCGAATGCTGATCAACGCTCGCGATGAAGCGCAGCGGCTGTTTCCGGCTCTCAAATGGGAGGTGCTTGGCGTAGGTCGAGAACAGTTTCAGATGAACAGTATGGGGGTTCTGATGGACTGCGACATTGTCCGAGTTGGCTTTGAAGACAATATTTACCTGCCGAACGGAAAACCCGCGCAGCACAATCATCAGCTGGTCGAAGCAATGGCCAGGATCGGCCGCGAGTTCGGCCGCGAGCCGGCGACAGTCGGCGAGGCTAGGACCGTTCTTGGGTTGGGGTCTTGAACGCGCCCCACGCTAGCCGCTGCACATTGCCATGCAGATTTCGTTGGAGCCCCTAGCCCGGCAGAGCATACGCGCCTCGTTCCAACGACGTCGTCGAAGGCGGCGCAATAGCGAGACCATAGTGGGGGATAGTCCGTGAAGCTTGGAACATTTCGTGTTGGTCACCAGGCGCCGAGGATTGGAATAGTTCACGCAGGCGATTCGAGATTGTTCGATTTAGCTGCGGCGGCAAGACGCGCGGGCAATGATGTGGCCCCGTTCGTTTCAATGCTTACGCTCATTGAAAGCGGCGAGTCGGCCATCGAGTTGGCGCAGAGTCTGTTCGAGGCGCGCGCCGGGGACGACGACTTATCGATTTCAGTTTCGAATGTGGAAATCCTCGCACCGGTGCCCGAACCGCGTCAGATGCGCGACGCAATGAGCTTTCCCCTGCACATACGGCAGGGGCTTCGCGCTATCGCGCAGCTCGCGGCTGCGGATCGCCGGACAATAACGACTGATTCCGATGCCGGCCCGCTCCCGGAACTGCCTGAAATCTATCGGAAAGTACCTATTTATTATATCACCAATCGGCTGATCGTACGCGGACCTGGAGCCACGATCAGATGGCCCCGTTACAGCCGGGTCATGGACTACGAGCTGGAATTCGGTGTGTTTACACGCAAGACGGAGGCAAATATATCGGCGCGGCGCGCTTCCGAGCACATCTTTGGCTTTACAATCTTCAACGATTTTTCGGCACGGGACATGCAGCAGATCGAGATGCAGGGACGGCTCGGACCGGCTAAGGGCAAAAGCTTTGACGGCGCAAATGTGCTCGGGCCATGGATTGTCACCCCTGACGAAATCGGTGATCCCTACGACCTCGTCATGCAAGCAAGAGTCAATTCAGAAGTATGGTCACGCAGCACATCAAAGGGCATGCTCTTCAGCTTCGAGGAAATGATTGAATACATGTCGCGAGATGAAACAATTTTTGCGGGCGAATTCATCGGTTCGGGCACCGTCGGCAATGGCTGCGGTTTGGAGCTTGGACGATTTCTAGAGCATGGCGACACGGTCGAGTTGGAAGTTGAACGCATCGGCGTGCTCAAGAACCAGGTCGAACGTCAGGATCCTTGAGATCCTGGCAACGATCATTTGGACTATTTTGGTAAAACCAAAACTAGGAGGTCCGTAACGATTTGCGGGAAAACGATCAATATCGCCATCACTGCCAAATTGCAGACGACGTACGGTGTTGCCGCCGTGTAGATCTGCCCGAACGTTGTTTCCGGCGTCACGCCTTTCATCACAACTAGCAAAAGACCGAACGGCGGTGTCATCAGAGCCGTTTCTAAGTTTACTAGCATCAAAACCGCAAACCAAATCGGGTCATATCCAAGGCCAATTACAATCGGGACAAAAATTGGAAGTGTGATCAGCATGATTGCAATCTGTTCCATGAAACAACCAAGCACCAGCACGATCAATTGCGTTGCGATAATAAGTAGGATCGGAGCAACATTGGCGCTCATGACGGTATCAAGCAGACCCTTAGTCGCTCCGGAATAGGCGAGTATTTGGCTAAAGCCGATAGCTGCAGCCATGATCGTAAAGGTCATTACCGAAATTCGCATGGAATCGAGCAGCGCCGCACGCAATAGACCCCACGTCAGTCGGCGATAGAACGCGACCAGCGCGATCGAGCTAAGCGCTCCGAGAGCCGCCGCCTCGGTCGGCGTTCCTACGCCCAAGACCATGAGCCCGGTGACGGAAAAGACAATGAATCCCAGGGGCAACAAATCCCGGGCGAGCGTGTGGAGCCGCTCGCCCCAACGTACTCCCTTGACCTCGTAGGCCGGCGCAGCCTCGGGATAGAGAGCGGATCGGCCGATAATGTAAATGGCGTAGAACAACGCCATCATGAGCCCGGGAATAATCGCGGCCAGAAGGATTTTCGCGATCGAGAGCTTGGCGATGGAAGCCAAGATAACTGCGAGCGCGCTCGGCGGGATCATCATCGCAAGCCCGCCGCCGGCCATGATCGGTCCTATGCTCAGATCGCGCGCATAGCCGCGACGGCGCAGTTCGGGCAAAAGCATTGTCCCAAGCATGGCCGTGTTGGCCATCGTTGAGCCGCTCAGCGCAGAAAACACGCTACCCGATGCAATCGTCAGCAATGAAAGGCGGCCCGGCAGCCGTCCCACCCACTGGTCGATAGCGTCCACTGCCTGCTGGCCGAGCTTCGAATACCAAAGCACGACGCCCATGAAGACAAACAACGGAATCGGCACGAGGGCGAACGACGCCACCGAGCTGATCATGCTGAGCACGAGCTGCTGCAAGGGGCCGCCGACGCCCTGCAGGATAACAATGCCAAGCACATTGACCAGCAGAAATGCGAACGCGACCGGCATCCCCAACGCCATGACGAACAGCAGTCCGCCAAGAATTGCCGACAACGGTAACAGCCAATCCATGATACCCAGAGTTTTTCGCCGATTGATACCGGTCCGTCGCTACACCGACGGTTGGATCTTGTCTTCTACATCGCCGAGATCGTTTCTCTTGGCTTTGTCGCCTCCCCTCCATAGGACGACGACCACTCGAGCAAATTCGACCGCCGTTAAAATTAAGCCGACGGCGATCACGGCGAAGAGCAGGAATCTCGGAATCGGATAGATTCCGTATGTTTCTATTCCTCGCTGGTAATCACCGACGGCTGCGACCATCGCCCAGTAGCCGAGCGCGGCACTTATTGCGCAAGCAATCATGGCAGAAACGATCTTCATGGCATTCGCCAACGGGACGGGGACGGAGTCGACGAGAATTTCGATTGCCACGTGCCCGCGTTCCCGCACCAGCCACGCCATACCGAACGACAAAACGCATAACAGGCTGTATTCGGTGAATTCGTGTATCCATACGAGCGGGCGAGCGAAGATATAACGTCCCGCAACGTCCGCCCCGACGCCGAGCATGATCGCAAAGATCAATAAGGCGGCGACGAAAGCGAGCGTGTCGAGCAGCCGGTTGTAAACCCAGATCATGGTTTTAGCGCTGCGATGGGCTGGACGCTTTTGTCGCCCAGCCCCTCTCAATAGTGTCCGCTTCGCTCACTTCTCTGCGATGGCCTTGATCTGTGCCCCATTCTCTGGGGTCTTCGCCAAGAATTCCTTCCACCCCGCCGAGTAAGCCAGTTCGAGAAACTTCTTTGCATCCTCCGGCGAAAACTTGATGAATTCCATGCCCTTCGATTTCAACAGCTTATCTTCCAGCTTGATGAACTCACCCATAAACTCTTCGACGGCCCTTTCATACTCCGGCGCCAGAGCCTCAAGCTGATTGCGTACGTCCGGGGGCAGCGAGTCCCAAGCTTTCTTATTGATGAGAATGCACTCGACCAACGAATAGAAACCATGGTCGATCACGTACTTTGAGACCTCGTGTAGTCCGTAATCCGTGATTCCGGCATAGGTTGATCCGAAGCCGTCGACCACGCCGCGCTCCAGCGCAGCGTAAGTGTCGGCGAACGGGGTCGATACCGGCGTGCCATTCATTGCCTGGACCAATGGCGTGTAGACCGGAGATACCCTGATCTTAAAACCGGTTAGGTCGGGCTTTGTGATTGGCTTTTTCAGATAGAGGCGAAATGCCGTGTCCGGCGTGCCGCCGGCGTTGGCGAGATAGACGACGCCTCCCTTCTCCAAGTGGACCTTTCGCATGAGGTCAAATAGGCCAGATGCGCGCTGCTTCGAAGGAAGCTGACGCGTGTAGAGAAGTGCCATCCCTTCCGGCACGGTTCCCGTGTAATAGGACGTCACACCGACAATAACGTCGACGACGCCGTTGCGGAGGCCATCGAACTGCTGCAACGAGGGTACAACTTCCTCGCCGCCGAGAATATTGATCTTCACTCGCCCGTTCGTGCGCTTCTCCACGATCTCCTTGAAGATGAACATCGGCTTCGACAGGTAGATGTTCAGATTGTAAGGAGCGACCGCCTTCAGGGTGATCGATTCCTGCGCAATGGATTTTCCTGGAATTGCTAGGAATGCCAATGCGAGCAAGGAAGCTGCGACTTTCAATAATGTCCGACTCGACGATAAGATTCTTATTTTCGACTTTTTCGACGTCTCGATCATTGTATTCCTCCCACTTTGTTTGAGCCCAGTTTCTTTATTGTCGGCGTGCGAAGCCTTTACACTGGCCGGTCGTCTAGTTGATGCCGAATACCGTTCTCGCCTCCGCGACGGTCGCAGGCTCGCGGCCAAAGCGACGAGCGATGTCCGCCATCGCTTCGACCAACTGATAATTGCGTTTCGCAGGTTCACCATTCGGAAGGTAAATGTTGTCCTCGAACCCCACTCGAACAATGTCGCAGCCCATCAAGAGGCCGATCGTATTCATCGGGAACTGGTCCTTGTCGGTGGCGAGCACTTGCCATTTCGCATTGGGGAACAGCCGCTGGCCATCCTCCACAGCGAGCGCAAGCGTGCGCGCTGTTGGCGGCATAGCGCCGAACCCTAGGCAATAGTCCAGCCAGAAATGTTTGCTCGAGCGATCGAAGATGCCTTCGTTCACGTAGCGGTCGAGCTTGTAGAGCATGCTGGCTTCAGTGATTTCGAACTCCAGCGACGCGCCGCGCTTGTGCACGGCCTTGATGTTCTTTTGCAGCAGGTCTTCGGAGTTGACGTAGGGCGTAGTGCCTTTGTAGCCGCCGCCGGGGTGGTAAAAGTCCCACGAGCCGGCCGCGATCGAGAGCAGATCTTGCTTTGGTTCGAGCGAGAGCAACGCCAATCTCTGCTCATCGGTCGGCCAAATATAGCGGCCCGTGTCGCGATCAACACGGACCCCAAGTCCGTTCGTGGTCTGGATCAATATTCCGCATTTGTCGCGGATGCGCTTGATGATGTCCGCGAACACTTTGGGATCGCCTGTTGGTCCTTTGTCTTCGGCTCTGGCGTGGATGTGTACGACCGACGCGCCCGCCTTATGGCATTCGAATGCCGCCTCCGCGATTTCTGCCGGTGTCGTCGGGACCTGAGCCCCCTCCCGATCCAGCTGCGCGCCTCCATTGACTGCGGCCAGAATGACAAGCTTCTTCCCACCCATGCGCTTTCTTGCCTTTTATTTCCGCCACTTAGGCATGCGGTTGAATTGGACCGATCCGCCCCCATAGGCTTGGCTTGAGCCATGAATAAGGGAAAAAATATATCAATGCAGCTTTTTGTCAATAAATCTGATATTATCGATTTTATGATGAGCTGGTAGCATGACATCAACTGAGGCTCAGCGCTTCGGCGGTCTTGAGAGTTCCACCGACGCCGACGCGGCGGTGCTGCAACTCAAGAAGGACATTGTCTCGGGCAGCCTCGCGCCGAACGAGAAGTTGCGCGTGCGGGCATTGACCGTGCGCTACGGCATCGGCGCGAGCCCTATGCGGGAGGCGTTGGCCCGGCTCTCCGGCAGCGGTCTCGTGCGGCTGGAGGGACAGAAGGGCTTTCGCGTCACCCCCATCAGCCACGCCGATCTTCTCGATATCACCCGCACCAGGCAAATCTTGGAAGCAGAGGCGCTGACGCTCGCCATCGAAGCGGGAGACGACTTCTGGGAGGCGGAGATTCTGAAGAGCTTTCATCTCCTGTGTCTCGAGCTGTCGCGAAGAGGGCAAGGTTCGGACACGTGGATCGATGCATTCGAAGCCCGGCATCACGCGTTCCACCGCGCCTTGATCGCGGCATGTCCGCTGCAGATGCTCAAGTCGTTCTGCGACGATCTTTATTTGCGGAAGGAACGATATCGGCGGGTACTGTTCGGGCATGCGTTCGAGAAGGTCGACGTGCAGGCCGAACACGAGAACCTGATGGAAGCGGTATTGTCGCGCAATATCAAGCAGGCTCGTGAGAGCCTGATTGCGCACATTGGACTGACCGCGGACTTGCTTTTTACGCTATTGCCTTCCCCTCAACGCTGATCGTGCGCGTCGCCGCCAGCGGGGTCGACGATGAAGCTGGAAGGCCGATCGATTCTTTTGACCGGTGCGGGCAGCGGCATAGGCCGGGAACTGGCCATCGCCCTGGCCGGCAAGGGTGCGCGTCTTCTCCTCGCCGGCAGGCGCGCGCGGCCACTCGAGGAGACGGCCACGATGGTGTCCGAGGCCGGAGGAACCGCCCGCGCTGTCGCCGGCGACGTGTGCGATGAGAGCCATCGGCGTGCCGCGCTCGATGCCGCGGTAAATTCACACGGCGGGCTGGATATCCTCATCAACAACGCCGGCAATATCGCGGCCGGACCGCTCGAGCGCATTGCCGAAGCCGACATACGAGCAATGATCGAGGTCGGACTGCTGGCCCCGATCCTGCTCACACGAACCGCACTGCCCCTGCTCAAGGCCAGCGGAGGCGCCATGATCGTCAATGTCGCTTCGGGCTTTGCCCTGATCGGTATGCCGTTCTACTCGGTCTATTCCGGCGTGAAGGCCGGGCTGTCGCAATTCGGCGAGGCCCTCAGGCGCGAACTCATCGACGAACATGTCCATGTCCTGACAGTGTATCCAATAGCGACCCACACACCTATGATGTCGACATGGGAATCCGGAGCCGCACTCGGAGCCGGCCTCGAGAACCCGCGATCGGTCGCTGCGGCAATCGTCGAGGGCATGGAAAAGGATGCGTTGAGCGTCATTGGCGGTGGTGAAACCCGACGGGCCATGATCGCGCTCAATCAGACGGCGCCGGAGAAGCTCGACGAGCGCTTCGCCAACAACAAGTCTGCTATCGAGTCGGCAGCACGGCGCCATCGGAGCATGTAGATGCGCTTCAACGCCGGCACCTTTATAACGGTAAATAGCAAGAGTTGGAATATTACGGCTTGCCGCGCGGAAGAATCAGCCTACCCGCCGCCCCGTCTTCGCCTCGTAGACTTCGAGCGCCACCCGCGCCGCGCGTTCGCTCGGGTGCTCGCCGCCGATCGCCATCGCGCTTTCCAGGCGCGCGAAGGAGTCGAGCTGGCGCCTGCGCGCCGGACCCTCCTCGAGCAGCGGCGCAAGCGCGGCGGCAAGTTTTTCCGCCGTGCAATTTTCCTGATGGAATTCCGGCACCACGTTTTCGTGCAGAATGAGATTCGGCAGAATGGTCGAGGCTGAGCGGATCGCCCGCCGCAGGATCGGCGCTTCGAGCGCGGATACCTTGTAGCCGGCGACCGTCGGCACCTGCGCGAGCGCAAGTTCCAGCGTGACCGTGCCGGACGCCGCCAGCGCCGCGCGTGCCCGGCGAAACGCCGCGTATTTCTCCGCGTCGGTCGCCACGATGCGCGGCTTGATTGCCCATTCCTTGATCGCCGCTCCAGCTTGCAGAAGCATCGGTGGCAATGTCGGCAGCATGAATTCGGTTGCCGGTCGTGCCGCGGCGATTCGGGCGACCGTGTCACCGAAGACCGATGCAAGCCGGTGGATCTCGGAACGCCGGCTTCCCGGCAACACCAGCACAAGCGGCCGCTCGCCATCGCGCGCCTTTTGCTCCTCGGCTGACGGCCGCAGCTCGGACAGCCGCTCCAGCAATGGATGACCCACATAGGTGCAGGGCGGCCCGCCGAGCCGCGCATGCGCCTCCGGCTCGAACGGAAACAGCGCCAGCACGTGATCGAAATTCGGCCGCATCGCCTGCGCCCGCCCCGGCCGCCACACCCAGATCGTCGGCGAGACGTATTTCACGATCGGCAAGTTCGGCAGCGCGCGGCGCACGCGCTTCGCCACACGCTGATTGAAGTCGGGGCTGTCGATCAGGATCAGAAGGTCGGGCGGGACCGCCGCGATCGAACGCGCGGTCTCGCGCAAACGCCGCCAGATCAGCGGCAGCCTGGCGAATACCGCGCTCAGGCCCATGACGGTGAGATCTTCCATCGGAAAGTGGCTTGCGAGACCCTCCGCGCCCATGCGCGGCCCGCCGACGCCGCGAAAGCGCACCCGGCCGCCGAGCTGCGCGCGCAACGCAGCCATCAGCGGACCGCCGAGCTGGTCGCCCGAGGCCTCGCCGGCCACGAGGAAAATGTCGAGCGGTTGCGTGTGCGGGTCCGTCATCGCCACGCCATCGCGCTCCAACGTGCCCCGCACGCGCTGCAGCGCGTAGCGCGCAAACGCGGAGCGGTGCAGCGCAGAGCCGGGGCCCACCGGCTTCGACCATGGGTCCCGGGTCTGCGGCGCAGCACCCTAGCGCGGCGAAGACGCGCGTAAACGCGCTTATGGTGCTGCGCCGCGCCCGGGACACGACGCTGAGACCAAGCTCTAGCCACGCGTCCGCTTCCCCTGCGCCCGCACGCCGACGACGAACAGCCCGGCTTTGTCGGCGGCGCGCGCGAGCCCCGCGGGATCGGCGACCACCGTGCTGCCGGCCTCCACCGCGATCCCCGCGAGCCCGGCGGCCTTCGCCTGCGCCACCGTGTCCGGCCCGATCGCCGGCAGATCGAAGCGCCGGTCCTGGCCGGGCTTCGGCGCCTTCACGAGCACGCCCGCGCGCGCCGGCAATTTCAGCCGGCCGTTCGCGCGCATCTCCGCGATGCGCGAGAGCATCGCTGCCGTCCCCTCCGCGGCTTCCACTGCAATGACGTGCAGGTTGGCGATGGCGGCCGCCTGCCCCACGTCGAACGGCCCGATCGCGCGCAGCAGCGCAAAGCCGAGCCGAATGTCGTCGGCCTCCGCCGCGCGCGGGCGATGCTTGCCCGCCGGTCCCGCCGGCATGAGGATTTCCGGCGCAACCTCGTGCGCGCCGGCGAGGTGAAACCCGTGCTCCTCGAAGATTTCCGCGACCCCCTTGAGCAGCCGGTCGTCGCCGCCGCGGAACAGCGGCAACAGCCGCGGCAACAGCAGGACGGTGGTGAAATCGAACCGCACGTTCCACGGCCGCGGCCGCACCAGGCTGCCGATCATCACGATTTCCTTGCAGCCCGCCTCGCGCATGGCCGCGAGCAGCGTTCCCACGGCGCCGAGATGCAGCCAGCGGTGCGGAAAGCGCTCGACCGCGGCATCCGCGAACCCGTAGAACGGAAACAGCATCACGCCCCGCCCGCGCGCCTGCACGGCCTTGGCCACCGCGAGCGGGATCGAGCCGCCGCCGCACAGGATGCCGATCGGCGGTGCTTCCCGCCCCCGCTCGTCCCTGCGCAAGCGGGGACCCAGCGCAGAATCAGCCTGGATTTCCGCTTGCCGCGCCCGATCCTTGTTGTCTTGCTCGCCCGCCTCGGGCTTGACCCGAGGATCAGGGCGAGTGTCCGACGCGGCCCGCTTAATTGGCCGCGCTGGCCGCTCGCTCGCCGGCGCGGCGGGAATGAGCGGAGGGCGGCGCACCTTGGCGCGCTTCACGATTCCTGATCCCCGCCGCGCGCGCGCGGCTGCGTCAGGCGCCGCTTGCCGCCCGCGCGGATGAAGTCGATGATCTTCTGCACGTTGGGATCGCTCGCGAACTCGACCGCCACCCGTTCCACGCGCTCGGCCAGCGTATCCGCTCCGAAAAAGAGCATCTTGTACGCGCGCCTGAGCGCGTGGATCGCCTCGCGCGAGAATCCGCGCCGCTTCAGCCCGACGACATTGAGCCCGCCGAGCTCCGCGCGCGCGCCGAGCACCGCCGCAAACGGGATCACGTCGAACTCGATCCCGGTCATGCCGCCGATCACCGCCTGCTCGCCGATCCGCACGTGTTGGTGCGCGGCGGAATTCCCGCCGAAGAACACGTGGTCGCCGAGCGAGCAATGCCCCGCGAGTATCGCGTTATTGGCGAAGATCGCGTCGTTGCCGACCACGCAGTCGTGCGCGACATGCGCACCCACCATGAACGTGCAGCGCTTGCCGACCCGCGTTTCGCCGAGCCCGCCCGCGGTCCCGGTGTTCATCGTGACGCCTTCGCGGATCGTGCAGTCGGCGCCGATCACGAGCCGCGTCTCCTCGCCCTTGTAGTGCACCGATTGCGGGGCCGTGCCGAGCGAGGCGAACGGATAGATGATCGCGCGCGCGCCGATCTCGGTCAGCCCCGCGATGTGCACGTGCGCGAGCAGCCGGCAGCCGTCGCCGAGCGAGGCGCCCGCGCCCACCACGCAATACGGCCCGATCTCGACATCCGCGCCGAGCCGCGCGCCGTCGGCGACCCGCGCCGTGGGATCGATCTTCGCCACCGGTCAGTCTTCCGCGATCATGGCGCC
>JBBDYN010000044.1:0-16296 GCA_040901465.1 Xanthobacteraceae bacterium
GAGCAACTGAAGCGTCGGACTGAAGAGGCGGCAAACTATATTGATCTCGACCGTCTCGCGATCAGCCCGCAATGCGGCTTCGCTTCCACGGTGGCGGGCAATTCGGTCACCGAAACCGACGAGCGGGCCAAGCTCGCGCTTGTCGTACAGGCCGCACAGGCGATCTGGCGCTAAGGTCGCCTCCTCGTTGGCGGCCCGACGGGCAATGAGCCGGCTATGCGTTCGACGGCGTACGCATGCGTCGCACTGAATAGACGCGTCCAGGAACCCGCGTTAGGCTCTCTGACTTCCAAGAACCGCCCCCAATAAGCGGGAGGGGCGGCGGAACGAAGGCCATTTCGGGAGGGAAATTCATGAAGCAAGTTCACGCACTTCGCGTGCTCGCAGGCGCGTGCCTGCTAATCGCCGCACCCGTCGCAGCGCAGGCGCAAGCCGGACCGCCCTGGCCCGCGGGCGACCAGCGCGGCATGGCGAACTCGCTCGGCGCTGCGACCTGGGCACGCTGCGCGCCGCACCTCGCCAATCCCAACGCCAAGTCCTACGAGCTTTCGCACGTACGTTCGAACTCGATGCCGCAATCGCCGTTCGGCACGCCGCTCGTCGACAAGTACCGGCCGACGGTCGGCATTCCCGGCACGCGCCACGCCTACAACGGCGAGGAAGCGGTGAGCGGCGAAGCCGGCGCGCAGGGAACGCAAATGGACGCGCTCGGGCACTTCGCGGTGCTGCCCGCGCCCTGGGACGGCAAGGGCGATTTCCCGTCCGCCGGCGCGGTCTATTACGGCGGCTACAAGCAGGCCGAAGTGAAGCCGAAGCCGGATTCGCCGTTGCAGAAGCTCGGCATCGAGAACGTGCCGCCGATCGTGACAACGGCCGTGCTGCTCGACGCCAAGGCGCATCTCGGCGGCGGCAAGCCAATGCAGCCGGGTGCGCTGGTGACCGCGGCCGACATCGAGGCGATGCTGAAGAAGCAGGGCCTCGGCGCGCGCGGGCTGCAGCGCGGCGACGTGCTCTACATCTACACGGGCTGGGGCGACGGCTGGAAGGATCCGGACGCGGAGAAGAGCTATTACACGAAGGGACCCGGGCTCGCCTACGATGCGGCGAAATATATCGAGAGCAAGCAGATCGTCCTCGTCGCGCTCGACAATCCCTTCACCGATCCGGTGCCGGACGGGATGCTCATGGGCAAGGCGGCGCCGCCTGCGGGCGTGCCGGACGGGCTGCCGTTCTCGATCCATCATCACAATCTCGTGGTGGCGGGCATCCACAACATCCAGAACGCCAATCTCGGCGCGCTTGCCGCCGACAAGGTGTGGGTGTCGTGCACGATGATCCTGCCGTTGCGCTCGCAGGGCGGATCGGGCTCGCCGGTGCGGCCGGTCGCGATCGGCGCGCCGAGCCAGTGAAGGATGAGAATACGGAACGCAACACGCGACGCCGGCCGGCAGCGGCCGGCGTCATTCAATCATAAGTCCTGCATGGCCCGCCGCAGCGTTTCGCCGCTTTCGTCGGCAAGCGCGGCCTTGTGCAATAGCGCGAGCCGTTCCGCGGCGCCGGCGCGATCGATCAGCCGCGGCAGGCATTCGGCCATCGCATCATATTTCGCCCGCCCGCCCGCATGCGTGTCGCCGTATCCCTTGATGAGCCCGCGCATTTTGGCGACGCCGAGCGCAAGCTCATAGTTGCGCGCCGCGGTCTTCGAGACCGTATCGAGCCACGCATCGATCGAGGCCTGCTCCGCCGCGAACCGCAGCGAACGGCGGCGCAGCGGCTGCAGCGCGGCGACAAGATAAAGCAGCAGGAATCCGCCGATGCTGGTCGTCTTCACGGTTCGCCCGGAGCGCGTGAAACGATCGACGACCCGCCGCGCCCAGCCCGTGCGAAGCAGCCAGCGGCCGATGCCGGCGGGGAGCGTGTCCGCGATCTCCTCCGTGCGTGGGTGCAGATACTCGGCGATTTCCAGAATTTGCCCATCACCGAGCTTCACTTCCTCGCGTACGCGCACGAACCGCTCGGGTCGGATTTTCAGCGCTGCCACGCGAATCGTGTCTTCATAGCTCATGGCGAGCGCGAGCTGGCGCGCAGTCTCGGCGAGAAGCCGGTCGTCCCGGCCGCGTGCGGCGTCGATCTGCCGGATCGGGCGCAGGCGCTCGAGATAGGTCCGCGCGTAGGCGAGGTCCTGATAGTCCACGAGGCGCAGGACGCCGGCGCGCACGAGCGTCATGGCGTCGGCCGAAACGTCGAATTCACGCAATAGAGTGTCGAGTGCCGACGGAATCGGGTCTGGCGCCGGCACGGGCGTTGGCTTCGGCTTGGCAGCCCCGTCGCGTGCGGCCTCAAATCCAGCGGCAAACGCGGCAAGGCTTCCCGAGACTCCGACCCCGCTACGCCGGATCGCCATCTCGAAGGCCGGCCGCTGAAGCGGCAATACGCCCGAGCCGGCGAGGGCGCCGAACAGTACCGCGCTGACGACGCTGCCGGTCGCTTCGGCCATCGCTTCCATGTCGAATGCGATCATGCGCCGCGCGGCTGCCCCGCAGGCCTCGATAAGCTTCGTCTCGTCGGCGCGTCCGTCGGCGAGCGCCGTCCGTTCGTTCATGGCAAAGACCCGGTGCGTCGAGGCAATCAGCGTGGTGCGGTCCGGCGTCACCAATCCGCGCTCCACCGCGCGCGCCGCTTCCATCAATTCGGATGCGATCACGATGTCGACGTCGCCCGGCACAGGCATCAGCGCGAGGACCGGGTCGCGTCCCGCGGCCTTCGCCGCTGCGATGGGAAACAACTCGAGATAATAGATCGTGGCGCCGGTGCGCTGCGCGACGCCGGGCACGGAGGTCGCCTGCGCGCGGTAGCCGCTATGCTCTGCAAGGACCGCGATCCAGTCGGCGAGCACGCCGCCGCCTTCACCGCCGATCGCGAGCACGGCGATGGAAATCGGGCGTACCTTGATTGTGGCGTCGTTCACGGCCCGCGCTCACGCCGCGGCCACGGCGCGCCGCTCGATTCGCCGTTGCAGCCAACCGATCACCGCGTCACGCACGCGCGCCTTGAAGCGGTCCCAGCCGTGCGGATTGTTGATAATCGAGGCCTTGTAGAACGACGGGCACAGCACTGCCGCGTGCGCGACCTCGCCGCACAGCCCGCAACCCACACAGGAATTGATGACTTTCGTTATTGGTTCGCGACGCAGCGGATCGGGGTTCGGCGCGATCGTCAGCGACGGACAGCCGGAGAGGCGGATGCAGGAATGGTCGCCGGTGCAAGTTTCCGGATCGACGCCGAACCGGTCGCGCACCACGCGCTTGCCATCTTGGATCATCTTGCCGATCAACGGACGGACGCGGCGCTGCTTGTTCAGCATGCATTCGGATTCCGCGATGATGACCTTCGGGCCCTTCTGCGGCGTCGTGAGCGCCTCCTTCAACGTGTCGCGCATCCGGCCGACGTCATAGGTGTTCGTGATCGCGCGCACCCAATTCACGCCGACGCCGCGCACCGCATTTTCGATTGAATTCTTGGTCGAGCGCGCCGGATTGTCCGCGGCGGAGGAAAGCAGATCCTGTCCCCCGGTCGCGGCCGAATAGCCGTTGTCGACGACGATCATCACGTTATCGCTCTTGTTGAAGACGGCGTTGCCGACGCTGCTCGCGAGGCCGTTGTGCCAGAACCCGCCATCGCCGACGATCGAGATCGCACGCTTGCCGGCAGTTGGATGATCGAGCGCCGATGCGCCCGCGGCGCCCAGACCGTAGCCCATGGTCGTGTTGCCGATATTGAACGGCGGCAAAATCGAAAAGAGATGACAGCCGATGTCGCAGCTTACGTGATGCGGCCCGAGTTCGCGCTCGACGAGCTTCATCGCCGCGAAGATCGGCCGCTCCGGGCAACCTGTGCAGAAGGAGGGCGGCCGTCCCTGGACCTGCCCGGCGATCGAGCCCTGCGTCTTGGCAACCTGTTCGGCGCGGGTCGCCGCTGACGCCTCCACGGGCGCGAGCAAGTCCGCACGATAGCGCTCGAGAAACTTGCGCACGCCGTCCTTGACGACGGCGCCGGTATATTCACCCGCACGCGGCAGCATGCCTTTGCCTTCGATGCGGGTCTGGATGTCGGCTCGGCGCAGGATCGTGTTCACCGCCTGCTCGATGAATTCCGGCTGCCCTTCCTCGACGATCAGGATCGACTTCTTGCCTGCGCAGAATCGAACGAACTCGGCATCGATCAGCGGATACGTGACGTTCAGCACGTAGAGAGGAATGCGGCTCTCACCGAACACATCGGCGAGGCCGAGAATTTCCAGCGCGCGCAGGACCGTGTTGTACATGCCGCCCTGCATGACGATGCCGATATCGGACGCGTCGCCGTCGAAGAACTCGTTGAGCTTGTTCTGCTCGATGAAGCGCACGGCGGCGGGCCAGCGCTGTTCGATTTTCTCTCTTTCGTGCAGGTAGCTCGCCGGCGGCAGCACGATGCGGTTGACGTCACGATTCGGTCGCTCGAGCGCGTCCCTCCGGGTGAAATCAGGCCGCACGTTGTCCTTAGCCACGAAGCTTCCATAGACATGGCAGGCGCGGATGCGGAGTTCGAGCATCACCGGTGTGTTGGATGCCTCCGAGAGCTCGAAGCCCATCTCCACGGCGTGGACGATCGAAGGAAGATTGGGACGCGGATCAAGCAGCCAGATCTGCGATTTCATCGCGAACGCGTGGCTGCGCTCCTGCATGATAGAGGAGCCTTCGCCGTAGTCCTCGCCGACGATGATGAGCGCGCCGCCCTTCACTCCGCTCGAGGCGAGGTTGGCGAGCGCGTCCGACGCGACATTCGTGCCGACCGTAGCCTTGAAGGTCGCGGCGCCGCGCAGGGGATAATTGACTGAGGCGGCGAGTGCGGCAGCAGCTGCGGCTTCGTTCGCACTCGACTCGAAGCGAACGCCCAGTTCCGCCAGGACTTCACTCGCATCGCCAAGGACATCCACAAGATGCGAGATCGGCGCGCCCTGATAGCCCGACACATAGGAGACGCCCGCCTGCAGGAGCGCTTTGGTGACGGCGAGAATGCCTTCCCCGCGGAATTCCTCGCCGGCACCGAGGCGCAGCTTGCGCACTTCCTCGCGAAACGATCGCTCCGCCATACGTGCTGCTCCAGGCAGGCCTCATCGGCAAACGCGACGAACCAGAACTATATTTCAGAGCCCGGCCAGATTGTCGTGTTCCACTCATTGACTCGCTGATAGGTCGAGGCAATCATATTTGAAGCTTGAAGCATTATAAAGTGCCGGTAACGGCCAGGATGAAACAAGCGGGAGGGAAGTAAAATGCATGTCAGAATTCTCGCTGCGGCGATTGTCGCCGCTGCTGCGACCTACGCCGCGCCGATCTCCGCGCAAGAGGTGACGCTGCGCGCGGTCTCGTCCTTCGCCGAAGGGACCCAGTTCTCCAAGCCGTTCGAGCGCTTCATCGAAAAAGTAAACAAGGACGGCAAAGGAGTCATTCAGATCAACTATATCGGCGGCCCGCGGGCGGTCCCGCCGTTCGAGGTTGGCAACTCGATTCGCACCGGCGTGGTCGATATAGCAAACGTCACGGGCGCGTTTTACACGAACCTAATGCCCGAGGCCGACGCCTTCAAGCTCGTGCACAAGCCGATGACTGAGCAGCGCAAGAACGGCACGTGGGAATACGTCAATCAGCTGCACGAGAAGAAACTGAATTCCTGGTTCCTCGCGCGCCAATTCCATAATGTGCCGTTCCACATCTATCTCAACAAGAAGATCGACAAGCACGACTTCACGGGCTTGAAGGTTCGCGTGACGCCGGTCTATCGCGACATCGTGCAGGCGCTCGGCGGCACACCGATCAATACCGCGCCCGGCGAGGTCTTCACCGCGCTCGAACGCGGCGTCGTCGATGGTTATGGCTGGCCGGTCAGTGGAATCTTCGATCTTGGCTGGGACAAGGTGACAAAATTCCGGGTCGAACCTGGATTTTATGGTGCCGACGTGAACGTCCTGGTCAACCTCGACAAGTGGAAGACGCTGAACGACGCGCAGCGCAAAGTGCTCACCGATGCCGGGGCTTGGCTCGAATCGCTCGACTCGGAAAACGTCGGAATCAACAAATCCGAAGTGGACCGGCAGACCAAGGCCGGCATCGCGGCGCTCGATTTCGGCGCCGACGCGTCCAAGAAATTCACCGATCAAGCGTATTCCGTCGCTTGGGAGTCGATCATCAAGCGCGCGCCGGAAGAGGGCAAGAAGCTTCGCGAACTCAGCGGCAAGTAGCCTTGTAATACGGCGCCGGACCCGCGCGTCCGGCGCCGTCGCTCCTTTCTTGAAAGGATACGCGTGAGACGGCTGTCTGCCGCCTTCGGGCGGCTGTTTGACCTGTTCGCGATCGTGGCGGCAATTTTGCTGGCGGCGATGGTCTTGATCGTGACCGGCGACATCCTCTTGCGCAACTTCATCCGCAGCGGATTCATTTGGGCAAACGAAGTCTCGGAATACGCGCTGTATTTCATGACGGTGCTCGTCGCCCCCTGGCTCTTGCGCAGGGGCCGCCACGTTCGGCTCGATCTCGTCCTTGCTGTCGTGCCATCGCGCGTCGCATGGTTCATGGAAGTCGCCGTCGATCTCGCCGGCATTGCCACCTGCCTCGTCCTGCTCCGCTATGGCGCGATCATGACGATGGAGAGCTGGCGCACCGGCTCGATCACCATCAAGAATCTCGTCTTTCCGGAATGGTGGCTGCTCGCCCCGTTGCCCATTGTGTTCGCGTTGCTTGCGCTCGAATTCGTCTTCCGGCTGCATCGCCTGTTCGACGGTGAGCGCGGACGGCGCATCGAAGCAACTTCGGTGGGCTGAGGCGCTACGATGGGCTGGATCGAAGCAAGTATTATCCTGTTCGGCGGCCTGGTGGCGCTGATGGGTCTCGGCTTGCCTGTGGCGTTCGCATTTCTCGGGCTGAACGTGATCGGCGCGCTTCTGTTCCTCGGCGGCGAGCAAGGTCTGCCGCAGCTCACGCGCAACGCCGTCCAATCGGTCACCAGCTTTTCGCTCACGCCCATTCCCTTCTTCGTACTCATGGGCGAGGTGCTGTTCCATACCGGCGTCGCGATGAAGGCGATCGACGCGATCTCGCTCTTGATCCGCCGCGTGCCGGGCCGGCTTTCGGTGATCGTGATTGTCGCCGGCACCGTGTTCTCCGCGATCTCGGGCTCGACGATCGCGACCACGGCTTTGCTCGGCACCTTGATGCTGCCGACCATGCTGGACCGAGGCTACGAGCCGCGCATGGCCATGGGTCCGATCATGGGCATCGGCGGCGTCGATATGTTGATCCCGCCCTCGGCGCTCACGGTGTTGCTCGGAAGCCTTGCGGGCATCTCCATCACCGGGCTTCTCATCGGAGGCATCGTACCGGGCCTGATGCTGAGCATTCTTTTCGTCGGCTACATCATCGTGCGCGCGAAGATGAACCCGGCGCTTGCGCCGGCCGTGCCGGAGGCGGAGGCGCCGGAAGGACTCGCGCGCTGGCTGCCCTTCTTAGTTTACGTGCTGCCACTTCTTCTGATTTTTGTCATCGTCGTCGGCGCCATGACGCGCGGCTGGGCGACGCCGACCGAAGCAGCAGCGCTTGGCGCCACTGGAACGATTCTTGCCGCCGCCGCCTACCGCGGACTCACGCCGGCGAACCTCATGCGCGCACTCATCGGCACGGTGGCGATATCCGGCACCATACTCTTCATTATTGTCGGAGCGACGACGTTCTCCCAAGTGCTGAGCTTCTCGGGCGTGATCAACGGCATCGTTGGCCTCGTCGCCGGTCACGGGTTCTCGAGCCTTGTCGTCATCCTCGGCATGCTGCTGATTCTTCTGTTCCTTGGTTGCTTCGTCGATCAGGTGAGCATGATGCTGATCACCTTGCCGTTCTTCATGCCGCTGGTGACGGGCATGGGGATCGACCCGATCTGGTTCGGCATTCTCTTTCTGATGTGCATGCAACTGGGACTTCTGACGCCACCTTTCGGCCTCCTGCTCTACACGATGAAGGGCGTCGCGCCGGCGTCGATCTCGATGCAGGAAATCTACCAGGCGGCTATGCCCTACGTGTTCTTCGGATTGTTCATCATTGCCCTCATTCTCGCCATTCCGGGCATTGCGACTTGGCTGCCGCGTTTGATCGGCCAGTAGCCGAGAACGACGCTATTCCGCGGCCTGTTTTTGATCGGGCTGGTGCCGCTTGGGCCGCGCCTTGAGGCGCAATTCCGTCAGATCCGCGCGATCGCGTACGCTGTTGCGGAAGATCTGATCTCGGCCCGGGTAATACTGCGGCGGACAATGAATGTCTGGAACGCTGTACCAGGCCGCGGCTCGCATCGTGAAAAACGGATCCATAAGATGCGGCCGCGCGAGCGCCACGAGGTCGGCGCGGCCCGCCGCCAGAATCGTGTTCACCTGATCCGCGGTCGTAATGTTGCCGACGCACATAGTCGCGAGTTGCGCCTCGTTGCGGATCTGGTCCGAGAACGGCGTCTGAAACATCCGCCCGAAGATCGGCTCGGCGTCGTGCACGGTCTGGCCGGTGGAAACGTCGATCAGATCGCAGCCCTCGCGCGCGAATGTGCGCGCGATCTCGACCGAGTCTTCGCCGGTAACGCCGCCTTCCTTCCAGTCGGTCGCCGAAATTCGCACGGACATCGGCTTGTGCGGCGGCCAGACCGCGCGCACGGCGCGGAAGACTTCGAGCGGAAAGCGCAGCCGGTTGTCGAGCGGACCGCCATATTCGTCACTGCGAATGTTCGTGAGCGGCGAGATGAAGCTCGCAAGCAAATATCCGTGCGCGCAATGGATCTCCAGCATGTCGAAGCCGGCGCGATCGGCGCGGTTCGCGGCCTGCACGTAATCCGCGACGACCTGTTCCATGTCGGCGCGCGCGATTTCGCGCGGCACCTGGCTTTGCGGGTAGTAGGGCAGGGGCGACGCGGATACGATCGGCCAAGCGCCGCTTTCCAGCGGTTCGTCGGAACCTTCCCACATGAGCTTGGTCGCGGCCTTGCGGCCGGCATGGCCGAGTTGCATGCAAATCTTCGCCGCCGAATTCGCGTGCACGAAATCGACGATGCGCTTCCAGGCCGCTTCCTGCGCGTCAGTATAAAGGCCCGCGCAGGCCGGCGAGATGCGCGCCTCCGCGGAGACGTCGGTCATCTCGCAGAACACGAGCCCCGCGCCGCCGATCGCGCGCGTGCCCAGATGCACGAGATGCCAGTCGTTCGGCAGTCCATCGACTGAGGAATACATGCACATGGGCGAAACCACGACGCGGTTCGCAAGCACCATGTCGCGCAGCCGGAATGGCTGGAACATGGGCGGCACCGGCGTGGCGACATCGACGGAAAAGCCGGATTGACGCACCTGGCGCGCGAACACCGTGCCGACTTCGCTCACGAATTCCGGCGCCCGCAGAGATAGATTGTCCCAGGTGATCGCTTTAGAACGCGTCATCAGTCCGAACGCGAACTGCTTCGGATCCATGTGCAGGAATCGGTCGACATGCTCGAACCAGACGAGCGAAACGTCGGCCGCGTGCTGCGTGCGCTCGACGTCGCTGCGGCGCTCGGTCTCGAAGCGCGATAGCGCGGCCTTTACGTCGAGGTGCTCGGCAGCGAGCGCTTCGAAGAGCGCGATCGCGTCTTCCATGGCGAGTTTGGTGCCGGACCCGATCGAGAAATGCGCCGTTGCCTTGGCGTCGCCCAGCAACACGACATTGTCCTTCACCCAGCGCTCGTTCGAGACGCGCGGGAAATTCCGCCACGTGGAGCGATTGATGAGGAGTGGGTGGCCCTGCAACTCGTCGGCGAATACGTCTTCGAGGAATCGCGCCGACTGCTGCTCGTCGAGCTTATCGAATCCCAAGCGCTCGAACGTGTCGGCCTGTACCTCGAAAATCCAGGTCGAGCGGCCGGGCTCGTATTGGTAGCAATGCGCGATGATGATCCCGTGCCTGGTTTCCTTGAAGAAGAAGGTGAAGGCGTCGAACGAGCGCGTGGATCCCATCCAGGTGAACTTGTTCGGACGGTGATCGATCTCCGTGCCGAAATGCTCGCGATGCGCTTCGCGGATCCGGCTGTTGGCGCCGTCAGCGGCGACGATCAGGTCCGCGCCTGTGAACGTAGATAGGTCAGGTTCGACTTCTGTCTGGAACTGAAATTTGACGCCGAGCGCGCGTGCACGGTCGTGCAGGAGGTGCAGGAGTGTCGTCCGCGCGCAGCCGCAGAAGCCGTTGCCGCCGACGCGGTGCACCGCGCCCTTGAAATGGATTTCGATGTCGTCCCAATAGGCGAAATTTTCGATGATCGCTTGATAGCTCGCGCGGTCGTATTTCTCGAACGTGTCGAGCGTCTCATCGGAGAACACGACGCCGAATCCGAACGTGTCGTCCGGCCGGTTGCGTTCGTAGACCGTGATGTCGAGGTCCGGCCACGACTTCTTCGCCAGGATCGCAAAATAGACGCCGGCCGGACCTCCGCCGACGATGGCAATCTGCATCGCGTCCTCTGTCCGCAAGCGGCCCTTCGGCCGCCTGCAAGATACTTTAGGCTTAAAATACTTTCCCGGCAACGCCTTGCGCGCGCTTCCGCAGGAAAATGGGCACAAAGCCTTGTCCTGACGAAGCTTTAAGCTTAAAATAACTGTGGTTGGCGCGATCCAGGCGCTCCGGAGACGCCGATGCAGGCACCTTTGTCAGGCCGTCATGCGTTGGTCAGCGGCGGCAGCCGCGGGATCGGCCGCGCCGTCGCCGAGGCGCTGACCGGCGCGGGCGCCGCGGTCACGGTGCTTGGTCGCAGCGAACTCGCATTGAAAGAAGTCGTCGCCGGGAAGGCCGCGGCGCATTACGTGACCGCCGATGTCACCGACGCCCGGCAATGCCAAAGCGCGATCGACGCTGCCGGCGTGAAGATCGGGCCCATCGATATTCTGATCGCCAGTGCCGGCGGCGCTGAGAGCGCGCCGTTTACGAAATCGGACGATCAGATGTTCCGCCGTATGATCGATCTCAATCTGATGGGCGTCGTGCACACGGCCCACGCTGTATTGAATGGCATGGTCGAGCGCGGCTTCGGCCGCGTCGTCGCGGTCGCTTCGAGCGCCGGCCTCAAAGGTTACGCGTATGCGTCGGCCTACTGCGCCGCCAAGCACGCGGCGGTCGGGCTCGTGCGCGCGCTCGCTGTGGAGTCCGCCGGCACCGGCGTCACCGTCAACGCGGTCTGCCCGGGCTATACGGACACCGATCTCGTGCGCGAGAGCCTCGACCGGATTGTGCAGAAGACCGGTCGCACCCGCGAGGCGGCGCTTGCCGCGCTGCTTGCGCCCGACGGCCAGGGTCGATTGATCTCGCCAGCCGAAGTTGCCGCGGCGGTTTTGCAATTGTGCGTGCCGACCGCAAATCCGGTCACCGGAGAAGCGGTGCCGGTGCTCGGCCGGAAGTAATAGGGGGAGTTCGTCGTGGAAGGGAATGTCGCTCTCGACGCCGAAACCAAGGTCACCGAATCGCCGGGGGATCACAAGGACGAGCTTCGTCTGTGGTTGCGGCTGCTCGCTTGCACCGCGCTGATCGAGCGCGAAGTGCGGAGCCGCTTGCGCGAACGCTTCGACGTCACCTTGCCGCGTTTTGACTTGATGGCGCAGCTCGATCGCGCGCAGGACGGCATGACGCTCGGTGAACTCTCACGCCGTATGATGGTGACAAACGGGAACGTCACCGGGCTCGCCGAACGACTCGTCGCCGAGGGCGTTCTTAGCCGCCGCCACGCCGCGAACGACCGGCGTTCGCACATGGTGCGGCTGACTGAGAAAGGCCGCCGCCAGTTCCGCAAGATGGCGCAGGCGCACGAGCAATGGATCGCCGACATTTTCGCGGGGCTCGCAAAGAACGACGTAGAGGAGCTGTTGGCGCTCCTCGGCAAAGCCAAGGCCGCCGCTCGCAGCGCGCTCGGGAGAAAATCTTGACGCCGGAAACCGTGCACCTCGCCTGGCCCTTCTTCGACGAAGTGCACCGGCGCTTTGCCGAGAAGTTTTCCGCCTGGGCCGATGGCGCGCTTGCGCCGCTTGTCGATCATCATGACGTCGATGGGAGCAGCCGCCGGATCACGGCCGCGCTCGGTGCCGCGGGTTGGCTCGACGCGGTGGTGCCGGCATCCCACGGCGGCCTGCAGAAGAACCTTGACGTCCGCACGCTTTGCATCGCGCGCGAGGTCCTCGCGTGGCACGACGGTCTCGCCGATCTCGCCTTCGCCATGCAAGGACTCGGGACGCATTCGATCAGCGCCTTTGGCAGCGAGGCACTGAAGTCGAAGTATTTGCCTCCTGTGCGCGAGGGGAAAAAGATTGCTGCCTTCGCGCTGAGCGAGCCGGGCTCGGGCTCCGACGTCGCCGCGATCGAGACGACGGCAAAGGCCGACGGCGCCGCCCATGTCCGCATCGACGGCACGAAGACCTGGATCTCAAACGGCGGCATCGCCGATCACTATGTGGTGTTTGCGCGTTCGGGGGAGGAGCCCGGCGCCAAGGGACTTTCGGCCTTTGTGGTCGACGCGAACGCACCCGGTTTCTCTATTGCCGAGCGTCTCGACGTGATCGCGCCGCATCCGCTCGCGACCATCCGCTTCGAGGCCTGCCGCGTGCCGGTGGAGAATCGCCTAGGCGCGTCCGGCGAAGGCTTCAAGGTCGCCATGACCACGCTCGACGTATTCCGCACTACGGTTGGTGCTGCTGCGCTCGGCTTCGCGCGTCGGGCGCTTGCCGAAACGCTCGCGCGCGTGTCCTCGCGGCATTTGTTCGGTGCGCCGCTCGCCGACTTTCAAATGACTCAGGCCTCGCTCGCCGACAGCCAAGCCGAGGTCGACGCAGCCGCACTTCTCGTCTATCGCGCGGCCTGGGTGAAAGACCGCGGTGCCGCGCGCATCGCCCGCGAGGCATCCATCGCCAAAATGTACGCGACCGAGATCGCCCAGCACGTGATCGACCGCGCCGTGCAATTGCACGGCGGCGATGGCGTGCGCGTCGGCTCCAAGGTCGAGCAGCTTTATCGCGAGATCCGCGCGCTTCGCATCTACGAGGGGGCGACCGAAGTGCAGAAGGTGATCATCGCGCGTGAAATGCTGAAATCTCGGCAGGTTATTTCGAAGGCTGCCGAATAGGTGCGTCGTTACCGCGGCCGGTGCAGGGCCGGAAAGGAGGATCGAGATGGCGGCGAGTGCACATACCGACACCTTCGCGCGAGATAATCTCCCGCCGCGGTCTCTCTGGCCGGAGTTCCGCTTCGATCTGCCCGAGCTGCGCTACCCCCAACGCGTCAATTGCGCGGTCGAGTTTCTCGACCGCATGGTTGAACGGGGTTTCGGCAAAAATCCTTGCCTTATCTCGCCCGCCGAAA
This sequence comes from Xanthobacteraceae bacterium, assembly GCA_040901465.1. GTDB lineage: Bacteria > Pseudomonadota > Alphaproteobacteria > Rhizobiales > Xanthobacteraceae > JAUSIF01. The sequence goes on from JBBDYN010000044.1 coordinate 13,431, forward strand.
CGCTTACCTATGCCGAGCTACTCGAGCGCGTGAACCGTATCGCCAACGTGCTCGTGCGCGATTTCGGCCTGCAACCCGGCAACCGCGTGCTCCTGCGCGCGGCAAACAATCCGATGATGGCGGCAGCGATCCTCGCGGTGTTCAAGGCCGGCGGCATCGCGGTCGCGACCATGCCGCTCCTGCGTGCGCGCGAGCTGGCTTACCCAATCCGCAAGGCGAAAATTTCCTTGGCGCTCTGCGACGCGCGCCTCTCCGACGAAATGAGTAAGGCGCAGGCGCTCGCGCCGGAGCTCGAACGCGTCGTCTATTGGGGCAATGGCACGGACGATGCGCTCGAATCCCAGATGGCAAAGCCCGGCTACAACAAGTTCACCGCGTGCGACACGGCGGCCGACGATGTTTGCCTCATCGCCTTCACCTCCGGCACGACCGGCGAGCCCAAAGGCACCGTGCATTTTCACCGTGACCTGCTCGCGACCTGCGACTCATACGGCAAGCATGTCCTGCGCGCGAATGCGAGCGATCGGTTTATCGGCTCGCCGCCGCTCGCCTTCACGTTCGGCCTCGGTGGACTCCTGCTGTTTCCTCTGCGCGTCGGCGCGGCGACCATCCTGCTGGAAAAGGCGCCGCCCGACGAACTGATCGCCGCGATCGAAAAATATCGTGCGAGCGTCTGCTTCACTGCGCCGACCGCTTATCGTGCGATGCTCTCCAAACTCGCCGGCCGCGACATCGCATGCTTGCGCAAATGCGTTTCCGCCGGCGAGCCGCTGCCGAAAGCGACCTGGGACGCCTGGCACGAGGCGACCGGCATCAAGATCATGGACGGCATCGGGTCCACCGAGATGCTGCACATCTTCATCGGCTCGCCCGAGGACGAGGTGCGACCCGGCGCAACCGGCCGTCCCGTGCGCGGCTATGAGGCGCGGGTCTGCGATGAAGAAGGCCGGGAACTTCCTCCCGGAACGATCGGCCAACTCGTGGTGCGCGGGCCCACGGGCTGCCGCTATCTCGCCGACCTGCGCCAGACGAAATATGTGCGGAACGGCTGGAACGCCACCGGCGACACCTATGTCATGGATGCCGACGGCTACTTCTGGTACCAGGCGCGCTCCGACGACATGATCATTTCCGCCGGCTACAACATCGCCGGGCCCGAAGTGGAGTCCGTGTTGCTCGCCCATCCCGCCGTCGCCGAATGCGGCGTCGTCGGCGCGCCGGATGCCGAGCGCGGCCAAATCGTGAAAGCTTATGTCGTGCTTCGTCCCGGTCAGACGGGCGACGCGTCGATGACGAAGGCGCTGCAGGACTACGTCAAGGCCGAGATCGCGCCCTATAAATATCCGCGTGCGATCGAATATGTAACGAGCCTGCCGCGCACGGAAACCGGCAAGCTGCAGCGATTCCGCTTGCGCGAAATGACACAGGCGCAAAGCTCCACGAAAATGGCCTCCTGATCCGAATGACAACAGGTGCATAGAACGCGATGCGAAACCCCACCAAAGCCGACACCGCCGAACAGGGATTGAACCGCGCCCTGCAGCCGCAGGGTTGGCCGGTACCGCAGGGCTATGTCGACGGCATGGCTGCGAGCGGCCGCGTCGTCATGACCGGCGGCGTCGTGGGCTGGGATACCAAGCGCCGGTTTGCCGAAGGCTTCGTCGCACAGGCGCGGCTCACGCTCGAAAACATCGTCGCGATCATTGCCGAAGGCGGCGCTCGGCCGGCGCATCTCGTGCGCCTCACCTGGTACGTCGTCGACATGGACGAGTATCTGGCGAGCCGCAAGGCGCTCGGTCGCGCCTATCGCGAGGTGATTGGCGTGCACTATCCGGCGATGACGTTGATGCAAGTGGGGCGTCTCGTGGAGCCGGCGGCGCGGCTCGAGATCGAGGCGACGGCGATCGTCCCCGAGTAACTTTCAGTCCCCTTCGAATCTCGGCTTCTGTTTCGCGACGAACGCCTCATAGGCGCGCTCGAAGTCCTTCGTCATCATGCAGATCGCCTGCGCCTCTGCCTCGGCGGAAATCGCGTCGTCGACCGCCATGTCCGATTCCTGGCGAAGGCAGCGCTTGGTCGTCGCGTGCGCGAAGCTAGGGCCGTCGGCGAGCGATTGCGCGAGCGCCTGCGCTTCCGTGAGTACGGATTCAGGTTCGCAAAGCTTGTTGTAAAAGCCCCAGCGCTCGGCCTCGGCACCCTCCATCACGCGGCCGGTATAGAGAAGCTCGTGCGCGCGGCCCGCGCCGATGATCCTCGGCAGGATGTTGCAGGCGCCCATGTCCGCGCCGGACAAGCCTACGCGCACGAACAGGAATGCGACCTTGCTGCGCGCGGTGCCGTAGCGGAGATCCGAGGCCATCGCGAGAATAGCGCCGGCGCCCGCGCATGCGCCGTCGATCGCGGCGATGATCGGTTGCGGGCAGGCACGCATCGCCTTCACGAGATCGCCCGTCATCTGCGTGAACTTCAGAAGGCCCGCTTTGTCGCCGGCCCGGCGCATCTCGACGAGCGGCCCGATGATCTCATGCACGTCGCCGCCCGAGCAGAAATTGCCGCCCGCCCCGGTAAACACGACAGCCTTGATTTCCCTATCCTCGGCTAGGCCCCGGAACGTATCGCGCAACTCCGCATACGAATCGAAGGTCAGAGGATTCTTCCGCTCCGGCCGGTCGAGCGTGACCGTCGCGACCCTGCCCGCAACCTGCCAGAGGAAATGTTTCGGGGCTTTCATGGACTCACACTCTTCTGGGCTCGCTCCTCACCGCATACGCGTACATTGGTAGCATGCGCGCGAGCCGCGACCCTTCAATTTTGCCGGGTCACTTTTCCTGTCGCTCGAGCAACGCAAGCATGCCTTTGAGCAGGT
>JBBDYN010000045.1:0-16268 GCA_040901465.1 Xanthobacteraceae bacterium
CTCCCGAGAAGCGCGGCCCGGGCTGGAAGACGCCGCGATGGAGCGCCGGAAGGCGTTGCGCGCTCGGCGCCTGCTGATTCGCAATCCGCAGGTGGGGCGCGACCGAAATGCAAGGTGCGCCGCTCGGCGCTCCATCCCCTCATCTTCTGAGGGGAAAATCGAAAGCCTCGGGCGCGAATCGCGCCGCGAGAACGAACTCGGCTGTTTGAAAATTGAATGACAAACGAAAAGCCCGGGGCGCGCGCGGCCCCGGGCCAGATCAGTTCTTCGATGCAACTCAGTTCGTTGTGGCTTTCGGCGTCGAGATTTGCGCCGTGGTGGTCGGCTGCGTCTGCTCCACCGCGACCGTGGTCGGCGTCGTAGCCTCTTGCGTCGTCGCCACGGGTTGAGTCTCGGGGACCTGGGCGTAGCCGCCGCAGCCTTCGAACGCCGCCGCCGGGAACGCGGCGAGCGATAGTCCGAACGCCAGTGCCAGCGTAACCTTCTTCATTGGCACGTCTCCGTTGCGGGCGTGCGCGGAGAATCCGTGCCGCCCGAAATGAAAGGCTAATCCGGTTCTCGGCACGGCGGAAGTCGGCCCGGCAAGCGTCACGAAATCGTGTTTCAGCCCCGAGCGCGCGGATGGGCGGCGCGATAGGCCTCGACCAGGCGCTCGGAATCCACCGCCGTATAGATTTGCGTCGTGGCGAGGGAGGCGTGGCCCAAGAGCTCCTGGATCGAGCGCAGGTCGCCGCCGCGCGCGAGCAAGTGCGTGGCGAAGGAATGGCGCAGCGCATGCGGCGTCGCCGTGTCGGGCAGGCCGAGCGCGCCGCGCAGGCGTTGCATCACGAGCTGCACGATGCGCGGGGAAAGCGGCCCTCCGCGTGCGCCGCGGAAGAGCGGCGCGTCGGGCTCGAGATCGTGGGGACAGAGCGAAATATAGTCCGCCATCGCTTGCGATACCTGCGGCAGCACCGGGACCATGCGGGTCTTGCTGCCCTTGCCGATCACGGTGATCTGGTCGCCGCGGCCGGGGGCGGGCGCATCGCGGCGCTTGATGCCGAGCGCCTCGGAAATGCGCAGGCCCGAGCCGTAAAGCAGCGCGAGCACGGCCGCGTCGCGCGCGAGCACCCAGGGCTCGCGCTCCTCACCGGCGCGGCTCGCGGGATCGGCGACATTTTTCGCGGACAGGATCGACAGGGGCTTCGGCAGGCTGCGGGAAATTCTCGGGGCGCGCACGGCCGTGAGCGCCGCAACCTTGCCGCGGCCTTCGCGCTCCAGGAATCGTGCGAACGAGCGCGCGGCGGCGAGCGAGCGCATCAGCGTGCGCGGCTCGATCCCGTCGCGGCGGCGGCGGGCGAGAAAGGCGCGCACGTCGGCGGGCGCAAGGCGCGCGAGATCGGCGAGCTTCGGCTTGCCGCCGAGATGCTCGGAGAGAAAGCCGAGAAAGCCAGAGACGTCGCGGGCGTAGGCTTCGAGCGTCGTGGTCGCGAGGCGCCGCTCATGGGCGAGAAAGCCGATCCAGCGCCGCGCCTCGGCGGCAACGTCCTTGGCGGCGACCGCAGCCAAAGCGGCGGCCGCCAGCTCGACCGGATCGGAGTCCTTGTCCCGCATGGGCGCGTCCCTTGACACAGGGCGGATGATGTCAGCCGATCCTTTCCGAACGCTTGATACGATTCCGGAACCGGCAAGCCGATGAGCGACCGCACCGTCGACGTGCTCGTGCCCGTGGCCGTCGACTCACCCTATACCTACCGCATTCCCGAGGGGCTTGCGCTCGCGCCCGGCGACATCGTGGCAGTGCCGCTCGGGACGCGCCGGGCGATCGGCTGCGTGTGGCCGGAGGGCCGCGCGCGGGTGCCGGCGGGCGCCCGGTTGAAGTCGATCTCGGCGCCGCTCGACGCGCCGCCGTTCGCGCCGGAACTCGTGAAATTCATCGACTGGGTCGCGGACTATACGCTCGCCCCGCGCGGAATGGTGCTGCGCATGGCGCTCCGCCTCGACGAAGAGGGCGAGGCCACGCGCATGGGCGTACGGATTTCGGGCGGCGCGCCCAAGCGCATGACGGCGGCGCGCGAGCGCGTGCTGAAGACGATGGCCGGCGGCTTGATCCGCACCAAGGCTGAGGCCGCGCGCGAGGCGGGCGTGACGCCTTCGGTGATCGGCGGGTTGCTGGATGACGGCGCACTGGAAGCGGCGGAAATTCCGCCCGAGCCCGCTGCGCGCCCGCCCGATCCGAATCACGCGGAGCCGGAGCTTTCGGAAGCGCAGGCGAAGGGCGCCGATCAACTGCGCGATGCGGTGGCGGCACACAAGTTCGCGGTGCATCTTCTCGACGGCGTCACGGGCTCGGGCAAGACCGAGGTCTATTTCGAGGCGGTGGCGGAAGCCATCCGGCGCGGCAAGCAGGCGCTCATTCTGCTCCCGGAAATTGCGCTCACGGCGCGTTTCCTCGACCGCTTCGCGGAACGCTTCGGTGTGCGGCCGGCGGAATGGCATTCGCAGGTATCGCCTCGCCGCCGCGCGCGCATCTGGGACGCGGTTGCGAAAAGCGAGGCCGCCGTCGTCGCCGGCGCGCGCTCGGCGCTGTTCCTGCCGTTTCGCGATCTCGGTTTGATCGTGGTCGATGAGGAGCACGATCCCGCCTACAAGCAGGAAGACGGCGTGCACTATCATGCGCGCGACATGGCGGTGGTGCGCGGCTCGCTCGCGGGCGCGCCGGTGGCGCTGTCGTCGGCGACGCCCTCGATCGAGACCGAGGTGAATGCGCGGCGCGAGCGCTACAAGCGACTGTCGCTGCCGGAACGCTTCAGCGGGAGCGCCATCCCGCCGCTGGAAGCGATCGATCTGCGCAAGGAAGGCCCGGGGCGCGGCCGCTGGATCGCGCCACGGCTTGAGACGGCGATGCGCGAAACCATTGAGCGCGGCGAGCAGGTATTGCTCTTTCTCAATCGCCGCGGCTACGCGCCGCTCACGCTCTGCCGCACCTGCGGCCACCGCATGCGTTGCCCGAACTGCGAAGCCTGGCTCGTGGAGCACCGCTACAAGCAGGAGCTCAGTTGCCACCATTGCGGGTTCACGATGCCGCCGCCGGCCGCGTGCCCGAAATGCGAAACGAGAAATTCCTTCGTCGCGTGCGGCCCGGGCGTTGAGCGCCTGGAAGAGGAAGTAAAGATGCTGCTGCCGAAGGCGCGGACGCAGGTGCTGTCGAGTGATCTCGCGGGCGGCGTCGAGCGGCTGCGCATCGAACTCGAAGCGATCACCAGGGGCGAGGTCGACGTGGTGATCGGCACCCAGCTTGTCGCCAAGGGACACCATTTTCCCTCGCTCGCGCTCGTGGGCGTCGTCGATGCCGATCTCGGCCTTGGCTATGGCGACCCGCGTGCAGCCGAACGCACGTTCCAGCTTCTGCATCAGGTCGTGGGCCGCGCGGGGCGCGAGGCGGCACCGGGGAGCGGGCTCCTGCAAACCTATCAGCCCGAGCACCCCGTGATGCTGGCGCTGATCGCGGGCGACCGCGACGCGTTCTACAGCCAGGAGATTGCCGCGCGGGAGGAGGCGGGGCTGCCGCCGTTCGCGCGGCTCGGAAGCCTGATCATTTCGGGGACGGTCGGACCGAAGGTCGAGGCCCATGCACGCAAGCTTGCCGCTGCCGCCCCGCGTGAGGAGAACGTGCGGGTCTTGGGCCCGGCCGAGGCGCCGCTCGCACTCATCCGCGGCAGGCGGCGGTGGCGGCTCCTCGTCAAGTCGCCGCGTAATTTCGACCTGTCACATTACCTGCGCGCCTGGCTCGCCGCGGGCCCGAAGCTGCGCGGCAGCGTGCAGGTGACGGTCGATGTCGACCCGCAGAGCTTCCTCTAAACGCTGCGAAAAATTGCGCCGCCGCAACTTGGTCGCACCCATCGAAAAGGCTTGTCCCACGCGGGTTTCCGGCTCCTCGACCGAACTTCGCCGTGTTGCGCCACCGATAGCGCTATGTTACGAAACCGCCGGCTTTCGAGGGGCGCAGCAATCCGCACCCTTCTCCACAACGACAGTCCGTACGGCATAACAGGGCCTCCGCTGCGGCCGACGCGCGTGGAGCCAACCCACAGGGAAGAATCGTGGCCGACGAACCGATCGTCTCCGGCATGGCGGGCCGTTACGCGACCGCATTGTTCGAGCTCGCGCTCGAAGAAAATTCGCTCGACACGATGAAGGACGACCTGGATCGCTTCACCGCGCTCCTCGACGGCAGCGAGGACCTGGTCCGGCTGGTGCGCAGCCCTGTGTTCGGCGCCGAGGAGCAGGAGCGGGCGCTTGCCGCGGTGCTCGACAAAGCTAAGATCGGCGGACTCGCCGCCAAGTTTCTTCTTCTTGTGGCGCAGAAGCGGCGGCTGTTCGCCGTGCGCCAGATGATCCGCGCGTTCCGCCTGCTCTTGTCGCGCCACAAGGGCGAGGCGCGCGCCGAGGTCGTGGTGGCCGAGCGCCTCAGCGACAAGCGCCTCGAAGAACTGAAATCGGCGGTCGCCGGCGTCGCCGGCAAGAACGTCTCGCTCGATGTCGTCGTCGATCCCTCGATCCTCGGCGGGCTGAAGGTCAAGCTCGGCAGCCGCATGGTCGACGCTTCGCTCAAGACCAAGCTCAACTCGATGCGCATTGCGATGAAAGAGGCACGGTAATGGACATCCGCGCCGCGGAAATCTCCGCGATCCTGAAAGACCAGATCAAGAATTTCGGCCAGGAGGCGGAAGTCTCCGAAGTCGGGCAGGTGCTGTCGGTTGGCGACGGCATCGCCCGCGTCTACGGGCTCGACAATTGCCAGGCCGGCGAAATGGTCGAGTTCGAAAGCGGCGTCAAAGGCATGGCGCTCAACCTCGAAGTCGATAACGTCGGCATCGTCATCTTCGGCACCGACCGCGAAATCAAGGAAGGCCAGACGGTCAAGCGCACGCGCGCGATCGTCGACGTGCCGGTCGGCAAGGAATTGCTCGGCCGCGTCGTGGACGCTCTGGGCGAGCCGATCGACGGCAAGGGCGCGATCAAGACGAAGCAACGCCGCCGCGTGGACGTGAAGGCGCCCGGCATCATTCCGCGGCGCTCGGTGCATGAGCCGATGCAGACCGGCTTGAAGGCGATCGACGCGCTCATCCCGATCGGCCGCGGCCAGCGCGAACTCATCATCGGCGACCGGCAGACCGGCAAAACCGCGGTCGCGCTCGACACCATCCTGAATCAGAAATCGGTCAACGCCTCGGGCGACGAGAAGAAAAAGCTCTATTGCGTGTATGTCGCCATCGGCCAGAAGCGCTCGACGGTCGCGCAGTTCGTGCGCATCCTCGAGGAGCAGGGCGCGCTGGAATATTCCATCATCGTGGCGGCGACCGCGTCGGACCCGGCGCCGATGCAGTTCCTGGCGCCGTTCTCGGGCTGCGCCATGGGCGAGTTCTTCCGCGACAACGGCATGCACGCCGTGATCGTCTATGACGACCTCTCGAAGCAGGCCGTCGCATACCGCCAGATGTCGCTGCTCTTACGCCGTCCGCCGGGACGCGAAGCGTATCCCGGCGACGTGTTCTATCTGCACTCGCGGCTGCTGGAGCGCGCGGCCAAGCTCAACGACGAGCACAAGGGCGGTTCGCTCACGGCGCTGCCGGTGATCGAGACGCAGGCGAACGACGTCTCGGCCTACATTCCGACCAACGTGATTTCGATCACCGACGGGCAGATCTTCCTGGAAACGGATCTGTTCTATCAGGGCATCCGTCCGGCGGTGAACGTGGGCCTTTCGGTGTCGCGCGTGGGCTCGGCCGCGCAGGTGAAGGCGATGAAGCAGGTCGCCGGCCGCATCAAGGGCGAGCTCGCGCAGTACCGCGAAATGGCGGCGTTCGCGCAGTTCGGCTCGGACCTCGATGCCTCGACGCAGCGCCTGCTCAGTCGCGGTGCCCGCCTCACGGAGCTCCTGAAGCAGCCGCAATTCTCGCCACTCAAGGTCGAGGAGCAGGTGGCCGTAATCTTCGCGGGCACCGGCGGCTATCTCGATCCGCTGGCGGTCGATCGCGTCGGCGCGTTCGAAGCGGGGCTGCTCGCGCACCTGCGGTCGAAGCGCGCGGACATCCTCGAGGAAATCCGCAAGACCGGCGAACTCTCCGACGAAACCCGCAAGAAATTGACGGCCGCCGTCGAGACCTTCGCCAAGTCGTTCACCTAAAAGAGTTTTTCGAGCCGGACATGCCGAGTCTCAAGGCACTTCGCAACCGCATCGCCTCGGTCAAGTCGACCCAGAAGATCACCAAAGCGATGCAGATGGTAGCTGCGGCGAAGTTGCGCCGGGCGCAGACCGCGGCGGAAGCCGCGCGTCCCTATGCCGAGCGCATGGCGAAGGTGCTCGGCAATATCGCCGCGAGCATGAAGGATGCACCGGAGGCGCCGCGGCTAATGAAGGGCACGGGCAGCGACCGAGTGCATCTTCTTGTCGTGTGCACCGCCGAACGTGGCCTGTGCGGGCCGTTCAACTCAGCGATTGTCAAGCTGGCGCGGGAGACCGCAGCCGCGTTAGCCGCGGACGGCAAAGAAGTGAATTTCCTTTGTGTCGGCCGCAAGGGCTTCGATCAATTGAAGCGCCAGTACCGCGAGAAGATCATCGATACGATCGACCTGCGCTCGGTGCGCAATCTCGCCTACGCAAATGCAGCCGCGATCGGCGAGAAAGTTGTGGCGCTGTTCGAGGCGGGTGAATTCGACGTGGCGCATCTGTTCTATTCGCGCTTCAAGTCCGTGATCGCGCAGATTCCGACGGCGCAGCAGATCATCCCGCCAGTGTTCCCGGAAGGCGATGAGACCGGCCTCGGCCAGGCCGTCTACGAATACGAGCCGGACGAGGAAGAGATTCTCGCCGAGCTCCTGCCGCGCAATATCTCGACGCAGATTTTCCGGGCGCTGCTTGAGAATGCGGCGTCGGAGCAGGGCGCGCGCATGACGGCGATGGACAGTGCTACCCGCAACGCAGGCGAAATGATCAAGAAGCAGACCCAGCTTTACAACCGCACGCGGCAGGCGATGATCACGAAAGAACTGATCGAGATCATATCCGGCGCGGAAGCGCTCTGATTGGATCGGGGACGAGGACGACATGGCTTCGAATAATGTTGGACGCATCACTCAGGTGATCGGCGCCGTGGTCGACGTGCAATTCGAGGAAGGCCTGCCGGAAATCCTAAATGCGCTGGAGACCAAGAACCACGACCAGCGGCTGGTGCTGGAAGTGGCGCAGCATCTTGGCGAACTGACCGTGCGTACGATCGCGATGGACTCAAGCGAAGGGCTCGTACGCGGCCAGGAAGTCTTGGACACGGGCGGGCCGATCACTGTGCCGGTGGGCGAAGCGACGCTCGGACGCATCATGAACGTGATCGGCGAGCCGGTGGACGAAGCGGGGCCGGTGAAAGGCGAGGACCGTCGCGCGATCCACCAGCCGACACCGTCCTATACCGAGCAATCGACCGAGGCCGATATTCTCGTCACTGGCATCAAGGTCGTGGACCTGCTCGCGCCCTATGCGAAAGGCGGCAAGATTGGCCTGTTCGGCGGCGCCGGGGTGGGGAAGACCGTGATCATCATGGAGCTGATCAACAACGTCGCCAAGGCGCACGGCGGCTATTCGGTGTTCGCAGGCGTCGGCGAGCGCACGCGCGAGGGCAACGATCTCTATCACGAAATGATCGAGTCGGGCGTGAACAAGGACCCGAAGAAGAATAACGGCTCGACCGTGGGATCCAAGTGCGCGCTCGTCTACGGCCAGATGAATGAGCCGCCGGGCGCGCGAGCTCGGGTCGGCCTGTCCGGGCTGACGGTCGCCGAATATTTCCGCGACCAGGGCCAGGACGTCTTGTTCTTCGTGGACAACATTTTCCGCTTCACGCAGGCGGGCTCGGAAGTGTCGGCGCTACTCGGCCGCATTCCTTCGGCGGTGGGGTATCAGCCGACGCTCGCCACCGATATGGGAGCGCTACAGGAGCGCATCACTACGACCACCAAGGGTTCAATCACTTCGGTGCAGGCGATCTACGTGCCGGCCGACGACTTGACCGACCCGGCGCCCGCGACCTCGTTCGCGCACCTGGACGCAACCACGGTGCTGTCGCGCTCGATCGCGGAAAAAGGGATTTACCCGGCGGTGGACCCGCTCGATTCCACGTCGCGCATGCTCAGCCCACTCGTCGTCGGCGATGAGCACTACGGCGTCGCGCGTCGGGTGCAGCAGATTCTCCAGCGATACAAGGCGCTGCAGGACATCATTGCGATTCTTGGAATGGACGAGCTGTCGGAAGAGGACAAGCTCAGCGTCGCGCGCGCCCGCAAGATCGAGCGTTTCCTCAGCCAGCCGTTCCACGTAGCCGAAGTGTTCACGGGCTTTCCGGGGACGTTCGTGGAACTTTCCGACACGATCAAGGGTTTCAAGGGGTTGTGCGAGGGCAAATACGACCACCTGCCCGAGGCGGCTTTCTACATGGTGGGGACCATCGAAGAGGCAGTCGAGAAGGGCAAAAAGCTCGCCGCGGAGGCGGCATAGCCATGCAAATCCTCAGACGCCAATCCAACGCGATGCTGGCGTTCCTTGTGATTGGGCTCCTGATCGGAGCGCTCGGCGGCTACATGACGCGGCCGGAATCGGCGGAGATCAGGATCGGCCCGGTGCAGATCGAAGTGACCGGCAAGGGTGTTGCCCGGAACGGCGGCGACCTCACCTCGAGCCAGGTGCAGCACATTGCGCTGATTGCGCTGATCGGCGGCGTGATCGGCCTCGGTTTCGGCTACGCAGTCGAGCGCGGCAAGCTCAAGTTCTGAGGCGGCGGTCCCGATGGCAAGCTTTCCGTTCGAGCTCGTTTCTCCCACGCGTCTCGTCTTTTCGGGTGAGGCGGAGCAGGTCGACGTTCCGGGATCCGAGGGCGATTTCGGCGTGCTCGCAGGACACGCGCCGTTCGTCTCGACGCTCCGGCCGGGCGTGCTGACGATCAGGAACGGCGGCGAGACGCAGCGCCTGTTCGTGAGCGAAGGCTTCGCCGAGGTTAACGCCAGCGGCCTTACCGTGCTTGCCGAGATCGCCGTGCCGGTCGAGGAGATCGATCGCGAGGCGCTCGCGATCGGGCTGAAGGAAGCCGAGCAGGCCGTCACGGAAGCAAAAGACGAAGGGGCGCGCTGGAAGGCGGTGGAAAAGCTTGAGCAGCTCAGGGCCGCGGCGGCGCAGCTCGGGCAGGCGGCGCCAACCACGCACTGATCCAAATCAGCGTTTCGGCTTTGCAAATTCCAAGAATTCCTCGATCACCTGCTCGTAGACCATGCGCTTGAACGGCACCACAAGGACCGGCAGCCGCTCCATTTTTTCCCAGCGCCATTCGGCGAATTCCGGCTTGTGGCCGCCGGCGGGATTGAGCACGTCGATTTCGGAATCCTTGCCGGTAAAACGCAGCGCGTACCATTTCTGCGTCTGGCCGCGATATTTTCCCTTCCATGCCTGACCGGCGATGTCGCGCGGAATGTCGTAGCTGTACCAGCTCCTCGACTCGGCGAGCTTTTCCACCGAGCTCACGTTTGTCTCTTCATAGAGCTCGCGCAGCGCCGCCGGCCACGGATCCTCGTTCGCGTCGACGCCGCCCTGCGGCATCTGCCAGACGTGGGTTTCGTCGACGTGCTCGGGTCCCTCGGTGCGGCGGCCGATGAAGACGCGCCCCTTCTTGTTCAGGAGCATCACGCCGACGCAGGGGCGATAGGGAAGTTCTTCGTACCGTGCCATGGAAACCGTTACGCGCTGGGCGGCGGGCGCCGCGGTCAGCTTGGCTTAGACCGCGTGGCCACCGCGCTCAAGGGCACGATGCGAACACCGCGGGTTTCCGCGGCTTTGGCCCAGCGCGCGATGCGCTCGATCGACACCGGCAGCGCAGTGGCCATGCCGACGGCGTAACCGCGGTCGGCCGCGAGCCGCTCGAGTTGCTCAAGCGCCGCATCGATGTCGGACCAGTTCGCCTTGGCGTCGACGACGAGATCGGCCTTGAGAAACGGCGCCTTGGCGGCCGCGGCCACCTTGGGCGCGAGGCTCCGCGTCGAAGCGCCGTCGTCGAAATAGAGCAACCCGCGTGCGGCGATATCGGAGAGCACTGGTGCAAACGCGGTGTCGTTCGAAGTGAAGCGCGCGCCCATAAAGTTCGTGACGCCGACATAGCCTTGGAAGCGGCTCAGGAACCAATGCAGACGGTCGATGTTTTGCGTGGCCGGCAACGTCGAAAGCAACGTCTGAGGACCGGGATCGTTGTCCGGATAGTCGAACGGCTCCATGGGAACTTGCAGCAGAATTTCGTGTCCGGTACCGCGCGCGCGTGTGACCCAGCGGTTCAAGTCGGCGCCGTATGGCGCGAAGGCAAGCGTGACGGACGCGGGCAGCCTGGCGATCGCTTCGCCGGTTGCGCTCGCGCCGATGCCGAGGCCGCCGACGACGATCGCGATTTGCGGACTCTTGCGCGCGGCGGCGCTTGCGTCGGCGCGGGAATAGACGTCGAGCGGCCGTGTGCCGTCGGATCCGACACGCGGGATCGAGCCATGGCGGGAAGCTTCGGAGAGCCGCGCATCGAGTGGCGGCGCGGTGCCGACCGGCTCCTCCGCCGCTTCACTGGCTTGCACGGCGACCTGCGTGCGCGATCCGCTTTTGCCGTCGATGATGGTGACGGTTTGCGCATTGGATTTATCAGCGGCGGCCGTCTTGGAAGCCATGGCGGGCGGTAGTGGAGGGTCTTTTGCTTTCGGGTCGTCGATCGCGACTACTGCCACGGGCTCGCCGCCGAGCGGGTCGTCAACGAGCATCACCCACAGGAACGGCGCCGCGACGGCGATTGCCAGCACGATGACGAGCGGCGGCAATAGTGGAAGCGCCCGGCGCCGGGAGATTTTTCCAGTCCGGTTCGGGCCTAAGGGGGTGCTGAGATCGTCCGCCGCCACGTCGCGATCTCCTAAACGAATCGCGCGCAGTCTATCATGCGTTGCAAAGCAAAACCCCGTCCGTGAGGGCGGGGTTTCGTCGCAAATGAGCGGTAATCAGTTCGGAATCGAAGCCTTCGGATTCGGCGGGAACGCCGAGCTCTTCTGCACGCCCCGCAGAAGATCGATGGCGAGGTGCAGTTGCTTGTCGTCCTTGGCGTCGGGTGGCACGTAGGCCGGCGAGCCGCCCTTTTCCTCTTCCTTGTCGCCGGCCGTCAAATGGCCGCGCAGGGAAGATTCACCCCGGGTTTCCACCTTGCCCTTCAGGTCCTCGGGCAGGTCCTGGATGAGCTCGATGTCGGGCGCAATGCCTTTCGCCTGAATCGAGCGGCCCGACGGCGTGTAATAGCGCGCGGTCGTGAGCTTGAGCGCGCCGAAGGAGCCGACCGGAATCACCGTTTGCACGGACCCCTTGCCAAACGAGCGGCTGCCGAGCAACGTCGCGCGGCGGTGGTCCTGCAATGCGCCCGCCACGATTTCGGAGGCCGACGCGGAGCCGCCGTTGATCAGGACGATCAGCGGTTTTCCGTTCGTGAGATCACCCGGGCGGGCGTTGTGGCGCTGGGTGTCGTCCGGACTGCGGCCGCGGGTCGAGACGATCTCGCCGCGGTCGAGGAACGAATCCGTGACGGAGATCGCCTGATCGAGCAGGCCGCCGCCGTTGTTGCGCAGATCGACGACGTAACCCTTGAGCTTGTCGGCGGGAATTTGTTTCGCGATATCGGCGATCCCGCTCCGCAGTTGCTCGAGCGTGCGCTCGCCCTGGAAGCTCGTGATGCGGACGTAGCCGATGTCCTCGCCTTCGATGCGCGAGCGGACGTTGCGGATCGAAATGATCTCGCGGACGATCGTGACGTCGACCGGCTTCTCCACGCCCTTGCGATCGATCTTCAGGCGGATCGACGAATTCACCGGGCCGCGCATCTTCTCGACTGCCTGCTCGAGCGTGAGGCCCTTGACCGGCTCGTCGTCGAGATGGGTGATCAGATCGTTCGGCTGGATGCCGGCGCGGTGCGCGGGCGTTCCGTCCATCGGCGAGACCACCTTCACGAGACCGCTTTCCATGGTGACTTCGATGCCAAGCCCGCCGAACTCGCCGCGCGTCTGCGTCTGCATGTCGCGGAAGTTCTTGATGTCGAGGAATGCCGAGTGCGGATCGAGCGAAGTCAACATGCCGTTGATTGCGGACTCGATCATCTTCGATTCGTCTGGCTTCTCGACATACTGCGCGCGTACATGCTCAAAGATGTCGCCGAAAAGATTGAGCTGCCGGTAAATGTCGGAGCTCGCGGCGTTCGCGGTCGCGTTGATCAGGATGCGGGGCTGGATTGTAACGACGGCAATCAGCGCACCCGCTGCCGCGCCCAGGAAAAATAACGAAAATCTCTTCATCATCCGCGCGCCTTCTCGCTTACGGTTTCAGCCCACCAGGGTGTCGGGTCGATCGAGTTTCCGTCTTTGCGAAACTCGATATAGAGAACCGGTTGTGAGGTAGTTACCGCCGCAGCGGAGGCCACCTTCGGCCCGCTCCCCATCGCCGCCACGGGCTCCCCAGTGAGCACGAATTGCCCGAGTTCGACGTTGATTTGTTCCATTCCGGCAAGCAGAACATGATATCCGCCGCCGGCATTGATGATCAATAGCCGGCCATAGGATCGGAATAAGCCCGCATACACAACCCAACCATCGCAGGGGGCCGTGACCTGCGCGCCGGCGCGGGTCGCGATCTGGATCCCCTTCTGCACGCCGCCGCCGCCGTCCGAGGCGCCATAGTCACGAAGGCGTGTTCCGGCGACCGGCAACGGCAGGCGGCCCTTGGCCTGGACAAAGGGCATGGCTGGGTTGATTCGGGCCGGATCGAAAAGGGTCGCGACGGTCGCTGTCGCTTCGGCCTGTTTGCGAGCGGCTTCCGCTGCACGCGCGGCACTCTCGATCTCTTTCTCTATGCGTGCGACGAGTTCGCTCACGTTCTCGACCTGCTTCGCGAGCGCCTGGGAATGGGCGCGCTCGGCATCGAGCGCCTTTTCGCCCTCGTTCTGACGGCGTTGGCGCTCCTGGACGAGCGCGGCAAGGCGGATGCGTTCCTCTTCGAGATCGGCGCGATTGTCGGCGAGCGTGTTGCGCTCGGTGACGAGTTCCTGGCGCACGCGCGCGAGTTCCGTGAGATCCGTCACCAGGGTTTCGGCCTCGGAGCGCAATTCGGGCACGACGGCACCGAGCAGCATGGCCGACCGTACGGACGTGAGCGCGTCCTCGGGCCGCAGCGCGATCGCGGGCGCCGGTTGGCGCGACAGCCGTGCCACCGCCGCCAGCACCTCCGCGAGGATCGCGCGGCGCGAGTCCAGAGAGCGGCGAATTGCGGCCTCGCGCGCGTCAAGCGGCTTGAGCCTTGCTTCGGCGGCGCTGAGCCGCTGTTCGATCGCCTTCATGCGTGCCGCGGTATCGACAAGCGCCTGGGAGAACTTCTTGCGGTCTTTGGTGACGGTATCGAGCTCGGTCTTGAGCCGCGTTTCGGCCGCTTTCCGCCGATCAAGGTCGCTCCTCAGGATTTCGAGCTCACGCTGGCGTTCGAACTTTTCCGCCTCGCGCGCGCTTTGCGGCGTGGAGACCTGCCCGCGCGCCCCGGCAACGGCGAAGGCTGCCACGGCGAGTGCCAGCAAAGCCGAAGCGCCGCCCCAGCGACGCAAGGTCGGGGAACCGCTCTGCTCCTCTGCGCGCAGGCGAATCATTCAGGCACGATGATAGGGGTGTCCCGCGAGAATCGTGACGGCCCGGTAAATTTGTTCTGCGAGCAAAATACGCACAATCTGGTGCGGAAACGTGGCGGCGCCGAAGGAAATCGTCACATCCGCGGCGTTCATGGCCGACTTGGCCAAGCCGTCGGCTCCCCCGAGCAGGAAAGCGGCGGCCGGGGCGCCCTGGTCGCGGATTTTCGCCAGGCGGGCCGCAAAATCCTCGCTTGTCAGATTGCGGCCGCCGGAATGGAGGACAATCCGTCGCGTCCCTTTTGGCACCAGGGCATCGAGCTTGGCGGTATCTTCAGCGATGCGGTCGGCGGGGCGGCGTGCCCGGCTTTCGGGAACTTCGACGATTTCGACGGGGGCAAGACCGACGGCGCGGCCCGCTGCGTTGGCGCGCTCGATATAGCGCTCGAGCAGTTCACGCTCCGGACCGGCCTTGAGGCGTCCGACCGCTGCGATCAGGAGCCGCATGTGCGGTCAGGGAGCCGATCAGGCTTCCGCGCGTGGACGCGCGCGCGACCACATCTTCTCAAGATTGTAGAAGCTGCGGACCTCGGGCCGGAACACGTGGACGATCACATCGCCGGCATCGATCACGACCCAGTCGCAATGGGGCAGGCCCTCGGCGCGCGGACGCGCGACGCCGGCCTTTTCCAGTCCCTCGAGCAAGTGCTCGGCGATCGCGCCGACGTGCCGGTGCGAGCGGCCGCTTGCCACGACCATGTAGTCGGCGAGCGTCGTCTTCCCTTTCAGGTCGATCGTGGTGGGGTCCGCCGCCTTATCGTCGTCGAGGCGGGCGAGGACCAGGGCGAGCGTCTCGTCAGGACTCGGACGGGCCCGGGAGACGGGGGTCGCGCGCGACTTGGCCGCTACATTCAACATAGGTGACAGGGTTGTTTGCCTCCCTCGTTGGCTACGCTTGCGCGCCGCCGACTCAGGGCGACCACGGCGCTGTCTCAAAGATATCGGTTTGCGCGGAATGGTTTCAACCCTCCGACGGAGAACCGGTTGAATTTCTTAAGGCCGTCGACGATTGCCGCAGCTTCAGCCCGTGCAGGAATACCCAGGCGGGAGGCTCGCAGTCGGGGAGCGATTTGGCCTTGTGCTCGGGGATACGCGCGCGGGCGAGAGCGGCGGCGGGCGAGGACAGCGCCCGGAACGTCCGGCCGGCCCGGTCGATCACGGCGAATGGGATCAGGCCCGCGAGTTCGCGCCAATTCTTCCAGCGATGGAACTCGGGCAGGATGTCGGCACCCATCAGAAAGACGAAACGCACTTCCGGTAATTGCGAGCGAAGCCGCGACACCGTGTCATAGGTGTATCGGGTTCCGAGCGTAGCCTCGATTCCTGTGACGTCGATGACGGGGCTGGCTGCGACCTTGCGCGCTTGCGCGATGCGCTCGGCGAGCGGGGCGAGCCGGCTCGTGTCCTTCAACGGGTTGCCGGGGCTCACAAGCCACCAAACGCGGTCGAGCTGCAATCGCTTCAAGGCAAACAGGCTGATCGCGCGGTGCGCCTTATGTGCGGGATGGAAGCTGCCGCCGAGAAGGCCGATGCGCATGCGCGGCGTGACGATCGGCATGCGGAACGGGGTGCGCCCGGAAGGCGCGGCTTCGTTCACGGCCGAATCTGTCCCGTGCCGCGCACGCGATACTTGAACGAGGTGAGCTGCTCGACGCCCACGGGTCCGCGCGCGTGCAGGCGGCCGGTGGCGATACCGATCTCGGCGCCAAAGCCGAACTCGCCGCCGTCGGCGAACTGCGTCGAGGCGTTGTGCAGGACGATCGCCGAATCCACTTCGTTCAGGAATTTTTCCGCCGCGGCCTTGTCTTCAGTCAAGATCGAATCGGTGTGGTGCGTGCCGTAACGCTCGATGTGATCGATGGCGGCCTGCACGCCGTCCACAACCTTCACGGAAAGTATCGCGTCGAGATATTCGGTGGACCAATCCTGTTCGGTCGCGGGCACGACCCGCTTGTCGACGGCGCGCGTTTTCTCATCGCCGCGGATTTCGCAGCCCGCCTCGATCAGCATTTCGACGAGCGGCTTCAAGTGCGTCTCGGCGAGCTTGCGGTCGACGAGCAAGGTCTCGGCGGCGCCGCACACGCCGGTGCGGCGCATCTTGGCGTTCAAGACGATATTCTTTGCTTCGTCGAGCGGCGCGGGCGCGTGGACGTAGATGTGACAGACGCCTTCGAGATGCGCGAATACGGGCACGCGCGCTTCGGCTTCGACCCGGCCGACGAGTGCCTTGCCGCCGCGCGGCACCACGACGTCGATCATGCCGCCGAGACCGGTGAGCAATTCTCCGACCGCCGCGCGGTCGCGCGTCGGCACGAGTTGGATTGCGTCGGAGGGCAGGCCCTGGCTCTCCAATCCATGCACGAGCGCCTTGTGGATCGCGCGCGAGGAATGGAAGCTCTCGGAGCCGCCGCGCAGGATCACGGCGTTGCCTGCCTTCACGCAGAGCGCGCCGGCATCGGCGGTGACGTTGGGACGGCTCTCGTAAATCACGGCGATCACGCCGAGCGGCGTGCGCAC
>JBBDYN010000046.1:0-16040 GCA_040901465.1 Xanthobacteraceae bacterium
TTCTTCGCCTGGCGCGCCTCGCGCTCGCCCTTCTGCACCATGTGCACGATGCGGCGGTACTCGGTGATCTCGAGGCCGGTCTCGGTCGCGAGCGCGTGGATCTGCTGGCGCAGGTCGCGAATCCGCATGCGCTCGACGCCGACGAAGCCGCGCCAGCCCTTGGAACCGAGCTTGGAGGTGCGCAACAGCCACTTCGGGTCGAGCTCGGAGCCGAAATAGTTCTTCAGGAAGTCCTCGCGCTCGACGCCGTGGCTCTCGGCGAGCCGCATCAGCCGGCCCTCGTTGCCGACGAGGCGGCGGTTGATGTCGTAGAGTTGCTCCACGAGGGAATCGATGCGCGCCTGATTGAGCGACAAGGACTTCACGTCGAGGATGATTTCCTCTTTCAACTTCTTGTAGCGGCGTTCCTGGCTGGGCGAGAGCGACTCGTTCCTGAGCTTGTTTTCGACGTTCTGATCCTGCAGGCGGCGCAGCTTCTTGTAGTTGTCGGCGACCTTGTCGAAGGTCTCGACCACTTTCGGCTTGAGCTCGGCTTCCATGGCGGCGAGCGAAAGCGCGTTCTCCATGTCGTCTTCTTCGTCGTCCTCGACGTCGCCCTCGGGCTGGCCGGGTGCCGCGGGCGCGGTCGCCGGCGCCTCGTTCTCCTGCTTCTCGGGCGGCGGCATCATGCCGTCGTCGGCGGCGGCGGATTCCTGCGGGGTCTCGGGCGCGGGCACCTGGTTCTTGGCGTCGGGGCCGGCGTAGGTCGCCTCGAGGTCGATAATGTCGCGCAAGAGCGCCTTGCCCTCGTGCAGCTCGTCGCGCCAGACGATGATCGCCTGAAAGGTGAGGGGGCTTTCGCACAGGCCCGCGATCATCGCCTCGCGGCCGGCCTCGATGCGCTTGGCGATCGCGATCTCGCCTTCACGAGAGAGCAGCTCGACCGAGCCCATCTCGCGCAGGTACATGCGCACGGGATCGTCGGTGCGCTCGGAGGGCACGGACTTCTCGGATTTGGCGAGCGCCTTGGGCGCGGCCTCGACGAGGTCGGTGCCCTCCTCCTCGTCGTCGTCCTCGGCCTCGGCTTCTTCCGCTTCCTCGGACTCGACGACGTTGATGCCCATGTCGTTCAGCATCGCGAGCACGTCTTCGATCTGCTCCGAGGTCACTTCCTCGGAAGGCATCACGCCGTTCAATTGATCGTAGGTGACGTAGCCGCGCTTTTTCGCGAGCTTGATCATCTTCTTGACGGCGACGTCGCTGAGATCGAGGAGCGGGCCGGGCTCGTGCTCGGCGTCCTTGTCGACTTCGTCTTTCGCGGCCGGCGGAATAGCGCCCTTCGCTGCTGCAGCGGCAGTGGCGGCAGCAGCAATGGCAGCACGACGGATATTTTCCACGCCGGCGGCAGTACGCGCTTGCGCATCCTTGCCGTCAACTCCCTTCGCGCCTTTTGCGGCGGCGGCAGGCTTTGCGGCAACAGCGCTCGTCTTTGCGGCAACGGCTACGCCCTTGGCCGGCGTCGAGAGTTTCGGCGTCGGCTGCTTTCCCAATTCTTTCACCGGCGGCTGCTTACCTGTCGGCTTGGCGGGCGGTTGCTTGGCGGCGAGCTGCTTCGCGGGCAACTCTTTGAGTGATGGCTTCTGCGCTCCCGCAGCCGGCTTGGCGGCGGGCCGGAACCTTGAAGCAAGTTGCTTGGCGGTCGGCTTCCTGGCAGCGGACTTTTTGGCAGCGGATTTCTTGGAAGCGGGCTTCGCGGACTTCGCGGGCGGCTTCTTTTTTCCCGACGCTGTCTTCGCTGCACGCTTCGCGGATTTGGGTTTTGCAAAATTGGGTTTTGCGAAATTTCCTGGCGCTTTTGCGGCGGCGGACGATTTTGCCACGGAAGGTTTGGAAATTTTCGCGGCGGGCTTCTGCGCGGGAGCTTTCTGCGCGGGCGCTTTTTGCGGCAGCGCCTGCGGCGCCGGTTGGGGCGCGGCGGCATTGCCCTCGCTCGCGCCGCCGACGAACGCGCGGAACAGACTCTTCATCAGTCCGCCGCCGGTCGCCTCAGGCGCGCTCTTCGCGCGCGCGGCATCTATGGCGACGGGAGCGCTCTTCGTGCCTGCCGCCCTGGTTGCCACCTTCGCTGCTTTCTTCGAACTCACCGTAATCCTGCTCTGCCGCCCGCCCTGGAACGCCTAGCCTGTGCGCGTGATCTATTCCGAAAACCGGTTCCCACCCTCGGGTCAAGCCCGAGGGCAGGCTTTTTCGGGATCACGCGCTACCCGAATCGGTGGATCGCGCTGCTACTTTACATCGTGCGCGCGGGCCGTCCCGAAGAGTCGCCGAAGCCCTCGATCAAAGCCTCGGTGCCGTCAAGTACCGCCAGGCGTTCCTGGACGTCCTTCAGGCGGGCGAAATTGGCTTCGGTCGGGTCGGTGCCGAGCGCGCGTTCGGCGTCCCGGAGCTCTCTAGATAACGTGCGTTTCTTGCGATGCAAGCTCACGATCTGGTGCCAGAACGAGATTACGTCCTCCCTTGCGGCGTCGGGCCGCACCGGCCAGTCGCCCTTATGGGTAATGGCACGTTCCATGCGTGTCTGGAGTTCTGACGCGCCGGTGCGATCGAGCCAGGCGGCGAGCGTTTCGGGCAGGTCCGCGGCGTCCGCCGCGGCGGCCTCGAGCAGGGCCCGGCGCAGTGTCTCGGCATCGCGATGCGAGAGATCGAGGTCGGCGAGTTCCTCGGCGTGGTCGGCGAGGAGCCAAGGGTGGTTGATCGCGACCAGCAGGATCAATGCCTCGCGCGGGGGCACGACGCTCTGGCTGCGATGGGCAACGGAGCGTTGCGCGAACTGCGAGCTGCGCGGGTTCAGGGATCGGGCATCAGAAATCAGGGATCGGAAAGAGCGTCGGGGTCCGAGGAGCCGGGGGTCCCGCTCCTGAGTTCTGATCCCCGATGCCTGACTTCTGGCACCGAACAGGCGCGCGAGCCGCGCCTGCAGGTCGTCGCGGTAGTAGCGGCGCACGGTCTCGTCGGCGATCGTACGCAGGATTTCGCCGAGCCGCTGCTCGAGCGCGGCGCGGCGTTCCGGCGTGTCGAGGTTGGTTTCCGCGGTTTCGCGCAGCCACAGCATCTCGGCGAGGGGGCGCGCATTCCCCAAGACCTCGTTCATGGCGTCCGCGCCCGCGTGCTTGAGGAGATCGTCCGGATCCTGACCCTCGGGGAGCACCGCGAAGCGGAGGCTCTTTCCGGGCGTAAGGTGCGGGAGCGCGAGATCCACGGCGCGGAAGGCGGCGCGGGTGCCGGCCTTGTCGCCGTCGAAGCAGAGGGTCGGTTCCGGCGCGATGCGCCAGAGGAGGCCGAGCTGATCTTCCGTCAGTGCCGTGCCGAGCGGCGCGACGGTGGCCTCGAAGCCGGCGGCGACCATCGCGATCGCGTCCATGTAGCCTTCGACCACGATGAGCGGCGCGTCCTTCTGCGCCGCCACGCGCGCCGGCGCGCCGTTATAGAGCAGCCAGCCCTTGTGGAAGAGCGGCGTCTCCGGCGAGTTGAGATACTTTGGCTCGTTGTCGCCGAGCGCGCGGCCGCCGAAGCCGACCACGCGGCCCTTGAAATCGTGGATCGGGAACATCACGCGTTCGCGGAAGCGGTCGAACGGCACGGGAATGTCGTCGCCGGCGATCAGGAGACCGGCTTCCACCATGTCCTCGACGGGAATCTTCTTGGCGCCGAGATATTCCTTGAGCGCAAAACGCTCCGCTGGCGCATAGCCCACGCGGAAGCGGGCGATGGTCTCGGGCGCCAAGCCGCGATCGGCGAGATAGCCGCGCGCCCGCGCCCCGGTGCGCGCTTGCAGCGATTCCTCAAAAAACTTCGCCGCCAGTTCAACGACTTCATAGAGCGTCTTGCGCCGCTCCTCGCGCTTCTCGTCCTCCGGGGAAACCTTCGGCAGCGGCAGGCCGGCCATGCCGGCGAGGCGCTCCACCGCGTCGGGGAAGGAGAGGCCCTCGGTCTCCATCAGGAAGCGGAACTGGTCGCCGTGCTTGCCCGAGGAGAAGCAATGATAGAAGCCCTTCTGGTCGTTGACCGTGAAGGACGGGGTCTTCTCCGGGTTGAACGGCGACAGGCCCTTCCATTCGCGGCCGGCTTTCTTCAATTGCACGCGCCGGCGCACGACCTCGCTCACCGGAAGCCGCGCCCGGATCTCGTCGAGGAAGGATTGCGTGAAGCGCATGGGGGCGGCCGGCGACTCTCGTGAGGGTGCTCTCATTATATGGGCATGAGTCTCGGTCCGCGCCGAGTTTGGCGTTCTCCCGGTTATCCACAGCCAGCCGACGTCATCCTGAGGCGCGATCCTAGGCGAGCGGCGCGAGGCCCCGGCGAGCCCTCGACGGATGACGGCGGCGTCACCCTTCGAGGCCCTAGCCATCATGGTGAGGAGCCCGACGTCATGGTTCAAGGCTCGCAGCTTTCATCGACTGAGATCGAATGTTGGCCGAAGCGCCTCATTCCTCCCCGGCCAGAGTCGTGAACACCGCGCCGATCGGCGTCGGCGCGATGCCGAGGGCGCCGAAACCGGGGAGCGCGGGCGAGGCCACGTTGTCCTCGCGCATCAGTTCGACCTGATTGCGGGTGAGCGGCGCGCCCGGCAGCAATTCGCCGAACCAGCCGAGCGCTTGCCACGCGGCGAAGGGCACCGGGACGAGCACGCGCTGGCGGTCGAGCCGCTTCGCGATCAAGGCGAGCAATTCGCGATAGCGAAAGCGTTCGGGCCCGCCCAGCTCGTACAACCGTGCGCCCTCATTTTGTTGCAGCAGGATTCGCGCCGCGGCTTCGCCCACGTCCTGTACATAGGCCGGCTCCAGTTGCGTGTCGCCGTTGCCGAACAGTGGGATGACCGGCGCCCGCTTCACGATCGCGATCAGCGGCGTGAGAAACGAGTCGCCCGGCCCGAACATCACGGCCGAACGTAAAATGGTGGCACTTGGGAGTGCGCCGCGCACCGCGCGCTCCCCTTCGCCGCGGCTGCGGATGTAAGGCGACGTGGATTCCGCATCCGACCCGATTCCGGATACGTGGGCGAAGCGTTCGATGCCGGCTGCGTGCGCGCAACGGGCGACACGCTGCGCCGCGTCGACATGAATCGTCTGAAAAGTCACGTCGCCCTTTTCGACGTAGAGGCTGACCGCATTGACGGCGCCGTCGGCGCCCTCGAGCGCGGCCGCGATCGAGGCCTCCACGCGCACATCCGCCCGTACGGATTCGGGTAGCGCGGGGCAGTCGGAAAAAGTCTCGTTCACCCGCTCCGGATGCCGGGTTGCGACACGCACCCGTTCGCCGCGATCGAGCAGGTGCCGAACAATGCGCCGGCCGAGAAACCCGGTGCCGCCGAAAACCGCATGCAGTCCTTCGGGCATGATTGCTCCTCGTCGAAATTGAACGGCGCAATCCAATCGATGTTCCCGGGGAACTCCGACCGCGCAGGGAGCATGCTCCCGGCGCGCGCGACGGCTAAATAATAAGACTTGACTTAATTAAGCTAATGCTTATTATGAATCCATGCTTGCGCTCCACGCCCTTGCCGATCCGACGCGCCAGCGCATCGTCGAGATGCTGGCGCAACGCGAATTGTCCGCCGGCGCCATTGCCGACAAGTTCGACGTGAGCGCGCCGGCGATCTCGCAACATCTGAAAGTGCTGAGGGAGGCGAAGCTCGTGCGCGTGCGGGCGGACGCGCAGCGGCGCATTTACACGCTCGACCCGGCGGGCTTCGAGGAACTCGACGACTGGCTGACGCGAATCCGCCGATTCTGGCGCGGCAAACTCGATCTGCTCGAACAGGCGCTCAGGAACGACGATCGGAAAACTACGCGAGACAAAGCAGGAAGGAAGAAGCCATGAGTGAGTTGCTGGAACGCGACGGTGAAGTCCTCGATGCCAACACGATCCGTTTCGAGCGATTGCTGCCCGGCCCCATCGAGCGCGTATGGGCGTTTCTCACGGAGTCCGAGAAGCGCAAGCTTTGGCTCGCGGCCGGAGATTTCGAACTGAAGCCCGGCGGAAAGATGACGCTCTTCTTCCAGCACAAGAATCTTTCGGCGAAGCGCGGCACGCCGCCCGAGCAATACAAGAAGATGGACGAGGAAGGCGGCGGCTTCGACGGGGAGGTGGTCAGCTGCGAGGCGCCGCGACTGCTCGTCATCACCTGGGGCGAAAAGCGCAGCTCTGAGGTGATGTTCGAACTAACACCGCAAAGCAACGGCGAAGTGCTGCTCACGCTCACGCTCACGCTCACACATCGCCGCCTCGACGAAGAAGGCATGCGCAGCGTCGGCCCCGGCTGGCACACCCATCTCGGCATTCTCGCCGAGCGCCTGCATGGCCGCGAACCGGACAACTTCTGGGTGACCCTCCAGCAGGTCAAAGCCCGCTATGAAAGAAAATTTCAGTAGGAGTTTGTCATGCGCGTAAGACTGAACAGCATCGTTGTGAACGATCAGGAGAAGGCGCTGAAGTTTTATACGGAGGTGCTCGATTTCGTCGTCAAGACCAACATTCCCGCAGGCGGGGCGCGCTGGATCACGCTCGTGCCGCCGGACGAGCGGGACGGTCCCGAGCTCGTCCTCGAACCGGCCGGCTACGATTTCGCGAAGACGTATCAGCAGACGCTTTACGAGAGGGGTATTCCGTTCACCGCGCTTGCATCCGACGACGTGCAGGCGGAATACGAAAAGCTCATCGCGCGCGACGTCCGATTTCAGGGGCCGCCGAGCAAGGTCGAGAGCTTTCCGCCGATGGCTACGTTCGACGATACGTGCGGCAATTACATCATGATCTTCGAGATGGAACGCGGCGGTCAGCCGGCCTGAGCCACGGAACAAAAGCGCGAGAAGCGTATTTCGTCGCGCGTCGAGATCGGGTGGCTCCGCCGCTCTCTTCCGTGCGAGCACTGTTCCGAACAGGAGAACAACATGCTCGCACTCGCAAACAAAGTCGCCATCATCACGGGCGCAAGCTCAGGAATCGGACGCGCCACCGCCCGCCTATTTGCCGAGGAAGGGGCGAAGGTCGTCGTCGCGGCGCGACGCCGGGCGGAACTCGACACGCTGGTTGCGGAAATTCACGCGGATGGCGGAACGGCGATCGCATGCGCCGGCGATATCGGCGACGAAAACCATGCGAGGGAATTAGTCCGGCTTGCCACGGATAAGTTCGGTGGACTCGATATCGCCTTCAACAATGCCGGTGCGGTCGGCGAGATGGGCTCGGCCTCGCAAATATCGCTCAATACCTGGCGTATGGCGCTCGACACGAACCTCACGGGGCCGTTCCTTGGCGCCAAGCATCAGATCCCGGCGATGCTCGAACGCGGCGGCGGGTCGCTGATCTTTACGTCAACATTCGTCGGCCACACGGCGGGCATGCCCGGCATGGCCGCCTATGCGGCAAGCAAGGCGGGCTTGATCGGGCTGATGCAGGTGCTCGCGGCCGAATACGGCCCGCAGGGTATTCGCGTGAACGCGCTGTTGCCGGGCGGCACGGATACGCCCGGCGCGAAGTCGTCGATCGAAACGCCCGAAGCGCGCGCCTTCGTGGAAGGGTTGCACGCGCTCAAGCGGCTGGCGCGGCCGGAGGAAATCGCGCGATCGGCGCTCTATCTCGCGTCCGACGCATCAAGCTTCACGACGGGTGCGGCCCTTCTCGCGGATGGCGGTATTTCGATCAACCGGACCTGATCGCTTTGCGGGGACCGTTAGAGATTGCTGAGGACGATCCCGGGTCTCGCATTGCTTTCGCAAAGCTCGCCCGGGATGACGGTTCAGCGCTCGCTGAACAGCACGCCGCCCTTCATCTTGTTGATCTTCGGCGTCTCGATGATCGAGACCGTCACCGCATCGGCCTTCACGTTCGTGTTCTTCACGACCGCGTCGGTGATCTCCTTCATCAGCGCGCGCTTCTGGTCGACGGTGCGTCCTTCGGCGAGATGAATGACGACTTCAGGCATATCAATGCTCCCACACTATTTGGCGTGATGGCCGCCGGGCCGATGGCCGTTTTGAAGGTTCTGTGCATTGCCAGCGTAGCCGCGCAGCTCGTTGTAGCGACTGATTTGCTCAGGCGACAACACTTCGACCTGCGCGAGGTGATAGCGCAGATGCGCCGCGCGCAGCGCGGCCTGCGTCGCGCCGATCGCCGCGGTTGTGTGCGCGAGAGTCTGCGGCGTCACTGTGCGGTCGGCAAAGGCGCGATCGAGTGTCGCTTCCTGCGCGATCAGCTGCTCCCCGAGCGGGACGGTCTCCGCCCTCATCGCCGCGAACAGTGCGCGCGTCCGCTCGCGCTGCTCGGCGGAGAGGTTGAGCGCGTCGGCATGTTCGAGGACGTGCACCGGGCCGGGATAGCCGTTGAGCTCGGCGGCGAGCGCGAGCCCCATGCCGCGACCCTCGCGCAGGTCGGCGATCTGTTCGGCGGAGAGCGCCTTGACCGTGCGCTGCTCAAGGCCGGCATAGGGCTGGCGCTGTGCGAACGCGCTCGGCGCGATGAGCAGAAGCACACACATCGACAGAATTCGATTCATCGCTCCAGTCCTCCTGTTCGGGTCGCTGACGCATCCAGTAACTTGTAGCCCGGATGAAGCGTCAGCGAAATCCGGGCCGACATTTCACGACCACGATATTCTCGGGCATGGTCTGACCGTTCTTTGCTGTGTTGCGGTTTACAACTCCCCGCTCAACGCGCACGCGAAAGGGCAAGCCAAAGGCCGCCGCCGATGAGAAAGCCGCCGGACAGCCGCGACACGAGCCGCACGCGCGCGGGCGTCAAGAGCTTGCGCGCGTTGCCGGTGAGCACGGCGTAGGCGCTGTCGAAAATGCCGGCGACGACCATGGCAGTGACCCCAAGCAGCACGACCTGCCGGACATAGTCGCCGCTCGGGTCGACGAATTGCGGGATGAAGGCGCCGAACATCAGGAGCGCCTTCGGGTTGCTCATCAGCACGAGAAATCCCTGGAGGAAGAAGCCGCCGCGCGGGGCGGGCGTCCGCTTCGGATCGCCGAGGGCGCCAGGCGAGCGCAGCAGTTTCCAGCCGAGCCAAACCAGATAGGCGGCGCCGGCGAGCCGCACCCAGTCGAACCAGAAGCCCAGGGTCTCGATCAGCGAGGTGAGGCCCACGAGCACGATCAGCAGCATCAGCACGAGGCCGAGCTGCGTGCCGGCGACGTTGAGCAGGCCGGCGCGGGCGCCGTGCGTGATCGAATTCGCGACGATCAGCGTCACGGTGGGGCCGGGGACGATGACGACGATGAAGCAGGCGAGGACGTAGGCGAGATAAAGCTGGAGCGACATGGAAAGTCCGGAGCGGGCGCGGAGGTATCTAGCACGGGGCGCGGATGCTGTCGCACTGCACACTGTGCCGCGTTGCCGCTCGATTCCGCGGAACCAAGTCGCGGCGGTGCGCGTTAACGGCCGAACATCTTCGTCGTTGGCCGGGGACTGCACATGACTCAACCAAACAAACGCTCCACCAGCTTGATTCTGTGCGGGTCGACCGCGCTGCTGACGATCGGGCTCGCCGCAGCGGTGATGCTCGCGCCCATGACCGCGCCCAATCCCGCGGTGTCGACCGCGCAGGCGCAGGGCGTTTCGCTGTCGGTCCAGTTCCGCAACGCGCTCGAGCCGCACGGTCGCTGGACCAAGCACCAGCGCTGGGGCGAGGTCTGGATTCCGGCGCAGCGCGATCGTGACTGGAGGCCGTACACGGCCGGCCGCTGGGTGTTCACGGACGAATGGGGCTGGTTCTGGGTTTCGGACGAGGATTTCGGCTGGGTCACGTATCACTATGGCCGCTGGGTGATGGACCGCCAGCTGGGCTGGCTCTGGATTCCGGGCAACGAATGGGGCCCGGCTTGGGTGCAATGGCGCCGCAGCGATCGTCACGCCGGCTGGGCGCCGCTGCCGCCGCAGGACGTGATCTATGATTACGACGACGATCCGGAATTCTGGATCTTCGTCAGCTTCAACAATTTCACCGCGCCAAACATTCGCCGCGTGTTGGTGCCGCGCCAGCAGTACGTGGTCTATATCCGCGAAACCGTGATCGTGAACCGCACGATCATCGTCGATCGCGGAGGGCGCATCGCCGTCAATCCAGGCATCGAGCCGAGGATCGTCGCGGCACGCGTCGGCCGACCGATCCGCGTTGCCGCCATCAAGCCGACAGTGGTGTTCGGAACGATCGGCGTGCGCGGCGCGGTCGAGGTTCAGGCCGATCGCAGCGTGAAGCAGCGCGACCGCGTACGTGTCCAAATCACGGAAACGAAGGAGACGATTGCTCCGGCGAAGGAAGTGCCGCCGGCGCAGGCGCTCAAAAAAGGCGAGGAAGGCCGGCTCGGCGACCGCCCGCCCGCAGCCGCGAAGGAACAGGCGCAAGGCCAGCCTGACGCAGCCAAGGGCGCCAAAGGTCCGGCCGACGCCGGCAAGGGCCAACCTGATGCAGGCAAAGGTCCGGCCGACGCCGGCAAGGGCCTACCTGATGCAGGCAAGGCCGACGCAGCCAAAGGTCCGCCCGACACAACCAAGGGCGCACCCGCGAAGGGCGAACCGGCGACCAAGGCGGAGCCGAAAGCGCTACCCAAGGCGGAGCCGAAAGCCCAGCCCAAGGCCGAACCCAAGGCCGAACCCAAGGCGGAGCCGAAGGCCCAACCCAAGGCTGAGCCGAAGGCCGAACCCAAGGCGGAGCCGAAGGCCCAACCCAAGGCAGAGCCGAAGGCGGAGCCAAAGGCCAAGGCGCAGCCGAAGGCCGAACCCAAGGCGGAGCCAAAGGCCAAAGCTGAGCCGAAGGCTGAGCCGAAAGCCGAACCCAAGGCGGAGCCAAAGGCCAAAGCTGAGCCGAAAGCCGAGCCGAAGGCTGAGCCGAAAGCCGAACCCAAGGCCAAAGCTGAGCCCAAGGGTAAGGATCGCGACGGCGAGAAGGGCAAGGAATGACCAGCGCGTGAATGAAGGGCGGGGCCGCGATCGGCCCCGCTCTTTTATTTACCGATCGATGATTCAGCCCGCGAGCTGGCCCTTCACCAGCGTGCTCGCCTTGCTGAAATCCATCCTGCCGGCATACGCCGCCTTCAGCGCGGCCATGACCTTGCCCATGTCCTTCATGCCGGCGGCGCCTTCCTGCTTGATCACTTCGGCGATCGCGGCCCTGGCCTCGGCTTCGGACATTTGCTGCGGCAGGAATTCCTGAATGATCCTGATCTCGCCGCGCTCCTGGTCGGCGAGCTCCTTGCGGCCGCCCTTGTCGTAGAGCTCGACCGATTCCTGGCGCTGCTTGATCATCTTCTGCAGCAGGCCGAGGAGATCGTCGTCGCCGAGCGGCTTGCCGGCGGTGCGCGCCTCGATCTCGGCGTTCTTGATCGCCGCGCTCGCGAGCCGGAGCGTCGAGACGCGCAGCTTGTCGCCCGACTTCATCGCGTTCTTCATGCCGTCATTGATCTTGTCGCGGAGCAAAGCACAGTCTCCCGTTTTCCTCATCGCCGGGCCTGACCCGGCGATCCAGCCGGCGCGCAACGTCCATCGGCGCGGCCTGGATGCCCGGGTCACCCCCGGGTTAAACCCGGGGGCGGGCATGAGGTGAATGATGGTCGCTTTGACCTTCCGATTGGCCGCCGCTATCTAAGCCCCTGATGACCCGCAAACAAGACGATTCCGGCTGGCTGGAGCCCGCTCCAACCGCGATCCTCGTGCTCGCCGACGGCACCGTGCTCGAGGGCTTCGGTCTGGGCGCAGCGGGCCACGCCGTGGGCGAGGTCTGCTTCAACACGGCGATGACGGGATATCAGGAAATCCTGACCGACCCGTCCTACGCCGGCCAGATCATCACCTTCACCTTCCCGCAGATCGGCAACGTCGGCAGCAACGAGGAAGACATCGAGACGGTGAACCTCTCCGCCGCCACCGGTGCGCGCGGCGCGATCCTGCACTCGGCGATCACCGAGCCCTCGAACTACCGGGCGACGCGGCATCTCGATCAATGGCTCAAGGCGCGCGGCATCGTCGGGCTCGCCGGCATCGACACGCGCGCGCTGACCGCGATGATCCGCGAGAAGGGCATGCCGAACGCGGTGATCGCGCATTCGCAGGACGGGAAGTTCGATCTCGATGCGCTGAAGCGCGAGGCGCGCGAGTGGCCCGGCCTCGTCGGCATGGACCTCGTGCCGATGGTGACGACGGGCCAGCGCTATTCCTGGGACGAGACGCCTTGGGAATGGGGCAAGGGCTACGGCCGCGCGACGGATACGAAGTATAATGTCGTCGCGATCGACTACGGCATCAAGCGCAACATTCTGCGCCTGCTCGCGGCGAACGGCTGCAAGGTGACCGTGGTGCCGGCGACGACGGGCGCGGACGACATCCTCGCGTTGAAGCCGGACGGCGTATTCCTCTCGAACGGACCCGGCGATCCGGCGGCGACCGGCGCATACGCGGTGCCGGTGATCCGGAAGCTGATCGACAGCGGCACGCCGACCTTCGGAATCTGTTTGGGCCACCAGATGCTCGGCATCGCGGTGGGCGCGAAGACCGTGAAGATGCATCAGGGCCATCACGGCGCCAATCATCCGGTGAAGGATCTTACCACCGGCAAGGTCGAGATCACATCCATGAACCACGGCTTTGCCGTGGACCGCGCGACGCTGCCGAAGGACGCCGAGGAAACGCACGTGTCGCTGTTCGACGGATCGAACGCGGGGATTGCGCTCAAAGGCAGGCCGGTGTTCTCGGTGCAGTATCATCCGGAGGCTTCACCCGGGCCGCGCGACAGCCGCTATCTGTTCGAGCGGTTCGTGGGGCTGATGAAAGAGCGGAAGTCAAACTAGCGGCAAGAGTGAACGCGATGGACAACGCCAATGCAGTCATTCGCCCGCCGATCGCGTGGGCGTTCGCGTTTGCGATCGGCCTCGGGCTTGATTGGCTCTATCCACTGCCTTTCGTTCCGGTTTCCGTTCCGAACGTTTGGGCCGGTGGCGCGGTGTTCGCCGTTGGCTTGGCGCTCGCGATCTGGGCGATCGTTACGATTCGCAAGGCCGGCACGAGTGTTCAAACCAGTGAGCCGACGACGGCGATCGTCGCGAACGGACCCTATCGCTTCACGCGAAACCCGATCTATGTCGGCATGCTCCTCGGCCAAACGGGTTTCGCCATCGGCTTTAACGGTCTGTGGCTCCTGGTCACACTGATCCCGTTCTATCTCGTCCTGCGTTACGGCGTGATCGCGCGCGAGGAAGGCTATCTCGAACGCAAGTTTGGCGGCGTCTATTTGGACTACAAGTCGCGCGTGCGCCGCTGGCTGTGACGGGCAGTTCGCGGGGACGATGGAGCAGCGCAGGCGCGTTTGAACCATCGGCGCTGCCGTCCAAGCGGGATGCGAAGAGGGAGCGAGTTCGCGCGCGGTCAGGTTTCCGCCGGGTCGTCTTCTTCCTGCTCACGAGGGTCAGGGGCGGCGAGCCAGACCTTGAGCGATCCGCCGCAGTTCTGGCAGGTAAGCGGCGGGATATTCTCGACTGCAAAATCCGCGCCGACGCCCTCGATCAGCGGGTCGAGATCGAACACATAGAAATGCCGGCAGCTCTCGTTCTCGCAGTGTGCTTCCAGGTCGAAGAAGCTCGCCTTCACTTTCCCCAAAGTCCAGCCGGTCATCCGCGTCCATCCTGGGCCGGCCGGGCGAGATTCGAGCGCCCGTGAAATTGCCCGCGGGTCAAGCTATCATCGCCCAATGCTCGACGGCTACATGAGCTCGATCGCGGCCATCTTCCGCATGGACGACGACGCGTGGGAGCGGCACGCCAATCCGTGGAGCGTGTGGACGCGGATCGCGACCTGGCCGTTCGTAATGCTGGTGCTGTGGAGCTTTCACTGGTGGGGCGTGTGGTCGCTGCTTCCGCTCGCCGTGCTCGCGGGCTGGCTCTGGCTCAATCCGCGCGCGTTTCCACCGCCCGCTTCGACGAAAAGCTGGGCGGCGCGGGCGGTGATGGGCGAACGCGTCTATCTCCTGAACGATCTGCATCCAATTCCGATCTATCACCGCAATGCCGCGACCTTGCTCAGCATTGGGTCCGCGATCGGCGCACTCTTTATGGGGGCGGGTCTACTCACCCGAGAGCCCACGGCATTTCTCGTGGGCGGCCTCACCGTATTCCTGTGTAAGCTCTGGTTCATCGACCGCATGGTCTGGCTCTACGAGGACATGAGCCGCGACGTGCCGGAATATCGAGCGTGGCTGCGGTGAGGAATATTCGCTTCCGCCGCCGTTCAGCGTCAGTCTCCCGATAGAGAAGGCCGCCAGTCAATTTTCGCGCAAGCTGTGCGTACCGTTCGCATCACTGCTTACAAAGTAAGGCCGCTGTGTCCGTCGACTGCTTCAGCGTGTTGCGCATGTCGACGGGATATTTTTTCCACTCGGCCGAGCTCGCGCAGTTCTTCTTGTCAGCGAGAACCTTTTTGTCAAAGTCCGCAATAATCGCGCGAACCTCGCTGGCAAACAGGACGTTATTTTTGCAGAAAGCCGCACGATTTTCTTCGGTCTTCTTGTCGATATACGCCTGCCGGTAAGGTACGCTCATCCGATAGGTAGTCAGGAATCTCGCATCCAAAGCCGCAAGCTCGCCCTTGCATTCGCTCTCGAGCTTTGCGCCCGCGTTTTGAGCCAACGCCTCTTGTAGGAACGCCGCCGTAACCGCGAGAATCATGACACCCATCAGCTTCGACATTGAACTCCCCATGTGCAGCAACTTGCCGAGCGTACGCTGGCGCGGCAGGTGGTTCAAGATTAGTGGCCCCGTCGAGGCGCGCGAGACGCGCATGCGCGACTGGGTCAGTTTCTAGGACTTTGATCATCCAATTTACGTGAGTGCGCGGCGCGCGGGCAGGATCGCTACGTTCCTGTGCAAGCTGTGGTTCGTCGACCGGATGGTGTGGCTCTACGAGGACAAGAGCCGCGAAGTGCCGGAATATCGCGAATGGCTGCGTTGAGGCCTGCACGCGCCCTTTCGCCGGCGGCGAATCTGGTCTAAGACCGCTCCGCCGCGGCGGGCTTTCAGGCCCAGAATTTCTCGTTTGGCGCATGTTCTTGGCGGCGAACCGGTACCCACCCCCGATCAAGTCGGGGGCAGGCTTTCGCCGGAACATGCGCTAACCGCGTGGGGCGGGAAGGACGCGCGTCAGCGCGGCCTTTTTTTATGTGCCTGGAGTGCAATGGTCATTCCGGGACGCGCCGAAGGCGCGGGCCCGGAATCCAGAAACAGGATCAGAGCGTGGGTCTGGATTCCGGGCTCGCCGCTTCGCGGCGCCCCGGAATGACAAGTTGGGAAGACGATGCCGAAACGGACCGACATCTCCACGATCTTCATCATCGGCGCGGGGCCGATCGTCATCGGACAGGCGTGCGAATTCGACTATTCCGGCACCCAGGCGTGCAAGACGCTGAAGGCCGAGGGCTACCGGGTGGTGCTCGTGAATTCCAACCCGGCCACGATCATGACCGACCCGGAGCTGGCCGACGCGACTTACATCGAGCCGATCACGCCGGAGATCGTCGCCAAGATCATCGAGAAAGAGCGCTACGCGGTGCCCGGCGGCTTCGCGCTGCTGCCGACCATGGGCGGGCAGACCGCGCTCAACACGGCGCTGTCGCTGCGCAAAATGGGGGTGATCGAGAAGTTCGACGTGGAGATGATCGGCGCCACCGCCGAGGCGATCGACAAGGCCGAGGATCGGAAGCTGTTCCGGGAGGCGATGACGCGGATCGGACTCGAGACGCCGCGCTCGCACCAGGTGAAGACGCTCGTGGACGCGCTCAAGGCGCTCGACGACATCGGACTGCCCGCGATCATCCGGCCGAGCTTCACGCTCGGCGGCACCGGCGGCGGCATCGCCTACAACAAGGGCGAATTCATCGAGATCGTCGAACGGGGCATCGACGCCTCGCCCACAAGCGAAGTGCTGATCGAGGAGAGCGTGCTCGGCTGGAAAGAATTCGAGATGGAGGTGGTGCGCGACAAGAAGGACAACTGCATCATCGTCTGCTCGATCGAGAACCT
>JBBDYN010000047.1:0-15611 GCA_040901465.1 Xanthobacteraceae bacterium
CCGCCGGCGTCACCACCTCACAAGGTGGCTCCCCAACATGCAATCCACGTCTTGACGGTCACGCAAAAAAGGAAGGCGTGGATGCCCGGCACAAGGCCGGGCGTGACGAATGCCGAGGCCCGTCAATCCATTGCCAGCATCACCGCCGGCACAAGCGCCGGCGCACCGACCGCCTCGGTCACGAGCAGCGCGACGCCGAGCAGTATCAGGAACCCGAGGAAGAAAAGCGCGAACAGGATGAACGAAATGCGCCGCGTGATGTCGGAGAGATTCGCGAAGCCGAACGCGCCGGCGGCGATCGAGATGATCAGGAAAATGATGGCGTAGCGCAGCATAAACGGCTCCCGTGCGCGCGTGAGTGCGCGTGGAACTCGCGCCGATTAACCTTTATGTCCGCGATTGGTTCCCTCGCATCACGACATGGCCTTGGCTGGGACTCGCTTCCGCCCGAATCAATTCCGACAAGCGCGGCGCGGAGGGCAGCTACAGGAGTCCGGAATGCGTATCCGAGTATTTCTTTGCGCGATCGCCATCGCAACGATCGCCGCACCCGCCATCTTGCACGCCAAGTCACGCGACCGCGTCGGCGCGCCGCCGCCAATCGTCAATCCATTTTCCTTCCTGGCCGCGCTCTTCAATCCCGCGCCCGCGCAGAACGCGCGCCGCGCCGCGCCCACCGACCGCACCAACAAGGAGTCGCGGCTGCAGGTGCCGGGGCAAATTCAATTTCCCGGGCAAGAGGGAGCGGTCTGGCCGCAGACGCGCTTCGGCACGCGCATCGTTCCGGGTGCGCCCGCCGCGCCCGTCGCGCCCGCGCCGCGCTCGCCCTATGGCTGGGACTCCTCGCTCGACGCGTCGATCGCGCGCCACGCCGCGGCGAACGGCGTGCCGCTCGAGCTCGCGCGCCGCGTGGTCAAGCGCGAGAGCAGCGGCAATCCGCGCGCGGTCAGCAAGGGCAATTACGGGCTGATGCAGATCCGCCTCGGCACCGCGCGCGCCATGGGCTACCGGGGCAACGCGCAAGGCCTGCTCGACGCCGAAACCAACATGACCTACGCCATGCGCTATCTCGCCGGCGCGCACCGCGCGGCGCGCGGCAATCACGACCGCTCCGTCGCGCTCTATGCGCGCGGTTATTATTACGAAGCCAAGGCGCAGGGCTTCTCGGCCTATTCACCGCCGCGCACCGCCTCGCTCGGCGCATTCGGCCTCGTCCCCGGCAACTGAGACGATCGTGCCGGCGCTGCCTCAGCGCCGCTCCGGCCCCTCGACCGGCTCGTCCGGCTCCGGCACGAGGCCCACTTCCTCCGCCGCCGGCTCCGGCGGATAGGGCTCCGGCGCCACCACGAATTCGTCCGCGGGATTAAGTTCCTCGGTCGCCACCACCGTCCCCACCTGCGACGTGGTGGCGAGATCGAATCCGGTCTTCTCCGGAGCCGTGAGCGGCGGCTGCACCGTCGTACGGTAGAACACGAAGCCCGCCAGCAGCCCGAGCGCCGCCGCGATGAACAGAAACAGCGCACGCGGACCCGCGGCGAGCATCAGCGAGGA
The DNA here is from genome assembly GCA_040901465.1 of Xanthobacteraceae bacterium. Lineage (GTDB taxonomy): Bacteria > Pseudomonadota > Alphaproteobacteria > Rhizobiales > Xanthobacteraceae > JAUSIF01. The sequence goes on from JBBDYN010000047.1 coordinate 1,552, forward strand.
GGCGACGAGCGGCCCGATCACTGCGCCGAGCCCGTTCGCGAGCAGCATGGTGGCGGCCGTCGGCACCATGTCGGCGTTGTCGGTCTTGTCGTAGCCGTGCGCCGCCGCGAGCGAATAGCCCGGCAGCGCCAGCGCGCCGAACAGGAAGCCGAGCGAGACCAGCAGGATTCCCATCGGCGCGAACAGCCACAGGACGAGGCTCATGACCGTGGCACCGGATAAGAGCGTCATCAGCACGATGCGCCGGTCCATGCGGTCGGAAAGCCTACCTGCCGGCCATTGCGCGAGCGCCCCGCCCACGATCGAGATGCTCATGAACGCCGCCACTTCCGTGACGCTGAACCCGTCCGCCGCGACCGAGAGCGGCCCGAGCGCCCAGAACGCGCCGATCGCAACGCCGATCATGAAGCACGCGACGAGCGCAACCGGCGCCGCCTGATAGAGCTGCCACGGCCGGAAGCTCACGATCGTGATCGGCGCCGGCTGTGCCGAGCGGGTGAGCGCCACCGGCACGATCGCGAGCGAGGTCAGCACCGCCGCCAGCATGAACGAGCCCGCCTCTTCCACCGGATAGAGCGTGACCAGCAATTGCCCGGCCGCGAGCGCGCCGAGGTTCACCACCACGTAGGCCGACATCACGAGTCCGCGCGTGTCATTCGACGCGCGGTCGTTGAGCCAGCTCTCGATCACGAGATAGAAGCCCGCGAGCGCGAAGCCCGTGACGCCGCGAAACAGCGCCCAGGCGACGGCATCGGGTACGATCGCATAGCCGAGCACCGCCGCCGCTGCGACCGCCACGAGCGCCGCGAACGCGCGAATGTGTCCTGCGCGCAAAATGACGTAGGGCCCGAGCAGGCAACCCGATACAAAGCCGACATAATAAGCCGAACCGATCACGCCCAAGGCAAACGTACCGATGCCCTCGACGCTGCCGCGCAGCGGCAGAAGCGTGATCTGCATGCCGGCGCCGGCGAGCAACAGCGCCACGCCGATGAGCAGCGATACAATCGGGCGAAGGCTGCCGGCCATTCGTGCTGTCCTTGCGCCGCGAGGCGGCGCATGACCTCATTGATTCGCGCGCGCTCCGTCAACACGCGAGTCCCGCCAAGGTTACCGAGCCACGAACATTCCTTTGTGGAGGGATTGCGGCCGATACTGGCAACCCGCCGCGCGTAAGATGCCTAACCTCGCAAGCCGCCGTCCGCCGCCAGCATCGAGGCGGTGACGAAGCTCGACATATTAGAGGCGAGAAACAGCGCCGTGCGCGCGATCTCGTCCGGGAACGCGTGGCGGCCGAGCGGGATCGCCGAGTCGAGCAATTTGCGCCCGTCCTGCCCGCCCGCGAGCTTGCCGATCCCCGCGTCGATGCGCGCCTGGAACTCGTTGTCGATCGGACCCGGGTGCAGCGTGTTCACGCGGATGCCGCGCTTCGCCACTTCCTTCGCCACCGTGCGCATCAAGCCGACGAGCGCGTGCTTGGCCGCGACGTAGGCCACGGCGCCCGGCGCACCCATGGCACCGACCACGCTCGACGTAATGATGATACTGCCGCCGTCGTTCATCTGCGGCAGCCCGTATTTGCAGGCGAGAAACGCACCGCGCACGTGCACCGCCATCACCGCGTCGAAAATATCCTCGGGGTATTCGACCGTCGGCGTGATCGGCCCCTGGTTTCCCGCGTTCGAGAACAACACGTCGATCTTGCCGAACTTGGCGACCGTCCGGTCGATGTAGTTCCTGGTCGCGTCGGCCTTGCTCACGTCGGCCGCAACCGTCTCGACGTTCGGGCTGTCGAGCTCGCCCCTGGCGCGCTGCAGATCCGCGTCCTTGAGATCGACCAGCATCACCTTCGCCCCCTCGCGCACGAACAGCTTGGCGCTGGCGAGGCCCAGGCTCCCCGCCCCGCCCGTGATCACGCACACCTTATGGTCCAACAAACCCATGACGCTCCCCCTCTTGCGGGCGCTTCGGCCCTTGTCGCCGGCAGTCTAGCTAGCGACAATCCGCGCCGCCATTGGTACGGGGCGAGAACAAAAAAACGAGGGGGAGCGATGTTCGAGAAGCCGAACTGCCCGGTGATCGCGATCGAGGAGCATTATTGGGACGCCGAACTGGCCGCGGCCTGGGACGCCGGCGACCGCTTCGCCCCGCCCGAGATGCAGAAGCGCCTTGCCGATTTCGGCGAGCTGCGCCTGAAGGAGATGGACGAGGCCGGCATCGACGTGCAGGTGATCTCGCACGGCGCGCCGGCGACCCAGCGGCTTTCCGCCGATGTCGCCGTCGAACTCTCCCGCCGCGTGAACGACCGCCTCGCCGCCACGGTCGCGGCGAACCCGAAGCGCTTCGCCGCCTTCGGCGTGCTGCCGACCGCCGACCCCGCCGCGGCCGCCGACGAACTCGCGCGCGCCGTCGAGCGGCTCGGCTTCAAGGGCGCCATGCTGCACGGCCTGTCGAACGGCGTTTTTCTCGACGACCGGCGCTTCTGGCCGATTTATGCGCGCGCCGAGGCGCTCGACGTGCCGATCTATTTCCACCCGGCGACGCCGCACCCCGCGGTGATGGACATCTACTACAAGGAATACGCCAAGGATTTCCCGATGGTGATCCGCGCCGCCTGGGGTTTCACCGTCGAGACCGCGACGCTTGCCGTCCGCCTCGTGCTCTCCGGCGTGTTCGAGAAGCACCCGAAGCTGAAAGTCGTCCTCGGCCATTTCGGCGAGACGCTGCCGTTCTTCATCTGGCGCATCGATCAGGCGCTGAAGCGCCCCGGCCACAAGCCGTTGAGCTTTCGCGATGTCTTCTGCGGCCACTTCTACGTCACGACGAGCGGCAACTTCTCCGATCCAACGTTGCTCTGCACGATGATGGAAATGGGCGTCGACCGCATTCTGTTCGCGATCGATTGGCCGTTCGTGGCGAACCCTCCCGGCGTGCAGTGGCTCGAGCGCACGCCGATCGCCGACGAGGACAAGGCGAAGATCCTGTCCGGCAATGCGAAGAAGCTGCTGCGAATGTAGCTTCAGCCCGGCGCCGGCTTATCCCGCACCTCAAGCATGTCGAACCAGGCGGCAGGCAGTCCCGATAGCAGCAGGCCGACCAGTACGATGACGAGCGGCCCATGGGACCGCCGTTCCGCGGGCGCTCGACCGCTGTCATCCATGCGTCACTGCCGGGTCCGCGTAGCACACGATCCGCTCGGGGCCCTGCCGCGCGGATCGATGTTCGAACATGCAAGGCGGCCGATTGTTAGGCCGATTCCGGCAGGCGACCTGGGTCTCCCCCGCCCCCGATTCAACGCGACCCTTGGGCCGGCCAGTACCTGTAGGGGTAATGGGCTCTTGCCCCGTGGCAAAGACCGTTGACTCGGAACCCGCCTTTGGCAAAGCTTTTGGCCTCTTCACGCTGTGTGAAGGTGAAATTGGGGGTCAATCGTGAAAAAGCTCGGTCTTGTTATCGCGGCCATCGCCGCGCTCGTGCTCATTGCCGGTCCCGCCATGAAGGTGTCCGCGGCAACGCCGGGAAAGGGAGACAACCTTTGGGACGCCTGGCGGGCTGACGTGAAGAAGCTGCAAGACCAACTCTCCGGCAAGGGCGCGGAGAAAAAGGACGCCAAGAAGAAGTAAGCGCATTCGCAAAGACCAAGCGCTTCGCCGGCTGCAACGCCGGGCGAAGCGCTTTCTTTTTCGATTGCCGGCTTACTCCCCGCCGATCGTGCGCACGACGCTCGAGGTCGGCCGTGTGCTCACCGTCGGCAGCTTGGCCTGCTTTTGCAGGATCTCGTCATATTCCGGCAGCGACTTGAGCGCTCCCTTCGCCGTCATATGGACGATCTTGTAGCCGCCGGCCTTGAGCTGCCTGAGCAGTTCCGGCAAGGCCTCGGCCGTGTGCTTCTGGAAATCGTGCAGCAGCACGATGCCTTTGCCGTGCTTCTCCAGCTTCTTCATGACCGCTGCGATGACGCGATCGGCGGTGCGCATGGTGAAATCGAATGAGTCGAGATCGGTAGAGAAGATGCCGACATTCCGCTCGCCGAGATAGGTGACGACCTCGGGCGGATGCTTCAATACCGGCGCGCGAAAGAACGGCGCGATCGGCCGGTCGCCGACCGCCCATTTCACCGCGCTGATGCCGAGCTCGATTTCCAGCTTCGCTTCGTCGAATTTCTTCCGCGTCAAATTCTGATGCGACCAGGTGTGATTGCCGATCGTGTGCCCCGCACCGGCCACTTGCTTCAAGATTTCCGGGTAATAGGTCGCGTGCTTCCCGATCGGAAAGAACGTCGCCTTGATGCACTGATCCGCGAGCGCCTTGAGCACGGCAGGCGTGTTTTGCTCCCACGGACCGTCGTCGAAGGTCAGCACCACTTCATGCTGGCGCAGGAAATCGTGCTGCCGGAAATGCTCGAACCCGAACCCCGGTCCCCCTGTCGTATCGATCTCGACGGTGCGTGCAATGCCGAGCGCGTTGGGATTGGAGCAGGCGGGAGGAGCGGCCGCAGGAAGCTGCTGCGCCGGTGCGGCGCCACCGGCCGCCAGCGACACAGTCAAGGCAAGAACAAACGCTACGGCGTCACGCATCACGCAACTCCCTGCTGAAAGCTCACGGGCCCTTGGAGGTTGGGGTCAGTCTAGTGACTTGGGACGGCTGCGTCATCCGCTTTGCCGGGCTCGCCTACCGCGTTGTGAATCCCGGCGAAGCATACTGGGCCCAACCGGCGAAAGAATTGTGGCGTGTGTCCTGCGGGTTACGCGCCGGAATGGCGCATTCGGCGAATCTGAAGGCGCCGCAGGTGCGGTCGGCCAAGCGTCACAACGGGACGAAGAAAGCGTGCGCGGGTCGAACTTTAGATGAAGGATCAGGACCGCATTTGACCCTCAGGTGAGTAAAATCGCACGCCGAAGCGCGCCGACGGCCGTTTCTTGTGCGTCGCAAAAGCGGCAGTGCCGCGCTTCTCAGCGAGGCAATTTTGCCAAACTGTGGCCCGCCTGCAATTGACTTCCGTTGCAATTTGAAGGGAATCTACAGGCGTAATCATCCCATTAGGGCTGAAAAGGGGAGCATCATGAAAAAGGTGGGTTTCGTTCTTGCGACAGTGTCGGCCTTGGCGCTGGGTTCGTTGTTGTCGGCGCAGCCGGCACGCGCGGACGCGGGTGCCACGCTTCTGGTCGTCGGCGGGCTCGGATGGGGATATTGCCACATCACCTACGGCCAGCCCCGCCAGACGCCGCTTTGCGCGTGGCACGACCACTGGCACGCGCAGTGGCATGCGGCGCCGGCGAAGAGGAAGTAAGCTTCGCCATCGTAGTCGCCTGACCGCCGGAACCGGCGGTTCGGCCGGTCCGATTTGGACGAGCACGAGCGTTGCGCGGGTCCTCGTGACCTGCGACGCGCTCGTTTGCTTTTGAGCGAGCGGTTTCTTATTTCGGCGCGATCTCGAATACCGCCTTGACGCGGCCGCGGATTTCCTGCTCGCCCGCCTCGATCGGAACCGCTGGGCGCGACGCCGCCTCGGCCGACATGCGCATCGCGACCGGCCGCGGCGTCTCCTGCACGTCCTCGACCACCGAATACAGCCGTACGATCTTCACCCCCGCGGCGTCCGCGAGCAGCGCGGCCTTGCGCGTCGCGTCCTTCATCGCCGCCTCGCGCGCCTTGTCGCGCAACGGCGCGGGCTCGGCCACGGTGAGTTCGATGCCGCGAATCTGATTTGCGCCGACGGTCACCAACCGGTCGAGCAGCGCGCCGAGCTTGTCGAGGTCGCGCACGCGGATCGACAGCGAATTGCCCGCCTCATAGCCGACGAGCTTCGGCGCCTCGCGCGATCCCTGCGCCGGATAGGAATATTGCGGCCGCAGCGAAATCTGGCTCGTCTCGAGATCCCTGCTCTCGATCCCCGCCTCTTTCGCAGCCGCGACCACTTCGCTCATGGATTTGGAATTCTGCGCGAGCGCGTCGCGCGCACGCGCCGCCTGCGCGACCACGCCGACGCCCACCACCGCCATGTCCGGCCGCGCAGCGGCGATGCCCTCGCCCGCGACGGTGATCGTCGGCATGGATTTTTCCTGCGCTTCCGCCGGCGCCGCCAATACGATCACGAACGGCAGCATAAGCGCACTGAATGCGCGGACATTCAGATTGGAAATGGCGAAATCCATGGCTTCCTCCCTTGCGGCCGGCCGGAACCAGCATCAGCTTCGGGGCCGCAATGGGGCGGCGAATTCACCACCTCCGGAAGACGAAAAACGCCCCGAGCGCGATCAGCGTGAAGCCCATCACGTGCTCCGGCCGACCGGCTCATGCCACGGCGCGGCGGTCGGTTCCCACCGCGAGACTGCGAGACCATGCGTCCACCCTGATCTTGCGCTAGTCTCGCTATCGAACGCATTCACCCCGACGCCAGAGAATTCGATGCGCCCCGCCCTCCTCGTTTCGTGCTTCTTGGCGCTGACATTGACGCTCGTCGCCGCCCCGGCCTCGGCGATCAAGAAGGTCCCTTATCCCGAGATCAGGGTGCGGGTGCTGCCGCCGTTCAAGGGCGACCCGGCGCTCACCGACTTGCGCAAAAAGCTCGCCGATGCCGTTGCCGCCAAGGACGTCGCCCCCGCCGCGGCACTCGTCGCGCCCGGTTTCGTGTGGACCGCGGGCGGCGTCGAGGTGGACGAGTTCGATCCCAAGCGCGACGCGGTTCACAATTTCAAGGTCGCTTTCGGCTTCCGCGCCTTTGGCAAGGACGCCGACGGGCCCACCGAAATCGGCCCGCAATGGGCGCTGCTCGACTTTCTCGCGAAAGATGAAGTGCTGACCCAGGAGCCGGGATCGAAGTTCGTGTGCGGCTCGCAGCTCGCGAAGTTCACTGATGCCGCGGCACTCGATGAAGCGCTGACCCGCGTCGACGAAGAAAACGAACTCTCCGAGTGGGTCTATTCCATCGACGAAATCACGCTCACCGCGACGCCGGACGGCAATGCAACTGTAGCCAAGGTGAAGGGCACGGCGATGCCGATTGCCTCGGTCCATCCGGCCGCGCCCGCCGGCAACGCGCCGGCCTCGTCTCCGCCGCCCACGCATTTCGAGCTGCTGCTGCCGACCGGCAAGACCGGGTGGACGCCGGTCAAATATCTGCACCCGCTGTTCGTGGATCGGCTCTGCTTCACGAAGCTCGGGGACGACTGGAAGATCGCCGTTTACGACCAGGCCGAGTAGCGCGACCCATTCCGCGGCAGCGGTTCCCATGGAATAAACGCGCACCCGCGGGTTGACTCCGGATGGAGGATCGCCATGCCGCACAAACCGCACGTCTGCCTCACGATTCTGCTGCTTGCGGTCGCCATCGCGACCGCTCACGCGCAACAACCGCCGCTGTTCTCGACCACCAAGGTCGAGGGCGCGGAAAATGTTTTTGTGTTCCGCTATCAGTTCCATCAATCCATGTTCGTCGTCACGCCCGCGGGCGTGATCGCGACCGACCCGATCGGCGAAAACCGCCCGGCCGCCGACGCCTATATCGCGGAAATCCGCAAGGTCACGCAGGCCCCGATCCGCTACGTGATTTACAGCCACCACCATCCCGATCACATCGCCGGCGGCAAGCCGTTCAAGGACCTCGGCGCCACCTTCGTCTCACACCGCATCGCCAAGGATCGCCTCACCCAGATGGCCCGCGCCGACATCGTGCTCCCCGACGAGACCGTGGACGACAAGCGTACCCTCGCGCTCGGCGGCACCGAGCTCGAGTTGCATTACGTCGGGAAGAATCACTCCGACAATTCGCTCGTCATGCGGCTGCCCAAGGAAAAGCTGCTGTTCGCGGTCGATTTCATCCCGGTCGCCACGCTAAATTTCCGCAACATGCCGGACTCCTATCTGCCGGATTGGCACGAATCGCTGAAGCGCGTGCTCGCGCTCGAATGGGACCGCCTGATCCCCGGCCACCCGGGTCCCGGCGGCCGGCTCGGCACCAAGGCCGACGCGCAAAATCATCTCGCCTTTATGGAAGAGTTGTCGGCCGAGGTGAAGAAGATTGCCGACGCCGGCCAGTGCACCGAGGCCGGCATCCGCGAAGTGAAAATGCCCAAGTACGCGACTTGGATGAGCTACGAGCAATGGCTTCCTATGAACGCGGAGCGCTACTGCACCTTCTGGCGCGACAAGAAATAACGTGCCCACCGTTCCTGCCCACCTCCCGGCCCGCAGTGCTCCCCGCGGGCCGGCGCTATTGCGGCGTCGGGAACTAAACCAATCTCCTGGTGTTAATGATCCGGTCCGTCAATCGCTTCGCGTGCGAGCGAAATCCCGGAGCCGAAAATGCCTTACGCACGAGGGCGCTTTGTCCTCACCCCGCCGTCCGTCGCGATCTTCGTCATCTCGCTGGTGCTTGCCATCGCCGCCATGCTTGTTCGCTATGCGGGCCTGTCGATCCCGATCCTGAACGCCTCGCGCATCTTCGACGTGCTCGCGATCGCCTACGTGTTGCTTATGCTCGGCGTCCTGATCCGCCGCATCTGACTTGCACCCATGCTGCGCTTTCCGATAGGGAAACCTTATCGGGAGACGCAGATGATCATCGAAAACCAGCAACAGGTTACCGACGCCGTACTCGAGGCGGTAAACCGCACCGCCGATCCGCGCCTGCGCGAGGTCACCGCCGCCTTCGTTCGCCACCTGCACGAATTTGCGCGCGAGGTCCGGCTCACCGAGCAGGAATTCCAGCAGGCGTGCGCCTATATCGCGGCACTTGGACAGAAGACGACGGCCTCGCACAACGAAGTCGTGTTGATGTCCGGCTCGCTTGGATTTTCCACGCTGATCTGCCTGCTCAACAACGGCAACAACGGCCAGACCGAGACCGCGGCGAACCTGCTCGGCCCGTTCTGGCGCATGAACTCGCCGCGCACCGAAAGCGGCGGCACGATCGTGCGCTCGCCGACGCCCGGGGCGGCCATGTTCGTGAAGGTCTGGGTGCAGGACCAGAACGGCAAGCCGATCCCCGACGCCGAGATCGACGTGTGGCACTCCTCTCCGGAAGGCTTCTATGAACAGCAGGATCCGAACCAGGCCGACATGAACCTGCGCGGCAAGTTCACGACCGACAAGAACGGCCATTTCCATTTCCGCAGCGTGAAGCCGGCCGGCTATCCTATTCCCATCGACGGTCCGGTGGGCGATCTGATCCGCGCCCAGGGCCGCCATCATTATCGGCCCGCCCACCTGCATTTCCTGATTTTCAAACCGGGCTTCAAGACGCTGATCTCGCAGATCTACGTGAACGACGATCCGCTCCTCGATACCGACGTGCAGTTCGGCGTCACGCGCGCGCTGATCGGCAACTACGTTCGCCACGAGAACGAGAAAGCGCCCGCGCCCGACGTCCAAGGACCGTGGTATTCCCTCGACTACACGTTCAAGATGGAGCCCGGCGAAGCGAGGCTGCCGCGCCCGCCGATCGAGTGATCCAATCCGACTCACTCACCCATCGGTGCCGATCGGTGCGCAAAGGAAATTTCTGCAATGAAGGTCTATATTTTCGACTTGCTGCCCTACGACCGGCACTTCGAAGAGTCCAAGGCCGCAAGATATCTGCCCTATCCGCTGCCGCGCAAAGAGTTCGATCCCGAGATCGCCGCGCGCAGCTACGCCGAGCACATCGAGGCGTGGAAGGAGATGGAGCGCGTCGGCTTCGACGGCGTCGCCATGACCGAGCACCACAACACGCCGCACGGTCTGATGAACTCGCCCAACATGATCGCCGCGGTCGCGGCGCAGCACACGAGCAAGCTCAAGCTGCTGCTCCTCGGCAATCTCCTGCCGCTGCACAATCCGTTGCGCATCGCCGAAGAGCTGGCGATGGCCGATTGCCTGTCGCGCGGCAGAATTATTTCCGGCTTCGCCCGCGGCGTGCCGCGCGAATACAAGACCTACCGCATCCCGACGGCGGAATCGCGCGCGCGCTTCGAGGAAGCCTACGATATCATCCTCAAGGCCTGGACCGAGGAATCATTTTCCTACGACGGAAAATTCTGGTCGTTCCAGGACATCGCGATCTGGCCGCGGCCGTACCAGAAGCCGCATCCGCCGGTTTGGATTCCATTCACCGGCAGCAAGGAAACGATCGAATGGACCGCCGCTCGCAATCTCAAGGCAGTCATCCCGGATTTCAAGCGCGGCCTCACCGAAGACATGGTCGGCTATTTCGCAACGGAGCTCGCGAAGCACGGCCACGATCTCACACCCGACCACCTTTGCTTTTTCACCGACGCCTACGTCGCCGACAGCAGGGCGGACGCGCTAGGCGAGTACGGGCCGTATTTCCTCTACTTCAATCAGGTGCTCTGGCATCACGGCAGCCTCGAGCCCGGCGGAAAAATTCCTCCCGGCGGCCGCTCGCCTGACTCGCCCTCGTTCGATTACGTCCGGCCGGAAAACAAGCAGGCCGCCGCCATGGACCGCGAAAAGATTCGCAATATGAATATGGCCGACGTCGAAAAGCGCGTCGAAGGCGGCGAGCTTGCCTTTGGCGCGGCAAAGGAAGTGACCGAGCGGCTGATCGAGATGGCCGAGCACGCCGGCGCAAATTCGCTGTTGTTGAACGTCAATCTCGGCGCCCGCCCGAACAAGCTGTTCATCGAGCAGATCCGCCGCTTCGGCCACGAGGTGCTGCCCAAGCTGCATGCGCACCAAGTGAAGCGCGTGCCCGCTGCGGCGGTCCCGGCCTGACCACGCGATGCCGGGGCGTTCGTGCTAGGATCACTGCAAATTCCCTAGGAGGACACGCCGATGGACCAGCACACTCGACCTAGGCCGCGCCTCACGCCGCTGCCGCCCGAGCATGCACCCGAATTGAGCGCCGCATTCGAGGTCTACCGCAAGTCGCTCGGCTTCATCCCGAACAGCGTGCTCATCATGCAGCGCAAGCCGAAAATGGTGCAGGCGCTCGCGCAGCTCACCGCTTCGATCTGGGAGCCGGACGGCAAGGTCGATCGCGGCTTCAAGCGGCTGATCGCCCATGTCGCGAGCCGAACTGCCGGCTGCCAGTATTGCATGGCGCACACCGCCGGCGGCGCACTACACTTTGGCGTCGACGAGGCAAAGGTCGCGGCCGTGTGGGATTATCAAACGAGCCCGCTCTACAGCCCGGCCGAGCGCGCGGCCCTCGATCTTGCCGTCGCCGCCGGCACGGTGCCGAATTCGGCCACCGACGAGATGTTCACGGAATTGAAGAAATATTGGACCGAGGAGCAGATCGTCGAGATCGTCGGCGTGATCGCTGTCTTTGGTTTTCTCAACCGATGGAACGACACCATGGCGACGCCGCTCGAAGAAGAGCCGATCGAGGTCGGCGAGCGGCTCCTGGCCTCGCGCGGCTGGAGCGCCGGCAAACACGCGAGCTGATCACCTGCGCGCGCCGCGTAGTAAAGTTCATCGCCTCTTGCAACGGCTGGCTGTAGCCTGATCTAATGCAGCTTGGCGACAAAGGCGGCGAACATGTCGATCTATTATGGCGGATTGCGCGCGACCGCGTCGACCCCGGCGAGCAAGCGAACCATCGAGCGGCTGCTGGCGCTCCGCAATCAGCTCGCGGCCATTCGTGCGAAACGGAATCCGCGCACGCTTCTGCTCGCGACCTGGAACCTCCGCGATTTCGGCGCGGCCAAGTTCAATCCGCGGCCGCGTGAGGAGGAAGCCTACTACTACATCGCCGAAACCATCGCGACCTTCGACCTTGTGGCGCTGCAGGAGATCAATCGCAATCTCGCGCCATTCAAGAAGATCATGCAGCTACTGGGCCCACGCTGGGACTACATCGTCACCGATACGACCGAGGGCACCGGGGGCAACAGCGAGCGCATGGCGTTCGTGTTCAACACCGGCCAGGTTCGTTTCCGCAAGGTCGCTGGAGAAATCGTGCTGCCGACCGGACAGACGGTGATGCCGGCCGCCGCCGCCGAGGACGCCGCCGCGACGGCGCCGGGCGTGCAGTTCGCGCGCACGCCGTTCCTCGTCTCGTTTCAGTCGGGCTGGTTCCGCTTCAATCTCTGCACCGTTCACATCTATTACGGCGAGGACACCGGCCCGAAACTCGAGCAGCGCCGGCAGGAGATCGAGCGGATCGCGAAATTCTTCAAGGCGCGGCAGCAGAAGGAGGACGAGGACTACATCCTGCTCGGCGACTTCAATATCGTGAGTCCCGAGCACGCGACCATGCAGGCGCTCGAAAACAACGGCTTCACCATTCCCGACCCGCTCAAGTTCGGCGCCGGCGTCACCGACCGCAAGCATTTCTACGACCAGATCGCTTTGCGCGTGCGTGAGAAGCGGCTCGAGATCGGCGAAGGCGGCGTGATCGATCTGTATCGTTCGGTGTTTCGCGACGAGGACTTGCCCGTCTATCTGCCGCTCATGCAGCAGGACAACGCGCAAGAGGCGGCGAATCCAACCAAGTACTTCCCGAAATGGCGCACGTGGCAGATTTCCGACCACATGCCGATGTGGATGGAGCTGCGCACGGACTTCTCCGACGCCTATCTGAAGTCCTTGCAACAACCCAACGCCTGACCAAAACCGCCAAAATTCCAAGCCCTTCCCTCGCCCCGTTCCGGGCCCCATATTGACGCGGATAAGGAGCGCATCATGTCGGCGGCCCAAGAGACGAAAATCAATCTTCTGCTGTTTCCGAGTGTGACTCAGCTCGACCTCACGGGGCCCTATGAGGTTCTCGTCCGCATACCGGGCGCCAGGATCGAACTCGTCGGCGCGACCATGGAGCCGGTCAAAAGCGACCGCGGGCTCGCGATCCTTCCCACGACCACGCGTGATCGCGCCTCCAAGTCGGATCTTCTGGTCGTGCCCGGCGGGCCGGGCACCGATGACGCGATCCTCGATCCGCAATGGGTCGGCTTCGTGCGCAATCAGGCAAAGACGGCGCAGTGGATTTTAGGCATCTGCACCGGGTCGCTTTTGCTCGGTGCCGCGGGCCTATTGCGCGGAAAGCGCTCCGGCGGTCATTGGCTCGCCCGCGATCTGCTGACCCAGTTCGGCGCGACCGTCTCCGACGATCGCATGGTGGTGGACGGAAACATCTTCACCTCGGGCGGCGTCACCGCCGGGATCGACATGGCGTTGCGCGTCGTCGCGGAAATCGCCGGCGAAGAAGCCGCGAAGCGCATCCAGCTTCAGATCGAATACGACCCCGAGCCGCCGTTTCGCTCTGGTACCCCATTCACCGCGTCCGCGGAGACGGTGGAAGCGCAGCGCCAAGCGGGCGCCGCACGCCGAAAAATCCGCGAGGCGGCCGTTGCCAAAGCTGCAGCGGCGCTCGCGGCCGAGCCGGCGAAATAGCGATTGGCCTGACGCCGCGCCCTTCCCTCGCCCCGTTCTGGGCTCCATATTGGGCCGATGGCCAAGCCGAAATCCCCGAAGCCCAAAGTAGAAAAACCCTACCGCACCGCGCGCGGCGTGAGCCACGGCATGGCCGAGCGGCCGCAGCGGCACTTCCCGCAGGCGCCGGTGACCGGCCTCGACCCGAAGCTCGCCGCGGAACTTGGACTCGCGGGCGACAACGAGGCCGACTACGTCCCTTCCCTCGGCTCGACCGCGTCGGCGGACGCGCTGAAGGCGCTGATCGAAGTGGGGCGGCCGGAATTCAGGAACCAAGTCTGGGTTCCGCATCGGCCCGAGCGCCCGGAAAAATCCGAAGGCGGCAGGCGTTTCGAGCTGGTCTCGCCCTATGAGCCGAAGGGCGACCAGCCCACCGCGATCGAGGAATTGGTGCAGGGCGCGCAGACGAACGAGCGCACGCAGGTGCTGCTCGGCGTCACCGGCTCCGGCAAGACCTACACCATGGCGCAGGTGATCGCGCGCACGCAGCGCCCGGCGCTCATTCTCGCGCCCAACAAGACGCTCGCGGCGCAGCTCTACGGCGAGTTCAAGAGCTTCTTTCCGCAGAACGCGGTCGAGTATTTCGTTTCGTATTACGATTATTACCAGCCGGAAGCCTACGTCCCGCGCACCGACACCTACATCGAGAAGGATTCCTCGATCAACGAGCAGATCGATCGCATGCG
>JBBDYN010000048.1:0-80526 GCA_040901465.1 Xanthobacteraceae bacterium
GGGAAGGCCCGCAAGGACCCCGCCGCCTACGTTTCTCTTTCTTCCCGATTCACAGATTCAAACAGCCGGGCTTTCGCCCCCGTCTCTCCGGAAGGACCAGAGAGCCGTCGAAACTCCCCGACTCCGGCCTGAGCCAGAACCGAGCGACCATAGGTCGTTGAGGAGCTTTAGCGGCGCGCCATCCCGCCGAGACGGCGGCGTGCCGAAGCGGCTATATATGCGGCGCCGGTTTTGATTGTCAACTGCGGAGGAAAAAACCCGGCGAAAACCCGGGCTTGCTGCCTTCGGCACTGCACATAGTCATGATACCGCCACTTTAAAGGGGCGTTTTTCACATCTTCCCTCGGCCGCTGCCGTGGGGACAGGGCAATTCTGGCGCGATCATCTGCCCGCTTCGGAGGGGTTCCGGCGGGGATTTAGGGGACGAGGGAAGCGCTTGGAAAGCGGGCGACGGCCGGCGGGCGGCGGGCGGCACACCCCTGCTCCAGTTATCGAACTTGGCAACGAGCCCCCGCTCGGCCTCGACGGCGACGTCGAGGAGCCGATCGACCGCCGCCGCGTCTCGATCCGCTGGCTTGCCGCGACCGTGCTCGCTGCCGTCTCCGGCGCCGGCCTGATGGGCGGCGCCGTCTGGGCCGCCCTCGACGGCGAATATCGCTTCGCGCAATTGCCGGAGATCGCCCGCCTTGCCCTGCGCCAGGTCGGCGACCGCGCCTCCAACATCGCGCGCAAGGCCGACCGCATGACGCTCCTGGCCGACCACTCGAGCGCGCGCCAGACGCTCCGCGTCTCCACCACGACCCGCGTCGCCGACCGCGAGATCGTCCGCGTGCGACCCTTCATCCGCATTGCCACCAACCTCGCGGTAAGCCCGTCGGAATTCGCGGCGACCGTCCCGGCGTTCAACCCGGTCAAGCTGATGGCCGAGGACGAGGAGCGCGGCGACGACGGTCCGCAACTCGAGCCGACTGGCGAGCTTTCGATCGTGATGCGCGATCTCTTGCAGGCGCCCGCCGCGACGCGCATCGCCGCCACGATCCGCCCCGAAGACGTTCAGTATTCCGTACGCCAGGCAATCGCCGCGGGCGGCGACGGCGAGCAACTGCGTCCCACGATTACTGCAAGTCTCGGCATGGGCCTCGGTGCTCTCGCCTACGCCGCCGAGGGCAACCCGCGCGCCGATGCGCAAATGCCGGCAATCGCCGAGAACATGAACTCGGTGCCCAAAACCGCCGGCGAAGCGACCGGCGGCAATACCTGGACCGAGCGGACCGTGATCGCAAAGAAGGGCGAAGGCCTGACCGCGATCCTGAAGGAGCTCGCCGCCGTCCCGCAGGCAACGACCGCGCTCATCACGGCGTTCGGTTCGCGCGGCCGCGATGGCGGCATCAAGGAAGGCCATCGCGTACGCATCCTGCTCGATACCTTGGCAAACGGGCAGACCCAGCCGCTCCGCATCAGCATCTTCAACGAAACAGGCCATGAAGCGACCATCGCGCTCGGCGACAACGGCCGGTACGTCTCCGTCGAAGAGCCGCGGCAGATCGACGTCGCGGTCCTCGACAACGACGACGAAAGCGAAGAAGGCGCCGGCTTGCGGCTCTACCAGAGCATCTACGAGACCGCGCTGCGCAACGACGTCCCGAGGCCGATGATCGAGAACATCATTCGCACCTTCTCGTTCGACGTCGATTTGCAGCGCCGTGTCCGCGCCGGTGACTCGTTCGAAGTGCTCTATGCCGGCGACGAACTCGAGGGAAACAACGATGTGCTGTTCGCCTCACTCGTGTTTGGCGAGGAATCGCGCCGCTTCTACCGTTTCCTGACGACGGACGACGGCATCGTCGACTACTACGACGAAGCCGGAAAGAGCGCGAAGAAGTTCCTGGTCCGCAAGCCGATGGCCGGCGGCGTATTCCGCTCCGGTTTCGGCCCGCGCAGGCATCCGATCCTCGGCTACGTGCGCATGCATACCGGCATTGACTGGGCGGAGAGCACCGGCTCGCCGATCTTCGCCGCCGGAAACGGCACCGTGATCAAGGCGGAGTGGGATCGCGGCGGCTATGGCCGCCGTGTCGAGGTGCAGCACCTCAACGGATACGTGACGAGCTACTCGCATTTGTCCGGCTTCGCGCGCGGCATTCAGCCGGGCACGAAAGTGCGCCAAGGCCAGATTGTCGGTTATGTCGGCAACACCGGCCTCTCGACCGGACCGCATTTGCACTACGAAGTCACGATCAACGGCAACTTCGTCGATCCGATGCGCATCAAGTTGCCGCGCGGACGCGAACTCGACGGCCGCATTCTCAACGCCTTCGAGCGCGAGCGCGCCCGCATCGACAGCATCCTCGAGCGCGGCGCCGCCATGCCGCGCGTGGCGCAGACCGGCAACTGATTCTTTACGCGGCCCGTGCCGCCTTGCCTTTTGCCTCCAGCGTGAGCCCGTCGGCGCCGACACCGACGCGCACCTTGTCGCCGTCCTTGATTTCGCCGGCGAGCAGCTTCTCCGCGAGCGGATCCTGCACATATTTCTGGATCACGCGCTTCAAGGGCCGCGCGCCGAACGACGGATCGTAACCTTTGTCCGCCAGCCAATTGCGCGCCTCGGGCGCAAGCTCGACCGAGACCTTGCGCTCGTCGAGCAGCTTTTGGAGACGGCCCACCTGGATATCGACAATCGTGCCCATCTGCTCCCGCTTGAGCCGGTGGAACAGAATGATCTCGTCGACGCGGTTCAGGAATTCCGGCCGGAAATTCGCTCTCACCACGGCCATGACCTGCTCGCGCACCGCATCGACGTCCTGATCTTCGGCGAGCGCCACGAGTAATTCCGCGCCCAGATTCGAGGTCATGACGATCAGCGTGTTGCGGAAGTCGACGGTGCGCCCCTGCCCGTCCGTGAGCCGGCCGTCGTCGAGCACTTGCAGGAGCACGTTGAAAACGTCGGGGTGCGCCTTCTCGATCTCGTCGAACAGAATCACCTGATAGGGTCGGCGGCGCACGGCTTCCGTGAGCGCCCCGCCCTCGTCGTAGCCGACATAACCCGGCGGCGCGCCGATCAGCCGCGCGACCGAGTGCTTCTCCATGTATTCCGACATGTCCATGCGGATCAGCGCCTGCTCGTCATCGAAGAGATATGCGGCAAGCGCTTTCGTGAGCTCGGTCTTGCCGACCCCGGTGGGACCCAAAAACATGAACGAGCCGATCGGCCGGTTCGGGTCCTGCAGCCCGGCGCGAGCGCGCCGCACTGCGGTCGAAACCGCCTTTACCGCCTCGTCCTGACCGACGACGCGTTTGGCCAGCGCCTCTTCCATGCGCAGGAGCTTCTCCTTCTCGCCTTCCAGCATCCGGTCGACCGGAATGCCGGTCCAGCGCGAGACGACCTGCGCCACATGGTCCGGCGTCACCGCTTCCTCCACCATGGCGTCGGTACCCTTTTCCTCGATCGCCTTCAGCCTCTTCTCGACTTCGGGAATGATGCCGTAGGTCAATTCGCCGGCACGCTGATACTCGCCGCGCCGCTGCGCCTGCGCGAGCTCGGCGCGGGCCTGGTCGAGTTCTGCCTTTAGTTTCTGCGCGTCGCTGAGCTTCGTCTTTTCCGCCTGCCAGCGCTGCGTCAGGGCTGCCGACTCATCCTCGAGCGAAGCGATTTCCTTGGCGATCCTCTTGAGTCGCTCCTTCGAACCCGGATCGGTTTCTTTCCTGAGCGCCTGCTGCTCGATTCTGAGCTGCATCAGCCGGCGGTCGACCTCATCGAGTTCCTCCGGCTTGGAATCGACCTGCATGCGCAGCCGCGCCGCAGCCTCGTCCACGAGATCGATCGCCTTGTCCGGCAGGAACCGGTCGGCGATGTAGCGGTTGGAGAGCATCGCAGCCGCGACGAGTGCGGCGTCCGTGATGCGCACGCCGTGATGCAGCTCGTATTTCTCCTTGAGCCCGCGCAGGATCGAGATCGTGTCTTCGACCGTGGGCTCGCCGACGAAAACCGGCTGGAAGCGCCGCGCGAGGGCAGCGTCCTTCTCCACATGCTTGCGGTATTCGTCGAGCGTGGTCGCCCCGATGCAGTGCAATTCGCCGCGCGCAAGCGCAGGCTTCAAGAGGTTCGAGGCATCCATCGCCCCGTCGGCTTTGCCAGCGCCGACGAGCGTGTGCATTTCGTCGATGAACAGAACAATCCCGCCTTCGGCCGCGGTGACTTCCGAGAGCACCGCTTTGAGCCGCTCCTCGAACTCGCCGCGATATTTCGCACCGGCGATGAGCGAACCGAGATCGAGCGCCAAGAGTCGCTTGTCCTTCAGGCTCTCCGGCACATCGCCATTGACGATGCGGAGCGCCAAGCCCTCGACGATCGCGGTCTTGCCGACGCCCGGTTCGCCGATCAGCACCGGGTTGTTCTTGGTGCGCCGGGACAGAACCTGAATCGTCCGGCGGATTTCCTCGTCGCGACCGATCACCGGATCGAGCTTGCCGGTGCGCGCGGCTTCCGTGAGATCGCGCGCATAGCGCTTGAGCGCGTCATAAGCGCTCTCGGCCGACGCAGAATCCGCCGTGCGTCCCTTGCGCAAATCCTCGACCGCGGCATTGAGCTTTTGCGGCGTGACGCCGCCGCGCGCGAGGATCTTGCCTGCCTCGCTCTCTTTTTCGACCGCGAGCGCGAGCAGCAGCCGTTCCACGGTGACAAAAGAATCGCCGGCCTTTTCCGCAGCCTTCTCGGCGGTGTCGAACACGCGCGCGAGCGCGGGCGCAAGATAAAGCTGGCCCGCGCCCGACCCCTCGACCTTGGACATTTTGGCGAGCGCCGCTTCGACGGCCTTCAACGCTGCGCGCGAATTGCCCCCCGAGCGGTCGATCAGCCCGCCCGCCAACCCCTCGGGGTCGTCCAACAGGACTTTAAGGAGATGTTCCGTCGCGAATTGCTGATGGCCCTCGCGCGAGGCCAAGGACTGCGCCGACTGCACGAATCCGCGCGCGCGCTCGGTGTACTTCTCGAAATTCATCGCCCGCTCCTCAGCCTGCCTCCGCCGTCCGAAGCCCGGCCGAGGCACCTGGATTCGGCGGGACCCGAGGGTCCGCGCCTGAAGCATGAGATAAGAATGCTCCACGCGCTACGGAAGAGGCTGCGCCATTGATATTAGGGCTAGCAAGTCCTTCCGGCTCAGCCGCCTCCGCGCCGGTCCGACAGCTTCGGCAAACGTTAACGGTGGGTGCGTAGCTTCCCGGTCATGTCGAGCGAAGGCAAAGCCCTCCCGCCATCCTTGCCCGTCCTGGTCGGCCGTCGAGCGATCTCAATCCGCACGGCGTTGCCCTGGATTTTCGCGGCGGGGGTTTACCTGCTGCTCCTGCCGCTCGGCGATCGGTTGCTGAACGATCCCGACAGCTATTGGCACCTCGCAGTTGCGCGCTGGATTATCGATCATCGCGCGTTCCCGACCGTCGATCCATTTTCCCACACCATGGCCGGCGCGCACTGGATCGCGTTCGAATGGCTGTCCGAGATGATCTATGCCGGCGCCTATGCCGCAGCCGGCTGGCCCGGCGTGGTGGTACTGGCCGCCGCTGCCATCGCGCTGGCGTTCGGGCTGCTCCTGCGATTCCTGGTGCAGCGGCTCGATCTGTTGCCCGCCTTGATCCTGGGCCTCGTCGCATTGGTTCTGGCTGCCCCGCACATGTTGGCACGGCCGCATGTATTGGTACTGCCGCTCATGCTGGCATGGATCGCCGCGCTGGTCCGCGCCGTGGATCGCGGTGCGGCGCCACCGTTCGCGTTCCTGCCGCTGATCGCGCTTTGGGCCAACCTGCACGGCAGCGTCGGCATCGGGGTTGCCTTGATCCTGCCCGCGGCGATCGAAGCCGTCTGGCAGACTTCGCGTCCGGAATGGCGCAGGGCCGCGCGCCAATGGGTGCTGTTCGCGGCGCTTGCCGTGATCGCCGCGTCGCTTACTCCGTATGGACCAGGAATCCTGCTGGCGCCGCTCAACACGCTCGCGCTCGGTGACGCCCTGTCCATCATCGGCGAATGGCAGCCGCAGGATTTCGGCAGGCTCGGCGCCTTCGAGATGGTGCTGTTGCTGGGGATCGGCCTTGCGCTGTTTCACGGCGTGACTCTGCCGCCGGTCCGGATTCTCGTTCTGCTCGGGCTGCTCCACCTCGCGTTGTCGCAATCGCGCCACGCCGATCTCCTGGCGTTGCTTGCGCCGCTCTACCTTGCGCAACCGCTGGCCCGACAATTGAACCGCACCCGCGACGCGGAGACCACATCCCTAGGCTCGCCGCGTCTCGCTCTGGGCGGGCTTGCGGTCGCGATCATGATCGCCACCGGATTTGCACTGACGCGCGATATCGTTCCGGCTGCACGCAACACCCCCGCTGCCGCGGTCGCCGCGGCCGACCTCGCTCGGTCAGGGCCGGTGCTCAACGACTACGCGTTCGGCGGATACCTGATCCATGCCGGCATCGCGCCGTTCATCGACGGGCGCGGGGAACTCTACGGTCGCACGTTGATGCTGCGGCATCATCGTGCCGTCACTTTGCAGGATCTGCCGGACTTCCTGCGCCTGCTCGACGGGTACCGCATCGGTGCGACGCTGCTCGCGCCGAAGACGCCGGCGGTCGCGTTGCTCGATCGGCTGCCGGGCTGGCAGCGAGTCTATGCGGACGAAATCGCCGTGGTGCACAAGCGGCGCGACGCAGCGCAAGCGCGCTGAGCGACTAGACTTTGCCGATCGTCAGGTACTGTGCGCCGAGGGGCACCCTTGCGCAGCGCCGCTCGATGCGCCGGGCGAGCGGTGCGGCCCAGGGCACGAACAGAAAGTAGCGTGTGCCGATCCCGTGCATCCCGCCGTCCGCCAGCAATCGCTCCATCCTGCCGGCGCGCAGCAGGACGGCATCGCGATCAAATTCGCAACGAGCGACCGCCAGACGCGTCAGCGGGTTGAACGGATTGTGCTCGATCACGCAGACCAACCCGCCCGGGCGCGTGACACGCCGCAATTCACGCACGAACCCGGGCCAATCCGCGGGCGGGACGTGGTGCATGACGCAGATCGCAGTAACCAAATCGAACTCGCCGTCGGCGTACGGGAGTACTCCGTCCGCATAGGATTCGTACTCGACGTCCGGATTGGATTTGTGCGCCTGCCCGATAGAGCTCGCCGACACGTCGACGCCGCACAGACGCCGGAGCATGCCGCGGATATACGGGTGAAACGCACCGACCCCGCATCCGACGTCGAGCGCGTCAGGCTTGCTTGCGGAGCCGAAATGGCGCGCGAGGACATCGCGCAGCAGATCCGCTTTGGCGGCCATGAAGAAGGCGTGTGGAAGCCCTGAGAAATCGATCGAGGACTGGACGACCTCGCCATAATTCTTTTCATAGTTGTCGAACAATTCGCCGGTCATACCGCCGCCCGCATGTCGCGCGTGCGATCCTGCGCGCTCACGGCGGCATCCGCGTTCGCCGCGCGGTCGAAGCCGACGCGGGTCGTCACGACATAGAGCGGGCGCCGCTTCACCTCGGCATGGATACGGCCGATGTAGAGACCCATGATCCCGGTCATCAGCATGTTGATCCCGCACAGGAGCGAGATCACGACGATCGTCGAAGACCAGCCCGCGACGAGCTGGCTGTCGGCGAGCCACAGCCCGATCACGTACAGCCCATACAGCAGCGCAAGCCCGGACACGGCAAGCCCGCACCAGATGGCGAGCCGAAGCGGTACGTCGGAGAATCCAACGACGCCGCTCACCGCGAGCCGCATCATTTTCCAGAACGGATACTTGGTTTCGCCTGCAACCCGCGCCATACGGTGGAACGTGACCTCGGTCTGCCGGAAGCCGAGCCACGCAAACATCCCGCGCACGAACCGATCTTGCTCCGGCATGGCGCGGAACGCGTCAAGCACCTTGCGGTCGATCAGCCGGAAATCGCCGACGTCGGCGGGAATCGAAACCGACGACAGACGATCGAGCAGCTTGTAGAACAGCTTTGCAGTGGCGCGCTTGAACGCGCCGTCGCCCTCGCGCGACAGGCGCCGCGCGTAAACCAACTCGTACCCCTCCTTCCATCGCGCGATCATCTCGTTCACGACCTCGGGCGGGTCCTGCAAGTCGGCGTCCATCACGACCACGGCCGCGCCGGAGGCGGCTTCCATGCCCGCGGTGATCGCCGCCTGGTGACCGAAGTTTCGCGACAGGCCGATGTAGCGATAGCGCGAATCGTGGCGCGCCTTGGCCTGGAGGATGATCGAACTGCAATCGGAGCTGCAGTCGTCGACGAAGATCGTCTCGACCGGGCCATCGAGCCCGTCCATCATGGCATCCAGACGGTACAACAGAACCGGCAGAACCGATTCCTCGTTGAACACCGGGATGACGATGCTGTACCGGACGCCGTCGCCGGGATGTGTGGCCATGGCGCATCTCGCAATAGGATCGGAGCAACCCTAGGGGACGGGCGTTAAGGAGACCTTGCGCCGAGACCGCCTATTGACGGCCGCTCCGGCAACGTCTTTCTCGCATCATGCCTCGCGTCGCCGCGCTTTATCGCTATCCGGTCAAAGGCCTGTCGGGTGAACGCCTCGCCGCCGTCGATCTCGCCCCCGGCGCCACCTTCCCCGCGGACCGCGCCTTTGCGCTGGAAAACGGCCCGTCCGGGTTCGATCCGGCAGCGCCCGCCTGGCAACCGAAGATCAAGTTTCTCTGCCTGATGCGGAACGCGAAGATCGCGGCGCTCACGACCCGCTATGACGACGCGAGCGGAACATTCACGGCAGCCAAGGATGGGCGACCGCTGATCGAGGCAAGACTCAGCGACTCCGCAGGCCGCGCCGCGATCGAGCGCTTCTTTCAGGATTTCATGGGCGCCGACGCGCGCGGGCAAATCCGCCTGCTCGAAGCACCTGACCATAGTTTCTCAGACGTGGCGAAGAAAGTGGTCTCGATCATCAATCTGGCAAGCGTCGCCGCACTCGAGCAATCAATCAAGCGCAAGATTCACCCCTTGCGTTTTCGCGGCAATGTTTATGTGCAGGGATTGCCGGCCTGGGCCGAAATCGAGTTCGTCGGCCGCACGATCGAAATCGGTCCGGTGCGTTTGCGCGTCGTGAAGGTGATCCAGCGTTGCGCCGCGACCGAGGTCGACCCCGAAACCGCTGCGCGCGACATCGATGTCCCGGACGCGCTCTATCGCCTCACCGGCAAGGACGACTGCGGCATCTACGCGGAAGTCGTGAGTCCTGGAAGGGTCGCCGCAGACGATCCCTTCGTCGTCATCGATTGAAATTATTCGCCCGGCTTCGGCGGCACGAATTCGCCGCTCGGCTGCGCGTCGCCCGGCGCATTCTGGCTCGGTGTTTCGCCGCCGCCCTGCGCGCGCTGTGGGTCGTAGTCGTTGCGGCCACGATTGAAGCGCCGGTTGCGGCCGCGATTGAAGCGGCGGTTGTCGCGTTCACCGCCCTGCTCGTTGTCGTATCCATTGCCCGGCGCGGGCCCCGGGCCCCCGCCACCGCCAGTGATGAAGGCCGGCAGCCCCGGATCGCGCTGCTCGTCATTGCGCGGCTGTTGCTGCTGATAACCCTGAAAGTTCGGTTGCGGCTGCGACTGGTGCTGCGGGCGCGGCTGTTGCACTTGCGGCATTGGCGCACCGCCCGGATAGGGCTGGCCGGACGTATCGACGTTCCCCATATCGTCGCCTTCGTCGTCGAATTCGTCGCGCGGGTCCATGTCCGACCGCTGCAACGCCTGTTGCGGCTGGTTGGGATTATTCTGCTGGTTCTGCGGCGCGAACTGCGCCTGCGCGGCGGCGATCAACCGGAAATAATGCTCGGCGTACTGCAAATAACCTTCGGCCGCGATCGGATCGCCGGAGGAGTGTGCGTCGCGCGAGAGCTGGAGATATTTTTCCGCAACGTGGTGGGCGGTTCCCCGGATCTTCACGTCCGGCCCGTTCGATTCGTACACCCGGGTCAGCGGATTATGTCCGCGGCGATTGCGGCCGCGCATGCGCTTGTTCTGTCCGTTTCTCATTTCTACCGTCTCTCATTTTGCGAGGCTTTGCCGCCTCACTTGGCTTTCACTTCGGCTCCGCCGCTTTACCAACTGTAACGCGGCAAACACACGACTATTTTCCGCAGCCATTTGGCCGCGCCAATTACGCGGCACCGTTCGGTGCTGCGTCTATGTTCGCTTGGTTGCGAATCTAGAGATCCACTCCGCGTTCAACGCGGATATCTTGCCCCTTGGCTTCGCGCCGCGGCATTCTCCGCGTGCGAAAATCGGTGAAACGTCGAGCCCGGAAGTCGTCACTGGCGGCGTGATCACGCGACCTGCCAGCTGAGCCGCTATTCGCGGCCGTTGCACGTTACTGCCTTGCGGCTGGACACGCGCACCGGATCGAATCCCGAGCGGACACTAGTGCGGTTCGCCCCATCTTCCAAGCGTTTTTTTACTCGCCGATGCGAAGAACAAGCGCCCGGGCCTTGCCGGAAAGGTCGCATTGTGCCGGTCCGTTAACCACCAGATGGGCACTGCGCGCAAGCGTCGCAACCGCCTGTTCCTGCCCGTCGCCAAGCTCGAGCACCGCGACCCCGTCCGGCGCGAGAAACCGCGGAAGGCTCGTGACGATCGCGCGATAGCTCGCCAGTCCGTCCGCCCCGCCATCGAGCGCGAGTCGAGGATCATGCTCGCGCACTTCGTGCGGCAGTGCGGCGATGACGTGGCTCGGGATATATGGCGGATTGACGACAACGAGATCGAACTTGCCGAAGAGCGCAGCACCCCAATCGCCGCGGACGAATTGCGCACGCGGCCCCAAGCCGAGCGCGTCGAGATTCATGCGCGCAAACTCCAGCGCGGCCGAGCTCGCATCGACGCCGATGCCTGTCGCACGCGGACGCTCCAGCAGGATTGCCGCGAGCAACGCGCCTGAACCTACACCAAGGTCAAGTACGCGCAGTTCCGTGTCGCGGTCCGGCTTCGCAAGCAGCGCCGCTTCGACAAGGGTTTCCGTTTCCGGCCGCGGCACCAGCACGTCGGGCGAAAGCGCGAAAGCGCAGCTCCAGAATTCCTTGACGCCGAGGATGCGCGCCGCCGGCTCGCCCGCCACGCGACGCGCGATTGCATCGGCGAGGCGGGCCTGCGCGGCGGCATCGACCTGCGTATCCGGCGCCCCGAGCACCTGCGCCGCGTCAATCTTGAGCGCATGGGCGAGCAGCACCCGCGCGTCGAGTTCGGCGCCCTCGACGCCGGCCGAGCGCAAGGTGTCGACTGCCCGCCGCCGCAACGCGCCGATGGAGCCATCAAGGCGATCAGCGGACTCTGTTGGCGAGTTCATCCCACCCCCTCGGCCGCCAGCAGGGCCGCCTGATGGTGCGCGACCAGCGCATCGATGATCTCGCCGAGCGCCGGGCCTTCCAGCACTTGCGGCAATTTATGCAGCGTCAGATTGATGCGATGATCGGTCACCCGCCCTTGTGGAAAATTATAGGTGCGAATGCGCTGCGAGCGATCGCCGGAGCCGACGAGCCCGCGCCGCTCCGCCGCGCGTGCCGTGTCCAGCTTCTGCCGCTCCATGTCGTAGAGCTTCGTCCGCAACAGGTCCATCGCGCGTGCTTTGTTCCGGTGCTGCGAGCGCTCGTCCTGGACGCCGACGACGATCCCGCTCGGCAGATGCGTGATGCGGACCGCGGACTCCGTCTTGTTCACGTGCTGGCCGCCCGCGCCCGATGCGCGGAATACATCGATACGCAGTTCCGCGTCGTTGATCGCGATATCGACCTCTTTCGCTTCCGGCAGCACTGCAACCGTCGCCGCCGAAGTGTGAATGCGGCCCGAAGTTTCCGTGTCCGGTACGCGCTGCACGCGGTGCACGCCGGATTCGAACTTCAGTTTCGAATAGACCCCGCGCCCGCGTATCTCGGCGATGATCTCCTTGTAGCCGCCAACTGCGCCCTCGCTCGCCGAGATCACTTCGACCTTCCATCCCTGCGAAGCCGCGTAGCGCTCGTACATGCGGAAGAGATCGCCGGCGAAGAGCGACGCCTCGTCGCCGCCGGTGCCGGCGCGCACCTCCAGGATTACGTCGCGCTCGTCGGCGGCATCCTTGGGAAGCAGGGAAATCCGCAGTTTGGCCTCGAGCGTTTCGATACGCTTCTCGATCGCCGCCTTCTCCTCGGTCGCGAGCCGCGCCATCGCGGCGTCGGTCGCCGGATCGTCGATCAGCGCCTTGACGCCGGCGAGATCGGCTTGTGCCTGGTGCAAGGCCTTCACCGCCTCCACCACCGGGCGCAGTTCCGCGTGCTCGCGCGAGAGCTTCACATAGGTTTCACGCCCGGGGCTCGAGGAAAGTTCCGCCTCCACCGCGGCAAGGCGGTTTACGATTGCATCGAGCCGGCTGGCGGGCAGCATGGAATTTCCTCAGTGCGGAACGCCGGACTCTGTCGCGAAGGACTTCAGCCGTTCGCGGATCGAGTGCGCGCTCGCCTTTTCCGTCAGCATGGGCGCGAGCGTCTTCGCTGCCGCACTCACGTCTAACCCGAGCACCATCGCCTTGACCGGACCGATCGCCGCCGCCGACACCGACAGCGTGCGATAGCCGATCGCGGCGAGCGCCATCGCTTCCAGCGGGCGCGAGGCGAGCTCGCCGCAGAGCGCCACGGGCTTTCCATGCGCCTTGCCGGCATCGACCACGGACTTGAGCGCGCGCAGGACCGGCGCCGAGAGCGGATCGAACCGGTCGGAAACCCGAGCATTGCCGCGATCCGCGGCGAACAGGAACTGTATGAGATCGTTGGAGCCGACCGAAATAAAGTCCGCGCGATCGAAAATCTGATCAAGCACGAACAGAAGCGAGGGAACTTCCACCATGACGCCGATCCGCACCTGGTCGGGCAACCGGTGTCCATGCCGTCGCAAATGCGTGAGCTCGCGCTCCACGAGCTTGCGTGCGTGGTCGAATTCCTCGACCGCCGAAACCATCGGGAACATCAGCCGCAGGTCGCGGCCGGCCGCGGCATGCAGAAGCGCGCGCAACTGGATGCGCAGGAGCGCGGGCCGGTCGAGGCCAAGCCGGATCGCACGCCAGCCGAGCGCCGGATTTTCTTCTTGCACCGCCCTCATATATGGCAGCACCTTGTCGCCGCCGATATCGAGCGTGCGGAACGTGACGGGCTTGCCGTCAGCCGCATCCAGCACCGAGCGGTAGAGCCGCAATTGCTCGCTCGTGCGCGGCAAGGTCGCCGCCACCATGAACTGCAACTCGGTCCGGAACAGCCCGATGCCGTCCGCGCCCGTTTCCTCGAGATGCGGGAGATCCACGAGGAGCCCCGCATTGATCAGCAGTTGCAGCCGCTCGCCGTCCTTGGTGATCGCCGGCTGATCGCGCAGCACCGCATATTGCGCCTGCCGGCGCGCGCGCAGCCGCACCTTCCCGGCGTAGGCGGCCTCGACCCCGTCGGGCGGCCGGATATGCACTTCCCCGGCGTCGCCGTCGACGATGATGGCGTCGCCCGGATCGGCGAGGCTCGCGATGTTCTCGATCTGGCCGACGGTTGCGACGCCGAGCGCGCGCGCGACGATCGCCACGTGGCTCGTCATCGCTCCTTCTTCCAGCACCACGCCGCGCAGCCGTGAGCGGTCGAAATCGAGGAGCGCCGCGGGGCTCATGTTGCGCGCAACGACGATGGCGTTGTCGGGTAATTCCTCGCGCCGCGACCCCTGAGTTTCGCCCATGAGTTCGCGCAGCAGCCGGTTCGCTAGATCGTCGAGGTCGTGCAGCCGCTCGCGCAAATAAGGATCGGTCTGCCGCATCATGCGGGCACGCGTGTCGGACTGAACGCGCTCGACCGCGGCCTCCGCGGTGAGGCCCGTCATCACGGCTTCCCGCAGCTTGTGCAACCAGCCGCGGTCGTGCGCGAACATGCGATAGGCTTCGAGCACATCGCGATGCTCGCCTGCGCGCGCCATGCCCTCCTCTTCGAGCATCACGTCGATCGAAGCGCGCAGCGTGTCGACCGCCTGATCGAGGCGCTTGATTTCCTTCTGCGCGTCGTCGGCGATGAAATTCTTCACGAACACGCGCGGCTCGTGTAGCACGACGCGCCCGAGACCGATGCCCTCGGCAAGGGCGACGCCTTTCGCCTGCACCGAGCGCCGGATCGCGGGCTCGGCGCCGGGTCGGGCGAGCGCAAGCAATTCGCCGGACGCAATCATCTCGGCGAGCACCATCGCTGTCGTCTGCAGCGCCTCGACCTCCTCCTCGCTGTAGGTGCGATGCGCGCGGTTCTGCACGACGAGCACGCCGAGCGTGTTGCCCGCGCGCAGGACCGGCACGCCAAGGAACGAGTGATAGATTTCTTCGCCGGTCTCCGGCTTGTAGGAATAAGCGGGATGCGCTTGGGCGTTCGGGAGATTGAGCGCCTGCGCTTCGGTGGCGACGAGGCCGACGAGGCCCTCGCCCGCGCGCAACACCGTCAAGTGCACCGCGTCGCGGCTCAGACCTTCGGTGGCGTACAGTTCGAGGCCGCCGTCCACACGCAGCACGTAGACCGAGCAGACTTCCGCCACCATATTGGCGGCGATCATCACCACGATCTTGTCGAGCCGGTCCTGCGCGCTGACCGGTTCCGCCATGACTTCGCGGAGCCGGCGCAACAACACGCGCGGACCGCCCAGCGCGCCACGCATGGGCCTGTTTCCTGCTCGGGCGCCGCGCCGCCCGTTTGATACGAAGAGAACCTCGCGCGGGAGTCGAGCCCGCGCCCTCGCTAGAGCCGGTGCCCGCGTGCCGCTTTCCTAATCGACGAGCCGTTACACACGTTTGTCACCGCTTCGAGCCCGTTCGATCCGTCCGTAGGTCAGGGCCGCAAGGCCCATACTATCGGTCGAGTCCGTATACAGAATGCAAAGTCCGTACCGCAAGCTCGGTATAGGCGGCGTCGATCAGGATCGAGATCTTGATTTCCGAGGTGGAAATCGCCCGGATATTGATGCCGCGCTCGGCGAGCGCCCTGAAGGCGGTGGCGGCGACGCCCGCATGGCTGCGCATCCCGACCCCGATGATGGATACCTTGACGACGTCCGCGGCTCCCTCGATCGCCGAGAACCCGACCTTGTCCTTGACCTTGGCGAGCGTCTGCTGCGCGCGTTCGTAGTCCGAAACCGGCACCGTGAAGGTGATGTCGGTGCGGCCGTCGGCGGACGTGTTCTGCACGATCATGTCGACATTGATATTGGCCTCGGCGAGCGGCCCGAACAGGGAGGCGGCGACGCCGGGCTTGTCGGCCACGCGCCGGATCGAGATTTGCGCCTCGTCCTTGGAGAAGGCGATGCCGGTGACCATTTGGCTTTCCACTATCTCCTCCTCGTCGCAAATGAGCGTGCCGCGCGGCGCGCCGCGCGGGTTGACGTCCTCTGGCTTCTCGAAGCTCGAGCGCACGAACACGCGCACCCGTTTCTGCATGGCAAGCTCGACCGATCGCACCTGCAGCACCTTGGCGCCGAGCGAGGCCATTTCCAACATTTCCTCGTAGGCGATCTTGGCGAGCCGCCGCGCCTTTTCGACGATGTTCGGATCGGTCGTATAGACGCCGTCGACATCCGTATAAATGTCGCAACGGTCCGCATGGATAGCTGACGCGATCGCCACCGCGCTCGTGTCCGAGCCGCCGCGGCCGAGCGTCGTGATGCGGCCCGTCTCCTTATGCACGCCCTGAAAGCCGGAAATGACTGCGACCTGCTCGTGCTCGCGGAAGCGGCGGATCAGTTCGGCGCCGTTGATGTCGAGGATCCGGGCGGACCCGTGGGCATTGTCGGTCGCGATCGGCAACTGCCAGCCTTGCCAGGAACGGGCCTGCACGCCCATGTCCTCAAGCACGATCGCGAGCAGCCCGGCAGTCACCTGCTCGCCCGAGGCCACCACCGCGTCGTATTCTCGCGCATCGTGCAGCAGCGCCGCCTGTCGGCAAAACGCCACGAGCTCATTCGTCTTGCCGGCCATGGCGGAGACCACGACCGCGACCTCATGGCCGGCCTTGACCTCCCGCTCCACGTGGCGCGCCACGTTGCGAATGCGGTCGAGGTCGGCCACCGAGGTGCCGCCGAACTTCATGACGAGACGGGCCATAGCCGCGGCGCTTCCTCGTGGTAGCAAGGTTGATGTTTGCGACGGTCGGGACGGCGCGTATTGATACAGTCGCGGGCCGCGCGCCGCAACGGCGCGGACGCTCAGGAACGCCCGGATGGCTAACGCAGGCAAACGCCAATCCACGATCGACGCGGCCGAAGTGGCCCGCTTCGCGGCCCTGGCCGACGAATGGTGGAATCCGCGCGGCAAGATGCGGCCGCTGCACAAGTTCAATCCCGTGCGCCTCGCCTTCATCCGCGACGGGGCCTGCGATCACTACGGCCCCGACCCGAAGGCGCTCGATTGCCTCTCGGGCCTGGACATTCTCGATGTCGGCTGCGGCGGCGGCATTCTCGCCGAGCCCCTCGCCCGTCTCGGCGCGAACGTGACCGGCATCGATCCGGCCGAGGAGAACGTCGCGGCCGCGCGCGTGCACGCGGAACAGACCGGCCTTGCCATGGACTATCGGGCGGTGACCATCGAGGCGCTCGCCGATGAGGGCAAACGCTTCGACATCGTCATCGCTTCCGAGGTCGTGGAGCACGTCACCGACGTCGGCCTTTTCCTGCGCCATTGCGCCGACTGCGTGAAGCCAGGCGGCTTGATGCTCGTGACCACAATCAACCGCACGCTCAAGAGCTTCGCGCTCGTGATCGTCGGCGCGGAATACATCCTGCGCTGGCTGCCGGTCGGCACCCATCGCTGGGACAAGTTCGTGACGCCGGAGGAACTGGAAGCCGCACTCGCGGCCGCCGGCCTATCGCTCACCGACGACGGCGGGATCGTCTACCATCTGCCTTCGGGCGAATGGCGCCGCGCGGACGACATGGACGTGAACTACATGATGCTCGCGCACAAGCGCATCGTGCTCGCCTGAACGGCACTTCCGGGAACCCGCACGAAAATGCTCGAAGATTGGCTGTGGGCGGTCTTCACCGTTGCCGCGGCGCTGGCGCAGACGCTCCGCAATGCGACGCAACGCGAGCTCACCGGCACGCTCGGCACGGTCGGCGCCACGCACGTGCGCTTTCTCTTCGGCTTTCCCTTTGCGCTGATTTTTCTCGCCGCGGTCGCGATCGCCGCGGGCACGCGCTTGCCGAGTCCGCCGCCGGTGTTCTGGCCCTGGATCCTGGTCGGCACGCTCGCGCAGATCGTGGCAACGGCGCTCATGCTCGCCGCCATGAACGAGCGATCGTTCGTTGTCTCGATCGCCTATATTAAGACCGAGCCCGTGCAGGTGGCGCTGTTCGGGCTTATTTTCCTGGGCGACCGGCTGACGCCACTGATGTCCGCGGCGATCCTGATCGCGACCGCGGGCGTAGTGCTGATGTCGCTGCGGCCCGGAACGCCGGCCGGCGGCAATCGGCCGGCACAGCTAGGCATCAGCGCGGGCGCCATGTTTGCGCTATCGGCGGTCGGCTATCGCGGCGCGATCCTGAGTCTCGAATTGCCGAACTACGTGACGGCCGCGACCTTCACGCTTGCGGCCAGCCTCGTGCTGCAGGCGGCACTTCTTTCACTCTATCTCATGCTGCGCGACCCCGGCGTGCTCCGCGCCATCATGCAATCCTGGCGCCCGTCATTGGCCGCGGGCTTCCTCGGCGCGCTCGCCTCGCAATTCTGGTTTTTGGCCTTTGCGCTCGCCACCGCGGCAAGCGTCCGGACGCTGGCGCTCGTGGAAGTACTTTTCGCCCAGGCGATCTCCACCTTCGTCTTTCACCAAAAAATTTCCCCGCGCGAGGGCGCGGGGATCGTCATCGTGGTGATCGGCGTGGCGCTCCTGATCTGGGCGCACTAACCGCTAATTCCGATCCTCCGGCAGCACCGGCAGCGGCTGCACCTCGACGCCTTCCTCGACGAGCTCACGCACTTCCTCGGGCTGCGCCTCCCCATAGATCGAGCGCTTGTCGATCTCGTCGTAGTGCATTTGCCGGGCGAGCTCGGGGAATTTATCGCCCACGTAATCCGCGTTCTTGGTCACGTGTTCGCGCAGCTCCTTGAGCTTCTTCCGGAATTCCTGCTCCACCGGCGACATCATCGCGACCGATGTCTTTTCCGTCGGCGCCAGTTTCTCGACACGCGCCGGCGCCTTGTCCGTGCGAGCGACCGACGGTCTCATGATCTGTTTTTCCACCGACGCCAAGCCGCAGACCGGGCAGATCACGAGGTCGCGCTTCCGCTGCCCGTCGTAATCCGCGGCCGAGCGGAACCAGCTCTCGAAGCCGTGCCCGGCTTCGCAAACGAGCGCGTAACGGATCAAGACGCTTTTCCCACGAGATGCAGACGGCCGTCGCCCTTCGCGGGCGCGATCACCTCGAAACGCCGCCCGTGCTCGAGCGCCGGAATCTTCTGCCGCGCTTCGGCGACGAGCGCGAGGTCGATGTCGGCCATGGTGACGCCCGGTTCGATGCCGGCCTCGGCGGTGATACGACCCCACGGATCGATGACGATGCTGTGGCCGAAGGTGTCGCGGCCGTTCTCATGATGCCCGCCTTGGGCCGCCGCGAGAACGTAACAGCCGGTCTCGATCGCCCGCGCGCGCAGCAGGACATGCCAATGCACCTCACCGGTCTGCTTGGTAAACGCGGCCGGCACGGTGATCATCTCCGCACCCGCTTCGGCAAGCGCGCGGTAGAGCGCCGGGAAGCGCACGTCGTAACAAATCGTGAGACCGATTTTACAGAACGGCAGCGCGACCACGACCGCCGCCTCGCCCGGCCGATAGGTATTCGACTCGCGATAGCTCTCCCCGTTCGGCAGGTTCACGTCAAACATGTGGATCTTGTCGTAGCGCCCGATGATCTCGCCGTTGGGATCGATAAAGAAGGTGCGGTTCGCCGCCTTCTCGGGTGACACCTTCACCGCGAGCGACCCGACGTGAAGATGAACCTTCAGATCCCGCGCAAGCTCCTGGAACGCCGCGAGCGCCGGATCGCGCTCTTCCTCGACAATGTGCGCAAACAGTGATTTGCGGTCGAGCTCCATCAGCGACGTCTGCTCCGGCGTCTGCACGTAGTCGGCGCCGAGCGCCTTCGCCTCGCGCACGAGCTTCGCGGCGACGTCGATATTGCCGATCACGTTGCGCCCGGTGCGCAACTGCACGAGTGCCACGCGAAATTTTTTCGGCTCGCTCAAGGACACCTCCTGTCGCCCCGCAAACGCATACTACGGCGTTTCACTCGTAACCCACAACCCGCGCCAGCACGAGAACGTCCACTCGGCTCGCGCCGGCGCGGCGCAATACTCTTGCGCATGCGTCCGCCGTGGCTCCGGACGTTAACACGTCGTCAATCACGACGAGTTTCCGACCCTTTACATCGATACGCGCGGCCTTCGGCACGGCAAACGCACCCTGCACGTTGCGTGCGCGCTCCGAACGCGCAAGACCGACCTGCGGCGGCGTCGGCCGCACACGCGCGAGAATGTGATCGGCGACCGGAACATTGCCGATACTGGAAATCGCGTGCGCCAGCGCCGCCGACTGATTGAACCGCCGTTGCCACAGCCGTGTCCAGTGCAGCGGAACCGGTACCAATGCATCCGCATCGGCAAGGAGTTCGGCGCCCGCCCGCGCCATCCAGCGGCCGAGCGGCGGGGCCAGGTCGAGACGGTCGCCGTATTTCAGAAGATGCACGAGGTCGCGCGCGACATCGCCATCGCCCGCCGCGGCGCGCGCCCGCTCATAGGCGGGCGGATCGGCGATCGCTGCCGGTGAAAGCAGCGCCCCGCCTGAGTCGTTCGGGAACGGCGTGCCGAGACGCTCGCAATAGGGCCGCTCGATGAACCCCATCACGGTCCAGCAGGAAGGGCAGAGCCCGCCTGCGGCGCCCACCGGCTTGCGGCAAGCGAGGCACGTAGGCGGCAGCACGAGGTCGGCGACGGTGCGCGCCGCCAAACGGAGCAACCGGGCAATTACGGTCGCCGCTCGGGTATGATGCTGAGCCGTTTCCAGGGCGATGTCGGTCGCAGCCATGGCGCGAGGCTAGCGCCGGACGGTCGGCAATGCCACGTTCGGACGATAGGCATGTGGACTCCGCAATGAACGCCCCTCTCCGCCTGTTTGATCGCGCGCTTTTGCGCGCGCGCCGGCGGCGTGCGGCAGCGATCGGCGCGGAGGACTTTCTCCTCGATCGCGCTGCGGACGATCTCGCCGAGCGTCTGCAGACCGTGACCCGGCGCTTCGCCCTCGCGCTGGATGTAGGTACGCCCGGCGAGGCCCTGCGCCGTGCGCTCGCCTCCGGCGGGCAGGTCGGCCGGATCATCGCCTGCGAGCCCCTCGCCTACCTGCGCGATCCAACCGCCGGCCCGCGCGTCGCCGCCGACGAAGAGGCGCTGCCCTTCGCCGACGAAACGTTCGATCTCGTCGTGTCGGCGCTCGCCTTGCATTGGACAAACGACTTGCCCGGTACGCTCGCGCAAATCCACCGCGCCCTGAAGCCCGACGGTCTCTTTCTCGCCGTGCTCGCCGGCGGGGAGACGCTCACCGAGTTGCGTCAAGCCCTCGCCGAGGCCGAAGTCGAGGTCGAAGGCGGCGTGTCGCCGCGTGTCGCGCCGTTCGTGGAAGTACGGGCGCTCGGCGCGCTCCTGCAACGCGCTGGCTTCGCTCTGCCCGTGACCGATCTCGATCGCGTCACCGTGCGCTATTCGGATCTGGGCGGTCTCTTCCGGGATCTGCGTGGCATGGGCGCCACCAATGCGCTTGCCGAACGGCGGCGCCGACCGCTGCGCCGCGCCACGCTCGCCCGCGCGGCCGAGATTTATGCCGAACGCTTTGCCGACGCTGGCGGACGGCTGCGCGCCACCTTCGATCTTCTGTCGATTTCCGCATGGGCGCCGCATGCGAGCCAGCAGCGGCCGATGCGGCCCGGTTCGGCGAACGTGCGGTTAGCGGATGCTTTGGGTACGCGAGAAAAATCGGCCGGAGAAAAGGCCGGCCAGGGCGGCGGTTCCTAGAAGTCGATTCAAGGCATGACTGACTGAAACGCGGTGTCGACCTTGCCGAAGAGATCGTCACGAACGGTCTCGCCGAGCGTGACGGCTGCCGTCGCAATGGCGATGGAAATACACGCCGCTAGCAATGCGTATTCGATCGCGGTCGTCGCCTCTTCGTCGCGAACAAAGCGCTTCAGACCGATCAGGGAGTACGAGTACGCTTGTTTCATCGTCAGCCTCATCGCCCGTTTGCGCCTGGCACGGCCAGAAGTTCGATCAAATGCGGGATCAGCGGTTCGTCGGCCGGCGGCATCGGATAGTCCCGAAGCCGCTGCGGCCGCACCCACGCGAGTTCTTGCCCTTCCCGCGCCGTCACGATCCCCTCCCAACGCCTGCAAACCCAGAGCGGCATCAGGAGATGGAAATCAGCGTAGGCATGGCTCGCGAAAGTAAGCGGCGCGAGACACGCTTGCGTCACGTCGATCCCGAGTTCCTCCGTCAATTCCCGAATCAGCGACTGCTCCAGGAGCTCGCCGGGCTCGACCTTGCCGCCGGGAAATTCCCACAAGCCCGCCATTGTCTTGCCTTGCGGCCGGCGGGTGACGAGCACCCTGCCGTCGACATCGACGAGCGCGCAGGCTGCGACGAGAACGAGCCTCACGCGCGAACTCGACTTCGAGCGTAATTGCCGGCCGTTAACGGCTTCCTAGCGCGGGGCCTCGTTTTTCCGGCGATGCCCACAGGATCAGGACCGGTAACCGCCGTTGATCGCGACGTACTCTTTGGTGAGATCGCAGGTGAGCACGCGATCGGCTGCACGGCCGAGCTTGAGATCGACGGTCAGGTCAATCACGTCACGTTTCATATAAACCGATACCTTTTTTTCATCATAAGCAGGATCGCGGCCGCCGGCGACGGCCACCCGGATGTCGCCGAAATAGATCGAGAGCTTGTCGCGATTTGCCGGCTCGCCCGCCTTGCCGACCGCCATCACCACCCGGCCCCAATTGGCGTCTTCGCCCGCGATTGCCGTCTTCACCAGCAGCGAATTCGCGATCGACATCGCGATCCTGCGCGCCGACGCCTTCGACACGGCGCCCTTCACCTGCACTCGCACGAGCTTGCGTGCGCCCTCGCCGTCGCGCGCGATCTGCTCCGATAGGTCGGCGAACACCGCCCTCAGCGCGCGGCGAAAATCGTCGACCCGCCGGTCGCTTGACTTCTTAATTGTGGGCGCGCCGCGCGCCGCGCCGGCGCCGGTCGCGAACACGAGCAGCGTATCAGACGTCGAGGTGTCGCCGTCGACCGTCACCGCGTTGAACGTATCGACCACTTCCTGCTGCACGATCGTGCGCAGCGCCGGCGCCGCGATCGCTGCGTCGGTGAAGACGAACGAGAGCATGGTCGCCATGTCCGGCGCGATCATGCCCGAGCCCTTGGCTATTCCATTGATACGCACTTCCGTCGAGCCGAGCTTCGCGGTCGCGGTCGCGAGTTTCGGGAATGTGTCGGTCGTCATGATTGCGCGTGCCGCCGCCTTCCAGTTCTCCGGACGCGCCGTGAGCGCGGCACTGCGCAGCACGCGGCCGATCACGTCCGCGTCGAGCGGTTCGCCGATCACGCCGGTGGATGCAATGAATACTTCGCTGGCCTTGCAGCCGACCGCCTCGGCGGCGAGTGCGGCCGTCCGCTTGACCGCGGCGATGCCTTTAGCGCCCGTGAACGCGTTGGCGTTGCCGGCATTGGCGACAAGCGCCCGCGCCTTCCCCACGCCGAGCCGCGAGCGGCACCACTCGACCGGCGCCGACGGGCATTTCGAGCGCGTCAAGACGCCCGCGATTGCCGTGCCTTTGTCGAGGACGGCGAGCAGGACGTCGGTCCGGCCCTCGTAGCGGATGCCGGCGGATGCGGTGGCGAGCCGGACGCCCGCGATCGGCGGCAACTCCGCGATCGTGGCCGGCGCCAGCGGCGATAGGTTCCCCATACCCCGTGCGGTTCTACTTCGGACCGTCCGCGGGCGGCGTCGCCGTGGGCGCGTCCTTTGGCGGTATCCGTTCGACCTTGGCGGACTCGCGCAGCTTGCCGACCAGCTCCGCCTGCGCGCGGCGCACCAGATAACTTTGGATCTGGTCCTTCACGTCGTCAAAGGCCGGGATTGGCTTGGCGCGTTTGTCTTCCACCTTGATGACGTGCCAGCCGAACTGCGTCTTCACCGGGTCAGACAGCGCGCCCTTCTGCAGCTTGAACGCCGCTTCGGCGAAATCCGGAACCATCTGTTCCATTGTGAAATAGCCGAGGTCGCCGCCGTCCGAGGCGCCGGAATCCTTCGACTCGGCTTTAGCGAGTTCGGCGAAGTCGCCGCCGGCCTTGAGCTTGCCGAGCACTTCCTTCGCTATCTCCTCGGATTCGACCAGGATGTGACGCGCGCGCACTTCTTCCTCAGGCTTCGTCTTCTTCACCGATTCATCATACAGGTTCTTCATCGCGGTCTCGTTCGCCGCCTCTTTCGACTCCTGACCGAGCAGCGCCTCCATCAGCACCTTCTGCCGCGCGAACGCGAGACGCCGGTCGAAGCCCGGCGCCTGATCGATCTTCTTCGCCTCGGCGGCATTGGCGAGCATCGCAATGTCGATGAGATAGGACAGCAGCGCCTCGCGGCGCGCCTGCGGAGCCGCCGGCGGCAGGTTCGAGCCGATATCGCCCTCGGCGAGCGCGAGGTCGCTCTGACGAATTTCGGTTCCGTCCACTCGCGCGACCACCGCGTCGTCGCCGATCTGAGAAATGGCCGAAACGGCTCCCGCAATCGTGATCCCCGCGGCAAGCACCATGGCAATCGAAAACTTGGTGACTTTCATGGGAAATCCTCGGCCGCGGCGCCCGTCTAGCGCCGTACGAAAGTGGCGCAAGGCTTAACGCGAAGCAAGGCCGGCGCCACTGCGGTATCATCGCTGCGGCCGAACCGCCGCCGGAACCGCGATTGACAAGGCTCAACAGCGTTCATATCTCTCCGTCGGCCCGCCGGAATCTGCGTCGATATACAATTTCGTGACCACGCGGCATGGCAATAGACCATCCTATAAGTGCCGCAGTTTCCCGCCTCCATCGGGCACCGCCCGGATGATCCGGCAGTTCGCACCTGAGCCCAGCGCCGGCCGCGTCGGGCGAGAAGGAAAGACCCCATAATGATCGGCTCACTTGCGCGCAAGATTTTCGGCTCGTCCAACGATCGCCGGCTGCGCGCGTATTATCCGAAAGTCGAGGCGATCAATACGCTCGAGCCCGAACTCTCGGCGCTCTCGGACGAGGCTCTGAAAGCGCGCACCGAGGAATTCCGCAAGCAGGTCGCCGAAGGTACGTCGCTCGACGACTTGCTTGTCCCGGCATTTGCGACCGTGCGCGAAGCGGCCAAGCGCACGCTCGGGCAGCGCCACTTCGACGTTCAGTTGCTCGGCGGCATGGTGCTGCACGAAGGCGCGATCGCCGAGATGAAGACCGGCGAAGGCAAGACGCTCGTCGCGACGCTTCCCGTCTATCTCAATTCGCTCGCCGGCAAGGGCGTCCACGTCGTTACCGTAAACGACTATCTCGCCAAGCGCGACGCCGAGTGGATGGGCCAGATCTACGCTTTCCTCGGCCTCAAGGTCGGCGTCATCGTGCACGGCCTCGATGACGAGCAGCGCAAGATCGCATACGCGAGCGACGTCACCTACGGAACCAACAACGAGCTTGGCTTCGACTATCTGCGCGACAATATGAAGTATGAGTTGGCGCAGATGGTGCAGCGCGGGCACGTCTACGCGATCGTCGACGAAGTAGACAGCATCCTGGTCGATGAGGCGCGCACGCCGCTCATCATCTCCGGCCCCCTCGACGACCGCTCGGAATTCTATAACACCATCGACAAGTTCATTCCGACCCTGGAAAAGTCGCACTACGACGTCGACGAGAAGCTCCGCACAGTCACCCTGACGGAAAGCGGCATGGAATTTCTCGAAGGTAAGCTAGGCGAGGCCGGGCTGCTGAAGGGCGAGTCGCTCTACGACATCGACAACGTTTCCGTCGTCCATCATGTCAACCAGGCGCTGCGCGCACACAAGATGTTCCAGCGCGACAAGGACTACATCGTAAAGAACGATGAAGTCATCATCATCGACGAATTCACCGGCCGCATGATGCCGGGCCGGCGTTATTCGGAAGGCCTGCACCAGGCGCTCGAGGCGAAGGAGCGCGTCACCGTCCAGCCGGAAAATCAGACGCTCGCCTCAGTCACGTTCCAGAATTATTTCCGGCTTTACGGCAAGCTCGCCGGCATGACCGGCACGGCTTCGACCGAGGCCGATGAATTCGCCGATATTTACCGGCTGGAAGTGGTCGAGATCCCGACCAACATGCCGATGGTGCGCGACGACCAGGACGACGAGGTCTACCGTACGGCCGCGGAAAAGTACCGGGCGATTGTCGCTCTCATCAAGGATTGCAAGGAGCGTGGCCAGCCGGTGCTGGTCGGCACGACCTCGATCGAGAAGTCGGAAATGCTCGCCGAGATGCTCGCCAAAGAAGGCTGGGAGCAGCACGACTTCTCCGACGTCAACGCTTTTGCCGAACTCTATGGCGGCGACGAAGGGGCGAAGAAGGCCAAGGTGTTCGCGGTGCTGAACGCTCGCTACCACGAGCAGGAGGCCTACATCATTTCCCAGGCCGGCGTGCCGGGCGCAGTCACGATCGCGACCAACATGGCCGGCCGCGGCACTGACATTCAGCTTGGCGGCAATGCCGACATGCGCGTCCGCCAGGAAGCCGGCGAGCTCGAGGGCGCCGCACGCACCGCGCGCGAGGAGAGGATCCGCGAGCAAGTCGCGCGTCTGAAAGAGAAGGCGCTCGCCGCCGGCGGCCTTTTCGTGCTTGGCACCGAGCGCCATGAGGCGCGTCGCATCGACAACCAGCTGCGTGGCCGCTCCGGCCGCCAGGGCGATCCCGGCACCTCGAAGTTCTTCCTGTCGCTCGAAGACGACCTGATGCGCATCTTCGGCTCCGACCAGCTCGGCGGCATGCTGACGAAGCTCGGCCTGCAGGAGAACGAGGCGATCGTCCACCCCTGGATCAACAAGGCGCTGGAAAAGGCCCAGCAGAAGGTCGAAGCGCGCAACTTCGACATCCGCAAGAATCTGCTGAAATTCGACGACGTGATGAACGACCAGCGCAAGGTCATTTTCGAGCAGCGCATCGAATTGATGCGCGATCAGGACGTGTCGGAAACGGTTGCCGACATGCGCCGTTCCGTGGTCGGCGACCTGGTCGCGCGCCACATTCCGGAAAACGCGTATCCCGAGCAATGGGACACGACCGCATTGAAGGACGCGGTTCAGAACGTGCTCGGCATGACGCTGCCGGTCGACGACTGGGCGAAGGAAGAGGGCATCGCCGACGAGGAGGTGCGTGAGCGCATCACGCGCGCCGCCGACGAAGTTATGGCCGGCAAGGTCGCCAAATACGGCGCCGAAATCATGCGCTATGTCGAGAAATCGATCCTACTGCAGACGCTCGACCATCTCTGGCGCGAGCATCTCGTCATGCTCGATCACCTGCGCCAGGTGATCGGCTTCCGCGGCTACGCCCAGCGCGACCCGCTGAACGAGTATAAGTCCGAAGCCTTCCAGCTGTTCGACAACTTGCTCAATCGCCTGCGCGAGGGCGTCACCGCGCAACTATTGCGGATCGAGATCGTGAGTTCGGCACCCTCCATGGAAGAGCTCCCGCCCATGGAAGCGCATCATATCAATCCGGTGACCGGCGAGGACGAGATGGCGCTTGCCGGCGCGGCAATGGCCGACGGCGGGCGCGTTGCGCTGGCCGCGCGCAAGGTCGACGATCCGTCGACCTGGGGCAAGGTCGGTCGCAATGAAGCCTGCCCCTGCGGCTCCGGCAAGAAATACAAGCATTGCCACGGCAGATTGGCCTGAGCGGCGTCGGCCGCTCAGCGGCGCATCAATTCAAGGCATTGATGAAATGACGTCGCGATTGCGCGGCGGCGATCAGCGGAACGAGAACCCGCCTGTGGAGCGGATCGGCGCCGCACCCGGCAGCGCCGGCGGTGCATTGCGTTCCTGCACCGGCTGCGACATGTCCGGCTCGGACTGGGCCGGCGTTTCGCCCGCGCTCGTGCGGCCGCGCGAGCCATTGCCCGTCGGACCGAGCGAGGCGCGCGACGATCCGTTGGAATATGCACGTGCGGTCGATGCCTCGGTCGGTCTGCTCGTCGGCACCGGCACGCTCGCCGTCGCCTCGCCGCCGGTCGAGCCGGTAACTACCTCGTTGCCCGCCGGTCGGCTCACCGCAACGTACTGGCCATCGTCCGTCGCAGGAACACCGACCGTGCCGTTCGCCGGACGCGTGCCCCCGGCGAATGCCTGGTTCGTTCCGCCGTCACGGCCGGTCACGATCGGCGCAGCCGGAAGGAGACGCGCAAGCACGGCCATTTCCTTTTCGTCGGCAAGCTTCTTCGCCACGACCGCCGTTGCAATTTCCCGCGGCACTTCGAACGCCGGGCAGGTGCCCTGCGCGTCGAACAGCTGCGAAGGGTCGATGAGATGCGCGTTGAAGATGTAGCGCTTCTCGCACACGTCCACTTTCGGCTGCAGCTTGGTCAATTCGAAATGGTCGCTGCCTTCCTTCAGCATGCGCCAGAACGCCACGTGCGGATTCTTGCGGTGCCGCGCCATGTTCTTTGCGGTCATGCGGAACGGAAGCGCCTGCACCTGGAAGGCAAGCTGGCCGCCGTCGAACGATTCGCGCGCCAGCGCGAAAATTTCCTGGATTTGCTCGTCGGTCATCGCGTAGCAGCCGCGCGAGGAGCAATCGCCGTGCACCATGAGATGCGCGCCCGTGCGGCCGAGCACGCGGTCGAACTCGTTCGGATATCCCAGATTGAATGCGAGATAGTAGCTCGAGCGCGGGTTCATCAGTTCGGGCGTAATGGCATAGAAGCCTTCCGGCGCCTGCCGGTCG
The DNA here is from genome assembly GCA_040901465.1 of Xanthobacteraceae bacterium. Taxonomy (GTDB): domain Bacteria; phylum Pseudomonadota; class Alphaproteobacteria; order Rhizobiales; family Xanthobacteraceae; genus JAUSIF01. The sequence goes on from JBBDYN010000048.1 coordinate 28,055, forward strand.
CCTTCCTTGATCTTCGGTCCGAGCTCGCCCGACCAGCGGCAGATCGGATAAGTCTTCAGCACCGCGAAACGGCCTTCGCGATTCTGCTTCCAGATTTCCAGCTCGGCTTCCTCTTTGAAGATCCGGAGCAGGATCGGCGATTCCTTGCCCATCCCCTTCGCTTCGATGAGCGCCGCCGTCTGCAGCGAGACCGGCTGCAAATGCTTCGGCCCGAAAGTCGGGCTGCTGACACCCTCGGCTACGCACCCGGACAAAACGAGCGCACAGGCCGCGGCGAATGCCGCGCCACGGACAGGAACGAAACTGCGGCTCAACGCGGCACCCCTGAGACCGTACCCATTAGCGACGCCCATTGGCTAAACCGTTACCCTTGACGCTAGGTTACCGCAAGCGCGGCAGGCTTGCGGTTACGTCGATTTTACAGGGATTTGCGCCCCCTGCGCCGGCGGGATTGCCCGCTTGCGGCTAAAGATTACGGCCAATTGCGAGGAATTTTTGTTGCCGGCGGGACCGGATCTCGTCGGGGGATAGGCCCGTCAGTCCCTGCAGCGCCGCCTCGATCGCGTCCCCGGCTGCCACAATCGTCGCCTCGGGCTGCCTATGGGCGCCCCCCGGAGGTTCCAGCACTACCTGATCGACGACCCCGAACCGCTCGAGGTCCGTCGCCGTGATCTTCATGTTGGTCGCCGCCTCCTGCGCCTTGGAGGTGTCTCGCCACAGGATCGATGCCGCGCCCTCGGGCGAAATCACGCTGTAGATCGCGTGCTCCAGCATGATCACGAAGTTGGCCGTCGCGATCGCGATGGCGCCGCCCGAGCCTCCTTCCCCGATGATCACCGAGACGTTCGGCACGCCGAGCGCGAGACAGGCGTCGGTCGAACGTGCGATCGCCTCCGCCTGGCCGCGCGCCTCCGCGTCAATTCCCGGATAGGCGCCCGCCGTGTCCACAAGAGAAATCACCGGAATGCCGAACCGGTCGGCGAGTTCCATGAGGCGCACCGCTTTGCGGTAGCCTTCCGGCCGCGCCATTCCGAAATTGTGCTTGATGCGCGCTTCCGTGGTCGAGCCTTTCTCGTGGCCGATCACGCACACACTCTCGCCGCGGAATCGGGCGAAGCCGCCGAGGATCGCCTCGTCCTCGCCGAACTTGCGGTCGCCTGCGAGCGGCGTGAAGTCGGTGAGCAACCGCGCAACGTAATCGGAGAAATGCGGCCGCTGTGGATGGCGCGCGACCTGCGTTTTCTGCCACGGCGTAAGATTCGAATAGATGTCGCGCAGCGCTTGCGCCGCCTTCGCCTCGAGCCGGCCGACCTCGTCGCCGATCGAGACCGCGTCCCCGCCTGTCGACAATGTCCGAAGCTCTTCGAGCTTGGACTCGAGCTCCGCGACCGGCTTTTCGAAATCGAGATAAGTGCGCATCCAGATGAAGTTTTTCGCGATTTTGGCGCGGCGGCCGGAAGCTGCCCGCCGGGTCGGGGCGAGTCAAGGGAAGCCCCACTTTCGTACGGATTCTTCAATCGTCCGCTAACGGATGGAGGTCGCGGACCATGCTTTTCAGGCGCTCGTCGAGGACATGGGTGTAAATCTGCGTGGTCGAGACGTCCGCATGGCCCAACAGCGCCTGGACGATGCGCAGGTCCGCGCCGTTGGCGAGCAGGTGGCTCGCGAAAGCATGGCGCAGCACGTGCGGGCTCATTTTGCGCGGCTCGATCCCGGCCGCCGCCGCAAGCTCCTTCAGTTCGCGCGCGACGTGCTGGCGCGTCACGTGCCCGCTGTCGCCGAACGAGGGAAACAGCCAGCGCGAGTTCGCCGCACTCGCCTCCTCGCGCATCGCGAGGTAGCCACGCATCGCCCGCATTGCCGCCTGACCGAGCGGGACGAGCCGCTCCTTGCCGCCCTTGCCGCGCACAATGATGACGTCACCCTCGGCGCGCGCCGCCACCGCCGGCAGCGCGATCAGTTCCGAGACGCGCAGGCCGGCGGCGTAGAGAACCTCCAGGAGACAGACGAGCCGCGACGCGCGCACGCGCTCGGCCTTGGTGATATCGCCGGCGTCGGCGCGCGCGTGCGCGGCGGCAAGCAACCGCGTGACCTCGTCCATCGAGAAAACTTTTGGGAGCGGCCGCCCGCGGCGCGGACCCTCAAGCACGGCGGCCGGATTGGCCTTGCGCTTTCCTTCGGCGTAGAGAAAGCGATACAGCTGCCGCACCGAAGACAAACGCCGCGCCACGGACGCCGACGCGAGTTGACGCCGCGACAGCGCCGCGAGGTAGGCGCGGATGTCTTCGGTCGATGCATTGCCGATGCCGCGCTTCTTGCCGCCGAGGAACGACGCATAGTCGTCGAGGTCGCGGCGATAGGCGTCGAGCGTGTTGCCGCTCGCGGCGCGCTCGGTCGCCATCATGTCGAGGAACAGCTCGACGAGATCGTCCGCGCCCCTGCGTGCTTTCTTTCGCGCCTTCACCGCCCGATCCTGTCTTGCGGAATGGTGACGGTCATCTCGCGCGGGTTTGGGTCGACGAGATTGGCGAGCCCCCATAAACCCGCAAAGACGAGGCCTGCAAGGATGGCCACCACGGCGAGAAATCTGATCAGGCTTGGCATGCTGCGCTCGCACCGATTCGGCCCGTCGGCATCTGCCGGATTAGCCGATTGACGGCTGATGGCAAGCGCCTGTCCGGAACGCTTGTGGCGACGGTTTGGCCACCATTCACCGTCCTGTTTTGCCGTCGTTGCCCCGAAACGCGTATCATGTAGGGTCCGCCGCATTCTTGACCGTCAGCCGGGAACCATGAGCAACGCCGTGCAGAGCGAACCGCAGGAGCGCACACCGCACGCGCTCCGCGCGCGCCTCGGCGCGCGCTCGATCGCGCTGGTCGGCATGCCCGGTTCCGGCAAGAGCTCGATCGGCCGGCGCCTCGCGCCCCGGCTCGACCTCCCCTTCGTCGACGCCGACGCCAAGATCGAGGAGGCGGCCGGCGGCATGTCGATCGAGGAGATTTTCGCCAAGCACGGCGAAGCCGAGTTTCGCTCCCTCGAAGCCCGCGTGATCGCCCGCCTGCTTGAGGACGGCCCGTCCGTGATCGCGACCGGCGGCGGAGCGCTGATGAATGCGAACACCCGCGCCCTCGTCCGCGAGCGCGCCATTGCGATCTGGCTCAAGGCCGATATCCCGGTCCTGATGCGCCGCGTCCGCCGCAAGAGCGACCGTCCACTGCTGAAGGGCAATGACCCGGAAGCCACGCTCAAGCGGCTTCTGGCCGAGCGTGAACCTATCTATGCCGAAGCAGATATCGTCGTGACCTCACGCGAAGGCCCGCACGACGCCGTGGTCGATGCGATCGTGGCTGAACTCGAGCACCGGCTTGAATCGCCCCCGCCCGCGGAGACGCGTCCATGAGCCGCGCGACGGAGAAGGTCGCGGCGCGCGCGAACCCGATCACCGTGCCGGTCCCGCTCGGCGAGCGCGGCTATGACATCGTGATCGGCGCGGGCCTCATTGACGCTGCCGGAAGTCGCATCGCCCGGCTTCGTCCCGGCGCTGCTGCTGCGATCGTCACGGATGAAACCGTCGCCAAGCTGCATTTGCCGCGCCTAGAGAGCGCGCTCGCCGCCGCGGACATTCGCGCGAGCATGATTGCAGTTCCGGCGGGCGAGGCATCGAAGAGCTACAAGACGTTGGAACGGATTGTCGACGCAATCCTCGACGCGAAGATCGAACGCGGCGATCTCGTCGTCGCCTTCGGCGGCGGCGTCGTGGGCGACCTCGCGGGCTTCGCCGCCGCCGTCGCGCGTCGCGGCGTCGACTTCCTGCAGATTCCCACGACCTTGCTCGCGCAGGTCGATTCGTCGGTGGGCGGCAAGACCGGCATCAACACGCGCCACGGCAAGAATCTGGTCGGTGCGTTCCACCAACCGGCGCTCGTGCTCGTCGACACCGATCTGCTCGACACGCTGCCGGCGCGCGAATTCCGGGCCGGCTATGCCGAGGTCGCAAAATACGGCCTGATTGCCGACGCGCCCTTCTTCGCGCGGCTTGAGAAGGATCGCGGCGAAGTGTTCGCGGGTGGCGCCGCGCGCGCCGAAGCGATTGCCATAAGCTGCCGCCACAAGGCCGCGATCGTCGGCCGCGACGAGCGCGAGACCGGCGAGCGAGCGCTCCTGAATTTCGGGCACACCTTCGGTCACGCACTCGAAGCTGCGACCGGATTTTCCGAGCGGCTCCGGCACGGCGAGGCCATCGCCATTGGCATGGTGCTCGCCTTCGACTTCTCGTCGCGGCGCGGATTGTCCCCGGCGGAGCACACTCTCCGCGTCGCCGCGCACCTCAAGGAGGCCGGCTTGCCGACCGCGATCGGCGACATACCGGGCAAGCGGCTCACCGCCGAGGCGCTGATCGAACCCATCGGTCAGGACAAGAAGGTTACGCGCGGAAAGCTGAACTTCATCCTGACGCGTGGCATCGGTCAGGCATTCGTCGCCACTGACGTTCCGCGGGCCGAGGTGATAGAATTCCTGGCGGAGAAGGTCGCTGCATGAGCGCGACGACACTCAATATACTTCTGGCTGTCTTCCTGCTTGCAGCCAACGGCTTCTACGTCGCGGCCGAATTCGCGCTGGTCAAGTCGAGGGGATTCCGCATCGATGCGATGGCAGCCCGCGGGCGTTTTGGCGCTCGCCTCACGCAGAAAATACTGAAGAACGTCGAGGCCTACCTCGCCTGCTGTCAGCTTGGCATCACGATGGCTTCGTTGGGTCTCGGTTGGGTCGGCGAGCCGACGGTGGCCGCTTTGCTGACGCCGATTCTCACCCCGCTTGGCATGCCGGAACCCGCGTTACATCTGACCGCGTTCCTCGTCGGTTTCCTCGTGTTCTCGTCGCTGCACATTGTTGTCGGGGAGCAGGTGCCGAAGACATTGGCGATCCGCGAACCGGAGCCGGTCTCGCTGTGGATCGCCTACCCGCTCCACATTTCGTTCCTTGTCTTCTATCCGCTGAATTGGGCGCTCAACAACGCATCCCGTGCGATCCTCCGCATGCTTGGCGTCAGGGAGGCCACGAATCAGGACATCCTCACCTACGGCGAAATCGAGGGCTTGGTTAACGTTTCGGCGGAGCATGGCAACGTAGAGAAGACTCAGGCCGAACTCATCCAAAACCTCTTTCGCTTCGGCGAACTCGAGTTGGCCGACATAATGATCCATCGTACCAACATGGTCGCGATCAACGGCGACGACCCGCCGGAAAAGATTGTCGCCGACGTACTGGCCGCCCCCTATACGCGGCTGCCGCTTTGGCGCGGCACCCCCGAAAACATCGTCGGTGTCTTGCACGTGAAGGATCTTCTGCGCGCGCTCGCCGCTGTTGAGGGCGATGTCAGGCTGATCGACATCGGATCGCTTGCACTGCAACCCTGGTTCGTGCCGGATAGTCGTCCGCTGACGAGTCAGCTGCGCGCCTTCCTCCGCCGCAAGACGCATTTTGCGCTCGTCGTCGACGAGTATGGCGAGGTGATGGGCCTCGTCACGCTCGAAGATATTCTCGAGGAGATCGTCGGCGACATCTCCGACGAGCACGACGTCGCCATGACCGGCGTTCGGCCGCATGCCGACGGGTCGGTGACGGTCGACGGCAGCGTGCCGATCCGCGACCTGAACCGCGCCATGGAATGGAGCCTGCCCGACGAGGAGGCTACGACCGTCGCCGGCCTCGTCATCCATGAAGCGCGGCTGATCCCGGAAGTGGGCCAGACCTTCACCTTCCACGGCTATCGCTTTCAGGTGCTGCGCAAGAACCGGAACCGCATCACCTCGCTCCGCGTGATGCCGCTCACGCGCAAGGACGCGGCCGCACCGGGCCGCGCGGCGTGATCATTCACCCGGCGCCCGCGCTTCGATCGCGAGCGCATGCAGACCCGCGGCGATTTCGCCTTTGAGCAAATCGTTCACGGCGCGATGGCGCTCGACGCGGCTCTTGCCGCGGAAAGCCTCGGCTTCCACCACGACGCGCACGTGCGTGGTCTTGCCGGGCACGGCACCCGCGTGGCCGGCATGCAGGCCGCTCTCGTCGATAACGTCGAGCCGCGACGGCGTCAGCGCCGCCGCGAGGTTGTTTCGGATTCGGTCAACCATACCCATATTATTCGCCTGGCATCACATCACGGATCGCGTCAACGTGGCGGCAAGGTACTCATGCTAGGCAGGGTGCCGGGTTCCTTGTCCCGCCGCAAACTCCCGATCATAATCCGCCGATGAAGTTCGACTCTCCCTTGTTCGACCGCATCCGCGTCAAGCGCGAGCCGAAGCAGCCGGCGAGCGCGAACGTGCCTGTTTGCCAATGGGCGGGGTGCGGTCGTCCCGGCACGCACCGCGCGCCCAAGGGCCGCGGCCGCGAGAGCGAGTACTGGCGCTACTGCCTCGACCACGTGCGCGCCTACAACCACTCGTACAATTATTTCGCCGGCCTCTCGGACGACGACGTGATCGCCTACCAGAAGGAGGCGCTCACCGGCCATCGCCCCACTTGGCGCATGGGCATGAACGCTTCGCGACGCGCAGGCGGGGCGCCATCCGACGAGCACTCGGGCCGCGGCGCTGGCTTCACCTGGCATGACCCGTTCGGATATTTCGGCGGAGCCGGCGAAGGCGGACGGCCGCATCCGGAAGTTCCCGAGGGGCGCACGGTACGCAACGCCGAGCGCAAGGCGTTCGAGGCGCTCGGTCTCGAAGTCGACGCCAGCGCCGCTGAGATCAAGGCGCGTTTCAAGGAACTCGTGAAACGGCACCATCCCGATACGCATGGCGGCGACCGCTCCTTCGAGGACCGCCTGCGCGCCGTGATCCAATCCTATAACTACTTGAAGACCGTCGGATTCTGCTGAGAACGTCGCCCAATTCGCAACAATCGCTTGCATCGGCAAAGGGTTAAGGCTGCCTAATCGCTCGCCTTTCGCGCCGCCCCGTGTTTCTGCTAATTTTTGCCCTATATCCGATCGGCCATCCCGATTTAGCTTTGCCCTGAACGAATCACGCCTCGGCCGTTCCGGGGCCACGGAGCGTCAATGATCGCGCCTGCCCTGCAAATCCCCGGTCCGCCCGACATGAAAGTGTCGGTCCGTCAAGTATTTGGCCTCGACGTCGACATGGATGTCCCGGCCTATTCGCAGACCGAGGAGCACGTCCCCGATCTCGATCCGGATTATGTCTTCGATCGCGACACCACGCTCGCGATCCTGGCCGGCTTTGCCCATAACCGCCGCGTGTTGATTGCCGGCTATCACGGCACCGGCAAGTCGACCCACATCGAGCAGGTCGCCGCGCGGCTCAATTGGCCCTGCGTGCGCGTGAACCTTGACAGCCACATCAGCCGCATCGACCTCGTCGGCAAGGACGCGATCATCCTCAAGGAAGGCTTGCAGGTCACCGAATTCCGCGACGGCATCCTGCCCTGGGCGCTCCAGCGCAACGTCGCCCTCTGCTTCGACGAGTACGACGCCGGCCGGCCCGACGTCATGTTCGTGATCCAGCGCGTGCTGGAAATTTCCGGCAAGCTCACGCTCCTCGACCAGAACAAGGTGATCCGCGCGCACCCGGCCTTCCGCCTGTTTGCGACCGCGAACACGGTCGGGCTCGGCGACACCACCGGCCTCTACCACGGCACCCAGCAGATCAACCAAGGCCAGATGGACCGCTGGTCGATCGTGACCACGCTCAACTATCTGCCGCACGACAAGGAAGTGGATATCGTGCTGGCCAAGGCGCCGAAGTACCGGACGACCGAAGGCCGCGACCTCGTCTCCAAGATGGTGCGCGTCGCCGACCTCACGCGTTCGGCCTTCGTCAATGGCGATCTGTCGACCGTGATGAGTCCGCGTACCGTCATCACCTGGGCGGAGAACGCGGAAATTTTCGGCGATATCGGTTTCGCTTTTCGCCTCACGTTCTTGAACAAGTGCGACGAGCTTGAGCGGCCGCTCGTGGCCGAATTCTTTCAGCGTAGCTTTGGGCGCGAGCTTCCCGAATCGACGGTGAACGTCGCGTTGTCCTGATCGATGTCGATTCCGAACACCGGCAAGAGCAAGGCTCAAGAAGCGCCGGCCGAGCCGTTTAAGCGGGCGGTCGCCGGCTGCGTGCGCGCGATCGCCGGCAAGCCGGAGCTCGAAGTCGCCTTCGCCGCCGAGAAGCCCGCCATCGGCGCCAACCGCGTGCGGCTCCCCGAGCCGCCGCGGCGCATGACCAAGGGCGACGCCGCGATCCTGCGCGGCCACGCCGACTCGATGGCGCTGCGCCTCGCCGTCCACAATCCGGCGATCCACAAGCGCATGTTGCCCGAGGGCAGCACCGCCCGCGCCGTGTTCGAGGCGGTCGAGCAGGCGCGCATCGAGGCAATCGGCTCGCGCCGCATGCAGGGCATTGCCGGCAACCTCGCCGCCATGCTCGAGGACCGCTATCACCGCGCCAATTATTCCGAGATCGCCGACCGCACCGACGCGCCGCTCGAGGACGCGCTCGCCATGATGGTGCGCGAGCGGCTGACCGGGCTCAAGCCGCCGCCCGCGTCGCGCAAGCTCGTCGATCTCTGGCGCGGCTATGTCGAGAGCCGATCCGGCCGCGAGCTTGACCGACTCGCCGAAGAGATCGACGACCAGCGCGGCTTCGCCGAGGCGCTGCACGAACTCCTCACCTCGCTCGACATGGGCGAGGAGCAATTTGCCGATCGTGACGAGGAAGGCGGCGAAGACGAGGACCAACAGAATCTGGAGGATGCAAACGAAAAGAGCGCCGCTGAGGGCGAGGATTCGGCGGAAGGCACTTCGCAGGACGAAGCCAAGCTTGCCGCCGACGACACCTCGGATGCCGCAACTGAAGCCGAGGAAGCACCCGCCGCGGATCGCCCCGAGGATTTCGATTCCGCCGACGCGCGCGACGCCTCGGAGCCCTGGCGCCCCCGCCGGAGCGGCGCCAATGAGCCGCGCGGCCCGGACTATCGGGCCTTCACGACGCGCTTCGACGAGACGATTGGTGCGGAGGACCTTTGCGATCCGGAGGAGCTCTCGCGACTGCGTTCCTATCTCGACAAGCAGCTTCAGCATTTGCAGGGCGTCGTCGCCCGCCTCGCGAACCGGCTGCAGCGGCGGCTCTTGGCCAAGCAGAACCGCGCGTGGGAGTTCGACCTTGAAGAAGGCATGCTCGATCCGGCGCGGATTTCGCGCGTCATCGTCGATCCGTTCCAGCCGCTTTCCTTTAAGCGCGAACGCGACACCGACTTCCGCGACACGGTGGTGACGTTGCTCCTCGACAATTCCGGCTCCATGCGCGGCCGGCCGATCACGGTCGCCGCTACCTGCGCCGACATTCTCGCGCGCACGCTCGAGCGCTGCGGCGTGAAGGTGGAAATTCTCGGTTTCACGACGCGCGCCTGGAAGGGCGGCCAGTCGCGCGAGGCGTGGCTCGCCGCGAACAAGCCCGCCAACCCCGGCCGGCTCAATGATCTGCGCCACATCATCTACAAGGCCGCCGACGCGCCCTGGCGGCGCGCACGCAAGAACCTCGGCCTGATGATGCGTGAGGGTCTGCTGAAAGAAAACATCGACGGCGAGGCGCTCGACTGGGCGCACAAGCGGCTCTTGGCGCGGGCCGAGTCGCGCAAGATCCTGATGATGATCTCCGACGGCGCGCCGGTCGACGACTCAACGCTCTCGGTCAATCCCGGCAATTATCTCGAGCGCCACCTGCGCTACGTGATCGAGGACATCGAGACGCGCTCACCGGTGCAATTGATCGCGATTGGCATCGGCCATGACGTCACGCGCTACTATCGCCGCGCGGTCACGATCGTCGATGCCGAAGAGCTCGGCGGCGCCATGACCGACAAGCTCGCCGAACTGTTCGACGATCAGGAAGTGCCGGAGCCCCGCCGCATGCGCAGCGGGACCCGCCGATGAGGCTGGGCCCGCGCCCGCTCGCATTCGCTCTTGCTGGTTTGATCGCTCTCGCCGCGGGCCCGTCCGCGCCACTCGCGCAATCGCGCTCGCGTGCGCCGGAACCAATCAAGGTAACCGCGACGGCGATCGACCGGTTCAGTCGCAACGAGCCGGACCAACGCCGCTTCGGCGCCCTCGAGTTTCGCGGCGGCCTCGTGCTCGCGTCCGAGACCGAGCGCTTCGGCGGCCTGTCCGGATTGAGCATCGAGCCCGACGGCCAGAAATTTCTCGCGCTTTCCGATCGCGGCAACTGGGTGCGGGGGCGCATTCTCGTCAACGGCGACCGGCCGACCGGGATCGCCGATGCTGAGCTCGCACCGGTGCTCGGCGCGAACGGCCGGCCACTCGCGAGTTCCGGCTGGTACGACACGGAGGCTCTCGCCCACGATGGCGGCACGCTCTATGTCGGCATCGAACGCGTGCAGCGGCTCGTGCGTTTAGACTACGGCAGCGACGGGCTCGCCGCCCGCGCCCGCACGCTCGCGACCCCCGCAGGCATCCGCGAGCTTCCGAGCAATCAGGGAATCGAGAGTCTCGCCTTCGTGCCAAAACCTTTGCCGCTCGGCGGCACGCTGATCGCGCTCTCCGAGCGCGGGCTTGACGCCAACGGCAACATTCGTGGCTTCCTGATCGGCGGCCCCTCGCCCGGCACTTTCAGCGTGAAACGCAGCAACGATTTCGACGTGACCGATGCGGCACTGACGCCCGACGGAAATCTCTTGATCCTGGAGCGTCACTTTTCGTTTTTGCGGGGGGTCGGCATGCGCATTCGCCGCGTGCCGCTTTCTGACGTGAAGCCCGGCGCGGTTCTGGAAGGCACCGTCCTGATCGAGGCCGGCAACGCGCATCAGATCGACAACATGGAAGCACTCGCCGCGCACCGGAATGCGGCCGGAGAGACGATTCTCACGATCCTATCCGACGATAACCTGAGCAGGCTGCAGCGGACGCTGCTCTTGCGCTTCGCAATCGTGGGGGATTGAGGCCGGCTCAGCCGGCGGCGGTCGCTTTGGCGATCTGACGCTTCAGATCGCGCGCTTTCAGCGAAAGCTCGCCCTCACGCGCCTTCAGAAGAAATGCGTCGAGGCCGCCCCGGTGGTCGATCGACTTCAGCGCGTTCGTGCTGATCCGCATGCGTACCGAGCGCCCGAGCACGTCGCTCTGCAGCGTTACCCGGCAAAGGTTCGGCAGGAAGCGGCGCTTGGTCTTGATGTTCGAGTGGCTCACCTTGTGGCCGACGAGGACCGTCTTACCGGTGAGCTCGCAACGCCGCGCCATGATCTAAATCCTTTGCGCAATACCGTGAACCGCGCGGCCAATGCCGCCACGCTCGCCGATGCTATTCGAGGGCGAGGCACCTCATAGTCACACCGTCGGCGAGCGTCAAGCAGGCGGCGCCGGGTCACAGTTCCGGCGCATTCACCAATCACGGGGAGTTTTGGGTCGGAGCCGCCAACCAATCGAGCTGACGCGCTATAATAGCATTCGCCACCCCGTGCCGGGGCGGCTATTTCCGCGGCGATCGCGACAAGGTGCTACGAAGATGGCCCGACCCACGCCCTTCATCGCTCTGGCCAGCATCCTCGTTGGCACCCTCGCGGCCGCGGCCGACGGCAATCTTGAGGCGCGCTACACGGTCACCTATACGGGCGTTACCATCGGGCAGGGTGCCTTCGTCGTGGAAATTTCCGACGAAGGCTATTCTACCGCCGGCAGCGCCATGGTGGCCGGTCTCCTGAAAATCGTGACTCCAGCCAAAGGCACCGCCGCCGCCCAGGGGCAATTCCTCAACGGCAAGGCTGTGCCGCTCAATTATTCCGTCAGTTCGGAGAACAAGGAGCGCTCCGAAGAAATCCGCCTCGCCGGCACCGCCGGCGTCATTCGCGATCTCGTCGTCCTGCCCGCGCGGCAGGACGGCGACAGGGACCGCGTACCGATCACGGACGAGCACCGCGTCGGCGTCGTCGATCCGATGAGCGCGTCGCTCATGCCCGTTCCCGGCAACGGCGACCTCGCCGGCCCCGATGCCTGCAATCGCACGATCCCGATCTACGACGGGCGCTCGCGCTACGATCTCGTGCTGAACTTCGAGCGCACCGATACCGTGAAAGACGTCAAGGGCTATTCCGGCCCAGTCGCCATGTGCCGCGTCACGTACCGGCCGGTCGCCGGCCACCGCGCCAATCGCAAGCAGGTCAGGGAATTGAGCGAGAACAGGGAGATTTTCGCCTGGCTCGCTCCCGTGGCGGGCACGCGCGTGCTCGTGCCATTGCGCGTCGCGATCGGCACCAAGATCGGCACCTTCATCATTCAGGCCACGCATTTTTCCAGCGAGCCGAAGACGCGCGCCGCGGTGAACCCGGTCACGCGCTGATCGATCGGACGCAGCCGCGCCCGCCATCGCCGTTGTCGGGCGTTCAGACTGCAAGTATTAAGACATCGCAGCGAGATCGTGATAGAGCCGCCGAGGCAATCATACGGTTCGTGGTGACTCACGCCTTGCACGCAACATCTAGCCGTGAACGAATCTCGAAACACGCTGAGTCAGCGATTCGGGCGCGATTCGTTCTGACCGTGTTCCAAACCTTTCCAAATTTCGTCGGATCGTCGCGCGAGCGTCGCAATATGATACAGAAGGCAGGGCGATACCGCCTGTAACCGCGTCTTGATGCCCTCCAGCACCGCTTCCAATTCTCCGCTCCGGCGCGAGCGCGGCCTCACCGCCGTGCTCGGCCCGACCAATACGGGCAAGACCCATCTCGCCATCGACCGCATGCTCGCCCATTCGAGCGGCCTGATCGGCCTGCCGCTGCGGCTTCTGGCGCGCGAGGTCTATAACCGCTGCGTCGAGCGCGTAGGCGCAGAGTCCGTTGCGCTCATCACCGGCGAAGAGAAGATCAAGCCGCAGAATCCCCGCTTCTGGGTCTCGACCGTCGAGGCCATGCCGCGCGATCTAGACGTGGCCTTCGTCGCGGTCGACGAGATCCAGCTCGCCGCCGACTTCGAGCGCGGCCACGTCTTCACCGACCGCATGCTGCACGTGCGCGGCCGCGAGGAGACGCTTGTGCTCGGCGCCGCCACTATGCGGCCGCTCGTGGAAAAGCTCCTCGGCGCCGACATCATCCAGCGTCCGCGCCTGTCGCAGCTCACTTTCACGGGCGAGAAGAAAATGACCCGCCTGCCGCGGCGATCGGCAATCGTCGCGTTCTCGGCAGAAGAGGTGTATGCGATCGCCGAGTTGATCCGCCGTCAGCGCGGCGGTGCCGCTGTGGTGCTGGGTGCGCTCTCGCCGCGCACGCGCAATGCCCAGGTCGATCTCTATCAGTCCGGCGATGTCGACTATCTCGTCGCCACCGACGCGATCGGCATGGGTCTCAATCTCGATGTCGATCACATTGCATTCGCCGCCGACCGTAAATTCGACGGTTACCAGCACCGGCGGCTCAATCCCGCAGAGCTCGCGCAGATCGCAGGCCGCGCCGGCCGCGCAACGCGCGACGGCACGTTCGGCACGACCGGCCGCTGTCCCGCGTTCGAGCCTGAACTGATCGAACGACTCGAAGGTCACAATTTCGACCCGGTGCGCGTGCTGCAATGGCGGAACAGCAGGCTCAATTTCCGTTCGCTCGATGCGCTGGTCGAAAGCCTCGGCCAGTCACCGCGTGAGGACGGATTAACCCGCGCACCCGCCGCCGATGACGTACGCGTGCTTGAACGCGCATCGCAAGATGAGGACGTGTTGCGCCTCGCCTCCACCGCGGCCGCGGTCGAGCGCCTGTGGGACGTCTGCCAGGTTCCCGATTACAGAAAAGTGGCACTGGCCGCGCACGCGGAGCTGGTTCTTGCCCTCTATGGATTCCTCATGCGGGAGGGTAAGATTTCGACTGATTGGTTCGCTCGTCAGGTCGCCTTGGCCGATCGCGCCGACGGCGACATCGATACGCTCTCGAACCGGATCGCGCAGGTACGCACGTGGACGTTCGTTGCCAATCGGCAGGACTGGCTGGAAGATCCCGAGCACTGGCAGGGAATCACGCGCGGCATCGAGGACAAGCTGTCCGATGCCTTGCATGAGCGGCTTGCCCAGCGCTTCGTCGATCGCCGCACCAGCGTACTGATGCGGCGGCTCAGAGAGAACGCGATGCTGGAGACCGAAATCAGCAAGACCGGCGACGTGACCGTCGAAGGCCACGTCATTGGCCGTCTCCAGGGTTTCGAATTCGCGCCGGATGCTTCGGGCGACGGCCCGGACGCGAAGGCATTGCGCGCAGCAGCACAAAAGGCGCTCGCCGGCGAGATCGAAGCGCGCGCGAAACGCCTCGCCGAGGGGCCCGACGATCAATTCGTGCTGGCAAACGACAGCGCGATCCGCTGGGTCGGCGAGCCGGTCGCGCGCCTCGTGCCCGGCGAGAATGTGCTGGAGCCGCGCATCCGCGTGCTCGCCGACGAGCATCTGAACGGCCCGGCGAAGGAGTCCGTGGAGGCGCGGCTCGCGCTCTGGCTCAAGACCCATATCGACAAGCTGCTCGGGCCGCTCAACGCGCTCGCCAAGGCCGAGGACATCACCGGCATCGCCCGCGGCGTCGCCTTCCAGCTGGTCGAGGCGCTCGGCGTGCTCGAGCGCGCGAAGGTCGCCGACGAGGTTAAGGGTCTCGACCAGGCCACGCGCGCGACGCTCCGCAAATACGGGGTCCGCTTCGGCGCCTATCACATTTATCTGCCCGCGCTCTTGAAGCCCGCACCGCGCACACTCGGCCTGCACCTTTGGGCGCTGAAGAACGGCGGCCTCGACCAGAAGGGCCTCGACAATCTTCCGGCGCTTGCCGCGAGCGGCCGCACTTCGATCCCCATTGATCAGGAAATTTCCAAGCCCCTCTATCGCATGGTCGGCTATCGCGTGTGCGGCAACCGCGCGATCCGCGTCGATATCCTGGAGCGGCTTGCCGACCTCGTGCGTCCCGCCTTGTCGTGGCGGCCCGGCGCGCCCGGCGAAAAGCCCGCCGGCGCCTTCGACGGCCGCGGCTTCACCGTCACCGTCGGCATGACTTCGCTCGCCGGCTGCTCAGGCGACGATTTCGCGTCGATCCTGCGCTCGCTCGGCTATCGCCTCGATCGCCGGCCGCCGCTTCCGCCGCAGGCGCCCGCCCCACCGGCACAAGCAGATGCCGCGGCGGAGACCGCTCCCGCGCTCGCGCCCGACGTACCCGCTGCCATCGAGAGCCCCGATCCCGCACCGCCCGTCGAAACCGCAAGCGTGGAGGCCGCGCCGATCGAATTGGGTCTTGGCGGCCTCGATCCCGCCGACCCCGTGGCGCCTGCGGTCCAAGCGGCCCCCGCCGAGCCCGTGCTCGTCGACGTCTGGCGTCCCGGCCGGCCCGAAGGTGCGCGGCGGCCGCCGCGCCGTCCGAAACAGGCGCGCCGGGAGCAGCGCGCCCGTCGTCCGCCCGACGCCGTCGTGCCGCAATCGGCCGATGCGCCCGTGTCCGCCGACACCGCTGCGGGCGAACAGCGCGAGCACAAGGATCGCCGTGACAGCCGCGACGGACCGCGCCGCAAGCAGCGGCGGTACGATGGCATCCGCGCCGAGAGCAATGACGGCGAGCGCAAGCCGCGTCCCGATCGCCCGCGTCCCGATCGCCCGCGTCAGGATCGTCCGCGTCAGGACCGCCCGCGCCAAGAGCGCCCGCGCGACAAGCCGATCGATCCCAACTCGCCCTTTGCCGCGTTGCTCGAGCTCAAGGCCCGGCTTGAAGCGGATCAGAAGGAAAAGGGCTGAGCTCTTTGCAGGACGACCGCCAGAGCATCGACCGTTGGCTCTGGCACGCTCGACTCGCCCGCACCCGCGTCCTTGCAGCGACGTTCGCCGCCTCCGGCCACGTCCGCGTCAACGGCCAGCGCATCATGGCTCCGGCGCGCCCGGTCCGCATCGGCGACGTGCTCACAGTGGCGCTTCCCGGCGCGGTGAAGGTCGTGCGCATCTTGGCCTTTGCGTCGCGGCGGAGTGGCGCCCAGGACGCGCGCCACCTATACGACGACCTGAGCCCGCCTGCGCCGCGGGAATCACGGCCTCCGCCGGCCCCGGTACGCGATGCCGGCGCAGGACGCCCCACCAAACGCGAGCGGCGGACGCTCGAGCGCCTGCGACAACGTGGCCCCGGCTTGGACAGCTAGCTGGCTTCGGCGCCCGTCCTGCCCTACATGAATTGCGTTAGGCGCGCGCTTGCCGCAGGAATTCGTAATGACCTACGTCGTCAACGACGCCTGTATTCGCTGCAAGCTCATGGATTGCGTCGAGGTATGCCCCGTCGACTGCTTCTATGAGGGCGAGAACATGCTCGTCATTCACCCCGACGAGTGCATCGATTGCGGCGTCTGCGAGCCGGAATGCCCGGTCGATGCGATCAAGCCGGACACGGTTCCTGGCCTCGAGAAATGGCTCGGGCTCAACGCTGAATTCGCGAAGGTTTGGCCGAACATCACGGTCAAGCGCGACCCGCCGCCTGATTCGAAGGAATGGGAGGGCAAGCCGGGCAAGGAAGCCTTTTTCTCTCCGAGCCCGGGCGAGGGCGACTAGGCGAATTCACCGCGATTGCGCGCGAATTTCCGTGCCGCGCGCTAACCATGCCTCGCCCGCGCCACCTTCGCGATGCGGCAAGGCTTTGATTTTTGGCCAAATTGTGCTATATAGACAAGAACATCGAGCGTTTCCGCCATGCCGCGAGCTCCTTCGGGAGCTGTTTTTATCGAAGTTTGGGACTTTCGCGGTCGCTTGGGGCGCGTTCGCCGCGCTCCCAGCGGGTAAAACGCATCGTCCGTAAACCCCGGTTGCAGGCGCCTCGCCTCTGACCGGCCACGAGTTCCGGCGTTCCGCCCAAGTACGCCGAGGGATGTGTCGTCCGGATGACCTCCGGACAAAGGAGCCGAGTAGCAAATGCCGACCAAGAAGACCGCGCCGACCCGTCAGAGTCACAGCCGCCAGGGCTTCCGGACGCACGAGCGCATCGTGTATCCGGCGCATGGCGTCGGCCAGATCGTGCGTATCGAGGAGCAGGAAGTCGCGGGCTTCAAGCTCGAGCTGTTCGTCATCAATTTCGCCAAGGACAAGATGACCCTTCGCGTGCCGACCTCCAAGGCGGCCGCGGTCGGCATGCGCAAGCTTGCGCCCCCCGATGTGGTCAAGAAGGCGCTCGACACCCTCAAGGGGCGTGCGCGCATCAAGCGCACCATGTGGAGCCGCCGCGCGCAGGAATACGAAGCCAAGATCAACTCGGGCAACCTGATCGCGATCGCCGAGGTGGTGCGCGATCTATTCCGCTCGGAGAGCCAGCCGGAGCAGTCCTACAGCGAACGGCAGCTCTATGAGGCCGCGCTCGATCGCATGGTGCGCGAGCTCGCCGCCGTCGAGGACATCACCGAGACCGAAGCCGCGAAGCAGATCGAGACCAATTTGCTCAAGGGTCCGCGCCGGACGCCGAAGGGCGCCGAAGACGACGCCCGCGAACAGGCGGCGTAAGTCGCGGCCAGCAATTCAAGAACCGAAAGGCCCGGCTCACGCCGGGCCTTTTTCATTTTCGCCGGGTCTGACCGCCTGTCACGTCACTCGATGACGATCTTCACCCGGTCGCCGAGCTTCAGCTTGGCGTCCTTATCGAGCCCGTTGAGAATCAGGAAGCGCTCGAGCTTGCGGTCGGGCACCGCCATCTTGCCGGCGAGCCGCTCGATCGTATCGCGCAGGCCGATCCGCACCACCGAGATGCGAAGCGGCGTCGCGCCCTTGGCCTCTTCCACCGGCACGCGCCGGAAAGTTTCCGCCGCGGTGCGGAAGCCGGCATCGACCGTATCCGTCATGTTGCGCGCGGCAAAGGCGAGCCGGTAGACGTCGCTGCCGAACCGGATCGCGAACAGCCGGAACGACCACTGCTCACCGCGCGCGACCGCCGTCGCCGCGGGAAAGCCGTTGATCGTGAGCTGCTCGATCGACGTGCTTTCGATTCCGTCGATCCAGCCCGAGGCGAGATAGCTCGTGAGCGATTGCTCCGCCGGCACGCGCACGGCGTCGAGCCTGAGCGCCTCCTTGCCGGACGGGGTCGCGCCCAGCACGGCCTGCGGCGTATTCTCGAGCGCAAAGCCTTCGGGCGCCGTAAACGAAAATCCGAGATTGGCGTGCAGAAAGCGCCGTCCGCGCACGTAACCTTCCTTCGGATCGTCGCCGTAGGTAAGCCCCTCGGCCGCATCGAGAAACTGGTTGCGGTCTTTCTCCGCGCCTTTTTGCGTTACGGATTGCCGCGCATTGGCATAGGCGATGGAGATCCGCTCCGGCGTCGATGGATGGCTCGAAAGGAAGTCGAGTTGCGCCATCGCCGGGGGGTTGAACGCATTGCCGCGCAGCGCCGCGTAACGGCCCATGGCGGTGAGGAAGCGCGACGCGCCATAGGGGTCGTAGCCGGCCCGCGACGAAATCCCGACGCCGATTGCGTCGGCCTCGAGCTCCTGCCCGCGCGAAAAGGTCGCAAGCGAAAGCCGGCTCTTCGCAAGCGCAAGCGCTCCGAGGTCCGGGTCGCTCAGCACGTCGGAAATCACCCGGCTCACAATCACGGCCTGACGGATCTGGTCCTCGCGGATCGCCGCGTGCTGGGCGACCACATGCGCCATCTCGTGCGACAGCACCGAGGCGAGTTCGGCCGTGTCGTTGGCGAGCGCAATCAGCCCACGCGTGATGTAGAGCGACCCGCCCGGCAATGCGAACGCATTGATCGCCGGCGAGTTGAGCACGATGACGCGATATTTCAGTTCGGGATTTTCCGACGCCGCCGAGAGGCGCTCGACCGTCGTCTTGATCAGCCCATCGAGATCGGACGCGCGATAGATGCCGCCATAACTCGCGACCAGCCGCTCATGCTCGCGCCGTTGCGCCGGCGGTAGCTGGGCCGCCACCTCGTCGACTTGCTCGGACTTTTTCGAGAACGTGAAACGATCGAGTTCGCCGACCGTGCACCCGGAAACGAGCAGCAGCGCCGCGAGCGCGGCGACCGTCACGCCACGCGCGGCCGGAGCCAGCCGTTCTCGAATCTCGCTGAAACTCATGTCCCTTCAGCCCCGATCACTTCCAGCGCGGCCGGAACCCGCAGCTCCAGCGCAGGCCCGCCCAAAAGGAATACCACGCCGCGCGCCCGGATGCGCATTCCGGCGAAATTGCGCAAGTCAAATCCGGCGGCCGCAAATGCCGTCTGCGCCTCGCGCGGAATGACAATCGTGAAGTCCTCGTTGTAGCGCCGGCCGAAGTCCAGATAGAGGCGGCCGCCCAATTCACCGACCCGGCGCACCGCGCCCTCGACGATCGCGAAACGGCCTGCGGCGCCAAGCAATTCCGGCACCGACCGGGCGGCGAGCACCGCAAAGCCGTTCTCGGCCCATAGTCCCGACTTCGCGGCGCGCGCCACACGCTCAACCCTCAACAGGGCTCGCGCGCAATCGGATGCCTCGCCCGCGGGCGCCACGCGCGCCGCACCGTCGCCGACGAGCACGGCCTGCACCCAGCGCGCCGGATCGTTGTCGATCGTCACCTGAGCAATGAACCTGCCGTAGCGGTCCTGCTTTCCCGCGTCGCCATGCAGCGAGACGCGCTTGCCCGCGACCAGTGCATTGAGCGCCGCCATGCTTCGTTGCGCAGCGTCCGCGCCGTCGAACTCGTTTGCGGCGATCACGCCGGCAAGCCGGACTTTGCGGCCGTCCGCGAGCCGGATTGCGGCGCCATAATCCGCGCCGACCGCTTCTACGCCCGCGAAGGATTTTCCCGCATCGGCGCAGACCGCGATCCCTTCGGCCGTGGCGCACGATGCAAAACCGGCCGCTGCTGCAAACAGCGCGGCCGCAACGGTTCGCCCGCGACGGGCGCCCCACCCCGTACTGTCCCCACTCGACCGCATCGCGTCCCTACTAACGGCGTTAACCGGGCAAATCTGCGGCAGGGTCGGCGCCCGGAAAACTGCGAATAGATCGGGCCTGCTGCAATGCACCTGCATGGCGCCTATGCTAAGGGGGCCCGCCGGTCCCGTAGCTCAGCGGATAGAGCAGCGGTTTCCTAAACCGAAGGTCGCAGGTTCGACTCCTGCCGGGACCGCCATAAAAGTCAGTCACGCCCGCGCCGGCTGAGAGACTTTCCGCCCGCGGATCAAGTCCGCCGCCTTCTCGCCGATCATGATCACCGGCAGGTTTGTGTTCCCGCTCGTCAGCTCCGGCATCACCGAGGCGTCGGCCACACGCAGCCCGTCGATGCCGCGCACGTGCAGGTCGGCGTCGACCACCGCGTCGGCGCCCGTGCCCATGCGGCAGGTGCCGGCCGGGTGCGAGCGGTGGCCGGCCTCCCGGCGGATCGCCTCGGCGAGCTCCGCGTCCGATTGCACGGCCGCGCCGGGCGCGAGCTCGCCCTCGATGATGCCGCGCAGCGGCTCCTGCCCGAACATCTCCCGGCACCGCCGCACGCCGCGCAGCATCGTGTCGAGGTCGGCCTGCGCCGTGAGCAGGTTGAACTGGATGCGCGGCGGATCGGCGGGATCGGCCGAGCACAGCTTGACCCAGCCGCGCGATTCCGGGTGCAGCGCCCCGGAGCGGATGTTGAAGCAGTAGACCGGCGGCGCCGTGAGCCCCGGCGCCCACAGTCTCGCATGGTTGCTCACCGGCATCACGATGAACTGCACGTCCGGCCGGTCGAGGCCGTCACGGGTGCGCAGGAACACGTTGGCGGTAGCCCCGTTGCTCGCGAACGGCCCGCCGCGCGTCAGGAACCATTGCGCCACCGCGATCGTCGCGCGGTCGATGCGCAGGAATTTCGTGAGCCCGGCACGTTCCTTCGTGCCGAACTGCATGATGAAGTTCGGATGCTCGCAAAGATTCCGCCCGACGCCCTTCAGGTCGTGCAGCGGCGCGATGCCGACCGCCTTCAGATGATCCGCCGGCCCCACGCCGGACAGCATCAGCACCTGCGGCGAATTGAGGGATCCGCCGCTGAGGATGACCTCGCACGCGGCGTTCACGCGATGCAGGTCGCGGCCCTTCGCGTATTCGACGCCGACCGCGCGCCCGCGCTCGATCACGATGCGCGTGGTGAGCGCGCGCGTCTCGATCCGCAGATTGGGCCGCGCCATCGCCGGATAGAGATAGCCGCGCGCCGTGCTGGAACGCTCGCCGCCGCCGGTGGTCGCCTCCACGCGCGAAATCCCCTCCTGCGACGGGCCGGCGGGATCGTCGCAATAGGGGATGCCGGCCGCCTCCGCCGCTTGCCTGACCGGCTCGAACAACATCTCGGGCAGTTCCTCCGGGCTCAGCTGGATCGGCCCGCCGACGCCGTGGAATTCGCTTGCTCCGCGCCAGCTGTTCTCCAGCCGCCGGAAATAGGGCAGCACGTCCGCGTAGCCCCAGCCGGTCAATCCCTGTTGCCGCCACAGGTCGTAGTCGACGCGATTGCCGCGGCTCGCGATCAGCGCGTTGATCGAGGACGAGCCGCCGAGCGTGCGCCCGCGCCGGATCGGCAGGCGGCGTCCGCCGAGGCCCGGCTCCGGCTCGCTCTCGAACTCCCAGATGAACGGCTTGCTGCGCGCCACCGACTGGAACGCGAGCGGCATCAACTGGAACGGGTGCCGGTCGCGTCCGCCTGCCTCCAGCAGCAGGACCGAGACTCCCGCATCTTCTGAAAGACGAGCGGCGATGACCGCTCCCGCCGATCCGGCGCCGACGACGATGTAGTCGTAGGATTTTCCCATACGCGATTTCGACGGCCGGCATTCGAAATTGGCGGCCCGGAGCGGATCTACATAGCACGCACCGTGCGGCCCTCCGGTGCCCCACTTTCGCCCACTCGCGCTTCTCCATTGCGCGCGCTAGAAACACCGCCCGCCTCATGCGCAAGCTCAGCCATCGATTCGCATTCGTCGCCGCGGCCGCGCTTCTCGCCGCGTGCAGTACCTATGAACTCGACAAGTCCCCGCCGTTCTATGAGAATCTCGCACGGCCGGGCGCCGAGGTGAATGTGGCCGCCGCAGCCTCGATGTTCTCCGACTATCGCCGCGCCAACGGCCTGCCTGCGGTTCAGGTCGATCCGACGCTGCTTGAGGTCGCCCGCGACCAGGCCAGGCGAATGGCCGCCGCGAACCAGCTGACCCACGATCCAGGCGGCCGCGGGTTTACCCAGCGCCTGACCTCGGCGAATTATCAGGCAGCACGTGCCGCCGAGAACATCGGCGCGGGCTACCATACGTTGGCCGAGGCCTTCTCCGGCTGGCGCGACTCGCCCTCGCACAACAAGAACATGCTTCTGCCGGGCGCGACACGCCTTGGCATCGCGACGGCCTATGCCTCGAACTCCAAATACAGAGTTTTCTGGGCGCTCGTGCTCGCCGAGCCGGCGGAATCCCGCTGAGCCGGCGGGGACCACGGAGGACGATGCTACCCGACATCCGCGACTATCAGAAGCTCCGGGCCGCGTTCCGCTGGCACATTCCCGCGCGCTACAATATCGGCGTCGATGCGTGCGACAAATGGGCGGCGCGCGAGCCCGAGCGCACTGCCCTGCTCGTGCACGGCGCCCGTGGCCCTGAGCCCGTCACCTACGGCCGGCTGCGCGAACAATCGAACCGCCTCGCCAATGCGCTCAAAGCGCACGGAATCGCACGCGGCGACCGCGTCGCAATCATCCTGCCGCAGACGCCCGAGACCGCGATCGCGCATCTGGCGATCTACAAGCTCGGCGCGATCGCGGTCCCCCTCGCCGCACTCTTCGGCATCGATGCGCTCTCCTACCGGCTGGAAAATTCCGGCGCGCGCGCCGTCGTCACCCATCGCGCCGGTCTCCCGAAGCTCGCGGAGATCCGAAGCAAGTTAAACGAACTGCAGCTCGTGCTTTGCGTCGACGGCGCGGCCGACGGCGCGCTTGGATTCCACGAGACGCTCGCGCGCGCCTCCGGCGAATTCACGCCGGCCGACACGACCGCCGATGATCCGGCACTGATGGTCTACACCTCCGGCACCACCGGCCCGCCCAAGGGCGCGCTGCACGGTCATCGCGTGCTGCTCGGCCATTTTCCCGGCGTCGAGTTCCATCACGAATTTCTTCCGCAGCCGGGCGACCGGCTTTGGACTCCCGCGGACTGGGCCTGGGCCGGGGGCCTTCTCAACGTGCTTCTACCCGGCCTCGCGCTCGGCGTGCCGGTAGTCGCCCGAAAATTCGACAAGTTCGACCCCGAGGAAGCCTTCGCGCTCATGGCGGACGCGCAAGTACGCAACACGTTCATTCCGCCGACCGCCCTCCGCATGCTGCGCGGCGCCGGCAAGCCGAAGCGGACGCTCGCGCTCCGCACCGTCGCCTCCGGCGGCGAGGCGCTCGGTGCCGAGACCTACGAATGGGGCCGCTCCGCGCTCGGCCTCACCATCAACGAGTTCTACGGCCAGACCGAGTGCAACATCGTGTTGTCTTCCTGCGCCGCGATCGGCGTCACGAAGCCCGGCGCGATCGGCCTGCCGGTGCCCGGCCACGAAGTCGCGGTGATCCGCGACGACGGCACGGTCTGTGGCGTGGGTGAGCTCGGGCAGATCGCAATCAAGCGGCCCGATCCGGTGATGTTTCTCGAGTATTGGAAGCGGCCCGAAGCGACCCGCGACAAGTTCATCGGCGACTGGATGACGACCGGCGACCAGGGTGCCGCGGACGAAGACGGCTACGTGCGCTTCATCGGCCGCGACGACGACGTGATTACCTCGGCGGGTTACCGGATCGGGCCGGGCGAGATCGAGGATTGCCTGATCCGCCATCCCGCGGTTGCGCTCGCGGCCGCGATCGGCAAGCCCGACGAGCTACGCACCGAAATCGTCAAGGCGTTTGTCGTGCTGAAGCCCGGCAACTGGCCGTCCGACAAGCTTGCCGCGGAAATTCAGGATTTTGTGCGCACGCGACTGTCCGCGCACGAATATCCGCGCGAAGTTGCCTTTATCGACGAAATGCCGATGACCACAACCGGTAAGGTAATCCGGCGACTGCTGCGCGAGCGCGCGTGACCGGCGCCCAGGCGCGCCATAGCGCTTTCAGCGACAGGATGATGGCACGGCGGGCGCGCTCGGCGGCAATGCCGGCGACGAACGATGGCCCGCCTTCGAGCGGAACGAGCCAGTCCGCCATCGCGATCCGCCCGCTCCAGAGGCGATCGATCATCGGATGATCGGCGACGGCACAGGAATCGACGAGTGTAAGATTCTCATTGGCCGCGAGCGCCTCGGTGAGATCGAGCGCGATCTGCACGCCGGGCGAGAAGCGCGCATAGGCCTCGTCGAAGCCGGTCTTCCAGAACCAGGCACGGTCGCCGGAATAGAGCGTGATGGTGGCGGCGATGGTGGCGCCGTCGAGCTTCAGGAGATCGATCCGCGCCTTACGCTCGGCCGCGAGCGTCGAGACCGCTTCCGTGACAAATCGCGCGGCCGAAAGATCGTGCTTCGCGGCGCTGCCCGACCGGCCTTTCCAGCCCGCAGCTTCCACGTCGAAGTAAGCCGCAAGCGCCGGCGCAATCGCGGCAGCGCTTTCCGCCAATCTGTGTGAAAAATCCCCAGCTGCCATGAGCTGACGCCGTTGCCGCCGAAGTTCCTTGAGCCGTTTCGGGGATGCCGCTGTCGCCGCGTCTGGCCCCGGCACGAGCCCCGCGCGCTGATGTGGCGCGAGCCGATGCGGCGCGCGACCGGCGCGGGCAAGATGCGCCGCCATCAATCGCGCCACCGGCCCTTGCTCGGCGAGCAGCGGAAACAGCGCGAGCCGCGGCGAGCCAGGCAACTTGGGCAGATATTCGAGCAGCGCAGCCACCACATCCGCAGCCATCCTCCGATCGACGAGCGGCGTCGAGAACGGCGCGAACGGATGCGTCCAGGCTACGAAGGTCGGAACCGGCCGCCCCTGGCTCACGCCTTCCACCCTTCCCGGCAAAAGACCGACAAGGCATGCGCCCGCGCGCACCACGACCGCACCCACTTCGCCGTCCGCGAGATGTCTTGCGGCCGCGCCGGCAAAGGCCGGCTCGAGAAACACGTTGGGTTCGAGCGCGCTCCGCGCGAGCTCGCGCCACGGCCCCGGATCGGCGGCGAGCGACGCGACGGACCGCCAGTGCACATCGAGTTGCACCGGCGCGTTGAGCTCGTAGCTCCCGGCAATCGACGCCGCCCGGACCATCCGATTCATCTCACGCCTCTGCGAACACCGCGTGCACCGCGCACGTGTAGCGGTGCTGCTTTAAGAATTCGTTCGGCAATTCCGCGGAACCCGCGCGCGCCGCGGCGTCAGCACGAATCCCCGCCGGCCGACGGCCGGCAGCAAATGAAACGAACAGTTAAGGTTAAGGCTTTCTCAGCCGCGAAAGCCGCCGGATTCGAGATAGACGATTTCTTCCGGCGTCGAACTTCGCCCGAGGATTTCGTTGCGGTGAGGAAACCGGCCGAAGCGGCTGATCGCATCGCGATGGATTTCCGCGTACTTGATTCCTTCCGGATCGCCCATCGCCCGATAGCGCGCGAGGCAATATTCCTGGTCCGCGAGATCCTCGCTGTGCATGAACGGCAGACAGAAGAACGAGCGCAGTTCCTGTTTGAAGTTCTCGTCGAAGCCGCGCGCAAGTGCGCGCCGCGCGACCTCCCGCGCTTTCGCATCGGTGGCAAAGGCCCGCGGCGTCTTGCGGAACATATTGCGCGGAAACTGATCGAGCAGGAGCAGGAGCGCGAGCGCGCCTTCGGGCGTGTCTTCCCAGCTCGCAAGCTTGCCCGCCGCCGCAGCCTCGTACGTCGCGAGAAAACGCTCGCGCAGTTCCTTGTCGAAATCGTCGCTCGCCTCGAACCAGCGATCGCGCCCTGCCGCGCGCCAGAATTCGAGAACCGTCTTCGGAGATAAATCGGACTGCATCGGCCGCCTTCGTCAGCGCATGAGCGCGAGCGGATTCTCGGTGAGCGCGGCCTTGTCGGGCGCGTCCAGTGCGGGCGTCCCGAAAAACGCGTCGAGGAGCCTGCGCACCACCGCAGGATCGAGATCGTGCGTGACGCAAACGAGCCGCGTGCGCCGGTCCGCGTCAGGCCAGGCGGGAAGCCGCGCCGGCGGATGCAGTACGTGCTGCACCATGTGCAGCACGAGCGGCTGCTCCGGCTCCTCCGCGAGCTGCACGATTCCCTTGACCCGCAGCATTTTAGGCCCGTGCGCCGAGCGCAGGAGGTCGAGGAAAAGCTCGAGCGTCGCCGCCGCGATCGCGGTCTCGGTGCTCAGCGTGAACACGCGGATCTTGCTGTCGTGGCGATGTTTTTGGTCGTGCCCGTGATCGTGTGCATGGTCATGCGCATGGCCGTGCTGCTCGGCTTCTTCTGCAGCTGCCACCCGCTCGTGGGCAAGCCAGCGCGAAACGTCGGGAATCTTTTTCGCGGGATCGAACAGCCCGGCGCCCGTGAGACGATCGACCGTGGCCTCGCCCTTGGCAGCATCTAGAATGGGCGCTGCGGGATTGAGCCTGGCGAGCCGCGCGCGCAGGGCGTCGGCGTCTCCCGCGAGATCGGTCTTCGTCAACACGATGCGGTCCGCCATTGCCGCCTGTTTCACGGCTTCCTCGTGCGCATCGAGCGTCGCCATGCCGTTCACGGCGTCGACTGCCGTGACGACGCCGTCGAGCCGGTAATGCTGCACGAGAAACGGATGCGTCATCACGAGATGCAGCACCGACGCGGGATCGGCGAGGCCCGTCGTCTCGATCACGACGCGCCGCACCGGCGTCAGCGTGCCGGCATTGAGCGTGAAGATCAGATTCTCGAGCGACTCCACGAGATCGCCGCGCATCGAGCAGCACATGCAGCCGCTCGAAAGCAGCATCACATTTTCGTCGAGGATCTCGAACAGCAGATGATCGATGCCGATCTCGCCCACTTCGTTCACGAGCACGAGCGAGTCCTTCATCTCCGGATCGCGCAGCAGCCGGTTCAGTAGCGTGGTCTTCCCGGCGCCGAGAAAGCCCGTGATCACCGTGAGCGGCAGCGGCCCGACCGGCCGCTTCGGTCTGGCGGGACGATCGCTCATCAGCTTTTCGGCTTCGCGGCCGTTCCGGGCGCTTCCGCTGGCTTCTTCGCGGCGGGGTTCGCCGCCGGCTTTGCTGGCGCCGGCGAGGCGGAAGCGCCGCTCGCCGCACTAGCCCGCACCGGGGCTTTGCTCTTCTTGGGTGCCGCGGATTTCTCCGGCTTCGCCTTGACCGGGGCTGTCGCGATCGCCTCCTCGGGCATTTTCGAGGGCGCACCGGTGAACACCCGGATCGGCGGCATCGACGGCGGCAGGTCCGCGAGCAAGCTATGCTTGGCCTGCTTCGCCTTGGCCGCCGACTTCGCATTGGCGGCGGGCGGCGCCTCTTCCTCTTCGTCCTCGTCGATGTCGGACTCCGCAACCGGCCGCTTGCGCTTGCGATTGCACATCTCGTCGCGCATATCGAGAGGGTCGCCCGCAATGTTCCGGATCGAGTCGACCGTTGTCGCCTCCGGATCGGAGAGCCGTCCCAATCCGATATCGCGATTGAAGCCGCGCTCGAACAACCGCGCCGCGTCCTCCGCGCGTTGCCCGGCAGAATACGAGCCGAATACGACGGCGATCAGCCGCCTGCCGCTGCGCGTCGCGCCCGCGACCACGTTGAATCCCGAAGCGCAGATGAAGCCGGTCTTCATGCCGTCGGCGCCGGGATAGCGGTCGATCAACCGGTTATGGTTGCGGATGATCCGCTTGCCGAGCTGGATCGCCGGAATCCGGAAATACAGCTCGTATTCCGGGAAGTCGCGGATGATGGCGCGCGCGAGGATCGCCATGTCGCGCGCGGTCGTCACCTGGTTCTCGTCCGGCAGGCCGTGCGGGTTCACGTAGCGCGTCCCGCTCATGCCAAGCCGCCCGGCCGTGAGATTCATTTCGTGCACGAACGACTCGACGCTGCCGGCGACGCCTTCCGCCACCAGGACGGCGATGTCGTTCGCCGACCGCACCATCAGCATCTTGATCGCGTTGTCGAGCGTGAGTTCGGTGCCGACCTTGAAGCCCATTTTCGACGGCGGCTGCGCAAGCGCGTTCGCCGAGACTTTGAGCAGCGTATCCGGCTCGATCTTGTGCTCGCGCATGGCTTTGAACGCGAGATAGACCGTCATCAGCTTGGTCACCGAGGCCGGGTACCAGGGCTGGCCCGCGTTCGACTGTGCGATCACGCGGCCGCTGTCCGCCTCGACCAGGAGATGCGGCCCCGCCTGCGCCGGCGCAGACGCAAGCGCGCACGCCGCCGCGAGCGCGAGGCACAATAGCCGTGGCGCCCAGGACGGCCTTTGGTCGATGCGTGTTTGCAAGAGGCGATTTCCGTCGTTCGGTTGGGCGTCGGGCCTGACGATGGCGGATTTAGGACGACCCTCGAGGGTTGCGTTCAACCAATTCCTAGCTCGTTCGCCCGCGCAAGGTAAAGCTTCTCGCCGCGGGAACCGAACGTGCCTATATTGGGGAGGGAACTTTAAGGAGCCGGGCATGACCGCCTGCATCGTGGGTGTCGCGCATACCCCCTTTGGCAAGCTCGACACGGAAAGCGTCGAGAGCCTGATCGTCCGGGTCGTCCGCGACGCGCTCGCCGATGCCGGGATCGCCGCCGCGGACATCGATGAGATTGTGCTGGGCCACTTCAACGGCGGGTTCAGCGCGCAGGATTTCACCGCCGCACTCGTGCTGCAGGCGGACCCCGCGTTCCGCTTCAAGCCCGCGACGCGCGTCGAGAACGCCTGCGCCACCGGTTCGGCGGCGGTTCACCAAGGATTGAAGTCGATCGCCGCGCGCAACGCGCGCGTCGTGCTCGTCGTTGGCGTCGAGCAGATGACGAAGACGCCGGGACCCGAAGTTGGCGGCATTCTCCTGAAGGCCGCGTATCTCCCCGAGGAGGCCGGCACGCCCGCGGGCTTCGCCGGCATTTTCGGGAAGATCGCCGACCTGTATTTCCAGCGCTACGGCGACCAGTCCGACGCGCTCGCGAAGATCGCAGCCAAGAACCACAAGAACGGCGTTGCCAATCCCTATGCGCAGATCCGCAAGGATCTGGGTTACGAGTTTTGCCGCACCGAGGGCGAGAAGAATCCGCGCGTCGCGGGGCCGCTCAAGCGCACCGACTGCTCCCTCGTTTCCGACGGCGCCGCCGCCATCGTACTTGCCGACGTGCCGACGGCACTAAAGCTCGGCAAGCCGGTCGTGGCGTTCCGCGCCACCGCCCACGCGCAGGATTTCCTGCCGCTTTCCAAGCGCGACATTCTGCAGTTCGAGGGCTGCACCGAAGCTTGGCAGCGCGCGCTCGGCAATGCCGGAATCGAGATCGGCGACCTCTCTCTCGTGGAAACCCACGATTGCTTCACGATCGCCGAGCTGATCGAATACGAGGCCATGGGCCTTGCCAAGCCCGGCGAAGGCGCGCGCGTGATCGAGGAAGGCATTGTCGAGAAGACCGGCAAGCTTCCGGTCAATCCGTCCGGCGGGCTCAAGTCGAAGGGTCATCCGATCGGCGCAACCGGAGTATCCATGCACGCGCTGACCACGCTGCAATTGCGCGGCGATGCCGGCGGCATGCAGGTGAAGGACGCGCGCCTCGGCGGCATCTTCAACATGGGCGGCGCCGCGGTCGCGAACTACGTCTCGATCTTGGAACGCCTGCGCTGATCACTCCGCCGCGGGCTTGCGCGCTTCCACGACCATGAACTGAGCCCGCGCAAGCTCCGCGAAACGCCCACCGAGCTTCACCAATTCGTCGAACGTGCCGCGCTCGACGATCCGCCCGTCATGAAACACGAAAATGCGGTCGGCATTGCGCACGGTCGCGAGCCGGTGCGCGATCACGAACGTTGTGCGCCCTTTCATCACCTCGTCGAGCGCCGCCTTGACCTTGGTCTCGGTGGTGGCGTCGAGCGCGCTCGTCGCCTCGTCGAGGATCAGAATCGGAGGATCCTTGAGCAGCGCACGCGCGATCGCAAGCCGCTGACGCTCTCCGCCCGAAAGCGAACGCCCGCGCTCCCCGACAGTCGCTTTCAACCCTTTCGCCGTGCGCTCGATGAACTCGCTCGCCTGCGCCCGTTGGATCGCTTGCACCATCTCATCGAGGGTCGCGTGCTGCTTGCCGGCGCGCAAATTCTCCTCGATCGAGCGGTTGAAGAGCAGCGCTTCTTGGAACACGACACCCACGTTGCGACGGAGCGATGCGAGCGTCACAACGCGAATGTCATGCCCATCGACGCGCACGACGCCATTCTGCGGATCGAACGCGCGGTGGACGAGCGACAGCGCCGTCGATTTGCCGGCGCCGGTTTCGCCCACGATCGCGATGGTCTCGCCGGGCATGACCCGGAACGAAAGGTCGGCCACGGCCGCGCGCTTTCCGTCATAGGACAGCGACACATTCTCGAATTCGACCTCGCCGCGCGCGCGGCCGAGATCGATCGCGCCCGGCTTGTCGCGCACATCCGGCGCCGAATCGAGAACATCAAAAAACTCTGCAAGCCGCGGCGAGTCCAATACGAGCGTGTTCGCGAACGCGACCGCCTGTTCCAGCTTGCTTATGAACATGCTGGCGATGCTGACGAACATGACGATTTCACCGATCGTCGCGTGACCCTGAATGTGCAGCCACGTACCGACGATGAAGATCGCGATGATCGTGATCGTGGTCGCGGACCGCGTCAGCACCGAAACGATCGCCCACCACGTCAGCACCGGTATCTGCGCCTTGATCACCCGGTTCGCCACGTCCCGCAGCGTCGACACTTCCGCGTCGACGCGGGTGAAGCTCTGGATCAGCGCGATGTTCCCGAGTGCGTCCGATGCGCGCTCGGCGAGATCGGAGTGGAAGCGCTCGACGCCCCGTTGCAGCGATTCGGTCTGTCTCCACACGTAGGCGATCACGAGCGCAAACACGACGAGCAGCGCGACGAGCAGAAGGCCGAGCCGCCAATTCATGTACACGGCGATCGGCAACAGCACGACGAGCGAGACGAAAGCGGCGAAATGATCGCGGAAGAAGGAGAGCCAGAGCCCCCAGAGCGCGTCCGCGCCCTGCAGCATCACCTTCATCAGCCGGCCCGAATGGGTGCCGCCGTGATAGGCGAGCGGCAAGTGCAACACATGCTCGAAATAGCTGGTGATGACCGCGAGTCGTCGCCGGTGTGCGAGGCGGTCCGCGTACAACGCGAGCGTCACACCGGACGCGATCGCAAACAGCCCGAAAGCGGCCCAAAGTCCTAGCAACACCAGGAGATCGCCCATTGCAGGCGCACGGTTCGCCGCTTGCGCGCTCACCAGCGCATCGACGATGCGGCCGAACAGCACGGGCTCCACGAACTGCGCCACCGCGAGCGCGACATTGGCAAGGGCGAGGAATACGCCGAGCGGCGCCTCGGGGCCGAGCATCGCGAAAACGCGGGTGTAAAGACGAATGAAGTACATGGTTCGGGGCCGAGCCGGTTGCGGCGGCGCACTCTATCCGGAACAGAAGCGCGGGCAATCGTCGCGAAATTAACCCTGAGCCGCCTAGGCCTGGGCGAATCCCGACCGATGCGCCCAGCCGGTCATGCGGCGCTCCAGCACCGCCATCGCCCAGTACATGACGATGCCCTCGACCGCGAGCGCTACCAGCCCTGCGAAGATAAGCGGCACCAGGAATTGCGCCTGCGCTTGCAGCATCAGATTGCCGATGCCGTTATTGGAGGCGACGCTTTCGGAGACCACCGAGCCTACGAAGGCGAGGGTGATCGCTACCTTCAGCGAGCCGAAGAAATAGGGCATTGAACGCGGGATGCCGACCTTGCGCATGATGTCTAGCTTGGACGCGCCGAGCGCCTTCAGGACGTCCTCGAGCTCCGGCTCGATCGTGGCGAGCCCGGTCGCGACGTTCACGACGATCGGAAAGAACGAAATCAGGAACGCGGTCAGCATCGCCGGTATGAATCCGATGCCGAACCACAGCACCAGGATCGGCACCACCGCGACCTTCGGGATCGCATTGAAGCCGACCATCAGCGGATAGAGGCCGGCGTAGATCGTACGCGACCATCCGATCAGCAACCCGAGCAGGAGCCCGAAGCCGACCGCAAGCGCGAAACCCACCATCGTGCTCCAGAGCGTGATCAGCGAGTTCCGGTAGATCGCGGGCCAGTAGTCATAGATCGCGCGCGCCACCGCCGTCGGCGGCGGCAGGAAAAATTCCGGAATCCGGAATAGATAAACCGACGCTTCCCAGAACACGAGCAGCGCGAGCGTGTAGAGCCATGGCGCGAGCCGGATCGCGAGCGTCTGGTTCATTGCCGCGCCCGCACGATGTGCTCGCGCAGATCATGCACGATGTTCTGAAAATCGGGCGTGAACGTTACTTCGAGATCGCGCGGACGCTTGATTTCCACTTTGCGCTCGACCACCACCCGCCCCGGCCGCGCCGACATGACGAAGATGCGGTCGGCGAGAAACACGGCCTCGCGCAGATCGTGCGTGACCAGCACCACTGTGATCTTGCTCGCCGCGTGCAAGTCGCGGATGACGCCCCACAATTCCTCGCGCGTGAACGCATCGAGCGCAGCGAACGGCTCGTCGAGCATGAGCAACTGCGGCTCATGGATCAGCGCCCGGCACAGCGAAGCGCGCATCTGCATACCGCCAGAGAGTTCCCAGGGAAATTTGCCGCCCTGCCCGCCAAGGCCGACCGATGCGAGCAGCTTCTCCGCCCGCTCGACGTATTCGGCCTTGCGCCGGCGGATCTGGCGGCGATGCGGTTCGACGATCTCGAGCGGCAGGAGCAGGTTTTCGAGCGTGGTGCGCCAGGGCAGAAGCGTCGGCGCCTGGAACGCCATGCCGGCGATCTTGACCGGCCGGCTCACCCGTTCGCCTGCGACGATCACCGTTCCCTTGAATGGAAACTGCAGCCCGGTCGCGAGCTTCATCAAGGTGGACTTGCCGCACCCCGAAGGGCCGACGACCGCGGCGAACTCGCCGCGATCGACGGATATCGTCAGACCTTCGACGGCGAGCGTTCCGCCCGCTCCGCCGTAGACATGGCTGACCGCATCCAGCGAGACGAAAGCGGACACGGCAGCCAACTCCCCGCGCCGCTGCGCGGCTCAGTTGATCTTGCGCTCGCCGGCGGCCGGCAGGAACGATGCGTCGAAAATGTCCGCGCCCTTCGGCTTGGCCTTGAAGTTGAACGTAAGCGCGATCTGGTCGATCGAGGCGTCAAGCCTCCCGGGGTCGACCGCGCCGAAGCCGTTCTTTTTCACTTCATCGGTGATGATGTTGTCCTTGATCGCCATGTTGAGGCGTTCGAGTTCGACATCCTTCTTGGCGACGTCGTTGCGCTTGATCACGGAGTCGACGGAAGTCGCCGGGTTCTTCACCGTCTCATGCATGCCCTTGTTGAAGGCGCGCAGGAACGCCTTGACCACTTCCGGCTTCTCGGCGGCGAACTTCGGATTCACGATGATCGCGTTGCCGTAGAGATTGACGCCGTAGTCGGCCATGAGCAGCACGGTGATGTCGTCGGCGGCGACACCGCGGTCCTTCAGGTTGATGTAGGACGAAAACGAGAAGCCGGTGATGGCGTCGACCTGGCCCGCGGCGAGCATGGGCTCGCGCACCGGGAAGCCCACGTTTTCGATCGTGACCTTCGCCGCGTCGATGTTGTTCGCCTTCACGAAAATCGGCCACTGCGCATAAGCGCCATCCGGCGCGGGCGCGCCGAGCTTCTTCCCTTCCAGGTCCTTCGGCTTGACGACGCCGCGGCTCTTCCTGCCGACGATCGAGAACGGGGGCTTGTTGTAGACCATGTAGATGGCCTTGATCGGCACGTTCGGATTGGCGTCGCGGAATTTGATCAGCGAATTGATGTCGCCGAAGCCGATGTCGTAGGTGCCCGAGGCGATGCGATTTAGCGGCTCGAGCGAGCCGCCCGCCGTGTCGATCGTGACGTCGAGACCCTCGGCTTTGAAGAAGCCCTTGTCGATCGCGACCGTGAACGGCGCGGCCGGTCCTTCGAATTTCCAATCCAGCGTGAACTTCACCGCCTGCTGCGCGCTGACGGACGTCGCAGCGAGCGCCACGGCCAAGCCGGCAACCGCGCCGGCGAGATACTTCGAACTAGTCATAACCGGTCTCCCTGATCCTTCTCCCGGGGACGAACAGGTGCCCTGCCCCGCAAAATCTGATTGTGGTTAGCAAAGACCATGCCGCGATTGAGGGCAAGCGGATAGGCGTCAATCGCCGGGATTTGCTTAGCCCGTGGGCACTATCGCTCTTTCGGTGACCGCCGCGTGGCCGCGAGCCGGCGCGGACGCGGTCGATTAGCGAATTTGCAGGGGATTCGCAGTTAGCGTCCCCCGGGATATGTTGCAGCCATGAGTGATTCGATCCGCCGACTCTATGACGCCGTGCGCGCCGCCCGCGGCGAGGACCCCGGCGGTTCGCGTACCGCACGTCTATTGCAGGCGGGACCGCGCAAGATTGCGAAAAAGGTCGCCGAGGAGGCCGCCGAGGTCGCGCTCGATTCCGCCGCAGGGAATCGAGAAGGCGTCATTCGCGAGAGCGCAGACCTGCTCTATCATCTTGTCGTGCTTTGGTTCGAGGCAGGCGTCCAGCCCAAGGAAATCTGGGCCGAGATGGACCGCCGAGAGAAGATGTACGGCATCGCCGAAAAGATTTCGAAGGCGTCGCTGCTCGACGCAAAGCAGAGTGCGCAGCCGGTTTCTCTCGACCGCGCCCGCCGGCGCCGCGCCCGCTGACCGGACGGCCTGCGCCGCCCCTGCCGCTGCGCCAGTTGCGCAAACTTGCTAGAACCGCTGGCAATGATGCACCAACCCAAGTTCTTGCGCCTTGCGGGGCAGGCACCGCTGGTCACGGGCAGTTGGAAGCTCGTCTTTCAGCATCCTCACGACGAAGGCCTTCTTGTGAAAGTCGTGAATCGGGAGGGGAACGTCTCCCGATCGAGGAAGACGTGGTACAAGGCGAGGCCGAGAGAAGGAAATCTTCTTCCTTTCAGTCGCGAACTCCTCGAGTTCGTCGTGGCCGAGGCCAATTCGAACGGCCGACCTTCTCCGATACCCAGGATAGTGGGTCTGGTCGAAACTGACCTCGGTCTCGGATTGGTCGTCGAAAAAATTCGCGGCCGAACGGGCGAGCTGGCGACGACTCTTGTAGACAGATTGCCGCAGACTGGCTTAACGCTGAAAATCGAACAAATGCTGGCCGCGCTGATCGCCGACATCAACCAGCGCCGGATCGTGCTGACGGAATTTAGGCCCCGAAACATCGTTATTGTTGACGCCGGCAAGAAGCAAAGCCGGCTTATGCTGGTGGATGGGTTCGGCGACAGCTCCCTGATAGGACTCCATTCGCTCAGTAAGTTCGCAAATACCCGGCGAAACCTGCGGAAATACCGGAAAACACTTCGCCGACTCCGACTAAAGAATGCCGAGTCAATCGATTGAAATCAAATGTTCCTGCCGCCTGTCTTTGACTCGCCGCGGACCCCTCGTTAAAGAACCGCGATGTTGCGCCGCCTCTATCACTGGGTGCTGGCGCTCTCGGAAAAACCCTCCGCGCCCTGGGCGATGGCCGGTGTATCGTTCACCGAGAGCTCCTTCTTCCCGATTCCGCCCGACGTCATGCTGGTGCCGATGTGCATGGCGCGGCCCGACCGCGCCTTTCGTTATGCTGGCATCTGCACGGTTGCGTCGGTGCTCGGCGGGCTTCTCGGCTACGCCATTGGCTATTTGCTCTACGACACGATTGGCCAGTTCCTGATCAAGCTCTATGGCTACCGGGAACAAGCCGCCGAATTTCGCGCCTCCTACGCCGAGTGGGGCCACTGGATCATCCTGATCAAAGGCGTGACTCCGATCCCCTATAAGATAGTGACCATCACATCGGGATTCGCCGCCTATAGTTTATTTTGGTTTACAGTGCTTTCCATCATCACCCGCGGCGCGCGCTATTTCGCAATCGCAACGCTCCTCTATTTCTGGGGCGAGGCCGCGCGCGAGTTCATCGAGAAGCGGCTCGAGCTCGTCGCGCTTGTGTCGTTTGTCGCGCTGGTCGGGGGGTTTGTAGTGGTGACGTATCTGTTGTGACCGATGCAAGGTCGAAGCGACGCAAATCGGGCGCCCCAACGGCCGGAAGAAAGATCCGCGCAAGACAGGTCCGTCACGCACCGCCATGTAGTTTCGTGAGATCGCACCGGTGCGGAGCCCCGGCAAAAAATGGCGCAATCGTCGATGACCACCGTCGCGTCACTCGGCGACCGCTCTTTGCCGTTACGGGCTGACCGAAAAGGCTTGGTCCTTTCGCGGTTTACTGCTCGCCAAGGGTGTGGTTCCTGTTAATCTCGTATCCTCCGCCTCCCGTCCCACCGTGCAAGTCCTGGAAAAGGATGCCGATAGTCAACCTCCGTAGGTTTGATCACCCGCTACCGGACCTTGCCGGCGCGTCGGTGCTCGTGACCGGCGGCACCGGCTCGTTCGGGCGCGCGTTCGTGAGCCGATTGCTTTCGGGCAAGTCTCCGCGACGGCTGATCGTATTCTCGCGCGACGAGCAGAAGCAGGAGGCGATGGCGCGCGAACTCGAGCGGGCGCATCCGAAGCTGGTCAACCGGATGCGCTTCTTCATCGGCGACGTGCGCGATGCGGCGCGTCTGGAAATGGCAATGCGCGACGTGGACTACGTGGTGCATGCCGCCGCGCTGAAGATCGTGCCGCTCGCGGAGTACAATCCCTTTGAATGCGTACTGACGAATATCCACGGGGCGGAGAACGTCGTGACGGCGGCGCTCAGGACCTCGGTCAAGAAAGTGGTTGCCCTGTCAACCGACAAGGCGGCGAGTCCGATCAATCTCTATGGCGCGACGAAACTCGCGTCCGACAAGATCATGGTGGCGGCCAACAATCTGTCCGGCAAGACCGGCGCGCGTTTCGCCGTCGTGCGCTACGGCAACGTGATCGGTTCGCGCGGTTCCGTGGTGCCGTTTTTCCAGGAACTCGTGAGCCGCGGCGCGAAGGCGATTCCGATCACGGATCCGCGCATGACGCGATTCTGGATCACGCTCGAGCAAGGCGTCGCGTTCGTGCTCTCCTCGCTGGCGCTCATGAACGGCGGCGAAATTTTCGTTCCGAAAATCCCATCGATGCGGATCGTCGATCTCGCGCGCGCGGTCGCCCCCAGCCTGCCGCACGAGATCGTCGGCGTGCGGGCCGGGGAAAAGGTGCACGAGGTCATGATCACCGAGGACGATGCGCGGATGACGGTGCAGCTCGACGACCGCTACGTCATCTGCCCGCCGAGACCCGGCTGGAAACGCGACCACCTCGATGCGCTGGGCGCGAAGCCGGTCGCGGAGGGGTTCCGCTATTCGTCCGATCTCAATGCGGAGTGGCTCGACGGCAACACGCTCAATGGGCTGATCGAGCGTAAGGCCGCCTGAGCGGCGATCGAAGCGCCGGGCAGTGTACATGAGCCAAGGATTCCTCCCGTACAGCCGACAGACGATCGACGAGGACGACATTGCCGCGGTGGCAGCGGCGCTGAGCGCCGACATGCTCACGACGGGGCCGCGGGTCGAGGAATTCGAGCAGGCGTTTGCGCACGCGACCGGCGCCGCGAACGCGGTCGCCTGCAATTCGGGGACGGCGGCGCTGCACCTCGCCGCGCTGGCGCTCGATCTCGCGGAGGGACAGACTGCCGTGGTGCCGGCGATGACGTTTCTCGCGACCGCCAATGTCGTGCGGATGACCGGTGCCGAGGTGGTGCTCGCCGATGTCGATCCCGACACGGGGCTACTCACGCCGGCGACGTTCGAAGCGGCGGTCGCACGCGGCGCGGCGGCCGGCCGCAAGGTGCGCGCGGCGTTTCCGGTGCATCTCAACGGTCAGGTTTGCGACATGGCGGGGCTTGCCGCGGCGGCGGCTCGGCACGGAATCGCCCTTGTCGAGGACGCCTGCCATGTGCTCGGTCTCGACGGCATCGGCGCGACGGCGCATTCGGCGGCGGCGTGCTTCTCGACGCATCCCGTCAAGGCGATTGCAACGGGTGAGGGCGGTGTCGTGACAACGCGCGACGCGGACGCGGCCGAGCGCATGCGGCGCCTGCGTTCGCACGGCATGGTGCGGGAGCCGGGCCAATTCACGAACCGCGAACTCGGCCTGGAGGATGGCGCGGCCAATCCCTGGTACTACGAAATGTCCGAGATCGGCTGGAATTACCGCATGCCGGATATACTCTGCGCGCTCGGCATCGCGCAATTGAAGAAGCTCGATCGTTTCCATGCGCGCCGGCGCGCGATCGCCGCGCGCTACGAGCGGCTGCTCGCGCCGCTCGCGCCCGCGATCCGCCCGGTTTCGCGGGCCGCAAGTACGCACGGCTGGCATCTCTACGTCATTCACGCGGATTTCCGGACGCTCGGCACCACGCGCGCGCGGCTCATGAAGGCGCTCCGCGCCGAGGGCATCGGCACCCAGGTGCATTATATTCCGCTGCACTGGCAGCCCTATTACCGGCGCCGCTACGGCGCGATTTCACTGCCGGGTGCGGAGGCCTATTATCAGCGATGCCTGTCGATCCCGATGTTTCCGGCGATGAGCGACGCCGACGTCGAGCGGGTGGCGGCGGTGCTGGCGCAGATCGCGCAAGGGGTTGCGGCGTGAAGCCGGACTGAGGCGGCGATTGGGTCGGGCCGATGTCTAGTGTCGTGTTTCGCGCCGATGCCGACCGCGTGATCGGCTCGGGTCACGTAATGCGGGCGCTCTCGCTTGCGGCGGAATTTTCGTCGGGCGGCTGGACGGTCGGCTTCGCCGCCAGCGCAGAATCGTTCGCCTCGGTGCAGGCGCTGGGCGCGGAAAATATCGAAAAACTGACGCTTCCGGGCGCGCGCGGGGACGAAGCGGCGGCGCTTGCGCGCCGCTGGCCGACCGGCGCCGACGTGCTGATCGTCGATCATTACGGGCGCAATGCAACGTTCGAGCGCGCCTGCCGTCCGTGGGCGAAGCGGATCGTCGTGATCGACGATCTAGCCGATCGCGAGCACGACGCGGACGTGCTGACGGACGCGGTCAACCCCGCGACCGCGTATCGGGCGCTTGTCCCGCCGGCATGCGAGATTCTCGCGGGGCCCGATTTCGCAATCGTGCATCCGGCGTTCCGGCGTGCGCGCGAAGCGGCGCTCGCGCGGCGCGGCGAGCGGCCGGTGCAGCGGGTGCTCGTGAGCTTTGGCCAGGTCGATCCGCCGAACGCGACGATGCAGGCGCTCGCGGCGCTGGAGGCGGCGGGGTTCGCAGGAACGGTCGACGTGGTTCTCGGCAAGTCGGCGCCGCATTTGGCTGCCGTTCGCGCGGCGACGGCGGGTCGTGTCCGGGTAGACGTGAGCGCCGAGGAAATGGCGGCGCTGATGACCCATGCGGATCTTGCGATCGGCGCCGGCGGCGTGACGGCGTGGGAGCGGTGCTGCCTGGGGCTGCCGTCGATCCTGGTGACGCTTGCCGACAACCAGCTTGGAATTGCCGCCGCGGTCGCGAACTCAGGAGCGGGGATCGATGCGGGGCCGATGGGTGCCGGCGCCGAAAGGCAGCTGATCGAGGCGTTGCGCGAACTGCTCACGGACCCGGGACGGCGGAGCGCGATGGCGCGGGCTGCCGCGTCGCTCGTGGACGGGCGCGGTGCGGCGCGCGTATTGCTCGCTTCGGTCGGATCGTGCGTCGCCGGCAGCGGCCGGAAGGTGACCTTGCGGCTCGCCGGTGCGGACGACGAGGCTTGGTTGCTCGCACTCCAATCGAAGCCGGAGACGCGCCGGTTTGCGAATGATCCGTCGCCACCGACGTCAGATGGCCACCGACGCTGGCTCGCGCAGACACTTGCGGACCCGCTGCGGCTTTTGATGATCGCCGAGGCCGACGGCAACCGTGCGGCAATGCTGCGTGTCGACCACGGCGAAGCAGCGGACCGAGTCAATATTGCAGTCGACCCCGGCTATC
Source organism: Xanthobacteraceae bacterium (assembly GCA_040901465.1). GTDB lineage: Bacteria > Pseudomonadota > Alphaproteobacteria > Rhizobiales > Xanthobacteraceae > JAUSIF01. The sequence continues at coordinate 68,076 of JBBDYN010000048.1, forward strand.
ATCGCCAGGGCACCGGCGCGGCCGTGCTTTCGCTCGCCGCGCGGCTGCGTCCGGGCCGGGTGCTCGAGGCGGAGGTGCTTCCCGGCAACAAGGCGTCGCTGGCATTATTTGCCGGCGCAGGCTATCGGCAGGTCGAGAAGAGATTGTTCAGACGCGAGCCGACATGAACCCGCGCGCGCTGCAAATCGCCGGCCGGCGGATCGGCGCCGGCCATCCTCCCTACGTGATTGCCGAGCTCTCCGGCAATCACAACGGGGAAATCGCGCGTGCGTTCCGGTTGATCGACGCGGCAAGACAAGCAGGCGCCGATGCGGTGAAGCTGCAAACCTATACCGCCGATACGATCACCATCGACCACGCGGGTCCGGGCTTCGTGATCGAGGGCGGATTGTGGCACGGGCGCCGGCTGCACGAACTTTATCAAGAGGCGCATACGCCCTGGGATTGGCATCCCGCGCTGTTCGCGCACGCGAGCAAGATCGGCATCACCTGTTTCTCCTCGCCGTTCGATGCAAGCGCCGTCGACCTGCTCGAACGCCTCGGCGCACCGGCATACAAGATCGCGTCGTTCGAGATCGTGGATACGCCGCTCATTCGCTACGCGGCCAAGAGCGGCAAGCCGCTGATCATTTCGACGGGCATGGCCGAGGCGAGCGAGATCGACGAAGCGGTGGCCGCCGCGCGAGAGGCCGGTGCCGGTGCAATCGCACTTCTTCATTGCGTGTCCGCTTATCCGACGCCGACGGAGGAGGCGAACCTCGCGCGCATTCCGGCGCTCGCAGAGCGATACGATTGCCCGATCGGACTCTCGGACCACTCGCTCGGCATCGAGGTGGCGATCGGCGCAGTTGCGCTCGGCGCCGCGATCATCGAGAAGCATCTTACCCTCGCGCGCGCCGACGGCGGGCCGGACGCGGCCTTTTCGCTTGAGCCAAGCGAACTCGCGGCGCTCGTGAAGGGCGTACGCACGGCGCATGCGGCCGTGGGGCGCGCCGACTACGGACACGCGGCGAGCGAAAAACCCAACATGGCGTTCCGCCGCTCGCTCTATGCGGTCAAGGATATTGCGGCCGGCGAAGTTCTCACTGACCAGAACGTGCGTTCCATCCGTCCCGGTTACGGGCTTGCTCCCAAGCATCTGCCGGAAATCCTCGGCCACCGTGCGCGGCGGGCAATTGCGCGCGGGACGCCGATGTCGTTCGATCTGGTGGAGCAATGAAGTAGCCGGCGATCGAGACAGCGGTATGCAAGACCTATTGTGAAACGTCACGATCGCAAGAAAAGGGAGCTAGCCACCCTGATACCACCGCAGAAAGCATTCGACAATGTGGCTTACTTTTGCGCGAGCGACATGGCGTCCATCCTGAACATAGAAATCAGCATCGCGCGATAGCTCAAAGCTTGGAAAATAGAATACGTTCTCGAATTGCGAGCAGACCTCAGCGGCAGCGACGCGCTGCTTAGCTTTGGAGAGGGAGTTCGCGGTTACAACGGACTCGCTCTTCGCTGTTCGCTGCAGGGGAACGGGAGAAACCGTCAGGACTACATCCGCCCGCGGACTCAGCTGTCGAATTCTTCGTATTGCGTCGCCGGCCATTCGTACGACATCACCGACTGAAAGATCGACGAACTCGCAGAGATGTTCGTCCACTCTCGCCCCGTAAGAATTGCAAACGACAAGGCCGCTCTTGCGGTCAGCCCATACTTCGGTCATCCCAAGCGTAATGACGAACAAGTCGGCGTTTCTCGCGCCTTCTCTTATTTTCTCCGAGATTTCGTTGGAGAGGGCTTCGAGCAAGTTGAGTTCGGTGGCGTAGACTTGCTTTCGGAACGGGTCTTGCCACTTAGCATCGAACCTGCCCTGATTGGACGAGACGATTGATTTGACGAACCGCTTAAGCTGTCGGGTGACAGTGTCTTGAAGCGAAAGGTCGTAGAAAAATTCTCGTGAAAAGATAGGCTTTGGCGCGGCGATATTTTCGATCTCCTGCAATACGCTCGCGATGCTATAGTGATTGATGTTGTCGCGTTCGGGTAACTTGCCGACCATTGCCTTTGTCGGGTCGAACTCGATCTCGAAATACTTTGGGAACGTGTCATAACCGAGCGCGGCAAGCTCATGCCTGATTTCCAGCGCGAAGCACGAACCGACGGTGAAAATCTTCTTACCGGCGAGTGGTCCGCGATTGATTGGGACGAGCGTGATCGGTTGCTCGGCGCCAGCTGATGCATCCCATTTCGTTCGATGGTGTCGGACAATCTCGAACATCAGGTCCGATCGGCGGTGAGAAAGGCTTCAAGCCGGCGCAGGCTGGGATTGTTGAGCACGCGGACGCCGCTCTTGGCCAGCCGCGCAACAAATTCGGGGCGATTGCAATCGAACATCTGATCCCATTTGCCAAGATTGTTCGGGTGCAACAGCCGGTTCACTTGCAAGCCGCGGCTCCAATCCGATTCTGTGCAAAAATCGATAATCACTGATGTTCTAGTTTCGCGGAAAGGGCGTGCGATCAATGACAGAATTGAACGCCCAAGCCGCGTGCTCAATGTCACGCGTTTTATCACGTTGTCCCAGAATGTCGGAAGTGCAACGTGATCAAACGGTCGCCGCAGTCGCACAAAATAGCCCGAGTGCTTGCACTTGAGACTAAAGAGAATTGCGTCGCCGGGCCGTACCGGGGGGTTAACATAGCCGGCGCCTGGGATCAGAATTTCCTTGAAACGGAATTTCGCCAGGGCGCGGAACCCATTCTTCGAGAATAGTGCGTGGCGTCGATGGCTGCCCGTGCGAAATTTGGTACCGCCCGAAAAAGTTTCGTGATCGTCAAGATAGATAAACAAGCGATAGACCGGCCAAATTGGATGTTGAGTGATGTCGTGTGGATCGGACTGCGTTCTTATCAAGGAGTTCGGCGGCGCGTCGACTGCGATGGGAAACCCCTTGGCGTCGTCGTGATAGTGGTGCTCCTTCGCGGTGTCTGCGGGCCGGATATTGGATCGTCCGAAATAATAGACATCTTTCCCGACGTGTTCCTGCACAATTCGGTGGACCGCGAACTCATCGACCAAAATGTCGAAAATAGGGGTCCTGTGGATGTTCGTGGCGTCGCCATGTTCTATCGCTAGGCGCTTGAACTCGTCCACTCGCGCACTGGGAACGATGCTCCTGATATGGACGAAGCCCCGTTGAGCCAATTCGGAATTCGACCAAGAGGCTGCGCTCTCATCCAGATCCTGAGCGGCAGTGGCCCGTGACCGGAACTCACTTTGGGGCAGGCCGATCGCTGAATTCGTGCTCATGTTCAGCCCCCATACCTAAAATCTAGAGAAACTATCGCGCCACAACTACTCGGCTGTCAATTTTTTTGCTGCTTGCCACCTCGGAGCATGAGGCCGGACTCAGCCCGCAAGGGAGCCAGCAAGGAATGCCTGTCGCACCAAGTCATTCCGCACTGCGTCGGCAGTGCATCGTGCAAGTTCATCGGTTAGGCGCGAAACCGAGGCAGTCTCCATAGTAGCGTGCAAGGTCTAGGTCGGCGGCGGTGTCAATATCGACGGACCGCTCTGGCGGCATGACGTGGCCCCGCAGCGGTTGTCCGTAAAAGCCGCGCTCGCGCAGGAAGGCGGACACATCGACCGAATAGGTGCTGCCGTTTCCTGCGAAGAAGCGGCCGGCCGCTTCGGCCCGGCGCGAGACCATCTCTGGAAAGACGGGGGTCAGTTTTCCTTCCACATCCCCGCGCAACGCCTGATGCATTGCCTGTTGAAACTCTGTGACGGCCATGGCGAAATCGCAGCGGCCGCGCTCGAGCAGGGCATGGGTGGCGCGGATGTCTTCGGCGGAGCGCAGCGGCGCCGTCGCGTAGAGCACGGTGAGCGTATCGTAGCGCTCACCTTGACGCTCCAGGCGATCGAGCAATTCCTTGCAGACTTCGGTCACGGTGATTTCGTCGCGGCCGAGGGCTGCCGGACGCGTATCGACCTCGGCGCCGTAGTCGCGCGCCACACGCGCAATCTCCGCATTCTCTGTCGAGACGAGAATGCGGTGAAAAAGACCGGCGGCCTGCACCGCGGCGATCGTGTAGGCGAGGATCGGCTTGCCGAAGAAATCGATCACGTTCTTGCGCGGCAGCCGCTTCGACCCGCCGCGGGCGGGAATTACCGCGAGGTGCCGCAAGCCAGCCTCACTCGATGTCGCCATGGGTAAGCATATGCCCCTTGGGCCGGTCGTGCCGCAGCTTTGCGGCCGACAGCCGCTCGAATTCATCGGGGCCGACGCCAAAGCCCGGACGCCGAAATTCGATCTTCAATTCGGACAATGGCGTTCCGGCCGGGGCGTCTTGCGCCAGAAAAGAGCTGCGCCGGACTGCGTTGCGGCGTCGGCGCTCTTCTGGGGTCATGATGCGGCGCTCACTGCCAAGCGCCTGTTCGACGGTTCGGATCGATCGCACGAAAATCTTGGCGTCTTCGGGTTCGAGCGAGAAAATATGCTCCGGACTGGGCGTGGTGCGATCAAAGGTAATCGTCTTCTCGACGAGATTGGCGCCCAGCGCGACGGCGGCAACGGTCATGTCCCAACCCGGCGAATGGTCGGAATAGGCGATGGGGACGCCGAAGAGGCGCTTCAGCGTGGGGATCACCCGGAGATTCACGGCGCTTGGAATTGCCGGATAACCCGGGGGGCAATGGTGGATGATCACGCCGCCCTTTCCCTCGGCGCGGATGACGTCCACGGCGGTCTCGACCTCGCCCGTCGTCGCATTGCCGGTGTCGATCTGCACATTGAGCCCGGTACGCGCGGCCCTGCGAATGAATGGAAGGTGATTTACGTCGCCCGACGCGATCTTGACCGTGTCGCATTTCAGCTCGGTGATGAGATTGAGTTCATCGTCGAAGGTCACGGTCGCAAAGAATGCCAACGATAATTTGTCGCAATGATGCTTCAATTCACGCCATTGCGACTCCGTCAGCATGCGTCGTTTCAATATCGCGTGCAGCGACTCCGAGACCGTTTTGGCCACACCGGTCGCCCGGTCGACAAGGACGTCGTAGCTGAATGGCTGTGCCCGGTCGGCGACAAGCCGGTCGGCGTCGACGATCTGGAATTTGATCGCGTCAGCGCCGGCTTCGACTGCGAGATCGGCAAGGCGTTTGGCCGTTTCTATGCCGCCGTGGGTCGGGCCCGCCTCAAAGGTAATGAAGCAAGGATTCCCGTCGCCGATCGGACGCATGGTCATGGAATATTCGTCCGGGAAGACTGTGGCTTTGATGCCGCCGATCGCCTATTGCATGGCTCGCGAAGACTAGTTCATCGCCAATCAACCGGTCAATAAAAGCCGCCTGTCGGATGATCGGATAATGCCAAACGTGGCTGTAGTGGATTACGGAATGGGCAATTTGCGCTCGGTCATGAACGCGCTGGGCGAGCTCAGTGTTGCTGCGGAATTGATTACCGAACCCGCAAGTGTCGATCGCTTCGAGCGATTGCTACTGCCCGGCGTCGGTGCGTTCGCGCAGGCAATCGCAACCCTGCGCAAGTCGGGAATGGCGGATGCGCTCGATCGGTTCGTATCCAGCGGGAGGCCGGTTCTCGGCATTTGTCTCGGCATGCAGCTCATGTGCAGCATGTCGGAAGAGGACGGGATGCACGAAGGGCTGGGCTGGGTGCCGGCCCGCGTAGTATCGTTTCCGCGTAGCCGGGGACTGAAGATTCCGCACATGGGCTGGAACGCGTTGCATCTTGAGCGAAGCGATCCGCTTTTCGACGGCATAGACGAGGCCAGCGACGTCTACTTCGTACACTCGTATTATGTTGCCTGCGAGCGGGCGGCGGACGTGCTCGCCAGCACCGAGCATGGCGTCGCCTTTGCTTCGATCATGGGCAGGAAGAATCTTTACGGGATGCAGTTTCACCCGGAGAAAAGTCAGAGTATCGGGCTTCGCCTGCTCGCGAATTTTCTGCGGCTGCCGTCTCAATGCTGAAAAAGCGACTGATTGCCGTCCTCATCCTTCGCAACGGCCAAGTCGTGCAGAGCGTGCGATTCAAACACACCAATGTCATCCATTACGACCCGGTGCACGCGATCGAAGCCTTCAACAAGTGGGCGGTCGACGAGATCGCGATGATCAATGTCAGTCGTGAGCAGAAATCGCGCGATCAGTTCGCGGAGGCGGTGGCGCACATATCAATGCACTGCTTTGTTCCGCTTTCCGTCGGCGGCTGGATCACCGATGCGGGGTATGCAAACGCACTTCTGCGCGGCGGCGCAGACAAGTTGATCGTCAATACCGCGCTTGCGGACGAGCCGCCGCTAGTCACGGCACTTTCTCTGCGCTTCGGCCGGCAGTGCATCGTTGCTTCGATGGATGTTAAACGACTGGATGGCGGGGGGGTCGCGGTCCATGTCGATCGCGGTCGCAGGGACACCGGCGAGGAGCCCGCAGCCTGGGCGCAACGTGCCTGTGAGCTGGGCGCCGGAGAGATCCTCTTCAACTCGATCGATCACGACGGGGCGCGGAAGGGATACGATCTGGAGACGTTGCGGCACGTGTGCGCGGCCGTGGATGTGCCGGTCATTGCCTTCGGCGGCGTGTTCACCTGGAATCATCTGGTCGAGGGGATCGCCGCTGGCGCAGACGCTGTTGCGGCCGCCAACATCTTTCACTATTCAGAGCACGCCACCCGCAAGGCCAAGGCGTTCATGGCAGAAGCCGGTGTCCCGGTCCGCAAGGAGGGCCGCAACCTCACGTGAATTCCCGGCAGAAGCCGGCAACCGCGTTCGAGTATGCCGATGGAATATTGTTCACGCTGCCTCTACCCGGCCAACGCCAAGCCGACGATCATCTTCGACGATGACGGGGTGTGCAGCGGCTGCCGCTATCATGAAAGCAGGCAGCGGCTCGAAATCGATTGGGAAGAACGTACGAAGATCTTCGAGCAGATTCTCGACGAGGCGCGGAAGCTCAGGCGCGAGCGAGGCAACAGTCACGACTGCATCGTACCGGTGAGCGGCGGCAAGGACAGCCATTATCAGGTGTGGCTGCTCAAGAAGAAGTACGGGATGAACCCGTTGCTCGTGAAGTTCAACCACTGCTTCAATTCGCCTGCCGGCAATCGGAACATGTACAATCTTGTCGAGAAATCCGGTTGCGATTTCATCCGCGGCACGGCCGGGCTGGACGCGGTGCGTCGCATTTCCCGCCACATGCTGGAGAAGGTAGGCGATCTGACCTGGCACTATCACGCCGGCATCCGCACGTTCCCGATCCAGATCGCGGTCAAATACAACATTCCGCTGATGGTGTGGGGCGAGCACGGGTTTGCCGAGCTGACCGGCTTGGTCACGATCGAGGATTTCGTCGAGTTCACCAAGTGGTCGCGCAAGGAGCATGACATGCGCGGCTACGAGCCGCACGACCTTATGGGCGAGGGCGGCATCACCGAGCATGATATCGCGCCATACATCTATCCGACCGACGAGGAGCTCGCGCGCTGCGGGTTGCGCGGCATCTATCTGTCGAATTTCTTTCCGTGGGACGCCAAGGTGCAGGCCGAGACGATGCGAAAGGAGTGGGATTTCGCGCCCGTAGCATACGAGCGCGAACGGACGTTCAATCTGTTCGCCAAGATCGAGGACCATGCCAATGATGTCCACGACTACCTGAAATACCTGAAATTCGGCTATGGGCGCGCGACCGACGACGCCAGTATGGAAATCCGTCACGGGCGGATGACGCGCGAAGAGGGGATCGAAATGGTGCGCCGCTACGATGCGCGCGAACCCGCAAGTCTAAGTTACTATTGCGAGTTCATGGGCATCGGCGTCGACCGGTTTTACGCGCTGGTAAACCCGATGCGCGATCCGTCGATCTGGGAAAAGGCAAACGGGGGGTGGCGAGCCATGGATAGCGTGGACCGTCATCCGATCACGCAACGAGAGCAGGCGGCAAGAGTGGATCAGGTCGAGGATCGCACTCTGGCGCCGGCGAACCGCACTCTCTATTACAATCCTGCGAACCCGCCGCCGAACACAGGTGATCCGGATCTCGACAGGCCGTCGCCGATATTTAGGGTCATGTGAAATGACCAAGCAGACAGATCTGTGGAAGTCAGAATTCGGCGACGAATATGCGGCGCGAGAAAGAAACCGGATCACGCCGGAGGGCCAACGAGCGTTGGTGCGTGATTGGGGGCGCATCCTCGCACATGCGGTTACGCCAAAGCCAGAGAGTGCATTGGAGGTTGGCAGCAATATCGGCCGAAACCTGCTGGCACTGCGCAACTTCATTCCGGAAATGCATGCTGTCGAACCAAACGCCACTGCGTGTCGAGCAGTGCGCGAGAACTCTGAAATTGAGATTGCCTCTTTGCACAACTGTGCCGGCGACGCCCTTCCCTTTGGAGATGGAAGCGTCGACCTAGTCTTTACATCTGGCGTCCTAATTCATATTCCACCCGACAGTTTGGGGCGTACGGTCGACGAAATATATCGCGTTGCGAGGAAATACATCGTGTGCATCGAGTATTTTTCTCACGAACCGACCGAAGTGAAGTACAGGGGCCTTTCGGGCTACCTGTTCAAGCGAGATTTCGGCAAATTCTATCTGGACAGGCATCCAAGCCTGCGCGTTCTGGATTATGGGTTTCTTTGGCAAGTTCTCGACTCCAGTGACAACACGAACTGGTGGCTGTTCAGCAAGTGAGCGTCGACCTAGTCCATCAGTGGGTCCGGCCGGTCCATGAGCCGGTCGTCTGGATTTGCCAACCGCCACGTTCCGGCGGCACGCTGTTGTTGCGTCTCCTCGATTCCCATCCGCAGCTGCACGTTTATCCTTCGGTCTTCGGGTTTACCAACGCGGAGGCGATATGGCCGTCATCGGAGGAACTATCGGGCAGCACGGAAGCAGTGCTGTCGCAAGTCTTCTCCAGAATGAGCCTTGAAAAGTTCAACGGCATCGGAATGACCAAACAGTCGTCCAACATGCTTCAGGAATTCTATCCGATCTATTTCGACCAAGACTGGTTTCAAGCGATATTCGCCAAGTTTGATACGGATCGCAGCGGACGAGCCCGATTCGACGCGCTGTTCACCGCAGTCTTCAACGCCTGGCGCAACTACCAGTCGCTGTATTTCGAGAAGAAGTACGTCATCGGTCACATGACAATGCGCTGGGGCCAACTACCGCATTTCAGCGAGAACTTCAGGCGATTTCAGAATACGTACCCGGACGGCCGCATGGTGTTCATGACGCGAGAACCTGATGATTGGATGGCCTCATTCACCAGTCTTAAAAAGGCAACACCTTACACCGGCGACCCAAAGGACGCGGCAGAATTCTACAAGGCGTACTATCGTCAAGCGATTGAACTGGTGGGTTCCGGCAGGCTCATCCTGATCAGCTTCCGTGATCTCGTGTCGGGCGGCGAAGCGACCGTGCGTCGAATCGCGGAGACGCTCGACATCGAGTGGAATCCATTGTTGCTTCGAACGACTTTCAACGGCGCTCCGTGGTACCAGAACTCAAGTTTTGAATTGACGAGAACTGCGAGTATCGACGGCAGCGTGCTAGGGAGGGGTAAGGGACTTCCAGATAACGTCGCGTCGGCTATCGACGACGAGATGTGGGACTTGCATGACGCGCTAGCGCGCAAGGCCTGCACTTTACGTGCTGGTACTTGACCAGCGTGGCGGCTCCGCGGTTGTCAATTTGCGGTCTTATATGTGAAAGTGGTTCAGGAAATCGGCATGAAGACAGACCGAAGACTTTCACCGCCGGTGGTGATGCTCGTGGACAATCGCAGGCGCGACCTCGACGTGGCCGTGCTGATTGCGAACCGTCTGCGCTCCCTAGGAGTGGAATGCATTCTTGAGCCGTTGGAAGCATACGGAGCTGTACTTGCCGCCTATCGACCCGGAATGGTCGTCATCAATCATCTGTTCGCCTCTCACTTGGCGGCTTGGTCTCGGCGACTTCAAGAGATGGGTGTGCTTACCGCCGTCCTCTCCAATGAAGGCATTATTCGGAACGCTGAGGCGCGGCGCTTTCAGTCGGGCCGATATCATCGTGATGGCCACGTCGATTACTTTTTTTGCTGGAACGAGCTGCACCGCGATGCGCTGCTGCAGGAGGGAATTTACCGAGGGGCGCAGGTCGAGGTGGTGGGCGTTCCGCGGTTCGACCTTTATTTCGAGCCATGGTCCCGTCTCTTGCATCCGCCCAAATGCGATCGACGCGCTCGCCCGCGCATTCTAATTTGCACGAATGTGGGCTTGGCCAAGTTCCGGGAAATTCCGCGCGAGCTCGGAGACCGGCACTTCGCGCAATGGGCGAACCATATTCCGAATTATGGGGACTATTGGAAGCGGGTCGAAACCCAATGGAAGGCGCGACAACGGTTCGTCGAACACTCGGCGGTCTTGGCCGCTACCGGGCGGTACGACATCGTGCTTCGACCCCACCCGTCGGAAGATGTCGAATTCTATCAGGAATGGCTCTCCAGCTTGCCGCCAGCGCAGCGCGACCGTGTGCGCATCGACAGCAACGGCAACATCAGCAGCCTTATCATGGATTGCGATCTGGAAATCGCCGATGAATCGTGCACTACCGCGGTCGAAAGCTGGATCGCGGGTAAACCCACGATCGGACTCGTATTCGATCGCAATTCACCTCTGTATTTCGAAGAGCGGTCCCGCTGCCATATTCATTGCGATGACCCGGAGAAGCTGCCGGCATTGGTCGAGCAGCAACTGGCGAATCCCTCGCAATCAGAACTGCAAGAGGTTCGCCGCCAGCACCTAGCGAAGTGGTGTGCCAGCCCGGACGGAAAATCCTGTCAGCGTGTGGCAGAAATTGCGGCCAATGCGGTCCTGTCAAAGCGACCCTCTGACTGGTCGAAATTGACGGCGAACGATTACCGGCGAGCGGCGAAACTGCGTGCGTACAGAAAACTCGGGCTCGCCTATCACTATGACCCGCTGTTGACGTTGAAACGTGCTCTGTTCGGCAACCGCTACGCGATCAAGCATTACAGCTATGAGAAGTCCATAAAGCCGCGGGATGTTGTCGCCGCGCGAGAGCGTCTCGGCCGGGCGCTGGAGAGCGATGCTGATCGTGGCGGAAGCCGTCCGGCTTGATCAAATCGCGATGAGCGGCCCCATCCACATCCCTGATCCGCGCGAGCGCGAAGTGGCGGTGCGCTACTTCAAGCCGTTCGTCGAGTATTTTCGCGGGTGCCGGCACGTGCTCGACGTCGCGTCGGGACAAGGCCATTTTCTGGAAATGCTGAAGGAAGCGGGCATCGGTGCCCAAGGGGTGGAGATCGATTCGGCGCTGTGCGAGCTCGCGCGCGACAAAGGCCTGGACGTCGTGCAGGGAAATTTCTTCGAATTTCTGCGGAGCGCCCAGAGCGGCAGCTTTGACGGGGCCGCCGCGTCCCATATCGTCGAGCATCATTCCCCCGTACAAGTGGAGGAGTTGCTTCTGTTGCTTCACCAAGCGCTCAAACCGGGTTCGCTACTTGTCGTGATCACCCCCAACATCGCGAACATCCGCCGCGCCGTGGGCGATTTCTGGCGCGATCCGACGCATGTCCGGCCGTATCCGGTCGCCGCACTGACCAAGCTGATGCGCCGGACCGGCTGGGAGGTCGTGAAATCGGATGAGTACACGGATCGACCGCCCTCGCTGCTGCGATCGATCGTCTATGGCGTCCGGAATGCCTTGCTGGGACGCTACTGGTCAGGAGACGATCTCTACGTGATTGCCCGGCGTTCGGCGTAAGAGAAGCCATGGGTTCGTCCATTCTGTTCGTGCAGAACCGAACGCAGCGGGCGGGCGCGCAAACCTGTCTCGCACGCCTGCTCCGCCACGATGGTATGCGCCGATGGAGCCCGATGCTGCTCTGTTCCGGCGGCGGCTGGCTGGTCGAGGAATGCGCGCGCTACGGCGTGCCGGTCGTCGAAGAGGGTTTTCCGAGCTCGCGGTCGATCCCCGCGCGCCTTTACGGCAACAATGCATTTGGACGCCGTATAGCGGGGAAGCTCGACGCGCAATCGGCGCGGCCGGCGATCGTGCACGCGAACGACCACACCGAGGGGCTGCTTGCGCTCGAACTGGCCAAGCGGCTCGGCGCGCGCTCCGCGATCTTCGTTCGATCGCCGAGCATGACGCGGCGCGATTATTTCAAATACCGTTGCGATCGCTACGATTTCATCAGCGCGGTCGGCGACGAAATCCAGGCGCGCGTGCAGGCTTGGCACGCCGGGCGCGAAATCGCGCTCATTCACGACGGAATCTACGCGGAGGAATTCGGTCCGCCGAGGCCCAAGTCCGCAGGTCCGCCGAGCCGGGTGCTGGCGATCGGCTCTGCGCTCGAGTGGAAGGGCTGGGCGGATCTGACCGAGGCGCTGTTCCGGCTCGAACAGGAAGGCGCGCTGCCACCGATGCAAAT
>JBBDYN010000049.1:0-15371 GCA_040901465.1 Xanthobacteraceae bacterium
CCGCCGGCGTCACCACCTCACAAGGTGGCTCCCCAACATGCAATCCACGTCTTGAACAAGGAAAGCGTGGATGGCCGGGACATCCCCGGGTTTAACCCGGGGACGGCCATGACGAAAATGAAACTGGCCCACGGCCACGCGGCGTAGGTTAAGCGGTCTCCGCCGCGATCCGCTTGCGTCCCGCCATATAGGCGCGCCCGTCATTGACCGCATCGACCGCGATCAGCTTGCCGCCGTTGCGATACTCGACCGAAAAATGCCCCGCGTCCGGCTCGCCGACAACTTGCGCGTCGTCGTGGCCCTCGGAGAGGCCGGCGCTCTGGAACTTGACGTCGTACTGGTCGGACCAGAACCAGGGCACGGGGTCATAGGCCACGCCCTTGCCGAGGATCGCCGCCGCCGCGGCCTTCGCCTGGTCGAAGGCGTTCTGCACGCATTCGAGCCGGATGCGCCGGCCGTAGCGCCGGCTCGGAAAGCGCGTGCAATCGCCGATCGCGTAGATCGCTTGGTCGGCGGTGCGCGCGAATTCGTTGACCTGAATGCCATTGTCGCAGTCGAGCCCGGCGTCGGCCGCGAGCTCCACGTTCGCCTGCGACCCGGTTGCGATCAGCACGAGACCGGCGGCCACGCGTTCTCCGCCCGCGAGCCGCAGCCCGGTCGCGCGGTTGTCGCCTTCGATCGCCTCGATCATCGTGCCGAGCCGGATATCGACGCCGCGCCCGCGATGCAGCTTTTCGTAAAAGGTCGAAATCGGCGGCGAGGTGACACGCTTCATCACGCGGTCTTCCGCCTCGACGACCGTGACCTCGCGCCCTTCGCCGCGCGCCACCGCTGCCACTTCAAGCCCGATATAGCCGCCGCCAACGATGGCAACGCTTTTCGCCGCGTCGAGCGCCGGCCGCAGGCGCTTTACGTCCGCGATGCGGCGCAGAAGAAATACGCGATCGAGCTCGATGCCGGGCAGCGGAGGCAGGCGCGAGCGCGTGCCGGTCGCGAGCACGAGCGTGCCGTATTTGATCGCGCGACCGTCCGCGAGCGCGACGCTTTGCTTCGCCCGGTCGACGGCCTTCACCGGCGTGCCAATCTCAAGCGTGACTTTCTGGTCCCGCCAGAAATTCTCCGGCCGCAACTGGAGCTTTTCGTACGGGCTCTTGCCGGACAGGAAATCCTTCGAGAGCGGCGGACGCTGGTAGGGAAGATACGGCTCGTCGCTGACGATCGTGATCGGCGCCGCATAGCCGCCCGCGCGCAGTGCGGTCGCGCACTCCGCCGCGGCCTGTCCGGCGCCGACAATGACGACTGAATCGGTCATGCAGCCGTTCTAGTGGCTTGAGCCGGATGAGGTCACGCTGAATCGTCTCGGCCGGCCCCAACCTCCGCTCATTCCCGCGCAAGCGGGAATCCAGTATCTGGGTCCCCGCTTTCGCGGGGACGAACGGGTGCGGGTTTGCTCGTCGCATCACTTTTTGGCCGCGATCAGTCGATCTTCGCCTCGTCCCGGTACATCACCTTGTGGCGGGTTTCATCCACCCACGTGTCGATCTGCTCGATCGTCATGTGATTCTTCATGTTGAAACGGTCCCAGTTCATGATCTGGTCGAGCGTCTTCTTCCAGCGCTTGTAGGGCGGCTTTGCTGGAATGCCGAACAGCATGATGTCGATGATCGCGAGATCGTCGGGCACGCCGAGGAGCGGCCGCATTTCCTTTTGCGCGTCCTCTTGGCCGATCGCCGTCACCCACCAGACCTGATAGCCGAGCGCCGCCGCGGCGAGGTGCGCCGACATGGTGGACGCCGCGACGCTTTGCAGGAGAATTCGCTCCGCGTTCTGCTGGTAGAGCTTGTCGAGATCGGACCCGTCGAGCAGCACCGGGAACGCGCGCACGAAACGGAAATCGGCCGCGATCACGATGAAGCCCGGTGCCGTCTCGAGCCCGCGGTAGTTCGGCGTTGGAAATTTCATCTTGAGCTTGGCGCGCTTGCGTGCCTCAGCGACGAAATAGTCGGCGATCTGCTTTTTCACCTTCGGGTCGGTGACGACGATGTAGTGCCATGGCTGCGCGTTCGCGCCCGATGGGCCGTGGCGAGCGGCTTCCAGCACCATCTCAATATGTTCACGCGGCACTGGAACATTCGGATTGAACTGCCGGGTGGTCATGCGGTTGCGCACGACGTCCATGAGCGCCTGATAGCGCTCGACGCTCGCGGTGAAGGTAGGCGCCGGCTCGTTCATGGCTTGCTCCCGCTTGTGCGCTCGTCGAGCATTTAAGCCCCCGCTTCCTCACGCTGCAACCTTTTGCTGGCTCGCGCATTTGTCCAAATGGTCCGCCTGGCCCGCGCCATGGGCGGCAAATCGGTTTGTCCGGCCAACGAACAGCAGGGATATGGCATGAACCTTCGTTCCCCGCGCGCCCGCGGTGTGCCGTCGGGCATGCAGTCGGGCGCGGCATACTCAGCCCGGCCGGATTTTCTGTGGAACGGCGCGGTGCGCGCCGCGACCATCGGCATCTTCGTCATCGTGCTGATGGCCGCGCTGCATTATGCCCAGCCGGTCGTCATGCCGGTCGTGCTGGCGCTGGTCCTCGGCATTGTGCTGACGCCGCTGCTTGCCTGGGCCGTGCGCCGCGGCGTTCCGCACTGGCTGATGGCGTTGCTGCTCGTCGGCGGCCTGCTGGCGGCACTGTCGTACGCGGTCGTGCTGTTGGCGGATCCTGTTCGCGACTGGATCGAGAAGGCACCCGAGTTCGGCGCGATCCTTCGCGAGAAGTTGAGATTCCTCGATCCGCCCATCGCCGCCTTCAACACATTGCGCGAAAGCATTGCCGGTCCTGCAAAGGAGGGCGAGAGCGCGTTCAACATCGACCTCTACGCCGTATTGGTTCAGCCCATGCTTGGCGTGCTGAGTCCGGCGATCGGCCAGCTGATCGTATTCTTCGCGACCTTGTTCTTTTTTCTCGCGGGCCGGGAAAATCTGCGCAGGCAGTTCTTGACGTTCTGGGGCGACCGCAAGACGCGCCTCGATGCCATGCATTTCATCGGCGATACGGAAACAAGCCTGGCCGGCTATTTCGCGATCATCGCCGCGGTCAATTTCGCGCTCGGAGCCACGCTTGGAGTTTTTGCCTATCTGGTCGGATTGCCCAATCCTCTGGTCTGGGCAATTCTCGCGTTTATTCTGAATTTCATGCCCTATATCGGCGCTGCGGTCGTCATTTTTATGCTTCTCGGCGTCGGCCTGATGACCTTTGATTCAGTCGCGCATGCGCTGATTGCGCCCGCCTTTTATCTCGCCGCGGCGACCATCGAAGGCCAATTCATCACGCCGAGCATCGTCGGCCACAGGCTCGCCCTGACCCCGCTTCTCGTCTTTTTGTCGGTCGCTTTCTGGACCTGGTTCTGGGGCCCGTTCGGCGCCGTGCTCGCTGTCCCATTGCTGATCATCGGCATGGTCGCGCTGAACCATCTGTTTCCGAGAAACGGAATGAACCTTCCCGATTAATCGCGCCGCGAAGGAACCTGCAACGCGACCGCGCGTTGTCGCCCATGAACACTTCTTCCATCAGAGGTTAGTCATGGCAGACACACAGAAGAATGCGGCCTCGGGCAATGGCGGCAAGCTCACCAGCCCGGAAATGGACCGCGAAATCGAGCGGCTCAAGAAAGATATGGCCCAGATCACCGATCACGTTACGCGACTTATGTCGGCGACCGGCAACCAGGCGGCGCGCAAGGCGCGCCATCAGGTGAATCGCGCGCGGCAGAGCGTCGACGGCGTGCTCTCCGAAGCGGGCGAAATCGGCAGCGAGGCCGCCGATACGATGCGCGAGGTGCGCGACACGCTCGCCGACGCCATTGAAGAGTCCGTGCACAACCGTCCCTTCACGACGCTCGCGATGGCCCTTGCCGCGGGCTTTGTCATCGGCGCGGTCTGGCGCAGGTAGTCCCGCGCATCCGGGTTTGACCGGAGGCAGGAGGGGAGAACGTGATAGCCGCCTTGTTCGACGACCTGAAACTCAAGGTCGACGGAATGCTGAAGCTCGCCGTTGCGGGCGCCATCGTCGCCGGCGCCACGACGGCTGCCTTGATCTGCTTCGCCGTCGTGCTCTTTCTCTGGACGCAGCAGAATTACGGCACGCTTGAGGGTTGGGTCGCATTGGGCGCGCTGTTTGTGTTGGTCGCCGCGATTGGAACAACTGTGTTCCTAGTCGTCCGCCAGCGCGTAAAACGACGTCAGCCGCGCGAGCGAGCGCAGGAAGCGAGCGCCCTCGCGCGCTTCCTCCAGGAACCGGCCGTGCTGCTCACAGGCGTGCAGATCGCCCGCACCTTGGGTGCGCGTGGCCTGCTTCCGCTCCTGATCCTGGGCGCGGTCGTCGGCGGCGTGATGATGAATCGGAACGGCCACTCCGGGCACGAGCCTCGCCGCGGTGCCGAAACCGGAACGGCCGAATCCGCCGTCTAATACGCAAAGGAGTTGCGCGTCGCTGCGTCAGCGCTGCGCGACGTTGCGTACTTCGTTCAGAATGAAATTGCCGATGCGCTTGGTGCGATTGCGCAGCACCCTAAGCGCGCCCTGGTCGACGAAATAGGTGAGCAGGATCGAATCCCGCGTGGTCACCCGGTCATGCACCGGGTCGGCCGAATGCCAGTTCCTGTCGGTCACCGCGAACGCGTAGCCGCTGTTCGGCGCGAAGCGCATCTGCTTCGAGCGCTTGAACTTCCCGTTCTCGCGCCTGTGAAAGATCGTACCGATGTCCGACCATGCGTCGTCGCGCGGCAGATAGATTTGCACCGTGATGCCCTTCCAGAGCGTATCCGTGTGCGCCTTGATTCGATAGCCGGGGATGTCACGCATTAGCACCGGGATCGGATACATGCCGACCCGCGAATAGTCGGGCCCGAACCGGTGCTCGAGCCCGGGCGCAAGCCGGTCGATGAAGGCGTCGCGCACCGGCGCCGAGCACAGCGCCTTCCCGACGTCCTGCCAGATCGGGCGCTTTTCGCGCGGAAAGTGCCGGATATATTCTGGAAGGAGATCGACCTTCACGCGCGTCGAACTGCCGTCGGCCCGCAGGTTGCTGCCGCCGCGGCCGGGCAGCGCGCGGTAGTCGTTCGAGGACGGCATCGCCTCCAGCATTGCTGCATAGACGTCGTTTGGAAAAATTCCGGAGAAAGTCAGATGCAGGAACGGATCGTCCGATCGCGGCGCAACCTCCACCGTCGCGACGACGTGGTCGATCATCCGCTGAACTGTCTTCTTGTCCATCGCACCCTCTGACGCTGAGCCGAGAGAGAACTAGAGAAAGCTGGATTTTAGCGCAAGTCGATGGAAATGGCCGGCATTGCGCCTTGCTCAATCGGCGGTAAAATGAGCGCAACTGAGGAACCTCGAGATACCGCGAAGCCGTCGAGCGCCGCTCGCGTTCCGGCCGGCGGGAAAGGATCGCAATGCCGGACGATCGCGCGAATGGCGCGAGCGGCCCGCGCGACCCGGTGCCGTCGAGAGGGCGCCGCCGGCGGCAGCATCGAAGCCCGTGGCATCATGGTTCCGGTTCCGCCGGCGCCGATCCCGGCCCAGTTCATTACGCGGCCCTCGATCTCGGCACCAATAATTGCCGGTTGCTGGTGGCGCGTCCGACCCCGGACGCCTTCCGCGTTGTGGATTCCTTCTCCCGCATCGTGCGGCTCGGCGAGGGGCTGTCGATTTCCGGCCAGTTGTCCGATGCTGCCATGAATCGTGCGATCGGCGCCTTGCGGGTGTGCGCGAGCAAACTCGGTCAGCACGGCAGCGTGCGCTCGCGGCTGATTGCGACCGAAGCCTGCCGCTCGGCGAACAACGGCGCTGAATTTCTCGGCCGCGTCCGCACGGCCACGGGCCTGGCGCTCGAAGTGATCGAGCGCGAAACCGAGGCGCGGCTTGCCGCCCACGGCTGCGCGTCTCTGTTGGATCCCGAGGCCGACGGAGCGATCCTGTTCGACATCGGCGGAGGCTCGTCCGAGCTCGCTTATCTCGGCCGCTGCGCCGCGGTCGACAACGGCCCGCCGCTCGCCACCATCCACGCTTGGGTTTCCGTGCCGATGGGCGTCGTCACGCTTGCCGAACGTCATGGCGGCAAGACGGTGACGCGCGAGATCTTCAGGAAGATGGTGGACGAGGTGCATCCCTTTGTCGCGGATTTCGCCGCCCGCGCGGGCGTGCAAGGCACGAACGGCCTGCACCTGCTCGGCACCTCCGGCACCGTGACGACCATGGCCGGTTTGCATCTCAACCTTCCGCGCTACGACCGCCGCCAAGTGGATGGCCTCTGGCTCGATGCTGCTGCATTGAACGCCGTGGTCGAGCGCCTCCTGGGTGCGACCTATGAAGAGCGCGTCATGAATCCTTGCATTGGCGCCGAGCGCGCCGACCTTGTGCTCGGCGGCTGCGCGATCCTGGAAGCGATCCGCCGTGTCTTCCCCTGCGAGCGGCTGCGCGTCGCCGACCGCGGCCTGCGCGAGGGCATGCTGGTCGAATTGATGCGCGCCGACGGGGTCTGGTCGCGGAGCGAAACGGCATGAGCAGAACGCCGAGCCGCGGACGCACGAGCCTGCGCACCGCCCGCGGGCGCTCGGTATCGTCGCAGCACTGGCTCAAACGCCAGCTCGACGATCCCTATGTGCGGCGCGCGAAGAGCGAAGGCTATCGTTCGCGCGCGGCCTACAAGCTGATCGAGATCGACGACAAGCACCGAATTCTCAAGTCCGGCGCGAAAGTACTCGACCTCGGCGCAGCGCCCGGCGGCTGGAGCCAGGTCGCCGCGGAGCGCGTGCAGGCTGGGAAGGGCGGCCGCGTGGTCGCGATCGACCTCCTCGACATCGAGCCGATCGCCAATGTCGAATTCGCGCAGCTCGATTTTCTCGATGCGCGCGCGCCGGCGCGGCTGAAGGACATGCTGGGCGGCGCCGCCGACGTCGTCCTCTGCGATATGGCCGCGAACGCGACCGGCCACCGCAAGACCGATCACCTCAAGATCATGGCCCTTGTCGAGGCCGCCGGCGCGTTCGCGCGCGAGGTGTTGGCGCCGGAGGGCGCGTTTCTCGCGAAGGTCATCCAGGGCGGCACCGAGATCGAGCTGCTCGCCCGGCTCAAGCGCGACTTCGCGAGCGTGAAGCACGTGAAGCCACCCGCCAGCCGCTCCGACTCCGCGGAGCTGTACGTCTTGGCGACGGGTTTTCGCGGAGCCGACTAGCCTGGCTGTCATTGACCATGATCTATCCACATCGTCATGGCCGGGCTTGCCCCGGCCATCCACGTCTTTGAGCTTCAACGAAAGCAAGACGTGGATGCCCGCGACAAGCGCGGGCATGACGAAATCAAAAATTTCGGCAGCAGTTGATTTCAACCCTGCGGGTCCGGCTCGCGCGCGGTCTCCGCGAGCTGTTCGCGCGTTGTGAGCGCCGAGCCGGCGTCCTTCGGCAGTCCGATGAAGAAGAACACCGAGCACATCGCGACCACCCCGACGAGGACGAAGGCCGGCGCAAAGTCCGCCGCGAGCAAAGCCGTGTCGCCGCGCGCAAAGCGCGTTACATCGAGCGCGAGCGCCGCCACCGCGACGCCCGTCGCGATCGCGAGCTGCTGCGCGACGCTCGTCATGCTCGTCGCCTGACTCATCTGCTTGTTGTCGAGATCGGCGAAGGCGAGGGAGTTCGCGCTGGTGAATTGTAGCGACCGGAAGAAGCCACCCACCAGCAACACCGCGGCCATCGTCGCATGCGGCGTTGCCTCAGTGAAGAATACCGGGGCCGCGATGAAAAAGCTCGCCACCAGCCCGTTGAACACGATAACTCGCTTGAATCCGAGGTGGCGCAGGAGCGGCGGCGCGGTGATGCGCATCGCCATGGCGCCCACCGCGCCCCAGAATGTCAGCATCCCCGATTGGAACGCCGTGAGCCCGAAACCGATCTGGAACAAGAGCGGCAGCAGAAACGCCATCGCGCCGATGCCGGTGCGGAACAAGAATCCGCCGGCAACGCTCGCGCGGAAGGTCGCGAGCTTCAGCAGTCTGATGTTGAGGAGCGGCGCTTTGATGCCGCGCGCATGCCGCACGAACGCGTAGGTGAAGGCGGCGCCGACTGCCAGCAGTCCGAACGAATAGACGGGCGAAAGCAGACTTTGCCCGAACGTCGTAAATCCGAACGCCAGGCCCGACAGCCCGACCCCCGACAGCACGAAGCCCAGCTTGTCGAGCGGCGGCATCTTCGGCTCGCGGATGTTTTCGATGTAGAGCGTCGCGAGCACGAGTCCGAGCAATCCGATCGGGATGTTGATCCAGAAGATCCAGCGCCAGTGGAAATAGGTGGTGATGAACCCGCCGAGCGGCGGTCCGAGCATCGGGCCGAGCAGGGCCGGCACAATCAGCCAGGTGAGCGCCTGCACGAGCTCATGCTTCGGCACCGTGCGCAGGATCACGAGCCGTCCCACCGGCACCATCATGGCACCGCCGAGGCCCTGGACGATGCGGTAGAGCACGAGGTCGTTCAGTCCCTGCGCAAAGCCGCACGCAGCCGACCCGAGGGTGAAAATGATCATGGCCACCCGGAAGATCGTGCGTGCGCCGAACCGGTCGGCCATCCAGCCCGAAATCGGGATGAACACCGCGAGCGAGAGCAGGTAGGCCGTGAGCGCGAGCTTGAGCGAGATCGGATCGACGCCGAGGTCGAGCGCCACCGCCGGCAGCGCAGTGGTGATCACCGTCGCGTCCATGTTTTCCATGAACAGCGCGCAGGCGACGATCAGGGGGACGATGATGCGGTCGGGCATGGCGGGGAAGCGCGACTCGGCACGGGCGCAGGCGCGATGCAATAGCGCTGCCGCAGGGTTCCGTCATCTAAAGCATGTGAGTTCTCTAATCCCTCCCCTTTAGGGGAGGGTGGCCCGCCGCAGCGCGTAGCGCGAAGGCGGGCCGGGTGGGGCTTGGTTTGCGACTCGCGTAGTTCAATGAAAACGGTGTCACCCCACCCGGCTCGCGGCTACGCCGCTCGCCACCCTGCCCCTTTCAGGGGGAGGGATTTTCAGTCAAGTGGACGAGCCGCCGGATTGCCGCTAACGCAATGCCCGCGCCGGCGCGAGCCGCAGCCGGCGGAGCCTTCCACTATGGCGCTGCGCCCCGAAGTCCGGAACGTCGTCGTCCTCGCCACCTGTCAGGCGCTGGTTCAGACCGGCATCGTGATGATCGTCACGGCCGGCGGGCTGGCCGGGCACTTGCTCGCCTCCGATAAGTCGCTCGCGACGCTGCCGATCTCCTTCTTGATGATCGGCACGATGCTGACGACGATCCCGGCCTCGCTGTTCATGGGGAGGTTCGGGCGCCGGCCCGGCTTCTGGCTCGGTACCTTGTTCGGCGCGGCAAGCGCCGCGCTTGCGGTCATGAGCCTAGTCAACGGCTGGTTCTGGACCTTCTGCTTCGCCCACACGCTTTATGGCGGGTATCAAGGATTCGCGCAATATTATCGTTTTGCGGCGGCGGAAGCGGCGACCCCAGCGTTTCGCAGCCGGGCAATTTCGTACGTGCTGCTCGGTCCCGCGGTGGCCGCGGTCGTCGGACCGCACCTCGTCGCTTACACGAAGGATCTTGCGGTGAGCGGCACGTTCGTCGCGTCTTACTCCGCGATTCTCATCCTTAGTCTTGTTGCGACCGCAATCGTATCACTGATCGACGTGCCGAAGCCGGTGGAGCAGAAGGGTGACATGCCCGCGCGGCCGCTCTCGGTTGTCGCGCGTCAGCCGAAGTTTCTTGTCGCCGTCTTCGGCGCGGCGGTCGGATTCGGCGTGATGAACCTCGCCATGACCGCAACCCCGCTCGCCATGCAAGCGCACCATCATGGGATCGGCGACACCGCCTTTGTCATCCAATGGCACGTACTCGGCATGTTCCTGCCGTCGTTTTTCACGGGCAGCCTGATCGCGCGTTTCGGCGCTCCGCGCATCATGTTGATTGGCGTCGCGCTGCTTCTCTGTCACGTGGCGATCGCGCTATCCGGCGTCGAATACCTGCATTTTGCGTCGGCGCTCGTCTTCCTCGGCGTCGGTTGGAACTTCAGCTACCTCGGCGGCACGACGCTCGTCACCGAAACCTACCGTCCATCGGAGAAGGCGTGGGCGCAGGGCATTAACGACTTCACCGTATTCACCACGGTGGTCATTTCTTCCTTTGCTTCCGGCGCGCTCCTGCACCTGTTCGGCTGGTTCGGTGTGAACCTGCTCGCGCTGCCGTTCTTGTTTGCCGTCGTCTTGGCGCTGATCGTGTACCTGTGGCGCTACCACGCGCCCCAGCAGGCGGCGCACGGCGCGTCCAGCTAGACGCATGCCGGCCTGCGGGGACCCGCAGTCGTCGCTTGTCGCCATTCACCAAGAATGGGCCTAAGCGGCCTGACAGGCTGGCAAACCGCCCGCCACCATGCTAACCACCCTCGCCAACTCGCTGCGGCGATTCCGGTTCAGCCGCGCGGCCACAATTCCGGCTATTGCCCGGATCAGGAGTTGGCGATGCCCCGTCTCACTGACGGTCTGGCGCAAGAAGCGCTCACCTTCGACGACGTCTTGTTGAAGCCCGGCCTCTCGGACACGTTGCCGTCCGAGGCCGATGTTCGTACGCGGCTGACCCGTTCGGTCTCGCTCAATCTGCCGATCATCTCGGCCGCGATGGATACGGTCACCGAAGCCCGCCTCGCGATCGCCATGGCTCAGGCCGGCGGCATCGGCGTCATTCACCGCAATCTCGATCCCGAACTGCAGGCCGAACACGTCCGCCGGGTGAAGAAATTCGAGTCCGGCATGGTCGTGAACCCGGTCACGATCCACCCCGACGCCACCCTCGCCGAGGCGCTCGCGCTCATGGATCACCACTCGATCTCCGGCATTCCGGTGGTCGAGCGCGCCGCGAACGGCAGCCCCGGCAAACTCGCCGGCATCCTCACGCATCGCGACGTGCGTTTTGCCACCAATCCAAACCAGCCCGTCTCCGAGCTGATGACCAAGGACAAGCTCGTGACCGTGCGCGAAGGCGTAAGCGAGGACGAGGCGAAGAAGCTCCTGCATCAGTTCCGCATCGAGAAATTGTTGGTCGTCGACAAGCAATATCGCTGCGTCGGCCTCGTCACGGTGAAGGACATCGAGAAGGCCGTGAAGAATCCGAACGCGTGCAAGGACGAGCAGGGAAGGCTGCGCGTCGCCGCGGCGACGACTGTGGGCGACGCCGGATTTGAGCGTAGCGAGCGCCTCGTCGATGCCGGCGTCGACGTCGTTGTGGTCGACACCGCGCACGGGCATTCCCAGCGCGTGCTCGATGTCGTGACGCGCATCAAGCGGCTCTCGAACGCGGCGCAGGTGGTCGCCGGCAATGTCGCGACCGCGGAGGGCGCGAAGGCGCTGATCGACGCCGGCGCCGACGCGATCAAGGTCGGCATCGGGCCCGGCTCCATCTGCACCACGCGCGTCGTGGCGGGCGTCGGCGTGCCGCAACTGACGGCGCTGCTCGACGTGGTGGAAGCCGCGCGCAAGACCGACACGCCGGTGATCGCCGACGGCGGCGTGAAATTCTCCGGCGATCTCGCAAAGGCGCTCGCCGCCGGCGCCGAGGTCGCCATGGTCGGCGGGTTGCTCGCCGGCACGGAGGAAAGCCCCGGTGAGGTCTATCTGTACCAAGGGCGCTCTTACAAATCTTACCGCGGCATGGGCTCGCTCGGCGCCATGGCGCGCGGCTCCGCCGACCGCTACTTCCAGCAGGACATCAAGGACACGCTCAAGCTCGTGCCCGAAGGCATCGAGGGACAGGTACCGTACAAGGGACCTCTCGCCAATGTCCTGCATCAATTGGCCGGCGGCCTGCGCGCCGCGATGGGCTATGTGGGCGCGAAGAATCTGAAGGAATTGCGCGAGAAGGCGCAGTTCGTGCGCATCTCGGGCGCGGGTCACCGCGAGAGCCACGTCCACGACGTGACCATCACGCGCGAAAGCCCGAATTACCCGACGCGCGCATAAGTCGTAGTATTTCACGGACGAGGCATGCTCGATCCCTCCCCTTTAGGGGAGGGTGGCGCTGAGCGCAGCGAAGCGCCGGGTGGGGTGCGATGGCGAACGAAGTGGCACGGAGACTCCGCAAGACGATGACTCCGCAAGAGGTCAACCTCTGGGTCCGCTTGCGCGAACTTCGAAGTCTTGGGCTTCATTTCCGCAGACAATCTCCGATCTCGTCCTATGTCGTCGACTTCGAACGCCGACGAGCCCGCCTTGTCGTTGAGGTGGACGGAGGACAACATGGGATGGACAGCAATTTGGTGCGCGATCGAGGAAGGGACGAACGATTGGCTCAGGCCGGTTATCGGGCCTTGCGATTTTGGAATCATGAGATCGATGGCGAAATCGACGCGGTCCTTGAGACGATCGTTTCGCGCGGCTAATGTGCGCCCCCATCCGGCCGCTCGCTTCGCTCGCGTCCACCCTCCCCTGAAGGGGAGGGATTAGATGACTCGCGCCTCGACAGCCTCCATCCTCTGGCCGTTGCTCGCTCAGATCGTCTGGACTTTCTCGCTCTATGCTTGGCTAACCTTCGCGCGACATCAGGCGGTGGGTCGGGGCGAGGCAGACTACACGTCCTTCGAGTTCAACCGCGAGGAGCCGCCCGCCGTCGCGCGCATCCGGCTGAACCTCGCCAATCAGTTCGAGCTCCCAGTCATCTTCTATGCGGCGGTTGCGCTCCTCGTCGCGCTCGATCAGGTGCAGGCGATAGACGTCATCGCGGGCTGGATTTTCGTGATCGGCCGCGTCATCCATACCGGTGTGCAGACACTCACCGACAACGTGCCGCTGCGCGGTCGCGTGTTCCTGATCAATTTTATGGCGGTGGTCGTTCTCGTCGTGCATCTGGCATGGTTCGCGCTCCAGGGAATCGGGAGCTGAACCATGAGCATTCCAGCCATCCTCGCGCCGGCATTCGTGCTCGTGGCGCTCACCTTCTTCCTGCACTACTGGATGGGCTTTTCGCGCGTCACGTCGGTCACGCGCGGCGAAACGAAAATCCGCGACATCGCGCTGCGCCAACCCAATTGGCCCGCGCGCACGACCCAGATCGCCAACGCCTATCACAACCAGTTCGAACTGCCGGTTCTGTTTTACGTGCTGGTCGCCTTTTCGCTGTTCACGCGCCAGGCGGATTTGTTGTTCGTCGCTATGTCCTGGCCGTTCGTGGCGCTCCGGCTCCTGCACGCCTATGTTATGGTGACGAGCAACCACGTCCCGCGGCGCTTCCAGGTTCATTTTGCGGCGTCGGCGGTGCTCCTGTTGATGTGGGCCATATTCGCGATCCGCATTCTCGTGAACATCTGAATCGGAGGGCAGGTTCGACGACCCGGCGCTCCACGTCGCCAGCGACGCCTTTGAACTGCAAGTAGGCATGGGCGGGTAGCAATACTGGCCGCATAATTCTCGCGGCCGGTATCTGATTTCTCATTCCGCTTGTCTGGCGAAAGTTTCGAGCAATCCTGCCCAGCCCTGAGGACTATCGAAGGCGTGGCGAAATTCTTCCGCCGCAGCCCCCAAGCGTTCGAGATTGCGATGTTCGAGTTCAACCAGGGTGCCGGTGCCGTCCGCGATGAAGCGGATTTCCAATTCGGTGACGATGCTTGGATCGAACTGCCAGTTGGCGGCGATCTGCCACGCCAGCAACAGCCGGCCGGGCGGCTCCCAAGCCAGCACCTTGCCCCATTGGCACTCGCTGCCGTCCTCGCCGCGCTCGAACCATCGGCCGCCAGCGCGCGGTTCGACGACAATGTCTTTGATCGGCGATTTGTTGATGCTGTACTGGCGCGCCCACCAACGGCCCATGCCGACGGTAAAGACCTCGAAAGCCCGCTCTTGCGGGGCCTTCACGCGAATGGTCTTGCGCACAGGCGCGATGGTGATCGTACTCGTCATGGCTGCTTTTCCTTCCGATTTTTCGAGTCGGCATCAACCTCGGCTTGAAATGCGGCCAACGCCTGAACCCAGAACTGGTCGAGCCAGGCGCGCAAAGGTCCGAGGCCATTCGGATCGATGAAGTGGACGCGTCTGGTGCCGTCCGGCCGCTCCGCTACCAGTCCCGCGTCTCGCAACACTTTCAGATGCTGAGACACGGCTGGTCGGCTTACCGGCAGGCGCGCGGCAATGGCGCCCACCGTTTTTGGGCCGCCACGCAGTTGCTCGAACACCCGTCGGCGCGTCGGGTCAGCCAATGCCGTCAACGCGGTTGCGTAAGTCATAACTTACGGTAAGTTATGGCTTACGGAGAGTCAACCCCCTCTGGTGGCGCAGAAGGGCTGTCGAAATGGGTTACAAGCCGTCGAATGACTCCCGCAGCCCGCCTTTCTTCCGCGATCGAGGTGCTCGCAGAACTCGAAGCGCGCGTGCGCCCCGCGGGCGACGCGCTGAAGGAGTGGGGGCTCGCGCATCGCTTCGCCGGCTCCGGCGACCGCGCCGCGATCGCCGGTCTCGTCTATGACGCGCTGCGCCGCAAGGCGTCCGCCGGCTGGATCGTGGGCGCGGACACCCCGCGCGCGATTCTGCTCGGCACGCTGCGCCTCGCGCGTGGCCTCGACGTCGAGACGATCGAAAAGCTCGTGGACGGATCGCGCTTTGCGCCGTCGCCGCTCACGGAAGATGAGCGCGCGCGTCTCGCGAGCGCCGATCTCGGCGGCGCGCCGCCGCACGTGCGCGGCGACTATCCCGAATGGCTCGACACGCACCTGGCGGAAACGTTCGGCGACGAGCGGGCCGAGGAGGGGACGGCGCTCGCCGCCCGTGCGCCGCTCGATCTGCGCGTCAATACGCTCAAGGTCGCGGCGGACAAGGTCGCCGCGGCGATCGAGCATTTGAAGCCCGCGCCCACGCGCTGGTCGCCCAACGGGCTTCGCATTCAATACGAATCCGACAAGCAGCCGCCGGTGACCTCTGAGACGTCCTTCCGCAAGGGCTGGTTCGAGATCCAGGACGAGGGCTCGCAGCTTGCGGCGCTTCTTTCCGGTGCCGCGCCGGGCATGCATGTGCTCGATCTCTGCGCCGGCTCCGGCGGCAAGACGCTTGCGCTCGCCGCCAGGATGGAGAACCGCGGCCAGATTTTCGCCTATGACGAAGATCCGCGCCGCCTCGCGCCGATCCACGACCGCGTCAAGCGCGCGGGCGCGCGCAACATCCAGGTGCGCAGCCCGCGCGGCAAGAAGGACGTGCTCGACGATCTCGCCGGCCGCATGGACCTCGTGCTGATCGATGCGCCCTGCACGGGCACCGGCGTCTGGCGCCGCCATCCCGACGCCAAATGGCGCATGCGGCCGGGCGCACTCGAGATCCGCGTTCGAGAACAGGCA
>JBBDYN010000050.1:0-15045 GCA_040901465.1 Xanthobacteraceae bacterium
CCCCCCCCCCCCCCCCCCCCCCGCGCGCCCGGCCCCGCACCCGCCTCGCCGCTTCGCGGCTCGGCACCCTCTCCCCGCTTACGCGGGGAGAGGGAAAATAGCGTCCCGAAATGACGGCGTTAGAAACTCGGCCCGGCCTGGACGCTACCGCGACACCCCATAGCGCGCGAAATCCCCGGCGATGCCCGGCGCGATGGCAGTCGCGGCCGCGATGTCGGCGTCGCCTTCCGCCGCGTTGCCGACTCTGCGCTTGAGGAGTCCACGCCCGTAGAGCGAGCTCGCGAGCCGCGGGTTCAGCTGCAATGCCGCATTGTAATCGGCGATCGCCGCCTCCGCCTGCCCCATTTTCAGATGGGCCAGGCCGCGGGAATCCAGCGTCACCGCGACGTCCGGCTTCAATCGAAGCGCCTCGTTGCAGTCGGTCAGCGCCGCACGCAAGTCGCCGGAGATCGCGCGCACCCAGCAGCGACCGTTCCACGCCGCGTCGAGGTCGGGTTGAATGCGAATCGCCGTGCCGTAGTCCTGCACCGCGCGCCGGTAGTCGCCGAGCTTGCCGTGGATTTCGGCCCGGTTCGCGACAGCCGGAGCGGAATTGGGATCGAGCCGGATCGCCCGATTCAGGTCCTCGAGCGCGCGCTTGTGCTCGCCCAGCTTCAGATAGGCCACGCCGCGATTGTTGAAGGCGCGGGCGAAACCGGGATCGGTCTCGATCGAGTGGTCATAGTCCTCGAGGGCGCGCTTGTGCTCGCCGCGCGCGTTGTAGGCGTTGCCCCGATTGTTGTAGGCGATGGCAAGACCGCGCGGCGTCGCCACGCCCGACTCGATGATGGCGGTGCAGCTGTCGATGCGCAGCTCCGGCGCGCCGACGGCGAGGCGGTTACAGAGCTGGACGTCCTTGTCGATACCGCGAAGGCCTTGCGCCGACGCGGCAGGCGCGAGCAGCAGGAGCGCGGCGAACGTCGCGGCGCTCAGCAGGTGCCGGCGGCCATGCGTCCGTTCGTTGGAAACGCACTTCACTGCTTCTCTTCGACCAGCGTGGAGAATTTGACGCTTCCGTCCTCGCCCACGACGACGTGCGCGGACGTGCCGCGGATGCCCATGGTGGCGGTCGGCGTGTTGACCTTCAGACTGCCGGTTCGCGCCATCTTGCCGCCGACGAAGGTGAAGGCGCCCTTGACCAGGTTGAACGCACTCGAGTTCCACTTGCCGTTCGGTTCGTAGACGAACTCGTTCAGCTCCATGCGCGCGTTGTTGAAGACGTTCAACGCGGTGCCGTCGGCGAACGCGAGGCCGACCTTGCCGTCGGCTCCGGTCTGGATCACGTCGCCCTTGTAGACGAAGTCGCCGACTTTCGCCGGGAGCGCGGCCTTGGCGGCGCTGACCTGGACGACGAGAACGGCGGTATGTTCGATGGTGGCGGTGCCCTCGGCGGTGACGACCTTGCCGATCGCGGACTCCGTGAGCGCCGCCGGCGGGCCGGACTGCTGCGCCGCGACCGGGGGCGATTGGACGATGAGGGCAGCCAGCGCGAGCGCTGCCAGGGCGATTGCATGGTGACGCATCGGCGCTCTTCCCCCTGGCTATGGACCGCCCCTACGGCAGGCCGTTGCCATATTAACGTTCCCCCGCAAAAGCGGGCGCCAAACAGCATCTAACGGGCGATATTATTTCCGATTTTCGCCCTCTTATCCTAATATCTTACCTCGAAGTTAACGCTGAGCCAAGGTTGCGCGCCGGGCGGGGATCCTGCCGCGCGGGGACGTGGGCCGATGCTCCCGGGGGATAGCAGCGAGGCTGAGGACGCCGCTCGGGCAGAGCCCGGGCGGCCCCCTGCCATCGTCGGCAAGGTCCGGTCCCTGAGCGGCTCGGTGTCGGTGTTCCGCACCGGCGGGACCGCCGTCCGCGCCGAGACAGGCAGCCCGCTTTGCCAGGGCGACCGCATCGAGACGGGAGCCGACGGCCGAATCGGCATCGCCTTCGACGACGGCACCGCATTCAATCTCTCGACCAACGCACGGATAACGCTCGGCGAATTCCAGCGCGATCCGCAAACAAGCTCGAGTCCGGCGCAGGTGAAAGTGGCGCGGGGGAAATTCGCGTTCGCCCGCGGCAAGGACGCGACGCGGGACGGCTTCTCGATCGACACCCCGTTCGCGACCATCCGCGGCGACGCGCGGAGCTGCGCGGTCGCGACGCTGACGCTCGTCGGCTTCACCATCGCCCTCCTCCAGAAGCTCGAGGCTGCGCCGAACGATCCGTTCCTGCTCGACGAGCTCATCAAGTACAAGGACCTGCAGCACGGTACCCTGATCATCACGCCGAACGGCGGCAAGACGATCGTGCTCGACGATCCGGAGCTCACCCTCATCGTCGGGCCGCCGGGATCGGGACTTGTCCAGCTGGTCACGAATTCCACCGCCGACATGGCGCTGCTGCTCGCGCTGTCCGACGACGCGAACAACGCGTACCAGCTCGGCCTCGCGGACCCGTTCACGACCGGATCGACCGACCGGGCGGAAACGCACCTGTTCTTCCCGGATGGCCCGTTGACGACGACGGTCGCGAGCAACACGACGGACTTGCTTGATCCGCTCGGTGACGATCCGGGTGGCGGGGGTGAGGAAACGGGCGGGGGCGGTTCGGGGCCGCCGCCGCCGGTCCTCGTCTTGAACTTGAACGAAAATCTGATCGTGGAGCACGATCACACGTTGGAGGTTCAGGTCGAACCGGGCATCGACGACACGGACGCTCCATTCCCGATCGATCTCGGCGATCTCGACGGCTTCGACCCGGACCTCGTCATCGGGCAGGCGAGCGACGGAGACGGACCGGATGACGATCCGTTCGTGAGCACCGCGGGCAGCTCGGGCCCGGTCGTGATCACCGTCGAACCGAACGTCAACGGAGTCGACAGCGGTCTCGACGTAACCGGCGGCGGCTCGATCTTCCTGTTCAAGGAATTCACCGACGGCGAGCAGGTGGTCGTGGGACGCCAGGGCGGCGCGGACGGACCGATTGCGTTCATCATCTTCGTGACGCCGGACGGCGAGTCTCTCTGGGTGCAGGAGCTTCTGCCGATCCAGCATGCCGATCCGGGCGACTCTCCGACCAACATCCCGAACGATCCCGATTCCATCGTTTCGATCCTGGACAACGTACTGCTCGTGCGCGGGACGCTCGTCGGCACCGCCCTCACTGAGACGGTACCGATCGGCCAGCACATCGTGTTCGTGGACGACGCGCCGGATGCGGTCGACGACGACGCGCAAATCGTTGCCGAGATGACCTCGATCGGCGGCAACGTGATCGATCCGGATCTCGCGGACGATGCGGACGGCTCAGGCGAGGACGATCCGGGCACCGACGGCGCCACGCTCACCCATATCGATATCGGATCGGGGTTTGTCGCGATCACATCGGGCCTCCCCCTGGGCGGCGGCGTGTACCAACACAGCAATGCCGCCGGGACCTACACCTTCCACGAGAACGGCAGTTGGACGTTCGAAGCGACGACCAACCTGGACAACCTGATTGTCCCGGTGGACGCCTCGTTCACTTACCGGCTCACGGACGGCGACGACGACTTCGACGACGCGACGCAGCCGATCTCGGTGATCGACGGCGCCGACCCGACCGGCGGCAAGCTCGGGCTTTCGGTCGAGGAGCCCGATCTCGACACCACGCAGGACGGCGCCGACCTAGGCCCCGGCACGACCACCGGCTCGACGCCGGGCGAGACCGCGGAAACCGACAGCGGATCCCTCTCCTTTACGGCAGGCTCGGACGACATCACGGATTTCGCATTCGGCGAGACGGACGGCATCGTGGTGCAGGGGCTGCTCGGCAGTCCCAGCATCACGTGGACGGTCGACGGCACCGGCGCACTCATTGGTCAGATCGACGGCTTGGACGCGATCATTCTCCAGGTGACGGGCTCGCTCATCAGCGCCGGCGACACCGATGACGTGACGGTGACGGCGACGCTCCTCGACAACTTCCCGCACGAACTGCTCGGCGCCGACGACATTCTGATCCAGGGCATCCAGGTGAAGGCCTCGGAAGCCGACGGCGACTTCGGCATCGGCCAGGTGTGCGTGCGCGTGCTCGACGATCAGCCGGTTGCATTGAATGACTCTGCGGAAGTGCAGGTACAGACCAGCCTGGCGACGGTGAACGCGCTGTTCATCCTCGACAAGTCGGGATCGATGGGCAACGACAGCGATCCGGATTCGCGGATTTCCCTCGCCAAGGCGGCGATCCTCGATTTCGCCTCGCAGCCGAACGTGCTGTCGGTCCGCATCCTGCCATTCGACGACCCGGCGGACGCACCGTCGGTCTGGTTCGACCTCACGCAACCCGGCGGCTTCGCGGCGCTCGAGGCCTACCTCGACGCGATCACCGGCAGCGGCGGTACGAACTACGAGGACGCGATCTACGACGCGCAACAGACCTGGTCGGCGCCGCCAAACGACGCAGATATCACGAACGTCTATTTCATCTCCGACGGCTCGCCCACGTCGCACCCGAACGATGGGTTCAATGACGGCAATGCCGGCGGCAGCGGCAGCGCGGCTGGCCTCACGAGCGAAGAGAAGGCCGCATGGGAAGCCTTCCTTGTCGCGAACGACATCGACAACACCTACGCGGTCGCGATCGGCACGGGCATCAACGACATTGACCTCCAGGAGGTCGCGTACCCGAACACGCCGGACGAAACGAACAATGTCATTGTGGTCCAGTCGGCCGGCGACCTGAGCGCTACGTTGCAGGAGACTGCGTCGGGCAGCACGACGATCCCCGGCAACGTCATCGACACCTCCATCGACGACGACGTGTTCGGTGCGGATGGACCCGGTTTCGTCAAGACGTTGCGCTGGGACAGCGACGGCGACGACGACGTGGATGGTGCCGACGTCGCCGGTTACCGCTTCGACGGAACGGACATCTACCTGAACAACGTACTCTTCGACGACGACGCCTTCGATGTCACCTTCACCACCGTCAACGGCGGTGTGATGCACTTCAATTTCCTGACTGGTGCCTGGGACTACACGACGCCGGAGACAGTCAGCGCCGCGTTCGACGAGAACTTTGCATACACGATCGTGGACAGCGACGGCGACGAGTCGGCTCCGGCGACGCTCGACATCACGGTCCTGCCGCCGCCACCGAGCTACGCGCTCACGGGCGCACCGGACGTGACGGAGGGAAGCGCGCTCATCTTCACGCTCACGCTCAGCCACGCGAGCGCCACCGACACGGTATTCAAGCTCGCGACCGTGGACGGCAGCGCGACCGGCGGCGCCGACTTCGAGACATCGGGATTCCGCTACAGCCCGGACAACGGCACGACGTGGTTCAACGCCACTGGCGCCGGACTCGACGAGGTCACGATCCTTGAAGGGAATACGTCGATCCTGATCGAGGTCGACACGACCAACGATGCGTTCGACGAGCCCAGCAACGAAGACATGCAGCTCGTCGTGCAGAGCGTGGTCTCCGGCGCGGTCGCGGGCTTCGGGAATGACGACGACGAGACCGGCCTGATCGACGACAACGACCCGACGCCGACCTTGTCGATCAGCAACGCCACCACCTCGGCGGCGCTCGCCGACGTGGCGGCGCCGCTGATCGCCGCGGTAACCGAGGGCAATCTCGCCTACTTCCAGCTCAAGCTCAGCGCCGCGAGCGGCGGCGACATCGTGGTGCGGCTGGATACCGACGACAACGATGCGGGCGGCTCGAGTCCGGGCGGCGATCAGGCCGGCGCCAGCGGCGGCTTCGACTACGTGACCGGCGCGTTCGAATACAGCATCGATGGTGGCTTGAACTGGCTCAGCGAGCCCGACGATCGCGACGTGCGAATTCCGGCGGGCATGACCTCGATCCTCGTGCGCATCGCAACTGTCGAGAACGCGACCTTCGAGCCGCTCGAGGCCTTCCAGGTCGACTTCAGCGGTATCCAGCAGGGAACCGCCAATCTCGCCTCGGGCCAGGCGCCCGACGGTGGCTTCGGCGGCGACGGCGAGATTCAGATCGCCGACGACGACAATGCGCCGCCGTCGATCCCGGGCGGGGACGAGGAGTCCTACAGCATCCCGGAAAACACGACGTTCGTCTTCGACATCAACGCGACCGACCCGAACCCGGGCGACATCCTCACCTACTCGATCATCAATACCGCCGGCACCGACTTCGACAAGTTCACGATCGATCCCTCGACCGGGGTGCTCTCGTTCATCGCACCACCCGACTTCGAGGATCCGAACGACATCGGCGGCACGAACAACAACAACATCTATGTCGTGAACGTGCAGGTGTCGGATGGGCTGGCCACCGACGCGCAGGAGATTCTGGTCACGGTGACCGATGTCGGGGTGGCGAATAGCGACATCGTTCGCACGGCCGTGAGCGGCAGCGGCACTACGACGGTGGTGCCGGAGTGGGCGCTGCTGCACAACGACGTCGGCTTGTTCGATGTCACCGGGCTGAGCTCGATTTCCGATCTTTCATCGGTAAGCCTCCTGACCAATCCGGGGTCGGTGACGATCGGCAACAACGACACCGATGGCGGCTCGTTCATCTATACCGTGGCCGGTGGCGAGACCGACTCCGCGAACGTGACGGTTGAAATCGACACAGCGCCGATGTCCGGCGACGGAAGCGCCGAGATCCTGGTCGGCACCTCCGCGGCCGAAGCGATCGACGGCAACGGCGGCGACGATATCCTGCTGGGCGGCGGTGGCGGCGATACGCTGATCGGCGGATCGGGCGACGACGTGCTCGTCTATGCGGCGGGGGTCGTGTCGATTGACGGCGAGTCAAATTCGAGCAGCAACGTGCTGAACGATGGCGGGGACATCCTCTCGGTGAGTGGTGTCGTCGACTTCACCGCACTGGCCAACTCGTTCGAGGATATCGAGACGATCTCCATGCTCGCGAGCGACGGCAGCGCCGGCGACACCACCATCACGCTCAACATCGCCGACGTGCTGGACATGGCGGATTCCGGAACGGCCAGTCCCGGCGGCAGCAACGGTGGCTTCAATTACGGCCAGGCGGATGCGCTCCGTGTCGACGGCAGCGCTGGCGATGTCCTCAATCTCGGTCCTGACGCGGGAACCTGGCTGCTGGCGACCGGCGTAACGGGAATTCCGGACGGCTATGTCGCGTACACACACGTCACCTCCGGCTCGGTGCCGAGCTTCAGCGAGGACGCGTATCTGTTCGTCGCGACCGGAGTCACCGTGAATGGAGTGGGCGCTTAGCGGCGGGCCGGCTCGCGGCCGCCTGCAGCGCCTAGAAGCTCGCGCCCGCGGGCTCGGCGTCGCTGCCGCGCAGCGTCCAGGCGGCAAACTCCTCGCCCTCGATGCCACGCAGGGTCCAGTCGGCAAATTCGCGATTGCCCTCGCCCCACATCGCATAGGGCGCGGCAAACAGCTTCACGCCGTCCTCTGCGAGCGCGTAGAGCGGCTGGTAATGACGCAGGTCCTCGGTCTCGGCCACCGCGCCGCGCCGGTTGTCGAGCACGACCCAGCGGCCCGCGAAGCGCGCCGCGAGCACGGCGTGGTCGATGCGGATCGCCGTGTCGCGCACCAGCACGAGACGCAAGTCCGCTTCCGGCACGCCCGCTTCGCGCAGCGCCACGTATTTCGCGATCGCGTATTCCTCGCAGTCGCCGCGGCCGGCTGCGAGCGCCTTGAGCGGCGCCTGCCAGCGGTCGGAGATGCCGTGCTGCTCCTGGTCGCTCACGTAGCGGATCGCGCCATTCACGAGCCGGTTCGCGGTCTCGAGTTGCGCACGGTCGCTCTTCGCCCTGATCTCTTCAACAATCGCGAGATAGCGCGCCGCGCCCTCGCTGCAAATCTTCGTGGCGCGGCAGTCGGCGAGCGCCCTCGCCTCGCCCTTGAGATCGGCTTCGAGGTCGCGCCACTTCATCCAGAGGAGGCCATCGGGCGCGCGGAACGCGTAGAGCCCGAACGGCTCGGGTCCCAGCGCCTGTCCCCGGGCGAGCCGAAGGCGAGACCCGGGGATGCCGCGCTCCGCCGGCTCCGCATCGTTCGCCGTGTCGGGCTGCCCGACCGCGGCGGTGCGGCCGCCGGCGCCCGCGGGATCGTTGTCGCGCCTGGCCATGATCTCGTTGATGGTGAAGAAGCGCGCCGGCCCCGGCGCGGGCGGCCGCGCATCGGTGCGTGCCTCCGGCTCGGGGCTGCGGCGCGCGTCCTTCGCCGATGCGCCCGAGCCGAACGCGAGGAAAAGGGCCACGGCAAGCGCGAGTGCGCTCGCGTACCAGAGGTACACGTGAAGCGGCACCCGCAGCAGCGTGCGGCCGAAAGCCATCGACGCCCCTTCGTTTGGGGCGGCGGCCGGCGTCTTTCGCGCCGGTCCTCGCCCCGCTGTGAGGGACGAGAATTAGTTCCTCGGCCTATTCGGGCCGGTTAAGGAGGGCTGGATGGGAACGAATACCCGGCGGCAAGGTGCACACAGCCTCGCCGGCGCGGTTCGCAATCGATTCAAATTTTAGGGAAATTTCATTCCGGGGCGCACGCGAAGCGTGCGAGCCCGGAATCCAAGCGACCTAGCGGCTTATCTCGTCGTAAAGGTCGTTCCAAGCAGGGTTGGACCGATTGATAAGCCGGACCTTCCATTCCCTACGCCATTTCTTGATGTCCTTTTCTCGCGCGATCGCGTTCGTCGGATCGTCATGGACTTCGAACCAGACGAGGCGGTTGACATCGTAGCGAGCGGAGAAGCCGGGAAGTGCTTTGGTCTTGTGTTGATAGACGCGGCGAACGAGGTCGTTGGTGACCCCGAGATACAGTGTCCCGTTCTTTTGGCTGGCCAGCAAATAGACGTAGTACATTGTGGGCCAGCCGCATGGATTCCGGGCCCGCGCCTTCGGCGCGTCCCGGAATGACTACTTCAAATCATCTCGGTTTCAAATCAGCACGCTGCGCTGCGCCCGGGACACGAACGGCTCACCGCTCCCTGAGCGCCTCGTCGCGCAGGAGGCGGGCGGGCTTGACGATGTAGTCGAGCACCGATTTCTCGCCGGTCAGGATCTCGACCGTCGCCACCATGCCGGGGATGATCGGGAGCGGACGCTCGGCGGTGCCGAGCGCGTTCTTGTCGGTGCGCACGACCACCCGGTAGAAGGTCGCGCCGATCTCGCCCTTCTCGTTCTTCTCGACGGTGGTGTCGGCGGAAATGCGCTCGACCTTGCCCTTGAGCGAGCCGTAGATCGAGGGATCGTAGGCGGTGATCTTCACTACCGCATCCTGGGCCGGACGGATGAAGGCGATGTCCTGCGGGCTGATGCGCCCCTCGACCAAGAGCGTGTCGTCGAGCGGCACGATGTCCATGACGTTGTTCGCCGGCTGCACCACGGCGCCCACGGTCGTGATGTAGACCTTGTTGACGATGCCGTAGACGGGCGAGCGCAGCTCGGTGCGCAGCACGCGGTCCTGCGCGCCTTTGATGGTCTCGTCGAGCACGGCGAGATCGCCGCGGGATTTGGCGAGGTCCTCCTCCACTTGCGACGCGAAAGAGGTCTTGACATTTGCCATGCGCGATTGCGCCTCGGCAAGCTGGCCGCGCGTTTCGCTCGCCTGGCGCTCGAGCCGGATCATCTCGATCTCCGGGACGACCTTCTGCGCGAAGAGCTTGCGCGTGATCTCGACCTCGCGATTGAGAAGCTGAAGATTGTCGGTGAGCCGGGTTTGCTGCTGTTGCAGGACATCGATGTCCTGGGCGATCTTCTTGGTGCGCGCGTCGAACACGCTCTGCTCGGCGGCGACGGCGCGCGGCGCGATCACGCGCAATTCGTCGGCAAAGACCGGCTGCTTGGTTCCGCCCGCCTCGGCTTCCAGGCGCGCGACGCGCGCGGCCATGGCGGCGCGGCGCTCGCGCACTTCGCCGAACTGCGCGGCGAAATTCGTGTCGTCGATCCGCATCAGCGGCTGGCCCTTTTTCACGATCGCGCCTTCCTGGACCAGGATCTCCTGCACGATGCCGCCCTCGAGCGTCTGCACGACCTGCATCTGCTGCGAGGGGATGACGCGGCCGGCGCCGCGCTTCACTTCGTCGAGGATGGCGAAATTCGCCCAGACCAGGCCGCTCACCAGCATCGCCGCGATCACGATCAGCAACATGCGCGAGGTGCGCGGCGTCTTCAATTCGACGGCGGCACGGACGTCGTTGACGAAGGCGAAGTCAGAGTGCCGCATCAGTACATCTTCCCGCTCGTCCCCGCGCAAGCGGGGACCCACACCGAATCAGCGCTGGATTCCCGCTTTCGCGGGAATGAGCGGAGGTGGTGTCCCAGCCGCACAAGCTCTAGCCCTCCGCAACCTTCTGCGCCCCGGCCTTGCCGGTCGCGCCGCGCAGGCGCGCCAGCACCGCGTCGCGCGGGCCGTCGGCCACGAGCCGCCCCTTGTCGAACAGAAGCAGCCGGTCGACGAGCCCAAGCAACGACGGGCGGTGGGTGGAAACGATGATCGTCATCTCGCGGTTCGCGAGCTCCTTCAGCCGTTCGAGAAACTCGGCTTCACTGCGCACATCGAAATGAGCGGTGGGCTCGTCGAGGAACAGGATCTTCGGCTTGCGGATCAGCACGCGGGCGAGCCCGATCGCCTGTTTCTGGCCGCCGGAAAGGCTCCTGCCCTGCTCGGCGATCGGCATGTCGTAGCCCTGCGGATGGCCGGCGATGAACGCTTCGACGCCGGAAAGACGCGCCGCCGCCAGTACTTCCTCGTCGCTTGCGGCAGTGCGGCCGAGCGTGATGTTGTCGCGCAGCTTGCCGAAGAACAAATCCGTGTCCTGCAACACGAACCCGACCCCGGTGCGCAGGTCGGCCGGGTCGTATTGGCGCGCGTCGATGCCATCGACGGAGATGCGGCCTTCCTGCGGCTCGTAGAATCCGACGAGCAGGCGGCCGATCGTGGTCTTGCCGGAGCCCACGCGGCCGATGATGCCGACGCGCTCGCCGGGCTCGATCTTGAACGACACCTTCTCCAGCGCGTTCTCCGAGCCGTTCGGATACTTGAACGTTACGTTGTCGAAGGCGATGCGGCCCTCGGTGATGCGCCGGGTCACGAAGTTGCGTCCGGCCGGCCGCTCGCGCTCGAGGTCCATCAGGCGGTCGATCGCACGCAGCGCCGTAAACGTCTGGGTCGCGCGGGTGATTACCGCGGCAATGCCGGCGATCGGCGCCATGGCGCGGCCGGCGAGCATCGAGGCGGCAATCAGCGCGCCCATCGTGATATCGCCGTCCATCACCAGGAACACGCCCCAGATCACGATGGCCATCGTGGTGATTTGCTGCGCGGAGCTCGCGGCGGTGAGCGCGAGCGACGCCCAGAAGTGCACGTCCTCGCCCGAACGTGCGGTCGCGGCGATCGAGCGTTCCCACGCGCCCTGCATGCGCGCCTCAGCGCCGGTCGCGCGCACGGTTTCCATGCCGGAGAGCGCTTCGACGAGCACGCCGTGTCGCGCGGCCGATTCCGCCTGCAGCCGCTTCATCGCGCGATCGAGCGGCCGCTGCAAAGCGAGTCCGAAGATGAGCATCAGCGGCAACATGACGGCGGGTACCAAGGCGAGCGGGCCGACGATGAGATAGAGCACGGTCAGGAAGATCAACGCGAACCCGAGATCGGTGATCGCCACCACGGTGCCGGAAGTGAAGAAATCGCGCACCGAGTCGAAGTCGCGCAATTGATTGGCGAGGATGCCGACCGACTGCGGGCGCTGCGCCATCTTCAAGGACATGACGTGCTCGAAGATGTTGGCGGCGAGCACGACGTCGACCTGCTTGCCGGTCATGTCGATGATGCGGCTGCGCACGACGCGCAGGATGAAATCGAACAGGATCGCGATGCCGAGGCCGAAGGCGAGCGCGATCAGCGACGGAATCGCGGCGTTCGGGATCACGCGGTCGTACACGTTCATGATGAAGAGCGGTGCCGCGAGCGCGAGGATGTTCACAACCAGCGCCGCGATCGCAACGTGACTGTAGTTCTGCCCGAATTTCGCCACGACCGACCAGAACCAGTGCGTGCGCGGCAAGTCGCCGGCGGCGACCGCGCGCGCATCCGCCTCGGCCACCGGCCGCACGAGAAACGCGTAGCCGGAATATTCGGGCTCCGGCCCGGGCTTCGGGTCTGCGCCAGTGCGCGACGAGGGATTGATCACCTTCGCCTTCTTCGTGGCGCGGTCGATCTCGACCAGAATGCGGGTCGAGCCGTCCTTCATCACGAGAACGGCGGGAAGCACGAGCGCGGGAATGTCGGAGAGATCGCGCTTTACGGCCTCGGCTTCGAGACCTGCGCGCAATGCCGCGCGCGGGAACAGCTTGATATTGAGGCGCCCGTCGGCGACGGGAAGACCGCCGAGCAATGCTTCGCGGCTCAGCGCGCGCCCATGGCGCGCCGCGAGATACACCAACGCATCGGCGAGCGGGTCGGTCCCCCGCGCCTCGGATGTCGCCGGTTCTATGGCCGAAGCACGCGCCTCATTGGGCGCCCGCGCATGCAAGTTCACGGCGCCTCCCGCACTCATTCAAACGAGCCTATAGCAATTCGGCACCTTATACCTCCGGCAAATGGGGAAAGCGTAAATGCCGCCGCGCCCGGATTAACCCGGGTAAACGGCCTTTTCCGGCTATTTCGCGCCGGACAAGTGGGCGTTAAGAAATCGAAACCAGAGCGGGAGCCGCCTCCGGCGCCGCTTCAACCGGCCGCCATCGGCAGCTTCAATTCTTGACCTTCTCGAACGGCGAGCCCGACGCCCCTGCCGCGGCCGGTGCGAATGAGAGCGCCGTCGACGGCCAATTGGAATTGTCGGTGCTGTTTGCGGCGGAGGCGAACGGGAAATGACCCTTGTCGGCCGTCTGAACCGGCTGCTTCGCTTCGGACGCGCCGGCTCCAGCATATTGTTGCGGCCAGAGATCCTTGATGTCCGATACGGCGACCTTCTTCTTCGTGTCAACCGGCAGCGGCCAAGTGGAGCCGGTCTTCGGCATCGGCTCGAACGTGCTCAAGGGCTCGGGTCCCGGTCCCGGCGCGCGCAGGAGCACCGGCGGAAGCTTGGTCGGGTAGAGGCCAAGCGGCGCCACGCTCAACGGTTCGGCTTCTGCCAGCAGCGGCTCCTTCAGGTACTCGGTCAATTTGCCCATGGTCGCGAGCAGCTGATAGTCGGCGAACACGGCGACGCCGCGCGTCGACACCAACGAGACGAGCGCGTTGAACAACTGGTTCTCGGCGTTGAGCAAGTCGATCAGCGTGCGCTGGCCGAGCTCGTATTCCTTCGTGTACGCGCTCACAACCTTGCGCGCGGACTCGACCTGTCGATTGAGCGCCGCTGCGCGATCCGAAGTGATCGTGCGAGCGGCCCAAGCCTTGTCGAGCGATTCAAATGCGGCCCGCTGCAGGCGAGCATGACGCTCGGTCTGCTCGGCCATGCGTTCCGCCGCTTCGACGCGGCGCCAGCTGGTCTGCCCGCCTTGGAAGATGTCCCAGCGCATGACCAGCTTGCCGCTGTATTCCTCGCGCCGGCCTTCCATGTTGCCGGTGTTGACGCCGGTGAGTGCCGAACCTTCAACCGTGACTGTCGGGCCAAATTGGCCGCCAGTGGCGTCGAAGCTGTAACGGGCCGCCTTTGCGTCGGCGCCCGCGGCCATGATCGTCGGGTTGTGGCGCAGCGCAACGGCGAGCGACTCGTCCTTGGTCGACGGCAGACCACGCAGACGTCCAGGGAACCGGAGGTTGAACGGCTCGAGGCCGACGGCGTTGCGATATGTGCCGCGCGCTTCATCGAGCTTCTGACGGAACTCGGCGAGTGCCGCTTCGGCCGAGGAGACGCGCTCCTGCGCCTGCTGCATATCGCCTTCGCCGGTGCGGCCGCCCTCGAAGCGAGCCTTCACATTGCCGAAAATTCCGCGATGCGTTTGGACGTTACGGCTCGCGAGGTCCACAAGCTGCAAATAACGCGTGACGTCGATATAGGCTTCGGCGGCATCCAGCGCGCTCAATTCGGAGCGCTCGAACACGCGCGCGGCCGCAGCGTCCGTGCGCGCGGCCTGGCGCCAAATCTCATTGATGGATGTGAAACCATCGTACAGGAGCTGACGAACGACCACCGAAGCTTCGCGACCGTTCACCCACCTGCCGTTGGCGAGCGGCTCCGGCGTGATGTGGCGATCGAGCCGCTGCGGGCCGATCGAAGCTTCGATGCGAACCTGCGGAAGAAGCGTACCCTGGTTCTGGCGTAACTCGGATTCGGTCGCACGCCGATTGGCGGCCGCCTCGCCGATACTCGGATGCGTCTGCACCGCCTGGTGAATCGCATCGATGATCGAGAAGCCGTCCTTCGCGCTCGCCGGTCCCACCGCTCCGCACACGCCCAGCGCGAAGCCAAGCGCAATGCCGCATCTTAACCGCATCTGACCGCCCCCCAAAAAAAAGCAGCCTACTCAGCTTTTTTCCTACGAATTAACGGTATCAGGGGGCATCGAGTCTTTCAACGAAGGGAACCGCCTAAACACGCTATCTTATGCACTCTTGGGAACATGTGGCATAATTGCCATAAAAACTGTAAGCCATTGTTTTCGCTTTATTTTCATCCGTTCTGGTTGAATGCGACAAAACGATAAAGGCGGAGCACGTATTGTTGCGACGCACGCACGCGATTCAGCAGGAAATTCGACCGCTTGGGGCTTGGAGACCGCGAGCCGACCACCCTGGAGAAATGTTGGCGTTGCGTGCCTATCGGTGGTTGCGAAGGGGACGACGAACTCTGCTAAAAATTAGATTC
Source organism: Xanthobacteraceae bacterium (assembly GCA_040901465.1). Taxonomy (GTDB): domain Bacteria; phylum Pseudomonadota; class Alphaproteobacteria; order Rhizobiales; family Xanthobacteraceae; genus JAUSIF01. Next base: position 14,809 of record JBBDYN010000050.1, read on the forward strand.
GCGTTGAGACGCGCGTCAGCAAAATCATCGCGATGAGCTGTCTATGAATGTCGTCCTAGTCCGCGAAAGTGCCGCCGGGCATCGTGTTTCGCGCCGCAACCGATCTCGGCATTGAAAGTCGGGCAACCCCACTTCCCCTTCGGGCTGGCCTTTGCTCTAATGCAAAAGACGCATGCGGAAAGGGCGGGGAAAGGCCGCCCGCGCAAGGGCTCCGAGGTAGTAAGGCCATGGATCGCT
>JBBDYN010000051.1:0-24579 GCA_040901465.1 Xanthobacteraceae bacterium
TGACGTTGGGACGGCTCTCGTAAATCACGGCGATCACGCCGAGCGGCGTGCGCACACGCTCGATCTTCAACCCGTTCGGGCGCTCCCACGCAGCCATGACCGTACCGACGGGGTCGGGCAGGGCGCTGACAACGTCGATGCCGTCGGCCATGGCGGCAACGCGCTTCGCGTCGAGCGAGAGCCGGTCGCGGAAAGCGGGCGTGAGCTTGTCGCCGGCGGCGGCGATGTCCTCGGCATTGGCCTGCAGGATCGCGGAAGAATTTTCGCGGATGGCTTTTGCCGCGGCCTGCAACGCCGCGGTCTTCTTCGCGGGCTCGGCAAGCGCAAGCGTGCGTGCGGCCGAACGTGCGCGGCGGCCCATGTCCTTCATCAGGGCAGCGACGTCGCCGTTCGCTGCGAGCTTTTCGAGCTTTGCGCTCATGCTCATTCCCCGGCCATCACCAGGTCGTCCCGGTGCACCATCTCGGTGCGGCCACGATAGCCCAGAACGGCTTCGATCCGCTCGCTGTTTTGTCCGACCAGGCGCTCGGCGTCCTCACGGTCATAGGCGACGAGGCCGCGGCCGATTTCCGCGCCGTCGGGGCCGCGCACGACCACGGCATCCCCGCGGGCAAATACGCCTTCCACGCGTACGACGCCCGCGGGCAGGAGACTCTTGCCGCGGCGGAGCGCTGCGACGGCACCAGCATCCACGTGGATCGCGCCCTTGGGCTCGAGGCTGCCGCCGATCCATTTCTTGCGCGCGGTCACGGGATTGGCGGGCGTGAGAAACCAGGTGCAGGCGGCGCCATCGGCGATCGCGCGCAGAGGATGCAGCGTGTGGCCGGACGCGATCACCATGTGTACGCCGGCGCTCGTCGCGATCTTGGCGGCTTCGATCTTGGTGCGCATGCCTCCGCGCGAAAGATCCGAGCCCGCGGCGCCTGCGGCCGCCTCGATCTCGGCGGAGACGCGTTGCACGACCGGGATCAGCTTCGCGCTCTTATTCTCGCGCGGCGGGGCATCGTAAAGGCCGTCGACGTCGGAGAGCAGCACGAGGAGATCGGCGCTCACCATGGTGGCGACGCGGGCGGCGAGCCGGTCATTGTCGCCGTAACGGATTTCGGTGGTGGCGACGGTGTCGTTCTCGTTGATCACGGGCACGGCGCGCAATTCGAGGAGCTTCGCGATCGTGGAGCGCGCATTGAGATAGCGGCGGCGCTCCTCGGTGTCGCCGAGGGTGAGCAGGACCTGGCCGGCGGTGAGGCCGTGTTTCGCCAGCGTCTCGGTCCAGATGCGCGCGAGCGCAATCTGGCCGACGGCAGCGGCGGCTTGGCTCTCTTCCAGTTTCAGTGCGCCCTTGGGGAGCTTCAGCACGTTGCGGCCGAGCGCGATGGCGCCGGACGACACGACGAGGAGATCGGCGCCCGCTTTCGCGCGGCCGCCGAGGTCTTCGGCGAGCGCTTCCAGCCATTCGCGCCGCAGCGCGCCCTTGTCGCTGTCGACCAGCAGCGAGGAGCCCACTTTGACGACGATGCGGCGGAAATCCGCCAGCGATTGTGTGCCGCGAGACATGAGTTGCGCCCGAGACGATGTGGGGCAGGAGGGATAGGCGGGAATCGGCGCGGAGCCAAGCCGCCATCGTCATGGCCGTCCCCGGGTTAAACCCGGGGATGTCCCGGCCATCCACGTCTTTCTTCGGTTAAGACGTGGATCACAGCCGAAGTCGGCTGTTGCCGACTTCGGCCAGTTTCAACCTGCGAGCCGGGTCCAACCGGCTCGCTGACTCGGCGCACCAAGGCGCCGCTTACGCGGGCGGGTGCGCCGGCCCGGTGATGACGAGTTATAGATTGTGCGCCTGAAGCCAGCCCTCGAGCGCCGCCACCTGCCAGAGCTTGGAATTGCCCTTGGGCGTCAGGTTCTCCTCCGGCGCGTCGAGCAGGCGATCCACATAGTCGCGGCGGAAGACGCCGCGGGTGCGCGCCTTCTCGCTCGTCAGCGTGTCGCGGACGAAGTCCAAGTAAGGCCCGCGCAGGTACTTCAAAGCGGGCACCGGGAAGTAGCCCTTGGGCCGGTCGATGACTTCCGCCGGCACCACCTCGCGCGCGGCTTGCTTGAGGATGTACTTGCCGCCGTCGCGCAGCTTGAGATCGGCGGGCACGCGGGCGGCGAGCTCGACGACCTCGTGGTCGATGAAGGGCACGCGCGCCTCGAGCCCGTACGCCATCGTCATGTTGTCGACGCGCTTCACCGGATCGTCGACCATCATGATCTTCTGGTCGAGTTCGAGCGTCTTGTCGATCGGCTTCGCCGCCGCCGACTGCTCGAAGAACTGCTCCACGAGCTCGCGGCTCGCGTCGCCGTTCATCAACTCGGGCGCGACGACCTCGGCCATTTCCTCGTGGTCGCGGTCGAAATAGACCTCGGCATACTGGCCGACCGGGTCGTTCGTGCGCAGCATCGCCGGGTACCAGTGATAGCCGCCGAAGACTTCGTCGGCGCCCTGGCCGCTCTGGACCACCTTCACGTGCTTCGAGACTTCCTGCGACAGGAGATAAAACGCGACCGTGTCGTGGCTGACCATGGGCTCGCTCATGGCCGCGATCGCGCCGGGGAGGGCGTCGATCATGCGCGAGCTGTCGATGCGGATCTGCCGGTGGTCGGTGCCGAAGCGCCCGGCGACGATGTCGGAATACTTGAACTCGTCGCCCGTGACGTCACCGACGCTCTCGAAGCCGATGGAAAAGGTCTTCAGGTCCTTGTGCCCGCTCTCGGCGAGCAAGGCCACGATCAGCGACGAGTCGAGGCCGCCCGAGAGCAGCACGCCCACCGGCACGTCGGCGACGCGGCGGCGCTCGACCGCGGCTTTCAGCGAGTCGAGCACGGCCTCGCGCCAATCGGCCTCGGTCATGCGCCGGTCGTCGCGATGCGGGGCGACCGTGACGTCCCAATAGACTTCCTCGCGGCGGCGGCCGTCGGGCTCGATGGTGAGAATCGTTGCCGGCGGCAGTTTGCGCACGCCCTTCAGGATCGTGCGCGGCGCGGGCACGACCGCGTGCAGCGACATGTAATTGTGGAGTGCGGCGGGATCGATCGCGGTATCGACCCCTCCGCCAGCCAGCAACGCGGGAAGTGTGGATGCGAAGCGGAGCGCGCCGCCGACTTCCGCGAGATAGAGCGGCTTGATGCCGAGCCGGTCGCGCGCGAGCACGACGCGGCCGCTCTCACGCTCCCAGATCGCGAATGCGAACATGCCGTGGAGGCGCTCGACGCAGCGCGAGCCCCATGCGTGATAGGCCTTGAGGATCACTTCCGTGTCGCCGCTTGAGAAGAAGCGATAGCCCTTCGCCTGCAATTCGCGGCGCAGCTCGCGGAAATTATAGATGCAGCCGTTGAAGGCGAGCACGAGCCCGAGCTCGGGATCGAGCATGGGCTGCTGCGAAGCGGCGCTGAGATCGAGAATGCTCAAGCGCCGGTGCGCGAGCGCAACGCTTGCTTGGGAGAAGAAGCCGCCGGCGTCGGGGCCGCGCGGTTCCATTCTGTCGGCCATCTGTTGCTGCACGGCGAGGTTTGGATGGCCGCGATCGAATCGAACTTCGCCGCTTAAACCGCACATATCGGTTGGCGCGAGGGAACCCAACGATGGATTCCGACGCGGGATCATATCCTTTCAATTTCGTCCCGGTTTCGGAACGATCGATGCAAACGGGCGAAACATCCTTGCGAATTTGCGATTCAGTGCCCGCTCACGAAGCAATATAGCGCGTGAATGTGGCGATGTCGCCTCATTGTGTTCGCGGTTTGATTCGGAGGGTCAATGAGGGGTGAAGGGGAGGAAGATAGTCCTTAGTTTAAACCAAAGCGCCTTTACCGAGTTCGCTGATAGTCTATGACCCGAACGACCATTCGGGGAAAGCTCGACAGCACGTCGTCGAGAAATTTCTCGATGAGTGACAGCGATCGATCATCGGCTGCGCTTTGCGCGGTGAACGATCGTGAGATGGCATTCTGCCAGACCTGAGGTCGATAGCGGACGAGAGAGCCTAGGAGGAAGCTGCCGAGAACCTGAAGCGAATGTTCAGGCAGCATAATGCCCGCCAACGGCTGTATCGCATATATGCTCGAGGTATTCACATAGCCCCCAGACAACGGAGGCAGGATATCCGACGCCGGAATGAAGCGGCGCTCGCCACCCATCATCGCGCGACCACCTACGAAGCCACGATTGTTTGCCTCAACAAGATTCTCGCCTAAGAGGTCGTCGTCTTCCCCTTTTTCAACGTTGTCAAAGATCAAAAGCGCGCGGCCCCAAGCGTGCGACGCTTCGGTGAAACGCCATCTATTCAAGAAGGGGTAGGCCTGCCGCCATTTCAGCACGCTAGCGATCAGACTTGCCCGATCAGTGAAGAGGTCGGGGTCGTCGATTCGTAATGTGCAGCGTCCATTGTTCGGCCACTGGAAGTGCAGCGTGATCGGAGCAGTGTCGGCTGGCGAACCGAACGTTTGTCTGTACTCGTCGAACAGATTAGGCATCCGCGACAGGATGTCCTTGATCGTCACCTGCTGTCCGCTCAGGCCCCCGGAGAGGCCGAACGGCTTTTCGAACCATCGCGGCATCGCGTCGTCGAAGTACCAGATGCGCCCTAGCGGAGCGATCGCATCGTTGAACTCTTGGAAGGTCCCCGCGTTTTCGAATCGCAAAGCGAGTTCTTCAACGCCTGAGTTTGCGGGGGTGATGTCGCTGAGGCCATGACCGCGTCTTAGCGTCGAGAAGGAGATGATCTGCGTGGCAACTACAACAGCCTGCGCGAACGCGACGACGCCGTAGTAGATCAGCAAAGGCTTGATTTGAATCGGCGCTGCCTCTGCGGCCTCGAAGTACAGTCTGCCTTGCTGGAGGCACACCGAAATTTCGCGAGCGATCGAGGCGCTGGGAGTGCGTCCGTTCGACCGACCGATGAGTTCGCGAACATTGGTCGCGCTCTCCAGAAACTTGATGTCGTACCAGTCGCTCGCCATTCAGAGCCCTCGGAGACGGTGTGTTGGTTCACTTGTTGGCGAACTTCTCCAGTGCCTTTGCGAAGGCCTCCTTTCCCTCCCAGAAAGCAAGTCCAAGACCAAGCGCTGTAACGGCCGGCCAGCCTGCACCCCCAACAATAAGGGCGATGGTGCCCGAGATCGCCATACGCGATCCTCGAGCAGTCGCGAGCTGATCCATAATTTGAAGCAGAACCTTCAAAGCTCTGTCGGCGGCCTCCCTGAGAGCCGTCGGGGTCTCGGCATCTGGGACGGATTTCAGTTCTTCGGCGATCGCCTCTAATTCAACTATCGCCCGGCTAGCGGAGTTACTTCCAATGAGGCGAATAACGTCTGCTGCTGCTTCAATGCGGTCTGCCAATTCGTAGCGCCGTTCTTTTGGCGTCTTCTTCATCGGCACGCGCATGGAGCTTGGACGCTCGGGATCAATGTCCAAAGCCTCACGAATGGCGTTAACTAGGGCTTCGATAGTCTCCTCGTCACCAGCTATTCCCGGAGATTGAACGAATGGATATCGCACAAGCTCAAATTCGCGCGCGTTGAACGGCATAACGTAGTCGACGTCGCCAATGAGCACCGTGGGAAGACCCGCGGCGTATCTGGCGCCCAGCTCGAAGTAGCCGCTCGCTGACAACTCGGTAAGGTCGGCGATGACTAGATCGGCTTCTGCAATTTCCTTAAGGAGCTGAGCCGAAATCTCCCCGGTCTCGTGAATGTAACCCCGAGGGTTCATTCGAAATTCCGGAAAGTGCTCCATCACGGGCAATACGAGAGTTTCGTAGACCGCCTCAGCGTTTATGCCGGGAGGGCTTTCACCCTGATCTCGTTGCGAAATATAGATGCAGGTTCGAATGGCCATTCCGCCCCCAGAATCTGAAGGCAGCATAGCAAAAAAACTCACTGGATGAGCTGAGGCTCCTGCAACATCTAATAATTGACGCGAGTGTCCTACGGCCTCCACGCCTCTTCCTTCTCCTTCGCCTCTTCCCGCCGCGACTTGGCGATCACCTTGAGAACCGCGCGCAGCGCGGCCTCGACGCCGTCGCCGCTGTGCGCCGAAAGCGCGAGCGGCTCCTTCTTGTAGGCGCGTTTCAGTTTCTTCTTCGCTTCCGCAATCGCCGCGGGTGTCAGCGCGTCGATCTTGGAGAGCGCGACGATCTCGGGCTTGTCAGCCAGCCCCTCGCCGTAAGAGTCCAGCTCGTGGCGCACGGTGCGCCAGGCCTCGCCGGGGTCCTCGGCCGTGGCATCGACGAGATGCAGGAGGGCGCCCGTGCGCTCGACATGGCCGAGGAAACGGTCGCCGAGGCCCGCCCCTTCGTGGGCGCCTTCGATCAGGCCGGGAATATCGGCGAGCACGAATTCGCGCTGGTCGACGCGCACGACGCCGAGCTGCGGATGCAGCGTGGTGAAGGGATAGTCGGCGATCTTCGGCTTCGCCGCCGAGACCGCGGCGAGAAACGTCGACTTGCCCGCGTTCGGCAGGCCGACGAGGCCTGCGTCGGCGATCAGCTTCAGACGGAGGCGGATCGTGCGCTCCTCACCCGGCTGTCCCGGGTTGGCGCGGCGCGGAGAGCGGTTGGTGGAAGACTTGAAGTGCGCGTTGCCGAAGCCGCCGTTCCCGCCTTCGAGCAACGTCACTTTCTCTCCCACCTCGGTGAGATCCGCGAGCACGTCCTCGCCGCTCTCGTCGAGCACCTGCGTGCCGACCGGCACTTTCAGAATGACGTCATTGCCGCGCGCGCCGGAGCGGTCCTTGCCCATGCCGTGGCCGCCGGACTTCGCCTTGAAGTGCTGCTGGAAGCGATAGTCGATGAGCGTGTTGAGCCCGTCCACGCACTCGACGATCACGTCGCCGCCGCGCCCGCCGTCGCCGCCGTCCGGCCCGCCGAACTCGATGAATTTCTCGCGCCGGAACGAGACCGCACCCGCGCCGCCGTTGCCGGAGCGCACGTACACTTTCGCCTCGTCGAGAAATTTCATGGGTTTGGTTCTACTTCGTCATGCGCGGGCTTGTCCCGCGCATCCACGTCTTAGCGACCGCCCGGCAAAGAAAGGCGTGGATGGTCGTCGCGCTGGCGAGCGAAGCGAGCGGCCAGCGCGACCATTCCTTGAGTGCGCGCGCCGGACACTTGCCCTGAACCGGGCTCGTCGGCGCGCGCGGGACAAGCCCGGCCATGACACCGAGGTATTTCGCGCCGATCATGCTCAACCCCTCACGGCCTTCCTGCGCACCGGCAGCCGAGTCTTGCCCCAGGCGCGGAGCGACACCCACGTGCGCCGGTCGAGCCGGAAGCGGTCGGACGGCACCGAAGCGCCGAGCGCGCGGATACGGCAGAGGCCGACGCCGGTCCACTGAAAGCCGCACTTCTCCAGGACGCCGCGCGACGCGAGATTGGTCACGCGGCAGGAAGCCGCGAGCGCGTCGAGAGCGGTGGCGGTGAAGGCGTGATCGATCATGGTGCGGACGGCCTCGGTGGCATAGCCGCGGCCCCAGAACGGTTCGCCGATCCAATAGCCGATTTCCGGGATCGCTTCATCGCGCAATCCGTAACCGCATGCGCCCACGAACGCGCCGCCCTTCTTCTCGAACAGCGCGAACACTAGGCCGTGCGCCTGCTCCGGCAGACCGGCGATCCAGGCTTCGGCATGCTCGAGCTTATATGGGTGCGGAATGGACGCCGTCATCTCGGCGACCCTGCGGTTGTCGGCAAGGGCGGTGATCGCGCCGGCGTCCGCGAGCTGCGGCGCGCGCAGCACGAGGCGTTCGGATTCGAGCGATGGGACGCACAAATCGCCGGGCGGCGATCCGCAACTCATTTGAACGGCGGTCATTGCGGGCTCCTCCAAATGCGCGAAGGGGAGACGCATCTCGTCCCCCCTTTGGATTCGACCCTGTCTGTGAAGGGCCGCCGGGCTGACGAGGTGCCGGCGGGACCTTCGCTGATCTCCGCCGCTACTTGGCCGTAGCCTCCTGCATCGGGACTACGGAAACGGTGACGCGGTCTTTGGCGTGGCCGCGGAACTCGACGGCACCTTCCACGAGCGCGAACAGGGTGTGGTCCTTGCCAATGCCCACGTTCGAGCCCGGATGCCATTTGGTGCCGCGCTGACGCACGATGATATTGCCGGCGAGCACGCGCTCGCCGCCAAAGCGCTTCACGCCGAGCCGGCGACCGGCTGAGTCGCGACCGTTGCGTGAAGAACCGCCTGCCTTCTTGTGCGCCATAATCAGACTCCGATATCGACTATTCTATATACCAGTTTCGTGACGGTCGCATTCACTTCTTCTTACTTTTTCTTTCCCTTGCCGGCCTTCGCGGTCTTTTTCGCCGGCGCCTTGGCTTTCGCCTTCGGCTTCGGCGCATCGTCGCTGTCCTCGGCGGCCTTCTTTTCGACTTCGGGCTTGGGCGCGGCTTTCGGCTTCGCCGCAATCGTCGGCTGCTTGCCGTCCGTCAGGATTTCGGTGATCCGGATCAAAGTGAAGTCGTCGCGGTAGCCGCGCTTGCGCTTGGAGTGCTTGCGCCGGCGTTTCTTGAAGGCGATGACTTTCGCGCCCCGCCTGTGGTCGACGACCTCGGCCGCGACGGTCGCGCCGGAGACGATCGGCGCGCCGAGCACCGGATTGTCGCCGCCGAGCATCAGCACCGGGAAGGTGACGATCTCGCCCGTCTTGGCGCCAAGTTTGCCCACGCGGACGACCTCGTCGGCGGCGACCCGAAATTGCTTACCGCCCGTCCTGATGACCGCGAACATTGTTGTAATTCCAAGAGTTTGGCGGGCGCGAGCGCCGCGCAACAAAGCGCGCGAGCCCACGGGCCCGCGCATTTCGCATGCTTATGGCGTCGCAGCCCGGGACTGTCAAGAAAAGCAGCCCAGGGGTCCATCCCCGGCGCGGCTGCTTGGCTGTCCAAGCGCCATCCTCTAAGGCTCTACGCCGATCCGCCGCCAATCCGAAGGTGAGAGATGACCGTCATCGACGTCCATACCCACATGCTCACGCTCGAATGGCTGGCGCTGATGCGCGAGCACGCCACCGGCAAATACACGGTGAAGAAGACCAAGGCCGGCCAGGACTCGATCTTCCTCTACGACGCGCCGTTCATGACGCTGTTCTCGGAGATGTGGGACTACGAAGCGCGCATCAGGAACATGGACAAGGCGGGCGTCGACGTCGCAATCGTCTCGCTGACTTCGCCCAACGTCTATTGGGGCCCGCGCGAGGTGAGCCTGAGGGCGGCGCAGATCGTGAACGACTCGATGTCGGAGCAGCAGCGGGCGAAGCCGGACCGCATCCGCTGGTTCGCGTCACTGCCGTTTCAGTATGCCGAAGACGCCAAGGCCGAACTCGCGCGCTGTGTGAAGAACGGCGCGGTGGGCGTCATGGTGCTCGCCAATATCGACGGCCGCGATCTCACGGACCCCGGCTTCACGCCGGTGTGGGTGGAGATCGACAGGCTCGGGCTGCCGGTGCTCGTGCATCCGACCGCGCCGCAGGGCGTGCGCGATCTGCACATGCACGAGTTCGGGCTGGTGCCGCCGGTGGGCTTCATGATCGACACGACGCTCGCGTTCGCGCGCATGATCTATGCGGGCTTCATCGACAAATATCCGAATCTGAAGCTGATCGCGACGCACGGCGGCGCAACGCTGCCCTATATCTCGGGGCGGCTCGACCGCTGCTGGGAAATGATCCCGGCGTGTTCCGAGATGATCAAGGTGAAGCCGAGCGAATACCTGAAGCGCATCTATTACGACACCGTGGTTTATGATGGGCGCGCGCTCGATCTCTGCATTTCGGTTGCTGGCAGCGCCGACAACGTGCTCTACGGCTCCGACTATCCGCACAATATCGGCGACATGGCGGGATGCCTCGCGCGCGTGAAGGAGCGGCCTGCGGGCGAAGTTGCGCGAATCGCGGGCAAGAGCGCGGAGCGGATTTTCAAGCTTTAGAGTACGATCAATCCAAGTTGAATCGTCAAGCCCGGCCATGACAAGGATCGCGTTTCCAGTTCAATCGGTTCCGCTTAGCCGCAATCGCGAAAAGTGTGCGCGAGAACGCGCCCTTAATCTCCCGGTAGCGAAGCTCTATATTCGCGTCGGAGCACCGGCATGAGTGAAGCAATCGCAAACGCGGGAACGAGCGCCCGCCCGGCGCCGGGGATAAGCATCTTCGGCGTCGAGGCGATCGATTGCGACGTGCACATCGCGGTGCCGTCGATGAACGTTCTGCTCCCCTATCTCGACGATTACTGGCGCGAGTCGGTGACGTCGCGCGGGCTCGACCGGCACAGCATGAACATCACCGGACAGCCCGCGAATGCGCCGATCTTCGCGCGGCCGGACTGGCAGCCGGAAGAGGGTGCGCCCGGCACGGGCCTCGATCTTCTGCGCACGCACGCGCTCGACGCGTTCGGCACGAAATACGCGATCGCGAACTGCATGTACGGCGCGCAGGTGCTGCATCACGAGGACATGGCGGCGGCTTTCTGCCGTGCCGTGAACGACTGGATCGCGCGCGAATGGCTCGACCGCGAGCCGCGGCTGCGCGCCTCGATCACCCTCCCGATCCAGAACGCCAAGCTCTGCGTCGACGAAATCGAGCGGCGCGCCGCCGACCGCCGCTTCGTGCAGGTGCTGGTGCCGGTCATGGGCGAGATGACGCTCGGGCGGCGCTATTATTGGCCGATCTACGAGGCGGCCGAGCGGCACGGCCTCGCCGTCGGCATTCACGCGGGCTCGAGCTATCGCTACGCGCCAACCTCGATTGGGTGGCCCTCGTACCTGCTCGAAGACTATGTCGCGCAGTCGGCTGCGTTCGAGAATCAGTTGCTGAGCCTCACGGCCGAGGGGGTGTTCGCAAAATATCCGGCGCTCAAGGTTGTGTTCATGGAGTCGGGCTTCTCCTGGCTGCCGGCGTTTCTCTGGCGCGCGAACAAGACCTGGCGCGGCGTGCGCGCGGAGACGCCGTGGCTGAAACGGCCGCCGGGGGAGATCATCCGCGAGCACGTGCGCATCACGCTGCAGCCCGTGGACGAGCCGCCGAATCGCGAACAATTGGACCGCGTAATCGAACAAATCGGCTCGGACCAGATGCTGCTGTTCTCCACCGATTTTCCGCACTGGCATTTCGATGGGCTGAAAGCCCTGCCGGACGGGCTCTCGCCCGCGCTCGCGAAGAAAATCCTTCTCGAAAACCCGCTGGAGACCTATTCTCGGCTGCGAGAAGGCAATTCGCCGAAGGAGATTCGGCAATGAACGTCAATGTCCTGAAGCCCAGGCAAGATTCGTCCCCGCGTGCGGACGCCGAGCGGCGGCTCACCGTCGTCGATTGCGACATTCATCCGGCGACGAAATCGGCGAGCGAGCTGTTTCCCTACATGGCGAAGCGCTGGCAGGAGCATCTCGCGACCTACGGGAGCCACGTGCGGCAGGGTCTCTCGGAAGGCCTTGCGCATCCGCGCATGTCGCCGGACGTGGCGCGCGTCGATGCCTGGCCGGAAGACGGCTCGACGCCGGGCTCCGATCCCGAATTCATGCGCAAGCAGCACCTCGATCCGAACGGCGTCGAGTACGGCATTCTCATCCCGCTCGGGCGCAGCGGCTCGCACCAGCGCAACCTCGACTACGGCGCGGCACTTTGCTCGGCGGTGAACGACTGGCAGATCAGCAAATATTGCGAGTTCGACAAGCGCATCCGCGGATCGATCACGGTCACGCAGGAAGACGTGCCGGTGGCCGTGGCCGAGATCAACAAGCGCGCAAGCGAAAAGCGCTTCGTGCAGGTGCTGCTGCCGCCGCGCTCGGTGGAGCCGCTCGGCCGCCGCCGCTACTGGCCGATCTATGAAGCCGCTGTCGCGAACAAGCTGCCGATCGGCTTGCATCTCGGCGGCATGGGCGGGCATCCGTCCACGGGCAGCGGCATGCCGTCCTATTACATCGAGGAACACACCTCGATGGTGCAGACCATGCAGGCGCTGATCGCGTCCATGGTGATCGAGGGCGTGTTCGAGCAATTCCCGAGCCTGAAGGTCGTGTTGATCGAGGGTGGCTTCGCCTGGGAGCCGGCGCTCAACTGGCGGCTCGACAAGCACTGGAAGCGGTTCAAGAGCGAAGTGCCGCACCTGAAGCGCGCGCCCTCGGAATACGTGCGCGAGCATTTCCGCTTCACGACGCAGCCGATCGAAGAGCCGGAAAATCCGCGCGACCTGCGCCACATCATCGACTGGGTGGGCGCGGAGCGGCTGATGTTCTCGACCGACTACCCGCACTGGGACTATGACGATCCGAAGGTCGCGCTCAACAACGCGGGCCTGAGCGAAGCCGAGAAGAAGAAAATCTTCGGCGGCAACGCCAAGGAATTCTACGGACTGCAATAGGATGGGCCGACACGTGGTGGCGGCTGTCGGCGAGATCGCCGCGGGCGAGCGGAAGCTCGTCACGCTCGAGGGCCGCGAGATCGGCGTGTTCAACGTGAAGGGCGAGTTCTACGCGCTGCTGAACAAGTGCCCGCATTCGGGCGCCGAGCTGTGCCGCGGCACGGTGATCGGGCTCGCGCAATCGGACGAGCCGGGGCAGTACAAGCTGACGCGACCGGGCGAGTTCCTGCGCTGCCCGTGGCACGGCTGGGAGTTCGACATCCGCACCGGGCAATCCTGGTTCGACCCGACGAAGGTGCGGACGCGCGCCTACAAGACGACGATCGAGCCGGGCGCGGAGCTCGTGAAGGGCCCGTATGTGGCGGAGACGTTTCCGGTGCGCGTCGAGGAAAACTACGTCGTCATCGACATCTAGCTAGCTCATCAGTCTCATCCGCTCGTCCCCGCGAAAGCGGGGACCCAGAGGCCGGGGGCGATAGTCTGGATTCCCGCTTGCCGCGCCGACGAGCCCGGTTCAGGGCGAGTGTCCGGCGCGGCTATTGTAAGGTTGCCGCGCTGGCCGCTCGCTATCGCTCGCCAGCGCGGCGCGGGAATGAGCGGGAGGGGGCATAGACGGCAAACCTTGTGTCGCCGGACTCGCTTCGCTAGGTTCCGGCCGCTGCGTGCGGAGAGGTGGCTGAGCGGTTGAAAGCACCGCACTCGAAATGCGGCATACGGGTAACCGTATCGTGGGTTCGAATCCCACCCTCTCCGCCACTACAACACACGCGGTTTCGCCGCTCGCAGAATTCTCAGCGCTTCGTAACGAAAAGCTCCAGATATTCGCTCGGCACGATCGGAGCGCAGACGATCATTGATGGCGGCAGAGTTGAGTCCGAGGCTGTCAGGCGCGGCGGAGACGCCGCGTCCCTTCATCTGAGTCCTGGCAGCGCAGACTCACCGTAAGCCCAGCAGCTTCGCCGCGTTCTCCTTCAGAATCAGCGGCCGCACGTCCGGCTTGATCTCGATCTTCTCGAAATCGGCGAGCCAGCGATCGGGCGCGATCGCGGGCCAGTCGGAGCCGAACAGCATCTTGTGCTTCAGCAGCGTGTTCGCGTACTGAATGAGAATTTTCGGGAAATATTTCGGCGACCAGCCGGACAAATCGATGTGCACGTTCGGCTTGTGGGTCGCGACCGAGAGCGCCTCCTCCTGCCAAGGAAACGAGGGATGCGCGAGGATGATGGGCATGTTGGGGAAGTCGACAGCGACATCGTCGATATACATGGGATTGGAATATTTGAGCCGCATGCCGTTGCCGCCGCGCATGCCGGCGCCGGCGCCGGTCTGCCCGGTGTGGAACAGCACTGGCAACCCGCTCTCGGCGATCGCTTCGTAGAGCACGTAGGCGCTGCGGTCGTTCGGGTAGAAGCCCTGCACGGTCGGGTGAAACTTGAAGCCGCGGATGCCGAACTCGGCCACCAGACGACGCGCCTCGCGCGCGCCGAGCTTGCCCTTGGCCGGGTCGATGCTCGCGAACGGGATCATGATGTCGCTGAATTGCGCGGCGAGCTCGGCGACCTCCTCGTTCTTGTAGCGGCGGTAGCCGGTCTCGCGCTCGCCATCGACCGGAAAGATCACGCAGCCGATCCTGCGCTCGCGGTAGTAGGCGGCCGTCTCGGGGATCGTCGGCTGATGCTTATGCGGCGACTTGAAATAGGCGTTCATCGCCTGCTTGAAATCGTCGTAGCCGTCGTCGGCGTGTATGCCGCACGGCTCCTCGGCATGGGTATGGAAGTCGATGGCAATCAGTTGGTCGAGGTTCAGCAAAGTCGTGCCTCCGGCGCCGCGAACATGAATTGCAGGTAACCTATCGCACCCGGTCGCTGCTCAAAAGGTCGGCATTCCCGGTAAACTCTTGGGCGCGGCAATTTGATCGCGCCGCCACAATTCGCCTGCGCCGCGCTGCTATTGGTTCGTTGTTCAGCAGGCAGATGAAAGATGGCGCCGCAATACCAAGTCCGTTTCCTGCAAATTCCGCGCTGGCTCGCGATCGTTGTCGGATTGCTTGCGGTCGCGTTCGCGGTGGCGCTGTTCCTCTTGAGCCTCACGGTATTCCTGCTGATCCTGCCGGTGCTGCTCGTGGCCGGTGCACTCTATTATCTTTTCGGGCTTCCGCGCGCCGCGCGCAAGGGTGCCGCCGACGTCCAGATCATCGAAGGCGAATACCGGGTGGTCGAGCCGGAGAGGATCGAAGACGACCCGCGCCGATCGCCGTAAGCGCGATTAGCCAGCGCTGCCCGGGTTCTGCGCCTGCTGCTTGTTCATCTCGGCGCGCCGGGCCGCGATCTCGTTGATCTTCTGGCGTAGTTCGGGGTAGCGGGCGATGAACGTGTCGAAGTCGTCCTTCGTCACCACCAGGAACAGGCAGTAGTCGATCGCCGTCACGTCGGCGGTGCGGCGCTCGCCGGTGAGCAGCGCCATCTCCCCGACGAAGTCGCCGGGGCCGAGGTGAATCTTTTTGTCGCCGATCGACACTTCGACCGCGCCCGACGAGATGAAGAACATCTCGTCGCCGACGTCGCCGGCGCGGATCACGCGTTCGCCGGGGGCCGCGGAGCGCGGCTTGAAGAGCGAGAGCAATTCGGCGCGCTGGTTGGCGTCGAGATCGCCGAACACCGGGAACTTGCTCATCAACTGCGCGGGCTGCAGGCCGAGATTGGCTGGCGCTTCGGACGCACGGCGAACTTCCGCCAATTGCCGATCCAACGCAGCGAGGCGCGCGCGCCGCGCCGGTTCGCCGCGCGCGATCAGTCCGAGGAAGGCGTTGATCCATTCAGTGACCGGTTTCACGAGCGTAAACGCAAGCGGGTTGAGTGTGATCGAGAGGAGCGCGCCGGCGAGGATCAGGTCCTTGCCCTCCACGGGCAGCAACCCAAGCGCAATGCCAAGCCCGGCCAGAATAAACGAAAACTCGCCGACCTGCGCGAGGCTCGCGGAGACCAACACGGCGGTTGAAATCGGATATCCCAGGGTGAGCACGATCGCGAACGCGACAAGGGATTTGCCGACGAGGATGATCAGCAGCACCGCGATCACTTCCAGCGGCTCGCGGATGATGATGGACGGATCGAACAGCATGCCGACGGAGACGAAGAACAGAACCGCGAAGGCATTTTGCAGCGGCAGAGATTCTTCGGCCGCGCGATGGGAAAGCTCGGATTTCGCGAGCACGATGCCGGCGCAGAAGGCGCCTAGCGCGAAGGAAACGTCGAAGAATTTCGCCGCGCCGTAGGCAATGCCGAGCGCCACCGCGAGGACGGAGAGCGTGAACAGCTCGTGCGATCCGGTCCGCGCCGCCTGGCTCAAAATCCACGGCACGAGCCGAGGCCCGATCATCAGAATCAGTGCGCCGAATACGCCGACCTTGCCGAGCGTCAAAGCGAGCGTCAGGAGCAACTGGCTGTCGAAGCCGCCGCTGCCATTGGCGACCTTGCCGCCGAGCATGCCGGCAAACGCGGGCAGCAGCACGAGGGCCAGCACCATCGCCAGGTCTTCGACGATCAGCCAGCCGACGGCGATGCGGCCGTTCGCGGTGGCGAGCGTGTTGCGCTCGTCGAGCGCACGCAGGAGCACGACCGTGCTTGCGACTGACAGCGCGAGCCCGAGCACAATGCCACCGCCGAGACTCCAGCCCCAGGCGGCGGCCACTGCGGCACCGATCGCGGTTGCGATGACGATTTGGCCCACGGCGCCCGGGATCGCGATCCCACGGACCGCAAGCAGATCTGCGGTCGAGAAATGCAGGCCGACGCCGAACATGAGGAGAATCACGCCGATTTCGGAGAGTTGGGTGGCAAGGGCCGCGTCGATCGAGACCCCGGGCGTATAGGGACCGACAAAGATCCCGGCGACGAGATAGCCGACGAGCGGCGGCAGATGCAGCTTGCTTGCGGCGAACCCGAAGGCGAACGCAAGCACCAGCCCGAGCACGATCGTGACTAGAAGTGTGGCCTCGTGCTCCATTGTCCCCGGATTCCTCAGGCGCGGCGTTTGCTAGTGCCATGCCGCCGTTGACACGGCAATGGCCGGCGCGCGTGCGGTGTTAACCGAGGCGTCGATGCAGCTTTCGTGCCGGCCCGCCGGGTCCGGGGCGAACTTGACAGGATCGGGCGGATGCCATCGATCTTCGCTGCGAGGTTGTTGGCATGTCGGTTCGCGCCAGGTTTCCCTACATCCTGCTCGTTGGCGGCATCATCATCGCCGCAGTGCTGGTCCGTTATCTCGATCCGTTCGTGATCCAGGCGCTGCGCCTGATCGCGTTCGACACCTATCAGCGGCTGTCCCCGCAAGAATTCAATCCGGAGTTGCCGGTCCGGATCGTCGACATCGACGAAGGCTCGCTTGCCAACGTGGGCCAATGGCCGTGGTCGCGAACGGTGATGCGCGATCTGCTGGATCGGCTCGGCGCGGCGGGCGCCGCGGTCGTCGCCTTCGATATCCAGTTCGCGGAATCCGACCGCACTTCGTTGGAGCAAATTGCGCGCGGCTTGCCGCCGAATGAAGCGGCGCGCCTGGCCGAGGCCATTGCCGGCAGGCCAACGAACGATGAAGAATTTGCCGCCGCGCTCGGGCGCACGCCGGGCGTGCTCGCGACCGCGCTGTCCGGCGGCGCGGGAAAGCTGTCGTTCAAGCCAAAGGCCGGATTTGCGGTTGCCGGCGACGATCCGCGACCGTTCGTGCCTGCGTTCTCGAGCGGCGCGGGGAATCTCGGAATTCTCGAGCAGGCGGCCGCTGGCATCGGCTCGATCAATTGGATTCCCGACCGCGATCAGGTGCTGCGGCGCGTGGCGCTCATTTACCGCGTCGGCGACACGTTCGTGCCGTCCCTGTTCGCGGAGGCGTTGCGCGTTGCGCAGGGTGCTTCCACCTACGTGCTCAAGGCATCGAACGCGAGCGGCGAGACGGCGTACGGTCAAAGATCCGGCCTCAACCATATCCGCATCGGCGACCTGGAAGTTCCGACCGATCGCGACGGCGCGATCTGGATGAAATACCGGTACACGCGGCCGCAATCGTTCATATCCGCGTTCAGCGTACTGTCCGGCGTCGTGGAGCGGGATGAGATCGAAGGGAAAATCATTCTCATCGGCTCGAGCGCGCCGGGCCTGCTCGACCTGCGTGCGACACCGCTCGACGAGGCCGTGCCGGGCGTCGAAATCATCGCGCAATCGATCGAGCACGTCCTCGCCGGCCGGTCGCTGACGCGCCCCGATTACGCGCTGGCGCTCGAGCAGCTCATCATCGTCGTATTCGGAATTCTGATCGCGCTCGTGCTGGCGAAGGTTTCCGCGCGCGCCGCGGGGCTTATGGGTCTGTTTGGGATCGAGAGTCTGCTCGTCGGCGGATGGCTTGCTTACAATTATCTCGGGCTGCTGCTCGATCCGCTCTATCCTGCGCTCGCGCTATTGCTGCTGCTCGCGGCCGCGACCTTCTATGTGTACCGGCAGGTCGAGCTGCAGCGAGGGGAGGTGCGCCGCGCTTTCAGCCGTTACCTCGCGCCAGCGGTGGTTGACGAACTGATCGCCAATCCGGAGAAGCTCGAACTCGGCGGAGAGATCCGCGAATTAACCCTTCTGTTCTGCGACGTGCGAAACTTCACCTCGATTTCCGAGCGGTTGAGCGCGGCAGAGCTCACGCGCTTCATCAACGAGCTGCTCACGCCGCTCAGCGACGTGATCCTGAGCAATCGTGGGACCATCGACAAATACATGGGCGACGCAATCATGGCGTTTTGGAACGCGCCGCTCGATGTGCCCGATCATGCATTGCAGGCGTGCCGTTCGGCGCTGGACATGACCGCCCGCATGCAGGAACTGAACCGGCGCTGGCGCGAGGAGGCGGCGGCCGCAGGCCGGTCGTTCCGCGAGGTACGGATCGGCATCGGGATCAATACCGGCGATTGCTGCGTCGGCAATCTCGGCTCGGTGCAGCGGTTCGACTATTCGGCGATCGGCGACGAGGTGAACGTGGCGTCGCGATTCGAAGGGCTCGCCAAGGTTTACGGGCTGACCGCGATCGTCGGCGAGCGAACGGTCAAGAAGACGGAAGAATTTCCGGCGCTCGAACTCGATCTCGTGCGCGTGACGGGGCGCGAGAAGCCGACTCCGATTTACACGTTCTGCGATCTGCTTGACGGCGATGAAAGCCGCGTTACGGCGCTGCAATCGGTGCACGATGAGTTTCTGTCGGCTTTCCGCAAGGGGCTATGGGAGGAGGCCGAGGCGGCAATCGCCGAATGCAAGAGCATGGGATTTGCCGCGCTCGAACCCTATTACGCGGTATTCGCGTCCCGGATCGCTGCCTACCGGGTCGCGCCGCCGCCGTCCGACTGGGACGGCGTATTCACAGCCCACGAAAAATAAGTATAGATGCGGGCCGCAAATGTATCGAAGATGCCGGACGGACGAGCGCACAATAAAAGGATCGTGTCGTGAGCGGACAGGTGCAGTTGGTTCTTTTGGTGCTACTCATCTTGCAACTCAAGCATTTTGTCGCCGACTTCGTTCTGCAGACGCCGTATCAATATCTCAACAAGGGTATCTACGGCCATCCCGGCGGGGTCATTCACGCCGGCATTCACGCGCTCAGCAGCATGCTTGCGTTCTTCGTGATCACGCCCTCGTTCAGGCTTGGCGCTGCGGTCGTGATCGGCGAATTCATAGCCCACTACCACATCGATTGGCTCAAGGAGCACACCGTCAAGCGCCGGCAATGGGTGTTCCCGCAGGCCGAATTCTGGTGGACGTTCGGCGCCGACCAGGCGCTGCACCAGCTCACCTATCTCGCGATCGCGGCGGTGCTCGCGTGGGGCACGGGCCTCTAGATTCGAGGCGCGGCCAAGATTTCAAGATTGCGGAAAAATCAGAAGCGCGAAACGAGCATCAGCGTCGTCAGGTGATTGACGTAATCCCTGACCGCGACATTGGAATCATTGTGCTCGTAGCGGTAGTCGAGACGCAGGTCGGTCTGGAACCCCATCACGTGGTGAAAGATCATGGTAGCGCCCGGAACGACGGTCAGATCGCGGCGGTTGATTGTGGTTACAGGGAACGCAATATCCATCGTGGTCGCATAGTCGCGCTGCGTCACCGAAATATTGGCGCCGACGGTGAGCCATTCGAGAATGCGGCGGTAATATTCGAGACGGCCGCCGTATTCGGTATAGCGTCCGGGCTGAACCTGTTCCGTCGGCGTGAACAGTGAAAAACCGGTGCCGTTCATGGCGCTCCAACGGTACCAGGGCGAGGCGATGAAGACGTCGCTCGTGCCGATCACGTTGGGGAAGGAAAACTTGCCGGTGACGTCGGCAAAAAATCCGCTATCGGACGGGAAGAAGTCGTCGTAGCTGCGATAGCCGCCGCGCACACGGACGGTGTGGAACGCGCCTTCGAGATAGCTTTCGAAGGTGAGGTTCGCCGTCGCCTCGCTGTAGTAGAGGCGCTGGTCAAAGTACGATGCGCCGCCGCCGAGCGCGGCATGCATCGCAATCGCCGGCGTGACGTCGATGACCGGGCCGGCATAGGCGCCAGCGTAGCCATAGCTCAGATCGCCGTTGTCGAAATAGACGTCGCCGAGAAGCTGGCCGATCGTGCGCCAGCGCGATGCGTCGCCGAAGCCGCGCTCGTCGCGCATCGTGAGGCGAGCATGCGCAAGGCCATCGTCATTCGCTCCGGTCTGAAGCCGGCGCGGGTTCGTCTCCCAGCTCGCACCGAACTCGGCGACAAATTGCGTCGTATTCGGCTGCAGCTTGCGGCGGACGCGCTGCAAGGCGCGGAGCACCTGCGGGTGATCGGGATCGTTGACGAGCACACGCTCATAGGCGGAGAGCGCCTTGCGTATCTCGCCGCGCTGCTCGGCAAGTTCGGCATAGCGGAAGTTCAACTCGGAATTGGTCGGATCGCGCAGAATCTGCGCGTAGAGCTGCTTCAATTCGTCCGCGCCGGCGGTCGAGGCCAACAACGAGAAGGCGAGCCCGAAAACGGCGCACTGAAATAACCGAACCGCCCGCACACCTGCCCCCGTGCGACCGGTCGAATCCGGTCACGAATTCTTCTTCTGATGCATGACCATACCGTTCCGTATGGCGAAATCCAACACGGTGCGGCGAAAGAGACAATGCGATGCGCGGCGGACACACAACTTTTGGGCGCGACTAATTATCGATTATTTTCATTAGCTTAGTAGATGTTCCGCCGGAGAGGAGGGGCCGTGCGCCGATGCCGTCTGTGGGAAAGCGGATGGAGCCGCGCCCGAGGACTGCTGCGGATTTTAAAGGGCTTCCGGCGTGCGGTGGCCGCGTCGCCGGCGCGCTCTGGAGTTCCCATGCGCCTTGGTGCAGAGAATGACGGGAACTCATTTTTCAGCGTGCGGCCAGTCACCCGTGAACACGAAGAACGCTTTCAGCCCCGTCAGGATATCTCGCGTGGGCCGGGTTGCCGTCGTCACCGTCGACAATCCCCCGGTCAATGCACTTTCCACCGCGGTCCGGCGGGGCCTCCTCGACTCCTTTCGCCAACTTGCCGGCGCGAATGACGTTGATGCGATCGTGTTGACCGGAGCGGGGCGTGATTTCATCGCCGGCGCCGATTTGCGCGAGATGACCATACCGGTGATCGACCCGTCGTTGCCGGCGGCGCTCGCGGCGATGGAATCCTGTCGGCAGCCGATCGTCGCCGCGATCGGCGGAAGTGCGCTCGGCGGCGGCTATGAGGTGGCGCTTGCCTGCGACCTGCGCATCGCGACGCCGGATGCCGTCGTCGGTCTGCCGGAAACGAAGCTCGGCATCATGCCGGGTGCCGGCGGCACGCAGCGCTTGCCGCGTCTCATCGGCGTCGCCAAGGCGATCGAGCTCATCGCCGACGGGCGGCGCATGAAGGCGAAGGACGCGGCGGCGCTCGGCATGATTGACCGGCTGGTCGAAGGCGATCTTGTTAGCAATGCGGCCCGCATCGCGCCGGGGACGCGCAAGCGCCGCCTTTCGGAAGAAAAGGTTGCCGCGCCCGATGCCGCCGAAGTCGAGGCGGCGGCGAGCGCAGCTATGAAGCGCAACAAAGGTGCGAAGCGCGTCTCCGTCGCGATCCAGATGATCAAGAACACCGTGACGCTTCCCTTCGAAAAGTCTGTCGCGATCGAGCGCGAAGCGTTTCTCCGTCTGCGCGAAAGCGACGAGGCGAAGGCGCTCGTGCATCTGTTCTTCGCCGAGCGCGAAGTACGCAAGGTGCCGGGGCTCGGCGCGCAGAAGCCGCACGACATCAAGCGGGTGGCCGTGATCGGCGCCGGCACCATGGGCGCCGGGATCGCGGTCGCGTTCGCCGACGCGGGGATTCCGGTGAGCGTCATCGAGCGGGATGCTTCTGCCGCGGCGGCGGGAACCGAACGCGTGCGCGCAATCTACAAACGGCAGGTTGAGAGCAAACGCATCGCGGCCGACAAGGCCGACGAACGCTTCGCCCGCATCTCCGTCGCCGACGACTGGTCGACGGTCGGTGCGGCCGATCTCGTAATCGAGGCCGTGTTCGAGGACATGAACGTCAAGGCCGACGCGTTTCGGAAGATCGATTCGCTTGCGTCGCCCGACGCGCTACTCGCGACGAATACCTCATATCTCGACGTCGATGCGATTGCCGCTGCGACGCGGCGGCCGGAGCGCGTGCTCGGCCTGCACTTCTTTTCGCCGGCCAACGTCATGCGGCTCTTGGAAGTCGTGCGCGGTAAGGCGACCGCGCCCGATGCGCTCGCGACCGCGCTCGAAGCCGCGCGCAAGATCGGAAAGCTGCCGGTGGTCGCAGGCGTCTGTGACGGCTTCATCGGCAACCGGATTTTCGCGATGTATAGGCGCCACGCCGAATATCTTGCGCTTGATGGCGCGCCGTTCGAGGCGATCGACCGGGCGGTCGAGAACTACGGCTTCGCCATGGGGCCGTTCGCGGTCTCGGACCTCGCCGGGCTCGATATTGCTTGGGTCATGCGCAAGCGGCGCGCGGCGAAGCGCGATCCGAACGAGCGTTACGTCGAGGTCGCCGATCGGCTATGCGAGCAGGGCCGGCTTGGGCGCAAGACCGGCCGCGGCTGGTATCTTTATCCCGAGGGCGGTAAGCGTGTGCCCGATCCCGAGGTCAGCGCGTTGTTCGAGGCGGAGCGGGTAGCCAAAGGCATTGTCGCGCGCAATTTCTCGGGAGATGAGATCGTCCGGCGGCTGCTTTCGGTCATGGCGAACGAAGGCGCGAAAGTGCTCGCCGACGGGATCGCGCTGCGCGCGTCCGACATCGACCTCGTATTTGTCAACGGTTATGGCTTTCCAGCCGAGCGGGGCGGGCCGATGTTCGCCGCGGATTTGCGCGGTCTGCGCGATGTCCTGAAGGACGCGGAAGTGGCGGCGCAGGGCGGTGGCGCGGGGTCGGAGCCCGCACCATTGCTCGTCGAATTAGCCGCGCGCGGTTCGAGTTTCGCCGAATGGACGGCGGGGCGGAAAGCAAGTTCGCAGCGCTGAGCTGCCGCTCGTTATTTCTTTGCGGGTGTCTTCTGTGCCGCCGGCTTGGTCTTGCCTGTTGGCTTGGCCTTGTCCGGCGCGGGCGGCGGCGGCGCCTCGTCGTCGGGGGGCGCGTCGCGCACGACAAAGCACGCGTGATAAAAGGTGCGCGGGATTTCCTTGCTGGTCGCGCACTCGTGGATCGGCATCAGATCCTGTTCGGTGCGGTAATATATATACGGACCGATCAGGTAGCGGCTCGCGCCGTCCGGCGAGCCGCCGTGGCTGTCGATCTTGCCCTGCTGGCTCGGATCGGCCGCGACGATCGCCTGACGCAGCTCGTCGCCCTTGAGGAAGTTGTCGGGCAACTGGTCGAAAGGGCCGTCGAAATAATTGTTCACGCTGCCGTTCGCCTCGAACACGCCGATCAGGATGCGCCGGTCGACGCGGTGATCGCTGTAGAAGGCAAACCCCGTGCGTCGCCCGATCAGGATGCGGTTCGTAAGGCGCGATGGGAACAGTTCGTCGGAGACCTGGATTGTCTCATCGAGGACGTAGTGAAAGATCTTCAGCCGCTTGTTGAAGATCAGGAAGAATCGAATTCCGGACTCGTCGAACACCGGGCCGAGAAATTGATCGTCCTGGGTAAGCGCGTTCGCGGGCGGCACGACCTTTGACAGATCATTGAGCTCGAAGACGACGCTGCGGCCGCCATTGGTGACGCGGTAGACAAGCGGCTCGACCCTCTCGACGGTCACGCCGTCGTCCTTGCCGAACAGGCGGTATTCGACCGCGTCACTCTTCTGCCATTCGGTAAGCTCCGCGAAATAGGCGAAATGAACCTTGCCTTCGTCGCGGTCTTTGGCGTCGAGCCGAATGTTGCCCGCGTAGCGCGTGCCCTCGTGATAGAAAAAGAAATAATAATAGTTTTCCGTCGGGTAGACTTTGACCCGGTCGGGCAGGCTTTCAAGCACGAAGGCGAGCATGGCCTTCGGATCGTCAAGCGGCAACGATGTGGTCCGCGAGAGGTCTTCGAGATATTCCTGGTTGGTGTAAAGACGCGGGCGCTCCGCCGCGGCTGCGGTGATCGCCGCGAAGGCGAGGAGCCCGGCCGCAAACGCGGCCACGCGGGCGAGGCGGACCAATTTCATACTGACTACTACGCGTTCCTTCATGTCGTTTGGAGCGGCGTCGCGCGCGGCGGAGAGAGTCCCGCCGCGCGTCGGACAACCGCTACTTCTTTTCGTCCTTCTTCTTCTCCTCCTCCTTCTCCTTCTCCTTCGCCTTCAGCGGCGGCGCCTTCTGAATGTTGATCTCCTTTAGCGCTTTCGGCGGCGGCGGAGGAGACGGCGCCTTCTCAACCTTTGGCGCCTTCGGCACGACGATCTGCTTCGTCTCCTTCGGTACGACGATCTCCTTGACGTCTTTCGGTCCGGGCGGCGGGGTCGGAGGTCCTTTCGGCGTCGGCCCAATTTGCTTGGCGGCGTTGGAAATTGCCGGGTTGTGCTTCGGCTCCGGTTCCTTGACCTTGAGCTTGCCGTCCTTGATCGCAGACTGAGCCGCGCCGTGGACCGGCTCGGGGTCCTTGGCCTTGATCTTCCCATCCTTGATCGCGGATTGAACCGCGCCGTGGACCGGCTCGGGGTCCTTGGCCTTGATCTTCCCATCCTTGATCGC
>JBBDYN010000051.1:24679-78441 GCA_040901465.1 Xanthobacteraceae bacterium
TCGCGGATTGGATCGCGCCATGGACCGGCTCGGGGTCCTTGCCCTTGATCTTCCCATCCTTGATCGCGGATTGGATCGCGCCATGGACCGGCTCGGGGTCCTTGCCCTTGATCTTCCCGTCCTTGATCGCGGACTGAATCGGATTGTGCTTCGGGTCGGGCTGCTTGAAGTCCTTGTCGATCAAGCTCTTTGCGACGGTGTGCACCGGCACCGGGTCCGGAATCTTGAGACCCTTGTCGAGCTGACTCTTCAGCACCGAGTGCTTTGGATCGGGAAGCTTGAGATTGCTCAAAGCGATGTTGTGGATGTTGCTCTTGGCGAGCGTGTGAACCGGCGCCGGATCCTTGATCTTGTCCAGCAGGCTTTCCTTAAGGCTATGCGAGCCGAACTGCTTATGGCTGTTCTGCAGCAGGTGGACGATCGACGCCTTCGCGAAGTGGCTCGCCACCGGCTGGTGCGATCCGAGCTTGTTGTGCGTCGCCTTGCTGCTGTGCGAGCCGAAGCGATCGTGGCTCCATTTCAGATTGTGCGAAGCGTAATTGTAGTGACTCCAGTATTGATTGTGCGAGCCGAACCGCAGATGGCTCATAGCCGGCCAATGCGAGGCAAAGCGGTAGTGGCTTTGCTGCTGGCCGTGCGAACCGAAACGCGAGTGGCTGAATCCGGGATCGTGCCCCGGTTCGACGATCAGGAGCGGAGGCGGCGGCGGAAGCGCATAGACGACGCCTGCGGGCTGCACAACGGCACACAACTGATAGACCGCGATGTCGCCGACTTTGGTCGCGTCGTTACGCACGAATTCTTCCGCGATCGGGGCCCCCGCCGGCGTCATGTTGATGTTGACGTCGACGAGATAGGCTTCGTCGGGTCCGACCGTAGAAATCTGCCCCGAATTGTCGACCTGCTCCGGTGCGAGCCCGTACGCGGATGCAGGCGCGACTTCCGCAAAGAAATCCTCGCGCACACCCTGAACGCCATGAACTTCTGAATCGTCGCCGGCTTCCTGCTGCTGGCTGGCAGGAAGATTGCAGGGACCGCTCGGCGAACATAGATCGTCGCCCGTGATCCAGACGTACTGGTCGGGCTGGGTCTGATTGTAAGCCCAGCGATTGGTATATCCGGGGCCGAACGTGGCGCCGCCGGCGCAATTAGCGCGCATGCGCGGCTCGCCGTCATTGGTGCGGTCGTAAAATCCGACCTCGTAGCGGCCGATCGGGCGCCACACGCCGTCTTGATGCAGCTCGTAACGAATGGCGCGCGCCTCGTGCGGCGTCGCGAACGGGTTTTGCTCGCCGAGGCCGAGATTGCGCATGCCACCGCGTTCGGCGACGAGCATGAGCGGCAGGCCCGGGCAGACCGGAAACGCGATGTCGCTCACCGGCTGGCTGAAGCCCGCGCGCGCGATGTCGTCCGGCTTGACGAAGAAATCGGGAACTACGAACTCGCGCCGAATGCTCGAAACATTGAACGAGCCGTCAGCGCCGATGCCCACCGACCAGACGGAGTTGCGCTTGTCGTCGTCGCTCGCGGCAAGCCATCCCTGCGGATCGACGGCGGGGCTGCTCCAGGCGGAATAATAGAGACGCACTTCGCCGGTCTGGCCGTTGCGCCACACGCCGAGGCCCCACACGCGGCGGCCGCTCGGCGCGATGTTCCAGCAGTCCGGCGAGGTCTCGAAATTGCCCGATGGACAATCGACAATGCGGGCGCGCGTCGCGGGATCGAAAGGGATCGGAGGCAATGCGCTCTGTTTCTTCGCGTCGGCGTCGTAGAAATTCGTCCTCCCGCGCACGCCGTGATCGTAAATGCCGAGATCGGCGCCGTCGGCGGCGCGGATGCGATGGATCATTCCGGTTTCGAGATCGGTAACGTAGAGTTGCCGGCTCCAGCGGTCATAGGCGATGTTGCCGAGCGAGGCGGCGGAATTGGGCCGGCCGCCGAGCGTCACCTGCGCGAAGGGCTGCACGCGATAATTGGTGGACGGGCCCAAGCGATAAATCGTGCCCGGTCCGCCGCCCGCACCCCACATGCCGGGCTGCCATTGCGAATTGTCGGGCGTGCGATGCAGGCCGAAGGCCGCGGTCGCGGCGACATAGATATTGGGCGGCGAGGCGTCGTCGATCGCGACGCCGAAGACCTGACCGGCGTCGGCCGCGGTCACAAGGAGACGTTGCGGCTCATTGATCCAATGCTGTCCCTGCGGCGGCTGGTTCGGATTGCGCAGATCGATCGCGCTGCCGACGACCCCGCCGGGATTGAGGACGGGCACGGCTGTGCCGCCGGGTCCCGGCACGCTCATCGTGCCGGAGAAGCGGGTGACGAAAGCTTCGCCGGGGCGAAGCGGAATCTGTTGTTGCGCGGTCGCGGCGCCGGCCTGCAGCAGTAGAGCAGCGGCGAGCGTGCCTTGCGCGATACGCTTCCGGATGACAGGGGTGCGGACAGGCGACATCGCCATTCGAACCGCAATTCGAAAGCCGAGGGGGATCATCGTTTGTTTTCCGGTGGAGGGGACGCGAGGCCAACCAGCATAGTGTGCACTGGAGCTTGGCGATAGTAATCCTCGAAGCGGAATGAACTGGCCATGAACGGTGCGGGTTGCGCTATTTAGAGCTTGTTTTGACTGCGGGATTGACCGGGTGGGCGCAACCGGGCGCAAGGCTCCGGGCCGGTTGGGCGTGGGCCGGCGGCGGCAAGGAGTGTTCGCCTCTCGGATGTTGGCGCCTGCGCGAACGGTTGCATGGGACACTTGCCCTGTGCGATCAACGGTCGCCTCAAACTTTCCCAGTCGACTGACCGGCGCACTGACACGGAGGAGTTCATGCGGATCGACGCGTACAATCATTTCTTCCCCAAGAAATATTACGAAAGAATGGGCGAAGTCGGCGCCGGATTGAAGGACATGTTCAACCGCACGCGCGCGATCCCGTGCATCCACGATCTCGACGAGCGCTTCCGCGTGATGGACATGTTTTCCGATTACGCGCAGATCCTGTCGCTGCCGGCGCCGCGGCTTGAGCTGATCGCCAAGGGCGATCCGAAGGTTGCGCTCGATCTCGCCAAGATCGGCAATGACGGGCTTGCCGAGCTCGTTGCCAAGCATCCGGACCGGTTTCCCGCCTTCATCGCGCAGGTGCCGCTCGTCGCATCGGATGCGGGCAGTGCCGAAACCGAGCGCGCGATCAACCAGCTCGGCGCCGTGGGCGCGCAGATCTACACGAACGTCAGCGGCAAGCCGCTCGACCGACCGGAGTTTGAGCCGTTCTTCGCGTTGATGAACAAGATCGGCAAGCCGATCTGGATTCATCCGGATCGGCCAGCGACGCATCCGGACTATCTCGACGAGAAGAAGTCGCTCTATGAAATCTGGTGGACGTTTGGCTGGCCGTACGAAACGAGCGTCGCCATGGCACGCCTCGTGTTCTCGAAGACGCTCGACAAGTATCCGGGCCTGAAGATCATCGTGCATCATCTCGGCGCGATGGTGCCGTACTTCGAGGGCCGCGTGGGTCCGGGCTGGGACCAGCTTGGCGCGCGCACGACCGACGAAGACTACGTCGCGCTGCGCAAAAGCCTGAAGAAGCGGCCGTTCGACTACTTCAAGCAAGACTTCTATGCCGACTCGGCGGTGTTCGGGTCCAAGGCGGCGACTGTTTGCGGCCTCGAATTCTACGGCGTTGACCGCGTCGTGTTTGCATCTGACAGCCCGTTCGACCCGGAAAAGGGGCCGGGCTATATCCGCGAGACGATCAAAATTCTCGATGCGCTGCCGCTCAGCAAGGAAGACCGCAACAAGATCTATTACAAGAACATCGAGAAGCTGACGGGCAAGAAGTTCGTGAAGTGACGCCGGTACGGCGTCACCCGGGATCGTTCTCGGCAAGTGGCACGTGATCCCCGATCAACGACTCAATAGCTTGCCGTGCTGGACCCTCGCATCGCTCGGCGACGCGGCGTCCACGTTAACGAGCTCCGCGCTGCGGCGCATCCGGGATGACGAATTGATTTGACCGTCGCCCTCGGCTGAGACGACGTGCATCAATACGGCACGATAATGTTCACGAGCGCTTGGCGCTTTTCCTTCATCACCGCGTCGCGGGCGCGCGCCAGTACGCCGGGCAATTCCTGCGGCTTCTCGACGCGCGCACCGAATCCGCCCTGGGCCGTGACGAGTTCGTCATAGGGCGGGCTGGGGTCGAGGTCGGCCAAGAAACGGCCGTCGTTCTCGCCGGCGACCCCGTCCTTGAACATCGACATGGTGGCGCGGCGCACCGCGCCGTAACGGCTGTTGTTGAAGATGATCGTGAGCACGGGAAGCTTGTGCCGCTCGCCGACCCAGTGGCTGACGGTGGGATTGGTGAACATGTAGGTGCCGTCGCCCAATGTCGCGACCACGAGCTTTTCGGGCGCGGCGAGTTTTGCGCCAAGCGCCGCACCCAGTCCCCAGCCGAGACCGCCGGCGGTGCTCGTGCCGAAATAGGTGCCGGGCTTCTCGCGCGGGCAATGCTCGAGCGAGAGCGGATACTCGTTGAAGATCACGGCGTCGGCGCCGACCGCGTCGGCGACGCACTTGCTGGCATAGGGAACGGTAATCTTGTCGCCGGGTGCTTCGCCCGCCTTCTCTGCCTTGGCGCGGCGGGCGTCAGTCTGCTCGGAAATGCGCTTGCGCCGCGCGGAAATGCGGTCCGCATCCGGCGCGGCCTTGGCGACTGCCGCATCGAGGGCGCTGATAGCGGCCGCCGTTGCCGCGGTGATCGTCAGATCGCTCGGGAAGCTGCGGATCGGATAGCGAACGAAGGCGGGGTCTTCGCCGATGTTTGCGACCTTGCAGCCGGACGCGAGGCTGTGATCGACCGGATACCAGGGCACTTCGCACTCGATCACCACCACCAAGTCGGCTTCGGCGAGCGCCGGGCCGTGATCGTGGCCGAGATGCATGGGGTGGCTGTTCGGCAGATTCATGAAACGCGGGTTGAACGACACGACCGGTATGGCCCAGCGCTCGGCAAAGGCGGCGAGCAGGCCGACCGCACTCGTGTCGCGCCCCGATGTGGCTGTGATCAAGAGCGGCCGTTCGGCTGAGGCGATCCAGCGCGCGAGCGTCTCGATCGACTTCGGATCGGCATGCGGTGGCGCCGCGACCGCGCGCGGACGCACGGGCTCGATCGGGCCGTCGAGGGAGGCGGCAAGCGGCTCGCGCGGCAGCGTGAGATAGACCGGGCCCTGCGGCGAGGTCATCGCCACTTCCAACGCGCGCACGACCACGTCGCCCACTTGCGACGGCACGCGCAACTCGTAATCCCATTTCACGAACTCGCGCACCATGCCGGCTTGGTCGAACATTTCCTGGCCCCAATGGATCTGGCGCATGCGCGCGCCGAATTGTCCGCTCTCGGTGATCGGGCTGCGGCCGGCGGCGAGCAGGAAGGGCGCGCGCTCGCGCGAGAGATTGGCGAGATTGTTAATCGCGTTGGCGGTGCCTACATTGACGTGAACCATGACCGCCTGTGGGCGGCCAGTCATGAGATAGGCGCCGTGCGCCATGGCGACCGCGAGATTCTCATGCGGTACGAGAATCGGCTGCGGTACCGGCATGTTGGTGCGCTTCGCGCGCTCGAACGCTTCGACTACCGGTGGAAAGTCGGTGCCCGGATTGGCGAAGAAATAATCGACGCCGTGGGCGGCGAGCGCGGACAGAAACAGTTCGCCCGCGATCGGCTGGCGGCCCGGATTCTCGCGCTGCTGCGTTGCTGACTTGGCGCTCATGCTCGGACGCTCCGGCGCTGCCGTTCTTATTCGTTGATTATTCTCGGATTTTCGTTCTATCCGAGGCGGCCCGCCTTTACAATCGGCTGCGTTCTCGACTCCGCTTCGCCCGCAGGAAATCGCAATGACGGCTCCCGTGCTCGTTGTCGATGTGGGAGCGACTACGAGCCGCTTCGCGCTCGCGCGGGCGGACGGTTCGCTCGACGCGGTGCGCGCGGTTGCCAATGACGAGGCGGCGGATCTTGCGACCGTATTGGACGCAGCACTCGCGGCGAGCGGGTCGGTTCGGCCGGTCGCGTGCGTGCTCGCAGTGGCCGGACCGGTCGACGGGGACTTGGTGAAGCTCACGAACCGGCCATGGTCGTTTTCGCAGCGCGGGTTGAGGAACGAGCTGAAATTATCACGTCTCGTTGTGGTGAACGATTTCGTGGCGGCCGCGCACGCCCTGCCGGCGCTGCGGCAGGCCGATCTCGTCGCGGTTGGCAGCGGGCGAAGCGAGCCGCGCGGAACCATGCTCGTGTGCGGACCCGGCACCGGCTTTGGTGCGGCGTGCTTGCACCGCGATCGCGGCAAGCCGCGCGCGGTCGCGAGCGAAGCGGGACACATGCGGCTCGGGGCTGCAACGGCGGATGAAGCACGCATCGTCGCGCATCTCGTGCGCGAGGAAGGGCCCGCCGTGATCGAGCACGTGCTGTCGGGACCTGGGCTCGGGCGGCTGCACCGTATTCTCTCGGGCGAAGACGCGAACGCTGAAGCGATCATTGCTGCGGCTCGGCTCGGCAAGAAAGGCGCTCGCGAAACGGTCAATGCGTTCCTGCGCCTGTTCGGGCGGGTTGCAGGCGATCTCGCGCTTGCGTTTGACGCGCGCGGCGGCGTGTTCATGGCCGGCGGGATCGGGCGCGCGCTCGCGCCGTTCTTCGCTTCGTCGCCGTTCCGCACGGTGTTCGAGGAGCATCCGCCCTATCAGGCGCGGCTCGCGGCGATCCCGACCTGGGTGATCGCGCACGCGGCGCCCGGGCTTGTGGGTGCGGCGATGCTCGCGCGGACGATCCGGCGCTAGAGCATGATCTATTCCGAAAACCGGATTCCGCCTCGGATCAAGTCCGGGGCTGGCTTTTTCGGGATCACGTTCTCGTCAGGCGAGACCGAGATCGGCAAGCGCGGCTGCGTGGTGCGCGGCCGAGTCTTCGCTGAAGCAGCAGTAAATCACGTGCGGCACCGCGTGGCCGGAGGCGGCATCGGCGACCACGGTCGAGACCGCGATGCGCGCGGCGCGGTCTAATGGAAAGCGATAGACGCCGGTCGAGATCGCCGGGAAGGCGATCGATTGCAGCTTGCGGGCACGCGCAAGTGTGAGCGAAGTGCGATAGCAGCTTGCGAGGAGGTCATCTTCGCCGGCCGTGCCACCGTTCCATACGGGTCCCACCGCGTGGATCACGTAGCGCGCGGGCAGATTGTAGCCGCGCGTAATCTTGGCCTCGCCGGTGGCGCAGCCGCCGAGTGTCCTGCACTCGGCGAGCAGCTCGGGTCCAGCCGCGCGATGGATCGCCCCGTCGACGCCACGGCCGCCGAGAAGCGAGGTGTTCGCGGCATTGACGATGGCGTCCACCTTCAGGCGGGTAATGTCGCCGATGACGATTTCCAGGCGCGTCGCGTGCGTTTCGGCGGATCGATAAAGGCGCGGTTCCATGCGCCGAATTCTATCGCCCGCGCATATGGCCCGCTAGATGAGCTCCTTCGCCGGATCGAGCGTGGCGCGGCGTCCGAGGGCGGCGAAATTCTTCTTCAGGAAGGCTTCGGCGGCGGCGCGCCCGATGTCGCGCAAGTGCAGGAAGAACGGCCACTCCGTGTTGAACTTCGAACTCGAGGCGAGGTCCGCGAGCTCCCCGTCGCCGGCGATGCGGTGGAGCCGCAAATTGCGGTGACCGCTCTTTCCGGTCCAGCGCCGCATGAGTCCGCCCTCGATCAGCCGGCGCACGAAACCGATCGCGCGGAATTCGGAGAGCAGCGAGGCGTTGAACGTAATCTCGTTGATGCGGTTCAGGATATCGCGCGCGGTCTGCGGCGTTTCCTCCCGGTTGACCGGGTTGGTTTGCACGAGGATCACGTCGTCGGTGCGCGTCGCGCGGAAGAATGGGAAAAGTGGCGGATTGCCGACGTAACCGCCGTCCCAGTAAGGCGTACCGTCGATCTCGACCGCCTTAAACAGGAACGGCAGGCAGGCCGACGCCATCACTGCGTCGGGCGTGATTTCCTCGGAACGAAAAATGCGCGCCTTGCCGGTGCGGACGTTGGTGGCGGAGATGAAGAGCTTCAGTTTCTTGCTGGCGCGCACCGCTTCGAAATCCACTTCGCGCTCCAGAATCTCGCGCAGCGGATTGATGTTGAACGGATTGAAGTCATAGGGCGAGAGAAACCGGCTCGCGACGTCAAAGGCGAGAAACGCCGGGTTCTGATCGAGCGACCAATTGCCGAGGAAGCGATCCATCAGGCTGCGTTGAATCGGGTTCATGCGACCGTCGCGGGAAACCGCACGCCAGAATTTTTGCAGCGCCTCGCGCGCGCCGTGGCGGCCGTCATGCTCGAAGCCGGATGCGAGCACGACCGCGTTCATGGCCCCGGCACTCGTGCCCGAGACGCCGTCGAAGCTCAGGCGCCCGTCTTCCAGGAGCCGGTCGAGCACGCCCCAGGTGAAGGCGCCGTGCGCGCCGCCGCCCTGCAAGGCGAGGTTCACGACCTTCGGGGAGCGCCTGGCTTTACTGAAGACCATCAAATCGGTTGCGCCGGCTCAGGCCGCGGTCCAGCCGCCGTCGATCGGGTAGGCGGCACCGGTCATCGTCGCGGCCGCGTCGCTGCAAAGGAACACGGCAAGCACTCCGATGTTGTCGGGTATCGTGAAGGCATGCATGGGCTGCTTTTCGGAGAGCAGCGCCAATTTCTCCGCTTCGATGGGCTGACCGGAGGCCACGGCTCGCGCGGCAATTTGCTGCTCGACAAGTTGAGTCAACACCCAGCCGGGACAGATGGCGTTGCAGGTGATCCCGTCATTGGCGTTCTCGATGGCGACCACTTTCGTGAGTCCGATGAGCCCGTGCTTCGCGGCGACGTAAGCGACCTTCTGTGCGCTTGCAACAAGTCCATGCGCCGAGGCGATGTTGATGATACGTCCCCACTTGCGCTTCTTCATGCCGGGCACGGCGGCGCGGATGGTATGAAACGATGATGAGAGATTGATCGCGATCACCGCGTCCCATTTCTCGACGGGAAATTCCTCGATCGGCGACACGTGCTGGATCCCGGCATTGTTGACGAGCACGTCCAGGGAGCCAAAGCGCTTTTCCGCGCCGCGGATCATCGCCGCAATCTCATCGGGCTTGGTCATGTCGGCTGGCGAATAGGAGACCTCGACCTTATGTTCCTTGGCGATGGAGCTTCGGAGCTTTTCGATCTGGCTCGCGTCGCCGAATCCGTTCAGAGTCAGTTTGGCACCGGCGCTCGCGAGGGCGCGCGCAATCGCCAGGCCGATGCCACTCGTGGATCCGGTGACGAGTGCGTTCTTTCCCTTAAGCAAGGCGCG
Organism: Xanthobacteraceae bacterium; assembly: GCA_040901465.1. Lineage (GTDB taxonomy): Bacteria > Pseudomonadota > Alphaproteobacteria > Rhizobiales > Xanthobacteraceae > JAUSIF01. The sequence continues at coordinate 34,020 of JBBDYN010000051.1, forward strand.
GCTCCGTGCGAATTTGCAGGCTGATTGTGCGCTGCAACATAGATGCAGCCGCACGGTTTCTCAAGGGGTGACACCGCGATAGAATGACCCGGGAAAGCGCCGATGAAATCAGGATTTCCCGCAGTAAATCACGATCACGCGCGATGCGTCGCCGATACGCTCACTCGCGCCGAGGAGGCGTGCGACCGGAGCGGCCGGCGGCTTACACCGCTGCGCCGGCGCGTGCTCGAGGCGCTCGCGGAAAGCCATTCGCCGGTCGGCGCCTACGACATTGTCGAACGGTTGAAGAAGGCGAGCGAAGCAGCGCCCGCCATGTCGGTCTATCGCGCGCTCGATTTTCTGGTCACAGAGGGGCTCGCGCATCGCATCGAGAGCCGCAACGCGTTCCTCGCCTGCAACCGCGGGCACGATTCCGACGAGGTTGTCGTGTTCCTGTTGTGCGAGTGTTGCGGAACCGTGGCAGAAGTGAGGTCGGACGCGGTGGGCCGCGATCTCGCGCGGGCCGCGGGCGCCGTCGGGTTCGAGACGCACGCGCCGGTGCTGGAGATCAAGGGCCTGTGCGAAGCTTGCCGCGCCGAAGCGCGCTGATCGCATGACGAAGATGACTCCCATCGAAGAGAGGGGCGGCCCGGCGCCACGCCGGCAAACGGTGCCCGTGCAAATCGGCGCGGTCACTGTCGGCGGCGGCGCGCCGATCGTCGTGCAGTCGATGACCAATACCGACACGGCGGACGTGGAAGGCACCGCGCGCCAGGTGGCGGCGCTCGCACACGCGGGCTCAGAACTCGTGCGCATCACGGTGGACCGCGACGAAGCTGCCGCGGCCGTGCCGAAAATCAAGGAGCGGCTTGCGCGCATGGGCGTCGAGGTGCCGCTGATCGGCGACTTCCACTACATCGGCCACAAGCTGCTCGCGGATCATCCGGCCTGCGCCGAGGCGCTCGACAAATACCGGATCAATCCCGGCAACGTTGGCTTCAAGGACAAGAAAGACCGGCAGTTCTCGGCGATCATCGAGACCGCGCTGAAATACGGGAAGCCCATTCGCATCGGCGCGAATTGGGGCTCGCTCGATCAGGAATTGCTGACCCATCTCATGGACGAGAACGCGCGTTCGCCGGAACCCATGGACGCACGCGCGGTCACACGCGAGGCCATGGTGCAGTCGGCGCTGTTTTCGGCGGCGCGAGCGGAAGAGATCGGGCTCGCGCGCGACTGGATTATTCTTTCGGCGAAAGTCTCGGCCGTGCAGGATCTGATCGCGGTCTATGACGAGCTCGCCCGCCGCTCCGACTATGCGCTGCATCTCGGTCTCACCGAGGCCGGTATGGGCTCGAAGGGGATCGTCGCATCGAGTGCCGCGCTCGGCGTGCTCCTGCAGCGCGGGATCGGCGACACGATCCGAATTTCGCTGACGCCCGCGCCAGGCGGCGACCGCACGCGTGAAGTGCAGGTGGCGCAGGAGCTTTTGCAGACCATGGGCCTGCGCGCGTTCGTGCCGCTCGTCGCGGCGTGCCCGGGATGCGGGCGCACGACCTCGACCACGTTCCAGGAGCTAGCGAGCGACGTACAGACTTTCATCCGCGACCGCATGCCGGAATGGAAGAAGCATTATCCCGGCGTCGAGACGCTTTCCGTCGCGGTCATGGGTTGCATCGTGAACGGCCCCGGCGAGTCGAAGCACGCGGACATCGGCATTTCACTGCCGGGCACGGGGGAACAGCCGACGGCGCCCGTCTTCATCGATGGCAAGAAAGCGGCCACGCTGCGCGGGCCGACGCTTGGCGCGGATTTTAAGAGCATGGTCGAAGATTACGTGGCGCGTCGCTTCTGCGTCGCCGCGCGCCGGCCGGCGGCCGAATAACTCAGCTTTTCCGCTCGGCAATGAAGCGGGCGCAGGCCTTGAGCATGGCCGCGCGGTCGCCGAACGGCACGAGTGCTGCTTCCGCCTCTGTCACGAGCTTCGCGAGCTTCTCTCTCGCGCCTGTGACGCCGAGGGCGGAGACGAGCGTCGCCTTGCCCTGGCCTGCATCCTTTGCCGCCGCTTTGCCGATGCTTGCGGCATCTCCCGCGGCATCGAGCAAGTCGTCGGCGATCTGAAACGCGAGGCCGAGGACGCGGGCATAGCCCGCCAGCGCGCGGCGCTCGCGCTGGCCGGCGCGGCCGAGAATGGCGCCCGCTTCGCAGCAAGCGGAAAGCAACGCGCCGGTCTTCATGGATTGCAATCGCTCGACTTCAGCACTCGACAGCGACAAAGGGCGCTTGTCGGCGGCGAAGCGACCCTCCGCTTCGAGATCGAGCATCTGGCCGCCGGCCATGCCGCCGATGCCGGAGGAACGGGCAAGCAGCGCGATCAGCTCAACGCGCATTGCGGGATCGCCGTCGAGGCGGGCGAGGATGTCGAAGGCGAGGGTGAGAATCGCGTCGCCCGCGAGAATCGCGGTCGCGTCGTCGAAAGCAACGTGCGTTGTCGGCCTGCCGCGGCGCAAGTCGTCGTCGTCCATGGCCGGCAAGTCGTCGTGAACGAGCGAGTAACAGTGTACGCATTCGAAGGCGACGCCTACGGGGAGTGCTGCCTGCTCCTCGACATCGAAGAGTGCCGCTGTTGCCACGACGAGAAACGGCCGGATCCGCTTGCCGCCGGCGGCCGCGTGACGCATGGCGGCCAGCAGCCGCGCCGGCCGCGCCAACTCGCCCGGTTGCGGGGCGTCGGTGAGGCGCGCCATCAGGGTCGCCTCGGTCGCGGCGGCGACCGCGTCCAGGCGGCGGATCAGGTCGGCTGACGGCGCGGGCATCGGCTTCATCGGGACACCGAAGACAGGGCCCGCACGTGCCCGAGCGCATTTGATGCGTCAAGCGTGGCCATGAAGCCGCATTTTTGCTTCGATGTGGCCGAAGCGTCGGACCGGACCATGATCGCGCGCATTTTCTCCATCGCCTGGAAGATCGCGGCGGGCTACGTGCTCGCCGTGGTCGTGCTCGTGACAATCTACGCGTTCGTGCCGCCGGTCTCGACGCTCATGCTCTGGCGCTGGATTACCGCCCAGAACGTGGAGCGGAGCTGGCGGTCCATTGAGGCGATCTCGCCCAACCTCGTGAACGCGGTCGTGGTCAGCGAGGACGCGCGACTCTGCTCGCATTCGGGCGTGGACTGGACGGAAGTGAGCGACGCGATCGCGGACGCCGACGAATTGTTCGATGCACGCGGGGCCTCGACGCTCGCGATGCAGACGGCGCGAAATCTGTTTCTCTGGCCGCAACGGAATTTCGTGCGCAAAGCGCTGGAGGTGCCAATCGCGTTCTATCTGACGCTCGCCTGGTCGCCGAAGCGGCTCGTCGAGGTCTATCTCAACATTGTGGAGTGGGGCCCGAACGGTGAATTCGGCGCTGAGGCCGCCGCACGCCGCGCCTTCCGCAAGAGCGCGCAGCGCCTCACGTCCTATGAGGCGGCGTTGCTCGCCGGCTCGCTGCCGAACCCGGTGCGCCGCAACGCCGCCCGGCCGGGCCCGGGGCTGCAGCGCGTGGCGGCCCGGAACGTCGCGGGCGTCGCTTCGGACGGCGGATTGGCGATCAATTGCCTCGCTTTACGACGGTAGCAACGCGACTGGCGATGCCCGCGCGTATCCTCTATAAGGCCCGCGACCCAGACATCAGCCCTTCGGGGCCCCGAGTTTCAAGGAGACGGAAATGGCGGTTCCGAAGCGAAAAACATCCCCCTCAAGACGCGGCATGCGGCGCTCCGCGGATGCGCTGAAGCGGCCGACCTACGTCGAGGACAAGGATTCGGGGGAGCTGCGCCGGCCGCATCATATCGATCTCAAGACCGGAAAATACCGCGGCAGGCAGATCCTGACGGCGAAGTCGGACGTGTGAGGCAAAACGTCCCCGCCCGGCGGGGACGGCATCGAAGCGCTGCGTGGGGGCCACCATGCTGTTCAATTTCCCGCTCTTCCTGATTTCGTTCGCGATCTACAACATGATCGCGTTTCTCACGCCGGGCGTTTCCTGGAGCGACCCGCTCCTGTCGGTGCCGATGCAATCCGGTGCGACCTGGGTGATCACGCTCGGCGACACGCTGATTGCGCTGTCGCTGCTGTTTCTCTTCGTCGAGGTGCTGAAGGCGACGCGGACCTCGTCTCGGTCGCTGTTCGACCACCTGCTCTCGACCGCCGTACTCATCGGCGCACTAGTCGAGTTTCTCTTGGTCGCGCAGGCGGCGACCTCGGTCTTTGCAATCCTGCTCCTGATGGCGCTGATCGACGTGCTTGGCGGCTGGTCGGTGTCGATGCGCGCTGCGCGGCGCGACCTCACGGTCGAGTCGATGCCGGACAATCTCGTTTGACGTCGCGCCTCTTGGTCCGACGAGAGATCAAACCATCTTGACGGCGTGATGCGGGGCGGCCGGACCCAGGCGGTCGATCGCACGATACAGTTGCGCACTCTGGCCCGGGTCGGCGCGGCGTCGTATGCGCGTGGCGGGAAGGTCCTCGGCGCCGGCAACGAGTTGCGCGAGAAGAGCCGCTACGGGCCTCACATGCTTCGGCGCTGCGATATCGCTGGGCCGGTCCGGGGCCGGCACGACGGCGGGAAGGGATGCCCGGAGCGGCTCTTCGGCCTTTTTCGGCACAAGAACGGTGTCGCGCCGGGTGGGATCGACGCCGGTACCGAAACTTGCCGAAATTCGCATCGTCGTCTCCGTCTCATTTTAGGACAGATCGCCTTCGATGCTGAATGAATTGCAAATACGGGGCCGCGCGCCGCCGTCGGACGCCAGCGATCACGCGGAATTAATGAGCTGTAACTTATACGACCTGCGTATCGTTCCGTGGTCCGCGCAGGCGGAGGCCAAGTGGAAAATAAGAAGCGGCGTGCCGCAGCCGGTGCAGCGGCGTATGACGGCGTCGCGCCGTCCCGAAACGACGCAGAGGGCCGCGTCGCGGCACTCGATCCCGCCGACGCGGCCGCGATCAGCGCCGCCGTGGGCGAGGCCGCATATGAGTGGGATCTCGCTACGGACATTCTCAGTTGGAGTCCGAACGCGGGCGAAGTGCTTGGTGTGGAAACGCTCGAGAGCATCGGCGCGGGCGGGAGTTCGCCGCCAAGCTCGATCCGGAAAATCCGGCGAACCGCTATGACGCAATTTTTGGTTCCGCGGCGCGCGACGCCGGCAGCGGCGTTGGTTATGAGTTGAGCTATCGTTTGCGGCAGCAAGAAGAGTCGGCGCAGCGCTGGATCGAGGATTGCGGCCTGTGGTTCGCCGGAACCGATGGAAAACCGGCGCGCGCGGTCGGCGTTATCCGCGACGTCACCGATCGGCATATGCGCGAGCAACAGCTCGTGTACGCCAACACCATGGACTCGCTCACGGGCGGCATGAATCGTTCGCGTCTCTGCCAGGCGATCCAGGAAGAGATCGACCACACGGCGCGCTACCGGACCAATTTCGGCTTCCTGCTGATCGGCATCGACGATCTCGGCCGCGTGAATCGTGCGTATGGTTTCGATCTCGCCGACCAGGTGATCGGCATGGTGGCGCAGCGGCTGTGCTCGCGCATGCGTACGTCCGACTCGCTGGGCCGGTTCTCGGCGAACAAGTTCGGGATCATCCTGCAAGATTGCGATGCCGACGATCTCGCCGTTGCGGCGGCGCGCTTCGTCAATGCCGTGCGCGAATCTCCGCTCGAGACGGCGGTCGGCCCGATCGTCGTGTCAGTGACGGCGGGGGGCGTGCTCGCGCCGCGACATGCGCGCTCGATGACGGACGTGATGGGGCGCGCGGAGGAGGCGCTCGACCTCGCCAAGGCGGCGGGGCGGGGAAGCTTCCGGGCCTACGTCCCCAGCGTCGAGAGCGAGGCGCGGCGGCGGGAGAACCTGCGGCTCACCGATCTCATCGTTTCGGCGCTCAACGAACGGCGCGTGAACATCGCATTTCAGCCGGTCGTGCGCGCAGACCCGCGACGTGGCCTTTCGCGAATGCCTGGTCCGGCTCCGCGACCATGACGGTACCGAAATCGACGCGCTCGCGATCCTGGCGGCGGCGGAAAAGCTCGATCTCGTGCGCATGATCGACCACCGAGTGCTCGAGATCGTCGCCACCGAATTGCGGGCCGACCCGACGGTGCGGCTCTCGCTCAACGTCTCCGCCTCGACCGTGCACGATCCGGTATGGCTCGCCGCCTTCGGCGCCGAGATGCGCAACGGCCTCGGCTCGCGCCTCACCGTGGAAATCACGGAATCGGCGGCGATCCGCGACGTGGAGGCGACAAGCCGCTTCGTCGCGCGGGTCAAGGGCCTCGGCTGCAAGATCGCGATCGACGACTTCGGCGCAGGCTACAGCTCGTTCCGCAATCTGCGCCGGCTCGGCGTCGACATGGTCAAGATCGACGGATCGTTCGTGGCAAATCTCGAGTATGCACCGGACGACCGTGCGTTCGTGCGGGCGCTGCTGGAGCTCGCGCGGGAGCTTGGACTGGAAACCGTGGCCGAATGGGTGCAGAGCGAGGCGGCGGCGAAGATGCTAATCGATTGGGGTTGCGACTATTTCCAGGGCGCGCTCGTGGGTCTCGCGCAAATGCGGCCGGACGTGCGGACGGTCATCAGAGACGAAATGTCGCTCGCCGGCTGAGCGGCTCAGCTCTTGTCGCTCGAGCGTTCGGTCAGGCGCTCCAGGCGCTTCTGCATTTCCGACACTTGACGCTTCAATTCGTCGATATCCTGTTCGTTGCCGAGGTCTTCCGCCGACCCTTGCTTCTGCGCGAACGGCAGGAACATCGCGAAAGCGCGCTCGAACAATTCCATGTTGCGGCGGACCTGATCTTCCAACACGTTAAAGCCGGTGCCGCCGAAGGCCTTCGACATCTGCTCGCGCAATTTTCCCTGTTCGCGCGTGAAACTGTCGATGGAGACTTCGAGATAGCGTGGCAGGAGCGTCTGCATGCTGTCGCCGTAGAAGCGGATCACCTGCCGCAGGAAGGCGATGGGGAGAAGATTCTGCCCCTTGTTCTCCTGCTCGAAGATGATCTGGGTCAGCACCGAACGGGTGATCTCCTCGCCGGTTTTCGCGTCAAAGACGACGAACTCCTCGCCGTCCTTCACCATGACGGCGAGGTCCTCGAGCGTGACGTAGGTGCTCGTGCCAGTATTGTAGAGCCGCCGGTTGGCGTATTTCTTGATCGTGACCGGTTCCTGATTCTTTGCCATGACGTCAGTACGGTTCCCGAATGCTCCGACTGCCCGCGAACTAGGCTCGGACCTTAGGACGTTTCAATTGGCCGGGCTACCGATTTGTGAATGCGCGCCAAGTGCATGGCTGCCGGTCTTTCCTCATATTGACATCACACCCGGCGCCTTCCAACGATGGCCGTGAGGGATGGTCGCCGGCGCGGGTCGTCGAGCGGTGCCAAGATAGGAGATTCCGATGAAAGTCGATGTGGTCATCGTTGGCTCGACGCGCACGCCGGTCGGCGCATTCAACGGCGCGCTCGCGTCGCTCCCCGCGCATGCGCTCGGCAAGATCGCAATCGAAGCAGTGCTCACGCGGGCGGGCGTCGAGGCCAAGCGCGTCTCCGAGGTGATCATGGGGCAGATTCTCACCGCCGGGCAGGGACAAAATCCGGCGCGGCAGGCGTCGATCGCTGCCGGCATGGCGGTCGAAACGCCGGCGTGGGGCGTCAATCAATTGTGCGGCTCGGGCCTGCGCGCGGTCGCACTCGGCTATCAGGCAATCTTGAACGGCGATTCCGAAATTGTCGTCGCCGGCGGACAGGAATCCATGAGTCAGGCGCCGCACTGCGCGCATCTGCGCAACGGAACCAAGATGGGCTCGCTCGAAATGATCGACACGATGATCAAGGACGGGCTGTGGGACGCCTTCAACGGCTATCACATGGGAAACACGGCGGAGAACGTCGCCAAGCAATGGCAGATCACGCGCCAGCAGCAGGACGAATTCGCGGTGAGTTCGCAGCAGAAGGCGGAAGCCGCGCAGAAATCCGGCCGATTCAAGGACGAGATCGTGCCGGTGAAGATCGCTTCGCGCAAAGGCGACATCGTCGTCGACCAGGACGAATATCCGCGCCACGGCACGACGATGGATGCGATGGGAAAATTGCGGCCGGCGTTCGAGAAGGACGGCACGGTGACGGCGGGAAACGCCTCCGGCATCAATGATGGTGCTGCGGCGGTCGTGCTAATGAAGGCGGCGGACGCGGCGAAGGAAGGCAAGAAGGCGCTGGTGCGCATCGTTTCCTGGGCGCAGGCGGGCGTCGATCCCTCGATCATGGGAACGGGACCGATCCCGGCCTCGCGCGCCGCGCTCAAGAAGGCCGGCTGGAAGGTGGACGATCTCGATCTCGTGGAAGCGAACGAGGCGTTTGCCGCACAGGCGTGCGCCGTCAACAAGGACATGGGCTGGAACCCGGCCAAGGTGAACGTGAACGGCGGCGCGATCGCGATCGGTCATCCGATCGGCGCGTCGGGCGGACGCGTGCTCGTGACGCTCTTAGCAGAGATGGAGAAACGCGACGCCAAGCGCGGTCTCGCCACGCTCTGCATCGGCGGCGGCATGGGAATTGCCATGTGCGTCGAGCGATAAGCTCGACTGCCGGATGGCTCCGTCGCAGAAGGGTCACCGGATCGTGGGAGGGGAAAGGACCATGGCTCGCGTTGCGTTGGTGACGGGCGGCACGCGTGGAATCGGCGCCGCCATCGCGAAGGCGTTGCAGACGGCCGGCTACCAGGTGGCCGCGAATTACGGCGGCAATGACGACGCGGCGAGCAAGTTCAAGGCGGCAACGGGAATCCCGGCATTCAAGTGGGACGTGAGCTCGTACGATTCCTGCATCGACGGTGTGAAGAAGGTACAGGCCGAACTCGGCGCAGTGGACGTGCTCGTCAATAACGCCGGGATCACGCGCGACGGCATGTTCCACAAGATGACCGCGGAGCAGTGGAGCGCGGTCATCAACACCAATCTCAACTCGCTGTTCAACATGTGCCGCCCGGTGATCGAGGGTATGCGCGACCGCAACTTCGGCCGCATCGTCAACATCTCCTCGATCAACGGCCAGAAGGGGCAGATAGGGCAGAGCAATTACTCGGCGGCCAAGGCCGGCGAAATCGGCTTTACCAAGGCGCTCGCGCTGGAGAATGCGCGCAAGGGTATCACGGTGAATGCAATCTGCCCCGGCTATATCGCGACCGAGATGGTGCGCGCGATGCCGAAGGACGTTGTGGAGAAGAATATTCTGCCGCAGATTCCGCTGGGCCGGCTCGGCGAGCCGGAGGAGATCGCGCGCTGTGTCGTGTTCCTCGCATCCGACGACGCGGGTTTCATCACCGGTTCGACGCTGACCGCGAACGGTGGGCAGTATTTCGTCTGAGTCCGTGCGCTCAGCGCGACGGCGACCAATCCTTCGGAGCGAGATCGAAGCCGGCGAAGTCGAAGCCCGGCGCGACCGTGCAGCCGACGAGCGTCCAGGCGCCGAGGCTTTGCGCGGCCTGCCAGGCGTGGGCGGGCACCGCTGCCTGCGGGCGCTCGCCGGCGGCGAAGTCCGAGCCAAGGGTGATCCGCTCGATTGGGCCTTTGGCGCTTGCAGCGATCTCAAGCATGAGCGGCGCGCCGGCGTAATGGTGCCAGACCTCCGTGGCGTCGACCCTGTGCCCATGCGAGCGCTCGCCCGCGGTGAGCAGGAAATAGATCGCCGTCGAGCGCGCGCGCGTGCCAGGCGCAGGGTGTGCGTCGCGGATCGTCTCGCGGAAGTGTCCGCCTTCGGGATGCAGCTTGAGATCGAGGAGGCGGATGATTTCGGCGGCGCTGAGATTCGCGGGTGCGCGCATGTCAGTCACGGAAGTTGTTCTTGCGCTCGCGGATTTCCGTGAAGACCACCGCGGGATCCGCGCCCTGCATGCCGACGGCGGCGGCGATCGTGGGATCGTCCGCGCGCAGGAACGGATTGGTGGCGCGCTCCTCGGCCATGGTCGAGGGGATAGTCGGTTTGCCGGTCGCGCGCGCCTTCTTCACCTCGGCCAGCCGCGCCTTCAGCTTGGCATTGCCGGGATCGACCGTGACCGCGAAGCGCCCGTTCGCGAGCGTGTATTCATGGCCGCAATAGATCGTGGTGCCGCTGGGCAGGTCGCGCAATTTTAAGAGCGATTGCCACAGCACCGCAGCCGGCCGCTCGATCGCGCGGCCGCAGCCGAGGGCGAAGATCGTGTCGCCCGCGAACAGCAATTTTTCCTTTTCGAACCAGTAGCAGATGTGACCGGCGGTGTGGCCGGGCGTGTCAAAGACGCGCGCGCGCAGGCTCCCAACTTCAACGACATCCGGCTCACCGACTTTCTCGTCGAGCGTCGGAATCTCGTTCGCCTCGGCGCGCGGGCCGATCACCTTCGGCTTGTAGCGCTGCTTGAGCGCGGGAATGCCCTGAATGTGATCGCCGTGCTTGTGCGTCACAAGAATGTGGGTGGGCTTCCAATTCGCGGAGTCGAGCGCCTTGGTGATTGGGTCGGCGTCCGGCGCATCCACGAGGATCACGGCGCCGCTCGCCGGTTCGCGCAGGATCACCGCGTAATTGTCGGAAAGGCAGGGCACGAGGCGCACTTCCACAGCCATGTGGCACTCCGGTTTTTCAATTATTTACCGCGTCGGCGGAACCTAACATGGCGCTTGAGGCGGGCAACCCGCGCGGGCCTGCGCACGATTGGAGATGCCCGCGCGACAAGGCTATGCTGCGGGCCGAACGGATCCAATGCATGTTCCACGACATCGTCGGTCTCCGCAGCTTCTATGCGCAGCCGCTCGGCCACGTGGCGCGACGGCTGGTCAATCGGGCCGTGCGCGGACGCTGGTCCGACACGCGCGGCATGGCGCTCGTCGGCATCGGCTATGCGACGCCCTATCTTGGTGTGTTCCGCGAGGAGGTGGAGCGGACTTTCGCCTTCATGCCGGCGACGCAGGGTGTGGTGAAATGGCCGTCGGCCGCACCCTCGCTGGCGGCCCTCGTGCACGAGACTTTGCTGCCCCTGCCCGACGCGTCGGTCGACCGCGTCCTCGCGGTGCATGCGCTTGAGATGACGACGCACGCGCCCGACATGCTGCGCGAGGTCTGGCGCGTGCTCGCGGCCGGTGGGCGCGTATTGATCGTGGTGCCGAATCGCCGCGGCTTATGGGCGCGCATGGACACGACGCCGTTCGGCTATGGACGGCCCTATTCGCGGACGCAGCTCGTCGAGCTTCTGCGCGAGGCGCTGCTGACGCCGGTTGGCTGGGACGAGGCGCTGTGGGTGCCACCGTTCGGGCGCTCGGCTTTTTTGCGAACCGCCGTTGCGTGGGAGCGGGTCGGCAAGACTTTGTCGCTGCCGTTCGCGGGCGTCCACATCGTCGAGGCGACGAAGCAGGTCTGGCGGCCGGTGACGACGCGCCCGGTGCGCGCGATCGATCGCGTGCTCGCACCTGCGCCGCCGGCGGCGGAGCCCGCCGGAATCTGATCAGTCGCGTCGGGGCGCGCGAGAGAGCAGGAACAGAGCCTGCTCGCCGAACATGTTCCAAAACCACCAAGGCGCGTGCCAGCGGACCGGCCGTCCCCAGCTGTCGAGCGCAAACGCGCCCTCCATGTGCACGTCGAGCTCGCGCACGAGCTCGACGAAATCGCGGATCGTGCAGAAGTGGATGTTAGGCGTCTCGTACCAGCTGTCGCGCAGATTATCGGTGATCGGCATGCGGCCGCGCAGCAGGAGTTGCGTGCGGATGCGCCAGTGCCCGAAATTCGGAAACGATACGATGGCGTGGCGGCCGATGCGCAGCATTTGCTCGAGCACCCAGCGCGGGCGGCGCGTCGCCTGCAGCGTCTGGGAGAGAATGACATAGTCGAATGCGTCGTTCGGATAGTCGGCGAGGTCGACGTCGGCATCGCCCTGAATCACGGCGAGGCCTCTGGCCACGCTCGCGTTGACGCCCTCGCGCGAGATCTCGATGCCGCGGCCGTCGACGCCACGCGTGTCGGTGAGAAGATGCAAGAGTTCGCCGTCGCCGCAACCGACGTCGAGCACGCGCGCGCCTTGGGCGACCATGCCCGAGATGAGGACGAGGTCGACGCGCGAAGTTGCCGGAGGCGGCGGGCCGTTGCGGCTCAGCATGGTCAGGCTTTCGCCGGCGGAATGCCGCGCGCGCGGGCGGCGGCCTCTAGAAAGCCGCGCGTGATCGCGAACAGTTCCGGCTCCTCGAGCAGGAAAGCGTCGTGGCCCTTGTCGCTCTCGATCTCGGCGAAGGAGACCGAGGCGCCTGACGCGTTGAGCGCGTGCACGATCTGGCGCGCGTCGCTGGTCGGGAACAGCCAGTCGGACGTGAAGGAGACGACGCAGAAGCGCGAGCGGGTCCCCTTGAAGGCGTTCGCCAGCACACCGCCGTAATCCGCGGCGAGATCGAAATAATCCATGGCCCGCGTGATGTAGAGATAGGAGTTGGCGTCGAAACGCTCGACGAAGCTCAATCCCTGATGCCGCAAATAGGATTCGACCTGAAAGTCCGCGTCGAAACCGAAGGTCGGTGTCTCGCGGTCCTGCAGGCGGCGGCCGAACTTGCGATGCAGTGCGGCGTCGGAAAGATAAGTGATGTGCGCGGCCATTCGCGCGACTGCAAGTCCGCGCCGCGGACCCGTGCCCTCGACGAGATAGCGGCCGTCGCGCCAATCGGGATCCGCCATGATCGCCTGGCGGCCGACCTCATGGAAGGCGATGTTCTGCGCCGAGTGCCGCGCTGCGGTGCCGAGCGGGAGCGCCGCGAACACGCGATCGGGATAGCTCGCCGCCCATTGCAGCGCCTGCATGCCTCCCATGGAGCCGCCGGTGACGCAGAGCAGCATCTTGATTCCCAGATGATCGAGCAGCATCGCCTGTGAGCGCACCATGTCGCGTACGGTGACGACCGGAAGCGACAAGCCATAGGGCTCGCCGGTCGCGGGGTTGCGCGAGGCCGCGCCCGTGGTGCCCATGCAGCCGCCGAGCACGTTCGCGCAGATCACGAAGAAGCGGTCGGTGTCGATCGGTTTGCCGGGGCCGACCATCGTCTCCCACCAGCCGGGCTTGCCGGTCGCGGGATGCGTGCCCACGACGTATTGGTCGCCGGAGAGCGCGTGACAAATCAGGATTGCATTGGTGCGATCGTTGTTCAGCTCGCCGTAGGTCATGTAGGCGACCTGGAACGGCGCGAGATCGACGCCGGCGTCGAGACGCAACGGCTTGTCGGCGCCGAAGCGCACGACCGGCGAGCGCGGCTCGTCGGCCTCACGGCGAATCGCCTTGGCGCGGCTCTCAGGGGCTTCGACGTCGACTCGAACTACGCTCATTACGTCCTCTAAAGCCTGGCCTGCGGCCAAGGCGTCGTTAGAGCTAGAGAGCCTCTCATAATCATGTCAACGTTTTCTTTGCGTTCCGCTTAAGGCGCGCTATCAAGCGCGGCCTGCAGTTGGGCCGTTCCCATGTCCGAGCCGAAGAAACCCAAGGCCAAGTCCGCGGCCGCGCCCACGCTCGCAGAACTGCGCGCGGAGATCGATCGCATCGATGCCGCCGTGCACGCTCACTTGATCGAGCGCGGCGAGATCATCGGCGAACTGATCAAGGTCAAGCGCACGCAGGAGTCGGGTGCTGCGTTCCGGCCGGCGCGCGAGGCGGAGATGATGCGCCGTCTCGTCGAACGCCACCGTGGGATTCTGCCCCTGGACACGATCGAGAGCATCTGGCGCGTCATTATCGCGACATTCACGTACGTGCAGGCCCCCTATGCGGTGCATGCGGACTTCGCTGCGGGCGACGCGCTCGTGCGCGACTCGGCGCGCTTCCATTTCGGATTCACGGTGCCACTCAAGGCGCACCTTGGCGCAGCGTCCGTGGTCGCGGCGGTCGCCGCGTCGAAGGGCGATCTCGGGCTCGTGCCAGCAACCAATCTTGCTGGTGCGGGCGCGTGGTGGACCGCGCTGGAAGACGAGAAGGCACCGAAGATCATTGCGCGTCTGCCGTTCGTCGAGCGCGCGGATCATCCGGCGTCGCTGCCGCTCTTCGTTGTGTCGCGGCCGATCGTGGCGGATGCTGCGGTGATGGAAGTTCAGACCTTCAGCGTGCGGGTGGCGGGTTGGAGTGCGGCCGCGGCGCGGGCGCTCACGCCGTTCGCAGACGTACTCGCGGTGCCGCGCGGCGAGTTCGACGGGGCGGCGCTCCTGATCTCGCGGCCGCCGGGCCGCAAGCTCGACGAAACCACAGCAGCGCTGGTCGCGGCCGGCGCGTCGGTGCGGGCGACGGCCCTCGTCGGCGGGCACGCGAACCGCTATACCGTCTAGCCCAATCGCAATCTTTTCTTTGTTTTGAGTCCGGAAACCGAACGATGAGCGCGCCCGAGCGTCCCGTGCCGAAAGCGAGCATTCTCGAGATCGCGGCCTATGTGCCCGGTCGCAGCGAAGCGCCCGGCGCGGCCAAGGTCTACAAGCTCTCCTCGAACGAGACGCCGCTCGGGGCGAGCCCGAAGGCGATCGCGGCGTTTCGCGCGACGGCGGAAACGCTCCACCATTATCCGGACGGGGCGCAGACCGCTTTGCGCGAGGCGGTCGCCCGCAGCTTTGGGCTCGATCCGGCGCGCATCATCTGCTCGAACGGCTCGGACGAGCTCTTTAGTCTGCTGGCGCAGGCGTATCTCACGCCGGGCGACGAAGCGATTTTCACGACGCACAGCTTTCTCGTCTATCGCAACGCGACGCTTGCGGCTGGCGGTAAGCCGGTGGTCGCGCCTGAGCGCGCCTACACGGCCGATGTCGACGCAATCCTTGCCGCGGTTACGCCGCGCACGCGGCTTGTGTTCCTGGCGAACCCGAATAATCCGACCGGAACTTACTTGCCGTTCTCCGAAGTGCGCCGCCTGCATGCGGCGCTGCCGGAGAACGTGATCCTTGTGCTCGACGCCGCGTATGCCGAGTACGTGCGGCGGAACAACTATGAATCGGGGATCGAGCTCGCGGGCACGAGCGACAACGTGGTGATGACGCGCACGTTCTCGAAAATCCACGGGCTCGCGGGGCTGCGGATCGGCTGGATGTATGCGCCGGCCGCGGTCATCAACGCGATCCACCGCATCCGCGGGCCGTTCAACGTGAATGCGCCGGCAATCGCCGCGGGCGTTGCCGCGCTTTCCGACACGGCGCACGTTGAGCGCGCGGCGGCGCATAACGCCAAATGGCTGCCGTGGCTCACCGAGCAGATTCGGGCGCTTGGCTTGGAAGTAACGCCGAGTGTCGGAAATTTCGTGCTGATCCATTTCCCGCGCGAGCGCGGCAAGACCGCGAAGGACGCGGACGCGTTTCTCCTGAAGCGCGGGCTCGTTCTGCGCCAGGTCGGGGCCTACCAACTGCCCAACGCGCTGCGCATGACGGTCGGCACGGAAGAAGCGAATCGCCTTGTGGTTTCGGCGCTTTCGGAGTTCCTCGCGCGCGAGGCCGCACGTGCCTGACGCGGCACCCCTGTTCGAGCGGCTTGCGCTCATCGGCGTCGGGCTGATCGGCTCGTCGATCGCGCATGCGGCGCGCGATCGCGGCGTCGTGAAGTCGATCGCCGCGTCGGCGCGCACGGCTGCCACGCGCAAGCGCGTGACCGAGCTTGAACTCGTCGACGAAGTCTTCGAAACCAATGCGGGGGCGGCGAAGGGCGCCGATCTCGTTATCGTCTGCGTGCCGGTCGGCACCTGCGGGGCGGTCGCGGCGGAAATCGCACTGGTCTTGAAGCCGGGCGCGATCGTCTCCGACGTGGGTTCGGTAAAAGGCGCGATCCTGCGCGACATGGCGCAGCACCTGCCGAAAAACGTGCATTTCATCCCGGCACATCCGGTTGCCGGCACCGAGCATTCCGGCCCCGACGCGGGATTTGCGGAACTGTTCGATAACCGCTGGTGCATCCTGACCCCGCCCAAGGACGCCGACGCGGGCGCGGTGGAACGGCTCAAGGCATTCTGGACCGCGCTCGGCGCGAACGTCGAGATCATGGATGCCGAGCACCACGACATGGTGCTCGCGATCACGAGCCACGTGCCGCACCTGATCGCCTACAATATCGTCGGCACCGCGGCGCATCTCGGGGAAGTCACACAGTCGGAGGTGACGAAGTTCTCGGCGGGCGGCTTCCGCGATTTCACGCGCATCGCGGCGTCCGATCCCACCATGTGGCGCGATGTGTTCCTGCACAACAAGGAAGCCGTGCTGGAGATGCTCGGCCGCTTCAGCGAGGACCTTTCGGTGCTGACGCGCGCGATCCGGTTCGGCGACGGCAAGACGCTGTTCGACCTGTTTACCCGTACGCGGGCGATCCGGCGCTCGATCATCGAGATCGGTCAGGAAACGGCCGAGCCCGATTTCGGACGGCAGCGGCGCAAGAAGGTGCCACCGGCGCCGATGCCGCGGCCCTACGCGAACGACTGAGGCCGCCCGCCGCCGGGCCTGAGCCATGTCCCCCTCCGCGCAAGGCGATCTCTGGGTGTTCGGCTACGGGTCGCTCATGTGGCGCACCGGATTCGATTATCTGGAGCGGCGGCAGGCGAGGCTCCTCGGCGCGCACCGGGCACTTTGTGTTTTTTCGCACATTCATCGCGGCACGCCGGAGCGGCCCGGGCTCGTGCTCGGGCTCGATCGCGGCGGAAGCTGCCGCGGGGTCGCATTTCGCGTAGCTACCGCGAATGTGAGCTCGACGCTTGCCTATCTGCAGGAGCGCGAGCTTGTCACCAAGGTCTACAAGGAAGCGGTGCGGCCGATCGATCTATTGGAGGGCGCAAACGAGCGCGTGCCGGCGCATTGTTTTCTCGTCGACCGATCGCACGCGCAATACGCGGGCAAGCTGTCGCTCGAAGAGCAATTGCGCCTCGCGCGGCAAGGTCATGGACGATCCGGCGCCAATCCGGAATACGTGATCGAGACCGTCAAGCACATGCGCGAACTCGACATTCGCGACCGTGCGCTGGAATGGCTCGCCGAACGTCTCTAGCGGTCAGGCCGCGCGACGCGCGACGGGACCGCGCGACAGGCGCGGGGCGACGAGGGCGGAGAGATCCTCGAACGTGGCTTGCAGCGCTTCGGGCCCGTCGCGGACGATGTGCAGGTGAATTTCCTCGGTGCCGAGCGGAATGACCGGGCTGCCGGCGATGGCGCTCACGCCGAGGACGACGGTCTCGCCGCCGCGGCGGCAAACGAAGAGCGATACGGCATCCGAATAGGCGGGCGGCCGGTTCGCGGGGAAGCGGGTGCTGGCGTAGCGGCGGCCGGATAGGCCGCGCCAGAAATGGAAGCGGTTGGCGAGGGCCGGGTGGCGCGCTGCGTGGAGGGGACCGGCATATCCGGGCACGCGATCGCGATCGACTAATTCGAGGGTCATGTTCAGCTCTGATTCGATGGAGAACAAAACTAGAACAAATCCGGCCTTAGTCAAGGGCGACCGGCGTTCCGGCGATAACGCGCGAGGCGAATCCAAGTTCAAATATTTTTCAGGGGCTCGGGGTGCGGCGGAAGGCAATCTGCCGTTCGCGGGCGGCGATCTCGCTTTCGCCCTCGGAAATGAGCCGGGCGGTCGCGGGCTCGAGCTGGTTCTGCAGCACGACCAAGAAGGCATCGGGATGCAGGCCGGGCTGGATCGGCTCGAGGATTTCCGCGCGGATCTTACCGGGCCGCATCTGCCAGCTTCGCCGCGGCCAATAGAGGCCGGAATTAAGCGCGATCGGCAGGCACGGCACGCCGAGCGCGCCATAGAGATGCGCCGCGCCGTATTTGTAGTTCGGCTCAGCCCCGGGGGGACGGCGCGTGCCTTCCGGAAAAATGATGATCTGGCGGTTGCGGGCAATTTCCTGCTTTGCGCGCTCGGTCATTTCCGCGAGTGCCGCCGAACGCGCGCCGCGCCGCACGGGGATCATCCGCGCCTTCAGGCAATACCAGCCGAAGACCGGCAGCCACATGAGTTCGCGCTTCAGAACATAGACCGGATCGATGAAGAGGCCGAGGATCGAGTATGTCTCCCACGCCGACTGGTGCTTCGCCGCGACGATGAGCGGTCCCGGTGGAATGCGCTCGATGCCGCGGATCTCGAAGTCGATGTCGCAGATCATGCGCAAGAGCCAGCGATTGACCGCGACCCAGGAGGCGACCGTGCACCACAGCACCCAGCGCGGCAAGAAGAACACCGGCAGGCAAACGATCATGTGTACGGCCGTATTTAGATAGAAGCAGACGTTGAACAGGACGGCGCGCAGGGCTTGCACGAACTGCGGGCGCATCGGGGTTCAGGACTGCGGCCGGCGTTCGCCGGCGGCGAGCCGCGTCGGATCGAGACGAACGCGGACATAGGAGGCGACGTACTTCACGTACTCGACGAGCAGGAGGCGGATCGTCTGCGCGTCCGACCACCAGGGCTCGTCGCGCATGCGGTCGCTGACGACCGGGTAGGGGATCAGGGTCACGCCGGGCAATTCGTGCGCGATCTCGATCAGCGCGCGCGGCATGTGCCAGCCCGAAGTCACCACGATGAGCGAACGGAATTTCTGTTCGCGCACCCAGTGGCCGGTTTCGATGGCGTTGCCGATCGTGTTGGTGGCCTCGCGACCGAGGTCGATGCGGCCGACGAGCAGGCGCTCGACTTCCGGGTTCATGCGGATCAGCTCGGCGTGGGTCGTGGTCGGATTGACGCCGGAAATCAGCAGCCGCTTGCCACGGTCGGCGGAGAGCAATTCGACCGCATCGACGATGCGCGAGGCGCCGCCGGTGAGCACCACGATTCCGTCGGCCGCGCGCACGGCCTTTTCCTCGGAGCGCGGGACGCCGTTCGCGAACACGAGAAAGCCCGCCGCAAGGGCCACGGCCGCAAGGACGCAGGGGATCGCAAGCGGGCGGAGCCAACGGCGGCCGCGGCCCGGCCGTATCCGCTTGTTCTCTGCGTCGGTCGTCGGCATGACGAGGCTCCTGCCGCAAATTCTATCGTGAACCGCGAGCCCGGGGCGAGCGCGTTTCAGTCGATCTCGCGCAGCGTCCAGCGCACGGTGACGCGCGAGGCGAGCGTCGTCACCAGCGCGACCAGCACGACAATGCCGGCGATCCCCGCGTAGCCCTGCTGGTCGAGTGCAAACTGGCCTGTAAGAAATGCGGCTTCGCCGCCGCCCGGGATCCAGGAAAGGAGGCCGGGCACGATGCCGGTCAGGCCGAAGAGGAGCGCCGCGGCCGCCCCGCCGATCAATCCACCCTTGAGGCCGACGGCGAGAAAATGGCGCTGGAAGGTGCTCGCGATGAAGGAGTCGCGCGCGCCGATGAGATGCAACACCTCCACGATCGCGCGATTGGCCGCGACCGCGCCGCGCGTCGCGAACGAAACGGAGAGCACGGTCGCAATGAGCACGAGCCCGAGCGTGGCGAAGCCGGCGACCACGATCGCGTCGGAGATCGCGGCCAGCCGCGCCGACCAACTGCGGTGGTCGTCCAGCGTCGCGCCGGTAACTTCCTCAGAAAGCGCCTTGCGCAAGCCGGCGAGATCGGGCTCGGTTTTCTCCGCAAGCCGCACGGCGATCAGGCGCGGCAAGGGCAGCACGCTGAGGTCGACACCGCTGCCGAGCCAGGGCTCGAGCAAGCGGCCAGTTTCTTCGCGGGTGAGCGAGCGCGCATCGGCGATGCCGGGCGTGCGGCCGGCGACCTCGACCGCCTTGCCGATCTCGGCGCCAAGGTCGCGGCCCTGGACCGGGCGCACCTGGATCGTCACCTCGCGCACCATGTCGGTGCGCCAATGCGTGGCGGCGTCGCGCACGAGGCCGACCGCGCCGACAATGAGCGCCGCGACAAACGTCATAATGGCGATGACCATGAGAAGCGCGCGGCTTGTCACGGTGTCGCGCGGCACGATCGACGCCGACGGCCGGACCAGGCCCGTTTCCTGCTCGCGTCGTTTGTTGCTTTTCACCGCGGCTGCCTCCTCCTCGACTCAGCGATCCTCATAGAGGCGGCCGTCAGCCAGAACGAGGCGGCGGCCGTCATATTGGTCCATAAGCATCATGTCATGCGTTGCGAGCACGACCGAAGTTCCCGATTTGTGCAGCTCGATGAATAGCCGGAGCAGGCGGCGGGCGAGCGGCGGATCGACGTTGCCGGTGGGCTCGTCGGCGAGGAGCAGCTCGGGGCGGCTGATGAGCGCGCGCGCGATCGCCGCGCGCTGCTTCTCGCCGCCGGAAAGTACGGGCGGCAACACGTGCATGCGGTCGCCGAGCCCGACCCAATGCAGCAACTCGATCACCTGCGCGCGGTAGTTCGACTCGGCGCGGCCTTGCACGCGTAGTGGCAGCGCGACGTTTTCGTAGGTCGTAAAATGATCGAGCAGCCGGAAATCCTGGAACACGAGACCGATGCGGCGGCGGAGCGTTGCGACCTCGTCTGCATCGAGGCGTGCGGCATCCTGTTCGAACAGCGTGATCAATCCGCGCGTTGGGCGGAGCGACAGAAAAAGGAGCCGCAGAAGGCTCGTCTTGCCGGCGCCCGAAGGGCCGGTCAGGAACTGGAAGGAATTCGCCTTGATGTCGAAGGTGACGTCCTTCAGCACCTCGGGCCCTACGCCGTAGCGCAGACCGACATTCTGGAATCGGACCATGGTCCCCCTCCGGCGAATCGGATGGCGCGGCTACTCTCCCCCACCCGGGGCGGCCTCTCCAGACCCCGGCTATTCGCCGGCCTAAGGCGGAAAAATCGTCCTATGGTTTTCCAATCGTTAACGGTCAGAGGTCACAATCCCCTGCAGGATTTGGTGCCCTGCATGCAACTCGCCTGTCCGTCCTGCCATACGGCCTTCCATGTCGAACCTGCGGCGCTCGGCGCCGACGGGCGTCATGTGCGTTGCGCCCGCTGCCGCACCACCTGGTTCGCACGGCCCGACGACCTCACGCCGGGACCGGCGATGGCCGAGGCGTCGGCGGAAGCCGCAGCTGGTGCCGGAACGGAGACGGTGCCTGCCGTGGTCCTGCCGAGGGTCGTGCCGTGGAACGACACCGTGATGGTCGAGGTCAGCCCGAGTCCGCCGCTCGCGCCGGGCGCCCCACAAGGAATGGAATCGCCGATGGTGACGGCGGACGATGCCGGTCGGCCGTCTGTTGCGGGGTCAAACTCGGGCAAACGCCGCAAGACATCGAAGAGTTCGCCCGGGCAGCGGCGGCTGGTCGCTGCAACGGCGCTCGTCGCCGCAGTGCTTTTTGCCGTGATCGGACCGCGTGCGAGCCTCGTGCGCTCGGTCCCCGACCTTGCCGGATTCTACGCCGCGATCGGTATGCCGGTGAACCTGCGCGGGCTCGAATTCAACGCGATCAGGACGACGCACGAAATGCAGGACGGCATCCCGGTACTCGTCATCGAAGGCGAGATCACGAACGTCACGCGCCAGCCCGTGGAAGTTCCGCGGCTGCGGCTTGCGGTGCTCGGACCGGACTCGAGCGAACTCTATTCATGGACCGCACTCCTGCCCCGCTCGGTGCTGCCGGAAGGCGAAAGTCTCCCGTTCCGCAGCCGGCTTGCGTCACCGCCCGTTGACGGCAAGGACGTGTTGGTCCGGTTTCTCAACCGGCTCGACCTCACCGCGAACGGACGCTGACGGACAAGTCCATGGCGCGATTGCTCATAGCAGAAGACGAACAGCCCGTGCGCGACTTGCTCGCGCGCGCTCTCTCCCAGGAAGGTCACGAGGTGGAAGTCGCAGCCGATGGTGCAGCGGCGCTCGAGCGATTGTCCGCCGCAGCGCCGTTCGATCTTCTGCTCACCGATATCCGCATGCCGATCATGGACGGGATCGCGCTGGCGCTTGCCGCGGCGCGCGATCACCCAGATCTCGCGATCGTGCTGATGACCGGCTATGCGGGAGAACGCGAGCGGGCGCAGGGGCTCGACGCGCTCGTTCACGATGTGGTGTTGAAGCCGTTCTCGCTCGCGGACATGAAGCAGCGGCTTGCGGGGGCGCTTGGCTATCGCGCGCGGCAGCTGGTGCCAAACTGAATCGCGCTCAGAAGTCGCGCAACAGTCTTTCGATATAATCGAGTTCGAGGCGCGGGCGTGCCTGTTCGCCGAGCCGGCGGCGCAGTTCCTCGAGCACGCGGCGTGCGCGCTGCACGTCGATCTCGTCCGGCACCCTCACGGTGAAATCGTCGCCATATTCACGGCTCCGTACCGGCCGTCCAAGCGGATCGGTGCGTTCGGCGGCCTCGGCTTGCGGACCGCCCGGATCACCGTAGCCTTCGCCGGGACCGCCTTGCATGGCCTCGGCCATGCTCTGTGCGCCGCGCCGCAAGTTCTGGAGCGCGCGGCCTTGGCCTTCGACCGCATTGTCTGCGTCCCCGTCGCCGAGCGAGCCTTCGGCGTCGCGCATTGCCTGTTCGGCGCGGCCGAGCGCTTCGCCAGCCTCGTTCCCTTGATCGCCGCCATCCTCGGCGCCGCCCTGCTGCTGGCGCCGCAATTGCTCGAGCATGCGCTCGAGCT
The DNA here is from genome assembly GCA_040901465.1 of Xanthobacteraceae bacterium. Lineage (GTDB taxonomy): Bacteria > Pseudomonadota > Alphaproteobacteria > Rhizobiales > Xanthobacteraceae > JAUSIF01. The sequence goes on from JBBDYN010000051.1 coordinate 56,525, forward strand.
GCTGACGCAAACCTTCCTGGCCGCGGCGCAGGTCGCCGAGAGAGCGTTGTTCGCGGTCGCTGCGGCCCTGCTCCTGGCCGCGATTGCGCCGCTCGTTGCGGCCTTCGCGGCCTTCACGATAGGTGCGGTCGCGCAGGCGCTGTTGCTCCTGGATCATGCGGCCGAGTTCGTCGAGCCTGCTGTCCATTTCGCCGCCTTGGTCGCCGCGTGCCTGACGGTTGCGGGAAAGGCCGTCGAGCATGGCTTGCAGCTCATCGAGCATGCGGCGGGCGGCATCGCGCGAGCCGCTGCGCGCCATATTCTCGATGCGATCCAGCATGTTCTTGAGATCTTGCGGACGGACGACGCGCGAATTGCGGTCGAGCGGCCGGGCGTCGGTGGTGCCGTCGCGCTTGAGTTGTTCGGCGAGCGCCTGCATGAAGCGATCGAGTGCTTGTCGCAGCTGGTCGGTGAGCCGCTTGATCTCCTCGTCGCTTGCGCCACGCTCGAGCGCTTGGCGCAAAGCGTCCTGCGCCGCGCGCAAATCACGCTCGGCGTCGGACATGGTGCCGTCCTCGATCAGGACCGCGATTTCCCAAAGGTAGTCGACGACCGAGCGGAGTTCGTCGTCATTGCGCGCGAGCTTGAGGCGAGTCGCCGCGGTGCGAAGACCAAGATAGATCGCCGCCTCGGGCGTGAATTTTTCCGGCGCGATCAATAGCGCTTCGAGGGCGCGGGCGACGAGGTCGCGCGTATTCGCGTCGAAAGCGAGGACGCGGCGTTGCTCGATGAGAGCGCGCGCGACCGGCTTGCTGAACGGGCGCGCGGGCAAACTGACTTCGCGCGCCTCGCTCGCGCCGTCGTTGGCGCCTTCGTCGCGTGCGACGAGTGTGAGCGTTGCGGTGACGCCGGCCCAAGGATGCTCGGTCAGATCCTTCGTGCCCTGACCGGTTCCGGCGCGCGTGCGTGCCTGCGGCAGCGGCAGTGGGAAGTTCGGCGCGGCAACGAGCGGTCGCGGCTCCTGAGCAGTCTCGCGCTTCGGCATTTGCGGATCGGAGAAACGCGCCTCGGCCGACACGACGCCATAGTCGTCCTCGACTCGGTAGCTGAGCGACAATGAAGCGCGGCCGATCAGGTGCGGATCGCGCGCGTGCGCGATCACCGGCGGCCGGTCGGCCACGGAGCGGAATCCCCAGGTCACGGACCCGGCAGGTAATCCGCCCACCGACACCGATCCGTGATCGCCGATGCGGAAACGGCGTTCGATGCTGCCAGCGGCGACGCCCGCGGGATTTTCCTCGGCTTGCTCGGTCAGCCCCCCGGAAACCGTGAGATCGATGGTACTCAGGCCCGTGGCGCGAACGACGAGCTCACTCGCCGCCGGGACGGAAATGGCGGCAACCTCGCCGGGCGCCGGTGCGTCGTGGCGGATGCCGGGCAGAAGTACCGGCGGACGACCGGTGTAGACCGGCGGCGTCACCCACGCGTCGACGCGATAGAGCTTCGGGGCAATCACGCCGCTCCAATTAAAGGCGGCGGTAATGCGCGTCGTGCGTTCGCCGCTCGCCATGAAGAATGTTGTCACGACTGCGAGCAGAACCAGCGCGCGGATCGCGAACGGATCGCGCGCGGCGAGGTGCGGGCGCGGCCAGCCCGCGCGCAGGCCGCGCGCGGCGTCGGCCGCGCGCGCAAGATGCGTGCGCCAGAGCGCGTCGGCCACCGGGTCGTCGGCGCTCGTCGCGAGCGAGTCGGTGATCGTCGTCGCAGGACGATGCTCGATGCCGGAGGATCGATCGAGCCGGTGCAGCGCTTCCTCGGTACGCGGAAACCTTACCCAGATCGCGGGAACGAGGCTGGCCAGAAGAACAAGCCCGAACAGGGCAAGGCCGATCACGCGTCCAAGCGGTGGAAGCGCGATCCAGAGGCCGGCCCAGGACGCGGCCAGAAAGATTCCGCCGCCGACGGCAATGGCGGCGAAGAGCGGCCATACGCGTTCCCACAGCAGCGCCTGACGCGCACGCGCAAGCGCGACCCGCAACAGCCGCAGGGCGCTGCCGCTCTCGTGACGCGGAGCTTGATCGCGCTCGCTGGTGTCGGGGGTCGGGGTCAAACGCGCATGCTCCAGTCAGCGGCCGGAACTCGGCCGGATTCGGCAACATCCTACCATGCGCCCCATTCCCTGACAGTGGACCTAGGTAAACATGGCTTGAGCATGACCGATCCGGTCAGCCGGAAAGCCACGGTGGCAGGCGGTCGAGGGCGACGATCGCCGCAACATCGAGGCGCGCCCGGACCAATGCAAAATCCTTGCCGCGCACCAGGACCTCGGGAACAAGCGGGCGCGTGTTGTACGTCGAGGCCAAGACAGCTCCGTAGGCACCCGCTGTCATGATCGCGAGCAGGTCGCCCGGCTTCGGTTCGTCAAGCTTGCGGTCGAGGGCGAGGTAGTCGCCCGATTCGCAGACGGGCCCCACGACGTCGGCTACGATCGGGTTGCCCGTGCGCGTGCGGCGAACCGGGCGGACGTCGTGATAGGCCTCGTAGAGCGTCGGGCGAATGAGATCGTTCATCGCGGCGTCGACGACGACGAAGGTCTTCGCCTCGCCGCGCTTCACGTAAATGACGCGCGTGAGAAGAATGCCTGCACTGCCGACGATCATGCGGCCGATCTCGAAGATGAGCTTCAGCCCGAGATCCTTTGTGCGGCGCTTGATTGTCTCCGCGTACGCGGACGGGAGCGGCGGGTCGGGATCGTCCGATCGATAGGGAATGCCGAGGCCGCCGCCCAGATTGATATGCTCGAGGCGGTGACCTTCGCGCATCAGGTCGCGGGCAAGCTCGGCGAGCAGCGCCGCCGCGTTGTCGAACGGCGCGAGATCGGTGATCTGGCTGCCGATATGCATGTCGACGCCGGCGACGCGCAGGCCCGGCAGCTTGGCCGCGGCCGCATAGACATTGCGCGCGCGCGACAGCGGCACGCCGAACTTGTTCTCGGATTTTCCGGTCGCGATCTTCCTGTGCGTCTTGGCATCGACGTCGGGATTAACGCGCACCGACACCGGCGCCGCGCGGCCCGCCGCGCGCGCGACTTCCGAGAGCGCGGTGAGTTCGGATTCGCTCTCCACGTTGAAGCAGAAGATGCCGGCCTTGAGCGCGGCTGCCATCTCGTCCTTGGTCTTGCCGAGACCGGAGAAGACGATCTTGTCGGCCGGCACGCCGGCGGCCCGCGCGCGGACGAGCTCGCCGCCCGAGACGATGTCGGCGCCGGCGCCGAGCCGCGCCAGCGTCGCGATCACGGCCTGGTTGGAATTCGCCTTCAGCGAATAGCAAACGAGGGCGTCGACGCCCGCGAAGGCGTCGGCAAGGACGCGGTAATGACGTTCGAGCGTCGCCGTCGAGTAGCAGTAGAACGGCGTGCCGACGCGTTCGGCGAGCGCAGCGAGATCGACGTCCTCAGCAAAGAGGACGTCGTTCCGGTAATCAAAATGGTGCATCGTCGGTTGAAATCAGAGTATGGGGTCGAGGAAGAATGGCTCGTCGGACTTTTCTTTCTGTTTGCCGCGAGATTTCGGCTGGCTCGTGGACTGGTATTCCCTGTTCTTCGACCATTCCTCGGGCGGAATTTGCGGGAGGATGCTCGGAGACGGCACGCTTCTGACCGCACTCTCGTCCGTGAACACCCGGCGCTCGGACGATGATGCTTGTGCCGGCGCCTTCTCGCTGGCCCGAGGCTCGACGAGCTTGGTGGTCGGCGGCGCCTCAAGTTCGCCCTTGACCCCGCATGCGCCAAGCGCACACGCGATCACGCCGATCGCGATGACATGTCGTAGCCCAACTCGGCGCGATCCGTTCACGGTCGATCTCCAAACTGCGATGGTACTATAGCCGATACGGCAAACGAGGCGAGGGTGAGGCGCGTCACGCCTTGCCCTGATCCTTGGCCAGCCTTTTCAGCCATTTCCGGGCCTGCGTGCGCACGTTCGTCGGCGCCGTGCCGCCGAAACTCGTGCGGCTTTTCACCGAACGTCCGACCGACAGCACCGAGAACACGTCGTCGGTGATGCGCTCGTCGATCGCCTGCATGTCGGTGAGCGGCAGCCGGTGCAAAGCGACGCCTGCGTCCGACGCGCGGTTCACGATCTTGCCGGTGATCTCGTGCGCCTCGCGGAACGGAATGTTGATCCGCTGCACGAGCCAATCCGCAAGGTCGGTCGCGGTAGAATAGCCCTCGCCGGCCGCGGATTTCATGCGCTTCTGGTCGGGATCGAGGTCCTCGACCATGCCGGTCATGGCGGCGATGAGAAGCGAGAGCGTGGAAAGCGCGTCGAAGGTCGCTTCCTTGTCCTCCTGCAAATCCTTGGCATAGGCGAGAGGTAGCCCCTTCATCACGATCGCGAGCCGCACGAACGCGCCGACGATGCGGCCGGCTTTGCCGCGCACTAATTCGGCGGCATCGGGATTGCGCTTCTGCGGCATGATCGAGGAGCCGGTGGTGAAGCGATCCGACAGATGCACGAAGCCGAAGGCGTGCGACGCCCAGTTCACGATTTCCTCGGCGAAGCGTGACAGATGGATCGCCGCGATCGAGGCGGCGGCGAGCGTCTCCAGCGCGAAGTCGCGCGCGGAAACGGCGTCGAGCGAGTTGCCGGCCGGCCGGTCGAAGCCGAGCGCCTTCGCCGTCGCATCGCGGTCGATGGGGAACGAAGTGCCCGCGAGTGCCGCCGCGCCGAGCGGACTTTCGTTCATGCGCTTGCGCGCATCGGCGAGCCGGCCACGGTCGCGCGACAGCATCTCGACGTAAGCGAGCAGGTGATGGCCGAAGGTGACCGGCTGCGCCGGCTGCAAATGCGTGAAGCCCGGCATCACCGTCGCCGCGTGTGCGAGCGCCTTCTCGGCGAGCGCGAGCTGCAGCCCTGCGAGCGCGCCGTCGAGGCGGTCGATTGCGTCGCGGACGTAGAGCCGCAGGTCGGTCGCGACCTGGTCGTTGCGCGAACGCGCCGTATGCAGCCGGCCGGCGGCAGGGCCGATCAGGTCGGCGAGCCGCGCCTCGACATGGGTATGGATGTCCTCCAGCGCGCGCGAGAATTTGAACTCGCCGCGCTCGATTTCTGACAGGATCGTGTCTAGACCCTGGGCGATCTTCTTCGCATCTTCGACCCCGATGATCCCCTGTTTAGCCAGCATGGAGGCATGGGCCTTGGAGCCCGCGATATCCTGTGCATAGAGGTGGCGGTCGAAGTCGATCGACGCATTGATCGCTTCGAGGATCGCGTCGGGCTCCTGCCCGAACCGTCCGCCCCACATCCGCTTGTTCATGACTTCCATCCCCGGAGGACCCACGACCCGATGACCGTGCCGCCCCCTGAACTTCCTTCCGGCCCGTCGGGCCGGGCGCAGATGCTGCGGATCCTGCTTGCGGCTGCGCTGGTCGGCGCGGGCGTCGGGTTCGCGGCGGTATACGGGATTGGCGGGCTGATGCGCAATGGAATGCCGTCCGGCACGGATTCAGCCTGTAACGGCGCGGTCGAAGTGGCGAAGCGGCTCGCGCCGCGTGCGCGCGGCGAAGTGGCGGCATTGGTGCCGGCGGAGACCCCGCGGCGGCTCCCTGAACTCAGCTTCCAGGATCGCGAAGGCAAGCCGGTGAAGCTGTCCGATCTGCGCGGGCGTGTCGTGCTCGTGAATCTGTGGGCGACCTGGTGCGTGCCGTGCCGCAAGGAAATGCCCGCGCTCGACGTGCTCGAGGAGAAGCTCGGCGGTCCGGACTTCACGGTGGTGGCGATCAATCTGGACACTGGCGACCGTGCGAAGCCGCGCAAGTTTCTCGACGAGATCGGAGTGAAGCATCTCGCCTACTACGAGGACCCAAGCACGAACGTGTTTCAGGAGCTGAAACGCTACGGTCGCTCGATCATCGGATTGCCCACGACGGTGCTCGTCGATCGTGACGGCTGCGAGCTCGGCGTGCTCGCCGGACCGGCGGAGTGGGCGAGCGAGGACGCGCTCGCCCTTCTGCGCGCCGCGACCGGCGGCTGACGGCGCGCTCAAGTCTGGACGTTCGCCAGAGCGCCGAGATTGACGGATGCCGCCAATTTGGCCTGAGCGTCGGCCTGCACCCGCACCAACACTTGTTCTGCCACGAGCTCGGACTTGCTCTGGCTCGCCGACGCGGTGGTATTGAACAACTGCGTTCCGGCGCCGGCGACGGCCGCGCGGTACCGGCGCACGGCCTGGCGGTTCAGCTTCGCCATGTTGGTCTGCTCGAGCCGCTTGGAGAACGAGCCCGGCGTATAGCCGTTGGTCTTGCCGATCTTCACGTGTAGATGTCCACGATTTCGCCGACGCTTTGCTGCACGGCGGCTGCGAGCGCCTCACCGCTCTGGTTCGCGGCGGCGAGCAGCTGGAGAACTTGAGCCGTGTCCACGGACTCGGCTTGGCGCATGAGCCGCGCGGCGACGGCGAGCTGCGCCTGCCCGATGCGGGCGGCGATCAGTGCGGACGCGATGGTGCCGGGATCCATGGCGGTGCGAGGGTGTTCCCGGCCGGTTAAAATTCCGTATTTGCGGGTAAATCTTGCGCTCCGGCGCGGATTTCGGGTGGCGTTTCACGACGAGCTGGGTCATGGCTGAGGCGAGCCGAAGCGCGAACGATTCCATGCCCGCCAAATTAACCATGAGCGCGAGCGACTGGCTGCTCCTGGTACTGCTCTCCATGCTTTGGGGCGGGGCGTTCTTTTCCGCCGAAATTGCATTGCGTGAAATCCCGCCGCTCACGCTCGCCCTCGCGCGGGTGGGAATCGCCGCGGCGATCCTCGTCGTCTATGTGCGTGCGCTCGGGCTCCGGCTGCCGCCGTTTGGCGCGCTTTGGGGACCGCTCGCGCTGATGGCGATCCTCAACAACGTTGCTCCCTTTACACTGATCTTCTGGAGCCAAACACACATTACGGGCGGCCTGGCTTCGATCCTCAACGCGACGACGCCGCTCTTCACGATCATCGTCGCGCATTTCGCGACGAGCGACGATCGCATTACGTCGGCGCGGCTCGTCGGACTGTTCGCGGGATTTGCCGGCGTCCTGACTGTGATCGGCGTCGACGCGCTGCGCGAGCTCGGTGTGCACGTGGCGGCGCAATTCGCGAGCCTGCTCGCCGCGCTCTGCTATGCGGGGGCAGGCGTATACGGTCGCCGGTTGCGCGGGCATCCGCCGGCCGTGCTCAGCGCGGGCATGCTGTTGATCTCGACACTGATCATGCTGCCGCTCGCCGCTTACGTGGACCGACCGTGGATGCTGCCGATGCCGTCCGGGGCAGCGATGGCGGCGACGTTCGCGCTCGCCGCGGGATCGACCGCCGCCGCCTATCTCATCTATTTCCGGATATTGGCTCGGGCGGGCGCGACCAATATCTTGCTCGTCACGTTCCTCATTCCAGTGAGCGCTATCCTGCTCGGCGTCGTCTTTCTCGGCGAGACGCTGGAGCCGCGGCACCTCCTCGGCATGGGTGTGATCGCGATCGGCCTTGCGGCGATCGACGGACGGTCGCAGCGGTGGTTGCGGCGCCTGTTCGGCGCGGCCTCGTCGCGGGCGTGAGCCGGGAAAGACGATGCCGAAGAAATTGAGCATGAGCACGAGCGACTGGCTGCTGCTGCTCGTGCTCGCGGCTTTCTGGGGCGCGTCGTTCTTCTTCGCGGCGATCGCGGTGCGTGAGATCCCGCCGCTGACACTCGCCCTTGCGCGGGTGATGATCGCGGCGGGGATCCTCTTTATCTATGCGCGCGCGGCCGGGGTCGCCTTGCCGAAAGGGGCGGCGACGTGGCGTGCGCTCGCCGTGATGGCGGTGATCAATAACGTGATCCCGTTCACGCTTCTGTTCTGGAGCCAGAAATACATCGCGGGCGGGCTCGCCTCGATCCTGATAGCGACGGCGCCGCTGTTCACGATCGTGGTCGGGCATTTCGTCACCGCCGACGACCGGATCACGCCGGGGCGGCTCGTCGGATTGATCGCGGGCTTCGTGGGCGTCATCGTCGTGATCGGTCCCGATGCGCTGCGCGATCTCGGCGTCAACGTGGGCGCGCAGATCGCGTGCCTTGGGGCGGCCATTTTCTACGCGGGGTCGGCGGTCTATGGCCGCCGGTTTCAAAAGCAGCCGGCGGCGGGCGTGGCCGCCGGGACCGTGATGATGTCGACGCTGATCCTCCTGCCGCTCGCGGCGATCGTGGACCGGCCCTGGACGCTGCCGACGCCGTCGCCGCAAGCGATCGGCGCGGTCTTCGGGCTTGCCGTGATTTCGACGGCGGCGGCCTATCTCATCTATTTCCGGATTCTCGCGCGCGCGGGCGCTACCAACATCTTGCTCGTCAATTTCCTTCTGCCGGTGAGCGCAATCCTGCTTGGTGTCACGTTCCTCGGCGAGACGATCTCGCTGCGGCAGGTGATCGGCATGGCGGCAATCGCGATCGGCCTCGCAGCCTTAGACGGCCGCCCCTATCGCGCTCTCATGCAGGCGGTCGACTCGAGTCCAAAACGCGCACGATCCGGCCGACGTTGACAGCACCGCCGCTTCTTATTTAACATATTGGTTAAACGATGATCGCGACCCGACGCGCGCTCCAGGCTTTTGCGAGACGGAGTTGATCCCATGCAGATGCACAAAGTGGTTTCCGGCGAGCAATGGCTCACCGCGCGCAAGGAGTTGCTTGCGAAGGAAAAGGAATTCACGTGGCTGCGCGACGAATTGAGCCGGCAGCGGCGGGAATTGCCTTGGGTCAAGGTTGAGAAAAACTATGCATTCCAGGGTCCGAACGGAAAGGAATCGCTGTCGGACCTATTCGCCGGCCGCAGCCAGCTCGTCGTCTATCACTTCATGTTCGATCCGAGCTGGACGGCGGGCTGCAAGAGCTGCTCGTTCTGGGCGGACAATTTCAACAGCATCATCGTGCACCTGAACCAGCGCGACGTGAGTATGGTGGCGATCTCGACGGCGCCGTGTGCGCAGCTTGACGCGTTCCAGAAGCGCATGGGCTGGAATTTCAAATGGCTGTCGGCGGGCGACAACGGCTTCAATCGCGATCTCGGGGTGACGTTCACGCAAGAAGAGCTGAAGACCGGAAAGCCGCTCTATAATTTCGGCACGAGCAAATTCGGCGGACCGGAAGCGCCGGGGATCAGCGTCTTCTGCAAGAACGATGCCGGCGAAATATTCCGCACCTATTCCACCTATTCGCGCGGGCTCGACATGCTGAACGGCGCCTACCACTACCTCGACCTCGTGCCAAAGGGGCGCGACGAGGACAAGCTCAGCTATGGAATGGAGTGGGTTCGGCTGCGCGACGAGTACGGGAAGAAGTAGTCAGCGTGTCGGCACCGGCTTCTCGCCGCGATAGTCGTAGAAGCCGCGCTGCGTCTTGCGGCCGAGCCAGCCGGCCTCGACATACTTCACGAGCAGCGGGCAGGGGCGGTACTTGGAATCCGCAAGCCCCTCGTAGAGCACCTGCATCACCGAGAGGCAGGTATCGAGGCCAATGAAGTCGGCGAGCTCGAGCGGGCCCATGGGATGATGCGCGCCGAGCTTCATCGCCGTGTCGATCGCTTCGACGGACCCCACGCCCTCGTAGAGCGTGTAGATCGCCTCGTTGATCATCGGCAGCAGAATGCGATTGACCATGAAGGCGGGGAAATCCTCGGCGACGGCGTAGGTCTTACCGAGCTTCGTGACGAATTCCTTGGAGAGTGCGAACGTCTCGTCGCCGGTCGCAATCCCGCGTACGAGCTCGACGAGCTCCATGAGCGGCACCGGATTCATGAAATGAATGCCGATGAATCGCTCGGGCCGGTCGGTGGAGGCGGCAAGACGCGTGATGGAGATCGAGGAGGTGTTGGTCGCGATCGTGGCACCCGGCTTCAAGAGCGGCGACAGCTCGGCGAAGATCTTGCGCTTGACCTCTTCCTTTTCCGTCGCGGACTCGATCACGAGGTCGCAATCAGCAAGCCCCTGCATCGTTTCCGCGGGCTTGATAATCGCGAGCGCGGACTTGCGCTGATCCTCGGTAATGATTTTCTTGTCGACCTGCCGGGCCATGTTGCCGTTGATGGTGGCGAGGCCGGCTTTGATGCGGTCCGCGCTTACGTCGTAAAGCGCGACGTCGTAGCCCGCGAGCGCGCACACATGGGCGATCCCGTTGCCCATCTGGCCCGCGCCGATAATCCCGATTTTCTTGAGCTTGGTTGCCATCGACCTGTCCCGTGCGCTTGCGCGTCGCATGCTTTTACGACGAACGCGTTTCTCGCGCCATGATACTATCGCAGTTTCCTTAACCGCCGGGCTTGGCGAGCGCCTTTTCCAGTTCGGGCAGAATCTGAAACAAATCGCCAACGAGCCCGTAGTCGGCCACCTGGAAGATCGGTGCTTCCTCGTCCTTGTTGATCGCGACGATCACCTTGGAATCCTTCATGCCGGCGAGATGCTGGATCGCGCCGGAAATGCCGACGGCGAGGTAAAGCTCCGGCGCCACCACCTTGCCGGTCTGGCCCACCTGCCAATCGTTCGGCGCATAGCCGGCGTCGACCGCGGCACGCGAAGCGCCGACCGCCGCACCAAGCTTGTCGGCGACGGGCTCGATGTATTTCGCGAAATTTTCCTTGCTCGCAAGCGCGCGGCCGCCGGAAATGATGACGCGGGCGGCGGTCAGTTCGGGCCGGTCCGACTTCGACAATTCCTCGGAGACGAAGCTCGAAAGGCCGGGATCGTCCTTCGCCGCAACCGCCTCGATCGGCGCATTGCCGCCGGCGCCCGCCGCCTGGAATGCGGCGCTGCGCACGGTGATTACCCTCTTCCTGTCAGCGCTTTGCACGGTCTCGATCGCATTGCCGGCATAAATCGGCCGCTCGAAGGTGTCGGGCGCGATCACCTTGCTGATCTCCGATATCTGCACGACGTCGAGAAGGGCGGCCGCGCGCGGCATGTAGTTCTTGCCCGTAGTGGTCGCGGGCGCGACGATCGCGTCGTAGTTCGACGCGAGGGCGACGATCAGCGCCGCCATCGGCTCGGCTAGGCGGTTCGCATAGCGCGCGTCGTCGGCGAAAAGCACCTTCGCGACTCCGTCGAGCTTGGCCGCGGCTTCGGCCGCCGGGCGGGCGCCGGAGCCCGCGACCAGCACATGCACGTCGCCGCCAAGCGCCTTCGCTGCGGTGAGGCTTTTGGCGGTCGCGCCGTTCAAGTTCTTGTCGTCGTGCTCGGCCACGAGGAGGGTCGCCATCACAGCACTCCCGCTTCGTTGCGGAGCTTGTCGACCAGCTCGTCGACCGAGCCGAGCTTGACCCCGCCCTTGCGGCCGGGGGGCTCGCTGGTCTTCAGCACTTTCAGCCGCGGTGAAATATCGACGCCGTAATCGGCCGGCGACTTCTCGTCGATCGGCTTCTTCTTCGCCTTCATGATATTCGGCAGCGACGCATAGCGCGGCTCGTTGAGGCGAAGATCGGTCGTGACGATCACAGGCATCTTGAGTTTCACGGTCTGCAGGCCGCCGTCGACCTCGCGGGTAACAAAGGCGTGGTCGCCCTCGATCACGAGCTTCGAGGCAAAAGTTCCTTGCGGCCAGCCGAGCAGGGCCGCGAGCATCTGGCCGGTCTGATTGCTGTCGTCGTCGATCGCCTGCTTGCCGAGAATGACGAGGCCGGGCTTTTCGGCGTCGACGATCGCCTTCAGAAGCTTCGCCACCGCGAGCGGCTCGACGTTGCCGTCGTGCTTCACCAAGATGCCGCGGTCGGCGCCCATGGCGAGCGCGGTGCGGATGGTTTCGGAAGCCGCGGCGGGGCCGATTGACACGGCGACGATCTCGGTCGCTTGGCCCTTTTCCTTGAGCCGGATCGATTCTTCGACCGCGATCTCGTCGAACGGGTTCATCGCCATCTTCACGTTGGCGAGATCGACGCCGGTGCCGTCCGGCTTGACCCGTACCTTGACGTTGAAGTCGATCACCCGTTTGACCGGCACGAGTACTTTCATTCATCCCCTCCGCGCGAGCGCCGGGAAGCTATGGGGCGACCCGAGCCAAGTCAACGCACGTCGGCGATGGTGCGGACGTCCTTCGCAAACAGCGGCACATCGGGACGGCGCAGAAAAATCACCAGCACCGCGCCCGCGGCGAGGCCGCCGATATGCGCCCACCAGGCAGTCTGCTCGTCGGCGGCGACGAAGACGCTAGCGAACTGAAACACGATCCAGGCGCCAAGCACCCACTTGGCGGCGAGCTTCAGCGGAATCCGCATGAACACGAGGATCCAGACCTTGGCGTGCGGAAACAGCATGAGATAGGCGGCGACAATGCCGGAAATCGCGGCCGACGCGCCGATCAGCGGGGCGGTCGAATCCCGCACCGAGAGAAAATGCGCCACGCCGCCGGCGACGCCGCACGCGAGATAGAAAATCAGAAAGCGCAGGCGGCCCATGGCGTGCTCGACATTGTCGCCGAACACCCAGAGGAACAGCATGTTGCCGATCAGGTGCAGCCAGCCGCCGTGCAGGAACATGTACGTGATGAAAGTGACCGGAAACGGAATCGCGACGGCCATTCCCTGCGATGGGAGCGTAGCGGCCGCCGGTATCACGGCGAAAGTCAAGACGATCGCTTCCGGATCGGAGTGAAAGATCGGCAGTTGAAGAAAGACGAAGATAAGCGCGTTCAGGACGACGAGCGCCCGCGTGACGTACGGATAGAACGGCGTGTCGTAGGGATTGTCGTCGTAAAGGGGAACGAACATCGAGGATGGCTTTCAGCGGTGCGCGCCGGGCACCCAAAGGACATCGCGCGCGCCGCGGCCATTCACATAGCGCGCGGCAACAAACAGGAGATCGGACAGCCGATTGAGATAGCGGATTGCGGGCGCGCTCACGCGCTCTTCCTTGCGGGCCGCGAGCTCCACGACGAGACGCTCGGCGCGGCGGCAGACGGTGCGGGCGAGATGCAGGTGTGCCGCGCCCGGCTCGCCGCCGGGCAGCACGAAGGATTTCAGCGGCGCGAGCTCGGCGTTGAGCTTGTCGATGTCGGCTTCCAGCCGATCGACCTGGCTGTCCACGATGCGCAGGCGCTCCCGGTTTTCCTTGCCGGCTTTTTCCGGAACGGCGAGATCGGCGCCGAGATCGAAGAGATCGTTCTGCACGCGGGCGAGGGTCGCGTCGACATCCGCTTCCGTGCCGAGATGCGAACGAGCGATGCCGATCGCGGCATTGGTTTCGTCGACGGTGCCGTAGGCGGCGATGCGCAGATCGTATTTCGGACGGCGCTCGCCGGAGCCAAGCGCGGTCGAGCCGTCGTCGCCGGTGCGCGTGTAGATGCGGTTGAGGACCACCATCGAGCGCAACTCCTTGGCCGGAATCAGTCGGGACAGTCTAGCCGATCGCGGGCCGGCCGCGTGCGCGTGTGTTTGCAGAGGTATCCTTAGCGTCCCAGGGCCCAGATCGTGATCATGACGATCACGATCGCCACGAATTGCAGCAGCACGCGCATGCGCATCAGCGACTGGGAGCGGCTCGGTGAGCCGGCGCGCGCCATGTTCCAGAGGCCGAGCACGAGCACGATCGCGACCGCGGCGAGGGCAATGGGAACGGCGATGTTTTGAAGAAATGAGGACATGGACATTTCTACCACGAATGCGGTCATCAATTGGGACGGGCGATTTGCCGCTGCAAGTCCTTCGGGCGGTCTAGAGCCGGCGCGGGCTGCGCTGGGCGGGGAAGGCGCGGGCCCTGATCTCGCGGAATTCCTCCGACATTTCGGTGAGCTTCGCATCCCATGCCGGGTCGGGGATCTGGCCGTCGGCGGCGCGGAAATAGACCTGAAGCATCGACGCGATCACATAGGGGTCGATCAGCGCCTGCTTGAAGCACCAGGCGAAGATCAGCGCGAGCAGGAGCGCGATCAGGGCCGAGCCGCCGGCAAAAGTGTAAGCGAGGCGTGCCGCCGGCACGAGCGCGATCAGGAACGCGACGAAGGCCGCGCAATAGGAGAACGCCGCGAGCAGCATCGCGTTCCGCATCAGGACGGCATGGTTCTGCGCGAAGAGAATGAGCGCGTCTCGCGTTTCGACCCACGGATTGTTGGTTGTCGCGCGCAGCGGACGGGCAAGAACGACTTCCGTCAAAAAATTCAGGGCCACGCGCAGGACGGCGTTTACCGGCGCCGGAGGAACGGAGATCCCCGCAGGAAGCAGCGACGCCGAGAGATCAAGGATTCCGATGAGCGTCGCCAGCGTGCCGTGCACGAGCCGCTCGATGGCAAACAGAACGCCGATCTGGCGAAAGCGCTGCTGCACGATACTGACCGCGTGCCCGACTTGGCCCTGTCCTGCCAGCGGATTACGGCGGTCGAGGACGAACACCATTGCCGCGACGTGACCGGCCTTCACGAGATAGAGAAAATATTCGCGCAGCCACCAAAGCATGAGGGCGACGCAGGCGAAGCCCGCGACCGTTCCCCAGAACGCGCCGGGCAAATGCCCGGACCGGCCCGCCAGCGCACCGATGCCCCAGCCGATCCCCGCGCCGCCGCCGCCCGCGACCACGAATGCCGCCGCGATCCCGAAATAGGTCGCGGCGCGCAGCAGCATGAACGGAAGGGTGCGCAGGACGAGCGCGAAGCTCGTTCCGATCGAGAAGTCCCACATGCGGCAATTCCGGTCGAGACGCCGCTCGATGCTAGCACAGCCCGCTCAGCCGCCCGTAAGCAGACGCGCGATTTCCGGAACCGGGTGCTTCGTGAAGTCCTTGCCGATCTCGGCGACGACGCGCCCGCTCGCCTTTGGCTCCAATTTCCTGCGGAGCGCGGCGAGCGTGTTCGGCGGCGCCACCAGGATCAGCTTCTCAAACTTGTTGCCGTGCGCAGCGGCGTTGAGCCATGAAGCAACTGTCGCTGCAAAACGTTCCTCGGCGATTTCATGCCAATCGGTCTGCTCGACGGCGCTGCGCTTGCCGAGATTGCTCTGCATGACGCGTCCGGGCCGGTCGCTGCCCTGCTCGTGGGTCGGCGGATTGTCCCCGTCTTTCCAGACATTCAGCACATTGAGGTTGGGTTGTTGCGGGGTACCGTCGTTTCGCAATACGAGCGCCTTGCGCCCGTCTCCGACCAGTATCCAGGTATCGTGGGCAATCCAGATTTCCTGCATGAAACGTGCACCCTTTCGTCTCGTTACGGGCGTCTCGACCGCATTTAATCGATATGGGGGCTCAGTTGCTCCCATCCAGTAGGCGCCGGGCAATCACCTGCGCTTGAATTTCGGCGGCGCCCTCGAAGATGGAAAGAATGCGCGCATCGCAAAGCACGCGCGACACCGGAGACTCGAGTGCGAAGCCATTGCCGCCGTGGATTTGCACCGCGTTGTCGGCGGCGGACCAGGCGACGCGGGCGGCGAGCAATTTCGCCATGCCGGCTTCGAGATCGCAGCGCCGGCCGGAATCTTTCTCGCGCGCCGCGTGATAGGTAAGCTGGCGGGCAATGGTGGTTTCCACCGCCATCAGCGCGATCTTGTCGGCGACGCGCGGGAACGAAAGGATCGGCTTGCCAAATTGCGTGCGCTCCTTGGCGTAGCGCAACGCAAGCTCGAGCGCGGATTGGGCGACGCCGACCGCGCGCGCGGCGGTCTGGATGCGGGCCGACTCGAAAGTCTGCATCAATTGCTTGAAGCCCTGTCCTTCGACGCCGCCGAGGAGATTCTCCGCCGGCACCTCGAAGCCGTCGAAGGCGATCTCGTATTCCTTCATGCCGCGATAGCCGAGCACTTCGATCTCGGTGCCGGACATGCCCGGAGCCGGGAATGGATTTTCGTCGCTGCCGCGCGGCTTCTCTGCGAGCAGCATGGAGAGGCCCTTGTAGCCAGGTTCGTTCGGATCGGTGCGTACGAGAAGCGTCATCAGATCGGCGCGCACCGGATGCGTGATCCAGGTCTTGTTGCCATAGACCTTGAAGACGCCGCCCTCGCGCACGGCGCGAGTTTTGAGTGCGGCGAGATCGGATCCGGTATTCGGTTCGGTGAATACGGCGGTTGGCAAGACTTCGCCCGAGGCGATCTTCGGCAGCCATTTTTTCCTTTGCGCGTCGGTGCCGCCCTGAAGGATTAATTCAGCGGCGATCTCCGAGCGGGTGCCGAGCGAGCCGACGCCGATCCAGCCACGCGAGAGTTCCTCCGACACGACGCACATGGATTCCTTGCCGAGGCCGAGGCCGCCGTGCGCTTCCGGAATTGTGAGCGCAAAGACGCCGAGCGCGGACATCTCCGCGACCACATCGAGCGGGATGTATTCGTTGGCGAGGTGCCAGCCGTGCGCGTGCGGCACGACCCGTTCGTCTGTGAAACGACGCATCTGCGCGCGCATTGCTTCCAGGGTTTCGTCGAGGCCGGACGTACCGGCGGCCGCGCCGTTCGCGTCGGCGATCAGCTCGACGAGCCGGGCGCGCGCTTCGGCAGCTGTGCCGCTCGCGATCAATTCCTTCACAGCGGGCGTCATGCGAGCGGCGATCTGCTCGTCCGACAATCCGAGCGCCGGCAGGCGCACGATCTCGGTCTGGCTCATGGCTATGCCGCCGAAAATCTGCGCCAGATACTCGCCGATGCCGATGCGGACCAGGAGGTCCTCGGTCGCGCCAAAGCCACCCGCATCACGCAGCCGTTCGCCATAGGCGGCGAGCTGCCGTACGGCTTCGACATAAGCGGCAAGCCAGGCAAGGCCGTGAGCCGCATGCTGCTCGCGGTCCAATGCCGCCGCCGATAGCCTGCCATCCGGAGCAAGGCGGGTCCGGAGGGCGCCTGCAGCTTCGGCCATAATCGCTTCGGCTGCGCACGCGCCCTCTGCAGCCAGTTCGAGGATGCCTGCCGCGGAACCTTGGCCGTGTCGGGATGCGGTTCGAGACATGAATCGAGCTTATCTGATCGGCAATGCGACCGTAGGGTTGCGATGCACAAGGGCAAGCAGACCAAGCATGGCGGCACCTTCACTCATTGTTAACCATTCCACGATTCCATCCAATCGGGGGAAACACCGTTCCCCGGCGCGGGGCCGGGCGATTCGGCGCTGTCGAGCCGCGATCGTTCGTTTCCTCCGGAGAACGAAATGGACTTTTCCCGACTTGGTGACTCCTTTTCGCGCGCCGGCTATCAGCTGGCGCGTTTCAGTACGGCGATTTCGGTTCGCGCGCGTATTGTCGCGCTGGCGCTGATCCCCGTCGCCGGACTTGCGATCATCGGCATTGCTTACCTGACAGGCGAGCAGGAAACCGATCGCGCATTCCGGAGCGTCAGAAATTCCTCGGCGCTCGCCGGCGCCAGCAACGAATTCCGGCTCGCCCTTTCCGAAATGCGCGTGACCGCGCAGGTATTCGGCTCGCGGCCGAATCGCGCACTGGTGGACGATTACCAAGACGCGCACGCGGCCGCGCTCAAGAGTCTCGATGTCATCGAGCGGATCATTCGCGCGCCCAACATTCATATCGCGCAGTTGCGGGAAAACGTCGGACTGCTCAAGTCGCATTTCGACAAGCTCCTCAAAGAGCAGGAGCTGCTGGGGTTTGCGGATTCGGCGGGCATCGAGGGGGCCATGCGTTCGACGGCGTCGGCGGTCGAGCGGATCATCAATCAGGACATGTCGGGATTTGACCCGCTCGACGCAAAGAGTCTGCTCGCTTCGCTGCTGACAATGCGCCGGTTCGAGGCGGAATACCGGCTGTCGCGGACTACTTATCTTCAGGTCTGGTTCTTCAGCGAGCACGAAAATCTCAAACAGATCGTCGAGAAGCTCGCCGGAGATCCTGGCGCGAAAATAGAACTGATCGTGCAGGTCGCGTCGTACGTCGACGCGTTTCGCGAATGGATTCAGATTACCGACCGCACGAAGCCGTTGCTCGCGCTGATCGACATCGAAAGCAAGAACATGATGCCGGTATCGGACGAGATTCTTGCTTCGGCCCGCGTGCAGGAAGACCTGGCGATCCGCGATTTGACGAAATCGCAAACGCGCACGCGGTCGATTATTGTCGGCGTCGGTCTTACCGTGCTCCTGATCGGGCTGGGCTTGAGTTGGCTGATCGGCCGTAGCATCACGAAGCCGCTCGCCGGTCTTTCCGGCGTCATGCGGCAGCTCGCCGACGGCAATACCGGTGCGTACATCCCGGCCGTAAACGCGCGGGATGAGATCGGCGCGATGGCCCGCACCGTGGTCGTGTTCCGGGACAACGCGCGTGAGCGCGACCGCCTGGAGGCCGAGCAGACAGAGGCGGCGGCGCAACGGGAGCGGCATTCGGAATCCGTCGACCGGCTGGTGCGCGCGTTCGCCGAGACCGCGAATGCCGGGCTTACGGCGGTCCGCGACGCGGCGGGCAGGCTCGCGCAATCCTCCGGTCGCCTCGG
This sequence comes from Xanthobacteraceae bacterium, assembly GCA_040901465.1. Lineage (GTDB taxonomy): Bacteria > Pseudomonadota > Alphaproteobacteria > Rhizobiales > Xanthobacteraceae > JAUSIF01. Next base: position 74,894 of record JBBDYN010000051.1, read on the forward strand.
CGAGACCGCAAGCCGGGTCGGCTCCGAGGCCGAGCGTGCCGGACGGGCAGCGGGCGCAGCTTCATCCAACGTATCGCAGGCGGCGGCCGCAGCAGAACAGCTTTCCGGCTCGGTCTCGGAAGTCGCGCGCCAGACCGCCACGTCGAACGAAGTGGCGGAGCGGGCGGTGGCGGAAGCCGAGCGCTCGGTGGCGATCATGGGCACGCTCGGAAACGCAGCGACGCGCATCGGAGAAGTTGTCGGACTGATTCAATCGATTGCCGCGCAGACGAATCTGCTTGCACTCAATGCCACGATCGAAGCTGCGCGCGCCGGTGAAGCCGGACGCGGCTTCGCGGTGGTCGCGCAGGAGGTGAAGTCGCTCGCCGCGCAAACAGCGCGCGCGACGGAGGACATCGCGCATCAGATCAGCTCGATCCAGGAGGCCTCGGCGGGGGCCGCGCAGGCGATCGACATTGTCAGCTCGGTGATCGAGGAAATGTCGGGAATTGCCGCCTCGGTCGCCTCGGCGGTGGAAGAGCAGAACGCGGCCGTGGTTTCGATCGCAAACAACGTCGCGCACGCTTCCGACGACGCGGAAGCAGGCGCGAGCGCGATGCGCTCGGTGGAGGGGGCCGCCGCCGGCGCGCTTGCGACCGCCAGCGACGTCGCCGGCCTTGCGACCTCACTGCGCAACGAGGCGGAAAAGCTCGACAACGCGATTCGTCAATTCCTCGCGCAGGTGAAAGCGGCCTGAGCAAACGACCGGCGATGCGGCGCTTGCGGCAATTTCCTCGAACCACGCGATATGAGAAGCTGTCCCTGCCGCTTTCGCCGCGGTAAGGAGATTCATGCTTCGCATCTGGCAAATCTTCGTCAACGCATTCGACCGCTTCAACGAGAATGAAGGCTGGGCAATCGCAAGCCATATCGCGCTGTCGGCGCTAATGGCCCTGTTTCCCTTTCTCATATTTGTGACCGCAATCGCGGCGGCGCTGCTCGGCTCGCGTGATCTGGCTGACGAGACTGCACGCATCCTGCTCGAGGCATGGCCCAAGCAGGTCGCCGAACCGATCGCGGCGGAAATCCGCAACGTCATGCAGGGCCTGCGCGGCGACGTGCTGACCTTCGCCGTGGCACTCGCACTGTTTTTTTCATCGAGCGGAATCGAGAGTCTGCGCATCGGCCTCAATCGCGCTTACGGCGTACGCGAGAAGCGGCCGTGGTGGCTGTTGCGGCTAGAGTCGATCGGCTATGTTCTGCTCGGCGCCGGCGCGCTGCTCGCGCTCTCGTTCCTCGTCGTGCTCTATCCGCTGATCTGGGCGACGGCGATCCAATACGCGAGTTGGTTCGCGCGGTTCGGATATTTCCTCGATCTCGTGCGGCTCGGGGCCGCCGCCATCGTCCTCGTCACCGCGTTGCTGGTGGCGCACTGGTGGCTGCCGGCGGGACGGCGGCGCTTCCTCGACATTGTGCCCGGAATTCTCATGACGCTCGTTCTCTGGCTCGGCACGGGCATCGTGTTCGGACGCTATCTCGCAGATTTCGCGTATGCCTATGTCACCTACTACGCCGGTCTCGCCTCGGTGATGGCCGCGCTCGTGTTTCTCTATCTCGTGGCGATGATTTTCATCTACGGCGCCGAACTGAATGCAGCGATCGTGCGGGCGCGCAAGCACCACTGAGCCGGCAGGGGGTGCATCCAGCCGGCCAAGGGCACCGCCGCTTCACCCTCAACGCGATTGGCCCCGATACCGGCAATCATTTTGCTGTGGATTCGCAGCTGTTTTCCTCTGCTGTAACCGCGATTGGGCGGCTGCTTTTCTGGGCCGTTCCGGCGCTGATCGTCAGGCGCAGGCGGCAACCTATGATTTAATTAACTCGTTATATACACCGATGAAAACCATTGGATATGGGGTTTGGCCCCTCCGGCCGCGTCAGACGTGGTCGCAACAGCGGGCATGAGCTAGGTGGCCGACCCCGGGGCTGGTCGCCCCGGTTGCCTCCGGCAGGCAGGATTCTCCGGCCGCCTCCGCGGCTGTACTATCTTGCCTCTGTCCGAATGCGGCGGCGATTCGATCCGCGGCGCGCCGCCCTCGAAACCTTGGCGCGGACCAAGCGATCTCAACTCATCGAAGGGAGGGCGTAATGACAATAGAGGGTCTGCTCATTCTTCTCATCGTCGGCGCGATCGCCGGCTGGCTCGCGGGCGTGATCATGAAAGGCTACGGCTTCGGGTTGATCGGCAACATCGCCGTCGGCATCATCGGCGCCGTGATCGGCGGCTGGCTGCTGCCGCAGATTGGACTTGTAATCGGTGGCGGTATTGTAGGCGCCATCATCAATGCGACCATTGGCGCAGTGATTCTGTTGTTCGTGATTGGGTTGGTAAGGCGCTAAGTCGATTCAGCGGCCGGGTTGTGCGATTGCGCCCGGCCGCTTTTGCCCGCGCATTCCATGACGCCAGGCCGGTGGCGAATGCCGTGGCCGCGCCGCTCGATCGGCCCCGGTCGCGTGCGCCGCACTGAAGCGGCCAGAGTTTACTCGTGGATCAGATCCTCCGCATCGCCGACATCGTGCTGCCGGTCTTCGGCGTGATCGCGTTCGGCTATGTGTGCGCGTGGACCGGGCTGTTGCGCGAGCGCGTGGCGGAAGGGGTGTCCGACTACGTCTATACGATCGCGATCCCGCTGCTGATTTTCCGCACGCTCGCCGAGGCGAAGCTGCCCGACATCAGTCCCTGGGGCTATTGGCTCGTCTATTTCGCCGGCGCGGGCGTCGCATGGACAATCGGGCAGATGATCTCGCTGCGTGTCTTTCACCGGGAAACACGCGAGGCGATCATCCACGGCTTCACTTCGGGCCAGTCGAACATCGTGCTGGTCGGCATACCGCTCGTGCTCTCGGCATTCGGAGAGCCGGGAGCGGTGCCGCTGTTCCTGCTGGTCGCGGTCAACCTGCCGCTGATGATGACGACCGCGTCCTTGATGATGGAGAGCACGGGCGCCGGCCTCTCGCGCGCCGCACTCCTCAACCTCGCGCGCAATCTCGCGACCAATCTGATCCTGATCGCCTTCGTCGGCGGGGTCACGGCGCAATTCCTCGGCGTGCGGCCGGCCGGCGTGCCGAAGGCGATCGTCGATCTGATCGCGCAATCCTCCGTGCCGTGCGCGCTGTTCGCGATGGGGCTGGCGTTGCGGCGCTATGGGATCGCCGGCGATCTTTCCATGAGCGTCGTGATCTCGACGCTCAAGCTCATGGTGCATCCGCTGATCGTGTGGCTGCTCGTGACCTACGTGGTGCCGCTGCCGCCGGTGCTCGCCGGCGTGGCGGTGCTGTTCGCGGCCATGCCTTGCGGCATCAATGCGTACCTCCTGGCCGAGCGATATCGCGCGGGCGTCGCAGCCGCGGCGGGATCGGTGTCGCTATCGACCACGCTCTCGATCCTCTCGATCTCATTCTGGCTTTGGATGATCGGCGTCGGGGTGAACTAATGATTTGCGCGTGATCTTTTCCGAAAACCGGTTCCCACCCCGGATCAAGTCCGGGGCAGGCTTTTTCGGGATCAC
>JBBDYN010000052.1:0-6676 GCA_040901465.1 Xanthobacteraceae bacterium
GGGGGGGTTGCCCCGGCCCTCGCCCGGGGAACGTGTTAGATCAATCTTCTGCATGGATACCGGCACTTTTTCTAATCCTTCGATCTTAAGTGCCGGTTGCGGTGCAGCGGCCGCTCGATTAGTTTGCGCGCCGCCGGGGAATCCCGGCTACCCGGTGCAATCATGGCCTTCCTGTCGGACTCGATCGGGCGCATCAAGCCCTCGCCCACCATTGCCATCTCGGACCTCGCCAAGAAGCTGAAGGCCGAGGGCCGCGACATCATTGCGCTTTCCGCGGGCGAGCCCGACTTCGACACCCCGGACAACATCAAGGAAGCAGCGATCGCCGCCATCCGCCGCGGCGAGACCAAATACACGGCCGTCGACGGCATGCCCGAATTGAAGGCCGCGATCGCGCGCAAGTTCAAGCGCGAGAACGGCCTCGACTACAAGCCGAACCAGATCACCGTCGGCACCGGCGGCAAGCAGGTACTGTTCAACGCACTGGTCGCCACCATCAATCCCGGCGACGAGGTGATCATCCCCGCGCCCTACTGGGTGAGCTACCCGGACATCGTGTTGTTTGCGGGCGGCAAGCCCGTGCCCGTCGTCGGCAAGCTCGAGCACGGCTTCAAGGTCAAGCCGGAGGCGCTCGCGCGTGCGATCACGCCGAAGACCAAGTGGCTGATCTTCAACTCGCCGTCGAACCCGACCGGCGCGGCCTATACGCGCGCCGAGTTGAAGGCGCTCACCGATGTGCTGGTGAAACACCCGCACGTCTGGGTGCTCAGCGACGACATGTACGAGCACCTCGTCTACGACGATTTCGCATTCACGACGCCGGTGCAGGTCGAGCCCAAGCTCTACGAGCGCACGCTTACGATGAACGGCGTGTCCAAGGCGTATTGCATGACCGGCTGGCGCTTAGGCTACGCCGGCGGGCCGGAGCATTTGATCAAGGCGATGGGTACGTTGCAGTCGCAATCGACCACAAACCCAAGCTCGATCACGCAATGGGCGTCGCTCGAAGCGCTCGACGGCCCGCAGGATTTCATCCCGAAGCACAACAAGGTGTTCAAGGAACGCCGCGATCTCGTCGTGTCCATGCTGAACCAGGCGAAGGGCATCACCTGCGCGAAGCCGGAAGGCGCCTTCTACGTGTTTCCGTTCTGTGCCGGCGCGATCGGCAAAACCGCGCCTTCGGGCAAGAAGATCGAGAACGACGAGGACTTCGTGAAGGAGCTGCTCGCCGCCGAAGGCGTCGCCGTGGTGCACGGCACCGCGTTCGGTCTCGGCCCGGCGTTCCGTGTTTCCTACGCGACCTCGACGCAGCAACTCGAAGAAGCCTGCGCGCGCATTCAGCGGTTTTGCGGTAACTTGAAATAGTTACCACCGGTCCAGCACTGCTCCTGGACTACCTCCGCGATTCCAATGCGAGTGGCGCGGCCTCAAGGTTCGATTCCCGGGACGGGCACAAACGTGCGTGACAGTCAGTCGGCGCAAAGCTCTCGCCCTGCGTTGTTCATTGACGCGACAGGCACTTTGCAGAGTTTTGGCAGCGCGCCGACCGGAATTCCGCGCGTCGAGGACGCTCTCGTGCGCGCGGCGCTGGCTGAACCCGATCACAGCGTGACCATCGTCCGTTTTGACAGGCGGTTGCGGGCGTTTCGCGGGCTAAATCAACGCGAACAACGACAGCTTCGTGAAAACACCGATGCCGCCGAATTCGGGAGCGGCGGACTCTTGGACACTGTCCTGCGGATTTTGCAGTTGATAGGCCGCAATCCCGCGATCAGTCGGGACGCCGACCGCCATTTCGCGGACATTGCCACCAGGAACCGGCGCCGCGGATTCTCTTACGCGGCGGCAAAACTCCTGTTTCGAACGTACCGGCTGCTTCGTCTCGCGCGGGCACAGATGGCTCAGAGATGGACGGCGGATTCCGTCCGCGCGGTCGATTGCCGAAAAGGAATCGTTCTCCTTTCGAACACGGTCATTCTGGGATCTCGGCTGACCAGAGTGCTCGACGCCACAGCGAGACGCGCGTTCATATGTCACGACCTGGTTCCGATCCTCCATCCAGAATTTGCGATCGATCTGGACCATGCCAGTCGCTTCAACGAGAACATCGAGTTGATCTTGAGATCGGGCGTCGACGTCCTCTGCACGTCGCAAACTTCGCAGGCGATGGTGGCCGAGTTCGTTCGCGATTCACGGATTGCAGAGCCGCCGTTGCTCCGCTTCCCGATGCCGTCCATTTTGCACGAAAAGGCCATGCAGTTGGGGCGCACTTCGTACGAGCCTGCCGACGAGCCTTTCGTTCTCTATTGTTCCACGATCGAAGTGCGCAAGAACCACCTGCTGCTCGCGCATGTTTGGCAGCGCGCCATCGATGAGGGCGTCGTCCTACCTAGGCTGGTGTGCGTGGGAAAATGGGGGTGGGGCGCCGACGAGCTGATCGCGTATCTTGCCGCGCATCCTCCCCTCTCGTCGCGCATTGTCTTCACCGGACCCATCGGCGACGGCGAGCTCATTGAATACTATCGCCGCGCGCTGTTCGGGGTCGTGCCCTCGAAAATGGAGGGCTGGGGATACAGCGCATCCGAGTGCCTCGACTTCGGACTTCCGGTGATCGTCTCGACCGCGCCCGCGCTTCGCGAAGCCACGCACGGCATCATGCCGGCAATCGATCCCGACGATGAAACCGGCTGGTACGCGGAAGTTCGGCGGATGACCGAGGACCACGAGTGGCGCGCAGCGCTTCGCGAGAAGATCGCCGACCTGCATCGGCCGACTCCGACCGCCGTCAGCTGGGTGACGATTAAGGACGCGCTGCTTCGTCCGCGCCTGTCGGTCAGTGCTGACGAGCAGCGTCCGGCGATCGGCGTTCCCTCAACATCTCCTCTCAGCGTCGTTATTTCGACCTGTGATCGCGCAAGCGACATCCTGCCCGCCCTTGAAGGGCTGGCGAGTCAGGTTCGCAGAATCGGCGGAGAACTGATCGTCGTGAGCGGCGCCGAGGACTGCTGCGACTCCGATGGCGCCTCCGGGGACATCCGCATTCACCGAATTCCAGGCAGCTCCATTTTCGATTGCCGGGCTGCAGCCCTCGCGATCGCGTCGGCCGACATCGTCGCGCTCACGGAAGACCACTGCATCCATGCGGACGATTGGTGCGACCGCATCGTCGAGAATTTCGCGCGCAATCCGGGTCTGGTCCTGCTCGGCGGCGCCGTCGCGAACGGCTCGACTAGCCGGATCGACGACTTGATGAACTACTGGATGACCTTCGCGACATTCGCCCCCGGCCAGGTCACCGCGCGCCATCCGTGTGTCGCCCAGTTCATCGTCCGGGCATCTGCGATCAAACAGCCGTTGCAGCCGGGCGAGTTGGAGAGCGCGATCATTCAGAAATTTGAGAAGGTTCCTGGAGCTGTCGATGTGGACCCGAATCTTTGCGTCCGGCACGTCCAGTCGCACGGATTCTGGAACACATTTGCAATTCATCTGCACAATGGCCGGGCCACCGCCGGACTCTCGCCCCGCCGTCTCGGGAATCGCAACCTGTCGGTAGCCAAGGCGATGCGCTGGACCTGGTCGGACGGCAAGGCGCATCTGCGCGGTACGGGAGCGGCGTTCATGGCCGGCACAAAATCCGTCCCGAGGACTGCCGGCTATCTTCTCCTGATCCTGCCCCTCATCGTCGCGCACGCAATTGGCGAATACATCGGCTACCGCCGCGGCCCCGGCTCGAGCCTCCATCGCCTTGTCTGATCATCCGCGTGCCGCCTTAATGGCTTGCGGCGCGGCCAAGCCAAGACGGCGCCGAAGGAATTCACAGGGCAACCCCAAAACGATAAAATTGAACCCAATCAGCCAGCTTGCAAATTGCAGTCACAACTCGCAAGCAGAATGGCCTCGACCATAGCCAGATTGCCAAACACGCCATGACCACCCCCCTCGCCCGCCTTGCTACCCGCGTCACCTATGGCGCGACGCAGCTTCCTCGCGTCGCCTGGTACGTCGGCCACGGCTTCGCCATGCGTTACCTCGCGGACGAAGTGCGCCGGCGCGAGGGCGAGAATGCGCGGCCGCGTGCCCGCACTGACGCGCCGGTGCCGGATCAAAGCCGGCTCTATGCAGACATGGCGCGCCTGTTCCAACAGGACCTCAGGAATGTCGAAGCCGGCATCTATCCGCTGCCCGCCGACCGCGACGGCTCACTGCTCGGCCTTTTGCACCGTTCGCGGCTATTCTTCGAGGACCTTCCCGAAGTCCATCGCCGCCGCAAGAGCGACGGCCATAGCGAGGTGCTGAACGAGGAGACGCGCGCGAAACGGCCGCGCTACTATCTGCAGAATTTCCATTTCCAGACCGGCGGCTGGCTCACGGAAGACTCCGCGCAACGCTACGACACGCAGGTCGAGGTGTTGTTCAACGGCTCGGCCAACGCCACGCGCCGGCAGGCGCTGGTGCCGCTGCACGAAACCTTTGCCGGCCGCGATCAGCGCAAGCTGCGGCTGCTCGACGTCGGCTCCGGCACCGGGCGTTTCCTCGATTTCGTCAAGCAGGCCTGGCCGAAACTCCCGGTGCTCGGGGTCGACCTGTCGGAGGCGTATCTCAAGGAGGCGAAGCGGCACCTGAAGCGCCGGTCGCGGCTCAATCTGGCCGTCGCCAACGGCGAGCAGCTACCCGTGGCGGACGCGAGCCAGGACGCGGTCACGAGCATCTTCACGTTCCACGAATTGCCGCCCGAGGTGCGCCGGATCATCGTTCGCGAGAGCGCGCGCGTACTGAAGCCGGGCGGCCGTCTCGTGATCGTGGATTCGCTTCAGCGCGGCGACGCTCCGAACTACGACGGCTTGCTCGAATTGTTTCCGCAGAATTTCCACGAGCCCTACTACGCAAGCTACCTCGACGAGGACTTCAGTGCGATCGCGCGCGCTTGCGGCCTCGCGCGGGCCCGCGACACGCAAGCCTTCGTCTCCAAGGTCATGGTGTTCGACAAGCAATGAGATACGTCCCCCTCGGCAATAGCGGCCTGAAGGTCTCCGCGATCGGCCTCGGCTGCATGTCGATGTCAGGCCTCTACGGCCCGGCCGACGACGACGAGAGCATCGCCACCATCCACCGCGCGCTCGACCTTGGCGTGAACTTCCTCGATACCTCGGTGAGCTACGGCTCCGGCCACAACCAGGAGCTGATCGGCCGCGCGCTGCGCGATCGCCGCGGTAAGGCGATCGTGCATTCGAAATTCGGCGTGCGCCGCGACGCGAGCGGCAAGCAACTCGGCATCGAATGCACGCCCGAGACCGCGCGCCGCGATTGCGAGGACAGCTTGCGCCGCTTCGGCTTCGAGACGATCGACGTATTCTGTCCGTCGCGCCCGGCGCCGGCCGAGGCGATCGAGGACACGATCGGCGAGCTCGTGCGGCTGAAGGACGAAGGCAAGATCCGCTTCATCGGCGTATCGGAATCCGGCCCCGCTTTCATCCGCCGCGCCGCCAGGGTGCACGCGCTCGTCTCGCTGCAGATGGAATATTCGCTGCTCTCGCGCGACCTCGAAGCCGAGCACCTGCCGCTCTGCAACGAGCTCGGCATGAGCATCATGGCCTATGCGCCGTTCGCGCGCGGGCTGATCACCGGCACTTTCAGGCCTGACGCCCCGGCTGAAGGCGACACCCGCGGCAATTATGAGCGCTTTCACAAGGACAATTACCAGAACAACATCCGCCTTCTCGCAGCCGCGCGCGACATCGCCGCGAGCAAGAAGATTTCGCTGCCGCGCCTCGCCGTGGCCTGGGTGCTCGCGAAGGACGCCCCGCTGATCCCGTTTCCCGGCTGCAAGACGCGCGCGCACCTCGAGGACATTCTCGGCGCCATTGACGTTGCGCTTTCGGCCGCGGAAATGCGTAGTCTCGACGACGCCTATCCGCCCGGCGTCGCCGCCGGAAAGCGCTATCCCGCGGCCTCGCTCACCGCCTGGCACCAATAGGACGGGCGCCGCGGCCGGTGTGGCCAATTTGCCAGCGTTTGCGAAAACCCGTCCGAGGCGGCGTTTTGCGGGTCCCCGCGCGCACGCAAGGCGCTAATGTCCGCCCATCACCCAGGGGGCCGGGGGGCTCGTCTGCGTCATGCAATCCGGATTCGGAATGATCCGGGGCCGGACCATACCTGGAGTTCCCCAATGATGCGCCGTCTCGCTGTCGCCGCCCTTGCGTTCGCCGCCCTCGCCGCCGCATTTCCCGCATCCGCCCGCTATCAGGAACGCGTCGCCGTCGGCACGCTCGAATGCCGTTCGCCCGGCACGATCTCGCTGATCGTCTCCTTCAGCGACTACGACTGCCGCTTTTTCTCGAATAGCGGCCGCGCCTATCGCTACGTCGGCCGCATTACGAGCCTCGGCTTCCAGGCTGGCATCACGCGCCACGAAGTCCTCCTCTGGCACGTCTATGCGCCGACGAGCACGGTCGAGCGCCACGCACTGCGCGGCAATTACGCGGGCGCCCACGCCGACGCCGCGATCATCGTCGGCCTCGGCGCGAACGTGTTGGTCGGCGGTTCCGACCGCACCATCTCGCTGCAGCCGGTGAGCGTCGAAGCCAAGACCGGCCTCAAGTTCGCCATCGCCGGGGCGGCGCTGACGCTCTACTGACCGCCGGCTACTCGAAAAACGGCCGGTCCGCGCATGCCGGGG
>JBBDYN010000052.1:6686-14579 GCA_040901465.1 Xanthobacteraceae bacterium
GCCGCCCGGCGGCGCCGGCATGGCTCGTTTTGGGCGGCCGAAGTCAAACGAAGGCTTGCCAATCCCATCAAGCTGCGCCGGCGACTCAGCCGGCAGCCGTCGCTCGCGCCCGCGTGAGCTTCGCCCCAAATCGCACCAGTTCAGCAAGCGGGCCCCGCTCGTCCTCCGGATCGAGAACCAAAGCGTAATCCTGTACTTGTATCATCAACGTGAATTTGGTCCGCTCCGATTGGTTCAAGACCGACGAGTGAAGGACGAGCGGATTCATCAGCACGCCGTCGCCCGCGGGGAGATCAAGAACCACGGGGGCAATCCCCGCGTAATGTTGAGGCTCAACGAACGGCCGCAGGGGTTGGTCCATATTGTGCGGAACCAGTCCGTTGTTGTGCGTGCCGGGATAGAGCGCCATCGAGCCTGCGACGGCATTGGCCGGGCGAAGTGCAACCCACATGCGCCAAGCCTTTCCGCATTGCGTCGAGGCGATGTCCTGGTGCACCGGGAACGAGCGCACCGTATCGTTGGGAATGTCGGCGCGGATGTCGGGCCAGATCAGCGGAACGTCGATTTTGGCCCAGTCCAGGAACCCCGCCGTCCTCAGCTCCTCGCCGATGCGGACCGACATGCGATGAAGCACGAACAGTTCTTCGAGCAGCTTGTAGATACGCTTCGTGTATTGCCCTCCGCGGGTGAACAGGTCGATGAACGGTTCCGCTGCGCGACGTGGGAGGCCCAGCTTCTCGAGCTGCGCTTCACTGAACCGCGTGATTGAGGACTCAAATTCGGCGATCTCCTCGTCGCGTACCAGCCCCCGCAGTATGACGAAGCCGTCTCTCTCCAGTTGGTCTGTATCGATGACCCGCACGTCAGTCTCCCCGCAAAACGCAAGGCAGAGAGCCTAGCCCAGACGGGCGCTCCGGGAAACGGCTCGGCCTTGTCAGTCGCTGGAGAGCCTTTCGCTCTGCGACCATACACAATGTATAAAACGCGTTCATGGGCCAAGCCGCTGTCCGCAACCTCCTGATCCTGCACACGCCGACCGCGCAGGGGCTGTCGGATTGGGTGGAGGTGAAAGGCAAGATCCAAGCGCGGGCGCCGGACATCGAGGTGCGCATCGCCAACAACGTGGCGCGCAATTCTGTCACCCGGCGCTGGCAGGTTTCGCGGCCATCGCTGGTGTTCTCTGCCTCGCCGCTCCTCGAATACCAGCCGGCGGGCGGAAAGATTTATGCCGGACGTCGGCTGGCGGAGCTCGCCAAGGAAGAAGAGCTGCACCGCCTGCACGACGCGGGACTGCCGGTCCCCGAAACCCTCCGGTTCACGCCGGACCTACGCCTCGCGGGCGAGCCGTGGGGTGACTACGTGGTCGTCAAGCCGGTCGCGGGCTACAGGGGAAAAGGCATCCGTCTGGTTCGGACGGAGGATCTTTCGCGTCGCTATAGCGAACTGACTGTCGGCGGGCTGGTGTCAATGCTGGTTCAGTCTTACATCGACCACGTCGATGCCGAGGGCTGTCCGAGTGCCTATCGAGTCATCACTCTGTTCGGGCATGAGGTGTTCGCGAGCTACCGGTCCTGGATCCAGCCGCGGCGTCCACTCGCCGAAATCGCCGCTGATCCGGCCGGCATTATCGCCACCAATGACACCTCTGCCGAGAAGTTTCGGCGGTTTTGTCACGAGGAGGACGTGATCGCGCTGGCTCGCTCCGTTTACCGAGCTTTTCCGGAGATCCCAGTGCTCGGGATCGACATCATCCGGGAGACCGCGACCGGACGACTGGTACTGATGGAATGCAACCCGAGCGGCTATGTATGGCATTTTTCGTCCAACACCGGACAAGAGCTTGCCACCCCGGAGTATCGCCAGGGCATGTATGAACAATTCAGCGCGCTCGATCGCGCAGCCGAGCTGCTGATCCAGAAGACACGTTTGGAAGCGATTTGACGCGTGAAGGTGGAATAGGATTCGGTGGACAGCCTTGAATCGCACACCGACCCGCAACCTTCTTATTCTGCACACGCCGACCGCGCAGGCGCTGTCCGATTGGGTGGAGGTGAAAGACCGCATCGAAGCGCGGGCCCCGGACATTGAAGTACGTATTGCTAGCAACCTGGCGCGCAATTCGGTTACCAGACGCTGGCAGGTTTCGCGGCCGTCGCTGGTGTTCTCCCCGTCACCACTCCTCGAGTATCAGCCGGCTGGTGGCAGGGTCTATGCTGGACGACACTTGCATGAGCTTGCCAAGGACGAGGAACTGCGCCGCCTCACTCAAGCGGGGTTGCCGGTGCCGGCAACCATCCGGCTCACGCCCGACTTGCGCCTCATCGGCGAACCGTGGAGCGAATACGTGGTGGTCAAGCCCACGACGGGCTGGAGCGGAAAAATGGTGCGTCTGGTGCGGACCGAAGACCTTCCGCGCCGCTATACCGAGCTGAGTCGCGACGGGCGCGTGCAGATGTTGGTTCAGCCTTACATCGACCATGTCGACGCCGAAGGCCGTCCGGGGACTTACCGGGTCACCACGCTCTTCGGCCATGAAATCTGGGTCGCCTACATGTATAGGCCCGTGCCGCGGCCGCTCCTCGGCGAAATCGCCGCAGACCCGGCCGGCATCATCGCAGTGAACGACCGCTCGCACGCCAGAATCATGACATTTTGCCGAGAAGAGAACCTGATCGCTCTGGCGCGCTCGGCCTTCCGCGCTTTTCCAGAAATTCCGGTGCTCGGGATCGACATCATCCGAGAAACCGCGACCGGGCGGCTGTTCCTCATGGAATGCAACCCGAGCGGAAACGTTTGGCATTTCTCATCGGATAGGGCGCGAGAGGTTACCACTCCCGAATATCGGCGCGGTATGTACGAGCAGTTCAATCTGCTCGATCGGACAGCCGACCTGCTGATCGAAAAGACACGAGCGGAAGCAGTTTGACGCACGAGAGGACGTCTTCATGCACTTGTGAGGAAAGCCGGTATCTCCAAACGCCCTTTCGACAACGATCCACTCTCGCTGGTCCATCCATCAAGATGTTAGTCGCGCGCTCGATACGGCGGCCAGACTGCTTTTTCCGAATTCCTCCGGAATTCGGCGATGGCTATGCAGCAAGGAGCGAAGCGCAACCATATCAATCTTAACGCCGAGGCCGGGGCCAGTTTGCTCCGCAATGAGGTTTGAGGTCTCGTCCACGAACCGACACGCGGGTTCCGCAACCCGGTGCACGACCATGCTCGGTGGTGCCGCGGTGAAATAGTCGAGCCGGGGGAGCGCCATGCCGACGGCCACCGCTGCCCGCGCGGCGATATCTCCAGTCCCAGGAATGCCGCCGACGTAGATTCTCCGATCGGGATCTTGAGCGACGGAGAGTTCGGCCGTCCTCAGCGCCTCGATCAGGCCACCTGACTTCTGGATCTTGATATTGATGGCACGGCATCCACCCGCTTCATGAAATTTCTTGAGGTCCTCCCTGTCCCACACCGACTCGTCGGCCATGATGACGATCTCGCCGCCATAGGTGGCTGCCCGTTCGTCGGCCAGCGACTGGAGAGCAGCGAGCGATGTGATGTCTTGCTTCGCGACTGGTTGTTCGATGATCAGCCGGCGGGACAGGCGGTCCTCGTGCGCAAGCCGACCGATCTGCTCGATAAAGTCCCGTGCCACATCAACGGCAAAGGCACCGTTGATATCGATCCACAGCGGCCCCGACAGTCCAAGCTCTCGACAAATCTCGGCCGTGGTGGTGAGGCGGCCGAGATCTTCGACGCCGTCCCCGCCGGAACCCTTGAGCCGGCATATCGCGAAGCGTTTGGCGTTCTGCCGAAGCCGCTCGGCCATCTGCGCGCGAGTTACGTTCGCTGCAATGGTACGGGCGTTTACCCGGACTTCCGATCGTCTCGTCCCGAGCAATTCGGCTACAGTCAGTGCTTGCGCCCTGGCGGCAATGTCCAGAAGCGCCATTTCGATACCGGAGAGAGTGCCTCGGTAGGGCTTAGAGTTCTCGGTTTCGGTCGCCGCGGCTTGGATCTGCTGTCCCAGGCTGGCCATGAGCTCTGCAATGAACCCGACCGAACTGCTTGGATCGGAAGCCGGCAATTCCAGTTTGTACAGGCGATCGCCGACGGCGCCGATTACGTCGCCAATGCCGTCCCAAACATCACCTGTCACGTCAGGACCTCTTGGCAAAGACTCTCCGATCCCGGCGAGCGAGGCACCATTAAGCTCGCCGTGGACGACGGTGACGATGTTGGTGACATCCGACATGGTTCCGCGCGCCCAGGCAAATGCCGAAGTCAATGGGACGCGATACACGTAGGATTCGACCTCCGTTATCGAAATCGGCATCTCGATTCCTCGTTCGAACTGGTCAATGAGTCTCCACCAACATCGTATTCAGGCCCGTGCAATGGGTCGCGTTGCCGAGGATCAGGTGAGCGCCGGCTGGTCCTCACTCAGCAAATCGATCCGCATGACGGACTCGGTGCTCACGTGCACCTTGTAATGCCCTTCAAAGACGCTCTTCATCCCAAGTGCACGCTCCGGACCATAAAAAACCGAGTATTTGCTATTCGCCGACATGGTCGCGATCTCACCCTCGCGCGTCAGGAAGGAGATTTCTTCGTTGCTCGAGCAAGCTTGTTGAACGATCCACCGTTCGCCACGCCGATATCGTTCCGTTACCGCACGAAGGCGCATCAAGCATTTTTCGCGAGAGTGGGTGTCAAGACGGAAAACGGCGCGACTACCCCAATTGCGCGCCACATCAGCACCGGCGTATTTGAGAAAGTATTTTCGCCCGCCGCGGGGGAGTGCCGCGAACTGTTCCAACGTGACCCACTCCGCGCCGATCAGAAATGGCTGAGCGGCGACGGCAAGCCGCTGCAGGATGAGCACCTCCACGGCGCAAGTCCGGATGATGTTTGTCGGATCGTCTCGACCGACCGCGTCGGCGGCGCGGGAAAAGCAATCGCTCTGACCCATCGCATGCTGACCGAGAGAGTTTTCCGAACCCAAACGGTCTTCGGGAATCGCCTGCCGCGATGCGCCCGCACCCATTGCGATCTCGACTTTTCCGATGATGTCTGCGTGCAGTTTCTGTTGCACATTCTTTGCCGGGGCGGCACGATCTTCTTGCCGGGCAGAAGCATCGAAGATGTGGTGAGCACGTTCCTTGACCTGAAAGTCGAAGCCGTCGTGGCTGTACCGCCAGGCCTAGCTCGCTACCTTCAGTTCTTCGAGCAGCACGGATCGCTGCGAGGCAGCTTGGACACGATCTTGTGCGTCGGCGGACCGCTCTCCCCTGCGCTGTCGAAACGGGTGCGGGCACGCCTCTCGCCCAACCTCATCGCCGCCTATGGCTGGGCCGAGACAGGTACAGCGGCGGCGGCTCCGGCGCACGCTATCGCCGACGTTCCCGGCGCCGCCGGATTCGTGACACCGGGTCTCTCGGTCGAGGCCGTCGACGATTCCGGCAAAGCCCTACCCCCAGGCACGGCAGGGCGCCTGCGCATTCGCGGGCCGTACGTTCTTGCCAACTATTGGGACGCCGCCACCGCCGGTGGCGCCCTTCGGGACGGCTGGTTCTATCCGGGCGAACGCGGAAGTGTCAGCGCGGACAATCTCCTGGTGCTCGCGAAGCCCGATTCGGGCGCCGGACCATGAACATCATCGAACCCATCCTGTTTCAGGCGAAATTGAACCCGGAGGCGCTGGCGCTGTGCGCACCGGGGACGCAACCGGGCTCGGTGACCTATGGGCAGCTGGAACGCCTGATGAACAACATCGCCCGCACGGCACTTAGGGCCGGACTTCGCCGCGGCAACGTGGTCGCAGTCCATCTAAGTGACCCAATCCTCAATATGGCGGCCAGCCTTGCATTGACACGCGTGGGAATCATCACTGCATCGCCGCGCGGGACCTCCCTTCCCCGGGAAGCGGGCGTGAGCGCGATCCTCACCGATTCCGCTGCCCGGTTCGAAAACGTGGGACGGGTAATCGCCACCGACGCAAGCTGGACCATTGGCGACGGGAAGCCCCTGTCGGACGCGACCGCCTATCACTCGCGGGGGGACGATCTGTGTCGCATCGTTTTTACGTCGGGAACGACAGGAAAGCCAAAGCCGGTTGCTCTGAGCCACCGATTGGTTGCCGAGCGAGTGGCCCGCCGCTACCCGATTTTCGGCAGCCAGTTACCGCACCTCGACCGAATGTATTTCGGCGTGGGCCTTGGCACCGCACTCGGATTCGAATTTCTGATCTATCTGCTCTGGCGTGGCGGAGCCGCCTTCTTTCCCGGCCAAAGCGCCGAGAGCGCGGCTCAGGCCTTCGAGTTGTACGGGGTGCAAAGCATGCTCACGTCCGCTCATGCGCTCGCTTCGACTCTCAGCTTTTACGAGGCGAATAGCGCGTTTCCGTGCCGCCTCGAGCACATCATTTGCGGCGGCAGCTTGCTGCCTCGGGAACTGGCCGAAAGGGTGCAGGCCCGCATGTGCTCGACCCTGTTCTGCGCCTACGGCGCCACCGAGGTGAGCGTAGTGGCAGCGGCATCGGCAGAAACGATTCGGGACGTACCCGGCGCCGTGGGCTACGTGACCCCGGGCGTGTCGGTAGAGATCGTAGATGAATCCGAACGGCCGCTTGCGGGAAGAGCGGAAGGCCTGGTGCGCATCCGAAGCCCCTACAACGCCGAAGGCTACATGGGCGATCAGCCGGAAACCGATAAAGCATTCCGTAATGGATGCTTTTACCCCGCCGACATCGGCTATCTGAGAGATGACGGAATGCTGGTGATCACCGGCCGGGAGAGTGCGGTCTTGAACATCGGCGGCGACAAGGTGGCGCCCGAAGTCGTCGAAGCCGCCCTCGTTTCCTTCGCCGGGGTCGCAGAGGCGGCGGCGTTCACGATGCCAAACCAATTCGGCATCCCCGAGCTTTGTGCCGCGATCGTGTCGACCTCCCCGCTCGACGAGGACGCGCTGCGAGCCCATTGCAGCGAAAAGCTCGAACGGGCGTTTGTGCCGTTGCGTTTCATCCGGATCGAGAAAATTCCCAGGAACGAGATGGGCAAGATCGAGCGACCGCATTTGGCGGAGCTGACGAAGCAAGCGTCATTCTAGTCCCCCACGGAGCGCACCGGCTGAAGTATCAGCAGCTCTTACTTCGCGAGATCGCCCCCTTGCCAATCCCCCCTCTCCCCTGAAACGATATGCCCCCGGCACGCCGCGCTAGCCGGTGAATCGGTAGCCGCGCGGAGCCGACGCCGGGCCTGTCCCCGGACTTGATCCGGGGGCCTGCCCCCGGGCCCCGACCCGGGGGCCGATGCGGACCAGGGAGGCGTCGATGGCGGACCAAGGCGGAGCCAATAGCGGCAGAGCATTCAGGGGGCCGCGCTGCATCGCGCTGGCCGGCCCCTTCCAGTCCGGCAAGACCACGCTGCTCGAAGCGATCCTGGCGCGCACCGGCGCGGTGCAGCGGCCCGGCACCGTGGAAGCGGGCAACACCGTGGGCGATTCCAGCGCCGAGTCCCGCGCCCACCGCATGAGCGTCGAGCTTTCCGTCGCTTCCACCGATTTTCTTGGCGACACCTATACGTTTCTCGATTGCCCCGGCTCGATCGAATTCGCCGAGGACCTGCGCGCGGCGCTCCCGCCGGTCGACGCCGCGGTCGTCGTCTGCGAGGCGGACGAGCGCAAGGTTCCGCAATTGCAACTGGTCATGCGCCAGCTGGAAGACCGCAACATCCCGCGCTTTCTGTTCATCAACAAGATCGACAAGGCCGACAAGCGCGTACGCGAGACGCTGGCCCTCCTTCAGCCCGCCTCGCGCGTTCCCCTCGTGTTGCGGCAGATTCCGATCTGGAAGAACGACATCATCGAAGGCTTCGTCGATCTCGCGCTCGAGCGCGC
>JBBDYN010000053.1:0-5722 GCA_040901465.1 Xanthobacteraceae bacterium
GACGGTCGAGATCAATATAGTTTGCCGCCTCTTCAGTCCGACGCTTCAGTTGCTCAATGCTTTCAAGCTGCGGCGTCTTGCTGCTGATGAGCCCAAGGACGACCCCCCTTCCATTTCGGCACGAAGCGCAAGGGCTTGAAATCGCCGGCGCGCGGGGTGTCAAACTCGAGCAAGAAATGATTGACGTCCGTGCCGGCGAAAAACCTCTCGGCGACGGATTCATAGCCGCCTTCGGCAAGGTAATGGCCCTTGAAATTGCCGCGGCACATATGCACGCCGATCACGACGTCGGGCGGGCAATCGGCAACCGCCTCGTTGAGCGCATCGATATATAGATCGACGAGCGTGTCGGGATCGGCCCCCACCTTGCTCACGCGGTCGCGAATCACAGGGTCGCATAGAAGCGCGATCGCGACCTCGTCAACTTGGACATAGCGGCAGCCTTCCTTGGCGAGCACGGCGATCTCTTCGCGGAACACCTTTCCCAGGTCAGCGAAGAAGGCCTCAACATCCGCGTAGACGCCCGGCTCCGCAAATTCGCTGCACCGGTAGAAGTGCATGGTGGACGGCGACGGCAGCGTGATCTTGGGTGTGACCTTGGTCACGTCGCGCAAGAAGCTGAACTCGTCGAGCGCGAGCGGCGCACGGCGGCGAACGCGCGCCGCCACGTGCGGGGCGACCTCGTGGCCGCGGTCGTCGCGAAACTTGAAAATCGCCTTCCTGATTTCGAAGCCTTCGATACCTTCGACGAAGCGGCTCCAATAGGAGCCGCGCCGAAACTCGCCGTCGGTAACCACCGACACTCCGGCCCCTTCCTGCAGTTGAACAACCGCGCGAATGCTTTCGTCCTGAATGCGATTGAACTCCGAAGCCGAGAGATGTCCATTGGCATATTGTTTAAAAGCTTGCCGGGGGGACTGGAACCTCCAACCAGGCAGCTATGAGCGAAACTCGCGGCTCCTTGTTTGGCCGATCGATCGGACCTACGGCCGCGCGTTCTATGCCCGACGAAACTCTACGAACTTTCGCAAGTTCAGATTGACCGAACGGCGGCGTAGATATGCTCGGGCGGCTCCGGCGTTCCTCGTTCGACAAGGAGCAAAAGCAGCGATCAGAACCAACTTCTATCCATTAGCCAAATGTTGTGCCGGTGTTCTACTCGCGCGCACCTTTCCGGCGCGCCAACCACTCCCCTCGCAATAACCCGAATTGAATCATATCTATGCGAGTTCCATCGGACGTCATCGCGTGGCTGCGAAGCGTTCCTTCATGCCTGAAACCGAGTCGCTCGAGGGTATGTATCACCGCAGCATTAGTCTGGCGCGTTTGCGCGTAGAGACGCTCGACCCCGGTGTTGCTGAACCAATAGTCGATGGTGGCCTTAGTCGTTTCCGCGTAAGCACCGCGTCCGCGCCAGCTCTTATCTCCGATGAGCGCATTCAGCATTCCTACATTGGCTCTGGAATAGTGTTGTATCCAACGCAATCCGATCGGTCGTGTTTCGCCGCGCGCCCAAATTCCCAGGCAGCGACGGTCACCGCGCTCGAGCTTGCGAAGAAGACGCCACCAATCGTACAATGACCGCTCTGCCGTCCCCCACCCCATATTGACCATCATTTCGACATCGCGACTCCATCCGACGGTCTGGCGCGCAAATCTCCAAGGGCGAATGTTTCGGATGACGAACCGATCCGTTTCAATGATGATGTCGGGGAGTCGGCGCCTCGAGAGCTTCATCCTAGTAGTGCTTCACTGACATCACTTGTGAATCTTCTCGGAACGAACGCCAAGGTTGACCCGATGGCTTAAGCCGGTTTCCAACCGGTCGTACGGATTGACCTCCTCGCGCGATCATTCACGTCGCCGGCGCCGCAATGTAGAGAGCGAACTCGCGTAGGCGCCGCCATGGGCCCAGAAAAGGCCGCTTCCCAACAACACGGATTCGGGCATCGGCTGCATCGAAGTCAATCGTAAATAAGCCGACCCGCGGGAGCTGCCCGCTTGGTGGCCCGAGCACCCGGCCAAAGCCGGTCACGCGCGGTGCTTCAAGGCCATCAATTTGAAGAGGCTTTCGCGCCGCAAGTGTGTCGCACCGCCAGCGGATTTCGTCGGCAGTCTGTCGGGCAGAGAGCTGCAGGTCGCGGCGGGTTACTCGGGGATAGGTAGCGCGCTCGGAATTTTGCGGCACGCTTCGAAGGGCGCCGGCGAGATAGCGCGGAAGATGTTCGGCCGTAATTCGGCCCGCAGCCATGGCAAGACCAAGATTGAATGCAGCGAGATTACGGTCGGCCGGAAACGCGACGGGGCTCTGAGCGATGATGTCGCCCTCGTCGAGTCCTGCCGACATCACGTGCAGTGTCATTGCACCTTCCGTTTCGATGGTCCGGTCAAGGACCATCGCGACAATGGGGCTGGGGCCGCGATAGCGAGGCAACATCGCCGGATGAAAGTTGACGGCACGCCCGGAAAAGTGCGCGAGGAGATCGGGCGGCACGATGTTCGGGAAATAGACGCTGATCAAGACATCGGCGCTGGTTTGCTCGGCCGCGATCTTGGCGCCGGTCCAGGTGGCGAGTCGCGGTACCTCGACGATCGGGAAGCCGTGCCGCCGCGACAGTGCGGCCACGGACCAGCGCGGGACAAGCCGGCCCAGCCGCCGGTCGCGATTGCGCGATCCTGGAAACTTCAGTCGTCGATACCAGAACGCAGCGACCTCATGGCCGGCCGCCACCCACTCGCCAATTACGGCGCCTGCAACGGGCGTGAAGGCGCCAATGACCAAAGCTCGGTGTCGAAGCATGCAAACGCCGCGGAACGCCCTGACGCCGGACGATCATCTCGAAGGATCTTCGAGGTCACCGCGATTTAGGTGTCTTCTGCTGAGGCAGTGATTTCAGGTTTGCTGGTGATCCGCGCCAGCTTCTCCCGCCGTGTTAGCGTCGGACGCAAATACAACTTGCGTGCCACGGCGGTGACGTTCGTATCTGCCATGCCTATCCTCCGTTCAGGCTCCGCGACCGTTTCTCCGCTTTGGTCGCTTAGCCCTGCGGATCGCACCGTGTTCATCTGCGATGATGCGCATCCAAGAATTCAACTATTGTAGAGGCGCCGAGAGAGGTCAAGTCAAACGCCGGAATCCGGTAGCACTGTGGCCGATTGGCAACATCGGATCAATCTCATTAAAGAGACCGAATTTCCGTTTCGCGAGCGTGAATTCGGAAAACTCAGGCGGTTAAACAGAGGAACGGCATGGCCTTTCGATTGTCATTGGCGGCTTCCGAAGAGCTTCCTCCCCTTGGCTGGACTGCGACTGTCGACCGCGACAGCCGGCATGTACGCGTTGTCATGGGCATGGCTGTAGAAAGCGACAGCGACGGCATCGTGGCCGGCGCCTGGTCAAGCCCGTTCGCCCGCGGCGGCATGGCAGACGCGGTCACATGCTGTGGATCCGGTCTGCAGACCTGCGCCGATTCCTTGATTGTGGTCTGCGGCAACGCCGGCGCCGACGTGATTTTTGTACACCGCGTCACGGACCGGTTGACGATCGGCAACTCGCTGCCGCTGGTGCTCGCCGCTGCGGACGATCGCCCGCGGGTCCGCTACGCGTTCTACAGCAACGATCTTTTTTCGATCTATTTCGGCCCCACAAATCTTCGCACGGCTCTGCCAATGACAAACGGCGCCGTATCCGCTTTCTTTAGCCAGTTCGAAGTTTCTGCCGACCTTACAATGCGGGAGCGCCGATGGCCCCTCGCGCCGCGTTTTTCCAATTTTGCCGAATATCGCTCCTTTCTTGTCCAACAGACGGCCGCCGTTTTTTCTAACGCATCGGACCCGTCTCGCAAGGTCCGGTACCAGCCGATCGCCGCGGTTTCAGCCGGCTACGATGCTCCGGCTTCAGCGGTCATTGCTCGCGACACCGGCTGCACAGACGCGTACACATTCCGTCAATCGATGGTATCGAAGGGTGAGCCTGACGACAGCGGAGAGGCGATAGCGCGCGAACTCGGTTTGTCGGTCGCGGCCTTCGATACCTTCGCCTATCGTGGGCGTACCGACTTGCCCGAAGTCACGTTTGCCTCAGCGGGTTTCGGGGGCGGTCGAGTCCACCATGCGGGCCACGAAGAAGTGTTTCGTAAGCGCATAGTAGTAGGAGGTGGCGGGGGCGATCGCATCTGGCAGCGTGAATTCAGGCTTCCTGGGCCCCATCACCTGCCGATGTACCTTGGCGGATACAGTGCGACAAAGTTCTTTCTCGAGCTGCCCGCATTGATGCTGGCCGTCCCTGCGATCGGGATCACGAGCTTCGAAGACATCGGCCGGATCAGCCGCTCCTCGGAAATGCGGCCTTGGTCCGTCGGCGGCTGGTATGACCGGCCGATGGCCCGGCGGCTGCTCGAGGAAGCTGGTGTGGCGCGCGGAAATTTCGCACGCGGCAAGCTGCGGATAGCTCTCGGTTACGAATTCCCGATCCGGAAAGTCCCGGCACTCAACGAGTATCTGTCGCCGCGAAGCTTGGCCGATTTCGAGCGTTGGTTCTCGAAAGCGCGGCCGATGGCGAGTCCGGGGGTCGCTCTTCACAACTTTGCAGAGGCAACGCTCGGCCGCATTGTCTGGTCGAAAAAGCTCACGCGCGGCCTGAGAAAGATTGGTGTTCGATGGCCGTCAGGCAAGGGGCCGTTGCGGCACCTGCGGTCACCGATCCGAAAGAATGCGTTCGTTTTTCAGTGGGCCGTCGAAAAGGAGATCGCCCGGTATCAGAAGGCGCTCGCAGCAAGGACATTCCGAAATTGATTGTCCGCTTGCCGGCCGTTCCGACCGCTTTCGACACTTTCGCATATCGCACCCGTACTGATTGCCCGGAAATCGTATTTGCTTCCGCTGGCTTCGGAGGCGGTGACACCCACCTAGCCGGCCATGAGGACACGTTTCGCGAACGCATCGTTGTGGGCGGCGGCGGCGGCGACCGCATCTGGGATGCCCATTTCAGAATATCCGGAGCGCAGCACCTGCCAACGTATCTCGGCGGATACACGGCGACAAAATATTTTCTCGAACTGCTCGCGCTGATGCTGGCGGTCCCGGCGATCGGAGTAACGAGCTTCGAAGACATCGGGCGCATCAGCCGCTCAGCCGAGATGCGACCCTGGCTCGTCGCATCGTCGAAGAAGCCGGTGTCTCGCGTGGAAGTTTCGCGCAGCGCAAGCGGCTGATATCGTCCACTTACGAAGAGCCGCGCAGGAAAATTTCGCCTCTCGCCACTTATTTCTCGTCGCGCAGCATGGCGGATTTCGAACACTGGTTCTCACAGACAAGGCGCACAACCAGCCCTCAAATCGCGCTTCACAATCTGGCGCAGACGACTATCGGTCGCCTCGTCTGGTCAAAAAAACTCGCTCGTTGGCTTGGAGCGCTTTGTGTTCATTGGCCGCCGGCGCCAGGACGACTATGGCACTTGCGGATGCCAATCCGAAAGAGCGCGTTTGTGTTCCAATGGGCGGTCGAGCGGGAAATCGAGAAATATCAGATGGCACTCGCCGATGCGCGCGAACACACCCAGCCGGCCTCCGTTGATCATTAAACGCTGGGATATTCGCCGGACATTCAGAGGCAATGCCAACGCGAAGGTGCCAGATCTTCTAAATCGGGTCCCCCGTGATAAGTTCTTCGTCACCGGTAACACGAGCCAGCTTGTCGCGCTTGGTGAGCTTCGGCCGAGCAT
>JBBDYN010000053.1:5822-60598 GCA_040901465.1 Xanthobacteraceae bacterium
ATGGCTTGCGTACGACCGGACCCGCGGCGCTGGCGGCGGCGTGGCCTGCTTCTTGACGTTCCATTTGAACTCCCAATGATTTCCGAGCAGCGTTCATGCCGCTCAGCCGATCTTTTCCCCCGTGATAACTTCGGCGTCACCGGTAACACGAGCCAGCTTGTCGCGCTTGGTGAGCTTCGGCCGAGCATATGGCTTGCGTACGACCGGACCCGCGGCGCTGGCGGCGGCGTGGCCTGCTTCTTGCCGTTCCATTTGAACTCCCAATGATTTCCGAGCAGCGTTCATGCACGGCGCACGACCGTCAAGGCCAAATCCCGAAGTTCCTACAGTAGTTGCAGATCGGCAACACGGGCAATTCCACATGTCCGCGTCGTATTTGCAAGCTCTTCCTCATCATACTGAGGACGCCCGTCGTTGCCGGCTGTCCTCAACCGGGGTAGGCAAGTGCTCGATGCCTTCCCGAGGCGCTACATGATCAACTTGCGCACGAAGCTCCAGCTTTCGCCGGACGTCACATTCCGGTCGCTCGGCGACGGACAGGGCGCGGTTGTCGTAGAGACCAAGACCGGCCAACTCTATACGTGCAACGATACGACCACTGCCTTTCTGGAAGCGCTCGATGGAACGCGCACGCTTGGGGAAATCGTCGACGAGCTGCACTGCATTTTTGACGTAGACCAGCCGGTGCTTGAATCCGACCTCAACGATATCGCGGGCGAACTCCTGAACAACGGGTTGATCACACCGATCCCGCCGCACCGCCCGTGAGTTCAGTCGTGAAGATGCTGTTGTTCCGGCCGCATCTTTGGATCGCCGCTCGCTGGCTCCCGGTCGGCGCGAAACGCCGGTCCATCGAACAACTCTTGGCGAGGGCCATGCCGCTCGGCGGATACGCGCCCTACCGCGGGCTCGATCCGGAGCTAATTCTCGCTGCGGTACGTGCAACAACCGCACGACCGTGGCGGATGCGCGGGCGCCGCTGCCTTCGCGAGGGCCTTCTCGGATTCCGATTTCTGCGGCTTGCCGGCTTCGCTCCGGTGCTGCACTTCGGCGTAGAACCGGAATCTGTCTCGACCGACCATCTACGCGCCCATTGCTGGATCACTCTCGCCGATTCTTGCGTGCTCAACCCGCCTAGCGACACCATGGTCAGGCTCTTTTCGTGGGACGGCGAAAAAAGATTGGCGCCGTCAACGCTTGAGTCGACCAACAGCCTCATAGCCGCTTCGCGGTCCTACAATCTCAACGGACTGACGCTCAGCGTAATCGCGCCGGATCAGGCGCTTTGCGCCTGCTTGGAGTCTTTCCTCGCGCCACTCGCCGTGGACGCCCGGATCGCTACAGGATGGGAGGTGCGAATCAGCCGCGAGGACACGCTGCCTAACTTGCAAGCGGGAGAGTTGGTCTGGGAGGGAGACCTGCCCGAAGGACTCCCAGCCGTCATGCGGCGCGACGGCGCTGACCGGAATCTGCTGGTTCGTGATCATCTCGCGCTTTCCACCGACCGACGAAGAAAGAGGATCGACGTGGTAGTCCGGCCGGGACGCGAAAAGACACTGCGCGGAACGCCAAGCGTCAGTATCGTGGCTGAGATCATCCGGGGGAGCGGGCTCTTCCTTACTCACTCCGCTTGTCTGCTGTTGCCGAGGACCGACGAATGTATCCTCATCTTTGCACCGAGCGGAACGGGTAAGACGACCACCTCATTGGCCTTGGCGCGAAGCGGATGGCGCCTGGTTGGCGACGATGCCACCATCCTACAGATGCATGGCACGGAGCTTCGCGTATGGGCGCTACCGCGGGGACTCACCGTCCATCGTCGAACCGAGGAACTGCTTCCCTGGTTAACGGACGCAATCAATCCGTGGGCTGGCAAAGCCGAACAGTCCGTACCCCTCCGCAGCGTTTCGCCGTTCATCGGCCATGCAACCCCGGTACCGCGCCGCTGCCGCGCAACGGTAATGTTGGATATGCCAAACGGCTCCGCGCATATGGTTTTCCCCATAGACCGCAGCGAAGCCTTATTGCGGATACTTTCGGACAACTTGCGGATCGCACCGGACGGGATGGGCGACTATGATCGCAGCTTGCTCGACGCCTTCGCCGCATTAGTGAAGCACACGATGTTGCTTCGATTGAGCGTTGGTCCCGATCTGCAGTCGCTTGGATCGTACCTGACGGGGCGCGTTCAGCCGATCATATCCGACAGCCCTGCCGCTTAAGATCTCAGTGCCAACGCTACGAGCGCCTCGCGGTAGAGTTGGCGCCGCCAGGAGTAACGAGAATGGCGGGCTCCTCGAGACTCGACCACCGTTGCGGCGCCGAGCATGCGCGACAGCCACCAAGCCGATGGACGGGCCTCGATCTTGCGCGCGAGCGCGGCGCAATCTTCATCGGACAGAATGAGCGCTGCGCTCAGCAAGGCAGCCTCGACGGCCAGTCGCTGACCTTTTCCTTTTGCCGCCGACACGAGTTCATGCGCGTCGATGGTGCCGGCCATCCCGCGGGCCGCCTGGGCCACGTCGATTACGTGTTGGAAAAGTTCGAATCCGTGGCCTGCGGTGCCGTGAATGGCGGCCACCAGCAGAAGCGCGACCGCGCTTTGCCTGCCGTCCGACCCGATCAGTGGCAGGAGGTCTTCGTAAGTCAAGCTTACCGCCTTCCGCACTTTCGGCGAGCTGACGAGATCCCAATGCAGCTCGATCAGGAGTCCTTCCAGGGTCGGATGCGTCCACTTCTCCTCCGCGTATTGGCCCTCATGCTTTTCGGTGTTCTGCGCGGCTGGTTTGAGCCCCGACGCGGCCATGGCGTGGCGCACGTCCCGTAGGGCCGCTTCCGGCACCAGGACGTCGATGTCCGAAAAGGGACGGAGGGCAGCGTCTGCGTAGAGCCGGTCGGCAAAACTCGTGCCTTTCACGACAATCGGGTCGACGCCGCGGGCGCGCAAGGTTGCGACAAGCTCGTTCTCAACAGCGCGGAGCAATTCCGACCTTCCTACCATCGGCACAAGGCGTTCGTTGGCCGACGCAAGAATTTCGTCGAGACGCACCTTCGAACACTCGTGGCTGCCAATTTCAATCAGGCGGCGGGTTTGTTCGAACTGCACCAGCCGGTTCATGTTGCGGACGGCCGCCGGGAGCACGCCATGTCTGGCGCAGTTCGCGACCGTGTCGACGAGGGCAGCTTCGGCAAGCGGTCGCGCCGGCGGAGCGGCAGGCGGACGAGGATCGCCGAGCCACACGAACCAGGCGCGCTGATGCGATCTTCTCTGCACGGCTTTCACACCTAGAAGCGGGCTATCCCGCGAGGTTTTTTGGCTGGGCGGCGTGGCGCGTTATCTGGAAACAGCGGCGCCGAGAATTCGATCGATATCGGAGACGCTCCGGATCGTGGCGATTTCGGCAGGCATAAGTAACCGGCCCAGTTCCGCTTCCAACAAGAGCAGAACTTTCACATGGCCAAGGCTGTCCCACCCCGGCACGGTCTCGATCGTCCCATTGGTCGGGACGTCGGAAATGCTGCGGTCCAGCGCCCGCGCGACCAGATCCATGGCGGCGTTATTCATCCGTCCTCGGCGCTGACGCGGCTCGGCAAGCCATCCATTCCTCCTTGAGCAATCCGAATATCAGAACATCGGCTCCATCCGCGAAGTCCGACCGTGCATGGCGTCGCATTACTCCCTCATAAGTGAAGTTGAGCCGCTGGTAATTGTAAATCGACGGAAAATTGCGCGCGAACGGAGTGCCCCAGATGCGATGCACGCCTTTGGTTTCGAACAGATAGTCGATTATGGCGGCTCTCGCCTCGCACGCCGCACCTTTCCCCCACCACGTCTTGTCGCCGATTACGATACCAATAAGGGCCACGCCTTTCTTTTGCAGCTGCACAACATGATAGCCGATGAACCGCTTCTCCTTCCGCTCCCAGATCCCGAAGCAGAAGGTGCGCCGATTGTCGACGCGCGCGAACCGGCGGCGCCATCGTCTGAGTAGCCACTTGCCGGCCTTGAGATTGATCGCCGCCATCACATCCTGGTCGTTGGTCCAGGGGAACGTGGCGCGGGCAACCTGCCGCCGGCTCATTGTCCGCATCGTGAACTGCGGTGTCTCGATTCGGATTGGCCGGTGCGGCCACAGCAGCCTCATTTCTGCCGCTCCACGCTCGGCTCTGCCAAACATAGCTCCCGAACCCGCCGACGATCTCGCTTGCCGCGGTCATTCTGCGGCAAGGCTCGCAAGAGAAAGAAACGGTCGGGCACTGCATCGCGACGGATGTGGCGGGCACACCAATTACGCAGGCTCGCGAAATCCAAGTCCTGGCCGTCCTCCACAACAACTGCAACCCCGATGATTTCCCCGGCAGTGGGCTCTTCGATCGGAAACGCGCAAGCCTCACGCACCGACGGGTGCCGCTCAAGCAACAAGTCCACCTCATCGCAAGA
This sequence comes from Xanthobacteraceae bacterium, assembly GCA_040901465.1. Taxonomy (GTDB): domain Bacteria; phylum Pseudomonadota; class Alphaproteobacteria; order Rhizobiales; family Xanthobacteraceae; genus JAUSIF01. Next base: position 10,264 of record JBBDYN010000053.1, read on the forward strand.
AATCTTCACGCCGCCACGATTCACATCGTCGCGCAAGCGGCCGATAAGACGGATGCGTCCTTGCTCGTCGATTTCCCCCACGTCGCCCGTTGCAAACCAACCGCCCGGAAGCATCTCCGCCTGGTTCGTTTGCCCGAAATAGCCGGCCATTAACGACGGCGTAGCAACGACGAGCTCGCCGCGGCCTTGGGTAGCGAAGGGACCAGCCTCGGTGCGCACTCGGATGCTGCCGCCCCACGCCCGGCCGACCAGTCCGTCAACGATCGGCCCCTCCTCGGCGTTGTGGCCGGCGATCCAATTAGCGGTCTCGGTGATTCCGTACATGTTGAGTACGCGGCGGATTCCACACCACTCGCAGATGGCGCTCCATAGTTCCGCAGAGAGCGGTGCCGATCCGACGTGAACGCGCCGTAACGTGCCCCGGGTGGGCGGTCGACTAGTCTTCAAGACGACACGCCACAAGGCAGGAACCGAACTTAGGAATGTTACTTCAAACCGATCGATGGTCTCGCCGAGGCGCGCCAAGCCGTCAATGCCGGGGTCCGGCTGCAGAATGAGACGGCCGCCCGCGGCAAGGACCGTCAGGCAGTTTCCGATCAGCCCGTGACCAAAATGTAGCGGAAGGAGGTTGAGCGCGGTCGCGAGATCGGGTCGGCCGATGTATGCGAGGTTCAATGCCACCCGGCTCTGCAATGAGCGCTGAGTGTGCACCACGCCCTTAGGCGTTCCGCTCGTACCGGAGGTAAGCAGGACGAGGGCCGGATCATCGATTGCTAGCGATTCGGGCTCGGCTGTCGTTCTCACCTCGCGGCTTGCGTCGAGGCAGGCCGGCTCCAGTGAGCGTATGCCCGTCGGGGCGCTGCTACCTACCCATAGCCGCGGCCGGACCAAGCGCCCGGCGCTCTCACGTTCGCTCGCCGTCAGCGATGCCGGCGCACAAACTACCACCGCGCCTCGACTCCAGGCTGCGAAGAGGTCGACAAAAAAGCCGAAGCCCGTCGCGGGAATCAGAACCACTCGTTCTCCCGAGGCGACCCCTGCGTCGGCAAGCTCCTGTGCGCGCGTATGCGTGGCCGCTACCAGCATCGCGTGCTGTGCCCTAATTCCGCGAGCGGGTTCGATGATCTCGCAGGACGAGGGAAATGTACTCAGAATGTGATTCTTCTCCGACAGATTGCTCACGTGCCTCGAGCAAACGAGACTACCGGTTTTTGTGGATTATTTAAAGAATTTTGAAGCGTAACTGCCGATAAGCTTATTGGACTTAGCTAATCAATCTAGCGCGGTATGATTGGTATGTTCGCTCCTCCGTAGTACCTCAGCGCGTCACAGCGAAGTACCGCGAAAACGCTCGCATAGACTTCCCCGCAAAGGCGCCGTGGTGCAAAAGGAAACTGATTCCAACACTCTCCGCCGTGGGCGATGGATCAAACTGCGGCTCGCGGGTCTACGATCCTCGTGATCACGCGGCGGGAATAAACCGCCGGCATCGATGTCGTTTCACAGCTGTAAATCAGGTCCGGGCGCGGCTTGACCCCATCCGCGGTGTGGCGCAGATTGGCAGCGCGGTATCGGGGGCGAGCTTGCGTCATCAATCCATTCAGGTTGCTTCGGGCGCCAACGAGCGCAGGCCCTATAGCAAGCCAAATCTGACCAAACGCGAGAAGCTTTCCAAGGTGTGCGCCATAACCCCGATTAGCGGTTAAACGATCGGCTAGCACCCGCCCGCCCAAATTAGCTACCTTCGACTGCCAATCGTTGGCCGCCATGAGCGCGCATGTGCGATCGCGCGTAAGAACGAGCGAATCGTTGATGGCTGGCGAACGCCGCTCATCGCAAGCAACTCACCCACCGATCGATCCGGATTGCGCGAGACCACATCGAAAAGCTTGCACAACCGATCGACGAGTTCCCGCACCCGTTCGGGATCATAGTAGCCGGCATCGAAGGTTGCGCGGCAGTCTTCACTTTCATTGTACTGATTGAAATTGATCACGAACGGTCCGGGCATGAGTTCCGTGAACCATTCCAGATCTTCGATGGTGATGCCGGCAAACCGTGTTACGGAAGGAAACTGGAAAATATTGAACCACACATGAAAGCGCCGCAATCGCACGCCTTGCAATTCGAGCGCGTCGCGCAGTTGCTCGTAAGGGACGTCGCTCCGCGCCTCGGTTTCGAGAATGACTTCTTGGACGCGGGTAAGCCAACGACCGAAGGGCTCCCGCTGATCGCAGCGGAACCTCATCCGCACCTGATTGCCGAAAAGACCCATCACATCCTGCAGCGCAATTCGGTTGCGGCGGGTGACAAAGCCGCCGATCGTTATATCCGATTGGCCTGTTTCGGCAGCCAGCATCGCAGCGAATACCGCCACGCGAACCATGTAGTACGTCGCGCCCGCGCCGCGACCGATCTCCTCCAACCGCTGCGAAACTTCCGGGCTCAGGCCGAACCTGACAACACCGTCGCCGGGGGCGACCGCCTGCGCGTGCTTGCGTCGCCTGAAGGGCCGTTTGGCCGGGCGCGGCGACTTGCGGAGAAAATCCTTCCACCACGCGACCGTTGACCGATGACGCACGCCATTTGGGTCCATGGCGTTCCGTTGCCAAACCGCGTAGTCGGCAAATTGCAGCCTCGGGGAAGCCGATAATGGGGACGAATTCCCGCGAGGCCTCGCTTCATAGAGCGCGGCCAGCTCGCGGAAGAATATCTGCCACGACCAGCCATCGGCAATGATGCCGTGATTGACTCGCGCAAACCAATGTTCGTCTTCTCGGATGCGGATGAGAAAAAAGCGAAGCAACGGCAAGCGGCTCAAGTCGAATATGCTGGCTGCCTTCTGCCTGCAGAATAGGCGCGCTTCAGCCTCTGGATCTTCCTTATCCGAATCCGACAGGTCGACGATTTCGAGCGCCACTGGTCCGGGAGGATGGACGATCTGTACCGCCCGTCCATTCACCTCGGCGTAGGTCGTGCGAAGAATTTCGTGACACTGCGCTAGGTCGTCCAAACATTCGCGCAACAATCCGGCATCCAGCCGGCCCCTGATCCGATAACTTCGGGCGACGGTGTACTTTTCGGATTGCTGCGGCGTGCGCGAGGAGCGCCAAATGCGCTCCTGCAGAAAAGAAAGCGGCGGGAGATCGCCGGGCTGGCGAGGCGCGAGCGCGGGCTCTTCCTGCACAACCGCGGCTTCTCGCATCCCGTCGATGGCGCCGGCCAAGTCCGCCAGAACCGGATGGTCGACGAACGTTCCAAGGTTCAACTCAATGCCGGTCGTTTCGTAGACCTTCGCGGCCACGGTCGCAGCGAGCAACGAGTCACCCCCGAGATCAAAAAAGTCGTCTTCTCGTCCGATTTGCTCGATCTCGAACAACTCCATCCAGATACCGGCGAGCAGCCGCTCGGTGTCTGTATCTGTCGGCGCCGCCGAATTACTTTCTCGGGCCGGCTGGTTTTGCCGCAGTTTCTCGCGATCGACTTTTCCATGCGTATTGAGCGGAAGATCGTCGAGAAAAATGAACACCGAAGGAACCATATGCCGCGGCAGAATCGCCCTCAATTCCTGACGCAGCTTCTCGGCGGACAACTCGCAACCTTCGCTGAGAACGACGTACGCCGCCAACATCGGCTCCTTGTTTGGCCGGTCGATCGGACCCACGGCCGCGCGCTCTATGCCCGGCAGCGATTGCAGCGCTTGCTCCACCTCCGAGACTTCGATCCGGTAGCCCCTGATCTTCAGCCGCGCATCTTTTCGGCCGATGAATACGAGCAGGCCTCCTTTGGAGATGCAGCCCAAATCGCCGCTGCGGAACTCCCAAACGCCGTCAGTGCCCGGCACTTTGGAAAAACGTTCTGCTGTCAGTTCCGCGTCGCGCCAATATCCGGCGGACAAAAAACGGCTTCGTACGACAATCTCGCCAGTCTCGCCTTGCCGCACTTCGTGCCCTTCTTCGTCGCGGAGGAATATCTCGATGCCCTCCGCGGCTCGTCCGACCGGCAGACGGCCTTCCGCGATCCGATCGCTTCGAGCCAACCGTAATTGGGCGATGTTACCGGTTTCGGAGGAGGACAGCGTGTGGAAGAACAAGCACCTTTCGGCAAAATGTCGCTGGAATGCATTGAAATCAACCGAGGTCGCCACTTCCGACGCAACCATTACGACGCGGACATTTGGGAAGCTCGCGTTCGCGGCCAGCGTCTTGCAGAGATTGCGGAACAATGAGGCCGACGAAAGATAGAGTGTAATTCCTTGATCATTGATCCAGTCGGCCAGACCTGTGACGCCCTTCTCCGTGACGGGAAAGAGGCATAGCGCGGCGCCGTTCGTAAGCGCGCACCATGCGGTGCCAATCCCCTGGCCGCCGCTCAACGCGGCGAGCAGCGCAATTCTGTCCGTCGCGCCTACCCCGGTATCTCGGAAGAGCCGCGCCACTTTCTGCAAGATCTGGCGGTGCGTTTGCATGACCGCCTTCGGCTGTCCCGTCGAACCGGACGTGTAAACGAGGAAGGCGGTGCTATCTGGAGATATCGAATTGCCGGGATTGTGGGTCGGCATTTCGTTGCTTACCGCTGCCACTCGAATGATGCTGCGGTCGTTTTCGGCTGCTTCGGCTGCAATCTCGCCAGATCCGGCGTCGCTCAGGATCAAGTTCGCGTCCGCGTTTGCAAGAACCTGTCGTAAGCGTGCGGGCGGATCGGCGGGATTGAGCGCGACGACGATTCTTCCGGCCTTTAGAATAGCCAGCATCGCAGCAATGAGTGGCGCGTCGTGACGCATAAGAATGGCGACACGATCGCCAGGACTGCCGCCCCGAACGATCAATGCGTGCGCAATTCGGTTTGCTGAGACGTTCAGTTCTTCGTAGTTGGGCTGCCATGTTCCGGACCCGAGCGCGATACGGTTACGATGCAGCGCCACGATCCGCTGAAAACATGCGGGTAAAGATTCTTCAGGGCCGGGGAACGAGCGGCCAAATTCGTTTTGATTGGCATCCAATTCGTTCACACCGGAGGCGCCAAAGGAACCCATGTCACGTACTGTCCCTAACCGATTTCTAAATTTGAAGAGACTTGGCGAACTTTAGCAAGTTCATCCTCGGACGAATGCGCATCTTCAAGCCATTGAAATCCCTCGCCTTCCCGTCGCCAAGGTTCGCGGCCCTCGGATACCGGATCGATCGCAGAGGACGCGTCCGAAAAAATGGATGCGATGGCCACCCGCGAACTATTCGTGGAGTTTGTTCACTACGGCGGTCACGCACGAATTTGCTTAGCTTATTTCGCACCGCTACGTGCTGAGAGTGGCACGCCTCGTCGCATGGCTTGGCGGTTGATCAGAATCACGACGCGTTGGGTCTCGCGATTGGGGCCGCGGCGAGCGCGGTCTCGAGAACGTGATCTACGATCCCGCGTAACGTGTGATGCTTGAGCACGTGATCGCGACCGGCTGCCGCCATCTTCTGCAGCCGGCCTTTATCCGCAAGCGCCTTCTCGACGACTCGCGTCAATCCGCCGGGCTCGATATCATATTGAAACAGATGCTCGCCATCGAGGAGCGGTCGGTAGCGCTCGACCGTCGGATGACTCACGATTGGCACCGTCATGCACTGTGCCGCCTCGCCCGTGCGATAGCACTCCCAACTGTATCCGGCTGGCGACCACGCCAACCATGCTCGAGCGAGGCGCCGATAGAATTCCTGGCGTGGCAGCCGCCCTTCCGGAAGATCAGCTTGCACTCCCCGCTCGGCCAGCGCCTTCAGTTCGGAAAGACCCGTGCGCCTAACCCAATTGTTCTTCTCGACTTCCCCCGCAAAGAACACGTCAACCGTCTTCTCAGGAAAGCCGTCCGCGAACAATTTTGGATCGATCCTCGGGACCGGCAGCGCGATGGGTCGGAGTTTCGCGAGTCGCGCTTGCCATCTGTCATTGCCGCGGATGCGCTGCGTCGGCAAATTGGGGTGACCTGAACCGAACAGCACGTGCCATCGGTCGGCTGGCAACTCGCGCTTGAACGCGACGTCCGCCTTATCCAGCAGAAAAAAATTGTGTGCCCCGATGCCGAATGTGTCGTTCATGTCGAGCACGACAAATGGCATTGAAAACTTGAAGGGTTGCAGCCAAGATACGCCGAATACGCGCGTCAGCGCGGAAATCGGCCGCCACGGTTGGCGGGCAAATGCACGCAGCCAGTAACGCGGCAGCTTGGGCGCGCGCGACGACATGTAGGCGACAACGACGCCATAGCGGCCCGCGGCCGCATCGCGCATCGCGGCAGCAAATCGAAGCGGCGTGCAGTCGTCATAAGCGCGCCGCGGCAGCACTCGCGACGGTCTCCATCCGGTCCACAGCGACGTCGTCTGCTCGGGATAAATTTGCTTGAAATACTGGAAGTCGCCGATTTCAAGAATGCGGGGAACGGCTTTCAGCATACGGGTACTGCGCCGGGTTGAAGCGCGCAAAATGCGGCTCTCTCTAAGGATGGCGGAGGGGGTGGGATTCGAACCCACGGTACGGTTTCCCGTACACACGCTTTCCAAGCGAGCGCCTTAAGCCACTCGGCCACCCCTCCGCGAGCGGCGCGACTATAATAGAGGGTCGCAACGAGACAAGTATCGCTGCCGCCCGCGGGTTGCGCCGCGGGCGCGCGCAGTCTAGTTCAAAAGCGGGTCTGCCTCGCATGTTCCGATTCCTGTTCCGCTTCATCGGCCTCTGGCTCCTCGCGGGCGCCTTCGTCGCGCTCGTGATCGACGGGACGCGCTCGATCACTGCCGGGCGGATCGTGGTCATGCCGGCGGTCGAGGCGTGGGCCGCGATTCATCCGGGGAGCCTCGAATGGCTCAAGGTCGTTGTCGAGCGCGACCTCTCGCCCCGGATCTGGGACCCGGCGCTCCTCTATATCCTCTACGCGCCGCTCTGGGCCGTGCTCGGGATTCTCGGTGCGGTACTGGTGTTTTTCGGCCGCCGGCGCGCGCGGCCGATCGGCTATTCCTCGCGCGACTGAGCCAGGCCTCGTCCGAACGTGATCGCCGGCGCCGATGCGAAAGCGGGGCCGATCACCTATATTGGCGGCGACTTCTTCCGCAGGAGCGACCCCATGTTCTCCGTCAAGAAGCTGTTGCAGGTGCCGGCGCCGGAAGCGGCGCTGCCCGGACGTCCGCAGCCAATTCCGACCGCCGACAAGCATTTCGTTTCGGGCCGGCCGCTCAAGGGGCCTTACCCGCAAGGCATCGAAAAGGCGATGTTCGGCCTCGGATGCTTCTGGGGCGCGGAGAAGGCGTTCTGGAATATTCCCGGCGTGTGGGTCACCGCGGTCGGTTACGCCGCCGGCCACACGCCGAACCCCACCTATGAAGAGGTGTGCAGCGGCGCCACCGGCCACAACGAGGCGGTGCTTGTCGTCTATGACCCGAAGCAGGTGAGCTATCAGCAATTGCTGAAGGCGTTCTTCGAGACGCACGACCCGACCCAGGGCATGCGTCAGGGCAACGACATCGGCACGCAGTATCGCTCGGGCATCTATGTCTATGACGCGGCCCAGCGCGCGGCGGCGGAAGCCGCGAAGCAGGCTTATGACAAGGCGCTCCGCGCCGAGGGTTACCGCCCGATCACCACGGAAATCCGCGACGCGCCGGAATTCTATTTCGCCGAGGATTATCACCAGCAATATCTCGCGAAGAATCCGCACGGCTATTGCGGGCTGGGCGGCACCGGCGTGAGCTGCCAGATCGGCACCGGAGTCGCGGCGGCGCACTAAGCGCCAATCCGGGCGCTTGCACTTAAAGCCCAGGCCGTGTCATCGATTGTTATCGGTGCGCGGCGGGGGCAACCATGATCGAACGCTTTCTCGAGCGGCTGATTTCGCAAAGCCGCTGGATCATGGCCCCATTCTATCTGGGCCTGATCGCGAGCCTGCTCGTTCTCCTCTACACATTCATCCGCGAATTTTTCCATTTTGTCCTCGAGATGACGACGGCGACGGAAGCGGACGTGATCCTCGGCGTGCTCGCGCTGATCGATCTTTCGCTTGCCGCCAATCTCGTGCTGATCGTCGTCTTTTCGGGCTACGAGAATTTCGTGTCCAAGATCGATCCCGAGGGCCATCCGGACTGGCCGGAATGGATGACCAAGATCGATTTCTCGGGCCTGAAGCAGAAATTGATGGCGTCGATCGTCGCGATCTCGGCGATCCAGGTGCTCAAGGCCTTCATGAACATCGACAAGAACTTCAACGAGAAGACCCTGATCTGGCTCGTCGTGATTCATCTCGTGTTCGTGGTGTCGGGGCTGATGCTCGCCTGGACCGATCTCCTAGGCGAGCGCGCCAAAGGCAAGGCGAAAGAGAGCGGGTAGGCGCGTTCGTCGAGCCGGAACGGCCGACGTTCATCGAGATATGAATGAGGCTTGACTGGCGCACCCGAGAGGATTCGAACCTCTGACCTTTGCCTTCGGAGGGCAACGCTCTATCCAGCTGAGCTACGGGTGCGTGGCTCTGACTTAACCGATCGTCCCTGACCCCGCAACGTCAGGCGCGGGAGCCGGCTCAGGCCGATGCTCCGACAAGCTCCACGAGCCGCTTGGTCATCGTGCTCTGCGGATCGGCGAGCGGATCAAGCACGGTGAAATGATTGGCGCGGGCCACTTCCACGTAACGCGTCGCCACGCCCTTGCGGCCCCATTCGGCGACAATGTCGCGGCTCTCGCGCAGAAATTCGCTGCTCTCGTCGCCGCCGACCCAGGCGTCGAACGTGCGGCCCGGCGCGACACTCCACGTCTGCGGTGAGATGCGGGCGACGTTCTCCGCGTCGATGCGTAGGTCCTGATTCATGCTTGTGTGCATAAGCGGCGAAAGTTCGAACAGGCCGGAGATGGAAAGGCCGGCCGGAACAAGAACGGCCGGGAGATCTTCGCCGTATTTCTTCCAGTCGGTCGCGACGAGACACGCGCTCAGGTGACCGCCAGCGGAATGGCCTGAGGCGACGAGCGGACGCCGAAAGCGGCGATAGAGAAAGGCTGCGGCCGCGCGCATTTCCTCGATGATCGCTTCCATGGTCACGGCCGGGCAGAGGTCGTAGCCAGCGAGCGCGAGCGCAATCCCGTGCGCGTTGGCGCCGGCGGCGAGATGGCTGAAGGCCGACGGCTCGAGCGAGCGCCAATAGCCGCCATGTATAAAGAGCGCGAAGGGCGCGCTGCGCCCGGCCATAGGCCAGAAGAGATCGATCTTCTCGCGCGGGCTCTTGCCGTAGGCAAGGCCGAGTTCGGCGTCGGAATGGCTAGCGCGGAAGGCTTCGGCTGCGCGCGCCCAGCGCGCGAAGATTTCCGGGTGCTCGGGAACCCGGGCGCGGTTGTTGTATTCGGCTTCGTAATCGATCGCCGGCAATTTCCCCTCCCCAATCCCCGGGCGACATTCGACGAAAGCCGCGCCGGGGGCAAGCTTCCCGATTTCCCACGGCGTCGGCGTCGCCTAGGATCGGGCGGGAGAATCACATGACCGAATTTGCTTTGCCGCTCGCACCCGCCGATCTGCGCCGGCAGGAGCCTGCGCCCGCAATCCGGCGCGGCTCGCTCCGGCTGCTGCATGCGCTCGGCTTCGCCGCACTTGCGGAATTGCCGCTCGGATCGGGCCGGCGCGCGGACCTCGTGGCGCTCGGCGGCGGCGGCGAATTCTGGATCGTCGAAATCAAGTCGTCGGTGGCGGACTTCCGCGCCGACCGAAAGTGGCAGGAGTATCGACTCTATTGCGACCGGCTTCTGTTCGCGGTCGCGCCGGAATTTCCGGCCAGCTTGCTGCCCGCGGATGCGGGAGTCGTGATCGCCGACGCCTACGGCGGAACGCTCGTGCGCGAAGGACCGCTGCATTTGCTCGCAGCAGCGCGGCGCAAAGCGCTGCTCGTGTGCTTCGGCCGCGCGGCGGCGGCGCGGCTCGCTTCGTTACAGGATCCGGGATTGGCGGAGCCGGCGCTGCTGTAAAGTTCTGCGCAGATTATTTTATTGGTCCTCATGCGCGGGCTTGACCCGCGCATCCAGACAGCACTGATGCTTGCGCAAGATTTCCTGGATTGCCGGGTCAAGCCCGGCAATGAGGGCAATTGGGATCATTGGTCGGACGGTCCCGTGTCTCGGGCTTCGCCCTCGCCCGGGACGACGAAATTGGATTAACGCGGGGCGCGCTTGGCGAGAATGCGCTGCAAAGTGCGGCGGTGCATGTTGAGCCGGCGCGCGGTCTCAGACACGTTGCGTCCGCACAGCTCATAGACGCGCTGGATGTGCTCCCAACGAACGCGATCGGCGGACATCGGCTTCTCCGGCGGCTCGGCTTTCTGGCCGGGCTCTGCGGTGAGCGCCGCATAGACGTCGTCGGCATCGGCGGGCTTCGACAGATAATCGACGGCGCCGAGCTTCACGGCGGTCACGGCGGTCGCGATATTGCCGTAGCCGGTGAGCACGACGGCGCGGGCGTCGGGGCGCTTCTCCTTCAGCGCCGAAATCACTTCGATCCCGTTGCCGTCGTTCAAGCGCATGTCGACGACCGCAAAGGCGGGCGGCGACGACGCGACGTGAGCGAGGCCCTGAGCCACCGTTTCCGCGGTGGTCACCTGGAAGCCACGGCTCTCCATGGCGCGGGCCAAACGGTCCAAAAACGACTTGTCGTCGTCGACGATGAGCAGGCGCCGGTCGGCCTTAGGCTCGGTCGCACGCGCGTCGGTCATAGCAAAGCCTGTGTGCATACCCGCGCTGATTTAGTGATCGACCCGGGCGGTGGCAAGGGTAGCGGAATGCTCCGAGTCCGCAGCGGTTGCGGGCTGTGAGCCGGCTGCGTGATTAAGGTTAAGCTCGAGTGTGGCCCGGGCCCATCGCACCCGGACAATCGCCCCCGAATAGGGGAATGTCCGGTTCTCGAGCGACAAACTCGCCCCGGTCCGCTCCAGCAAGGTGTTGGCGATGAAGAAGCCAAGGCCGAGGCCACCCGGCGCATCGGGCTCGCCGGCGCGGCGGCGGCCGCGCATCGTCACATAGGGCTCGCCGATGCGGTTGATCACCTCGGACGCGAAGCCCGGGCCGTCGTCGGTGATCACGATCGACACCGTGTCTCGGCTCCAATCGGCCGCGATCGTCACGTTGTCGCTCGCGAAATCGACGGCGTTCTCCACGAGATTGCCAAGACCGTAGAGGATCGCCGGATTGCGCCCGATCACCGGCTCGCCGGTGCGATCGGAAGGCAGATCGACCTTGATCGAAGTGCCGAAGGGCCGGTGCGGCGTAACCAATTCCTCGAGGAGCAGCGAGAGCGGCATACGGTCGAACGGCGCGTCGCCGGAGCCGAGCGAGGTCAAAGTGCGCAGGATCGAGCGGCAACGCTCGCTTTGCTCGCGCAGAAGCTTGAGGTCTTCACGGTAAGGGGAATCGGCCGGCGCGTCGCGCTCGAGCTCGCGCACGACGATCGCAATCGTGGCAAGCGGCGTACCGAGTTCGTGGGCCGCCGCGGCGGCGAGGCCGTCGAGCGCGGTGAGATGCTGCTCGCGGGCAAGCACGAGTTCGGCCTCGGCGAGCGCGTCCGAGAGCTGGCGCGTTTCCTTGGCGACGGCGAACGCATAGCCGCCGATGAAGGCGACCGAGACCAGCACGGACGCCCACATGCCGAGCATAAAGAGTTCGGGTGGCACATAGCCCGACTCTGCGTACCAGGGCAGCGGATGATGGAAGACGCCGATCACGGTCGCGACCGACACCGCGAGAATTCCGAGGACGAGCGTCGTGCGCGGCGAAAGGGCGGTCGCCGAGATCAGCACGGGCGCCAGAAACAAGACGCTGAATGGATTGGCGAGGCCGCCGGTGAGATAAAGAAGCAGTGCAAGCTGAACGATGTCGAAACCGAGGATCAGCGCGGCCCGCCGCTCGTCGAGCCGCTGCGGCCGCGGCTTGCGCGTGCGCAACAAAATATTCGTGCCGGCGGTGAGCGCCACGATCCCGAGCGCCGGCCAGATCGGCAGTGAAAAGCCGAGAAGCAAATGGACGCCGATCAGGGTCGCGGCCTGGCCCGCGACCGCGAGCCAGCGCAGCCGGATGAGCGTGTCGAGACGGAGCCCGTAGGGCCGCGGTCCGATCAGTTGGTCGCCAAGACTGGGCATAGGTCCCTATTTAGGCGCGCGAGCGCCGAAGCGAAACCATCTTTGCCGGCGATAGCTAACTCGATTATTGCGCCGATCGTCGGCTTGCACCGCGGCCTTGCCCGTGCGACCCCGGACCCCGAAATAAGCCGTCTCCCATGACCCTTCCCGCGATCAAGGCCATCGACCTGACCAAGAATTACGGCGAATCCGTCGCCGTGGCAGGCGTTTCTTTCGAGATTGCGCCGGGTTCCATCACGGGCCTGCTCGGCGGCAACGGCGCGGGCAAGACCACCACGATCGGCATGATCATGAGTCTCGTGGCACCCACGAGCGGCAGGGTGCTCGTGTTCGGCGCCGACATGGCGCACGAGCGTTATCGCGTGCTGCACCGGATGAATTTCGAGAGCCCTTACGTCGATCTCCCGCATCGACTCACAGTGCGGCAGAATCTCACCGTCTTTGGCATGCTCTATGGTATCGGGCGGATCGGCGAGTGCATCGATTTGCTCGCCCGCGATCTCGATCTCGTCGAGTTCATCGACCGGCCGGCGGGCAAACTCTCGGCCGGACAAAAGACGCGCGTCGCGCTCGCGAAAGCGCTCATCAACGAGCCGGACGTGCTTGTGCTTGACGAGCCCACCGCCTCGCTCGATCCGGACACCGCCGACTGGATTCGCGAGCATCTGGAAAAATATCGCACGCGAAAACACGCCACGATCTTGCTTGCCTCGCATAACATGAGCGAGGTCGAGCGGCTGTGCGACCGCGTGCTGATGATGAAGCGCGGCCACATCGTCGACGACGGCTCGCCGAAGGAATTACTCGCGCGCTACGGTCGGCGGAATCTGGAAGAAGTCTTTCTCGACATCGCGCGCGACCGGCGTGAGCCCATGCGGGAAGCCGCATCATGAGCGCGAGCGCGATTGCCTTCTCGCCGCGCCGCGTGAGCGCGATGATCCTGCGGCACTGGTATCTCCTGCGCTCGTCGTGGCCGCGGCTGTTCGAGCTGGTCTATTGGCCGGCGGTGCAGATGTTCATGTGGGGCTTTCTGCAGGTCGGCATTGCGAAATATCCGGGCGCCATCGCCGGGACGGCGAGCACGTTTCTCGCTGCGTTTCTCCTCTGGGACATCCTGTTCCGCGGCCAGATCGGCTACTCGATGTCGTTCCTCGAAGAAATGTGGTCGCGCAACATGCCGAACCTGATGATTAGTCCGCTGCGCGCGGGCGAATTCGTACTGGCGCTCATCATCATGAGCGTGGTGCGGCTCTCGATCGGGCTCGTGCCGGTGACGATCCTCGCCGTCATTTTCTTCGGATTCAATCTCTGGGCGCTTGGGTTCGCGCTCGCGGCGTTCTTCGCCAATCTCCTGTTCACGAGCTGGGCGGTCGGAATGTTTTGTTCCGGGCTCGTGCTGCGGCATGGGCTCGGCGCCGAGAGCCTCGCGTGGAGCCTGATGTTCTTTTTCCTGCCGCTCACATGCGTCTATTACCCGGTTTCGACGCTGCCGGAATGGCTGCAGCCGATCGCCTGGGCGCTGCCGCCGACGGCCGTGTTCGAGGGCATGCGCGCGCTCGTGATCGATCACGTGTTCCGCGCCGACCTCATGCTCTGGGCGCTCGGGCTGAATCTTCTGTGGATGACCGCGGGCGCGGTGAGCTTCATGCTGCTCCTCGCCGCGGCGCGGCGCGGCGGATCGCTCCTGCAAATCGGCGAGTGAAATCGGCCTGAAATACGGGTCAAACGCCGCCTTTACTTGTGCCCGTTAGATTGACGCCCTCCACTGTCGCACCTATGTTGCATCGCAGCAGGGCTGAGAAAAACGGGGGCCGGGAACCAACGGATGCCGATCGGTGAATTCGGCGGCGCGCCCAAGCTTCCGGGCGAAGGCGGGCCGCTCAGCACAACTCCGCTCTACTGGCTCTACGAGTGGAGCCACGCCGCGCTCCATCCGTCGCGCGCGGTCGCCGATGCGACCAGGCTCTATTTCAAGAATCCGTTCAATCCTTTGGCGCACACGACGTTCGGAAAATCGATCGCCGCGACAGCCGAGATCTACGAGCGCGCGGTGCGCCGCTATGCCAAGCCCGAATGGGGAATCGAATCGGCGCTCGTCGGCGGCGAGCGGGTGCCGGTGCAAATCAAGACGATTTGGGAGCGCCCGTTCTGCAAGCTCCTGCATTTCGAGCGGATCTTCGAGCATCCGCCGCGGCACGCACAGCCGAAAATCCTGATCGTCGCGCCGATGTCCGGGCACTATGCGACGCTCCTGCGCGGTACGGTGGAAGCGTTCCTGCCGCGGCACGACGTCTATGTCACCGACTGGGCGGACGCGCGCATGGTGCCGCTCGCGCAGGGGCACTTCGATCTCGACGACTACATCGACTACGTGATCTCGATGCTGCACCGGCTCGGCGGCGACTGCCATGTGATCGCGGTCTGCCAGCCTTCGGTGCCGGTGCTTGCCGCAGTCGCCCGCATGGAAGCAGATGACGATCCATATCTCCCGCATTCGATGACGCTGATGGGCGGACCGATCGACACGCGCGTCAATCCGACGGGGGTCAATCGCCTCGCCGAGGAGCGCGGCATCGACTGGTTCCGCCGCCACGTGATCGCCAAGGTGCCGTTTCCGCATCCAGGATTCATGCGCGAAGTCTATCCGGGCTTCCTGCAGCTCACCGGCTTCATCAGCATGAATTTCGAGCGTCACCTCGACGCGCACAAGCGGATGTTCCAGCATCTCGTCACGGGCGACGGAGATTCGGCGGACAAGCATCGCGAATTCTATGACGAGTATCTCGCAGTGATGGACCTAACCGCGGAATTCTATCTGCAAACGGTCGAGACCGTGTTCGTACGCCAGGCGCTGCCGAAAGGCGAGATGACCCATCGCGGCAAGCCGGTCGATCCCGCCAAAATTCGCCGCGTGGCGCTGCTCACGATCGAGGGCGAGCACGATGACATTTCTGGGCGTGGACAGACCGAGGCCGCGCACCAGCTGTGCGTGAACATCCCCGACGACAAGAAGGCGCATTACATGCAGCCGTCGGTCGGGCATTATGGCGTATTCAACGGCTCGCGCTTCCGGGCCGAGATTGCGCCGCGGATCAGCGACTTCATCCGCACCCACCAGGCCACCCGCAAGACCAAGGCGGCTTAGATGCGCGCGTGATGGCCCGTGTTACCGCTTGCCTCCGGCCCGCGATTGGAATTGCCTAGGCCAAAGGCGATTCGATTCGGCGCGTGACGCATGCAACTTTCGCTTCCGTTCTTTCTGAGAAAATCTCCGAAGGCCGATGACCGGCGCAAGCTCGTCGTCTCCTGCGCCAATGAAGCGTTTGAGGTGACGGTGAAGCGCAATCCGCGCGCGCGGCGCTATACGCTGCGGGTGCGCGAACGGGGCCGCGAGGTGGTGATGACGATGCCGCAGCGCGGCTCCTTGCGCGAGGCGCGCAATTTCGCCGAGCGCAACGCGGCGTGGATCGCAGCGCGGGTAAAGCGGATTCCGGAGCCCGTTCCCTTTGCCGACGGCGCGACGATTCCGTTGCGCGGTATGCCGCACCGGATCGCGCATCGGCCGAATGCGCGCGGCACGGTCTGGAGCGAGACCGGCCATGACGGAACGGCGTTTCTCTGCGTCGCCGGGGGCGCCGCGCACGTCGCTCGGCGCATCACGGACTTTCTGAAGCGGGAGGCGAGGCGCGATCTTGCCACGGCAACGAGGCGTCACGCTACGGCGCTCGGCGTCGCGATCGAGCGAATGGGAATTCGCGATACGGCGAGCCGCTGGGGTTCATGCTCGGCGGACGGGGCGCTGTCCTATTCCTGGCGGCTCGTGCTCGCGCCCGCCTTCGTGCTCGACTATCTCGCCGCGCACGAGGTCGCGCATTGCCGCGAGCTCAACCATTCGGCGCGGTTCTGGCGTGTCGTCGATCAACTCGCGCCCGATCGCCGCCGCGCCGAGGCCTGGCTCAAGGCGCACGGCAATTCGCTGCATCGCTACGGGGCGACGAGTTGAGCCTTAGTCGTCATTGCCTGGCCTGACCCCGCGATCCATCGGGTGCTTGCGCAAAACGCGATGCCGTATGGACCCCCGGGTCAAACCCGGGGGTGACCGTTGGAAATGAACGACGTCAGCGCCTTCCAAACAAACGCTCGAGGAACCAGTTGTCGAGCGGCGCCTGATCGCGCGCGGGGCGGGCGGGCGGCGGGCCATCCTCGACCGGCGCCGGCGGCGACCCGGCAAAAGTGGGTTGTTCGACGGCGCCAGGGAGACCGACGACAAGCTGTCCCTTGTGTGCCTCGACCATGAAGCGATTCCAGATGTCCACCGGGACGTTAGAGCCCGACGCGCGCTTCGTGGGCGAGTTGTCGTCGTTGCCGAGCCAGATGCCGGCCACGAGCCGGCCGGTGTAGCCGACGAACCAGGCGTCGCGGAAATCCTGGCTCGTGCCGGTCTTGCCGGCCGCGGGCCAGCCGGGAACGCGCGCGCGCTGAGCGGTGCCGGTGAGGAGCGTTTCTTCCAACATGCGGTTCATCATCGGCACGTAACGCGGCGATACCACCGCGCCGAGTCCGGAGGCCTTGCGCGCATGGATGATCTTTCCGTCTCTCGTGCGCACGCGCTCGATCACGTGGGGAATGACGCCGATGCCACCGTTGGCGAACGGCGCGTAGGCGGCGACGAGCTCCAAGAGCGTCACTTCCGACGTGCCAAGCGCGATCGAAGCATTGGGCGTGAGCTTCGAGGCAATGCCGAGCCGCCGCGCGGTCTTGGCGACGGTTTGCGGCCCGACCTCAAGGCCAAGGCGAACTGCGACCGTGTTCAGCGAATGCGAGAGCGCGGTCTCCAGCGTGACCGGTCCATGATAATCCTTGGAGTAATTTTCCGGCCGCCATCCCTTGATCGAGATCGGCGCGTCCTCGCGCACGGTGTCGGGCGTCAGCCCGGCTTCGAGCGCGGCGAGATAGACGAACGGCTTGAAGGCGGATCCCGGCTGACGATGCGCGGCCACTGCGCGGTTGAACTGGCTGTCGGCATAGGAGCGCCCGCCGACCAGCGCACGCACCGCGCCGTTCGGGTCCATGGCGAGCACGGCGCCCTGGCGCACGCCGAACTTCTCGCCCTTGGCGGCGAGCTCCTCGACAAGCGCGCGCTCGGCTGCGGCCTGCAGCGCCGGATCGATCGTGGTCTGTACGATCACGTCCTTCTCGACACGGCCGATATAGTCGTCGAGCGCGTCCATCACCCAATCGGCGACATAGCCGGTCGAGTTGGGACCGATCTGTCTGACGATCGCGGCCGGCCGCGCACGCGCGGTCTTCGCCATTTCCCTGGTCACGAATTTCTCGTCGACCATGGCTTCGAGCACGAGTTCGGCACGTTCGCGCGCCTGCGCCGGATTGCGCGTGAGCGCGAGGCGCGAGGGCGCCTTCACGAGGCCCGCCAGAATCGCTGCCTCGCCGAGCGTCACGAGACGCGCCGGCTTACCGAAATAGCGCTGCGCCGCCGCTTCGACGCCGTAGGCGCCGGCGCCGAAATAGACGCGGTTGAGATAGAGCTCGAGGATCTGGTCCTTGGTGAATTCCGCCTCGAGCCAAAGCGCCAGCACAAGCTCATCGAGCTTGCGCGCGAGCGTGCGGCTTTCGCTGAGATAAAGATTCTTCGCGAGCTGCTGCGTGAGCGTGGAGCCGCCTTCGCGGATCGACATCGACATGAGATTGACGATGAAGGCGCGCGCGAGGCCGATCGGATCCACGCCGAAATGCGAATAGAAGCGGCGGTCCTCGATCGCGATGAAAGCCTGCGGCAGATACGGCGGTAGCGCCCTGATCGGGATCGACTCGCCACCCATCTCGCCGCGCGTCGCGATCGTCTTGCCGTCGAGGCCGAGGATCGTGACCGCGGGTGGGCGCTGCGGCAGCACGAGCGACTGGATCGACGGCAAGCGCAATGAATAGAGCGCAAAGAGCCCGAGGAAAGCGAGCGCGCCCCAGACCGTGAGCACTGCGCCCCAATAGACGAGCCGGCGCGCGCGAACGCGGCGGAACCAGCGACGGCGCTTGCGGCGGCGCTGCGAGTTTCCGTTTTTCTTCGTCGCGCCGTTTCCGGAGGCGCGCGACTTGGCGGACTCCGGCGCGCCGCCCGCGCGATCGCTCGGCGATAGGCGCAATTGAAATAGCGAGCCGATGGTGTCGAGCACAGGCTCGCGCCGATCGCGTCGCAGCCGTCGCCAGAGCATGTCCCCTACCTGCCTACGGGCGCTTGCGCGCGTCCGGTTAAGGAAAGCTAAATGGGGCGATTTAAGGGGCGGTTAAGTAGCGACCGGTTCAGCGCCCAGCGCGCGCCCGCTTCGGACGCTCGCGCTCTTCGGCCGTCTCGAAGGCAGCCAAGAGACCTCGGCGGATCGCGGCCTGGCGCTGGGGCGAGGTGATCTTCGCGCCGGTGAGATCGGTCACGTAAAAGACGTCGATCACGCGCTCGCCGAAGGTCGCAACGTAGGCGGATGCAATGTTCAGGTTCAGCCGCGAGATCGTGTTGGTCAGATTGAACAAAAGCCCGGGCCGGTCGAGGCCGACGACCTCGATCACGGTGTGGCGGTCGGACCAGGCATTGTGCACGTTGACTTCCGGCTCGATGGCGAAGGCCGCGTGGCGCGCCCTCGGCGCCTTGCCGGCGACCACCTCGGGCAGCCGCGTTTCGCCCTTCAGGGTGCGCTCGATCGAATCGGCGATGCGGCCGGCGCGGCGCTCTTCGTCCTCGTCGCGGTCGAACTCGCGCGAAACGGAAATCGTGTCGAGCGCAAGGCCGTCGGTCGTCGTGTAGATCTGCGCGTCGACGATATTGCCGCCGGCCACCGCGCAGGCGCCTGCGATCACCGAAAGCAGGCGCGGATGATCGGCCGCGAGAATCGTGAGCTCCGTCACGCCGCGCGCGAGATCGGTGCGGGCGGAGGTCGCGAGCTTACGTCCCGTCGCTTCCGCCACCTTGATGAAGCGCGCGTGCTCGAGCTTGCGTTCGAGATCGACCTTGAGCCAATAGGGCGGATAGTGGCGCGTGACGTAGCGGTCGAGCTCGGCCGGATCCCAGTCCCGCATCGCCGCCTTGAATTCGGCCTGCGCCATCTCCACGCGGCGCGTGCGGTTCACTTCCGAGAAGCCTCCGGTGAGCACGGGTTCGGCCTCGTAATAAAGCGTGCGGATCAGCTGCGCCTTCCAGCCGTTCCAGACGCCGGGGCCGACGGCGCGGATGTCGGCGGTGGTCAGGATCAAGAGCATTTTCAGCCGCTCGAGACTTTGCACGATGGAGGCGAAATCCTCGATCGTCTTGCGGTCGGCAAGATCGCGCGACTGGGCGACCATGGACATGGTAAGATGCTGCTGCACTAGCCAGGCCAGGGTTTCGGTCTCGGCCGCACTCAATCCTATGCGCGGGCCGAAGCGGCGCGCGATCTTCGCGCCGGCCGTGGAATGGTCCTCGGGGCGGCCCTTTGCGATGTCGTGCAGGAACAGCGCCGTATAGAGAAGATCGCGGTTCTTGACTTTGGGCATCAATTCGTTGGCGAGGCCGTACTCGGGATTGGTGCCGCGCTCGATCTCGGCGAGCACGCCGATGCAGCGGATCAGGTGCTCGTCGACCGTGTAATGGTGATAGAGGTTGAACTGCATCATCGCGACGACGCGGCCGAACTCGGGGACGAAGCGGCCGAGCACGCCGGTCTCGTTCATCCGGCGCAGCACGATTTCCGGTGCGTTCTTCGAGGTGAGAATCTCGCGGAACAGGCGGTTCGCTTCTTTATCCTCGCGCAGATCGGGATCGATCAGCCTGAGCGAGCGGCGCGCAAGCTTCAGCGCGTCGGGATGCAATTCGAGATCGTGGCGGTCGGCGATGTGGAAGAGCCAGATCAGATTGACCGGATCGCGCTCGAACGCCGCGTCGTCCACGACATTGACACGGTCGTAGTCGATGAAGAAGTCGGGATGATCCTTGATCGGCCGGCGCTTGCGGCGCGTGAGCGTCGCCACCATCCGGGTGAGACGCGGGACCGGCTGCCCCTCCTGCTCTTCAAGAGCGGCGCAGAAAATTCCAGTCAGATCGCCGACGTCCTTCGCCACAAGAAAATAATGCTTCATGAAGCGCTCGACGTCCTGCATGCCGGGATGCGCGGTGTAGCCGAGGCGCTCGGCCATCTCGCGCTGCAGATCGAACGACAGACGCTCTTCGGCGCGGCCGGCCAAGAAATGCAGATTGCAGCGCACGGCCCAAAGAAAATCCTCGGCACGGCGGAAGAGCGCGGCCTCCTGCTTGTTGAACACGTCCTTGTCGACGAGGTCGGCTGTGTCGCGCACGCGGTAGACGTATTTCGCGATCCAGAACAGCGTGTGCAGATCGCGCAATCCGCCCTTGCCGTCCTTCACGTTGGGCTCGACGAGATAGCGCGACTCGCCCGACCGCGTGTGGCGATCCTCGCGCTCGGCGAGCTTCGCGGTGATGAATTCGGCGGCGGTGCCCTGGACGACGTCGCGGTCGAAGCGGCCGGCGAGCTCGTCGGATAGCGCACGGTCGCCGACGATGTGGCGCGCTTCCAGGATCGTCGTGCGGATCGTCATGTCGCCGCGCGCCTGGCGGATGCATTCGTCGACCGAGCGCGTTGCATGGCCGACTTTCAAGCCCATGTCCCAGAGCGCGTAGAGGATCGCCTCGGCGACGCTCTCACCCCAGGCGGTCTGCTTGTAGGGAAGAAGAAACAGGAGGTCGATGTCGGAGCCGGGCGCGAGCATGCCGCGGCCGTACCCGCCGACTGCGACAATCGCCATCCGCTCGCTCGATGACGGATTGTCGGAGCGATAGAGCGAGCCGGCGGCGATCTCATAGACGAGGCCGACGATCGCATCCATCAGCCGCGACAGGCCTTCGGCGCAGGTGCGGCCGGCGCCATCCACGCGCAGGCGTTTCTCGGCGAGGTCCCTGCCCTCCTGCAGCGCACGCTTGAGGCGGGCGGCAAGCGCCGTGCGGAGCGCCGCTTCGTCGCCATCGTGTTTCTTGGCGATCGCGGCGAGGTCGGCGCGGACGGCGGCGGAATCGATCAGGTCCGGGGGCGCGTGGTGCGGCCGGCGGCGGCGGGTCGGCGTCTGCAACATGGGCCTGGCGGCTCGGCTATTATCCTGCCGGGCGTTCCGGCGAGCGGGCGGACATCATGGGGTGGTTGATATCACATATAGTGACTGAATTTTCGATTATGCCGGTAGAGTTGCTTCCCCTTCCCAATGGCGCCGGCGGTCGCGCTCTGGCATCGTTGCTAAAATACGAGGCAGGATCCGCGAGGAACTCATGGACGCAAACGCGTTGCGCGAAATGCAGGCGCCGCTCAAGAACCGCTATCGCGATGAGCCCGATGCGGCGCTGATCACGCTGAAAGCCAAGGGCTCGCTCGACGAAGGCATCGCTTGCAAAGTCGACACCGGCCGGGCGCTCGCGGTCGCGGGCCTGCATCCGGCCACCGGCGGGTCGGGCATGGAGCTTTGCTCGGGCGATATGCTTTTGGAGGCTCTCGTTGCCTGTGCGGGCGTGACTCTGCGCGCGGTCTCCACGGCGATCGGAGTCGATGTGCGCGCGGGCACCGTCGAGGCGGAAGGTGACCTCGACTTCCGCGGCACGCTCGGCGTCGACAAGGAGGCGCCGGTCGGGTTCAAGTCGATCCGGGTGACGTTCAAGCTCGACACCGACGCGCCACAGGACAAGATTGACCAATTGCTCAAGCTCACCGAACGCTATTGCGTCGTGTTGCAGACGGTGCGGAATTCGGTGGCGGCGAGCGCGAAGGCGGTGCGGGCGAACTGACGTCCGCACGCTACTTCTTTTCTTTCTTCGCCAATCCCTTCAGCCGATAGAGCGCTTCCAACGCCTCCTTCGGCGTCAGCGCGTCCGGATCGATCGCGGTGAGCGCTTCCCTGACTGAATCAGAAGGCGGCGGATCATGGCGGGCGGCGGAGAAGAGCGGCAGGTCGTCGATCAGCTTGCGCGCCGGCGCCGCGCGGTCGGAGGCTTCGAGTTCGGCCAGCACAACGCGCGCGCGTTCGACGACGGCACCCGGGAGGCCCGCAAGCTTCGCCACCTGCACGCCGTAAGAGCGGTCGGCGACGCCGGGCGCGACCTCGTGCAGGAACACGACGTCGCCCTGGAATTCCTTCACCCGCACGGTCGTGTTCACGAGGCGCTTGAGCCGCGCGGAAAGCGCGGTCAGCTCATGAAAATGCGTCGCGAATAAAGTGCGGCAGCGATTGTGCTCGTGCAGATGCTCGAGCGTCGCCCAGGCGATCGACAGCCCGTCGAAGGTCGCGGTGCCGCGGCCGATCTCGTCGAGGATCACGAGCGAGCGCGGACCGGCCTGATGCAGGATCGCCGCGGTCTCCACCATCTCGACCATGAAGGTGGAACGGCCGCGCGCGAGATCGTCGGCGGCGCCCACGCGCGAGAACAAGCGGTCGACCACGCCGACTTGGGCGCGGCGCGCGGGCACGTAGGAACCCGTCTGGGCGAGGATCGCAATCAGCGCGTTCTGGCGCAGGAACGTGGACTTGCCCGCCATGTTCGGGCCGGTGACGAGCCAGATGCGCCCGCCTTCGTCGCCTTGCGGCGCCGACAAATCGGAATCGTTCGGTACGAACGGCCCGCCGTCGCGGCGGAGCGCCTCTTCCACGACCGGATGCCGCCCGCCTTCGATGGCGAACGCGAGCGAGGAGTCGACTTCGGGCCGGGTCCAGTGCTCGGTTTCCGCGAGTTCGGCGAGTGCCGCAGCGACGTCGATGCGCGCGAGCGCATCGGCCACCGCCTCGAGGACCTTCGCCACCGCCAGCGCTTTCCCGACCAGGCGATCGAAGATGGAAAGCTCGATTTCGAGCGCGCGGTCGGCGGCCGACGCGATGCGGCTCTCGATCTCGCCGAGTTCGGCGGTGGAAAAACGCATGGCGCCAGCCATGGTCTGGCGGTGAATGAAGGTTGCGCGGAAGTCCGGCGCCATAAGCTTCCCGCCGTGCTGCGCCGGGATTTCGATGAAGTAGCCGAGCACGTTGTTGTGCTTGATTTTGAGCGCGCGGATCGCGGTCTCGTCCGCGTAGCGGCCTTGCAAGGCCGCGATCACCTGGCGCGAATCGTCGCGCAACTTGCAGGCGGCGTCGAGAGCGGAATCGTGACCGGCACGCACGAAACCCCCGTCGTCCTTGGCTAATGGCAATTCGACGTCGAGCGCTGCGGCAAGCGCCGCACGCAGCTCCGGGTCCGGTGCGGCGAGCGCCTGCGCGCTCGTGGCAAGCTCGGCCGGCGAGTTGGCCGCAAGCGCGCCCTTCAAGGCGAGCGCCGCATCGAGTGCGTCGCGCACGGCGGCAAGATCGCGCGGGCCGCCGCGCCCGAGCGAAAGGCGCGCGAGCGCGCGGGAAAGATCGGGCGCGGCTTCGAGGATGGTGCGCAGTTTCGCGCGCCGCACGGAGTCGTCCAACAGGAAATTCACCGCATCTAGGCGCCCATTGATCGCCGTAGGATCAGTGAGTGGGCTCGCAAGACGCGATGCCAGGAGCCGCGCGCCGGCAGCGGTCACGGTGCGGTCGATCACGGACAAGAGGCTCCCACGCGTGTCGCCGGAAAGCGTGCGCACGAGCTCGAGATTGGCGCGGGTCGCGGCGTCGATCGAAAGCACGCCGCCGGCGTCTTCGCGCACGGGCGGAGAAAGTGCGGGGCGTTTGCCGATTTGCGTACGCTCGACATAGCTGACCGCCGCCGCGGCAGCCGAAAGCTCGAGCCGGCTGAAGGCGCCGAAAGAATCCGACGTGGCGACGCCGAAGAATTCGCTCACCCGGCGTTCGGCGGTTGCGCCGTCGAAAACGTCCCTGGCCACCGGCGTCACGGCCGGAAGCGAACGCCAGAGCGCGCGCAAATCCGGCTGGTCATGCACTTGATCGGCGACCACGATCTCGCCGGGCTCTAGCCGCGCGATCTCGGCGGCAAGACGGGCGCGATCGGTCTCGGCCACGTGAAATTCGCCCGTGGACATATCGAGCCAGGCAAGCCCGAAGGCGGGTTCGGCGTCGCTCGAGGGCCGGCCACGGGCGACCGCGAGCAGCCAGTTGTTGCGGCGCGCCTCGAGCAACGTATCTTCGGTGAGCGTGCCCGGCGTCACGAGCCGAACAACATCGCGGCGTACGACGGATTTCGCGCCGCGCTTCCGCGCCTCGGCCGGGTCCTCCAGCTGCTCGCAGACGGCGACGCGATGGCCGAGCGCGATCAGGCGATGCAGATATTCGTCGGCCTTCTCGATCGGCACGCCGCACATGGGAATGTCGCGCCCGAGATGCTTGCCGCGCTTCGTCAGCACGATGCCGAGCGCGCGCGAGGCGGTCTCGGCGTCGTCGAAGAACAATTCGTAGAAGTCGCCCATCCGGTAAAAAAGCAGGCAATCCGGATTGGCGGTCTTGATCTCGGTATATTGCTCCATCATTGGCGTCACGCGACCGGCTTCGTCCGCCGCCACGGGCGTGACGCGGCCCGCGCCGTCGGTCGCGTCTGATGCGGGTGCGATCACGCCCGGCGCCTTCTGCTCTCCGTGCATGCGGCGACGCTAGCAGATGCTGCCGCTTGTTTCATCGCCGGGTGAAACGCGCGAGCGCGGAAGTCCTTGTTTATCCTCGGCTTGCTCGGGTAACGTCGGGCCAGCAGCCGCCCGGTTGGCGTGTAAGGAAGTGAAATGGACGCCGAGAGCAAGAAAGGCCGCAAGCCCGATACGCGCCCGCGCCGCGCGCGCCCGCAATTCACCGACCAGGAAGCGCTCGAATTCCACAGCCGCGGGCGGCCGGGAAAGCTCGAAGTCATCGCGACGAAGCCGATGGCTACCCAGCGCGACCTATCGCTCGCCTATTCGCCGGGTGTCGCGGTGCCGGTACTTGCGATCGCCGAGGACCCGAGCCGCGCTTTCGATTACACCGTGAAGGGCAATCTCGTCGGCGTCATCACCAACGGTACGGCCATTCTCGGGCTCGGCAATCGCGGCGCGCTCGCGGCGAAGCCCGTGATGGAAGGCAAGGCGGTACTGTTCAAGCGCTTCGCCGACATCGACGCGTTCGATCTCGAGGTCGGCACCGAGGACCCGGACGAGTTCATCAACGCAATCAAACCGCTCGGGCTCACCTTCGGCGGGATCAATCTCGAGGACATCAAGGCGCCCGAGTGCTTCATCATCGAGCAGCGGCTGCGCGAGCTTCTCGATATTCCGGTCTTCCACGACGATCAGCACGGCACCGCGATCATCGCGGCCGCGGGCATGATCAATGCGCTCGATCTCACCGGCCGAGACTTGCGCAAGACGAAGCTCGTGGTGAACGGCGCAGGCGCGGCCGGCATCGCCTGCGTCGAGCTGCTCAAGGCAATCGGACTCGCGCCCAACAACGTCATCCTCTGCGACACCAAGGGCGTGGTCTACAAAGGCCGCACCGAAGGCATGAACCAGTGGAAGTCCGCGCACGCGGTCGAGACCAAGTTGCGGACGCTCGCGGAAGCGATCGAGGGCGCCGACGTCGTGTTCGGGCTGTCGGCGAAGGGCGCCTTCACGCCAGAAATGATCGCATCGATGGCCGACAAACCGGTCATCTTCGCCATGGCCAATCCCGATCCGGAGATAACGGCTGAGGAAGTGGCGGCGGTGCGCGACGACGCGATCATGGCGACCGGGCGCTCGGACTATCCGAACCAGATCAACAACGTGCTCGGCTTTCCTTATATCTTCCGCGGCGCGCTCGACGTGCGCGCGACCACGATCAATATGGAAATGAAGATCGCGGCGGCCGAAGCGCTCGCCGCGCTCGCGCGCGAGGACGTGCCGGACGAAGTCGCCGCGGCTTACGGCGCACGGCCGAAATACGGGCCGGACTACATCATTCCGGTGCCGTTCGATCCACGGCTCATCTATTCCGTCCCGCCGGCGGTAGCGAAGGCCGCGATGGACACGGGCGTCGCGCGCCGGCCGATCGTCGACATGGACGCCTATCGTCAACAGCTGCGCACGCGGCGCGATCCGGTCGCGGGCGTGCTCGGCCGCGTCTACGAGCGCGTGCGCCGGCAGCCGAAGCGCGTCGTGTTCGCGGAGGGCGAAGAGGAGCAGGTTATCCGCGCGGCCATGAGCTTCGTGCACCAGGGGCTCGGCACAGCCGTGCTCGTCGGCCGCGAAGACCGTGTGCGCGCGACGGCGGAGACCGCCGGAATCGATCTTCACGAGTCGATCGAGATTCACAACGCAGCGATTTCCAAGCGCAACGCCGACTACGCCAACTATCTTTACGAACGGCTGCAGCGGAAGGGTTTCCTGTTCCGCGACTGCCAGCGGCTCGTGAACCAGGACCGCAATTATTTCGCGTCCTGCATGGTGGCGCTCGGCGACGCCGACGCCATGGTCTCGGGCGTCACGCGCAATTTCTCCGTGGTGCTTGACGACGTGCGCAAGGTGATCGATCCGAAGCCGGGCCACCGGGTGATGGGCATTTCGCTCGTGCTGTCGCGCGGGCGCACGGTGCTCGTGGCCGACACGGCCGTCACCGAGATGCCGGAGGCCAATGACCTCGCCGAGATCGCGATCGAGGCGGCCGGCGTCGCGCGCCGGCTCGGCTATGAGCCGCGCGTCGCCATGCTCGCGTTTTCGACCTTTGGACATCCGCCTGGCGAGCGTTCGTTGCGGGTTCAGGGTGCGGTGAAAATCCTGCACGAGCGGCGTGTCGACTTCGAGGTGGACGGCGATATGAGCGCGGACGTGGCGCTCAACCGCGATCTCGCGGCGGCTTACCCGTTCATTCGCCTTTCGGGGCTCGCCAACGTCCTGGTCATGCCGGCGTTCCACTCGGCGTCGATCTCAACCAAGATGCTGCAGGAGCTCGGCGGCGCGACGGTGATTGGGCCGCTCCTGGTCGGCCTCGACCGCTCGGTGCAGATCGTTCAGCTTTCGGCCAAGGATGCCGATCTCGTCAACATGGCCGTAATCGCGGCGTTCAACGTGAGCGGCTAGCACAGCTACATCGCCGCTCTCTCCCTCATGCGCGGGCTTGACCCGCCCGTCCAGAACGCGCGGCTCGTGCTGGATGGCCGGGTCAAGTCCGGCCATGAGGAAAAGTTTGAGCCTCCAACGAACTAGAGCTTCAGCCCGTTCTCTTTCGCGAGGTCGGCAAGCTTCTTCGCCGGGCGGGCGCCGATGTGCGAGATCACTTCGGCGGCAGCGAGTGCGCCGAGCCGCGCGGAATCGACGTGCGGCAGACCTTTCGCGACGCCGTACAGAAATCCCGCTGCGAACAGATCGCCCGCGCCGGTCGCGTCCACCACGCGCTCGACCGGGAACACAGGCACCGTCTCGGTCTTGTTGCCTTCCACGACGACCGCGCCTTTCTCGCTGCGGGTCACAACGGCAAGCTTCGCGTCCTTCCTGAGTGCCGCGAGCGCAATATCGAAACCGGCGGTTTCGTAAAGGCTCTTCAACTCTGACTCGTTCGCGAACAGCAAATCGACTGTGCCATTCCGCGCGAGATCGAGAAATTCGGCGCGATAGCGATCGACGCAGAAAGAATCGGAGAGCGTCAGTGCGACGCGGCGCCCTGCCCCGTGCGCGATCCTGGCGGCCTTGCGGAAGGCTTCCTTGGCGTCCTTCGGATCCCAGAGATAACCTTCGAGATAGGTGATCGCGGCCGAACCGATCTCGTCCTCGGAAACATCGGCCGGCGAAAGATTCTGCGCGGCACCGAGGTACGTATTCATGGTGCGCTCGCCGTCGGGCGTCACCAGTACATAGCAGCGCGCGGTCGACGGCCCGCCTTTGGCCGGCGGCGTATTGAAGGCGACGCCGGAGGCGCGAATGTCGTGGGTGAACGCCTTGCCGAGCTCGTCATTCTTGACCTTGCCGACGAAGGCGGCGCGCCCGCCCAAGGACGCCACGCCCGCGATCGTGTTCGCGGCCGAGCCGCCGGAGATTTCCGTGGTCGGGCCCATGGCGTCATAGATCGATTTCGCGCGCGCCTCGTCGATCAGGGACATGGAGCCCTTCGGCATCTTCTGCCGCACTAGAAAATCGTCGTCGGTGCGGGCGAGCACGTCGACGATCGCATTACCGATGCCCAGCACGTCGTAACGAACAGCGGTCATGAACCCCTCCAGACGCGACGCGTGGCCGTAGCAAACGCTCACGCATGCCGCAACGTTGGGCGGAATGGGCGAAAACTCATCGCCCTTGCCTCGCCCGGCGGGCGCGTGGCATGACGCGGCGCCCACTGGGAGGATCGATGGCGAAGTTTCAGGAGCGCGTGTTTTCCGGGGTGCAGCCGACCGGCAACCTGCATCTCGGCAATTATCTCGGCGCGATCAAGCGGTTCGTCGAGCTGCAAGAGCGTTATGACTGCATCTATTGCGTCGTCGACATGCACGCGATCACCGTGTGGCAGGATCCCGAGGAGCTCACACGCAGCATCCGCGAGGTGACCGCGACCTTCATCGCGAGCGGCATCGATCCAGACAGGAATATTGTTTTCAATCAAAGTCAGGTGCCAGAGCATGCTGAGCTCGCCTGGGTGTTCAACTGCGTCGCGCGCATGGGCTGGCTCAACCGCATGACGCAGTTCAAGGAGAAGGCAGGCAAGGACCGGGAGAACGCCTCGGTCGGCCTCTATGCCTATCCGTCGCTGATGGCGGCGGACATACTTGCCTATCGGGCGACGCACGTGCCGGTGGGGGAGGACCAGAAGCAGCACCTCGAGCTCACGCGCGACATCGCGCAAAAATTCAACAACGACTATGCCGCGCGGATCAGCGCGCTCGGGTTCACGGACGGATTTTTCCCGCTGACGGAGCCGTTGATCTCCGGGGCAGCAACGCGCGTGATGTCGTTGCGCGACGGCGCCAAGAAAATGTCGAAGTCGGACCCGTCCGATTATTCGCGCATCAATCTCACGGACGACGCCGACACCATCGCGCAGAAATTCAGAAAAGCAAAGACAGACCCACACCCGCTGCCGAGCGACGAGAAAGAACTCGAGACGCGGCCCGAAGCGGACAATCTCGTCGGCATCTATGCCGCGCTCGCCAGCGTCTCCAAGGCTGACGTCCTGCGCGAGTTCGCCGGCGCGCAGTTCTCGCGCTTCAAGGAGGCGCTCACGGAGCTTGCAGTCGTGAAGCTCGGCCCGATCGGCGCCGAGATGAAGCGGCTCGTGCAAGATCCGAAATCGATAGATGCCGTGCTCGCCGAAGGCGCCGCCCGCGCGCGCGCGATCGCAGCACCCGTCATGAAATCGGTCCGGGAAATTGTCGGCTTTGTCCAGAGCTGAGCGGCTTGTCCACGTGCGCTCGCACGTGGCAGCATCGGACTGGGAGCGGCATATTGCATGAGCGCCAAGCGCAAGAGCTACGAGCCCGGGCATTTACGCAAGCTGCTCGCGATCGTCGACGAGACGCCGGAATGCGACCGTGCGGTCTATTACGCGGCGCGGCGCGCGTCGCGCACCGGCGGGCGGCTCGTGCTGCTCTCGGTCATTTCTGTGGGCGAGGTGAACCAGCAATGGCTCGGCGTCGGCGATCTTATGCTTGAAGAGGCGCGCGAGGAGGCGGACGGCCGCCTCGATCATTACGCAGCGCGCGCGCGCAATCTCGCCGGCGTCGACCCCGAGCGCGTGCTGCGCCAAGGGGTCAAAGCGGACGAAATCCTGAAATTCATCGACGAGGACGAGGACATTGCCGTGCTCGTGCTGGCCGCCGGAACCAGCAAGGAAGGCCCGGGGCCGCTCGTTACTTCGCTTGCCGGCGCGGGTTCCGGAGCGTTCCCGATCCCGATCACGATCGTGCCGGGACACCTGAACGACGAGGATTTGGACGCCCTCGCATGAGGCCCTTTCGGAACCGGTCCGGAAGGCCTAAATTCAATACGAACCTACAGATTCCGGCCCCCCGGGGGGCGGCCCAGCGGGAGAGATTCCCATGTTCATCCAGACCGAGACCACGCCCAACCCGGCGACCTTGAAGTTCCTGCCGGGGCGCACCGTACTCGGCGAAGGCACGCTCGACCTGCGCGACGCGGACGCGGCGGCGGGCTCGCCGCTCGCGCAGCGGCTGTTCGCGATCGACGGCGTCAATGGCGTTTTCTTCGGGCAGGACTTCATCTCCGTGACCAAGCGCGACGGCGAGTGGGCGCACCTGAAGCCCGCGATCCTCGGCGCGATCATGGAGCATTTCCTTTCCGGCGAGCCGATCCTGCGGGACGGCCAGTCCGGTGCAGTGGATTCGGACGGCGACGAATTCTTCGAGGACAAGGACGCGGGAACGGTCGCCACGATCAAGGAATTGATCGAGACTCGCGTGCGCCCGGCCGTCGCCTCCGACGGCGGCGACATCACCTTCCGCGGCTTCCGCGAAGGCGTCGTCTATCTCAACATGCGCGGCTCCTGCGCCGGCTGTCCGTCTTCGACGGCGACGCTGAAAAACGGGATCGAGAATTTGCTCCGGCATTTCGTTCCCGACGTAGTCGAGGTCCGCCCGGTCTGATCCCGGGCGGCCCGACGGCGAGGGTCAGGGCTGCTTGTCGTTCACCGGTCAATCTTCTGAAACGCGTGCGCCGGGGCAACCAGGCGCGGGCAAGGACGTATCGGCGCGGCCCGGAAGGCGGCTCGTACTTGCGATCGACACGGCACTCGGCGCCTGTGCGGCCGCCGTCTACGACGCGGGCCTCGGGCAGACGCTTGCCGTGCAATCCTACGTGATGAGCCGCGGCCACGCGGAAGTTCTGATGCCGATGGTCGAGCGGGTGATGCACGACGCGGGCATTTCCTTCGACCAACTCGACCGAGTGGTGACAACCTCGGGGCCCGGCAGCTTCACGGGACTTCGCGTCGGTATTGCCGCGGCGCGCGGTGTTGCGCTCGCCTGCGGCAAGCCCGCGGTGGGCATCTCGACGCTCGATGCCCTCTCCGCCCCGCACATCACCGATAACGAAACCGTGCCGATCGTGGTCGCGATCGACGCGAAGCACGGGAATTTTTACCTGCAGATGATCGGCGCGGGCGGCCGCGTGCTGGTGGCGCCCCGCGTCGCAAGCCTGCAGGAGGCGCTTCGCTCGGTCGCCATCGGTCTTGTGCGGATCATCGGATCGGGTGCCGATCAGCTCGCGGCGCATTGGCCGTCGATGGACGTGCCGGCGCCCTTGCTCGTCGACCCGCGGGCCGCGCCCGACATCATCTGGGTCGCGCGGCTCGGCGCCAAGGCCGATCCCGATAAGGCGCTGCCCCGCCCGCTCTATTTGCGCGCGCCCGACGCAAGGCCGCAGGACGCGCACCGCCTGGCACGCCGATGATCGACCTAATCACGAACCTGTTTCGGCGGCCCGAGCCCGCGCTCCTCGACGCGCGGGCGAGCGACGCAGCAGCGCTTGCCGGAGTCCACGCGCGCGCATTCCGGCACGGCTGGAGCGAGGCCGAGTTCGAGCGGTTGCTCGCCGACCGCAACGTGCTTTGTCATCTCGCGCGCAGCAATGGCGGGACGGGCGCGGTCGTCGGATTTGTCATCTCACGACTCGTCGAGGACGAGGCCGAAATTCTGATGGTCGCGGTGGCGCCCGGCGAGCGCGGTCGCGGCCTCGCCGCCCGGCTCATTGCACGGCATCTGGGCAGGCTGGCCGCACGCGGCGTCCGGCACGTCTTCCTGGAAGTGGACGAAGGCAACGATCCGGCACTCAAGCTCTACGCGCGCGCGGGCTTCGAGCAGGTCGGGCGCAGACCCGGCTATTATGCACGCGCGGAGCGCAACGCAGCGGCGCTCCTGTTGCGGCGTGATCTCGCCTAATCGTCGCGGTGGACGACATGGGCACCCGACCCTAAAATCCGTCTCGCGACACTACGGAAAGCAAGCGTGGCCGAAGAGAAGCTCACCGCCATCGAAGAAGCGTGCATCGCACGGGGCATGCGCATGACCGATCAGCGCCGCACCATTGCGCGCGTGCTCGGCCAATCGCAGGATCACCCGGACGTGGAAGAACTCTACCGGCGCGCGTCGAAGGTCGACGATAAGATTTCGATCTCCACAGTGTATCGCACGGTGCGCCTGCTCGAGGACGCCGGCATCATCGAACGGCACGATTTCCGCGAGCGCCGCGCGCGCTACGAGCAGGTGCCGGAAGAGCACCACGACCATCTGATCAATCTCCGCACTGGGGAGGTCACCGAATTCCGCTCGGAAGAGATCGAGCGGTTGCAGGAAGCGATCGCGCGCAGGCTCGGATACCGGCTCGTGGATCACCGGCTCGAGCTCTACGCGGTGCCGCTCGACGACAAAAAGTCCTGACCGGACATGCTCCGCTCCGCCTTCATCGTGCTGGTGGTCGCAATCGTCTCGATCATCGGCATCCCGCTGCAGTGGATCTCGCTCAAGCTCGCACTGCCGTCGCGGCGCTGGATTCCCCGGCTGTTTCACCGCATCGTGCTCAGGACGATGAGCGTTCGCGTGAATGTTCGCGGCGCGCCCGCGGCCGAGCGCCCGCTGCTGCTGGTCTCGAACCACGCATCGTGGCTCGACATTCCGGTGCTCACATCGATCCTGCCCGTGATCTTCATCGCAAAAAGCGAAGTCGCGCATTGGCCGCTGTTCGGCCTGTTCGCGAAGTTGCAGCGTTCCGTGTTCGTGGATCGCGCGCGGCGGCATGCGACGGGCGAAGTCAACCGCGAGATCGCGGGGCGGCTCGCCGAAGGCGACCCGGTCGTTTTATTCGGCGAGGGCACGGCGAGCGACGGCAATCTGGTGCTGCCGTTTCGATCGGCGCTCCTCGGCGCGCTGCAAGAGGCGCTCGGGGAACGCAGCCGCGGCTACGTGCAACCGGTCTCGGTCGCCTACACGCGCCTGCACGGATTGCCGATGGGGCGGCAACACCGGCACTTGGCGGCCTTCTACGGCGACATGGACCTCTTGCCCCATCTCAAGGGGGTCCTACGTGAAGGAGCGATCGACGTCGTCGTGACATTCGGAGTTCCGTTCGAGGTCGAGCCGGGCGCCGACCGCAAGACGCTCGCCCGCTCGACCGAGAACGCGGTGCGGCGCATGACGGCGGCGGCACTTTCGGGCCGGGAAGAGACCGAAACCGGGGCCGTTCCCTTGGCGGCCGAAAACCGGTAAGACGACCAGGATCAGCGGTTCGCCGGGTGAGCCACAGGCCAGATGCAACCATTACGAGCGGCGCCAAACCCAGCGCCCACGGCGCAATGAGCGAAACCCGCAGGCTCTACGTCAAATCCTTCGGCTGCCAGATGAACGTCTACGATTCGCATCGCATGACGGACGCGATGGCGCGCGAGGGCTACGCGGAGACGGGCAAGCCCGAGGACGCCGATCTCCTGATCCTCAACACCTGCCACATCCGCGAGAAGGCGGCGGAGAAGGTCTATTCAGAGCTCGGCCGCGTGCGGCTTCTAAAGCGAAAGGCTGAATCGGGCGGCCGGCGCATGCTGGTCGCGGTGGCGGGCTGCGTCGCGCAGGCCGAGGGCGAAGAGATTTTGCGCCGCGCGCCGGTGGTCGATCTCGTGGTTGGCCCGCAGAGCATCCATCGCCTGCCCGGCCTCGTCGCGCGTGCGATGAGCGGCGAAGCCGTGGTCGACACGGAATTTCCGGTCGAGGACAAGTTCGACCATCTCGCGCCGCCGAGCGGTGCCGCCACGCGGGCGCGCGGCGTCTCGGCGTTCGTCACGGCGCAGGAAGGTTGCGACAAGTTCTGCACGTTTTGCGTCGTGCCCTACACGCGCGGCGCCGAAGTCTCACGGCCCGTGGAAAAGATCGTTGCGGAAGTCGCGCTGCTCGCGGAAGCCGGCGTGCGCGACGTGACGCTGATCGGCCAGAACGTGAATGCCTATCACGGCCGCGGCCCGGACGGCCGCGACTGGTCGCTCGCGGATTTGCTCGCGCGTCTCGCCGAGATCGATCAAGTAGCACGGCTGCGCTACACCACGAGCCACCCGCGGGATATGGGCAATGACCTGATCGCGGCGCATCGCGACCTGCCGAAGCTCATGCCCTACCTGCACCTTCCCGTGCAGTCGGGCTCGGACCGCGTGCTCGCGGCGATGAACCGCGCACACGGGCGCGACGCCTATCTTGCGATCATCGAGCGCGTGCGCGCGGCGCGGCCCGACATCGCACTCTCGTCGGATTTCATCGTGGGCTTCCCGGGCGAAACCGAAGAAGATTTCGCCGCGACGCTCGATCTGGTGGAGCAAGCCGGCTTCGCGCAGGCCTACTCCTTCAAATACAGCCCGCGCCCCGGCACACCGGCGGCGACCATGGATCAGATGGCGAAAGAGCAAAAGGCCGACCGGCTTGCGCGCCTGCAGGCGCTCCTCGACGGTCAGCAGCACAAGTTCAATGCCGAATGCGTCGGGCGGGAGTTCGAGGTCCTGTTCGAAAAGCCCGGACGGCTCGAGGGCCAGCTCGTCGGCCGCTCGCCTTATCTGCAGCCGGTACAGGCGACGGCGCCCGCAACACTCATCGGCGAAGTCGCACGCGTGCGCATTGTGGAGGCCGGCACGAACAGCCTGTTCGGCGAGCTCATTTCGCCCGTGCATGCGGCGGCACGGCCGGCGCTGCAAGCCGCGGCGGGAGGTGCTTGAGTGCGCGAGCCCGGACCCGACATCGGACGCAAGGCGCCCTGGAAGGAGGAGCGCGCGGCCCACGCCCAGATCGTCGTCGCCTTCGACGACAACCAGCTTGCCATGCGCCTGTTCGGCCGGCACAGCGAAAATCTCGCCCTGATCGAGCGCCGCCTGGACGTGGTCGCCGACCAGCGCGGCAACCACGTGACGCTCGAAGGTCCGAGGGAATCCTGCGATCGCGCCCGGCTCGTGTTGGAATCGCTCTACAACGGTCTCCGGAACGGCCACGAGATCACGAGCGGAGACGTGGAAGGCGCGATACGCCAAGTGACCGCGCCCGCACGCGAGGCCGAAGGCGGCGAGCGCACGGGCTTCGAGCAATTCCGCCTGCGCAAACGGC
The DNA here is from genome assembly GCA_040901465.1 of Xanthobacteraceae bacterium. Taxonomy (GTDB): domain Bacteria; phylum Pseudomonadota; class Alphaproteobacteria; order Rhizobiales; family Xanthobacteraceae; genus JAUSIF01. The sequence continues at coordinate 45,412 of JBBDYN010000053.1, forward strand.
TCGTGCGCGCGCGCACGCCGGGGCAGGACGCTTATCTCCGCGCGCTGCAGAAGAACACGCTCGTGTTCGCCACCGGGCCCGCAGGCACCGGCAAGACGTGGCTCGCGGTGGCGCACGCGGTGTTGCTGTTCGAGCGGCGCGAAGTCGACCGCATCGTGCTGTCGCGGCCGGCGGTCGAGGCGGGCGAGCGGCTCGGATTTCTGCCCGGCGACATGCGGGAGAAGGTCGATCCCTATCTGCGCCCGATCTACGACGCGTTTTACGACCTCATGGACCGCGGCATGGTCGAGCGCGCACTGCAATCGGGCGAGATAGAGATCGCACCGCTCGCGTTCATGCGCGGGCGCACGCTCTCGAACGCAGCGGTGATCCTCGACGAGGCGCAGAACTCGACCGCGATGCAGATGAAGATGTTTCTGACGCGCCTCGGTGAGCATGCGCGCATGATCGTCACCGGCGATCCGAGCCAGGTCGATTTGCCCGGCGGCCAGACTTCGGGCCTCGACGAGGCGGTGAAGCTGATCGGCGGGCTCGAGGACGTGGGGCATTGCGCGTTCACGGCCGCGGACGTCGTGCGCCACGAGCTCGTCTCGCGCATCGTCTCAGCCTACGACGCCGCCGACGCGGCGAAGAAAAAGAAGCCGCGGGAGTCGCAGCCGTGAACGTGTCGATCGAAATCGCGGTCGAGGCGCTCGGCTGGGCGGGTATGCCTGCGGCGCAGGCGGCGATCCGTAGCGCGGTCGAGGCGGCGGTCGCCGACGCCGGGCCGGAAGAAGTCGAGGTCGGCGTCGTGCTCGCCGACGACGAGCGCGTGCGTGCGCTCAATCGCACCTGGCTCGGCGAAGATAAGCCGACGAACGTGCTTTCGTTCCCGGCGCCGGACCGGCCGGGCAGCGGGTCGCGTTTTCTCGGCGACGTAGTATTCGCGCTCGAGACGATCCAGCGGGAAGCCGAGGCCGAGAACAAGCCGCTCGATCAGCACCTCTCGCATCTCGCGGTGCACGGCGTTTTGCACTTGCTCGGCTTCGATCACGAGCGTGACGAGGACGCCGAGGCGATGCAAAACCGCGAGCGCCGGATCCTGGCGCAGCTCGGCATTCCCGATCCCTACACGCCGGTTGCCCAGCGACGGACGGAGCCGGCATGAACTCGCACGACCCCAACGCCCCGCAGCCCGCGGGCGACGGCCAGGCCAAGCCGCAAACACCCGATGCGCCGCGGAAAAGCGAGCGCTTGCTTGAGCGTCTCAAATCGTTCGTTGGACTGCGCTCGGGCTCGCTGCGCACCGACCTCGCCGAGGTCCTGGCCGAGGACACGGCGGTCAAGGCCGAGTTCTCTCCGGCCGAGCGCACGATGCTGCAGAACATCCTCGCGCTCGAAAAGCAGCGGATCGGCGACCTCATGGTGCCGCGCGCCGACATCGTTGCGGTGCAAAAAGATATCCCCATCGGCCAGTTGCTGCGGGTGTTCGCGAGCGCCGCGCACTCGCGGCTGGTCGTCTATGACGACACGCTCGACGACCCGACGGGCATGGTCCACATCCGCGACCTCGTCGCGTATCTCACGAGCCGGGCGGTGGTCGCGCCGGAGGCGAGTGCAAAGCGTCCGAAGCCGCTACCCGCCGATCTCGACCCGCGCGCGGTCGACTTATCGGAGCCGCTGTCGGCGACGCAGATCATCCGGCAGATCCTGTTCGTTCCGCCGTCGATGCCGGCGATCGACATGCTCGTAAAGATGCAGGCGACACGCATTCATCTCGCGCTCGTGATCGACGAATATGGCGGCACTGACGGCCTCGTGTCGATGGAGGACATCGTCGAGCAGATCGTCGGCGACATCGAGGACGAACATGACGACGACGAGGCGACGATGATCGTCGCCCACAGCGACGGCAGCTTCGTCGCCGATGCGCGCGCGAGCCTGGACGAAGCCGCCGAGAAGATCGGCCCGGCGTTCGCCGCCGGCGAGGAACTGGAAGACGTGGATACGCTGGGCGGACTGCTCGTGACGCTTGCGGGCCGGGTGCCGGTGCGCGGGGAGATCATCGCCGGGCCGGGTGACTTCGAGATCGAAGTGCTCGACGCCGATCCGCGCCGCGTGAAACGGCTTCGCATCAGCCGGCGTCCGCCCGAACTGCAGAAACGCGAGCCGCGTCGGCGGCAATCCGAGGAGGGATTGACGACGGCGCCGTCCTTGCCGAAGGCCGCTTCCGACGCGGCCGCGCCGGCGGGGCAATCCGCCGACGATCCCAAAAATTAGCTCCGGATCGCGCCGGTGAAGCTCGCGGCGATCGCTCATCGAGTGGTGCTCGCCTGGGGCTGGCGGCGGCGGCTGATTGCGCTCGGCGCGGGCGCGCTATCGGCGTTTGCGATGGCGCCATACGACCTGTGGCCGCTCCTGGCGCTCACCCTTCCCGTGCTCATCTGGCTGATCGACGGCGCGGGCACAGGCGCCGCGGGTCTACGTGCCACCTTCGCCGCCGGCTGGTGGTTCGGGTTCGGCTATTTCCTGGCGGGCCTCTACTGGATCGGGATGGCGCTTCTCGTCGAGGCCGACCAATTCGGCTGGCTCCTGCCGTTTGCCGTGGTTGCGATTCCAGCGGGGCTCGCACTTTTCACCGGGTTCGGCGCGCTGCTTGCGCGCCTGCTATGGACTTCCGGTCCGACGCGAATTCTCGCGTTTGCCGTCGGTCTCACGGTCGCCGAATGGCTGCGTGGGCATTTGCTGACGGGCTTTCCCTGGAACAGCTTCGGCCAGGCGCTCGCTTCGATGCCGGCGGTCGCTCAGGCGGCGTCGATCGTCGGACTGTGGGGGCTCACGCTGATCGCGCTCGTGACGCTCGCGAGCCCCGCCACGCTCGCCGACCCGCCGGAAGCGACGAAGCGCCCGTGGCTGCTGCCGGCCATTTCCGCGGCCGTGCTGATCGCCTTTGCCGGCTTCGGCCTGCATCGCCTCGCGACGACCGAGACCGCAAGCATCGCCGGTGTGCGGCTGCGGATCATGCAGCCCAACCTGCCGCAGGACGAGAAGTTCAAGCCGTCGGCCAAGCAGGCGGTCATGGACCGCTATAAATCGGTGAGCGACCGCGCGACCGGGCCGGATACGCGCGGCGTACGTGACGTGACGCATCTGATCTGGCCGGAGTCGGCGTTTCCGTTCTTTCTCGAACGCGAAGCCGACGCACTCGCGCAGATCGCCGATCTGTTGCCGCCCGGCGTCGTGCTGGTCACGGGGGCTGCACGCATCGAGGAAGCGCGGGGCGGGCAAGACCAGCCCAAGGTCTTCAACAGCATCCGGGTGCTCGGCGACGACGGCGCAATTCTTTCGACTTACGACAAAGTGCATCTCGTGCCGTTCGGAGAATTTCTGCCGTTCCAGCGATTTCTCGAAGGGCTTGGCTTTCAGCAGCTGACGCGCGTGCGCGGCGGATTCACGCCGGGCGCCGCGCGGCGGACGCTTTCGATCCCGCGCTTGCCGCCGGCATCACCGCTCATCTGCTACGAGGCGATCTTTCCGGGCCAAGTGTTGCCGGAAGGAATGCGGCCAGCCTGGCTCCTCAACGTGACGAACGATGCGTGGTTCGGGAACACGCCCGGGCCGCACCAGCATTTCGCGCAAGCGCGGTTGCGCGCGATCGAAGAAGGCTTGCCGCTTGTTCGCGCCGCGAACAATGGAGTTTCCGCGGTCGTCGATCCGCTTGGCCGTGTCGTCCGTTCGCTTCCGCTTGGAACCGACGGCGTCATCGATTCCGGCTTGCCGCGCGCGATCGAGCCTACGATTTATGCGCGCCTCGGCGACGGGCTCACTCTGTTTGCCATGCTGTCGTTAGTTATTGTCGTTCTGGTTTCCCGCCGAGCCCGAGCAAAAGTGAATTGATGCGTACGCACACCGCCCAATGATACCGTGCGCATGGATCGCAGCAGCGTCGGCGCCATCTTGCTCGTGACAAACACGATTCAGCGTAGGCAATTTCGTGCTATAGTGAATTACATGATGACAAAGAAATCGCCGAATCCGATCGACAAGCATGTCGGCAGCCGCGTCCGCATGCGCCGCATGATGATCAGCATGAGCCAGGAAAAACTCGGCGAACGGCTCGGCATCACGTTTCAACAGATTCAGAAATACGAAAAGGGTACCAACCGAATCGGCGCGAGCCGCCTGCAGCAAATTTCCATCGTGCTGGGCGTGCCGGTCTCATTCTTTTTCGAGGGTGCGCCGGTGCCCGAGGGGAGCTCCGGTGCATTCAGCGAATCGTCCTCGCCGGCCTATGTCTCCGATTTCCTGGCGACTTCCGACGGGCTGTCTCTCACCAAGGCATTCATGAAGGTGAAGGATCCGAAGGTGCGCCGGCGGATCGTCGATCTCGTCGAAGCGATCGCCGCGGAAGAAGATGGCAAGCGCTGACTTTCCGGCGCCGATCCGGTCCGCGAATCCTCGAAAAATGCCCGTCAAATCCGCTCTTTTGCGAAGCCCTCGAGCCCGGTAGCTTGCCGCCGCGCCCAGGCGCTTTTGGCGGGAGCCATGCCCAAGACCAGCAATCCGGCGGAAGCGCGCCGCGGAGCCTTCTTCGGCCGACGCAAAGGCCACAAGCTGCGGCCGCGGCGGGCTGAATTGTTCGAAGCGCTGCTGCCGCAGCTTGCGCTCGATCTTTTGCGGCCCGCGCCCGCTGCTCTCCGCACGCTCTTCCCGGTTCCGGTACATGAGATTGCGCTCGAAATCGGCTTTGGCGGCGGAGAACATTTCGTGCGCGAAGCGGCGGCAAATCCCGCCACCGGCTTCATTGGCTGCGAGCCGTTCGTGAACGGCATGGCGAGCGCGCTCGCCTTGATCGAAGCCGCCGAAGTGAAAAACGTGCGCCTGCATCACGGCGACGCGCTCGAAGTGCTCGACTGGCTGCCGGACCAATCGATCGCGCGCGTCGATCTGCTCTATCCCGACCCGTGGCCGAAGCGGCGGCACTGGAAACGGCGCTTCGTTTCCGACGAAGCGGTGACGCGGCTCGCGCGCGTCACGGCAGAGGGCGGCCTGCTGCGATTTGCAACCGATATCGCGGATTATGCGGAATGGGCGCTTTTGCGGATCTTGCGCTCGGGCGCATACCACTGGACGGCAGAGCGCGCGAATGACTGGCGGCGCCCTTGGCCGGCCTATGCCAGTACGCGCTACGATGCGAAGGCTCTACGCGAGGGCCGCTGGCCGAATTATTTCGTATTTCGGCGCCGCTAAGCGACTCAATGTCCCGTCTGACGGATCTGCCAGAAGCGCAGCACGCGATCGGCAGTCGACCGGGAAAGCGTATTGAAATCCTGGCACGTGCCCGCAAGTTCCTGCGGTGAAAGAGTGCGGCACCCGCGGCGCACCAGAATCAACGCGCGCACGACCGGCCAATCGAAGCCCTTCGCCTTGCAGAGAACGAGAAACGGATCGATGCAGTCGCCGTGCATCACGCGATCGACGATGTCGATCGGCACGGACGATAATTCAGCAAGCGCTGCTACCGTTTCCTCGAACCGGCCTGACTTAGCGAAGTTTACGAGTTCTGCAGTCGTAAGCCGTTCCGACTGCACGAGCACCTGGACGAAACTGCGCGCGGCGGAATAGCTGCGCGACGCCAATTCCGGATTTGCGAGCACCTTTTCGGAAATCTCCGACAGCAGATGTTCGATGGCGAGCTGCATCTCCGGCTTGGCGGCGGCAAGAAGGCGTTGCTGAACGCGCTCGGCGGCGTGCGTGACCAGCTTTTGAAACAAGTACGGCGGAATATCGACGCGCCGGCCGACGGTTTCGGCAAGCAGATCGTCGTTCTCGGCGCGGGCCACGAGATTTGCGAAACTGAACTCGGAAAAGCGCGCGCCGTTGTTGCCCGCGATCTTCTGAGCCACCGCGCCGTCGCCGCGCTCGACCAGTACATCGGTCAGCGCCTCGCCGAGCTGGACCCGGCCGCAGATCGCGAGCAAATGCGATTGGCTCTTGGCCCTTGCGATCTCAAGCAAATCCCCGTCATCGAGGCGCTGGGACTGGCTGAGTACGGGGCCCGCAACGGAAATTACATCGTCATGGGCGAGCGCGCGGATCATTTCCTTCGGCGCATTGCCGATCGGGGCGAACCGGTTCGCGAGCTCGGCGAGCGCCGTCTTTTCGATCTCGGCGGCGAGCCGGCCGATCACGTGATCGAATAACTTAATCTGTTCTTCGTCGAAGCGGTCCGCTCCCTTAATGAAGAGATCCGTGACGCGCCGCAGCGTCGTGATGCGCTGGTTGGGAGAACCGTCGCGAATCGAGCGCTCGAGTTCCTGGATCATTGAAACGCGTACATTCACTATGCTTGGCTCCCGCGCGGTCAGCTTGCCGCCTGCAAATTCGGCCCGGCACCCTGCCAATGCCCGATCACGCGGCGGGCGGTGGCATAGGTGAGGCGGTTGAAATCATCACAAATGTCCTCGAGGTCCTTGGCGGACACCCGCCGTCCGCTCGGTCGGCTCAAGACGATGGCGCGCACAGTCAACCAATCGAAGCCCGTGGCCTTCAAAAGAATAAGGAGCGGTTCGATGCGATCGCCGTTCATCAGCCAGTCAACGACGTCGATCTTGACGGAGCAGAGAAGCGAGAGTGCCGCTGCCGTTTCCTCATAACGGCGGGATTTCGCGAGGTCGTAGAGCTCCGACTCGCCCAGTTCGCCGGCCGTATGCAGCATGCCGATTAGGCGCTGGGCGGCGACAAAGCTGCGCGGCGCGGGCGCGCCGGGATCGATTTCATGCGAAATCTTGGCGAGGACGCGCCCGATCTCGGCTTGCATTTCCGGCGCGACCGAAGCCAGCAGCCTCTGCTGTACGAGCTCGCTCGCTTGCGCCACCAGCTTGTGCAGGAGACGTGGCGGGATGTCAGGCCGCCCCGCGATGCGGGTGGCGAGCGACTCGTCCTCGCCGGCGAGCGCGACGAGTCGCGCAAAACCACCCTCGGAGAAATTCGCGCCCGAGTTCGAGGCCACATTGATGAGCACGTCCCCATCGCCGCGGTCGACGAGTACATCGGTGACTGCCTTGCCGAGCGACCGGCGACTGGAAATCGCGAGCAGATGCGCCTGACCCTTGGTACGAGCGATGTTGACGAGGTCGTTTTCGTCGAGCCGCTGCGAGCGCAAGAGCACCGGAGCCGCGACCTCGATCTCGTCGTCGTGTGCAAGGTCGCGGATCGTGTTCCGCGGCGCGTTGTCGACCGGCGCGAGCCGCCGCGCCAGCTCGGCGCGCGCCTTGATCTCGATCTCGCCGGCAAGCCGCAAAATGACGTCGTCGAACAGTTCGATATGGCGCTCGCTCAGCCCCTCGGCACGGCGGACGAACAGGTCCGCGATGCGTCGGAGCGTCTCGGCGCGCTTATGATTCGAGCCGCGTTCGATCGCGTCTTCCAGCTCAAGGATCAGGGATTCTCGATCGGGCATTCGCAACCAATACGCTACAAACCGAATGCGTCCGGCACCGGTCAATGGCGCAAAACTACTCAGGATTGTTGAAGAATAAGTTAGAAAAGCCGCGCGAAATGGGGCAAAATCACAACCTCATGATACCGTACGATACCCTTGCGCGGAGGCGTGCCTGCGCTATATTGCCCGGTAACAACGACATCTCATAGCGATCCGATGGATCGGATGATGAGAGTGGGCCCCGGCCGGGACCCGCTCTTTTTTGTTACCCGCGCGCCGGCACGCGCAAGCAAGATGAAATGACAGAGACGGTACAACCGATTGCGGCCGACCTCGACGAGCCCCGGCTTGTCAAGGAGACGGGCCTTGCCGCGCGGGTCGCGGCCATCACCGAGCCCGTGCTCATGGGCCTCGGCTACCGCCTTGTGCGCGCGCGGGTGTCGGGACGCGACGGCTGCACGGTGCAGATCATGGCCGAGCGACCGGACGGCAGCTTCACGATCGAAGACTGCGAAACGGCGAGCCGCGCGCTCTCGCCCGCCCTCGACGTGGAGGACCCGATCTCGAGCGCGTACCGGCTCGAGCTGTCGTCGCCCGGAATCGATCGGCCGCTCGTGCGGCGCTCGGACTTCGAGCGTCATGCCGGCAACGAACTGAAGATCGAAATGGAAATCCCGGTCGATGGCCGCAAGCGCTTTCGCGGTGAGTTGCTTGGCGCCGAAGGATCGGACGCCAAGCTCAAGATCGCGGACGCCGCCGGCGCGCCGCAAACGGTGCGGCTACCGATCGGCGACATGGTCGAAGCCAAGCTCGTGCTTACCGAGGCGCTCGCCGCCGAATCGCTGCGGCGCGGCAAGTCGGCCGCACGCGAAGGCGAAGGCAGAGAGCGCGGAGATCAATCATTCAAACGGACGGCCGGCGGCCGTTCGCAACGCTAATTTGAGGCCGAGGAGAGACTAGAATGGCAGCCGTCAGTGCAAACCGGCTCGAACTATTGCAGATCGCCGAAGCGGTCGCACGTGAGAAGTCGATCGACAAGGGCATCGTGATCGCGGCGATGGAAGACGCAATCCAGAAGGCGGCGCGCTCGCGCTACGGCAGCGAAACCGAGGTGCGCGCGGAAATCAATCCGAAAACCGGCGAGCTTCGGCTCTCGCGGCTCCTGCTCGTGGTCGAGACGATCGAGAACGAGGCGACGCATATCAGCCTCGAGGACGCGCGGCGCAAAAATCCGGCCGCGCAGATCGGCGACTATATCGCCGAGGCGCTCCCCCCGCTGGAATACGGCCGCATCGCCGCACAATCGGCGAAGCAGGTGATCGTGCAAAAGGTGCGCGAGGCCGAGCGCGACCGCCAGTACCAGGAATACAAGGACCGCATCGGAGAGATCGTGAGCGGCCTCGTCAAGCGCGTCGAATACGGCAACGTGATCGTCGATCTCGGCCGCGGCGAGGCCATCGTCCGGCGCGACGAGTTGCTGCCGCGGGAAATCTTCCGCAACGGCGACCGCGTGCGCGCCTATGTCTATGACGTGCGGCGAGAGCCGCGTGGCCCGCAGATTTTCCTGTCGCGCACGCATCCGCAGTTCATGGCGAAGCTGTTCGCCCAGGAGGTGCCGGAAATCTACGACGGCATCGTCGAGATCAAGGCGGTCGCCCGCGATCCGGGTTCGCGCGCCAAGATTGCCGTCATTTCCCGCGATTCCTCGGTCGATCCGGTCGGCGCCTGCGTCGGTATGCGCGGCTCGCGCGTGCAGGCGGTGGTGAACGAGCTCGCCGGCGAGAAGATCGACATTATCCTCTGGTCGCAGGATGTGGCGACCTTCGTGGTCAATGCGCTGGCGCCGGCCGAAGTGGTGAAGGTCGTGCTCGACGAGACGCGCGAGCGCATCGAGGTGGTGGTGCCGGACGCGCAGCTTTCGCTTGCGATCGGTCGGCGCGGCCAGAATGTGCGGCTCGCCTCGCAGCTCACCGGGTGGGACATCGATATCCTCACCGAGCAGGAAGAGAGCGAGCGGCGGCAGAAGGAATTCGCCGAGCGCAGCAAGATGTTCATGGAAGCGCTCGACGTCGACGAGATGGTGGCGCAGCTCCTCACCTCGGAGGGCTTCGGCTCGATCGAGGATCTCGCCTATGTGGCGGTCGACGAACTCGCCGGTATCGAGGGCTTTGACGCGGACACAGCCGCCGAATTGCAGGCCCGCGCGCAGGACTATCTCGGCAAGATCGAGGCCGAGCTGGACGCCAAGCGCAAGGAACTGGGCGTTGACGACGCGCTGCGTGAAGTGCCGGGTGTCACGAGCAAGATGCTCGTCACGTTCGGCGAGAACGACATTAAAACGGTCGAGGATCTTGCGGGCTGCGCCACCGACGATCTGACCGGCTGGGTGGAGCGCAAGGACGGAGAGGCCGTGCGTCACGCCGGCATTCTCGACGGGTTCGTGATCGAACGCGAAGAGGCCGAAGCGCTCGTCATGCAGGCGCGCGTGAAGGCCGGCTGGGTCGATGAAACCGCACTCGCGCCCGCCGAGGCGCCGGCCGCGGAAGCCGAAGCCACCGCCGAAGCGGAACCGCAGAACTGAGGGCGTGAACCTTGCTCGCGAGCCTGGACACCGAGGAAGTCGACGAGGGATTGGCCGCGGCCCGCAAGGGGCTCGAGCGGCTTTGCCTCGCGACGCGGGCGGTGACGCCGGTCGAGCAAATGATCCGCTACGTGGTCGATCCCTCCGGCCGGGTCGTTCCCGATCTCGAGCGCAAGCTTCCGGGTCGCGGCGGCTGGGTCACCGCAACCCGGGCGGCGCTTGAGATCGCGATCAAGGAAAAGGCCCTTGCCCGCGCCTTCCGGGGCAAGGGCGCTGTTGGTCCGGAACTCGCGGACCTCGTCGAGCGTCTGCTCGAGAAAGCCGCGATCGACGCGCTCTCGCTCGCGAACAAGGCGGGCCAGGTGATCACGGGCTTCACCAAGATCGAGGCCGCGCTCGCGGGGCGGGAAATTGCCGTCGTCCTTAACGCGAGCGACGCGGCCGCGGACGGCATCCGCAAGCTCGATCGTGCCACGGCAGACCGGCCGCGGCCCGCGCGGATCGGTACCTTCCGCGGCGAGCAATTGGACTTGGCGCTCGGACGGCCAAATGTGGTACATGCAGCCCTGCTCGTGCATCCGGCGAGTACGGGCTTTCTCGCGCGCTGTCAGAGACTAGATCACTGGCGCAACAGTGGGCCCGCCGGTGAAACTGGCGTTTCGAGCGGCGCGAGCGGACGTTAGATTGGGGAAAGAATGGCGAATACCAAGGACCCGGGCGAGAAGACCCTGCGCGTGACGCCGTCCAAGACTCTCAGCCTCAAGCGGGAGCAGGGTGTCGTACGTCAGAGCTTCAGCCATGGCCGCTCCAAGGCGGTGGTGGTCGAAAAGGTCAAGCGCCGCGCGGTCGGACCCGGCAGCGAGGCGAAGGCTGAGCCCGCGCCCGCGAAGGTGCCTGCATCGCGCGTTCCTGCGCCTGCGGCAGAGGCGCCCGCAGCCGACAAGGCTCCGCGCGCACGGACGGCCGCGAAGCCTGCCGCGCAGGAGCCGATCTCCGGGGCGAAGCCTTCGGGCGTCGTGCTCCGCACCCTGACCGAGGAAGAACGCAGCGCGCGAGCGCATGCGCTTGCCGACGCACGCGTGCGCGAAGCTGAAGAACGCAAGATTGCCGAGGAAGACGCTCGTCGCCGCGCCGGCCGTGAGGCCGCGGACCGCGCCGAGCGCGAGGCCGCCGAGACGCGCAAGCGAGAAGAGGACGCGCGTCGCGCATCCGAAGAAGAAACCAAGCGCAAGGCCGAGCAGGAGGCACGCAAGCGCTTCGGCGATGACGCCGCAGCGAGAGGCGCGGGTCTGCCGGGGGCGCGGACGCTCGCGCCCGACGATGAAGACGAAGGTCCGCGCACGTCGCGGCGCGGCGGCAAGACGGCTGCCGCGCCGAAGCCCGTGCGCGCGCCCGCCGCCGAGAAAAAAAGCCGCGGCCGCCTTACGGTCGTGACGGCGCTTTCGAGCGAAGACGAGCGTCAGCGCTCGGTCGCCTCGTTCCGCCGCCGCACTCAGCGCATGACCGGGCATCGCCCGTCCGACGAGCCGAAGGAAAAAATCGTGCGCGACGTCGTGATCCCGGAAATGATCACGATTCAGGAGCTCGCGAACCGCATGGCCGAGCGCGCGGTCGACGTGATCCGGCTCCTGATGCAACAGGGCCAGATGCTGAAGATCACGGACGCGATCGACGCGGACACGGCCCAGCTCATCGCCGAGGAAATGGGCCACGCCGTGCAGCGCATTTCCGAAGCCGACGTGGTCGAGGGCCTGTTCGACACGCCCGACGAGGAGGCGCATCTCGAGCCGCGCCCGCCGGTCGTGACGATCATGGGCCACGTCGACCACGGCAAGACGTCGCTCCTCGACGCGATCCGTCAGACCGACGTGGTCGCAGGGGAGGCCGGCGGCATCACGCAGCATATCGGCGCCTATCAGGTGACAACGCGCTCGGGCGCGAAGGTCACGTTCATCGATACGCCGGGCCACGCCGCTTTCACCGCCATGCGCGCGCGCGGCGCCAAGGTCACCGACATCGTCGTGCTCGTGGTCGCGGCCGACGACGGCGTGAAGCCGCAGACGGTCGAGGCGATCAATCACGCGCGCGCGGCCAAGGTGCCGATGATCGTGGCCATCAACAAGATCGACAAGGCCGACGCCAAGCCCGAACGCGTGCGCACGGAACTATTGCAGCATGAAGTGCAGGTCGAATCGCTTGGCGGCGAGACGCTCGAAGTCGAGGTTTCGGCGACCAAGAAGACCAATCTTGAGAAGCTCCTCGAAGTCATCGCGCTGCAGGCGGAGGTCCTCGACCTTCGCGCCAATCCGGATCGCGCCGCCGAAGGTACCGTGATCGAGGCCAAGCTCGATCGCGGGCGCGGACCAGTCGCGACCGTGCTCGTGCAGCGCGGCACGCTGCGTGTCGGCGACATCGTCGTGGCCGGCGCCGAATGGGGCCGGGCGCGCGCGCTGATCAACGACCAAGGAAAGCAAGTCGAAGCGGTGGGGCCGTCGACGCCGGTGGAAGTCCTGGGTTTTGCGGGCACGCCCGAGGCCGGCGACCGGCTCGCCGTCGTCGAGAGCGAGGCCCGCGCGCGCGAAGTCACGGAGTATCGTCAACGCGAGCGGCGCGAAAAGGCTGCGCGTGGCGTGAAGGTGGGCGGCTCGCTCGAACAGATGATGAGCCAGCTCAAGACCGCCGGCCGCAAGGAGTTCCCGCTCCTGATCAAGGGCGACGTGCAGGGCTCGGTCGAAGCGATCGTGGCTGCGCTCGAGAAGCTCGGCACCGAGGAAGTGATTGCGCGGATCCTGCACGCGGGCGTCGGCGGCATCACCGAGTCCGACGTGACGCTTGCGGAAACCTCGGGCGCCGCGATCATCGGGTTCAACGTGCGCGCCCACAAGGAAGCGCGCGAAGCCGCCGAGCGTGCGGGCGTGGAAATCCGCTACTACAACATTATCTACAATCTGGTGGATGACGTGAAGAAGGCCATGTCGGGCCTGCTCCCGCCGACGTTGCGCGAAACACCGCTTGGCAACGCGGAAATCCTGGAGATCTTCGACGTCTCGAAAATCGGCAAGGTGGCCGGTTGCCGGGTCACCGACGGCAAGGTCGAGCGCGGCGCAAACGTGCGCCTCATTCGCGATGATGTTGTGATCCACGAAGGAAAGCTCGCCACACTCCGGCGTTTCAAGGACGACGCGCGCGAGGTTCTTGCCGGGCAAGAATGTGGCATGTCGTTCGAGAACTACGAGGACATCCGCGCGGGCGACGTGATCGAGTGCTACCGCGTGGAAAGCGTGCAGCGGTCGCTGTAAAGTAACCCGAGGCAAACAGGCGTCTTGCACCCGGTTCGATTCCGGGGAGACGCGCGCCCATGACAAGAAACCGAAACAAGCCCGAATCCGGCGCGAGCCAGCGCCAGTTGCGAGTCGGCGAATTGATCCGCCACGCGCTTGCCGACGTGCTGGCGCGCGGGGAAACGCCCGACGAGGCGCTCGCTTCCCGCGTGATTACAGTGCCCGAGGTGCGGATGAGTCCGGATCTCCGGCTCGCCACGATCTATGTGATGCCGCTCGGCGGCCGCGATCAGGCGGCGGTCGTGGCGGCGCTCGAGCGCAACAAGAAGTTTCTGCGCGGCGAGTTGGTACGGCGGGTGAATCTCAAGTTCGCGCCGGAGATCCGTTTCCAGATCGACGAGCGGTTCGACGAGGCCGAACGCATCGAGCGGCTCCTGCGCTCGCCGGAGGTCGCGCGCGATCTAAGCAAGAAAGATTCGGATTCGCGATGACGCAGGCGCGAGCGGAGAAGCGCGAGGTCCATGGCTGGATCGCGCTCGACAAGCCGGTAGGCTTGACTTCGACCGACGCGGTCGCGGCGATCAAGCGGCTGTTCCGCGCGAAGAAGGCGGGACACGCCGGCACCCTCGATCCCCTCGCCTCCGGGGTGCTTCCGATCGCGTTTGGCGAAGCGACCAAGACGGTCCCGTTCGTGATGGACGGCCGCAAGGCCTATCGCTTCACCGTGCGCTGGGGGATCGAGACCGACACGGACGACGCGGACGGACGCGCGCTCGCGAATTCCGACAGGCGTCCATCCGCGGACGCGATCCGCGCATTGCTTCCCGAATTCACCGGGACGATCGAGCAAGTGCCGCCGCGTTTCTCCGCGCTCAAGATCGAAGGCGAGCGCGCCTACGATCTCGCGCGCGAGGGGGCCGCGGTCGAGCTCGCGGCGCGCCCGGTCGAGATCGACCGGCTGGAATTGACCACCACGCCGGATGCCGATCGCGCCGTATTCGAAGCTGAATGCGGCAAGGGCACTTACGTGCGCGCGATCGCGCGCGACATCGGGCGCAAGCTCGGCTGCTTCGGCCACGTGCAGGCGCTGCGGCGCATGCAGGTCGGCCCTTTCCACGAAGAAAATGCCGTCAAGCTCGATGCGCTTGCGGCGCTCCGCGATCAGGGCGGCGAAGAGGCGCTGCACGGGGCGCTCATGCCGGTCGAGGCGGGGCTCACTTCACTGCCTGCACTCTCGATCAGTCACGCGGATGCGCGACGGCTGGCATTGGGCCAAGCGGTCATCTTGCGCGGGCGCGACGCGCCGATCCTGGAGGGGCTCGTCTCGGTTTCGGCGCAAGGCGCCTTGGTCGCACTCGGCGAGGTCGAGCAAGGCTCGCTCAAGCCCCGGCGCATCTTTCATTTGCCGCGTCAATGAGGTTTTCAGGCGCAAAATGCGGGTCCGAGTTTCCGCTGGCCACAGGGGCGAATATCGCTATATTGCGCCGCGGTAACGGGCCCGTGCCCAGTTTACCCGTATTGCGACCCGGCTGGACGACATCCCGGCTTGGCCGCCGATCAAACCCGAAAAGAAGGAACATCCGATGTCGATTGCCGCTGCGCGCAAGCAGGCGCTCGTCAGGGAATATGCCACCAAGCAAGGCGACACTGGTTCGCCGGAAGTGCAGGTCGCGATCCTGTCAGAGCGGATCGCCAATTTGACCGAACACTTCAAGACTCACGTTAAGGACAATCATTCGCGGCGCGGATTGCTGAAGCTGGTTTCCCAGCGGCGCAGCCTGCTCGACTATCTGAAGTCGCAGGACGAAGCGCGCTACCAGAAGCTGATCGATCGGCTCGACATTCGCCGCTAATCCCGCTCCGCGCGCGCGTACATGTTCGCGCGCGGTTTCCGCGGCGGCA
>JBBDYN010000053.1:60608-146291 GCA_040901465.1 Xanthobacteraceae bacterium
CCCCACAACCGACGGAAGAAACGAAGCCATGGCAGGATCGCCAGATGCTCCCCTTATCGCGCGCAGGCGCGCGACGGCGAGCCTCTTGCCGTCTTGCTCATGGCTTTCGTTCTCCGCAAGCCATGGAACTATTCAATGTTCGAAATTTATCGTGAAGAAATCGACTGGGGAGGCCGCAGCCTCGTCCTAGAAACAGGCAGACTCGCCCGCCAAGCCGACGGCGCGGTGCTCGCCACCTACGGAGACACGACGGTGCTCGCCGCCGTGGTCGCGGCGAAGGAGCCGAAACCCGGGCTCGATTTTCTACCGCTCACCGTTCACTACACGGAAAAATTCTACGCGGCGGGACGCATCCCGGGCGGCTACTTCAAGCGCGAGCGCGGACCGACCGAACGCGACACGCTGATCTCGCGCCTAATCGACCGGCCGATCCGGCCGCTGTTCGCCGACGGCTGGCGCTGCGACACCCAGATCATCGTCAACGTGCTCTCGCACGATCTCGAGAACGATCCCGACGTCGTGGCGTTGGTAGCGGCCTCCGCCGCGCTCACGCTCTCGGGGGCGCCGTTCCAGGGGCCGATCGGCGGCGCCCGCGTGGGGTTCATCAGCAACGAGTATGTGCTCAATCCGCCGCTCGACGAGATGCCGGAATCCACCCTCGACCTCATCGTCGCCGGTACCGCCGATGCCGTGCTGATGGTGGAATCGGAAGCGAAGGAGCTGCCCGAGGAAATCATGCTCGGCGCGGTCATGTTCGGCCACAAGCATTTTCAGCCGGTGATCGACATGATCATCAAGCTTGCGGAAAAGGCGGCCAAGGAACCGCGCGCCGTTCCGGAATCCGACGACTCGCCGGTCGAGACGAAGTTGCGCAAGTTGATCGAGGCCGATCTGCGCAAGGCCTATTCGGTACGCAGCAAGCAGGAGCGGCACAACGCCGTCGACTCGGCGAAAACGAAGGCCAAGGAATCCTTCGCGGCCGAGGAAGGCGCCGAGGGCGCCCCCACGCCGCAGCAAGTCGCGGGCGTGTTCAAGAAGATCGAAGCCGACGTCGTGCGCTCGACGATTCTGGAGACCGGCCAGCGCATCGACGGCCGCGACGGCAAGACCGTCCGTCCGATCGTGGCGGAGGTCGGGGTGCTGCCGCGCACGCACGGCTCCGCCGTATTCACGCGCGGCGAGACGCAGGCGCTCGTGGTGGCGACGCTCGGCACCGGCGAGGACGAGCAGTATGTCGACGCCTTGACCGGCACCTACAAAGAGCGGTTCCTGTTGCATTACAATTTCCCGCCGTTCTCGGTCGGCGAGACCGGCCGCTACGGCCCGCCGGGCCGCCGCGAGGTGGGGCACGGCAAGCTCGCGTGGCGCGCGTTGCGGCCGATCCTGCCGCCGGCGCTGGAGTTTCCATACACGCTCCGCGTCGTCTCCGAGATCCTGGAGTCGAACGGCTCGTCGTCGATGGCGACGGTGTGCGGCACCTCGCTCGCACTCATGGACGCGGGCGTGCCGCTGCGCCGACCGGTGGCAGGCATCGCCATGGGCCTCATTCTCGAGGGCAAGAAGTACGCGGTGCTCTCCGACATCCTCGGCGACGAGGACCATCTCGGCGACATGGACTTCAAGGTCGCCGGCACCGACCAGGGCGTCACCGCGCTGCAGATGGACATCAAGATCGCGGGCATCACCGAAGAAATCATGAAGGTGGCGCTGACGCAGGCCAAAGACGGGCGCATGCACATTCTCGGCGAGATGGCGAAGGCACTTACCGGCGCCCGCGCCGAACTCGGAGAATATGCTCCGCGCATCGAAGTGATCAAAATTCCGGTCGACAAGATCCGCGAAGTGATCGGCACCGGCGGCAAGGTGATCCGCGAAATCGTCGAGAAGACCGGCGCCAAGATCAATGTCGAGGACGACGGCACGGTGAAAGTCGCCTCCGCCAACGCCGAGTCGATCAAGGCCGCGCTCAACTGGATCAAAACTATCGTATCGGAGCCGGAAGTCGGCACCATCTACGACGGCACCGTTGTGAAGGTCGTGGACTTCGGCGCATTCGTGAACTTCTTCGGCCCGAAGGACGGCCTCGTGCACATCTCGCACCTCGCGCCGCGGCGGGTGAACAAGGTCACCGATGTCGTCAAGGAAGGCGACAAGGTGAAGGTGAAGCTTCTCGGCTTCGACGAGCGCGGCAAGGTGCGGCTTTCGATGAAGGCCGTCGACCAGCAGACCGGCGAAGACCTGGAAGCCAAGCAAAAGGCCGAACCTAAGAACGAGACCGAAGCGGCGGGCGCGGCAGAATAGCCGAAGGAAATTTCGGAGCGAGGGGCGGCCCTTTCGGCCGCCCTTTTCATTTGGCGAGGACTAGTCCGCTTCGCGCGCGCCCAGCAGGAAATGCGTGTGCGTCGCGCCGATGCCTCGGATCTCGGTGGTGCCGCGGTCCTCGAAGGAGAATTCGTCGGCGACGACCCACGCGGTACGCTTCACTCACCTGGATGCGGCCGGCGGCGCCCTGGCTCTGCATGCGCGAAGCGATATTCACGGCATCGCCCCAGAGATCGTAAGAAATTCGCGTCTCGCCGATGACCCCGGCGATCGCCGTCCCGCTATGGATACCGATGCGCAACTGGAGCCTGTGGCCGCCAATCGGCGGCCGCCGCTCGTGCAGGCGAGTCATTGCGGACGACCGCCAAGCAGGCCGACGAGGAAATATGTGCGCGCCGCGCCGATTCCCCGGATTTCCGTAACGCCGCGATCCTCGAACGCGAAGCTTTCCGCGGCGGCCGTGCGAAACTCGTCGCTCACGTGGATGCGGCCGGGCACGCCGTGCGATTCCATGCGGGAAGCGACGTTCACCGCATCGCCCCAGACGTCGTAAGAAAACCGCGTGTCGCCGATGATGCCAGCCGTCGCGCTGCCGATATGGATTCCGATGCGAAGGGAAAGGCGCCGACCGCCCAGAGGCGCGCGAGCCTCCTGGGCATCGAGCATGGCGAGCGCGAGACGGCCGATGGCGACGGTCTCGCGCCGGGCAGCGCCGTTCAACCCGCCCACCGCCATGTAGCAATCGCCGATCGTCTTGATTTTCTCAACCCCATGCGCGGCGCAGAGCTCGTCGAAGGTGCGAACGAAGTCATCGAGGTAGTCGATGATCTCCTCGGGTGGCAGATCATGCGCGGCGCTCGTGAAGCCGGCGAGATCGGCGAACAGCACACTAAGGTTCTCGACGCGGTCGGCGATCCTCTGCTCGGTGCCGGAAATGAGCCGATCGGCAATCGACGGCGGCAGGATCGTCTCGACCAGGGCGGACGAGCGCGCGTACTGGCGTTCGAGCTCAATCTCAGTGCGGCGCAGCGCCGCCAGCGCATAGAAGATCGTGAGCCCGTTGATCATGATGGCGTTGATCATCGCGTGCCCGGCCAGCACGTCGCGCAGCGCATGGTCCTCGGGCAAGAGCAAGCCGTGCTCCGGAGCAAGGTGTAAGGACACGAGCAGCCCCGCGCATGCAATGACGAACCAGGCAAGAAACAGCCGCAGGTTCTCGACGCCGAACATGAATAGCATCACGCCCGCGAGCGTGAAATAGACGTGCAGCTGGCTCTCACGGCCGAGCATCCAGATGACGAAGAGCGTGCCGGCCAGAATCAGCGTTGCGAGTGCGCAGGCGGCGACATTCTCGCCGAAGCGGTGCAGGCGCGGCACGAGCAACGCAGCAACGGCGAAGACGGCGTTGTAAGCATGAACGATCGCGAGGCCGCGCGGCGCATAGATGCCGTTGATGACAAGATGCGACGCGGCATTGGCCGCCGCCGCATAGGCGACGATATTGGTGAAGCGCTGCCGCCGCACGACCTGCGGGTCGGTGCTGACGACGCCGGCCGAAGCAAGACGTTCGAGCCACGCGGGCAGCGCGAATTTTTGCGTTCGCTCTCCGCGCACGAGCTTGTGCAGACGGTTCATCGCTTCCTCTCGCCGCACCCCGGGTGCGGTAAATTATCGCCGGTTTCGCGGCGGCTCACGCGCAAAATATCCCTGAAATTGCAGTCGGTTAGATAACGGACGCGCCGCGGCTACTCCGCGGCATTGCGCCCAATCCCGGCCTTGGCCTCGGCCTCTTCCTGGGCGTTCAGCGCCTCGGGATGCGGCATCGAGATGATGTGGTAGCCGGAATCCACGTAGTGAATGTCACCGGTGACGCCGGACGACAGATCGGACAGCAGATAGAGCGCGGAATTGCCGATCTCCTCGATCGTCACGGTGCGACGCAGCGGCGAGTGTTTCTTCTGGAAATTGAACATGAGGCGCGCGTCGGCGATCCCCGCGCCCGCGAGCGTCCGCACGGGGCCGGCGGAAATGGCGTTCACGCGGATTCCCCGCGCGCCGAAATCGGCGGCGAGATAGCGCACGCTCGCTTCGAGCGCGGCCTTGGCCACGCCCATCACGTTGTAGTTCGGCATGACACGGGTCGAGCCGGCGAAGGTCAGCGTGACCATGGCGCCGCCCGGCCCCATGAGCGCGCCCGCGCGTTTCGCCGTCTCCGTGAACGAAAAACAGGAAATCAGCATCGTGCGCTGAAAATTCTCCCGGGTCGTATCGGCGTAACGGCCCTTCAGCTCGTTCTTGTCAGAAAAGGCGATGGCGTGAACGAGAAAATCGAGCCCGCCCCATTCCTTCTTGATCTCGGCGAAGACCCGGTCGACGGAAGCGAGATCCTCGACGTCGCAGGGGACGCAAAGCTCGGCTTTCAGCGAATCGGCGAGCGGCCGCACGCGCTTGCCGAGAGCATCGCCCTGATAGGTGAAGGCGAGACGCGCGCCTTGCGCGGCGACCGTCTTGGCGATGCCCCAGGCGATGGAATGATCGTTGGCCACCCCCATCACGAGCCCGCGCTTGGCCTGCATGAGACCCATAAATCTAGTTTTCCTCGGTTACCGGCGGCACGGGTCGGTGGGGATCCATTCAGGCGTCGAGCCGCTTCACGGCGATGGTGGCATTGGTGCCGCCGAAGCCAAAGGAGTTGGAAAGCACGTGGCTGAGTTTCACATTGTCGATCCGCTCGCGCACGATCGGCACGCCGGCAAAAGCAGCATCGAGCTCCTCGATATTGGCGCTCTCGCAGATAAAGCCGTTGTTCATCATCAGGAGGCAATAGATCGCCTCCTGCACGCCGGTGGCGCCGAGCGAATGCCCGGTAAGCGACTTCGTCGCCGAGATCGGCGGGCATTTTGCACCGAACACTTCGCGGATCGCCTCGATTTCCTTGAGATCGCCGATCGGCGTCGAGGTGGCGTGGGGATTGATGTAGTCGATCGGCGCCTTGATGCCGTCGAGCGCCATCTTCATGCAGCGCACCGCGCCCTCGCCGGAAGGCTGCACCATGTCGTGGCCGTCCGAGGTCGCGCCGTAGCCGGCGATTTCGCCGTAGATTTTCGCGCCGCGCGCCTTCGCGTGCGCGAGCTCCTCAAGCACGAGCACGCCCGCGCCGCCAGCGATCACGAAGCCGTCGCGGTTCACGTCATAGGCGCGCGAGGCTTTCTGCGGGGTCGTGTTGTAGCTCGAGGACATGGCGCCCATGGCGTCAAACAGAACCGAGAGGGTCCAGTCGAGCTCCTCACAGCCGCCCGCGAAGATGATGTCTTGCTTGCCGTTCTGGATCAGCTCGTAGGCATTGCCGATGCAGTGATTGGAGGTCGCGCAGGCCGAGGAGATCGAATAATTCACGCCCTTGATCTTGAACCAGGTCGCGAGCGTCGCGGACGCGGTCGAGGACATTGCCTTCGGCACCGCGAACGGGCCGACGCGCTTCGGTCCCTTCTGGCGCGTCGTATCCGCGGCCTCGACGATCGTGCGCGTCGAAGGACCGCCCGAGCCCATGATGATGCCGGTCTTCTCGTGGCTGATCTCTTTTTCCTCGAGGCCGGCGTCGCGGATCGCCTGGTCCATCGCCACGTGATTCCATGCTGTGCCGCCGCCGTGGAAACGCAACGCACGGCGGTCGACGATGCCGACCGGGTCGAGCGACGGCGCGCCATGCACCTGGCAGCGGAAGCCGAGCTTGGCGTAATCCTCGGCGAAGGAGACCCCGCTCTTCGCCTCGCGCAGGCTTGCGAGCACTTCCTGCGTGCTGTTCCCGATGGACGAGACGATGCCCATTCCGGTGACGACGACCCGTCGCATATCTGCCTCTTCGATTTGTGGCGTCGTTGGGAAGACGGCGCGCTGCGGCTCCGTCTTCCGGCTTCATGCGCCTGCCGGCGCGGGCTCTTCGTCGCGGAACAGGCCGACCTTGAGATCGGACGCGCGGTAGATCACCGTGCCGTCCGCGGACAGCCAGCCGTCGGCGATGCCGAGCACGAGCTTGGAACGCATCACGCGCTTGATGTCGATGCCGTAGATCACGTGCGTCATCGTGGGTAGGACCTGGCCCGAGAATCTCAACTCGCCCAGCCCGAGGGCCCGGCCGCGTCCCGGCGCGCCGAGCCAGCCTAGAAAAAAGCCCAGCAATTGCCAGAGCGCGTCAACGCCGAGGCACCCCGGCATGACCGGATCGCCCTTGAAATGACAGGGGAAAAACCAGAGGTCGGGCTTCACCTTCAGTTCCGCCCGCACGAGGCCCTTACCGTGCTCCCCGCCCTCCTCGGCGATCTCGGAAATGCGGTCAAACATGAGCATCGGCGGCAGCGGCAACTGGGCGTTGCCGCTCCCAAACAATTCGCCCCGCCCGCAGGCGAGCAAGTCCTCATAGTCGAAACTCGATCGCTTGGGGGTCATTTGCCTCAATTCAGACCGTGCGCCGTCCCGCCGCGGCAAGGAATTGAATGGTTCGTAACATAGCGGTCCGCAGCTCGAAAGACGCGACCATCCATGCGCGGGACACGCCTTCCATACATTAGAAACGGCCCAAAATACATGGTGTTGCACCATCGTGCCGGGCTCCGTATCATAGTGTAGTCCAAAGCATTTCGACCGGCTGACGGCCCGCGAGGGCTGGCATCGGGAGAGTGGGCGCGCCTATATTGCTGTAGTTGGGTCAATCATGAACGACACGCCGCGCAGGCTGGTTTTCGAGGAAGATATTGAGCTTCCGGTGGAGCGCCTGCGCGTGCAGCCGGCGGCCGGCCGCCGTACTGGCTGCCCGTTCCACGACGTGCGCGAGATGCTGCGCGAAGTGGGCCTGCGTCCTACGCGGCAGAGGCTTGCGCTCGGTTGGATTCTGTTCGCCAAGGGCGACCGGCATCTCACTGCGGAAAAGCTGCACGAGGAAGCGATGCGCGCGCGGTTCCCGGTATCGCTCGCGACTGTCTACAACACGCTGCACCAGTTCACCGAGGTCGGTCTCCTGCGCGAAGTCGCGGTGGACGGCTCCAAGACCTACTTCGATACGAACGCATCCGAGCACCACCATTTCTACGTCGAGGGGGACAGCAATCTGCTGGACATTCCGGGTGCGGAGTTGCTCGTCGACAAGCTGCCGAGCCCGCCGGAGGGCTTCGAGGTGGCGCGCGTCGACGTCGTGGTACGGCTGCGCCGCATCGGCAATAGCTGAACGCCTTTCGGATTCCAGAAACGAAATGCCCGGCCTCGGCCGGGCGTTTTCGCCTTTGCGGAAGCCGCAGGCTTCTATTCGATGACTTCGTTCGGATAAACGCCCCAGAGCAGGTTCTGCTCCATGAAGCCGTCGAACCCGTCGCCGAAAATGCGGCACCATTTGCCGTCGCAGTAACGGACGGTACCGAGCACCCGCACCTGAAGTTGCGCCACCACCCGCCCGCTGGCGCTGGCGCGCTCGTAAAGCGGATAGGAGTCGGTCTTGGCGGACGGCGAGACGAGCACCGTGCGGCGGCCGGAGAGGAGCGAGTGAAATACCCATCCCTCGGCCCCCTCGGCATCGCGGATGCGGCGCCAGTTTTCCGATTCCGCAGTGATCTCGACCGGGATGCCGGCGCGGGTGAACACCCAGGCGACCTCGTGATCGCGCGAGGGTCCGCCGCGGACATTGACCTTGTCGGCCTTCAGGCTGACGTAACGCGGCACAGGCAACCCGCTCGCGGAGCCCGCGGATTCGCCCACGGCTCCCGCCGGGGCCGCGATCAACAATGCCAGTATGAATGTCGCTAGCCGCGGCGTGCGCCGGGAAAAATGCGGCATTGTTTCGTCGTCCCCCAACGATTCGAAAAAGGCCGTTTGGCGGCTCTCCTGTCAAGGCCGGTCCCTGCTTTGTGATAAAAGGACGGTCTGCTAGAGAGGCGCGCACGGCCGGCGCGATCCCTGGTCGAACCCGATTGTCGGCCACTGCGGTTAAGCTTCAGTCACCAAGGAACGGGCCGAGGCGATGCCGAAGATGAAGCCGCTCGTGGTGGTCACCCGGCGCCTGCCCATCAGCGTCGAAACGCGCATGCGCGAGCTGTTCGACGCGCGGCTGAACGACGACGACCACCCGCTCAGCCAGGCGGAACTTATCGAGGCGGTGAAGTCCGCCGACGTGCTGGTTCCGACCGTCACCGACCGGATCGACGAGGCCGTGCTCGCAAAGGCGGGCGAGCGGCTGAAGCTCGTCGCCAATTTCGGGAACGGCGTCGACAATATCGATGTCGTGGCGGCCGCGGCACGCGGGATCACGGTCACGAACACGCCGGGGGTGCTCACCGAGGACACCGCGGACATGACCATGGCGCTCATCCTCGCGGTGCCGCGCCGGCTCGCGGACGGCGCGGGCGTTCTCACCGCGCAGAAGGAATGGACCGGCTGGTCGCCGACCTGGATGCTCGGCCACCGCATTTCCGGGAAGCGCCTCGGCATCATCGGCATGGGCCGGATCGGCAGCGCGGTCGCAAAGCGGGCGCGCGCCTTCGGGCTGCAGGTGCACTATCACAACCGGCGCCGCGTCGCGCCCGATATCGAGGAGGAGCTCGATGCGACCTACTGGGACAGCCTCGACCAGATGCTCGCGCGCATGGACATCGTGTCGGTCAATTGCCCGCACACGCCCGCGACCTATCACTTGCTTTCGGCGCGGCGGCTGAAGCTCATGAAGCCCGAGGCCTACATCGTGAACACGGCGCGCGGCGAGGTGATCGACGAAAACGCGCTGGCGAAGATGATCGAGGCGGGCGAGATCGCGGGGGCCGGGCTCGACGTGTTCGAGCATGAGCCCGCGGTAAACCCGCGCCTCGTCAAGCTCGCGCGCGCCGGCAAGGTCGTGCTGCTGCCGCACATGGGCTCGGCCACGATCGAGGGCCGCATCGACATGGGCGACAAGGTGATCGTCAATATCAAGACGTTCATGGACGGGCACCGACCGCCCGACCGCGTGCTGCCGGCGATGCTATGATTCCCAGTCGCTGCCTGAGCGGACGCATCCGATTTATCAAACTCCTTCGTGGCCGGGCTTGACCCGGCCATCCGGAGCCATTTGCGAGGCTGGCTGGGTCAAGCCCGCGCATGAGGAAAAAGAGTTATAGGTCCGACGAGGAGTTAGGTTTTGTGCCCTGACAAATCCTTGATCGTCGGCTTTTTCCCCGACAGCGGATTGTTCGGGTCCCACGCGTAATTGAGCGTCTCGAAGCGCATGCCGCGCGCGTCGATCATCAGGAGCCGGCCGACGAGCCCTTCGCCGAAGCCGACAATGGTGCGGATCACTTCGAGCGCGGCGAGGCTACCGGCGACGCCGGCGAGCGCTCCGAGAATGCCGGCCTCGGCGCAAGCGGGGATCGTGCCCGCGGGCGGCGGTTCCGGAAAAAGACAACGGTAGGTCGGGTTCGGCGTGCCGTCGGCGCCCTTTTCGTGGGCGCGGATCGTTGTCAGCGTCGCGTCGAAGACGCCGAGCGCCGCCGTTACGAGCGGGCGCTTGGCTAGAAAGCAGGCGTCGGAGACGAGATAGCGGGTCGCGAAATTGTCGGAGCCGTCGAGCACGACATCGTGCTTGCCAATGAGTTCGAGTGCGTTCGTCGCGTCGAGCCGCGTCGCATGCGTATCGACCGTGACGTGCGGATTGAGCTTGGCGATCGCCGCGGCCGCGCTCTCGGTCTTCAGGCGATCGAGATCATCGGTCGAGTGGATCACCTGGCGCTGGAGGTTGGAAAGCGCAACCTTGTCGTCGTCAATGACGCCGAGCGTGCCGACGCCGGCCGCCGCGAGATAGAGGAGCGCGGGCGAGCCGATGCCGCCCGCGCCCACGACCAGCACGCGGGCAGCCTTGAGCCGCTGCTGGCCGGGCCCGCCCACTTCGCGCAGCACGATGTGGCGGGCGTAACGTTCGAGTTCGTCGGCGGAAAGCGACATGTCTTGTTGTAGAGCGAGCCCGGGCGCGCGTCACGCCTCCTTGAACTGCACCAAGTTGGCCTTGCGAGGCGCCCATGGCACAGTTGCTCGGGGAGTGCCTCCATGATCGACCCGGTAAAAGCATCGCTGATCGCCGCGGCTGCGCTGATCGGCTCGCATTCGGTAGTATTGGCGCAGCAGCCGCTCACCGAAGAGCGCTGCCCACGCCTCGTCGCCGACAATACCCCGCGCGTGATCCCGGCCTCTTTGAAGCTCGCCGCCGTCAATCAAGGCGAAGTGAGCCTCACCTATCTCGGCCACTCCACCTTCCTGATCGAGAGCGCAGCGGGCGTTCGGATCGCGACCGACTACAACGACTATGTAAGGCCGCATGTGATCCCCGACATCGCGACCATGAACCGGGCGCACTCGACCCATTACACCGACCGCCCCGAGCCTGAGATCAAGCACGTGCTGAAGGGTTGGGGTCGCGAAGGCGAGCCCGCCCGCTACGACCTGCAATACGAGGACGTGTGGGTGCGCAACGTCGCGACCAATATCCGCGACTGGGCCGGCGGCACGATGCTGCACGGGAATTCGATCTTCGTGTTCGAGACGGCCGGCGTCTGCATCGCCCATCTCGGGCATCTGCATCACACGCTGACGCCGGCGCACATCGAGGAACTCGGACGCGTCGATGTCGTGCTCGTGCCGGTCGACGGCACGTTCACGCTGAACATCGACGGCATGGTGGAAGTGCTGAAGCAGATCAACGCACCGCTCGCGATCCCGATGCACGTGTTCAGCCCTTACACGCTCGATCGGTTCCTTGAGGCGATGGGCGCTATCTTTGAGACCGAGCGGAGTCTCACGCCGACCGTCGTCGTCTCGCGCGCGACGCTGCCGGCGAAACCGAAAATGCTCGTGCTGCCGGGCAGATAGCTCGCCCGGCGCTAGCCGAGGATCGCGATGCTGAGCTGCGGGAACGCGATCAGCAGGATCAGTACGCCCAGCATGATCACGGCGAAGGGAAACGCGCCGGCGAAGACGTCATTCAGGGAAATATCGGTGCGATCGAGCGTCGCCTTGATGACGAAACAGGAAATGCCGAACGGCGGAGTAAGGAGACCGATCTCGGCGCCGACGACCGTGACAATGCCGAACCAGGCGAGATCCGCGCCCATGCGTTCGACCGCGCTCAGAAAGAGCGGCACGCAGATCAGAATAATCGACGACGTGTCGATGATGGTGCCGAGGAACAGCAGCAGGATGACGTAAAGCGTCATCATCGCGGCGAAGCCGAGATCGGCGTGGCTCAGCCAGTCGCTGAACATCGACGGCAAGCCGGCAATGCCCAGCATGCGGCTGTACATGGTGGCCGCCATGATCAGGAACAGAATGCTCGCGGTGATGTGGCCGGTGTCGATCAGGATCTCCTTCAGCTGAGACAGCGTCAGCCGTCGCATCAGCAGCGCGATCAGAAAAGCCACCAATGCGCCGGCGGCACCGGCCTCGGCGGCGGTCACGAGGCCGCTATAGATGCCGCCGAGCACGATCAAGATCAGCAGCACGAGCGGCGCGACGCGGCTGATCATTTGCGCAATCGACATGAGCGGCCCGTCCGCGACGTGGGCCGGCGCGAGCCCGCCCTTGCCGATGAAATTCGGCGTGAGATAGCTCATCGCGAGGATCGCAACCATGAAGGCCGCGGAGAGCACCAAACCGGGCACGACGCCTGCCAGAAACATGTCGCCGACCGACTGCTCCGCGACGAAGGCGTAGATGATCAACATCACGCTCGGCGGGATCAGCATGCCGAGCACGGAGCTTCCCGCCACCACACCGACGGCAAAGCGCCGACCGTAGTCGTAGCGGATCATCTCCGGCACGGAGACGCGGGTGAACACCGAGGCCGACGCGATGGAAGAGCCGGTCACGGCCGCGAACGCGGCGTTCGCCACGACGGTGGCCATACCGAGCCCGCCGCGCATGCGGCGAAAGGCCTGGTGCGCCACCTGATAGATGTCGGCGCCGATGCCGGCCTTGCCGACGATCAGGCCCATTATCACGAAGGTGGGGATGCTGGCGAAATCATAGGATTTGATGGAGTCGGTCACCGCGAGAGTCATCATGCTCATGGCGACATCGAAGTTGCCGCGCAGCACCCAGACACCGAGGAACGAGACGAGGCTCAGCGTGATCGCAACATAGGCGCCGAGATAGATCAGGAGCACGATCAGGACGAGCGAGGCGGTGCCGACGACGAACGAATCCATGATTGCGATTATTCGATCTCGGCGCGGCCGAGCGGCTCGTCTTCCCGCCGCCACAAATGCACGGCCCGGACGACAAAGCAGAGAAAAGCCGCGATCGCACCGAACACGATCATCGCCCGCAACGGCCATTCGGGAAACGTGAAGACGCCGCGCACGCCGATGAAATAGCCGCGCTGATAGGATCGAACGAGCAGCGGCACGGTTCCCGCGACGATCAGGGCCATGACGACGGCGCCGAGCACCTCGAAGCCCGCGACGATCACGCGGCCGAAGAACGCGCCCCCGGCGAGACGCGCGATATATGTGTCGGAGCGCGTGAGCTTGCCGAGACGTATCGTGTCAGCGAGCTGGCAGAAAACGATCACCGCGAGCGAGACCGCGACGAGCTCGATCATGCCGGCGATGGGACGATTGAAGAAAGTGCGGCCGAAGGCGTCAGCGTCGATCAGAAGGACGAGGAGCAGCACCCACAGGGAGCCGATCGCGTTCATCGCGATGACGACGCGGTCGAGAATTCCGAGCCGCGATAGCGGCGCGGATCCGGGCTCCGCACTCACGAGAAAATTCCTTTACAGCGAGAAATTAGCCGGCCGCGAGAGGTGCCCGCGATCCGGCTATTCCTTATCCCAGTCGCGCAAGGGCTTGGCGCCGCCAGCCCGGATGCCGTCCATGAAGGCCGCGAGGAACTTGTTGCCAGGAAGCCCCATTTTCTCGGTCGCCGCGGCCCATTCCTTCCCGAGATTCGGCAGCGACTTCGCCCAGGCCCGGCGCTCGTCCTCGGAGACCTGGACGATCTTGCCGCCGCCGGCGAGATAGGCCTTGAGCGAGGCCGCGCCGAGTTCGCCCGCCTTGTCGGCAAGACGGTCGCGGTAGGCGATGGCGACGTCCTTCAGAACCTTCTTCACTTCGTCCGGCAGCTTCGCCCAAGCGTCCTTGTTGACGGTGAGCGACTTGTTGACGGCGGTGCCGAAGTCGACCCGCACGTAATAGGGCGCGACTTCCTGGAGCTTGAAGGAGGCGGCACCCTCCATCCACATGACGCAACCTTCGGTCACGCCAGTCTTCACGTTATTGTAGTAATCGGTGAGCGCGCCGCGCACGCCGACGGCGCCGACCGGCTCGAGAAAGCGCATGTTGTCGCCGGCGGCATTGATGCGTACGCCTTTCAATTCGGAAGCCTTGGCGACCGGCTTGCTCGTGAAGATCTCGTAGCTGTCGATGGTCGAATAATTCGTCAGCAGCACCTGGTTGAGCTTGTCGAACTGCGCGCGGAACTCCGGAATCTTATCGGCGAGATCGTCCAGCACCCTGGACTGGAGCTTCGGTCCGCTGTTCGTGAAGGGAACATTG
This sequence comes from Xanthobacteraceae bacterium, assembly GCA_040901465.1. Lineage (GTDB taxonomy): Bacteria > Pseudomonadota > Alphaproteobacteria > Rhizobiales > Xanthobacteraceae > JAUSIF01. The sequence goes on from JBBDYN010000053.1 coordinate 74,492, forward strand.
TACGGAAGATTGTTGAGCGGCAGTTTGTCCGAATGGAATGGGACGGTGATGATACCGATATCGCCGAGGCCCTTTTCCATCGCCTCGAGCACGCCCATGGGCTTGGCGATCTGTCCGCTCCAGGCCTGGGTCCAGTTGATCTTGTACTTGCCGGACGCGGCGAGACGCTTGTCGACTTCCGGAATATAGAATTCGATGAATTCCTTGACCCACAGCGCACGCGGCGGATAACCATCGATCGCTGTGAGATTGATCGTCTGCTGCGCGCTTGCTGCGAACGGAATTGCGGCGAGCGCGACACCGGCTACGAGCGCATGCGGAATGCGGCCGAGCTTCAACATCACTTCCTCCCCTGAGCGTGGTTTCTGTTTTGCCCACTATTGCCCACATCTTCGCGGATCAAAGAGGATAGTCAACGCCTTATCGCGCGGGCGAGCGCCGAAAGCGCGCGTCTTGGTTCAACGCGGGCCCATGAAATCGCGCTTGCCGAGCTCGACGCCGTTGTGGCGGAGGATGTCGTAGGCCGTGGCCGCGTGGAAATAGAAATTCGGCAGCGCGAAGCCGACGAGATAGGCCTCGCCCTTGAACGTCGTGGGCTGGCCGGCGACCGGAAACGTGATTTCCTTCTCTTCGCTGCCGTCGATCTGCTGCGGCTTCATGCTCCTGACGATGTCGAGGGTCTTGGCGATGCGCGCCCGCAGCTCGTCGAACGTCTTTTCCTCGTCGGGGAATTTCGGCTGCTCGACGCCAGAGAGCCGCGCGACCGTGTTCTTGGCAAAGTCGCTGGTGACCTGCACCTGCCGCGCTAACGGGAACATGTCGGGATAGAGCCGCGCGGTCAGGAGAACGGAGGGATCGATCTTCTTCGCCGCGCAATGGGCGGCGGCTTTGTCGAGGACGTTCGACAAGGCGGTCAGCGTCCGGACGAACGCGGGCACACTGGCGCCGTACATCGAGAGCGGCATGGCGGGAATTTCCTTGTGGAAGCGGTGCTAGGCGCGCGTTTCGCCGCCGAGCCTAGCATTGTTTGGACCGGTGGTGACGGCGCGTATGCAGCCATCAGTGAAGAGGCCCCGCTGATGAAGGGGCCTTTGTCATTGTCGCTAGATAAGGCGGATTTTGGCGAGGAAGCCGCTCAAACGTCGACGCTCGCGCTCAGCGCGTTCTGCTGGATGAATTCGCGGCGCGGTTCGACCTCGTCGCCCATGAGCTTGCCGAAGAGCTCGGCCGCCTCGTCCACCTCTTTTACGCGCACCTGGAGGAGCGAGCGCGCAGTGACGTCGAGCGTCGTCTCCCAGAGTTGCTCCGGGTTCATCTCACCGAGGCCTTTGTAGCGCTGCATGGTGATGCCCTTGCGCCCGATCGCGGTGACGGCCTCGAACAGGCCGACCGGGCCGAACACGGCGGTCTCCTCGCGCTCGCGCACAAGTTTCGCCGGCCGGGCGTAGATTTCCTGCAGGCGCGGGGCGAGCGCATCGAGCTTCCTCGCGTCGGCGGAATTCAGGAAAGCCTGATCGATCGCGGCGACTTCCTTCACGCCGCGCACGGTGCGGGTGAAGCGGAAGCCGTCAGCGTCGCAAGTGCCGTCCCAGCCGCGCTCGGTTTCCTCGGAGAGCGCATCGAGGCGACGCGCTACGTAGGAAGCAGCCTGCTTCGCCTTTTCCGGGTCGGAGAGGATTTCCGGAGAGAGCGCGCCCGCGATCGCGATCTGCTCGACGGCGGTGCGGTCGTAGCGCGGATGCGTGCCCCGAAGAATCGCGCGCACGGCGCGGGCTTCTTCCAGGATCGCGGCGAGGTCGTTGCCGGCGCGCTCCTGGCCGCTCGCGAGCTTGAGGACGGTATCCTCGAGCCCGGCTCCGATCAGGTATTCGTCGAGCGCACGCTCGTCCTTCAAATACTGCTCGGATTTTCCGCGCGTCACTTTATAGAGCGGCGGCTGGGCAATGTAGATATTGCCTTGTTCGATCAGCGCCGGCATCTGCCGAAAGAAGAACGTGAGCAGGAGCGTGCGGATGTGCGATCCGTCGACATCCGCGTCGGTCATGATGATGATCTTGTGATAGCGCAGCTTCGCGATGTCGAACTCGTCGCTGATGCCGGCGCCGAGCGCCGTGATCAGCGTACCGATTTCCTGCGAGGTGAGCATCTTGTCGATGCGCACGCGCTCGACGTTCAGAATTTTTCCACGCAGCGGCAGCACCGCCTGAAACGCGCGATTGCGCGCCTGCTTGGCGGAGCCGCCGGCGCTGTCGCCCTCGACGATGAAGATCTCGGATTTCGCCGGATCACGCTCCTGGCAGTCGGCGAGCTTGCCGGGGAGCGAAGAAACATCGAGCGCGCCCTTGCGCCGGGTGAGTTCGCGCGCCTTGCGCGCGGCCTCGCGCGCGGCAGCGGCCTCCACCACCTTCGAGACAAGCGCGCGAGCTTCCTGCGGGTGCTTTTCCAGCCATTCGGAGAGCGCGTTGCTGAGCACGGTTTCCACCACCGGCCGCACCTCGGAGGAGACGAGCTTGTCCTTGGTCTGGCTGGAGAATTTGGGGTCGGGCATTTTTACCGACAGCACCCCAGTGAGGCCTTCGCGGCAATCCTCGCCGGAGAGATCGACCTTCTCCTTCTTGGCGAGGCCGGAGCTTTCCGCGTAGCGGATGATTTCGCGCGTGAGCGCCGCGGCAAAGCCGGTGAAGTGCGTACCGCGATCGCGCTGCGGGATGTTGTTCGTAAAGCAGAGCACGGTCTCGTGGTAGGAATTGTTCCACGAGAGCGCCGCTTCCACGATTATCTTGTCGCGCTCGCCGCGGATCATGACCGGCGTGGGAATGAGCGACTGCTTGTTGCGGTCGAGATAGCGGACGAATTCCTCGACGCCGCCGTCATAGCGCATCTGCTCGTAATGCGCTTCGGGCCCGCGCAGGTCGGCGAGCACGACGGTGACGCCGGAATTGAGGAAGGCGAGTTCGCGCAAACGGTGCTCGAGCGTCGCGAAGTCGAACTCGGTTTTGGAGAAGACGTCCTTGCTCGGCGTGAACGTGACCTTCGTGCCGCGTTGCTCCTTCGCCTCGCCTACTGCCTTCAACGGCTTTTCCGGCTCGCCGTCGAGAAAGCGCATGAAGAATTCTTTGCCGTCGCGCCAGATGGTGAGATCAAGCGTGCTCGAGAGCGCGTTCACCACCGACACGCCGACGCCATGCAGGCCGCCGGAAACCTTGTAGGCGCTCTGGTTGAATTTCCCGCCGGCGTGGAGCCGCGTCATGATCACTTCCGCGGCGGAGACGCCTTCTTCCTTATGAATGTCGGTGGGGATGCCGCGGCCATTGTCGATCACCGTCACGGACCCGTCAGCGTTGAGCGCAACCCCGATGTCAGTGGCGTAGCCGGCGAGCGCCTCGTCGATTGCGTTGTCGACGACCTCGTAGACCATGTGGTGCAGGCCCGAGCCGTCGTCGGTGTCGCCGATATACATGCCCGGCCGCTTGCGCACGGCGTCGAGCCCCTTCAACACCTGAATGGATTCGGCGCCATAATCGTCGCCCGATTTGCTCGGAGCGGGAGCGGGTTTGCGAACGGGTTTCGCCATCGGAACGGGCCTCGAATCGAACTGGGAAACTAGGCTCTTTTCTAGCCCATCCGCACGGTGTTTTGGTGGCAAAGACCGCTCTTTTAAGCGGAGCTCATGCCATATATCGAAAGTCTCGTCACGGACGCGAAACGAAGCCGTTTCGAGGCTCAGAAGGCCGGAATTCCAGTGCTGCGGAAAGGGCCGAAAAAAGGCTTCGGTAGCACTTCATGTGCGCCGGCGATCCCCCTCCGTCAAGGGACGGATTCGACCCATCCCGGGCGCACGCGGAAGCGCTCGCCGCAATCGCCGAGCGCGGCGAACGCGCTGTCATCGACGCCGGTCATCCAGACCTGGGCGCCGAGCCGCATGAGCGCCTCGAACAGCGCGCTGCGCCGTTCCTCGTCGAGAAAGGCCGCGACATCGTCGAGGAGCACCACGGGTGCCGCACCGTGCATGGCCGCGACCAGGCGCGCGTGAGAAAGCACGACGCCGACGAGCAGCGCCTTGCGCTCGCCGGTCGACGCGCGCGCGGCTGCGATGCCTTTTCCGGCGTGGACGACAGCGAGATCCGACAAATGCGGACCTTCGAGCGTGCGGCCGGCGGTGCGGTCGCGCGTCCGCGCTTCGCGGAGGCTCGCGCGGTAGCGATCTTCGATTTCGATCGCGGCCCTGCTCGCGAGCTCGGTTTCCAGCCAACCCTCGAGCGAAAGCATTGCTGCGGGAAACGGCGAGGCCGGATCGTGCGAGGATTCGATCTCGCTCATCAGCCGGCGCAGGGTCTCGGTGCGGGCTGCCGCAACGGCAATTCCCAGCTCGGCGACTTCGTGCTCGATCGCATCAAGCCAGCGCGGATCGGGGGCGGGTTCTTCCAGGAGCCGGTTGCGCGAGCGTAGCGCACGTTCGAGCGCGTTCACGCGAGTGCCATGAGCGGCGTCGATCGCGAGCACGAGGCGGTCGAGAAAACGGCGGCGCTCCGACGCGGGACCGAGAAAGAGCCCGTCCATCTCAGGCGCCAGCCAGACGACGCGCAGGTGATCCGCGAAGGCGGCGATGGCCGGCGCCGGCTCGCGGTCAATCCGATGACGGCGAATTGGCACGACACCTTCCGCCGGCGGATCGATCCCGGTGCCTAGTTGAACGGCACCAAGCGCACCAGCGACCTCGGCCGCGACCGCCCAGGAGCCGTCGCCTTCGGTGTTTGCCACGTCTTCGAGCGTCGCGCGGCGGAGCCCGCGGCCGGGTGACAGGAACGAGATCGCTTCAAGGAGATTGGTCTTGCCGGCGCCGTTCGGACCGGTGAGCACGATCGGCCCGTCCCCGGCCGCAAGTTCCGCGCGCCGGTAGGAACGGAAGTTCGACAGTCGCAGGCGACGGACGCGGGCGCGCGGTCCGACTGATTTGCGCGGCTCGGCTGCTTGCGAAGGAACGGTCGGTGTCACACTCGCATCGGCATGAGCACATAGAGCGCGCCGGCCTGCTCGCCGTCTTCGAGGAGCGTCGGCGAGCCCGGATCGGCAAGCTTCAACCGCGCCTTTTCGCCCTCGATCTGGCCGGTGATGTCGAGGAGATAGCGGCTGTTGAAGCCGATATCGAGGGCATCGGCGCCGTACTCGACTTCGAGCTCCTCGGTGGCGCTGCCGGAATCCGGGTTGGTCACCGAAAGCGTGAGCTTGCCGTTCGCGAGCGAGAGTTTCACCGCGCGCCCGCGCTCGCTTGAGACGGTCGAAACGCGATCGACGGCGGCGGCGAATTCCGTCTTGTCGACCACGAGAATCTTGTCATTGCCGACCGGGATCACGCGGCCATAGTCCGGGAAGGTGCCGTCGATCAGTTTCGAAGTCAGCACCACCGGGCCGAGCGAAAAGCGGATCTTGGCGGGCGAGAGCTCGATCTCGACTTCTTCGCCTGCGTCCTCGAGGAGGCGCTGGACTTCGGCGACGGTCTTTCTCGGCACAATGATCCCCGGCATGCCGGACGCGCTCTTGGGCGCGGGCAGGTCGACCTGGGCCAGGCGATGGCCATCGGTCGCGACGGCCCGCAGCTTCGGCGATTTGTCCTCGACCACGTGGAGATAAATGCCGTTCAGGTAATAGCGCGTCTCCTCGGTCGAGATCGCGAACTGGGTCTTGTCGACGAGGCGCTTGAGGTCGGTGGCGGCGAGCTTGAAGCGGTGCGGCAGGTCGCCGGCGGCGAGATCCGGAAAATCCGTCTCGGGCAAAGTCTGGAGCGTGAAGCGCGAACGGCCCGCGCGCACCTGCAGCGAGGTCCGGTCCGTGCCCGACTGCAGCTCGACCTGGGAGCCTTCGGGGAGCTTACGGACAATGTCGTAGAACATATGCGCCGGCACCGTCGTGGCGCTCGGCTGCTTTACCTCGGCGGGCACGCTCTCAACGATTTCGAGGTCAAGGTCGGTCGCCTTCAACTCGATGCCGTTCTTGCCGGCGCGCAAGAGGACGTTCGCGAGAATCGGAATCGTGTTGCGGCGCTCGACGACCCGATGCACGTGGGCGAGCGCCTTGACGAGTTCGGCTCGCTCGAGAGTGACCTTCATGACCGCGTGATCCGGATTAGGGCGCCATCGACCCGCGAGGCAAGCGGCCGGCGGGCGCCGGGCCGAAGACATTGGCGTCTCGGCCCGGATTCCGCAAGGCCGCCGGGCCTCCCGGGCTCACTCCTGGAGGAGACGCTTCAGCGCCTCGATCTCCTCGGCGAGCCCCTTGTCGCCCTGCACCAGCCCCTCGATCTTGCGCACGGCGTGGAGAACGGTGGTGTGGTCGCGCCCTCCAAAACGACGCCCGATTTCAGGAAGCGACCGCAGCGTCAGCGTTTTTGCGAGGTACATCGCGATCTGGCGCGGGCGGACGACATTTGCGGTACGGCGAGACGAGAGCAAATCCGCGCGCGAGACGCCGTAGTGCTTGGCGACGATACGCAAAATGTCCTCGACCCGGATACGGCGCGGATCGGTGGGGCGGATCAGATCGCGGATCACCTCGTCCGCCATTTCCACGGTCACCGGCCGGCCGCTCAGCTGATTGTGGGCGAGCAGGCGGTTCACGGCTCCGTCGAGATCGCGGCCGTTCTGGGTGATCTGCTGGGCGACGTGCTGTACGACGGCGTCCGGCACGTCGAAGCCCGGATGCTGCGCCTTGAGCGCGGCGACACGCGACTCCAGGATACGCAGGCGGAGTTCGGATTCGAGCGGCACGACCTCGACCACGAGCCCGGCGGCGAGCCGCGAGCGCACCCGCTCCTCCAAGCTTTCCAGATCGGAAGGCGTGCGGTCCGCGGCGATTACGACCTGGCGGCCCGCATCCACGAGCGCATTCAAGGTGTGACAGAATTCGAGCTGAACCTTGGGTCCCTGCAGAAACTGCAAATCGTCGATGACGAGAGCCTCGATCCCGCGCAGCGCTTCCTTGAAGGCGATTGCCGACTGGCTCTTCAGGGCGGCCACGAAGCCGTACATGAATTTCTCGGCCGTCAGATAGATCATGCGGCGGCCGCTCTGCTCGCCGGCCCAGACGATAGCCTGGAGAAGGTGCGTTTTCCCGAGTCCGACCGCGGCGTGGATATAGAGCGGATTGAAACGCGCGCTCGAGCCCGGCTCCATCTCGGCTACCTGGCGCGCCGCCGCGTGAGCGAGCGCGTTGGAGCGGCCGACGAGGAAGCTCGCGAAAGTAAAGCGCGGATCGAGCGGCGAACCGCCAGAGCCGTGCGCGCGTGCGTGCAGCATCGGATTGACGCTCGCCGCGGTGCGCCCGCTCGGCCCCACGGGCCGGTCGACCACCGGCGTGCCGCCCTCGGGACGGGCGATACGCGGTGAGGCCATCGCGTGGCGCGCGAGCCCCGTGCGCACCACAAGGTCGATCCGCCGCACCTCGCGGAATTCCTCCCGGCAGAGCCCGAGCAGGCGCTCGCCATAGTGCGACTGAATCCAGTTCCGCAGGAAGCGGGTGGGCACCGACAGGCGGATGCTTTCGCTCGCGCCCGCCTCCAACGCGATGCTCGTAAACCAACTGGAATAGACGTCTTCGCCGACTTCCGCCCGCAAGCGCCGGCAAACGCGGTCCCAGCGCGAGGACTCGTCGGGCAGGTCCCGTTTCAGTTCCTGCTTAGGAATTCCCATTGAAGACTCCGAATGCGGTGCTCCGGCGGGGCCAGACTAGAACCCCCCAAACGCACACCGCGCCGTGATCTCGACTCAAACTGAAGGGTGAAAGAGTTCAGCGCGGCCGACGGGGCTATCGCCCTGACGGCCTCGGTCGCAATCCCGGTCTTCGACTGTCGGAGTCGTCCTCGTGATCCGTCATCGCTTCAGCCGTGCGCGTGGTTGCCTCCGCCAGCTGATCGTTTTTGTACGGCTTCGACGCGAAGCCACCGGACCTCTCCCGTCCACTCAAACCCATGACCGCCCCGCTCGCCACCCGGCATGCCAGGCGGCGTCCATATTTGTCCCGTCGATTGTTGTAGTCGCGCCCCGATCGTCCGCTGAGTGCCCCTCAGGGTCGGCCGTCCGAGACGAACGCGAATTCCCCGTCCACCATTGCCGTACGCGTTCAAACGCCGATCATCTGAGTCTTCGTCACGAACCATCCCAGCTCATCGACGACGAGTTCAGAACGCAACTAAGCTGATGAATGTCCGAGGAACGTCCCGGACGCGAGGAAAACGATACACTGGAAGCGCACTCGGTCAACGTCATTCCGGCGAGAAACCGCACGGCCACTGCGGTAATCGAGCTCCGGGTGCGGCGGGGGTCAGCTCCCCATGTCCGCAAATGCATGACTCGACTTGGAGATTCACCGCCACGCCCGCTCGGCCGAGTGACAGCGGCATGACGGCAACGGTCTTTCGAATTCGTCTTCCGGGCCGAGTGCTTTCCGACGAATTTGAAGTCCATGACGTCGCTTTGGCCGCAAGCTCATGCAGGCGTTCGAAATTTTTTGTGCACTGACGCCGCGTAGCCTTCGCCCGGGATTTTTCATCGCGCGAGCGAGCGCTCGTCATCCGACTTCGGCCGTCGCAGACGGGTGCCAGCTCGACGTCGCGAACGGGTTCCGGCGTGCCAACGAAAAAATCCGGTCGCGAAACCGGATTCTTGGCGCGCCGAAATGAAAATCCGGCGCGGAACAGGGAAAAAATTTCAGCCGGCGAGCTTGCGTACGCGTTTGGCGAGCCGGGCAACTTTGCGCGAGGCGGTGTTGCGGTGGATCACACCATTCTGAGCCGCGCGCATGATCATCGGTTCGGCAGCAGCAAGCGCTTCGCCCGCCTTCTTGGCGTCGCCGGAGGCGATCGCCTCCTCCACCAAGCGCAGATAGGTCCGCATGCGGGTGCGCCGCTCCTTGTTCACTTCCGTGCGGCGCGCAATCTTGCGGGTCGCTTTCTTTGCCGAACTGGTATTCGCCATTCTGTCCAACCCGATCGGCGACGGCGGCGACAATCCGCGTCCGCAACCGATTGCCTGATGAAAAATTTCGCGCCAAGCGCACGGCCGGTGCGATCGGCGCGGACCATACTCGGGCGCCTATAGCCCGTCAACGGAGCAAAAAGCCCACCTTGACTGGGCATGATCTTTTCCGAGAATTCCGCTTCTCGGGGTCATGCTCTAGCGGTGCTTGAATTCGGGATTCCGCTTCTCGATGAACGCGCTCATGCCTTCCTTCTGGTCCGAGGTCGCGAACATAGAGTGGAACAGGCGGCGCTCGAAGCGGATGCCCTCCGACAGCGGCGTCTCGTAGGCGCGGTTGATCGCCTCCTTCGCCATCATGGCGATCGGGAGCGGCGTATTGGCGATCGCGTCGGCGACCTTATGCGCCTCCGCGTTCAGCTCGAGGAGTGGCACGATGCGCGCGACGAGACCGGAGCGCTCGGCTTCGTGTGCGTCCATGGTGCGGCCGGTGAGGATCAGGTCCATGGCCTTGGCCTTGCCGACCTCACGGATGAGACGCTGGGTGCCGCCGATGCCGGGGATCACGCCGAGCTTGATTTCGGGCTGGCCGAACTGAGCGTTGTCGGCCGCAATGATGATGTCGCACATCATGGCGAGTTCGCAGCCGCCGCCGAGCGCGAAGCCCGCAACCGCGGCCACCACCGGCTTGCGGAAGCGGGCGAGCCGCTCGTAGGGCGCGACAAAATCGTCGAGATAGGTGTCGGGATAGGAGAGCGACTGCATCTCCTTGATGTCGGCGCCGGCGGCGAATGCCTTCTCGGATCCGGTGATGATGAGGCAGCCGATCTCGCGGTCGGACCCGAAGACGTCGAGCGCGCGGCTCAACTCGCCCATGAGCGCCGCGTTGAGCGCATTCAACACCTTGGGCCGATTCAGCGTGATCTTGCCCACCCGTCCGCGCTTCTCGACCAGGATGCTTTCATAGGCCATCGGACGATCCTCCTGTTCCTGTTGCGCGCGCGGCGCAAATTTCATCGCTGACACACCGGACAATAGAACGTGGAGCGCGCGCCCTGCACGATGCGGCGGATCACCCCGCCATCACGGCGCGGGCACTTGGCCCCTTCGCGATCGTAGGCGCGGAAATTGTGCTGGAACAGGCCGAGCTCGCCGTCGGTGCGGCGATGGTCGCGCAAGGAGGAGCCGCCTGCCTCGATCGCGTCCTGCAAGACGGCTTTGATGCCATCGACGAGCGCCCGCGCGCGCTCGTTCGGCGCGCCGCCTCGTGACGCGATCGTCGACGCGCGGCGCTTGGGCGACAGGCGCGCGCGGTGTAGCGCCTCGCACACGTAGATGTTGCCGAGACCGGCGACAACGCGCTGATCGCTGAGCGCGGCCTTCAGACTCGTCTTCTTGCCCTCGCAGGCGCGGGCGAGCATGGCCGGATCGAACTCGTTGCCGAGCGGCTCGGGACCGATCGCGCGCATCAGCGGCTCCTCGGCGAGATGCGCGCGCGGGACGAGCTTCATGAAGCCGAAGCGGCGCGGATCGTTGAAGGTGACGGTGGCGCCAGACGACATGTGAAACACCACATGGTCATGGGCGAGCGCTTTCGAGCGCTCACGGTGATATTCGCCGGGCGTGCGCTCGGCGCCGTTCATTTGCACGCGGAACGAGCCGGACATGCCGAGGTGCATCAGGAGCACGTCGCCGGAGGAAAGATCCACGAGCAGATATTTCGCGCGCCGACCGAGGCCGCTCACGGTCTGCCCGTGCAGACGCGCGGCGAAGTCCTTGGGCAAGGGCCAGCGCAGGTCCGGACGGCGCGCCTCCACCTTTACGAAGCGGGCGCGTTCCATCACAGGCGCCAGGCCCCGGCGCACGGTTTCGACTTCGGGCAACTCGGGCATTCACCCTCTCCGGAGCAGACAACGGCTGCTCATAGCGCCGGAAAGGGCGGCGCGCTATGGTCCGCGCGCTCCTGAGGAATTCATGCCGACCGATCGCGCAGAGACGCATTTCGGCTTCCGTGTCGTGCCGCTCGATGACAAGCAGCGGCTCGTCGACGAGGTATTTCACTCCGTCGCCCGTCGTTACGACCTGATGAACGATCTCATGTCGGGCGGGCTGCACCGGGCGTGGAAGGACGCGCTCGTCTCGAAGCTCCGCCCGCCGAAAAGCGGCCGCATATGGCATCTTCTCGACATCGCCGGCGGCACGGGCGACATCGCGCTGCGGGCGCTTGCTGCCGGCGGCAGCGGTGCGCGGGCCACGGTCGCCGACGTGAATGCCGACATGCTCGCGGTCGGGCGCGAGCGCGCGGAGGACGCACGCGTCGGCGAGCGCATCGAGTTCATGGAGGCCAATGCCGAGGCGCTGCCCTTCCCCGACAAGCACTTTGATGCAGTCACGATCGCCTTCGGCATCCGCAACGTGCCGCTGATCGAAACCGGGCTCGCGGAGATGCATCGGGTGCTGAAGCTCGGCGGGCGCTTCCTGTGTCTCGAGTTTTCGCAAGTCGACGTTCCCGCGCTGGAAGAGCTCTACGAAGCTTATTCGTTCCGCGTGATCCCCGAGCTCGGTCGGTTCGTAACCGGCGACGCCGACTCCTATCAATATCTCGTGGAATCGATTCGCCGCTTCCCGGACCGCGAGACCTTCGCCAGCATGATGCGCAAGGCGGGCTTCGCGCGCGTCGAGGCGACGCCGCTCACCGGCGGGATCGTCGCGCTCCATTCCGGCTGGCGGCTCTGAGGCAGCGGTGCTCGCGGCCATCACTCATTTCATGCGGCTCGGGCGCGCGGGGTTCGTGCTCGCGCGCGAGGGCGTCTTTGCGCTCGTCGACCCGGCAGCATTTCCGCCCGGCCCGCGGCTCGGCTTGCGACTCGCGCGCCTCGCCGAGCGGCGCAACGCGGGGCTTGGTTCTGCGCGGCTCGCCGCCGCACTGACGCGGCTCGGGCCGCCCTATGTGAAGCTCGGCCAGTTCCTCGCGACGCGCCCCGACGTGGTGGGCAAGGCGATCGCCAAGGACCTCGAGGCACTGCAGGACAAGATGGCGCCGTTTCCGCAGGCGGAGGCGGAAGCGGCCGTGGCCGAAGCGCTCGGCAAGCCGGTCACGGAGCTGTTCGTGTCGTTCGGGCCGGCGGTGGCGGCGGCCTCGATCGCGCAGGTGCATCGCGCGCAAATCCCCGCCGCCGAAGGCACGCGCGATGTCGCGGTGAAAGTGCTGCGGCCTGGCATCGACCGGCGCTTCCAGCGCGACCTCGACTCCTTCTTCTACGTCGCGCGCCTTGCCGAACGGCATTCGGCGGAGGCGCGGCGGCTGCGTCTCATTGCGACCGTGGAGACGCTCGCGCGCTCGGTCGCGATCGAGCTCGACCTGCGGCTGGAAGCCGCGGCCTTCTCGGAACTCGCGGAGAATGCGAAAGGCGCTCCCGATTTCCGCGTACCCAAGGTCGACTGGGAGCGCACGGCGCGGCGTGTGCTCACAACCGAATGGGTCGACGGCATTCCGCTGAACGATCACGCGAAGCTCAGGGCCGCAGGCCACGATCTCGTGCGGCTTGGGCGCGTGTTGGTCCAATCGTTCCTGCGCCAAGCGATCGGCGACGGATTTTTTCACGCCGATTTGCATCCGGGAAACCTCTTCGTCGATACCGACGACCGGTTGGTCGCGGTCGATTGCGGGATCATGGGGCGGCTCGGCCTGAAGGAGCGGCGCTTCCTCGCGGAGATCCTCTACGGCTTCATCACCAAGAACTGGTACCGCACGGCCGAAGTGCACTTCGACGCGGGCTACGTGCCGGCACATCACTCGGTCGAGGATTTTGCGCAGGCGATCCGCGCGATCGGCGAGCCGATCCATGACCGGCCGGCGGATGAAATCTCGATGGCGAAGCTCCTCACGCTGCTGTTCGAGGTGACGGCGCTCTTCGACATGCGCACGCGGCCGGAACTCTTGCTACTGCAAAAGACGATGGTCGTGGTCGAAGGCGTCGCGCGCTCGCTCGATCCCAGGCTCGACATGTGGGCGACAGCGGAGCCCGTGGTGCGGCAATGGATTGAGCGGCACCTCGGCCCCATTGGCCGGATCGAGGACGCGGCGCAGGAACTCGGCGGGCTCGGCAGACTGCTCGGCAACGCGCCCGGGATTCTTGCCCGCGCCGCCGGCTCGATCGAGCGGCTCGACGAGCAGACCCGCGACGGGCTCGTGCTTTCGCCGGAAACCGTGGACGCCATCGGCCGCGCCGAGGGCAAACGCTGGCGCTGGACGGGCCTCGCGCTCTGGGCACTCGTGGCTCTGTTCGCGTTCTGGCTCCTGCGCTGAACAGACCGGTAACCAGCCTGCAATTCACGCATTGGCGTCGGCTCACAATAATTGTACAGTGAAGTCCTGATAATTAGCCGGCACTTAATCTACGGCCGGCTGGGACTCCCGAACATGGCGCTCGCGGCCAAGCGCATCCTGCTCGTGATCGGCGGCGGCATCGCCGCCTACAAGAGCCTCGATCTCATCCGTCGCCTGAAAGAGCGCGGTGCGAAGCTGCGCGTCGTGATGACGCGCGCGGCGCAGGAATTCATCACGCCGCTCGCGGTCGGCGCGGTCGCGGGCGAGCGCGCGTACACCGATCTGTTCGACGCCTCGACCGAGTTCGACGTCGGCCACATCCGGCTCGCGCGCGACACCGATCTCGTTGTGGTCGCGCCGGCCACCGCCGACCTCATGGCGAAGATGGTGGGCGGCCACGCGGACGATCTTGCCTCCACCGCGCTGCTCGCCACCGACAAGCGCGTCCTGATCGCGCCGGCCATGAACCCGCACATGTGGTCGCACCCGGCGACGCAGCGCAATCTCGTGCAGCTCTTGGCCGATGGCGTCGCGACCGTCGGGCCGAACGAAGGCGAGATGGCCGAACGCGGCGAGGCGGGCATCGGCCGCATGGCGGAGCCCGAACAGATCATTTCGGCGATCGAGGGGTTGTTCGTCTCGATCCCGGACAGCAATTCGCTCAAGGGCAAGCGCGTGCTCGTGACGTCCGGCCCGACCGAGGAGCCGATCGATCCGGTGCGCTTTCTCTCCAACCGCTCGTCGGGCAAGCAGGGGCACGCGGTCGCGCGCGCCGCGGCGAGCGCGGGCGCCGAAGTCGTGCTCGTATCCGGTCCGGTGGATTTGCCCGATCCTTCCGGCGTGAAGACCGTGCACGTGCAGACCGCCGCGGAAATGCTCGCGGCCGCCGAGAAGGCGCTGCCGGTCGATGTCGCGATCTTTGCCGCCGCCGTCTCCGATTGGCGCGCGGCGGATCCCGCGCCGGAAAAATTGAAAAAGGTCGATGGCAAACCCGCGAAAATCGAGCTCGTGGAAAATCCCGACGTGCTCGCGACGATCGCGCGCCACAAGCGGCGTCCTCAGCTCGTCGTGGGCTTCGCTGCCGAGACCGAGAAGCTCCTCGAGCACGCGCGCGCGAAGCTGAAATCCAAAGGCTGCGACTGGATCGTGGCGAACGACGTGTCGCCGGAAACCGGCGTGTTCGGCGGCGCGCAGAACACAGTGCATCTCGTGACCGAGAATGGCGTCGAATCTTGGCCGCCGCAGTCGAAGCAGTCGGTCGCCGACAGCCTCGTGCGCAGGATCGCGGACCAGCTCGGCGGAGTGCAAAAGTGAAACCGCCCGCCGTCGCCTTCGTGCAGCTTCCGCACGCCGTGGGTCTCCCCGCCCCCGATTACGCGAGCGCGGACGCGGCGGGCATGGATCTTTCCGCCGCCGTGCCCGAGGACGCGCCGATCGTGCTTGCGCCCGGCGAGCGCGCGGCGATTTCGACGGGGCTGCAGCTCGCGATTCCGGCGGGTTTCGAAGGCCAGGTGCGGCCGCGCTCGGGCCTTGCGCTCAAGAATGCGGTGACCGTGCTGAACGCACCGGGCACGATCGACGCCGACTATCGCGGCGAGGTGAAGGTGATCCTCGTCAATCTTGGAGCCGAGGCTTTCACCGTCACGCGCGGCATGCGGATCGCGCAGCTCGTGTTCGCGCCGGTCATGCGCGCGACGATGGAGAAAGTTCAGTCGCTCGATGCGACCGCGCGCGGCGAAGGCGGTTTCGGCTCGACCGGCGTTTCCAAGCGGGCGGCGAGGTAACAGGAGATGGCGCGCCTTTCGGAAAAAAGCCTGCTCGCGATCGCCGCCGTCGTCGACGTGGCGCTGCACGCACGCGGCCAGCCGGTGGCGGCGAAGGCGCTCGCCGAACGCCACGGCCTGCCGCCGCGGCATCTCGAGCCGGTGCTGCAAGCACTTGTGCATGCCGGAATCCTCAAAGGCGTGCGCGGTCCGCGCGGCGGCTACGAGCTCGCGCGCGAGCGGCGGCGCATTTCCGTGGCCGAGATCGTGCGCATAGCCGAAGCGACGAACCAGGAGGGCCCGCAATCGGCGCCGCCGCTCGTCGGCAAGGTGGTCGCGCCGGCCGTGGCCGAGGCCGAGGCGAGCTTCGAGACGGCGCTCGCTGCGGTCACGATCGACCGGCTTTGCCAGACCGCCGAGCGTTCGGGACTCACCGAACCAGCGCACGGCCCCGATTTCAACATCTAGATTCCGTGTTTTCTGGAAAAGTCGACTGATTTCGGTGAATATGCTAACTCGAACCGAAAGCACGCATATATGAGCAGTTTGAGGAGCTTCCGATGAGTGAGCCGCTGCGCAAGCCGAAGCCGGCCGCCGCCCCCGTGCACGAGCCGGGGCGCGGGCGTATTTTCGATTCCATCACCGACACGATCGGCGACACGCCGCTCGTGCGACTGAACCGGCTGCCGCAGCAGCGCGGCGTTAAGGCCAACATCCTTGCCAAGCTCGAATTCTTCAATCCGATCGGCTCGGTGAAGGACCGCATCGGCGTCGCCATGATCGATGCGGCCGAAGCCGCGGGCGCGCTCGACAAGGACACGGTGCTGGTCGAGCCCACCTCGGGCAATACCGGGATTGCGCTTGCTTTCGTTGCAGCGGCGCGCGGTTACCGGCTGATCCTCGTCATGCCGGAGTCGATGTCGATCGAGCGGCGCAAGATGCTGGCGCTCTTGGGTGCCGAGCTCGTGCTCACCGATCCCGCCAAGGGCATGCGCGGGGCCGTCGCCAAGGCCGAGGAACTCGTGCGCGATCTGCCGAAAGCGCTGATGCCGCAGCAATTCAAGAACCTCGCCAATCCGGAAATCCACCGCCGCACCACGGCCGAGGAAATCTGGAACGACACGGGTGGCGCGATCGACGCCTTTGTCGCCGGCGTCGGTACCGGCGGCACCATCACCGGCGTCGGCCAGTTGCTGAAGCCGAGGAAGCCTTCGCTCACGATCATCGCAGTCGAGCCCGAGGACAGCCCGGTGCTCACCGGCGGTCAGCCCGGCCCGCACAAGATCCAGGGCATCGGTGCCGGCTTCGTGCCCGAGGTGCTGGACCGGTCGGTCGTGGACGAGGTGGTCACGGTCGGCAACCAGACCGCCTTCGATACCGCCCGCGAGGTCGCCCGGCTCGAGGGAATTCCGGTCGGCATTTCGTCGGGTGCAGCGATTGCCGCGGCGATCGAGGTGGGGAGCCGCCCCGAATATGCCGACAAGAACATCGTCGTCGTCGTGCCCTCCTTCGCGGAGCGCTATCTATCGACGGCTCTGTTCGAGGGCCTGTGAGCAGGTTCGCGCCCCCGGTTAATTAGTCCCGCCGCGCCTTGGGAAAAATCAGGGCAATCAGAGTCCTAACGCCGTCCCGGCCGCGGTCACGAAAGGTGGCCGTTTCACTCTTTTTCGACCGTTTCCTCGGCAATTGGTCAGTCTCACAACATTCCTCGTCAACACCGGGCCGCGCCACCCCGCGAGCCACCAAAGTCGGATGCTTCCGACTTCGGCTCGTTTAGATCGACGAGCGGCCTTGGCGGCGCGAGGCCCGGTGACCCACGTCTTTATGTGAGTAAAGGAAGGTGTGGATGGCCGGGTCACGCCGCACTAAGGAGCGTGGCGGCCCGGCCATGACGAAAACGAAGCTGACCCACCACCGTTTCCTCTTCTGCCTTGACTCCCCGCGGGGTTAGATTCTGCCTGCGATTCGCGGCGGTGCGAAATCACACGCGTGGAAGGCGAAATGCGGCAGCGGGGAAAACGGGGCGGCCGGGGCCGAGGCGTGCAAATATGCGCCTCCCGCGCCGCCGCCGCGCTCGTGTCGCTCGCGCTTTCGACGGCGTCCGGCTCCGCGCAGACGATGTTCGAGGAAATCCTCATCGACCTTTCCGGCCTGCGCCAACAGGACGTGATGACGCTCGCGCTGCTCACTGGCGTCCTCGTTTTCGCGGCGACAGCGGCGATCGTGCTCGTGCGAACGCGCATGAACCATGCGGCGCGGCTCGCCGCCGCGCAAAACGAGATCGCGGCATTGCGCGACGAGGCGGACCGGGCGCTGGCGCTGCTGCTCTCCGATCCGCAGGTGCTCGTCATCTGGCGCGACGGAAAATCCGAGCCTGTGATCCTCGGCGATGCCGCGCCGATGACCGGCGCGCCCGCGGCGCGGCGCGTGCTCGCGTTCGGAAGCTGGCTCGATCCCGCGCGCGCGCATGCGATCGATCACGCAGTGGATGCGCTACGGCGGCGCGGGGAAGGCTTCTCACTCGTGCTTGCCACCAAGACCGGGCGGCATGTCGAGGCCGAAGGCCGGCCGATCGGCGGCGCGGCCGTCTTGCGGCTCCGCGACGTAACGGGGGCGAAGCTCGAACACGCCATGCTCGCCGAGCGCCACCAGAAGCTCGAGCGTGAAATGACCGCGTTGCGTCAGCTCCTGGAACAGGCGCCGGCGTCCATCTGGATTCGGAACGCGGACGGCAGGCTCACTTATGCCAATCGCGCCTACGCCGCGGCGGTTGATGCCAACGATCCGGCCGACGCGGTCGCGCGCGGGCTCGAACTTCTCGACACCGTCGCGCGCGAGGACGCCGCGCGCTTCCGCGCCGAAGGCCGCACCTTTGCGAAGCGCATGCCGGCGGTGGTGGCGGGAACGCGCCGCGTGCTCGACGTGTTCGAAGCGGGCAGCGAGCGCGGCGCGGCCGGTATCGGCATCGACGTGAGCGACGCTGAGCGGCTGCGCGCCGATCTTTCCCGCGCGATTTCCGCGCACCGGCGCACTCTCGACCAGCTTGCGACCGCGGTCGCGATCTTCGGGCCGGACGAACGGCTCGTCTTTCATAACGACGCCTACCGCAAACTGTTCGAACTCGACGCGACGTTCCTCGACGAGCGGCCGACGGATTCGGCGATCCTCGACCGGTTGCGCGCCGGTCGCCAGCTCCCCGAGCAGGCCGACTACCGCGCCTGGAAGGCGCAATTGCACGAGGCTTATCGTGCGCCCGAGCCGAAGGAGCATCTTTGGCATCTGCCGGGCGGGCGCACGCTGCGCGTCGTCACGACGGCGAACCCCGAGGGCGGTGTCACTTATCTCTTCGACGACATCAGCGAGCGCATCGAACTCGAGAGCCGCTTCAACGCGCTCAACCGCACCCAAGGCGAGACGCTGGACGCGCTCGCCGAAGCCGTCGCAGTCTTCGGCAGCGACGGGCGCCTCAAGCTCTTCAATCGCGCGTTCGTGGAGTTGTGGGGCCTGTCGCCGCAATCGCTCGCCGAGCGACCGCATATCGAAACCGTCGGCAAATGGTGCAAGCCGTATCTCGGCGGCAGCGCGGAAGCCTGGAAGGCCGTGCAATTGGCCGTCACCGGGCTCGGACAACGTAATCCGGTCGAGCGCCGGCTCGAACGCGCGGACGGCCATGTGCTCGATTGCACGGCGGTGCCGCTGCCGGACGGCGGCACGCTCGTCACCTTCCGCGACGTGAGCGACAGCGCGCGCGTCGAGAAGGCATTGATCGAGCGCAACGAGGCGCTGGTCGCAGCCGACGCGCTCAAGAATACCTTCGTCAGCCACGTCTCCTACGAGCTGCGCTCGCCGCTCACGACCATCATCGGCTTCGCGCAATTGCTTGATGACCCGCTGATCGGTCCGCTCAACGACAAGCAGCGCGAATATATCCGGCACATCACCGACTCGAGTGCCGCACTCCTCGCAATCATCAACGACATATTGGACCTCGCAACGATCGACGCCGGCGCAATGCAGCTCGAACTCGACAAGGTTGACGTGCGCGCGGCGGTGGAATCGGCGACCGAGGGCGTGCGCACTCGGCTACGCGAGCGGGGCGTGTTGCTCCACATCGACCTGCCCGCGAACATCGGCAGCTTCATCGCCGACGAAAAGCGCGTGCGACAGGTGCTGTTCAATCTTCTTTCCAATGCGATCGGCTTCTCGCCCTACGGCGAGACCGTCTCGATTTCGGCCGAACGCGCGCGGGACCGGATCGTGTTCCGCATTTCCGACCGGGGCCCCGGCATTCCGGCGGAGTTGATGGACCGTGTTTTCGGGCGGTTCGAAAGCCACACGCTCGGCTCGCAGCATCGTGGCGCTGGGCTTGGCCTCTCGCTCGTGCGGTCGCTCGTCGCGCTGCACGGAGGCAGCATTGCCATCGACTCCGAGCCAGGAAAGGGTACGGTCGCCATTTGCACCTTCCCGATCCACGCCGCCGCGGGGTCGCAAGCCGCTGAGTAGCCGCGTCGATGCCGAACGCAAACAGCCAATTGACGACTTGGGATATCGAATTGCCGGACGTCAATGCGACGGAGCATCTGGCCATGGATCTTGCGGCCACGGTCCGGCCCGGCGATCTCGTCACGCTCTCGGGCGACCTCGGCGCCGGGAAGACAACGCTCGTGCGCGCGGTCCTGCGCTACCTCGCTGGCGACGCGCTGATGGAAGTGCCGAGTCCGACCTTCACGATGCTGCAGACCTATGAGCTCCCGCTCTTTTCGGTCGTGCACGCCGATCTCTACCGGGTGGCGACGGTGGCGGAGCTTTCCGAGCTCGGCTGGGAGGACGCCGCGGAAAATGCCGCGGTGTTCGTGGAGTGGCCGGATCGAGCCGGGGCGCTGATCCAGGCGGACCGACTCGATATCGCAATCAGCGTCGCGCCGGAAATCAGCTTGACCCACCGGCACGTCCGGCTAACGGGCACGGGGGGCTGGGCCGGGCGGCTCGCGCAATTGCGCGCGGCGCGGTCGCTCCTCGACGCCTCGGGCTTCGGCTCGGCGTTGCGGCTGCATCTCGAGGGCGACGCTTCGACCCGCGCCTACGAGCGGCTTTATTTCAACGACACGACCGCGATATTGATGAAGATGCCGCTGCAATCGCGGGAGCCCACGCTCGCGCATGGGCGCACTTACAGCGCGGTTGCGCACCTCGCCGACAATGTGCGGCCGTTCGCGGCGATGGCGCGCGGCTTGCGAGAGCGCGGCTTCAGCGCACCGGAGATTTACGCGGCCGATCACGAGCACGGGCTCCTTGTGTTGGAAGACCTGGGCGCGGAGCGCTTCGTCGCGGGCGATCCGCCCGCGCCGATTGAAACGCGTTACGCGGCGGCGATCGACCTGCTCGTCGCGCTGCACAGCTTCGATTTGCCGGGCGCGCTGCCGGTCGCGCCGCGCGTCGAGCATCATCTGCCGACCTACGACATCGATGCGCTCCTGATCGAGGTCGAGCTCTTGTTCGACTGGTATTTTCCGCTCCGCGGCGTGAACCTGCGCGATTCCACGTCGCGCGAGACGTTCCTGACGCTGTGGCGCTATGCGCTCGCCGATCTCCTGTCGGAGCCGAAGACCTGGGTGTTGCGCGACTTCCACTCGCCGAATCTTTTGTGGCTGCCGCAGCGCACCGGCGTCGCGCGCGTGGGTCTCCTCGATTTCCAGGACGCGGTGATGGGGCCACCCGCCTATGACGTGGCCTCGCTCCTTATGGACGCGCGCGTCGATATTTCCGACGCGATGGAGCTGAAACTGCTGTCGCGCTACGCGCTCGGCCGCAAGGCGCGCGATCCCAATTTCGATCCGACGCAGTTTGCGAGCCGCTACATCGTGCTCGGAGCCCAGCGCGCCACGAAGATCCTCGGAATTTTCGCGAGGCTCGACCGGCGCGACCGGAAGCCTCAATACCTTCAGCATCTGCCACGGGTGTGGAATTACGTGATGCGCGCGTTCCAGCATCCCGCGCTTGCGGAACTCAGGACCTGGTATCTCGCGAACGTGCCGCCGCCCGACATGCCCGAAATCCCTCTGCATGCCGAACCGCATGCGGAACTTCCGCTCGAAGCGGAACTGGAATTGGTCGAGGCGGAAGGCCAACCGGCGCCCGAGCACGACGCCGCGCCCGCGTCGGAACCCGATGCGGGCGAGGCGACGCAACCGGAAAGCCTGTCACAGCCGTGACCGCGCTGCGCGATCCCGCGACGCCCGCCAGCGCCATGGTGCTTGCCGCCGGTATGGGCACGCGCATGCGCGAAAACTCGAAGAAGAAGCCGAAGTCGCTCGCCGAGGTGCAAAAGCGGGCGCTGATCGATCACGTGCTCGACCGGCTGGCTGGTGCGGGCGTGGCACACGCCGTCGTCAACGTGCACTACCTCGCGGATCTGATCGAGGAACACTTGCAGCAGCGCAAGCGACCGCGCATTTCGATTTCCGACGAACGCAAGCAATTGCTCGGCACCGGCGGCGGCATCGCCAAGGCGCTGCCGCTCCTCGGCAATGCGCCGTTCCTGCTCGCCAATTCCGACAGCCTGTGGGTGGAGCCTGCGACCTCCAATCTGGTGCGGCTCGCGCGCTTCTTCGACCGGCTGCGAATGGACGCGGCACTCCTCCTCGCGGCGACCGGTGACGCGCGCGGCTATGACGGGCGCGGCGACTATGCACTCGAAGCGGGCGGTGCGCTGAAGCGGCGGCCCGAGCGCGGAACCGCGCCTTATGTCTATATGGGCGTCTCGATCCTCTCGCCTTCGCTCTTCGACGGCGCACCGAGGGGCGCATTCGGGCTGAGCGACCTCTTCGACCGGGCGGAGAAGGCGGGCAGGCTCATGGGACTGAAGCTCGAAGGCACGTTTCTGCATGTGGGCACGCCCGAAGCAATCAAGGAAGCGGAGAAATCCATCAAGCGCGCGGGTGTGTGATCGATGACCGGCCGCCACCGCGTTTTCACGATTCCCGCATCCGTGCCGTTTCTGCCGACGCTCGCCGAGGCGCTCCTCGACGGAAAACTCGTCCCCGGTTTTGCGCCGCGCCACGATCCGCTCGCGCTCGCAGCGGCGACCGTGTACCTGCCGACGCGGCGCGCGGCGCAGGCGCTCGGCGAGGCGCTCCTCGATGCCCTCGGCCGCGAGGCGGCGCTGCTTCCTCGCATCCTGCCGCTCGGGGAAGTGGACGAGGACGCTCTTGCATTCGCGGACACGGCGGGACTGCCCGAGCGGCCGTCGCCGCTTTCCACGGCGGCGCGGCGGCTCGCGCTGGCGAAGCTCGTCCGCGACTACGCGCTCATGAAGGAAGGCCTGGGCGAGCCGTCAATCGCGACTTCGCAGTCGGCCGCGCTGCAGCTTGCCGACGAACTCGCCCGGCTGTTCGACGACATGACGATCGCGGGGCTCCCCTTCGATGTGCTCGACAAGCCGGATTTCATCCCCGCGGACCTCGACAAGCACTGGCAGGATTCGCTGGTCTTCCTGAAGTACGTTCGGCCGGCCTGGGACAAATATCTCGCGGACAGCGGCTTCGCCGATCCAGTCGCGTGGCGTGACCTGCTGCTCAAACGCGAAGCCGAACGGCTCGCGGCGGGCGGCGGGCCGGTCGTCGCCGCCGGCTCCACCGGCACGATCCCCGCAGTCGCCGAGTTGATCGCAACGATCGCCCGATGTCCCGGGGGAGCGGTGGTTCTGCCCGGGCTCGATCAGACGCTCGACGATGAGTCCTTCCGGCTCATCGAGGGCGGGAAAGGCGGCGAGCGGCAGATCGAGCCTTCGCCGGGTCATCCGCAGTTCGGCTTGAAGCGTCTGATCGCGCGGATCGGCATTGAGCGCGGCGATGTAGCGAGGCTTGGCGCGCCGGACGAGCGCGAGGCGCTCCTTTCGGAAGCATTCCGTCCGGCTGCGACCACCGAGCGCTGGCGCGAGCGCGGCGAAGATTTTGACCGGCGCGCAGCGCTCGCACTCCAAAGCTTCGCCGTGATCGAAGCAGCCGACCCGCGCGAGGAGGCGCTCGCCCTTGCTCTCGCGTTGCGCGAGACGCTCAACACGCCGCGCGCGACTGCGGCTCTCGTGACGCCCGACCGCGCGCTTGCGCGGCGCGTCGCGGCGGAGTTGCGACGCTGGCGGATCGAAGTCGACGACTCGGGCGGCGTCGCGCTCGGTGACAGCGCCGCGGGGCGGCTCGCGCGGCTCGCCCTTGCGGTCGCCGCCGACGGATTCGCGCCGGTTCCGCTGATCGCGCTCCTGCGCCATCCGCTGGCAAAATTCGGCCTGCCCGGCCGCGCCGCGGACGCACTGGAGATCGCGGCGCTGCGGGGACCACGTCCAACGGCGGGGGCCGCGGGCCTCGCCCGCGCCATTGCCGACGCGCGCCGCCTCGCAGCGGCCAAGGACCTGCATCGCCGCGACCCGCGTGTGAAACTGAGCGAACAGGACTGGGATTCGGCCACCGACCTCTCCGCGCGCGCGGCAACGGCGCTCGCGCCGCTGCTCGAACTGCCGCGATCGGAGCGGGTCCCTTTCGCCGCGCTGATCGCTGTGCACCGGGCCGCTCTCGAACGCCTCGGCGTCGATTTCGCGCGGCGGGAGCCCGCAGACTTCCGTGCACTCGCGCAGGCGTTCGACCGTTTTGCCGACCCGGCGGCCCAGGCGGCGCCTCTCACCCTCCGAGACTACGCCGACGCATTCGCGCAATTGCTCGCGGCCGAGCCGCCGGTGCGGCCGCAGTTCGACGCGGCCGCGCGAGTCCGCATCCTCGGGCCGCTGGAAGCGCGTCTGCTCGCAACCGACCGCGTTCTCCTCGGCGGCCTCAACGAGGGGACTTGGCCCCCGGAGAGCCGTTCGGATGCATGGCTCAACCGGCCCATGCGGAAGCGGCTCGGGCTCGATCTGCCGGAGCGGCGCATCGGACTCGCCGCGCACGACTTCGTACAGGCGACCGGTGCGCGCGAGGTGATCGTTTCGCGCGCGAGGAAGGAGAGCGGCGTCGAGATGGTGCCTTCCCGCTTCCTGCAGCGGCTCGCGGCCGTCGCGCCACAGGCGGCGTGGAAAGCGGCGCGCGAGCGCGGCGGGCAATATCTCGACCTCGCGCATGCGCTGGAGCGTGCGGCGCCCGTAGAGCCGGCGAAGCGGCCGGCGCCGAAGCCGCCGGCGGAGGCACGGCCCGCGCGGCTCAGCGTCACGGAAATCGAGACGCTCATTCGCGATCCCTACTCAATCTACGCCCGCCACGTCCTGCGGCTCCATCCGCTAGAAGAAATCGACGCCGACGCGGGCGCGGCGGAGCGCGGAACCATCCTGCACGAGGCGTTCGCCGAGTTTGCGCGCGCAGCGCCGCAAGAACTTCCGACGGACGCCCTGGCGAATCTCCTCGCCGCCGGACGCAAGGCTTTCGCCGCGATCGACGACTATCCGGAACTGCGCGCGATCTGGTGGCCGCGTTTCGTGCGTGCGGCGCACTGGTTCATCGGCCACGAGATCGAACACCGAAAGGAAACCTCGCGCGTCATTGCGGAGACAACCGGGAAAATTTCTTTCGACGCGGGCGGACGGCCGTTCATCCTTTTGGCCCGCGCCGACCGCATCGATCTGCGCAAAGACGGATCGGTGGCGATCGCCGACTACAAGAGCGGCCAGCCTCCCTCTCCGTCGGAGATCCTGTCCGGGCTCGCGCCGCAGCTTCCGCTCGAAGCGGCGATCGCACGCGACGGCGGCTTCGAGGATATTCCCAAGGGGACGTCGATTTCCGAGATCGCCGTCATCCGCATTTCGGGCGGCCAGCCGCCGGGCGACTGGTGTGTGCTCGATGTGACCAAAGCGAGGGGTGCCGCTGCCGAGCGCGCGAAAAAGCTCGGCATCAACACCCCCGATCGACTTGCAGCGGCGAGCCGCGCATCGTTGGAAGCGCTCATTCGCAAATTCGCGGCCGCGACGGCGCCCTATCTCTCGATCCCGCGCCCGAAATGGCGGGGACGCTTCGGGGAGTACGACCATCTCGCGCGCATCAAGGAATGGTCCGCGAACGAAGAGGGCATTGAATGAGTGCGCGTGCGGAAGTGCCCGCCGACACCGCCGAGCGGCAGGAGCGCGTCTCCGATCCGACGGTCTCCGCCTGGGTCTCGGCCAACGCCGGCGCTGGCAAGACCACGGTGCTCGTGCGGCGCGTAATCCGGCTCCTGCTCGCCGGCAATCCGCCGGCGCGCATCCTCTGCCTCACCTTCACCAAGGCCGCGGCTGCCAACATGGCAAACAAGATCTTGGAAACGTTATCGAATTGGGTGCGGCTCGACGACGGCGCGCTCGATCAGGCGATCGGCGAAGTATCGGCCCTCGCGCCCACGCCGGCGCTGCGCGCGACGGCGCGGCGGCTGTTCGCGCAGGCGCTCGAGACGCCGGGCGGACTCAAGGTGCAGACGATTCACGCGTTCTGCGATCGCGTGCTGCACCAGTTTCCGATGGAAGCACGGGTACAGGCCGGGTTCGAGGTGGTGGACGAGGTGCAGGAGGAGCAGCTTCTGCGGCGTGCGCGCGAAGCGGTGCTAACCGAGGCGGCGAACGATCCGGCTGGACCGCTCGGCCGCGCGCTTTCGATCGCGGTCGCCGCCGCGACCGACGACAGCTTCAACATGGCACTCGCTGAATCCGTGCGCGGGCGGCGGAAGCTGCTGCGCCTCGGAGAGATCGGCGGCGAGACGGCGGTGGCCGAGGCGCTGGGTCTCTCCGCCGATATCAGCACCGGAAGCATCGCGAAGGAAATCCTCGCGAGCCCGCATCTGCCGCGAAGCGAATGGGAGACCGCAGCGCGGTCGCTGCGCGAGGGCTCGACCGCCGATCGGGATCTCGCCAATCGATTCGTTGCCGCCGCGAATGTCCCGGACGAGGGTCGCCTGTTCGCGTATCTGGAAGTCTTTCTCACGGGCGACGGAAAATTGCGAAGCCGTTCCCGTTTCTTCACAAAGGAGATCGCAAAGCGTCATCCCGTGCTCGCCGAGCGGCTCGATCGCGAGTTCGAGAGGATGACCGGCTTGATCGACAGGTATCGGACGGCAGAAGCGCTGGAGCGCACCGCCGCGCTGCTCACGCTCGCCACGGAAACGATCCAACGCTTTCAGGCGTTGAAGCGGGCGCGCGGCGCACTCGACTATTCGGATCTGATCGAGAAGACCGCCGACATGCTGGCGGACACCGGCGCGGCGTGGGTGCTCTACAAGCTCGACGGCGGCATCGATCACGTATTGATCGACGAGGCGCAAGATACGAGCCCCGAGCAATGGAGCGTGATCGACAAACTCACGGAGGAGTTCTTCGCGGGACGCGGCGCGCGCGAGGACCGGGATCGCACGATCTTCGTCGTCGGCGACGAGAAGCAATCGATCTTCAGCTTTCAGGGTGCGGCGCCGAAAAAGTTCGGCGAGATGCTGAAGGCCTTCAAGCGGCGCGTCGAGAACGCGGGATCGGAATTCCGCGCGGAGAAGCTGAAGCTCTCGTTCCGTTCGGCGCGCGGCGTGCTGGAAGCCGTCGATACCGTGTTCGGGCGTCCGGAAGCCTTCCGCGGCCTTGTCAGCGCAGACGAGAACAGCACGATTCACGAGGCGATCCGAACCAAGGCCCCTGCCCTCGTGGAAGTCTGGGAGACCGAGAAACCGGCCGACGACGAGGAAGGCGTTCTTCCCTGGGACGCGCCGCTGGACGCGCGGAGCGAGACAAGCCCCACGGTCAAACTCGCCCAACGCATTGCGAGCGCTGTTAAATTCTGGACCGGCGGCGGACTCGCGATCGAGGACCGCAAGACGCGCGAGCTGCGTGCGCCGAATCCGGGCGACGTCATCGTGCTCGTGCGCCAGCGCGGGCCTCTGTTCGACGCGATCCTGCAGGCGCTCAAGAAAGCGGACATTCCCGTCGCGGGCGCCGACCGGCTGAAGCTGTCCGAGCACATCGCCGTGATGGACCTGATGGCGCTCGGCGACGCGCTCACGCTCGAGGCGGACGACCTCGCACTTGCCTGCGCGCTCAAGAGCCCTCTGTTTGGCCTGGACGAGGACGATCTGTATGCACTCGCGCACGGCCGCGCCGGCACGCTCGCCGCTTCGTTGAGCGCGCGCGCCGATGAAAATGCGCGCTTCGCCGACACTGCGCAGAAGCTCGCGCGCTGGCGCAAGGAGGCCTCCGCCTTGCGGCCGTTCGACTTCTACTCACGCGTGCTCGGCCGCGACAAAGGGCGCGAACGGATGCTCGCGCGTCTCGGTCACGAGGCGGCTGACGCGATCGACGAATTTCTCGCGCGCGCACTATCCTATGAGCGGACGGAAACGCCAACGATCGCGGGTTTCCTGAATTTCCTGCGGCGCGCCGGAACCGAGGTGAAACGCGACTTGGAAGTCGAGAGCAACTCCGTGCGCGTGATGACGGTGCATGGGGCGAAAGGGCTGGAGGCGCCGCTCGTCGTGCTCGCGGACACGACGTCGATTCCCGATGGTCGGGGCACGCGCCTCCACGACCTGCCGGGAACCGAAGCGTTCATCTGGGCAGGCAAGAAGCCCCTCGATTCCGAGGTCGAGCAGGCAGCGCGGCTCGCGGCAGACGGGTTGCGCGAGCAGGAGTATCGGCGGCTTCTGTATGTCGCGCTCACGCGGGCCGCGGACGCGCTGATCGTGTGCGGATTTGAAAGCGGAATCGCGCTGAAGGAGGGCTGTTGGTATCGCCTCGTGCGCGACGCGCTCGAGGCCGGCGATCCTTCGGAGCTTCTCGCGGCCGATGCACCCTACGCAAAGGCGATGCGCTGGCGGGCGGCGCCGGGGCCCGCGATGAAAGCCGCCGATGCCGTACCGGAAAAGATGATCACGCTCGCTCCCTGGCTTACAGAGGCGGCCGAGACGACACCTCCCGGACCGCGGCGCCTCGTGCCCTCGCAGTTCGATCCCGACGACGAGCCGCGCTCCCCCTACGCGGCGGCTGCGCCGGGTGCGCTCGACCCGCGGCGGCGAGGCGATCTCATGCACCGCCTGCTGCAATACCTTCCCGACGTTCGGGCGGACGCCCGCCGCGACGCGGCCGCGCGCTGGCTCGCCAGAATCGCCGGCGACTTGCCGGCTTCCGACCGCGCGGCCCTCGCGGCTGAGGCGATGCGGGTGATCGCGGAACCCGCGCTCGCGGAACTATTCGGACCGGCCAGCCGCGCCGAGGTGGACGTGCTCGTGCGCGAGCCGGATGCCGAGTTCGAGATGTTCGGACGCATCGACCGGCTTGCCGTGACCGCGGACGCGATCTTGGTCGCGGATTTCAAGACCGGAGCGCCGGCGGCAGACGCCGCCGACGTGCCGCTTCGCTATGTCCAGCAGCTCGCGATCTACCGCGACGTGTTGGCGCGCGTCTATCCGGGACTAGCCATGCAGGCCCTGCTCGTCTGGACTGCGGGGCCCGCAATCCACAAGATCGATGCAGCGCGGCTCGAAGCGGCCATGGTTGAGGCAATCGGCAAGACCGCACCCGGCTAGGCCGCCTTGACGCGCCGGGGGAAACATACCTACTTATCGGACGACCCCCGCATACGATTCATCCCCGATCCCGAGAGGTTGTCATGGCCGTCGCCAAGGTATCCGACACGTCGTTCGACGCCGACGTGCTGAAAAGTGAAGAGCCCGTGCTGGTCGATTTCTGGGCCGAGTGGTGCGGGCCGTGCCGCATAGTGGCGCCGGTGCTCGAGGAAGTTTCGGGCGAGCTTCAGGGCAAACTCAAGATCGTGAAGCTCAACGTCGATGAGAACCCGCAGACCGCGTCGAAGTACGGAATCATGTCGATCCCGACGTTGATGATCTTCAAGAAGGGCGAACTCGCCTCGCGCCAGGTCGGCGCGGCTCCGAAGGCGAAGCTCGTGCAGTGGATCAACGGCACGATCTGATCGCTACTGCAAATCGCCTGAATTTACGCGATGGCCGGGCTCTTCCCGGCCGGTTGCGTTCATGGCGTTCTCGAGTTGCACATGGTGAGAATCGTCAGTCTCTAATCGATCGCAGCGCCGGCGATTTGATCTGCCACCAAAAATCCGCGGCGCGTTCGTCCCTGATCTCCTCCAAACCCAATAGCCGGGAGAATCGTTCGCTGAGCAGCGGCGAAGCGACCACTTGCGGGCTGGGCTATTGGTTCAAACCGCCGCCGAAGTAGTCGCTGCGCACTCGCAACACTGACGCCGGGCGAGCCTAGGCTGCCGGCGCGCACATGTTTTTCTATTTTGGCGGAGTGCCGTTGGCGGCAAGCACCGCGCCTGCCAAGTAAAGCGAGCCGGCGATCAGCACGCGCGGCGGCATTTCGAGCTTGAGCGCCGCGACACGCCGCAAGGCTTCTTCGAAGCTCGACGTTGCCTCGGCGACGAGGCCCGCTTCGTTCGCGGCGGCGGCGACTTCGTCCGGCGTGCGCGCGATCTCGGCAGGTACCGGTACCGCGAAAACGTGGCGCGCGAGGTCGGAAAAGCAGGCGAGAAAGCCATCGGTGTCCTTCGTGCCGAGCATGCCGACCACAAGCACGAGCGGACGCGGCACGCGCTCTTCGAGCTCCGCGAGAGAGCTCGCAATGGCGAGGCCGCCGGCGACGTTGTGGCCGCCGTCGAGCCAGAGCTCAGCGCCTGCGGGCAAGAGCGGCGGCAGCCGGCCGGAAGAAAGACGCTGCATGCGCGCGGGCCAATTGACCTTGGCCATGCCGGATTCGAAGGCCGCGGTCGGGACATCAAAGGTGCGGGTCGCGCGAATCGTCGCGATCGCCGTGCCCGCGTTCTCGATCTGGTGGCGGCCGAGGAGCCGCGGCCGCGGCAGATCGAGAAGCCCCTCTTCGTCGGCATAGACGAGACGGCCGCGCTCCTCGTGCGCGCTCCATTGTCCCCCGGAGACGGAGAGATTGCTGCCGACCTTACCGGCCATGCGCTCGATCATCTTGAGGGCTTCGGTTTCCTGATGCGCGATCACCGCGGGCACGCCGCGCTTGAGGATGCCTGCCTTTTCGCCCGCGATCTCCTTCAGGGTGGCGCCGAGAAATTCCGTGTGGTCGATCGAAACCGGCGTGATCACCGCAGCAACGACGTTCGTCACGACATTAGTCGCATCGAGCCGGCCACCGAGGCCAACCTCCAGAAGCAGCACATCGGCCCGATGGCGCGAAAAAATCAGGAACGCGGCCGCCGTCGTGATCTCGAAGAACGTGATCGCGTCGCCGCCGTTCACGCGCTCGCATTCGGATAGGGCCGCGGCAAGCTCCTCGTCGCTCACATGAACGCCGCCGCCGCGTCGCGCCAGGCGAATGCGCTCGTTGAAGCGCACGAGATTGGGCGAGGTATAGACGTGCGCGCCGAGCCCAGCTGCTTCGAGGATCGCGCGCAGGAACGCGACGGTTGAGCCCTTGCCGTTCGTACCGGCGACATGGATCACCGGCGGAAGTTTCTTCTCGGGGTTGCCGAGGCGCGCGAGCAGCCGCTCGATACGGCCGAGCGAAAGGTCGATCTTTTTCGGATGGAGCCTGGCGAGACGCGTGATCAGTTGTTCGGCTTGCTCGGCACCGCGCGCCGGTTGCGCGCTCACGCGGTCCCCACAGGAACAGGCAGCGTGTCGCGCACCGGCGGCGGCGATTTGGTGAGGAGCCGGCAGAGTCGCGCAAGGGTCGCGCGCATTTCGTGGCGGTGGACGACGAGATCGATCATGCCGTGGTCGCGCAGGTATTCCGCTCGCTGGAAACCTTCCGGCAATTTCTCGCGGATCGTCTGCTCGATCACGCGTGGGCCGGCGAAGCCGATGAGCGCGCCGGGCTCGGAAATCTGCACGTCGCCGAGCATGGCGTAGGACGCGGTCACGCCGCCGGTCGTCGGATTGGTGAGGACGACGATATAGGGCTTCTTCGCCGAGCGCTGGTGCTGCACGGCGGCCGTCGTCCGCGGCAATTGCATGAGCGAGAGTACGCCTTCCTGCATGCGCGCGCCGCCGGAGGCAGCGAACAGGATGAAGGGCGTCTTCTTCTCGATCGCAGTGTCGATGCCCCGGATCACCGCCTCGCCCGCCGCCATGCCGAGCGAGCCACCCATGAAATCGAAATCCTGGACCGCGATCACCGCGGGCTGACCCTCGAGCCGGCCGAAGCCGAGCTTGATCGCATCATTCATGCCCGTCTTGGCGCGGGCATCCTTGAGGCGGTCGGTGTAGCGGCGCTCGTCGCGGAACTTGAGCGGATCGACAGGCACGTCGGGGACGGCGATATCGAACCAGGTCTCGCCGTCGAACATGGAGCGCAGCCGCGCGGTCGCACCCATGCGCATGTGATAGTTCGAGCCCGGGATCACCCACTGGTTCGCCTCCACGTCCTTGTGGAAGACGAGCTGGCCGGTCTCGGGACACTTGATCCAGAGATTTTCCTTCACCTCGCGGCGCTGCAAGAGGTTGCGGATCTTTGGGACGGCGTTGGAAATCCAGTTCAACTCTTGGCTCCGCGCGTGATTGCTGAACGATATGTAGGTGCGGCGGCGGTGCTAGTATAGCCGTTCCTGGACCGCGAAAAGGGCGCTATTCCGCCGCCACCCGCCGCGCCGAGCGCACGCCCGCCGCAAGCTTTGAGACGAGATCGGCAACCGCCTTAATGGTGTCCTTGGAGGCCCGGCCCGCTTTGTCGAGGCTCGTGCGGACCGCCTCAACGAGCGCCGTGCCCACCACGACCGCATCGGCACCCGCTGCGATGGCGCGGGCCTGTTCGCCCGTGCGCACGCCAAAACCGACCGCGATCGGCAGCTTCGTGTGACGCTTGATGCGCGCGACCGCGGCCGTGACCTTGTCCGTATCCGGCGCGGCGGCACCGGTGATGCCGGTGATCGAAACGTAATAGACGAAGCCCGAGGTGCTCTTGAGGACCGCGGGCAGACGTTTGTCGTCGGTGGTGGGCGTCGCCAGACGCACGAAGGCGAGGCCCGCCTTCAGCGCCGGCAAACAAAGCTCCTCGTCTTCCTCCGGGGGCAGATCGACGACGATCAATCCATCGACGCCCGCGCCCACGGCATCCTTCAGGAATTTTTCCACGCCGTAGACGTAGATCGGATTGTAATAGCCCATGAGCACGATCGGCGTGGCGTCGTCGTTCTTACGGAAGCCGCGCACGAGTTCGAGCGTCTTCTTCAATGTCTGCCCAGCTTTCAGCGCGCGCAAGCCAGCGGCCTGGATCGCAGGGCCGTCGGCCATGGGATCGGTAAAGGGCATGCCGAGCTCGATCGCGTCCGCGCCGGCCTTCGGCAATGCCTGCACGATCGCGAGCGAGGTCGCGTAGTCGGGATCGCCCGCCATGAGGAACGTCACGAGGCCGGCGCGGCCTTCCTGCGCGAGTAAGGCGAAGCGGGCTTCGATGCGGCGCGTCAAACTTTGCCCCCGAGATGCTCGGCGACGGTGAAAATGTCCTTGTCGCCGCGGCCGCAGAGATTGACCACCATCAGATGATCCTTGGCCCTCGTCGGCGCGAGCTCGCTCACTTTCGCGAGCGCGTGCGCGGGCTCGAGCGCCGGAATGATCCCCTCGAGCGAGCAGAGCAATTGAAACGCCTTCAGCGCCTCGTCGTCGGTCGCGGAGAGATATTTCACGCGGCCCGTATCATGCAGCCAGGAATGTTCCGGGCCGACGCCGGGATAATCGAGACCTGCGGAGATCGAGTGCGTCTCGGTGATCTGGCCGTCGCCGTCCATCAGGAGATAGGTTCGATTGCCGTGGAGAACGCCCGGCTTGCCGCCGCTGATCGAGGCCGCGTGCTCGCCGGTCGCGATCCCCCTCCCCGCCGCCTCGACGCCGTAGATTTCCACGGTCTCATCGTCGAGGAACGGATGGAAGAGGCCCATCGCGTTCGAACCGCCGCCGATGCAGGCGACGAGCGAATCCGGCAGGCGCCCTTCGGCCGCGTGCATTTGCTCGCGCACCTCGTTGCCGATCACGCTCTGGAAGTCGCGCACCATGGCCGGATAGGGATGCGGGCCGGCAACGGTGCCTATGCAATAGAACGTGTCTTCGACATTCGTCACCCAATCGCGTAGCGCTTCGTTCATGGCGTCCTTGAGCGTCTTCGAGCCGGAGTGCACGGGCACGACTTCGGCGCCGAGCAGCTTCATGCGGAAGACGTTCGGTTTCTGCCGCTCGATGTCGACCGCGCCCATGTAGACCACGCATTGCAGGCCGAAGCGCGCGCAGGCGGTCGCGGTCGCGACACCGTGCTGGCCGGCGCCGGTTTCGGCGATGATACGCTTCTTGCCCATGCGGCGCGCGAGCAGGATCTGGCCGAGCACATTGTTGATCTTGTGCGCGCCGGTGTGATTGAGTTCGTCGCGCTTCAGATAAATCTTCGCGCCGCGCAGGTGCTCGGTCAGCCGCTCGGCGAAGTAGAGCGGGCTCGGCCGGCCCACGTAGTGGGTGTGCAGGTGCTTGATCTCAGCCGCGAACGCCGGATCATTTTTCGCCTCCTCGTAGGCGCGCTCGAGTTCGAGGACGAGGGGCATCAAAGTCTCGGCGACGAAGCGGCCGCCATAGATGCCGAAATGGCCGTGCTCGTCCGGGCCAAGGCGGAGCGAATTCGGCGCAACTTTCACGACACGTTCTCCGCACGTTGCTGCGAGGCCGCGGCCGCACGCGCGTTTGCAATGAATGCCTTGATCTTCTCCGGGTCCTTCACGCCGGGGCTTTTCTCAACGCCGGAGGAGACGTCGACCGCGTCGGGACGTACGGTCCTGATCGCGACCGCGACATTCTCGGGATTGAGGCCGCCGGAAAGCATCACGGGTTTCGTGCGATCGAGGCGCGCGAGCAGCGTCCAGTCGAAGGCGCGGCCGTGGCCGCCCGGGCGCGTTGCGTCTTTCGGCGGGCGCGCGTCGAACAGGATCCGGTCGGCGACCGCGGCGTAGGCGGGAACGACCTTCAAATCTTCGGCGCTCGCGACCGGAATTGCTTTCATCATCGGACGTCCGAAACGCTTGCCCAAATCGGCGACGCGTGCAAGCGTCTCCGTGCCGTGCAGCTGAAACATGTCGGGTGCCACAGTCTTCGCGATCCCTTCGAGCAATCGATCGTCGGCGTCGACGGTGAGCGCGACAATGCGCGCGCGGCCGAGCGCGCGCGCAGCGAGCTTTGCGCCCACTTCGAGCGAAACATTGCGCGGGCTCGGCGGAAAAAAGACGAGGCCCACGAGGTCCGCGCCCGCGTTCAGGGCAGCATCCAGCGCAGCTAAGTCCTTGATTCCGCAAATCTTGATCTCGACCATGAGGTTTCGATGGCACGGGTCCGGAGGCTTGTCCATCGGGCTTATATCGGCCTGAGCCGCCGCCAGACCAGGATCGCCGTGGCCAAGTCCTCGATCGCAGTGCCGGCTGATTTGAAGAGCGTGATTTCTTCGTTGCTGCGCCGCGCCTGCGCCCGGCCGCGACACAATTCGAACAGGTCGCCCTGGATATCGGTTTCGCTGATTACTCCGCGCTGCAGCGGGCCCAGGAGATCGCCCGCCTCCTTGAGCGCGCCCCTTGTGTCGACATAGATGCGAGTGCGGCCGAGCGCCTCGTCGTCGGCCTCGCGCATATTGGGCTTGAAGCCGCCGACAAGATCAAGATGCATTCCAGGCTTGAGCCACGCACCATGCACGAGCGGCGCTTCTGCTCCGGTGAGGCAGGTCACAACATCGGCGCTGCGCACAGCCGCTCCCAGATCGCGAACTGCGCGAGCCGGGAGCCCGTCGGCGTTCAGCGCGGCGGCGACTTCCTCGGCGCGGCGGGCCGTGCGGTTCCAGATCGATATTTCCCGAATTGGCCGAACGGCCGAGTAAGCGCGCGCAAGAAACGGCGCAAGTGCCCCGGCGCCCACGATGAGGTGGCGGCTCGCGTCCGCGCGGGCGAGATAGCGCGCGGCGAGCGCCGAGGCCGCAGCCGTGCGCCAGCGGGTGAGCAGGCCGCCGTCCATGATCGCGAGCGGCAGGCCGGTCTCGCCGGAAAGCAGCATGTAGCTGCCGCTGAGGCTGGGGATGCCGCGCGCCAAATTGGCCGGGAAGATCGCAATCACCTTGACGCCAATGAAGGAGCCTTCGCCCTCTCCGGTCCAAGCCGGCATCAGAAGCAGCGTCGCCTCGGCGCCTGGGCGCGGGATCGCCACGTGATGACGCGGCGGCGCCGCGATCTCGGCACGGAAGGCGTCGGCGAGCGCGTCGATCAGCGCGGGGAAGTCGAGCGCGGCGGCGATCTCGGCCTCCGAAACGACCCGCATCGACAAGCTCAGCCCGTCGCGGCTCGATCGCCGGGCGGAGCGATGGTGCGTGGCGCGCCGAAGGCGGCGGCCCGCGCCCGCTCCTCGGCTGTGGCCCTCTCGGCCTTCAAGCGGGCCGCCTCGCGTTCGGCCCGGTGCGCGGCCATCTGCCAGCGCAGGCGCCCGAACCAGACGGCGATGCCGCCGACTAGGACGCCAAGGATGAGCGAGACGAAAATCACGATGAAGAGCGGGAGGTCGACCGCGTAAGCCGGCGCCTCCTGCGAGAACGGGTCGAAGGAGACTGTCACCCAGCGCCGGTTCGCGACGGCGAACAGGAGCGCGAGCGTCGCGAGTGGAGCAAGCAAGATCCAAGCAAGGACTTTACGCATTCAGTCGCGCTCCGGGCTGCGATCCGAGCGGCAGGAAAAGACCGGTCAGAAAAAATATTTCCACGGCCGTCGTCATGGGTACCCGCCTGCGCGGGAACGACTCGGAAAGGTCAGCGGCGCGGACGGTTCAGGCGCTCGCGCATTTCCTTGCCGGTTTTGAAATAGGGCACGACCTTTTCCATGACCTTGACCTGCGCGCCCGTACGCGGATTGCGGCCCAACCGCGCGGGACGGTTCTTCACCGAGAAGGCGCCGAAGCCGCGCAACTCGACGCGGTCGCCGCGCGCGAGCGCCCGAGTGATTTCGTCGAGGATTGCGTCGACGATGTTCTCGACATCACGCTGATAGAGATGCGGATTCGTCTCAGCGATCCGCTGCACGAGCTCGGACTTAATCATTACGCTCAGCCGCCCCCGAGCAGAAAACCCGAACGATCAAAACGGGTTGTAAGACCTCAATCCGTGAGCGAAGGGTGCCAGAGGGCCAATAGGCCGTCAAGCTGGGCGCGCGCGGCGGCACGACTGAACGCGTCGCCCGACAGGAGCGAGCCGAGAACGGGCAAACCAAGGCCCTGAGCGACGCCGGCCGCCACGCCGAGCCAGCGGAACTCGGACGCGATCCCGCCGCCGCGCCAATTACGAACCTTGAGGTCCATCGAGACGCCCTTGTTCTTGGCGAGCCATGCGCGCGCGGCGCGCTCGTCGCCGATCTCGTCGACGAGTTTGAGCGGCATGGACTGGGCCGCGGTGAACACGCGGCCATCGGCGGCGCGCGCGAGCTGCGCCTCGTCAAGGCCGCGGCGTTCGCGTACGAGATTCTTGAACCAATCGTAGCTGTCGAGCACAAGCGCCTGCATCGCGGCGCGCGCTTCCGGGCTCGTCGGCGAATAGGGATTGGGCTCGGCCTTGAGCGGCGAGGATTTGATTTCTTCCACCTTCACGCCGAGCGTGGTCAGGAGTTCGCTCACGTTCGGATTCTGGAAGATGACTCCGATCGAGCCTACAATCGCGTTCCGTTGCGCAAAAATGCGATCGGTGCCGAGCGCCACGACATAGCCGCCGGACGCGGCGAGGCCCTGCACGACCGCGACGACCGGCTTCTTCTCAGCGAGCCGGCGCAGCCCTTCGTAGAGCGACTCCGCGCCGACCACGGTGCCGCCCGGGCTGTCGATCGACACAATCACCGCCTCGGCGCCGGAGTTGGCGATCTTCTCAAGCATTTCCAGGCGATCGCGGTCGGAGCGGATCACGCCGCCGACGCTCACACGCGCCACGTGCGGCCGCGACTCGCCGATATAGCCGGCGCCGTCGGTCGCCGCGTAAACGCCGGCTATCAGGACAATCACGGCGATGAGGGCAAGCGTACGCCACATGGCGAGTTTCCGCCGCAGGCGGCGGCGATCGACGATGACATCGGCGTCGAGGGACATTTTGACCTCCAGTGGGCGGCGGGCCGCTGGTTGCCGCGGCGGGAAACTAATGCCGCGCGCGTGGCGCGATCAAGGCGCTGATTTGAACGGGGTAATCGAAAGGGAAACTTCGTTGATCAGGATCAAGTTTTCAGGAAATCGTCGGCGGTGAAGAGCGAATCGAACGGCACGCCGGCATTCCTGAACGATTCTCCGGCACCTTCGAGCCGGTCGACGATCGAGAGCACGAGCACCACCTCGGCGCCGGCTTCGCGCGCGACCTCGACGGCCTGAATCGCCGAACCGCCGGTCGTGGTCACGTCTTCGAGGATCGCGACGCGCTTGCCTTTCAGGCTTTCGGGGCCCTCGATGCGCTTCTTGGTGCCGTGATCCTTCACGGCCTTGCGCACGAAAAAGCCGGGTAGCGGCTTGCCCTGGTCGTGGCTCAGCGCCGCGACCGAGGCGATCAGCGGCACCGCGCCCATTTCCAGGCCGCCCACATAGTCGATGCCGAGGCCGGAGAGCCGCGCGAGGATCAGCTTCGCGAGCAACGATGCTCCCTCGGGGTGGAACATCGTCGGCTTCATGTCGAAGTAGAAATTGCTCTCGCGGCCGGAGGCGAGCACGACCTTCCTGTGGTCGAAAGACCGTTCCCCGATGATCTCGGAGAGCTTCTTCCGGATCGAGGCCGCGTCGTGCTGGTTCATGGCTCGGGTGCCGGGAGCCGGAAGCGCTGGGATTTCGCGGCCGGCCGGAACCACCCGGCCGGCGGAAGCGGCCTATTCTTTCTTGTCGCCGGAGCGCTGCTTCAGCGCGCTGCCGAGAATATCGCCCAAGGTCGCGCCGGAATCGGAGGAGCCGTATTGGGCGACCGCCTCCTTTTCCTCGGCGATTTCGAGCGCCTTGATCGAGACGGTGACCTTGCGCGCGCGCTTGTCGAATAGCGTAACCCGTGCGTCGACCTTGTCGCCCACCGCGAAGCGCTCGGCGCGCTGCTCGGAACGGTCGCGCGCGAGATCGGAGCGCTTGATGAAGGAAGTGAGGTCGGAGCCCACAATCTTCACGTCGAGGCCCGCTTCCTGCACGCCCGTCACCTCGCAGGTGACGACGGCGCCCTTCTTGAGGTCGCCGGCCTCGGCGAACGGATCGCCTTGCAATTGCTTGATGCCGAGAGAGATGCGCTCCTTTTCGACGTCCACGTCGAGGACGGCGACTTTCACCATGTCACCCTTCTTGAATTCCTCGATCACCTGTTCGCCGGGGCGGTTCCAGTCGAGGTCCGAGAGATGGACCATGCCGTCGACATCGCCCTCGAGCCCCAAGAAAAGGCCGAACTCGGTCTTGTTCTTGACCTCGCCCTCGATCGTGGAGCCTACCGGATGCTTTTCGGCGAAGGATTCCCAGGGATTGGCGAGCGTCTGTTTCAGGCCGAGCGAGATGCGGCGCTTGACCGGATCGACTTCGAGGATCGCGACTTCGACCTCTTGCGAGGTGGAGACGATCTTGCCCGGATGCACGTTCTTTTTGGTCCAGGACATTTCCGAGACGTGCACGAGACCCTCGATGCCGGGCTCGAGCTCCACGAACGCGCCGTAGTCGGTGATGTTGGTGACGCGGCCCTTGACCTTGGTGCCGACCGGATACTTGCCCTCGATCCCTTCCCACGGATCGCCTTGCAACTGCTTCATGCCGAGCGAGATGCGATGGGTCTCGTGGTTGATCTTGATAATCTTGACCTTCACGGTCTGACCGATCGCGAGCACCTCGGTCGGGTGATTGACGCGGCGCCAGGCGATGTCGGTGACATGCAACAGGCCATCGATGCCGCCGAGATCGACGAACGCGCCGTAGTCGGTGATGTTCTTGACGATGCCGTCAACGACTTGGCCCTCCTCCAGGCTCGAAACGAGCTCCTGGCGCTGGCCGGCGCGGGTCTCTTCCAAGACGGTGCGGCGTGAGACGACGATGTTGCCGCGCCGGCGATCCATCTTGAGAATCTGGAACGGTTGCTGATTGTGCATGAGCGGGCCGATGTCGCGGATCGGCCGGATGTCCACCTGGCTGCGCGGCAGGAACGCAACGGCGCCGTCGAGGTCGACGGTGTAGCCGCCCTTGACCTGATTGAAGATGACGCCCGAGACCTTCTCGTTATTCTGAAACGCCTTCTCAAGGCGGACCCATGACTCTTCGCGTCGCGCCTTGTCGCGCGACAGCACCGCTTCACCCAGCGCATTCTCGATCCGGTCGAGGAAAACTTCGACTTCGTCACCCACTTTCAATGCGCCATCGCGGCCGGGGCCGGAAAATTCCTTCAGCGGTACGCGGCCCTCGGTCTTCAGACCGATATCGATGACTGCGATGTCTTTCTCGATGGCGACGACCTTGCCCTTGACGACGGAGCCTTCCTGCATGTCGGCGCGGCCGAAAGACTCCTCGAGCAGGGCGGCAAAATCCTCCCGGGTCGGCTGGGTGGCGGTAGCGGGCATTCAGTCTCCTCAATGACAAACAGGGCGCGGGGGCCCGCACCCTGTCATTCACACTCTGCGGACGATCTTCAGGGCCTCCTGGAATGCGGCCTCTATATCCAATGCGGTGGTATCGAGCAAGACGGCATCCGGAGCAGGTTTCAGGGGTGCTATGGCCCGCGCCGCGTCGCGCTCGTCGCGCCTGCGGATGTCGGCGAGGATCGCGTCATAGCTGGTGGCATCCCCGCGCTCAGTCAATTCCTTATGGCGGCGTGCTGCGCGGGCCTCGGCGGTCGCGGTCACGAAGAGCTTCACGTCCGCGTCGGGGCAAATAATGGTGCCGGTGTCACGGCCGTCGAGGACAGCGCCGCCGGGACGATTGGCAAAATCGCGCTGCAATCCAAGGAGCGCCGCGCGCACTTCGCGCATGGCGGCGACTTGGGACGCCGCTTCTCCCAACCCCGCCTTCATCAAGAGGTCGCGGTCGAGCTCAGCGAGGTTCACGGCGCGAGCCGCGGCGACCGCGGCCTTTACGTCGTCAAGCGGGCGGCCCTGGTCCAGCACGCGCTCGCCGACCGCGCGATAGAGAAGTCCGGTGTCGAGATGCGGCAGACGAAGATGCTCGCCGAGACGGCGCGCGAGGGTGCCCTTGCCGGAGGCGGCGGGGCCGTCGATCGTGATAATCATCGCCTAGCCGATTTCGGCGCCGAGCTTGCCCATGAGTTCGGCGAAGCCCGGGAAGCTCGTGGCCACGAACGAAGCGTCGTCGACAGCGACCGGCTTCTCGCTCGCGAGGCCCATGACGAGAAAGCTCATGGCGATACGGTGATCCATATGGGTCGCGACCTTGCCGCCGCCCTTGGCACGGCCCCGGCCCCGCACGATCAGGTCATCGCCGGAGATCTCGTGCTCGACGCCGTTTGCAGTAAGTCCTGCCGCGATCGCCGCGAGGCGATCGGATTCCTTCACCCGCAATTCGGCGAGGCCACGCATGCGCGTCTCACCCTCGGCAAAGGCGGCGGCGACCGCGAGCACCGGGTATTCATCGATCATGGAAGATGCACGCGCGGCCGGAACCTCGACGCCCTTGAGCGCGGACGCGTGCACGCGCAGATCGGCCACCGGCTCACCGCTTTCGTCGCGGCGCCTGACCTCCTCGATCGAGGCGCCCATCTCGCGCAGCGTATCGAGGAGCCCCGTGCGCAGGGGATTGGCAAGCACGCCTGCGAGCATCAGATCGGAGCCGGGCACGAGCAACGCGGCGACCAGCGGAAATGCGGCCGAAGACGGATCCGCCGGCACGACGACGCGCTGCGGCGCGAGCTCGGGACGGCCCTTGAGCGTGATGCGATTGCCGTGTGCGCCTTGGCGCTCGATTGCAATCTCGGCGCCAAAGTGGCGGAGCATGCGCTCGGTGTGATCGCGCGTCGCTTCCTTCTCCACGACGATCGTCTCGCCGGGTGCGGCGAGCCCGCACAGCAGCACCGCCGACTTGACCTGCGCCGAGGGCACAGGACTTTCGAACTCGATCGGAATCGGATCGCGCGCGCCGCGGAACCGCACCGGCAGGCGGCCGCCTTCGCCTTCCTCGACGATCACGGCGCCCATGCGCGCGAGCGGCTCCAGCACGCGGCGCATCGGACGCCGCCGCAGGCTCGCATCGCCGTCGAAGGTCACCTCGATTGGATGGCCGGCGACGACGCCCATCGTGAGCCGCGCTCCGGTTCCGGCGTTGCCGAAGTCGAGCGTGCCGGCAGGCTCCAGGAGCGTGCCGATGCCGGCGCCGCGCACGCGCCAACGGCCGGCGCCCTTGCGATCGATGGTCGCGCCGAGAGCGGCACAAGCGCGCGCGGTGGCGAGCACGTCGTCACCTTCCAACAGTCCCTCTATCTCGGTCGGACCGACCGCAAGGAGGCCCATGAGCAAGGCGCGGTGCGAGATCGACTTGTCGCCGGGCACGCGCGCCCGGCCCGCGATGCGCCCGGTTCGGCGGGCGACGAGCGGCGCGGGTGCTGCGCCGTGGGAGGCGGGCGCGGCTGTCGGCATGATTTGTCCTTGCATTCGGCGCTGGGCTCTAGCATGCGTGCCACGCTCCGTCACGAATGCCGGAGCGGCCGTTTTCGGCCTTGACAGCCCCTTGAACGCGGGCCATGGAGGCACCCATTTTTCCGAGCCGAGGAGCGCGTGCGGTGGCGAAGCCGGAGCTTGGCCTCAAGCGAGTTTGCGGGAACTGCGGTACAAAGTTTTACGACCTTGGCCGCGACCCGATCATCTGCCCGAAGTGCGGGACCGTCTATGTCGTGGCGGCAGCCACGGCGCGCGCACCCGCGCGGGTCGAACCTGTCGCTGCGGCTGTCGTGGAGGAGCCCGAGCCACCGACGCCGGCGGGTGCCGAGGTGATCTCGCTCGAGGAGGCCGATGCCGAGGCCACGGGCAAGAAGAAAAAGCCGGTGGCGGCCGACGCCGACGCCGATGCCGACGAAGAGGTCGAGGTCGCGGCAGGCGAAGAGGACGACACCTTCCTCGAGCAGGAGGAAGAGGAAACCGGCGACGTCTCCGACATCATCGGGGAAAAACTCGAGGAAGATGAGGAGACTTGAGCGGGTCAGGCCCCTGTGCTTAGACCTCTTGATCCTAAACCGAATTCAGCCGCCGGCGCGACGACCTAGGTCGGCTCGCGCTCCCAACCGGCGGCTCGTGGGGCCATAGCTCAGTTGGGAGAGCGCTTGAATGGCATTCAAGAGGTCGGCGGTTCGACTCCGCCTGGCTCCACCAAACTCCTGCAAGGAATAGAATGGAACGCCGCCTGCGGGCGGCGTTCGCGGTTCCGGTTCGAGGAGATTCCGATGGCCGATGGCAATTCAGCTTGGGAAGGAACGATCAAGGGCAAACCCGCCGTTGGCGCGGTCGCCGAGCGGAGGCGGATCACCCGCGTGCGCGACGTGGAGACATTCTCGGATATGACCGGCGACCGAAATCCGCTGCACTACGATCGAGCGCTTGCGGAAAAAACCGTGTTCGGAAAATTGATCGTCCAAGGTGGCGTCACCTCGGGCCTGCTCAACGCGGTCGTCGCCGAAGATTTGCCTGGGCCCGGCACGGTGTTCCTCGGCGTTGAATGGAAGTTCACCAAGGCGGTCGGCATCGATGAGGAAATCACGGGCCGCGTCGAGGTGACCGAAGTCCGCGATGACAAGCCGATCTGCAAGCTCGCGACCACGGTGCGCAATGCCGCCGGCGACTTGTGCCTCACGGGCACCGCAACCACCTACACGGCGCCGCTGCGCTGAGCGGCAATCCGATTTCCCGGCCAGACCAAGAGTATCCGGCGATCGGCGCGGCGCTAGGCGCCTTGCGAGAGATAGCCCCCGTCACCATATCTCGACCGAAGGCGGCGCCCGGAAGGCCCGCCTTCCGGGGCGCCATAGCGGGCCCCACAAAGTCGCTTCTGCGAGGGCTTTGCGCATGTCGCGGATTCCATCGCTGTCGAGTCCCTTCCTTTTGGGTTTCGACGAAATCGAGCGGGCGCTCGACCGCGTGGTCAAAAGCGCCGACGGCTATCCGCCCTACAACATCGAGCGGATGGCGCGCGAAGGAAAGCGTCCGGAGCGACTGCGCATCACGCTTGCGGTCGCCGGCTTTGCTTCCGAAGAGCTCGAAGTTTCGGTCGAAGAGAACGAACTCGTGATCCGCGGGCGCCAGACCGACGACGAAGCCGAGGGTAAGTCGGGCCGGGTCTTTCTCCATCGCGGCATCGCCGCGCGGCAATTCCAGCGCACGTTTGTGCTGGCCGACGGAATGGAGGTCGTGGGCGCCGAGCTCAAGGAGGGACTGCTCTCGGTCAATCTGGAGCGGCCGGAGACGGTGCGC
This sequence comes from Xanthobacteraceae bacterium, assembly GCA_040901465.1. Classification (GTDB taxonomy): domain Bacteria; phylum Pseudomonadota; class Alphaproteobacteria; order Rhizobiales; family Xanthobacteraceae; genus JAUSIF01. The sequence continues at coordinate 117,924 of JBBDYN010000053.1, forward strand.
GCGCCGCACCGGGTCCAAATCGCAACGGCGAAGTCGACGTGAAGCGGGGCGTGAAGGAGTACGAGGCATGATCAAGACTTTTGACGAGAAGAACGACACCGAACTGAGCCAGGAGGCCTTTGCCATCCTCGGCGGCGGCGAGATCGCCTATGTGCGGCCGATCCGCTCCGAGGAAGTGCGAATGCTGTTTCCACAGGCGCCGAAGCTCGCGCCAGGCCTGAAGCTCTTCTCGCTGCATGCGGCCGACGGCACGCCCATCATGATCACCGACAGCCGCGAGGCGGCGGAGGCGAACGCGCGCGAGCACGAACTCGACGCGGTGAGCGTGCACTGACGCGGTCGCGAGCTAACGATTAAACACGATGCCCGGCTCGTACCGGGCATTCGTGTTTTTTCGAGGCGGGAACTTGCGTGGACTAGGCCGCGTGACTCGCGGGCGGCGCCGTCAGCAGCGCGAAAATCGCATCCTTGTCGCGCGCAGCGCGCAGCTTCTCCGCCATCCTCTCGTCGCGCAGAAGCCGCGCGATGCGGGCGAGCGCCTTCAGATGATCGGCGCCGGCGCCCTCGGGCGCGAGCAGGAGAAAAATCAGATCGACCGGCTCGCCGTCGAGCGCGTCGAAATCGACGGGCTTGTCGAGGCGGGCGAACAAGCCGACCAAGCGGTCGAGCTTGGGCAATTTGCCATGTGGAATCGCGACGCCGCGGCCGATGCCGGTCGAGCCCAGACGCTCGCGCTGCAAGAGCGTGTCGAAAATCTCGCGCTCGCCGCGTCCGGAAGACTGGGCGGCCCGCGCCGCGAGTTCCTGCAGCGCCTGCTTCTTGTTCTTCACTTTGAGCGCGGGCAAAACTGCCGGTGCGGCCAGAAGATCATTGAGCGGCATGAGATGATTCCGTTGCGAAACCGTGGCGAAGCAGCGCTTACCGGCTCCGAAAGCGCGCGACCATAGGAGCCGAACTTTTGCGGGTCAATGGGAGTCTTCGCCCGGGGCAGCCGTCGGATCGATCCAGCCGACATGGCCGTCGGCGCGGCGGTACACCATGTTTACGCGCCCGTGGCCCGCGTGACGAAAGACAAGTGCGGGCGCGCCGGTGAAATCGAGCTCGAGCACCGCCTCGCGCACCGACATCCTCACCAGTGACGAAGTCGTCTCCGCAATCACCGCGGGACTCCAGCTTTCCGGTATTTCAGATTCGTCGTCGGGCGCGGAAAGAACGTAACTTGTTGCTCGCAATTCAGGCGCTTCGCCCGGCGGCGGCGCTTTTTCTCCGTGCTTGTCTTTAAGGCGGCGTTTGTAGCGGCGCAGCCGCTTCTCGATGCGATCTGCGACCTGATCGCAACTGAGATAGGCGTCCGGCCCGTCGCCCGTGGCTTGCAAGACGATTCCGGAATCGAGATGCAGCACGCATTCGGCGCGGAATCCGGGCCCTTCGGGCGCGACGGTCACGTGGCCGGACCAGCCGCCGTCGAAATATTTGCCGACCGCCTCCTCGACGCGTCCGCTCACGCGATTGCGCAAGGATTCGCCGAGATCGAGATTCTTGCCGGAAACGCGCAGTGTCATGAAGGGCACCGCTCAATCGGCGATGTTCGAGTTCTGTTTCTCGCGCCGGCGCTGGACCGACGAAGGAATGCGCATGGATTCGCGGTATTTCGCGACGGTGCGGCGTGCGATCTCGACGCCGGCCTCGCGCAGCCGCTGCACGATCGTGTCGTCGGACAGCACGGCATCGGCGCGCTCGGCGTCGATCATTTCCTTGATGCGATGCCGCACGGCCTCGGACGAATGCGCCTCCCCCGCTCCGGTCGCGGCGATCGCCGAGGAGAAGAAATACTTCAATTCGAAAATGCCGCGCGGCGTGGCCATGTATTTATTGGCGGTTACGCGGGAAACCGTGGATTCGTGCATGCCGATGGCGTCGGCGACCATCCGAAGATTTAGGGGCCGCAGGTGCTGAACGCCATAAGCGAGAAAAGCGTCCTGCTGGCGCACGATTTCGATCGCCACCTTGAGGATGGTGCGGGCGCGCTGGTCGAGCGCGCGCGTGAGCCAGGTCGCGGTCTGCAGGCACTCGGTGAGGAAGGTGCGTTCCTTTTCGCTCATCGCGTTCTTGGAAACCTTCGCGTAGTATGTCTGGTTCACGAGTACGCGCGGCAAAGTGTCGGAATTCAGTTCCACCGACCAGGTTCCGTCCGGATTGGCGCGTACGAACACATCGGGCACGATCGGCTGCACCACGCCGCCGCCAAAGGCCAATCCCGGCTTCGGATTGAGGCGGCGGATCTCGCCGGCCATATCCTTCAAGTCCTCTTCGTCGACGCCGCAGAGCCGTTTTAGTTCCGCGTAATCGCGCTTAGCCAAAAGATCGAGATGCTCGATGAGTGCGCGCATGGCCGGATCGTAGCGGTCGCGTTCCCGCAGCTGGATCGCGAGACACTCGGAGAGATCGCGCGCACATACGCCCGGCGGATCGAAGGTCTGAAGGACCGACAGCACCTTCTCGATCTGATCCGCCGGCGCGCCGAGCTTTTCCGCAATCGAGGGAAGATCGCCGCGCACGTAGCCCGCCTCGTCGATGAGATCGATCAAATTCTGTCCGATGATCCGCTCTACTGGATCGGTGATCGTAAGCGTCAATTGCCGTGCGAGATGCTCGGCGAGCGTCGTTTCCGCGGAGACGAAGGATTCGAGATTGTAATTGTTGTCGGCGCTGCCGCCGCGGCCAACGCTCGCCCATTCGGAGTATCCCGGCGTCTCGGGCAGCGCCGTGGAGGCGCCGGTCTCGGTCGCGTCGTCGGGATAGACGTTTTCGATGTTTGTTTCGAAGCGGTCTTCGATCTCGCCGCGGTTCGGCTCGACCTGCGCGCCATCCCAATCGTCGGCGCGCGTCTGATCGCCGCCCTCGCGTTCGGACGACGTCGTCGCAGGCTCGCCAGCTTCCTCGTTCGGACGCTGCGGCTCGTCCGCGCGCTCGAGCAGCGGATTGCGCTCTAGCTCCGTCTCGACGTAGGACGCCAAATCCAGGCTCGACAACTGCAGGAGCTTGATCGCCTGCATGAGCTGCGGCGTCATCACGAGCGCCTGGCCCTGCTTGAGCTGGAGTTTTTGCGAAAGCGCCATCAGGCTTTCCGCGGCGGCGGCTCCTTGAAATCGATCAATTTAACTTTCCACCGAATTCGTTCCGGTGGCCCGTCACAGCCGGAATTCTTCACCGAGATAGACGCGGCGGACCTTCTCGCTCTGCACGATCTCGTGCGGCTCGCCTTCCATCAGGATCGAGCCGGAATGCACGATATAGGCGCGGTCGACAAGGCCGAGCGTCTCGCGCACATTGTGATCGGTGACCAACACGCCGATGCCGCGGCGCGTGAGATGCCGCACGAGTTCCTGGATGTCGCCGACCGCGATCGGATCGATGCCGGCGAACGGCTCGTCGAGCAACATAAACGACGGGCGCGTCGCGAGCGCGCGGGCAATTTCCACGCGCCGGCGCTCGCCCCCGGAGAGTGCGATCGCTGGCGAGCGGCGCACGCGGTCAAGATTGAATTCATCGAGCAACAGATCGAGCTCTTCCTCGCGGCGCTTGCGATCGGGCTCGATGGCTTCCAGGACCGCGCGGACGTTGTTCTCCACGGTAAGGCCGCGAAAGATCGATGGCTCCTGCGGCAGATAGCCGATGCCAAGCCGCGCGCGGCGATACATGGGGAGGCCCGTCACGTCGAAGCCGTCGAGCATGATCTTGCCGGCATCGGCGTGAATGAGTCCGACGATCATGTAGAACACGGTGGTCTTGCCGGCACCGTTCGGCCCGAGCAGACCGACGGCCTCGCCGCGACGGAGTCCGATCGTGACGTCGTTGACGACGCGGCGGCCGCCGAAGCTTTTGAGGAGGCCGGCGGCGGCGAGTGTGCCTTCAAGCGTCGCGGGATGCGGTTCCGCGACGGGACGAGATTGGCGGGATGCGCGGCGCGGCGCGGCCGCGCGGCGAAGCTCCTGAATCTCCTCGATCAGGCGCGACTCCTGAGCGGATCGCGAATTGGGCGCCGCGCGCAATTCCTGCACGACGTGCGATTCACGAACCGGCCGCTGTTCCGGCGCTGGCCGAAGCGATTGCACGACGCGCGACGCGCGTGCGGGACGCGAATCCGGAGCCGGACGCGATTCCGGCACCGGCCGCAACTCCCGTTTCGGGCGCTGCTCGGGCGCGGGGCGAGCCTCGGGAACGGGCCGCCGCTCGACCGCATGCGGCGCGCCGGCGGTATCGAGCCGCCAAGCATCGGGGAACGCCGCCGGCGTGCCGCCGCCGAGCGGTTTGGAGCGTAGCCAGGAAAGAACTTTGAGCACGGCTTCCTTGCTGCGGCGCACCTGCACCTCGGGCGGGCTATATTCCGTCCTACAGCCGGTGGCAACGCATCGACGCCGTCTTGGTTACGCCTACGCGAACCGGCACTTGGCGGTAAGTATATGGACGAAAAAGTCTATTTTTGGTCCGGGGATTTCTTCGTGTCGACCGAGGACGGCACGAACAAGCCTTGCACGCGGGATTGGCCGCCCTTGGCGCCGGATTCAAGGCGCGAATAGCCGGTCTTCAAATCTACCACGAGCTTGTCCGCGCGCATGACGTTCGGGCCCTGCGTCAGCACCACGTTGCCGGTGATGGTGGCGGTGTTGGTCGGCATGTCGAGAAGGCCGACGTCGCCGGTGGCCTTCTGGTCCTTGTTGGTGATGATGACGCCGCCAAGCGCCTCGAGGCGGCGAATGCGTTGCGCAGGATCGTTGCTCGCGGGCTTGCCGGTCTGCGCCGTGACGGCAGGCGCGGGGGGCGCGCCCTTCGTTCCCTTCTCGCCCTTGTCGCCGCCGCGCAGCGAGCCCTCATAATAGACCTTGAGCTCGCGGGCGCGCATCGTCGACTCCCCCTGCTTCACCACGACATTGCCGATGAAGACGGCGTAACGATCCTTGTCGTGGACTTCGAACGCATTGGCCTCGATCTGCACCGGGTCCTTGTTGTCGCGCGCGAAGCCCTGGAATGCGCTCGGGAGATTCCGGTCGTCGCCCTTCTTGGCCTGCGCAAGCGCCGTCGACGCGACGTAGGACAAAGCGGCCGCGGTCACAAACGACGTGGCGAGCATACGAATAATTCTCGGCATCATTTTGCGGCGTCCGCTGTCTTGGCTTCATCGGGCGGCGGCAGCCGCAGAGTCATGACGACGCCGCCATCGAAGCGAACACGGTCGCCGTGATTGAAGATTTCGAGCCGCGCCGCTTCCAGGCTTCCGTCCGGGAAAACCGCCTTGACGGGATTCTTGGTCACGATGTGACCCTTGCGCACCTCGACGAACGCGTCGGTGAGCCAGATGTGATAGCCACCGGTTGCAGTGATCTCGATGCCGCGGGTCAATTGCAAATTCCCCGCCTTCATGTCGTAGACGCCGTTCTTCGCGCGCATGTCGGTCTCGCCGCGGTTGGCGAGTTCGACCTGGCCGTGGATGCCGGCAAGTTCGATGATGTTGGACTGGCTGAGATCCTGCGCGGCGGACTCGGCCGTCACTGAATATGGCCGCCGGTCCTGCGTGAAGCCCGTTAGCTTCGGCGCTTCGATCGTAAGCTTGTTGTCCGTGATCGTGATGCGCCCGAACTCGATCGGCAGGTTGCGATAGAAGCGAAGCGGATCAAACCAGACGACGAGCGCGATCAACACGAGGCCGCCAAGCGCGGCCGAAGGCAAGGCCCAGCGCAGAATGCGCACGCGCCGGCTGTGCCGCTTCGCCGCGCGAAAGGCGGCGTCGCGCTCCCGCTCGGTTTCGTCCGCGGGCGTCAGGAGCGCCAGATCGACTTGGCGCATGGGGTGGGCTCGGCTCATGGCACACTCACAATTCGAGCCTTATCAAGCGGATAATTGCGGCTTTCCCGCGAAGCGCGCCCGGAGTCATCGTCGCAACATGAAGCGCAATGACCCAAGGCGCAAGCCGAACTGGAACCTCAAGAATGGGCGAATATGTCCTCTTCGCCGAAGCCCGCGAGGTCAAGGCGGGCGCGGGTCGGCAGGAAGCGAAAACAGGCCGCGGCGAATTCTGCCCTGCCCTCGCGCGCCAGCATGCGATCGAGCCGTTCCTTGAGCGCGTGCAAGTGAAGCACATCGGCGGCGGCATAGGCGACCTGTGCGTCGGTGAGCGTCTCCGCGCCCCAATCGGAACTCTGTTGCTGCTTCGACAGGTCGTGGCCGAGCAACTCCTTCACGAGATCCTTGAGGCCGTGCTTGTCGGTGTAGGTGCGCGCGATCTTCGACGCGATCTTCGTGCAATAGACCGGCTCCGGCATCACGCCGAAGGTCTTGCAGAGCACGCCAAGATCGAAACGGGCAAAATGGAAGAGCTTGAGCCGCTTCGGGTCTTTCAGCAGCTTCACGAGATTGGGCGCCTCGGCATCGCCGGGCGGAAACTGCACCACGTCGGCCGAGCCGTCGCCCGCCGAGAGCTGCACGACGCAAAGCCGGTCGCGATTGGGATTCAGCCCGAGCGTCTCGGTGTCGACCGCCACCACTGCGCCGAAGGTGGAGAGGTCGGGAAGATCGCCGCGGTGCAGTCGGATGGTCATCGGCCGTTCACTTGATCATTCATTCGGATCGAACGCACGGTTTGCGCGTTTCGAATGTAGCGGAAATCAATGTACGAATCGTAGCCGCGACCAAACGATGGTGCCCAGGAGAGGACTCGAACCTCCACGGCTGTTAACCACTGGTACCTGAAACCAGCGCGTCTACCAATTCCGCCACCTGGGCCCCGTCGTTAGGTAGGGTGCCCGCTTCGGCCTTGTCAATCGACCGCACGAGCGCCGCGGCGCTTTACGGAAATCGGGCCATCGAGTATCGCTCGCTGGCCCGCAAACCGGCGGGACTAAATTAGGGATCAGACATGACGGCGGTTCCGGAGGATCGTCTCGTCACGGTCTATGGCGGCTCGGGCTTCATCGGCCGCCACGTGGTGCGCGCGCTGGCAAAAAGCGGCTGGCGCATCCGCGTCGCGGTGCGGCGGCCGGAGCTCGCGTACCACCTGCAGCCGCTCGGCCGCGTCGGCCAAATCCACGCGGTGCAGGCGAACCTGCGCTATTCCGACTCGGTCGAGCGCGCGGCGGACGGCGCGGATGCGCTAGTCAATCTCGTGGGCATTCTCTACGAGGGCGGACAGCAGACGTTCAATGCCGTTCAAGCCGGCGGCACCGCCGCGGTGGCTCGTGCGGCCGCGAGGATTAACGCGCGCGTCGTGCAGATCTCTGCCATCGGCGCCGAACACGGTTCGCGATCCGACTACGCGCGCAGCAAGGCCGCAGGCGAGGCGGCGGTGCTTGCACACGTACCGCACGCAGTGATCTTGCGTCCTTCGATCGCGTTCGGACCCGAGGACGACTTCTTCAACAAGTTCGCGGCGATGGCCCGCATCTCGCCGGTGTTGCCTTTGATCGGCGGTGGCAAGACCCGCTTCCAGCCGGTATTCGCCGGCGACGTCGCGGCGGCCGTCGACGCCGCGCTCGCCGGCCGCGCGCGACCGGGCACAATCTATGAGCTTGGCGGGCCGCAAGTGAAGACGTTCGAGGAATTGTTGCGGCTGATGCTGCGCCAGATTGACCGCCGGCGGCTGCTCGTGCCGATTCCGTTTCCGCTGGCGCGGCTGCAGGCGTTCTTCCTCGAGCTCTTGCCGAAGCCTTTGCTCACGCGCGACCAGGTTCGGCTCCTCGAGCGCGACAATGTTGTGTCGCCGGACGCGGAACGCGACGGACGTACGTTGCCAGGGCTCGGCATCGTGCCGACCGCTCTCGAAACAGTGCTGCCGAATTATCTCGTGCGCTTCCGCCGCGCGGGCCAGTTTACCCGGCCGGTGGCCTAGCCGACAAAATATAGGCCGACGAGGCCGAGGGCGCCGACGGCAATGCGCCAAAGCGCGAAGAAGGCGAAGCCGTTCCGTGCGACAAACTCCAACAAGGAACGAACGACAAGGATCGCGGCGCAGAAGGCCGCGACGAATCCGAGGGCAATCACCAGTCCGTCGTCGATCGAGAGCAGCGCGCGATTCTTGAAGAGGTCATAGGTGAAGGCGCCGAGCATCGTCGGCATGGCAAGAAAGAAGGAAAATTCCGCTGCGGCACGGCGCTCGCAGCCCATGAGCAGCGCGCCCGCGATCGTCGAACCCGAGCGCGAGACGCCGGGGATCAGCGCGAGCGTCTGGAACAGCCCGATCTTGAGCGCGACCATGGGCGGAAATCGCATCGCGTCGTCGTGAATCGGCTCAAACTTCATGCGGTCGACGAAGAAGAGCACGACGCCGCCGACAATGAGCGTCGTGCAGATCAGCGCCGGAGTCTCGAACAGGACGGTCTTGATGAACCCATGCAGCAGCACGCCTAGGGCGGCCGCTGGCAGAAACGCGATGACGATGCCGATCACGAAGCGGCGCGCATTCGGATCGGTGGGAAACGCCAACACGACGCCCCAAAGCTTCTGGAAATACACGACGACAACCGCCAGGATCGAGCCAAGCTGGATCAGCACCTCGAAGGTCTTGCCCGGATTTTTGAAGCCGAGGAAATGACCGGCAAGCAGAAGATGCCCCGTGGACGACACCGGGATGAACTCGGTGAAACCTTCGAGAAGGCCGAGAAGCACGGCTTCGATGAGCGTGCCGAGGGTCATGGTGCGTTCCGGATAAGCGGTAGCGGGGTCGAATCGGCGGCCATGCTGGCCCGGCGCAAAGGCGTTCGCAATTGGATTTCAGGCCGGTCCCGCCGTAGGATCGCCGCGTTTTGCGGCATGTTGGCTCTTCCGGTCAGGGGCCGGACCGATGCAACTCTTTCATCATCGCTTTTGCCCACACTCGCGCTTCATTCGCGTCGTGCTTGCCGAATACGGCGTCACGGTAGAGCTGCTCGACGAGCCTGTGTGGGAGCGGCGCGCAGAATTTCTCGCGCTCAACCCGGCCGGCACGACGCCGGTGCTTGTCGACAACGGGCTGAACATCCCCGGGGCGATGGTGATTTCGGAATATATCGACGAGCAGTTCGGCGCCGAGCACGGCAACCGACGGCTGCTGCCGCCGGACAGCCAGGCGCGCGTCGAAGTGCGGCGGCTCGCGTACTGGTTCAACGATAAATTCTTCGACGAGGTGTCCGGCTATCTGGTGCAAGAGAAGATTTTCAAGCGCCACCTAAAGGTCGCGGACGGCGGCGGGCCGCCGGATTCGTCGGCGATCCGGGCGGCGCGCGCCAATATCCGCTATCATCTCGACTATATCGGCTGGCTCCTGAAGGGACGGAACTGGCTCGCAGGCGACCGGCTTTCCTACGCGGATTTCGCCGCAGCCGCGCATCTGTCCACCGCCGATTACCTGGGTGACGTGCCGTGGGAAGAAAACGAGAGCGCGAAGAACTGGTACGCGCGGATCAAGTCGCGCCCTGCGTTTCGTCCGCTGCTCGCGGAAAGCCTGCCGGGCATGGCGCCGGCAGCGCATTACGCCAACCTCGACTTCTAGATTTCGCCGCGTTGAAGCAGGCGCTCGCCGAGCGCGCACGTGCGGAGGGATTCGACACGATCGGCATCACGCGGCCCGACGCGATCGAGCGCGCAGCGCCGCATCTGCACGACTGGCTTGACGCCGGCGCGCACGGCGACATGGAATGGATGGCGGCGACGCGCGACCGACGCAGCGATCCGCGCGTGCTCTGGCCCGACGTGAAGCGGGTCGTCGTGTTGGGGCTGAACTACGGACCCGACGAGAATCCGCTCGCGCTGCTCGCGCACAAAGAGCGCGGCGCAATCTCGGTCTATGCGCGCGGCAACGATTATCACGACCTCATCAAAGGCAAGCTCAAGCGCATCGCGCAGTGGCTCGTGGCTCAGACCGCGAGCGAGTTGAAAGTCTTCGTCGACACCGCACCGGTTATGGAAAAGCCGCTCGCCGAAGCCGCGGGCCTCGGCTGGCAGGGCAAGCACACGAACGTCGTCTCGCGCGCGCATGGCTCGTGGCTCTTTCTCGGGGTGCTCTTCACCAATCTGGAATTGCCGGAGGACGCGCCCGAGCCCGACCATTGCGGCTCATGCCGCGCCTGCCTCGACATCTGCCCGACGAACGCGTTTCCCGCGCCCTACAAGCTCGACGCGCGGCGCTGCATTTCGTATCTCACGATCGAGCACAAGGGGCCGATCCCGCGCGAGCTGCGCCCGCTGATCGGCAATCGCATCTATGGCTGCGACGATTGCCTGGCAGTGTGTCCCTGGAACAAGTTTGCGCAGGAAGGGCGCGAGGCGAAGCTCGCCGCGCGCGACGAGAATCGCGCGCCGAATTTGCAAGATCTCGTGCGACTCGACGACGCGGCGTTCCGCGCGCGCTTCGCCAAGAGTCCGATCAAGCGTACGGGGCGGGATCGATTTTTGCGAAACGTCCTGATCGCGATCGGCAACAGCGGAAATGCTGCGCTGGCGCCCGATGTGAGGCGATTGCTCGACGACCCCTCGCCGCTCGTGCGCGGCGCGGCGGTGTGGGCCTTGTCCGAATTGATCGCAAAGGATGACTTGTCGGCGCTCGCGCAAGCTCACTCGCTGAAGGAAGGCGATCCGGGCGTCGCCGACGAATGGGAAGCGGCTCTCGCCTAAGGATTGGCGACGAGTTCGTCGATCGTGCGCAGAAGCCGTTCGATGTCCTCGGGCCGCGACAATCGATGATCGCCGTCCTTCACCAGCGTCAGCACGACATCGTCTTGCGCAAGGCACGAAACCAACTTCATCACATAGGCGAAGGGCACGTCGGGATCCTGCACGCCTTGCAGAATGCGCACCGGACAGCCGACTTCGATCGGCTTGTCGAGCAGCAGGTGCTTGCGCCCATCTTCGATCAGCGCGCGAGTGATCGGATATGGCTCGTCGCCATAGGCTGACGGGCGCAGCCAACTACCCTTTTGCTCGATCTCGCGTTTTACATCCGGCGAAAATCCCGCCCACATCAATTCCTCGGTGAAATCCGGAGCAGGCGCGATCAAAACGAGACCCGCGATACTTACATTCGGGCGTGAGCGCTTCGCAAGCGCACGCGCAAGCAGGAGCGCGATCCAGCCGCCCATCGACGAGCCAATCACGATCTGCGGTCCCTGTCCGTGCGCTTCGAATACGGCAAGCGACTCTTCGAGCCAGCGCGAGATCGTCCCGTCCTCGAAGCGGCCGCCGGATTCTCCATGCCCGGAATAGTCGAAGCGCGTGTAGGCGCGGCCGGTGCGTGCGCCCAGCGCTTCAGCCTTGGTGCCGCGCATGTCGGACTTGAAACCGCCGAGCCAGAATAGCCCCGGCGCGGCGCCCGCCTGCTTGCGCACGGCGATCCTCCGCGCGGACGCTCCAACGCCAATTTCGATGTGCTGAAGCTCGGAATCCATGATCATTTTCCCTCGTGGGGCTACGATGCAGAGCCGCCGCGCGCAACTGCCTTGCCCCTGCCTTAAGCGGCGTCTAGAAGCCGCCCGTGTCCATCAGTCCATCCCTCCCGTCCCCGCCGCTCACCGTGGTTCAGGTCATTCCCGATCTCGAATCAGGCGGCGCCGGTGCCAGCGTCGTGCAGCTCGCCGAAGCGCTCGTGAGCGGCGGCCATCGTGCCGTGGTCGTGTCCGAGGGCGGACGCATGGAGGCGGACCTCAAACGGATCGGTGCAACTTTTATACGGTTGCCGGTCGGTTCGAAAAATCCGTCGCAGATCGTGGCGAACGGCCGGCGGCTCGCTGCTCTCGCGCGCGAGGAGCGCGCAGATCTTTTTCACGCGCAAAGCCGCGCGCCCGCGTGGAGCTGTTTGCTGGCCGGGCGGCTTGCCTCAGTGCCTTATGTCGCCACCTGCGACAATCTCTATCGCGAACAGAACCCGCTGAAGCGGCTTTACAACAGCGCGATGGTGCGCGGCGCGCGCGTGATTGCGCTCGGCGAGCGGCTCGCGCACTTGATCGAGGAGCGCTATCACACGCCGCGGGAGAAGATCGCGGTGGTCGACCGCGGCGTCGACCTCGCCGCGTTCGATCCGACGCGCGTTGGTGGCGAGCGCATCGATGCGCTCAAGCGAAATTGGGGACTCAAGCCCGGCGACCGCGTCGTGCTGTTGCCGGGACGACTCTCGCGCCGCAAGGGCGCGGATGTGCTTGTGGCGGCCGCGCAACGCCTGCGCGAGGCGGGATTAAAAAATTTCGTCTGCGTGCTTGCGGGCGAGGAGCAACAGGGCAGCCGATACGCGTCGCAATTGTGGGACCGTGTGCATCAATCGGAGCTTTCCGAATTCGTGCGCATCGTCGGTCATTGCGAGGACATGCCGGCGGCCTATGCGCTCGCCGAGATCGCGGCCTCGGCAGTATTGCCGCCGGGCGGCCCGCAACGCGCGATGTTGGAAGCGCAGGCCATGGGTACGCCGGTCGTCGTCTCCGATGCGGGCGGCCGAGACGAGATCGTGCTGGCACCGCCCTTCGCCGCCGAGGACCGTGCCACAGGGCTCCTTTACCCGGCCGGGGACGCTGCGGAACTCGCCCAATCGCTGTTCAAGGTGCTCGCCATGGGAGCGGTCGCCCGCGCGGCCATGGGGCAGCGCGGACGGACCTTCGTGGCCTCCCACTTTCCGAGGCAAGCGTTCACCGAGCGCATGTTGTCCGTCTATGCCGAGGTTGCCGCGTCCCGCCGGACCGCCCCGCGCGGACATTGACTTGCGCCGCATTTCTCTCAATCCTGTTCTTATGCTTCGCTCATGCCTCGCGCCGGGGCGGGGCATGCTTTATCCACCGGAGAGGAGACGACACCCATTCGCAGACCAATGAGATCCGCACTGCCGGTCCAAAAAGACGGACCGCGCGTGAACGAAGAAATCCGCGTCCGGGAGGTTCAATTAATCGACCACGAAGGAACCAACCGCGGCATCACGCCGATCCAAGACGCCATCGCCCTCGCCCGAGAGGCAGGACTCGACCTCGTCGAGATCTCCCCGAACACCAGTCCCCCCGTCACCAAAATCCTCGATTACGGCAAGTATAAATATCAGGCGCAGAAGAAAGCCGCCGAAGCGCGCAAGAAGCAGAAGACGGTCGAGGTCAAGGAAATCAAGCTCAGGCCCGGCATCGACATCCACGACTACGAGGTGAAGATGCGTTCAATGAAGCGCTTCTTCGAAGAAGGCGACAAGGTGAAAGTCACGCTCCGCTTCCGCGGACGCGAAATGGCGCACCAGGACCTCGGCTACAAACTCTTGCAGCGCGTGCGCGAAGACGTCGCGACGCTCGCCAAGGTCGAAGCCGAGCCCATGTCGGAAGGCCGGCAAATCGTGATGATATTGGCGCCGCGCTAATCGGTACGCGCGAAGGAAATCGGCGCCGGCAATGCGGGCCGTCGCCGCTGCCTTTAACGCTATTCAGCTCCAATTTGCGTCATGCGTCGCGATTTGTGCTATGCACAATAAGGGGTTGCGACAATCCGACGGGTCAACCTGCGACCCAATCCTGGAATGGCCGCAGCTCCAAACGCACTCTGGTGTTGAAAAAAGCGCCCGCGCGCATTATCACGCGCCTTCTTTCCGGATGGCCCGGCCCAAGGGCATGCCGTGGCGATCCGACCGCTCCGAACAACCCGGCCGCGACAGCGGCCTTCAAATTTCAAAGGAAGAGCAAAATGCCCAAGCTCAAGACCAAGTCCGGCGCGAAGAAGCGCTTCAAGCTCTCCGCCTCCGGCAAGGTGATCGGCGGTCACGCGGGCAAACGGCACGGCATGATCAAGCGGACCAAGAAACAAATCCGCCAGTTGCGCGGAACGCACGTTGTTTCGGAATCCGACGGGCGCGCCGTCCGGAAATATTATCTGCCCTACGGCTGAGCCCAAGCGATCTAACCTTCAGGAGTCCGAGACATGGCCCGCGTCAAACGGGGCGTGACTGCCCACGCCAAGCACAAGAAGACACTCAAAGCCGCCAAAGGCTTTTACGGGCGGCGCAAGAACACGATCCGCGCGGCGAAGGCCGCCGTGGATCGCGCGAACCAGTATGCATATCGCGACCGCAAGGTGAAGAAGCGCAGCTTCCGCGCGCTCTGGATCCAGCGGATCAACGCGGCGACGCGCGAGCAGGGAATGACCTACGGCCGATTTATCAACGGCCTCGGCAAGGCCGGGGTCGAGGTCGACCGCAAGGTGCTCGCGGACATCGCCGTGCGCGAACCCGCAGCCTTCAAAACCCTGGTCGACAAGGCCCGCGCCGCGCTCACTTAGCTTGAGCATGATCCCTTTCCGAAAACCGGTTTCCACCTTTCGGGGATCATGCTCTGAGCCGGCACCCTGCCGAGGCCGTCAGCGAGGCGCGCGTTGCGCGCCGCGCCGCTCGCGTTCGGGTATAGAAGGCCAGAGGATTCGACCATGTCCGACGTGAAGAAGCTCGAAGCCAACCTCCTCGCCGCAATTGCCGCGGCGAAGGACGAGGCGGCGATCGAGGCGGTGCGAGTCGCGGCCCTCGGCAAGAAGGGCTCCGTGTCGGAGCTCTTGAAGACGCTCGGCACGATGACGGCAGAGGAGCGCAAGGAAAAGGGTCCGCTCATCAACGGGCTCAAGGACAAGGTGAACGAGGCGATCGCGGCAAAGCGCGCGGAATTGAAACGCACGTCCATGGGGGCGCAACTCGCCGCCGACACGGTCGACGTGACGCTGCCGGTGCGCATGCTGCCGGCCGAACGCGGACGCATCCACCCGATCAGTCAGGTGACCGACGAGATCACCGCGATCTTCGCCGATATGGGATTCTCGATCGCGGAAGGCCCCGACATCGAGACCGACTTCTACAATTTCACCGCGCTCAATTTCCCGCAGGGGCATCCGGCGCGGGAAATGCACGACACGTTCTTCTTCAATCCGAAGCCGGACGGCGAGCGGCTATTGCTGCGCACGCATACTTCACCGGTGCAGATCCGCACTATGCAAACGCAAAAGCCGCCGATCAAAATGATCGTTCCCGGCCGCACGTACCGCAACGACTCGGATCAGACGCACACGCCGATGTTCCATCAAGTCGAAGGACTCGTGATCGACAAGTCCTCGCACCTCGGCCACCTCAAGTGGATCCTGGAAGAATTCTGCAAGGCGTTCTTCGAAGTGCCGCAAGTGCAGATGCGCTTCCGGCCGTCGTACTTCCCGTTCACCGAGCCGTCGATGGAGGTCGACATCCAATGCGACCGGTCGGGCGGCGAGGTGCGCTTCGGCGGGGGCAACGACTGGCTCGAAATACTCGGCTGCGGAATGGTGCACCCGAACGTGTTCAGGAATTGCGGGCTCGATCCCGACAAATATCAAGGCTTTGCCTGGGGCATGGGGATCGATCGCGTCGCGATGCTGAAATACGGCATGCCGGATCTGCGCGCGTTCTTCGAGGCGGACGTGCGCTGGCTTAAGCACTACGGCTTCCGGCCGCTCGACTTCCCGACGCTCGCGGGAGGGCTGAGCGGATGAAGTTTACATCCTCCTGGCTGAAGATGCATCTCGAGACCGAGGCGTCGCTCGACGAGATCGTCGAGAAGCTGACGATGATCGGGCTTGAGGTGGAGTCGATCGAGGACCGAGCGAAGGCGCTCGCGCCGTTCACGGTCGCCAAGGTGATCTCCGCCGAGAAGCATCCGAACGCCGACCGGCTGAAGGTTTGCATGGTGGACACCGGCAGCGGCGCGCCGGTGCGGGTCGTGTGCGGTGCGCCGAACGCGCGCGCCGGCATGATGGGGGTGTTCGCGGCGCCCGGCAGCTACGTCCCGGGCAAAAAAATCACCCTCGGCATCGGCAAGATTCGCGATGTCGAGAGCCACGGGATGCTCGTCTCGGAAGCGGAGCTGCTGATCTCGGAAAATCACGACGGCATCATCGAGCTGCCCGACGACGCGCCGGTGGGCAAACCGTTCGCCGCGTTCATGGGGTTCGACGACGCGGTGCTCGACATCGCGGTGACGCCGAACCGCGCCGACTGTCTCGGCGTGCACGGCATCGCGCGCGACCTCGCCGCGGCCATGATCGGGACGCTCAAGGACAAGCCGATCAAGCCGGTCCCCGGCAAGTTCCCCTCGCCTGTGAGGGTCCGGCTCGACTTCGGATCGACGCCGTCGCTCTGTCCTGCGTTCGCGCTCCGGCTCATTCGCGGCGTGAAGAACGGGCCGTCGCCGGAATGGGCGCAGAAGAAGCTGCGCGCGATCGGATTGCGCCCGATCAACACGCTCGTCGACGTCACCAATCTCATCACCTACGACCGCGCGCGGCCGCTGCACGTCTTCGACGCGGCGAAGGTGAAGGGCGATCTCGTCGTTCGGCGCGCCAAGAAGGGCGAGAAACTGGTCGCGCTCGACGGCCGTACCTATGAGTTCGACTCGGAAATGTGCGTGATCGCCGACGACAAGGGCGTGAAATCTCTTTCCGGCATCATGGGCGGCGAGGAGACCGGCGTCTCGGCATCGACGACCGACGTGCTGCTGGAGTCTGCACTCTGGGATCCGGCAAACATCGCGCAGACCGGGCGCAAGCTCGGCATCGTCTCCGATGCACGCTTCCGCTTCGAGCGCGGCGTCGATCCGCAGTTCACGTTGCCGGGGCTGGAGCTCGCGACCAGCCTGATCCTGCAAATGTGCGGCGGCGAGGGGTCCGAAGTCGTGCTCGCGGGAGCGATCCCCGACACGGGGCGCGTGATCGATTTTCCGCTCGGTTCGGTGAAGAAGCTCGCGGGCCTCGATGCGTCGCCCACCGAAATCAGGCGCGTGCTCAGCTTGCTCGGATTTGTCGTCGCGGGCGCGGGAGAGACGGTGAAAGTGTCGCCGCCGTCTTGGCGCGCGGACATCGAAGGCAAGGCCGATCTCGTCGAGGAAATAGTTCGCATTCTCGGCGTCGACCGGGTGCCGTCGACGCCGTTCGAGCGAGGCGAAGAGGCGCGGCGGCCGGTGCTCACGACGATCCAGAAGCGCACGCGTGCCGCCAAGCGGGCGCTTGCGGCGAGCGGGCTCGTGGAAGCGGTCACCTGGTCTTTCATCTCGAAGCCGGCGGCCGAGTTGTTCGGCGGCGGCAGCGCCGCGCTTGCGCTCGCCAATCCGATCGCGGCCGAACTCTCCGACATGCGCCCGAGCCTCGTGCCGGGTCTCGCGCTCGCGGCGCAAAAGAATGCCGATCGCGGCTTTCCCGACGTTGCGCTGTTCGAAATCGGACAGATCTTCACCGGCGACCGGCCGGAAGATCAATTGACCGCGGCCACCACGGTCCGGCGCGGGACGGCGAAAGCTTCCGCCATGGGCCGTCACTGGTCGGGCTCGGCCGGGCCGGTGGATGCGTTCGATGCCAAGACGGATGCCTTGGCGGTACTCGCCGCGGCCGGCGCGCCGGTCGACAAGTTGCAGATCGTGCCGGGTGGGCCGGCGTGGCTGCATCCGGGGCGCTCCGGCACGATCCAGCTCGGGCCGAAGCTCGTGCTCGGCTGGTTCGGCGAACTGCATCCGGCGACGCTCGATGCGCTCGACGTGGAAGGCCCGCTCGCGATGAGCGAAGTGATCCTCGACCGCGTGCCCGAGCAAAAGGCGCGACCGACGCGCACGAAGCCGAAACTCGAGCTCTCGCCGTTCCAGCCGGTCACGCGCGATTTCGCATTCGTGGTCGATCGCACAGTAACGGCGGACCAAATCGTGCGCGCGGCGGAGGGCGCGGACAAGAATCTCGTGGCCGCGGTCGAAGTGTTCGACCTCTATGAAGGCAAGGGCATCGATGCCGGCAAGAAGTCGATCGCGATTGCGGTCACCATCCAGCCGCGCGAGAAGACGCTGACCGACGCGGAGATCGAAACGGTGGCCGGAATGATCGTAGCGGAAGTGAACAAGCGAACCGGCGCCACGCTCCGGGCCTGATTACTTTTTCTTGGCCGCCGGCCGGACCTGTGGCGCAGTTGGGGCCGGGCTCGCCAGCCGGCGCAAGGCCGCGTCGGCCGCGCGCTCGCCGGATACCCAGGCCCCCGCGACCGTGCCCCACCAGCCTTCGTGCAGTGCCTCGCCGGCAAAGAAAATCCGCTCGCTCACGGGCGCGGCCAGGAGACGCCGGTTCGCGCCGCTGCCGGGCGCGGCCACCGAGACGCCGCCGAGAATCCACGGCTCGCGCGACCAGCGCACCGCTTCGCTCCGGCCCATCGCCTTCTTCGCATCCGCCCCGAAGTGCGCGGCGAGCAGATCACCGACGAAGGCCGCCATCGCGGCGTTGCCGGCGTCCGACATTTCGCGACCGAAGCGGCCGGCGAATTCCGCATAGGCGAGATCGGTGCCGCCCACCCGGCCGACGAGCGAGACGGCGCGGGCGTTATTCGTCTTGAAGATCACGCGTTGGTCATCGGCGAGCCCGAACGGGTTGCCCGGCAGCTCGAACACCAGGCGATCCCGGGTGCCGAGCGCGAGGCCCGCGAGCGCATCCGAAGTGCGCTTCGGCAACACAGGGTCGAAGCGAATGAAGCCGGCATTCAGCGCGCTCGTCGACGCCGTAACGATCAGGGCGCCAGCGCGCACGGTGCCGCGCGCCGTCTCGATCATGACCGCGCCGCGCCCGCGCGCGTCGACGCGCGAGACCGCGCTGTCGACCTCGACCTTCAGCGGCTTCGCCGCGGCCGCGAGCAGGCGACTCAGGCCGCCGCGGCATACGAGCTCGTCGGGATGATCCTCGGCGCGGGCGAAGTCGACGGTGGAAACTTCGTCGAGATCTTTCGAGGTCGTCAATGGCCCGAGCACAAAGGCGACCGTCGCCTGCCAGTCGGCGAGATTGGGAAGCGTGCGCGCTGCGGCGAGATCGACGCCGGCCTCACCCGCGGCCACGATCGCGCGGCTCGCGCGGTGCAGCGCCGCGGTGAAATTGTCGTACTCGCGGTCGCGCGCCTCGCGGGGTCCAACGTAGAGGCGGCGGAACGGCGCCGGCTCATAGAGATCGACACCTGCGAGACGAGCAAGTGCCACGAGCGGATTTCGCCCGGAAGCGGAAATGCGGTGCGCACCGCGGTCGTGCGTAACACCGAACGATCCCGTGTCGCTCCAGACGCGGCCGCCGATACGCATGCGCGCTTCGAACAAGCCGTAGCTGCGCCCGGCGGAAGCGATGCGGCGGGCGGCGGCGATGCCGGCGGCACCGGCGCCGATGATCGCGATCTCGACCTCGCCGGAGGACGGCACCTGGCCGAATACCCGGTGCCCAACCATAGGCATGGCCGCCAGCGCCGCCGCGCCCTTCAGAAATCGCCGACGGTTACGATCGGACATAAATCGTTAACCCTGAACTCAATATCTCGCGCACGAGGCCGCCGGACGGCGCCGGGCCGCCGCAGAAGGGCAACCAACCGGAAACTAGCCCCGGGATAACTTCACCGGAAGGGTGAAACAGGGGAGGGCCCGCCGAGCGCGGACCCGGGTCTTTGCGATGAGTGACCGGTTGCTCGACGCCGTCGGCCAGCGGCTCGTCCGCTATCTCGAACAGCCATCGCCCGGTTATGAGCCGTTCACGCCCAGCGATCCCGAGGCGCTTGCGCGCGTGCTGCAGCCCGGCGACGTGGTGCTCGTCGAAGGCAACAGCCGCGTCTCGGGCGTCATCAAATACCTCACGCAGTCGACTTGGTCGCATTCGGCGCTCTATGTGGGCGACCGGCTCGACATCAAGAGCGAGAGCGGCGAGCCGCACGTCCTCGTCGAGGCGCAGCTCGGCGAAGGCGTGATTTCGGCGCCGCTTTCCAAATATACGATTTTTCATACGCGCGTGTGCCGCCCGATCGGCCTCACCGAGTACGACCGCAACACGGTCGTGAACCACATGATCGAGCGGCTCGGCTACGATTACGACGTCAAGAACATCGTCGATCTGATCCGCTTTCTCGTGCCGATGCCGGTGCCGGCTCGCTTCCGCCGCCGCATGATGGCGCTCGGATCCGGCGATCCCACGAAGGCGATCTGCTCGACGCTGATCGCCCAGGCGTTCGAGACCGTGCGCTACCCGATCCTGCCCAAGATCGAGCTGATCGAAAGCCGCGAGACGCGGCGCGAGATCCTGCACATCCGACATTATTCGCTGTATACTCCGCGCGATTTCGACATTTCGCCCTATTTCGAAGTCGTGAAGCCCACGATCAAGGCGGGCTTCGACTACAAGAAAATGCGCTGGGCGAACCTGCCGAAGCGGCCGCGTCCCGCGCCGCGCCCCGACCCGCGGGCCGCCGCGGACGCAGCGAACGCGCCGTCGCTCGCGCCGGAAATGCCGGCCCTCGACAAAGAAACCGAGGCGATGCTGCGCGGCTGAGCGCTCCGACCCAATTCCGCCTTGGATGCGCGCTTGATCGCCGGAACCGGCGGCGCTTTCATTCGTTTTGCCGTCGCCCCGGGATTGCACGCAGATGATCGAAGACGTTATCCAGTCCTTCGCGCAGACCTTTTCGCCGGCGCTCAGGCGGATTCTGCTGAAGTCGGTCGCGCTCGCGATCCTGCTGCTCCTCGTGCTTGGCGTGATCCTGCAGACCTTGATCGCGCAGATGGCCTCGCTGCCGCAGCCGTTCGAAATGGCGCTCGCGATCGCGACCGGGCTCGGCATGATCGCCGGCGCAATCTACCTCATGGGTCCGATCAGCTCGCTGATCGCGGCGCTCTTCCTCGACGAGGTGGCCGAGAGAGTGGAGCGCACGAGCTTCCCGGCGGACCCCGTGGGCCGGCCGCTGCCGATCGCGCAGTCGCTCGTGCTGTCGGTGAAATTCTTCGGGCTGATCCTGCTCGTGAACTTCATCGCGCTGCTTTTGCTCTTGATCCCGGGCATCAACCTGATCGCGTTCTTCGTCGCGAACGGGTATCTCCTCGGCCGCGAATATTTCGAGCTCGCCGCCATGCGCTACCGCCCCATGGAAGAAGCGAGAACGCTCAGGCGGGAGAACTCGGTACGCGTGTTTCTGGCCGGACTCGCAATCGCGGGCGTCGTGGTGGTGCCGTTCCTGAACCTGATCACGCCGATTTTCGCGACCGCGCTCATGGTGCGCGTGCACAAGCGGTTGTCGCCCACGCGCGAGCTGATCGAGCCCGCGGCGCGCTAGTTCACACCCGCTTCTCCGGCCAGCGGCAGAGATCGTTGATGATGCAGCGCGGGCAGTCGGGCGCACGCGCCTTGCACACGTAGCGGCCGTGCAAGATGAGCCAATGATGGGCGTGATGCTTGAAGCGATCGGGGACCACGCGCAACAGACCGAGTTCCACCTCGAGCGGCGTCTTGCCGGGCGCCAAGCCGGCGCGGTTCGCGACGCGAAAGAGATGCGTGTCGATGGCGATCGTGGGCTCGCCGAAGGCAATGTTGAGCACGACGTTCGCGGTCTTGCGGCCGACGCCCGGGAGCGCTTCGAGGGCCGCGCGCTCACGCGGCACCTCGCCGCCGTGCTCGGCGATCAGCTTCTGCGACAGCGCGATCACGTTCTTCGCCTTGTTGCGATAGAGCCCGATCGTTTTGATCAGGTCGCGCACGCGCTCCTCATCGAGGGCCACCATCTTCGCGGGCGTGTCGGCGAGGTCGAAGAGCGCCGGCGTCGCCTTGTTCACGCCGGCGTCGGTCGCCTGGGCCGACAGAACGACCGCCACAAGCAGCGTGAACGGATTTCGGTATTGCAGCTCGCCCCTGGGCTCGGGATTGGCGACGGCGAAGCGGCGAAACGCCTCCTCGACCTCTTCCGGGGTCCAGGGTTTCTTGCGTTTGCCGCGCGCCAGCGCAGGCTTCCTGCGCTGCGCCGGATTCGCGGTACGGGCATGCTTTCTCCCCATTGTTCTCCTATATTGAGGAGCGATGACCGAAGGCAACGACAACCTTGAGCGGACGCTCTTCGAAGCGACGCTGAAGCCGCACCGCTCGCTCAGCCCGAGCGGATTCATCATTGTCATGCTGGTCCTCGCGGGCGTGAGCTTTACGGCCGGAATGGCGTTCCTGATGATGGGCGCCTGGCCGGTGTTCGGCTTCTTCGGGCTCGACGTGGCGCTCGTCTGGTTTGCGTTCCGTGCGAATTACCGGGCGGCGCGCGCCTATGAAGATATCCACATGACCCCGAGCGTGCTCTCGGTGCGGCAGGTTTCCGCCCGGGGCGTGGCGCGGGAAAGCTCGTTCAATCCGCGCTGGGTGCGGCTCGATGCCACGCGTGACGAGGATTTCGGCATGACCCGGGTGGCGCTCGTTTCGCGCGGGGTGCCGCTCGTCATCGGCGCGTTTCTGCCGCCGGTCTACAAGGAGCAGCTCGCGCATTCGCTCGGGGCGGCGCTCGCCACCGCGAAGCGATAGGCTGCAAAGGCCCGCGAAATCGGGTGGTCGAGGGAGCCGGAGTCTGTTTATTTCCGACCATGAACATGCAAACCGCGCTTCACGCCGAGATCGCTTCCGCCACTCCTCTTGCGTCGGCGACTGCCGACTATGAGACGGTGCGGCGCGCGATCGCATTCGTCTCGGAAAATTACCGCGATCAGCCGGAAGTCGACGTCGTCGCGGACGCGGCCGGCACGACGCCGCGCGCGCTCACCGAATTGTTTCGCCGCTGGTGCGGGCTGACGCCCAAGCAATTCCTCGCGGCGGTGACGCTCGATCACGCGCGGCGCATTCTGCGCGAGACGCCAAGCGTGCTCGACGCGAGCTACGAGCTCGGGCTCTCGGGTCCCGGGCGGCTGCACGATCTTTTCGTCGTGCACGAAGCGATGTCGCCGGGCGAATGGAAGATGGGCGGCGGCGGACTCACGATCGCCTACGGATTCCATCCTTCGCCGTTCGGCACTGCGCTCGTCATGGCCACCGAGCGCGGGCTCTGCGGCCTCGCCTTCGCCGACGAAGACGAGGAGCGTGCGGCCCTCCACGACATGCGCCAGCGCTGGCCGAACGCGCGCTACGTCGAGGATCAGGCGCGCATCGGCGCGCTCGCGCAACGCATTTTCCAGCCGTCACAGTGGCGGCAGGAGGCGCCGCTCCGCGTGGTGCTGATCGGCACCGATTTCGAAGTGCGCGTGTGGGAGACGCTGCTCGCGATCCCGCTCGGACGCGCGACAACCTATTCGGACATCGCGAGAAAGGTCTGCACTAAAAAGGCCGCGCGTGCCGTGGGTGCCGCGGTCGGAAAAAACCCAGTCTCGTTCGTGGTGCCGTGCCATCGCGTGCTCGGCAAGAACGGCGACCTCACCGGCTATCACTGGGGCCTCACGCGCAAGCGAGCGATGCTCGGCTGGGAAGCGGGACGGATTGCCGCCGGCTAAAATCTTAAAGCCGAGCCGGGTAAGGCAGAGGTAAGGCGCTTCGTTGGAATGGATCATTGTCGACCAGAACCCGCCTTATCGGCCGTTTCAAGCGGCTAAATCAAGCTTTTCAGCCACGGTAGCGTCGGCTTCGAGCCGGTAAAGGATCGGCACGCCGGTGCCGAGCTCGCGCTGCAAGATGCCTTCGGGCGTGAGCCGCTCAAGCACCATGACGAGCGCGCGCAAGCTGTTGCCGTGGGCGGCGACGAGCGTGCGCTCGCCGCGCAATACACGGGGCAGAATTTCCTGGATGAAATAGGGCAGCGCGCGGGCGACCGTGTCCTTCAAGCTCTCGCCGCCCGGAGGCGCCATGTCATAGGAGCGGCGCCATTGATGCACCTGCTCGTCGCCCCATTTTTTACGCGCATCGTCCTTGTCGAGGCCGACGAGATCGCCGTAGTCGCGCTCGTTCAGCGCCTGGTCCTTGAATACGGGGATTCCGCTTTGGCCCATCTCCTCAAGCATGAGGTCGAGCGTGCGCTGGGCGCGCTTCAATGAAGACGTGAAGGCGACGTCGAACTTGATGTTGCGCGCCATGAGCTTTTTGCCCGCAGCGCGCGCTTCGGCGACGCCGGCCTCGGTCAGATTCACGTCCTTCCAGCCGGTGAACAAGTTCTTCAGATTCCATTCACTCTGACCGTGGCGGACAAGGACGAGCAGGCGTTCGGTCATCCGCGCGATTCCCGCTCAGACATCGGCGAGGCCGAGCACGTCGGCCATGGAATAGAGGCCGGGCTTCTTGCCCTTGCCCCAGACTGCCGCGGCAAGTGCGCCGCGGGCGAAAATCATGCGGTCCTCGGCCTTGTGCACGAGTTCGATGCGCTCGGCGGGCCCGGCGAAGATTACGCGGTGGTCGCCGACGACCGTGCCGCCGCGCAGCGCGGCAAAGCCGATGTCGCCGGACCGGCGCGCGCCCGTGTGCCCTTCGCGGGACGCAATCTTGCGCTTCTCGAGATAGGTGCCGCGCCCTTCCGCAGCCGCGCGTCCCAGCAGAAGCGCCGTGCCCGAAGGCGCGTCGATCTTCTTGCGGTGGTGCATTTCCAGAATCTCGATGTCGAATTCGTCGCCCAAGATTTTTGCCACGCGCTTCGTGAGCGCCACGAGCAAATTCACGCCGAGACTCATGTTGCCGGACTTCACGATTACGGTGTCGCGCGCGGCGGCGGCGATCTTTTGTTCGTCCGCGTCGGAAAGACCTGTCGTGCCGATCACGTGCACGATCTTCGACTTGGCCGCGAGCGACGCGAGCGCCACGGTCGCCGCCGACACCGTGAAATCCAAGATCGCGTCGGCCTTGGCCATGAGCGGCGATGCGTCCTCGGCGACCTTGACGCCGAGCGCGCCGACGCCGGCGAGCTCGCCCGCGTCCTTGCCGAGGTCAGGCGCGCCGGTTCCTTCGAGCGCGCCGGTGACGGCGAAGCCCTTGGTTTCGGTCGCCGCGCGCACGAGCGCGCGGCCCATCCGGCCGCCCGCGCCGGCGATCATGAGGCGCAAGTCCGCCATGTCGGTCTCCAGGTTCGGGGCGGGTATAACGTGCGGGACGCGGCCGGGGAAGCGAGGACGATTGTTTTGTTCGTATGCCGCGTTTTTGTCAGCGAACCGGATTTCACTTCGCCGAAAAACGCTTAGGGTTGCTCGCCTTCGTAGCCCTCGATGACGATGAGATCGATGGTGGAAACCGGCGCGCGCAGCTTGATGGCCTTCTGATACTCAGCGGATTTCCAGCAATCGAGCGCCGCCTGGTAGCTCGGAACCTCGATCACAGCGTTGCGGCTGCGGCTTGCACCCTCTGGATTTTCATACTTGCCGGCGCGCACCAGGAAGCGCGCGCCGTGTTTGCGCAACGGCGCGGCGTTGGCCGCGACGTATGCCTTGTACTTTTCCGGATCGGCCACGTCGACGCGAACGACCCAATAGCCCTTGGCCATCGCTGCCTCCCCTATTTCAAGACGAATTCGATTTCGGCCACGACCGCCTGGGCCGCGGCGCTCGGGTCGGCTGCGGCGAGAATCGGGCGGCCCACGACCATGTAATCGGCTCCGGCCTTGATCGCATCGGCCGGAGTCATCGTCCGCTTCTGGTCGCCCGCGCTCGCGCTCGCCGGCCGGATGCCGGGGGTCACGATCAACGTTGATTTTCCGAGCTGCTTGCGCAGCGCCGCGGCCTCCACCGGCGCGGCGATGAGCCCGTCGATGCCCGCGGCCCTTGCCTGATCGGCACGCTTCGCCACGAGTTCGCCGAGGCCGAGGCTGTAGCCCGCCTCGCGCACGTCGGCGTCGTCCCACGACGTCAGCACCGTGACGGCCAGAATTTTCAGCCCACTCTTACCGCGGCCCTCGGCGGCGGCACGCATGGTCTGCGGAAAGGCGTGCACCGTAAGGAAGGTGACACCGAGCTCGGCCGCGCGTTCGGTCGCGCGCGTCACCGTATTGCCGATGTCGTGCAGCTTGAGATCGAGAAAAACTTTTTTGCCGGCGCGGCCGAGATCGGCGGCGAAAGGAATGCCGCCGGCGAGAGCAAGCTCGTAGCCGATCTTGTAGAAGGAGACCGCGTCGCCGAGTTTGACCACCGCGCGCTCGGCCTCGGCCACGCTCGCGAGATCGAGGGCGACGATCAGGCGGTCGCGCGCGGAAAGAGCCAAAGGCTTCCTCAGAGTTCGGATTCGACAGCCGCGATAAGCCGGCTGAGCGAAGTATGCAACAGCTTGGCGACGATTTCGTCCTTGATGTTGCCGGCGTCGTCGAATGCGTGGCCCACATGACTTAACGCCACTTGGTTCGGCAGCACGAGCGCCTGGAGCCCGAGCTCGAGCACCGTGCGCAGCGCCATCAGCGCGCGATAGCCGCCGAAGCGGCCGTTCGACGTCGAACCGAGCGTGAAGATGCAGCGCTTGTAGGGATCCTCGCCGCCGGCGCCAGGGCGCGAGACCCAGTCGATCGCGTTCTTCAGAAGCGGCGGGACCGAGGCGTTGTATTCGGGCGTCGCAATATAGACGCCGCGATGCGCGTTCATCATCGCGCGCAATTTCTTCGCAGGCTCCGGCACGCCCTTCGAGGCTTCCAGATCGCCGTCATAGATCGGCATTGGGTAGTCGACGAGCGAGACCAAGCTCACGTCGGCGTCGAGGAGCGCCAGTTCCTTGGCGGCCAGTGCAGCGAGCCTGGCGCTCCACGATCCGGTGCGGATCGAGCCTCCGAACACCAGGATGCGCGGACCGGGCATGCGATCAGTCGGCGCGATAGACCCAGACGCGGGCCGGCGGCAGGTTGAGCCAGATGCGCGGCGAAGCGCTTATGCGGTAGCGGCGCTGGCGCGACGGGATCGGCGCCGTCATCGCGTAGGTGAACTGCACGTACGGCGCTCCGGGCCGCAGGAGGCGCATCGCGGCGTTCAAGAGCCGCACCCGCACGGTCAGCGGCCGGGTCATCAGCGGCAAACTTGAGACGACCGCCGCCGCCGGCTCCTTCACGATTCCGGAGAGCGTGTCGCCGAGCGCATAGGCGTCGCCCTCGATTACGGTCGCGCCGGGAAAGCGGCGGCGCAGCAGCGTGCAGAATTCCGGATCGTACTCCACGAGCACGAGACGGTCGGAGGCAACCCCGCGCGCAACGAGCGCTTCGGTCACCGGGCCGGTGCCGGGACCGAGCTCGACGACCGGGCCGGGCACGGACGGATCGACTTCGGCGGCCAGCGCACGGGCGAGCGCGCGGCTCGACGGCGACACCGCGCCAACCTTCAGCGGATTCTGAATCCAGGAGGCGATGAAACGAACCTCGTCGTCGAGGCGCAGCTTTTGCTGCTTCTTCGCAAGCGCACGTTGCAGGGAGGGCACGGTCAAACTCCAGACGGGAGGCAAATCTACATGGTTCCGTGGGCCGGCACTATGGCAATCGCGCCATTGCCGCGGGATACGTGCCTGCCAGTTCCTTCATTCGAAGAATTCGCGCATTTTGGTGAAGAATCCGGCGGTTTCAGGCTGGGTGTCCTTGGAGCTTTGCTTTTCGAACTCGCGCAGGAGCTCGCGCTGCCGCTTCGTGAGCTTTTGCGGCGTTTCCACCGCGACCTGCACATACATGTCCCCGTGCGACTTCGAGCGCAGGACGGGCATGCCTTTGTGCGCGAGGCGGAAGCGCTTGCCGGTCTGCGTGCCTTCAGGAACCTTCACGGCCGTGCGGGAGCCTTCGAGGGTCGGTACCTCGATCTCGCCACCGAGGGCCGCCGTCACCATGCTGATTGGCACGCGGCAATAAAGATCCGCGCCCTCGCGCTGAAACATCGCGTGCGGCTTGATCGAGAGAAAAATATAAAGATCGCCCGGCGGACCGCCGCGCATGCCCGCCTCGCCCTCGGTTGCAAGGCGAATTCGAGTGCCGTCTTCGACGCCAGCCGGGATGTTTACCTCGAGCGTGCGCTCCTTGGTGACGCGCCCCGCGCCGCCGCAATTCTGGCACGGCGTCTCGATCACGGAGCCGCGTCCCTGACAGGCGGGACAGGTGCGTTCGATCGTGAAGAAACCTTGCGCGTGACGGATGCGGCCGCTGCCGTTGCAGGAGCGGCAGGCGGTCGGCTGGGTGCCGGCCTGCGCACCGGTGCCGGAGCAAGTCTCGCAGGTGACGTTCGTCGGCAGCCGCACCTGCGCGGTCTTGCCGGCATAGGCCTCCTCGAGCGTGATTTCCAGATTGTAGCGGAGGTCTGCGCCGCGTTCGCGCCCCGAGCCGCGGCCGCGGCGCATGCCGAAGAGATCATCGAAAATATCGGAGAAGGCGGAGGCGAATTCCGTACCGAAGCCGTGGCCGTGGCCGGAAGCGCCGTCGAAGGCGGCGTGACCGAAGCGATCGTAGGCCGCGCGCTTTTGATCGTCCTTAAGGACGTCATAAGCCTCGTTGATTTCCTTGAACTGCTGCTCACAGGCATTGTCGCCCGGATTCTTGTCCGGGTGCCATTTCATCGCGAGCTTGCGGAAGGCAGCCTTGATCTCGCCGTCGCTGCAGCTGCGCGAAATGCCGAGGACCTCGTAATAGTCGCGCTTCGACATTGATCAGCTATCCCCCGTGGGGGGGGG
>JBBDYN010000053.1:146301-257141 GCA_040901465.1 Xanthobacteraceae bacterium
CCCCCCGGCGGCCCCCCCGGCCGCGGCCGATAAGGCAGCCCCCGGGGAATGCCCGGGGGCTGCCTTTGGATGTCGAGCAAAGTTCATGCGATTGCCCGGCGCAAGCGATCAGGCGGATTTCTTCTTGTCGTCATCGACTTCCGTAAACTCGGCGTCGACAACGTCCTCCTTCGCCTGGCCTTCGCTGCCGCCCGGGGCAGAACCGTCGCTGCCGTCGCCGCCCTGCTTCTGCGCCGCGTACATGGCCTCGCCGAGCTTCATCGAGGCTTGCGCGAGCGTCTGCGCCTTGGCCTTGATCGCCTCGGCGTCGTCGCCCTTCAGCGCCTCCTTGAGATCGGAGATCGCGTTCTCGATCGCAGTGCGATCCGCCTCGCCGATCTTGTCCCCGTATTCCTTGAGCGACTTCTCGGTCGTGTGCACGAGTGCATCGGCCTGATTCTTCGATTCGACCAGCTCGCGCCGCTTCTTGTCCTCGGCCGCGTGGGCTTCGGCGTCCTTGACCATCTTCTCGATGTCAGCCTCGGACAAGCCGCCCGATGCCTGGATGCGGATCTGCTGCTCCTTGCCGGTGCCCTTGTCCTTGGCCTGGACGTTGACGATGCCGTTCGCGTCGATGTCGAAGGTGACTTCGATTTGCGGCACGCCGCGCGGCGCCGGCGGAATGCCGACGAGATCGAACTGGCCGAGCAACTTGTTGTCGGCCGCCATCTCGCGCTCGCCCTGGAAGACGCGGATCGTGACCGCGTTCTGGCTGTCCTCCGCGGTCGAGAAGATCTGGCCCTTCTTGGTCGGGATCGTTGTGTTGCGGTCGATCAGCCGCGTGAACACGCCGCCGAGCGTCTCGATGCCGAGCGAGAGCGGAGTCACGTCGAGCAGCAGCACGTCCTTGACGTCGCCCTGCAGGACGCCCGCCTGAATCCCCGCACCGATCGCCACCACTTCGTCGGGGTTCACGCCCTTGTGCGGCTCCTTGCCGAACAGCTGCTTCACCGCTTCCTGTACTTTCGGCATGCGCGTCATGCCGCCGACGAGAACAACTTCATTGATTTCGGCCGGGGAAAGCCCCGCGTCTTTCAGGGCGCGACGGCACGGCTCGACCGTCTTCTGAATGAGGTCGTCGACGAGGGCTTCGAACTTGGCCCGCGTCAGCTTCATCGTCATGTGCTTGGGGCCGGCCTTGTCCGCTGTAATGAAGGGCAAATTGATCTCGGTCTGGGTCGTCGAGGAAAGCTCGATCTTCGCCTTCTCTGCCGCCTCTTTCAGGCGCTGGAGCGCTAGCTTGTCCTTGCGCAGGTCGATGCCCTGCTCCTTCTGAAATTCGTCGGCGAGATAGCCGACGAGCCGCATGTCGAAGTCCTCGCCGCCCAGGAACGTGTCGCCGTTTGTGGACTTCACCTCGAACACGCCGTCGCCGATCTCCAGAATCGAAATGTCGAAGGTGCCGCCGCCGAGGTCGTAAACCGCGATCGTGCCGGCCGTCTTCTTGTCGAGGCCGTAGGCGAGCGCGGCTGCGGTCGGCTCGTTGATGATGCGCAGCACTTCGAGGCCGGCGATCTTGCCGGCGTCCTTGGTCGCCTGACGCTGGGCGTCGTTGAAATAGGCGGGAACGGTGATGACCGCCTTCTCGACCTTGGCGCCGAGATAGGCCTCGGCCGTCTCCTTCATCTTCTGCAGAATGAAGGCGGAAATCTGCGACGGCGAATACTGGTTCTTGCCGTCCGACAGCCACGCGTCGCCGTTCGAGGCGCGCACGATGGAATAAGGGACGAGCTTCTTGTCCTTCTCCACCATCGGATCGTCGTAGCGGCGCCCGATCAGGCGCTTCACGGCGAAGAAAGTTTTTTCCGGATTGGTAACCGCCTGACGTTTGGCGGGCTGGCCGACGAGGCGCTCACCGTCGTCGGTGAAGGCAACGATCGAGGGCGTGGTGCGCATGCCCTCCGCATTCTCGATCACCTTCGGCGTCTTGCCTTCCATGAAGGCAACGCACGAATTGGTGGTGCCGAGGTCGATACCGATGACCTTGGACATGTCTCTTTACCTCATCTTTCCGGCAGGCCGCCCGGGCCTCAAATCGGCCCCCAGCAGAGAGAGAGACGGGCGGAGCTCGCCCCGCCATCGTCCCGCGCACGGCCCCCGCGCTTGGGGATTACGCCGCGGCTACGCAGCGTCCGCGGCTGATATAGGAGGGGGTCATTAAGGCCGCAAGGCGGAACCGGTCCAAGCCCGGCTGCCCTACAGCAAATTTCGCAGGACTTCAGTTAACTGGCCCGGTCGGAAGCGTTGGGCTGGCCGTGCATTGAATCCGGCTGTCCGTTGTCGGCTGAAGCGGCGGCCTTCGGTCCGCCCTTGGCGACCACGACAAGGGCCGGACGCAGCACGCGGTCGTCGATAGCGTAGCCCGTCTGCATGACCTGAACGACCGTGCCGGCGGGCAGGTCTGCGTCGGGCATTTCGAACATTGCCTGATGGAAGTTCGGATCAAATTTCTCGCCCTTGGGGTCGAGCGGGCGGATTCCGTGCTTCTGCAGCGCCTTGTGCAATTCGCGACCGGTGAGATCGACGCCGCCGAGAAGCGCCTTCAGTGTATCGTCGCCGCCAGCGCGGGCCTCGGGCGGTATCGCTTCGAGAGCGCGGGCCAGATTGTCGGCAACGCCGATCACGTCGCGGGCGAAATTAGCGATACCGTAGGCGCGCGCCTCAGCGACGTCGCGTTCGGCGCGCTTGCGCAGATTCTCGGTTTCGGCGACAGCACGGAGAAATTTGTCGCGCAGTTCATCGACCGCGGCGGCGAGCGCCGCCCGGTCATCCGTGCCGGCTTCGTTCGTCGCCGCCCCGCCCTCGGGCTTCTTCCCGGATACCTGATCCGTCGTGCGGTTATTGTCGTCTGGCATCTGTCACCGTCTATTGCCGTGGAATCTCGTTCGCATATCAGGCGCCGGAAAAGAAATTCAAGGTACCGGAACTTCGCACTCTTATTTCAGGATCGAGCTGAGTCGTCCCTGGTTCCGCAATCGGTCCACCTGTCTCATTCCTTCCATCACCCGGCGGAAATGCCGCATGTTGCTGTTCCGATTGATGATGCGGCTGTAGGAATTGATCGGGATCAGCGTCTTGTCACCGATCCCATCGACAATGACGAGAGAGTCGCCGCGCGACTCGCTATAGCCGGCCACGATATTGCTGTCATGCAGGTCGCCGGTGATGATGTCCTTCTCGATCACTTCGTCACGTAGCTGGATCACCCGGTCTTCCAGTTCCTGACTATATCCCTCAGTCAATACGATATGTCTGAGCGTCGGTGCAGGCCGACCGTCGCGCCCGACAATCTTCTCGACCACGAGACCGAGTCCAAGATCAGTGTCCGCAACGCCGAGCAGGTGTTCAACCGGGATCGGCTCGCCGCGAAAGCGCGCGCGGAGTTCGAGATATTCCGAGATCTGGCGCGTATAGGTACGATAGACGCCGTAACGGCGGCGAATGCGCAGCCATGGCACCGACTGCACGTATCTGCCCGGCGAAAAACGTTCTTCACGCATCACCTTGATGAGTAGCCGCTCGTCATGCGGATGCTGAAAAATGAGGCGAATCATTCCCTCGGCAAGAGGGGTGTTGCCACGCAACGGGATTGTACCAAATAACTGGCTGCTCACGGCTGATCGACTCGAACTCGTCGTGCGCCGGCAACCGCAATGCCGACGAGGAAGGGCGAATAAGGCGCATCGCGAAAATTGGTGCAATCGGTAAGCACCAATCGTGTTTTTTGGGAAACGGGCGGCATATCTGCTCAACCGCCGATAATCTTGCTCACGACGCGGGCGGTGTAGTCGACCATCGGGATCACGCGCGCATAGTTGAGCCGAGTCGGGCCGATCACGCCGAGCACGCCGACGATTTTTCCGGTGCCGTCGCGATAGGGAGCCACGATCGTCGAGGAGCCCGAAAGCGAGAACAACTTGTTTTCCGAGCCGATGAAGATGCGAAGCCCCTCACCGTCCTCGGCCCTGCCCAGGAGTTCGATCACCTCCCGCTTCGTCTCTAAGTCGTCGAACAACAATCGCACGCGTTCGAGATCCTGCATCGCCTTCAGGTCCTCGAGGAGCTTCGCCTGCCCGCGCACAATGAGCTTGCGCTCGCCCGATTCGCCGCCGGACCAGCTGGCAAGCCCCTCCGCGACGATTTTTTGCGATAGCTCGTCAAGCTCGGCGCGAGCGGCGGCAAGTGCGCCTTCGAGCTCGGTCTTGACCTCAGCGAGCGTCTTGCCGCGGACGCGGGCATTGAGAAAATTGCCGGCCTCGATCAGCGCCGACGGCGGCAAGCCGGAAGGCAGGACGAGCAAGCGGTTCTCCACCTGGCCATCGTCGGACACGAGCACCATCAGCGCGCGGCCGGGCTCGAGCCCCACGAACTCCACGTGGCGCAGGCGCGGGTTGGTCGTCGCCGCGGTCACAACGCCCGCGCCGCGCGAAAGCCCGGAAAGCATCGAGGAGGCTTCGTTGAGCACGTTGTCGAGATTGTCGCCGCGCGCGGCCTTCACCTGCGCCTCGATCTTGCGTCGCTCGTCGCCGGAGAGGTCGCCGAATTCGAGCAGTGCGTCGACGTAGAAGCGAAGGCCGTACTCCGTCGGTAAGCGGCCGGCGCTCGTGTGCGGCGCGTAGACGAGGCCGAGCGATTCCAAATCCGCCATCACGTTGCGGACCGAGGCAGGCGACAACGCCATCGGCAAGACGCGCGAGATATTGCGCGAGCCGACGGGATCGCCGGTCGCGAGATAGCTCTCAACGATGCGGCGGAATATCTCGCGCGAGCGCTCGTCGAGCTGCGCGAGGCTGACCGAGGTCGTG
The DNA here is from genome assembly GCA_040901465.1 of Xanthobacteraceae bacterium. Lineage (GTDB taxonomy): Bacteria > Pseudomonadota > Alphaproteobacteria > Rhizobiales > Xanthobacteraceae > JAUSIF01. The sequence continues at coordinate 151,146 of JBBDYN010000053.1, forward strand.
CCGATTGGGACGTCGACGGACAAAGGCGGCTCCAAATTCCCTCGATAGCCCCAATATGTGCACCCGCTCCTCGCCCGAGCAAGGGCTTCCCACTCCAACGGCCAACAGCCTTGTCGTGGCTCTATGCCGCCCGTACAAGGTCGCCGGTCGGGAGACATCTCATGCGTCCGAGCGGGCGAGCGAACGATGAAATGCGAGCGGTCAGTTTCGAGCGCAGGCTGCTGCGCCACGCCGAGGGCTCCTGCCTCGTCAAATTCGGCGATACGCAGGTTCTGGTGGCGGCGACGCTGGAGGAAAAACTTCCGCCCTGGCTGAAAGGCCAAGGCCGCGGCTGGGTCACGGCGGAGTATGGCATGCTGCCGCGAGCAACCAACGAACGCACGCGGCGCGAGGCCTCGGTCGGAAAGCAATCCGGGCGGACGCTGGAAATCCAGCGCCTCGTCGGCCGCTCGCTGCGAACCGTCACCGATCTCGTGGCGCTCGGCGAACGGCAGATCACGATTGACTGCGACGTGTTGCAGGCCGACGGCGGCACGCGCACCGCCGCGATCACCGGCGCCTGGATCGCGCTCTACGACTGCATCGCCTGGATGAAAGCACGCAAGATGGTGACGCGCGAGCCGTTGAAGGATCACGTGGCGGCGGTGTCCTGCGGCGTGTTCAAGGGCGAACCTGTGCTCGATCTCGATTACGCCGAAGACTCAGAGGCGGATACCGATGCGAATTTCGTGCTGACCGGCAGCGGCGGCATCGTCGAGATTCAGGGCACCGCGGAGAAGACGCCGTTCTCGGAGTTAGAGCTCGCGGCGCTGTTCGCGCTCGCAAAAAAAGGGATTGCGCGGCTCGTCGAATTGCAGAAGCTTGCGATCGCCTGAACATGGCGCGCAAGCTCTCGGGGCGTGTCGTGATCGCGACCCACAATCGAGGCAAGCTGCGCGAGATGCGCGAGTTGCTCGGCCGCTACGGCGTCGAGGCGACATCGGCGGGAGAACTCGGCCTCGCCGAACCCGAGGAAAGCGGTAACAGCTTCGCCGAGAACGCGCACATCAAAGCCGCGGCTGCAGCCCACGCCATGCAACTTCCGGCGCTCGCCGACGATTCCGGCCTCATGGTCGACGCACTGGGGGGCGCTCCGGGAATCCAGTCGGCGCGCTGGGCCGGCCCGGACAAGAATTTTGCACGCGCGATGCGCGTGATCGAGGAAAAGCTCGCCGCCGCCGGCGCGACGAAGCCGGAACAGCGCCGCGCCGCCTTCGTCTCGGTGCTCACGATCGCCTGGCCCGACGGTCACGAGGAAAGCTTTGAAGGGCGGGTCGAGGGATCGCTCGTGTGGCCGCCACAGGGTACGGCGGGCTTCGGCTATGATCCGATGTTCCTGCCGGACGGCCACCGCCGCACCTTTGGGGAAATGAATGCTAAGGAAAAGCACGGGTTGCCGCCGCTCGGTGCGGGGCTTTCACACCGGGCGCGCGCGTTCATGGCTCTTGCCGAACGCTGCCTGAAATAGGCGGCCGTGACGAAGGGCGCGCGAGGTGCCATATGCAGCTCACCATGACCGTCCCTGATTCCGGCTTCGGCGTCTATGTGCATTGGCCGTTTTGTCTCGCCAAATGCCCCTATTGCGACTTCAACAGCCACGTGCGCCACGAGCCGCCCGACGAAGCGCGCTTCGCGCGCGCGATCGCAACGGAGCTCGCACACGCGGCCGCGCGCACCGGCCCGCGTGAAATCACGAGCATTTTTTTCGGCGGCGGCACGCCGTCTCTGATGAAGCCGGAGACGGTGTCGGTCATTCTCGAAGCGATTGCCCGGCGCTGGACGCCTGAGGCTGACGCTGAAATCACACTTGAAGCAAACCCCACGAGCGTCGAGGCCGAACGATTCCGCGGCTATCGCGCGGCGGGCGTCAACCGCGTATCGCTCGGCGTACAGTCGCTCGACGACCCGTCGCTGACGGCGCTCGGGCGAATGCACAGCGCGGCCGAGGCGCTTGACGCGGTCGCAATCGCAAGGGCCGCGTTCCCGCGCGTATCGTTCGATCTCATCTATGCGCGGCCGGGCCAGACGCCGGAGCAGTGGCGCGAGGAGCTCGCGCGCGCGCTCGCCGAGGACGTCGAGCATCATTCGCTTTATCAGCTCACAATCGAGGAAGGCACGCCATTCGCAGCCTTGCAGCGTGCCGGCAAGCTCAAGGTTCCCGACGCCGACACAGCGCGTGCGCTGTGGGACGTGACGCAGGAAACCTGCGAGGCGGCGGGATTCTCGGCCTACGAAATCTCGAACCACTCGCGACCCGGCGCGGAAAGCCGGCACAATCTCGTCTATTGGCGTTCAGGCGAATATGTCGGCGTCGGTCCCGGCGCGCACGGGCGCATCCAAACGGAGAGCGGCCGTATTGCCACCGCCACCGAGCGGCATCCGGAGCGCTGGCTTGCGCGCGTGGAAGCCGAGGGGCATGGGCTTGTCGTGGACGAGCTGCTTGGCGCGATCGAGCGCGCCGACGAGTTTCTGCTGATGGGCCTTCGGTTGCGAGAAGGGGTCGAACGCGGGCAATTCCGGCACCTGGCCGGGCGCGATTTCGACCCAGAGCGCGTCGCTTCGCTCACAGACGAAGGCCTGATCGAAATGACGGCAAGCGGGCGGCTGCGGGTGACGCCGGCGGGCTTCCCGGTGCTCGACGCGATCGTCGCGGATCTAGCGGCTTAGATTGGAGAGCGAGGCGCCCGAGAAAGACCGCGGTGCCGGGTTGATCACGCGCGTGGCGCCGCCACGGATTTCCATGATCGCAAGCCCGCGCTCGGACGTGCCGTCGGAGCGGAAACGGAAAATCCCGTCAGTCCCCTGAAAGCCCGAAGGATTCGTCAACACTTCTTCCGAGAACCGTTTCGCGCCCTGCGTCTTCACGAGTGCGGCGACGAGCGAGACCGCGTCATAGGCGAGACTCGCCGTGCGCACCGGCTGCTGGCCAAAGCGGGCCCGATAACGATCGGCGAACGCGCGATAGGTCGATGAATCCGGCGCCGCAAACCAGGCGCCGTCGAGATTCGGGTCCGAGAAGAGCTTGGGGTCGTCCCACAAGCCGGTGCCGACGAATTTCAGGCGGCGCGGAGAAACGCCGTTCGTCGCTAGCAATTGCGCTATCTGCGGCGTCGTGTCGGCCGAGTCCGCGATGAACACCGTGTCCGCCTGCCGCGCGGCGGCGGCGACTTTGCGCACGGGGTCGGCCATACGCGCGGGATCGCTCGGATAATGTTCGAGCGCCGCGATGCGTCCACCGCGCGCGGCGACGACCTGCTTGAAGTGCCCTTCGACCACCGTGCCGTACGCATTGTCGGGCATCAGCGCAATGAACGATTTTCGTCCATTCGCGATCGCGTAGTTCGCGATCCGCTCGACGTCGGTCTCAGGCAGGAAGCTCAGGAGATAGACGCCGCGCGCCGCCACGTTGGCGTCGGTGGAAAAGGCGATCATGGGGACACCGCGATTGCGCGTGCTCTGGCCGGCGGCCGCCACCGTGTGGCTGAACAGCGGCCCCAACACGATCTCGGCACCCTCAGTGAGCGCCTGCTCTGCCGCGACCTGGGCGCCGTGGGCCGTGCCGCCGTCGTCCTTCACGATGAGCTGAATATTCGGATTGGCGAATTCGGCGAGCGCAAGCTCGGCGGCGTTGCGCATGGATTGCGCCGCGGTCCCAGCGTTTCCGGCCGCGCCCAACGGAAGAATTAGCGCAACCCGTACGCCGCCCGGGCTGCCGAGCGGCGCTTGCGGTTGCGGGGCCGCCTCCTGCGGCCGATCCCCGAAGATCGAGCCCAACTGCGGCCCCGACTGCCCGGCGCAGCCGGCGAGGACAAGGGCAGGCACGACCGCCGCACTTGCCGCGCGCCGCACGAGACTAGCCGCGCGCGCGCCGGCCAGTCCAAATGCATCCAAGTGCATCCGATTCCCTACATCCGCCGTTGGGAGAGAGCGCACCCCCAATTCCGAGAATCTGCGGCAGCAGCATGCCCATGTCAAAGTTACCGCGCTGTTTCGCGGCTGATCCCCGCTGTCGCGCCCTTCCCGCGCCCGCTAGGATCGCCGCTTCCGCCCGCCATGCCGCCCGATCCGAATCAGACGATGCCTCCAGATCGCGAGCCGCCCGCGCAAGACCACCTCGCGCACGAGCCGCGCCCGGAGAAGATTCGTCTGGCGCCGGGTCTCTACGTGGTCGCGACGCCGATCGGCAATCTCGGCGACGTCACCTTGCGCGCGCTTTCGGTGCTCGCCAGCGCGGACCTCGTGCTGTGCGAGGACACGCGCGTCACGCGCCGCCTGCTCGACCGCTACGGCCTGCGGCCGTCGCTGCTCGCCTACCACGAACACAATGCCGCGGCGGTGCGGCCGCGCGTGCTCGCGCGGCTCGGCGAGAATGCATCGGTCGCGCTCGTCTCCGACGCAGGCACGCCGCTCATTTCCGATCCCGGATATAAGCTCGTCGAAGCCGCAATTGCGGCAAGCCATAAAATTTTTCCCGTGCCGGGCGCGTCGGCGGCACTCGCGGCGCTTGTGGCCGCGGGACTGCCGACGGATCGATTCTGGTTCGAAGGATTTCTTCCGGCGAAAGCGGGGCAGCGGAAGTCGCGCATCGCGGAGCTTGCGTCGATTCCGGCGACGCTGGTTCTTTATGAGAGCGGGCCGAGATTGGCTGCGAGTCTCAGCGATCTCGCGGCGGGTCTCGGCGTGCGGCCCGCAGCCGTTTGTCGCGAGCTCACCAAGGTGTTCGAAGAAGTTCGACGCGGAAGCCTCGCGACGCTTGCAACACACTATGCCGAGGGCGGCGCGCCGAGAGGCGAGATCGTGATCGTCATCGGTCCGCCCGATGCGGAAGCGCCGACGCTCACCTCCGCGGCGCTCGACGGCAAGCTCAAGACGGCGCTCGCAAAGCTTTCGGTGAAGGACGCAGTGGATGCGATCGTTGCCGAAACCGGCATCAAGCGCCGTGCCGTCTATCAACGCGCGCTCGAGCTTGCCGGCAGCCGGGGAAAGAAGAAATGACCGGCGAGAAAACGCGCAACGTCAAAAGACAGGCCGCGTTCAAGCTCGGAGTCTCCGCCGAGGGGCGGGCCGCGCTGCTGCTCGCCGCCAAGGGCTATCGCGAACTCGCCCGGCGCTGGAAAAGCCCGGTGGGCGAGGTCGACCTCGTGATGCGGCGCGGGCGCATGCTCGTGTTCGTCGAGGTGAAGGCGCGCCCCAAGCTCGATGACGCCGCCTGGTCGGTGCTGCCGCGGCAAAAGCGGCGGATCGTGGCGGCGGCAGAGGCCTGGCTTGCGGCGCACCCCGAACATGCGGGATACGACATCCGCTTCGACGCGGTGCTCGTGGCACCCGGCCGGCTGCCGCGGCATCTCGCGGCGGCCTTCGAGGCCGAAGCGTGAGCCGGGAGGGGACATTGGCCTTGAACGTCGCGGTGCAGATGGACCCGATCGAGAGAATCAAGATCGCCGGCGACTCAACCTTTGCGATCCTGCTCGAGGCGCAGGCGCGCGGGCACAAGCTCTCCTATTACACGCCCGACAAGCTTTCGATGCTGGACGGGAAGGTGGTGGCGAGCGCGCAACCATTGCAGGTGCGCGACAAGCAAGGCGACCATTTCACGCTGGGCGCGGCGAAGCGCGTGGAAGTTTCAAGCTTCGATGTCGTGCTCCTGCGCCAGGACCCGCCGTTCGATCTCGCCTACATCACGACGACGCATCTCCTGGCGCGCATCCATCCGAAGACACTCGTCGTCAACGATCCGGCTGCGGTGCGCAACGCGCCGGAGAAAATGTTCGTGACCGAATTCGTCGACCTGATGCCGCCGACCTTGCTCTCGCACGACCTCGAAGAGATCAAGGCGTTCCGCGCGAAGCACGGCGACGTAGTGATGAAGCCGCTCTACGGCAAGGGCGGCGAGGCGGTGTTCCTGCTGCGCAAGGACGACCTTAATTTTGGCTCGCTTTACGACCTCTTCGCCGCGACGTTCCGCGAGCAATGGGTGATCCAGAAATTCCTTCCCGCGGTGAAGCAGGGCGACAAGCGGATCATTCTCGTCGACGGCGAATTCGCCGGCGCGGTGAACCGCGTGCCGGCCGAAGGCGATCTGCGCTCCAACATGGCGCGCGGCGGCTCACCCAAGGCCACGGATCTCTCGAAACGCGAGCAGGAAATCTGCAACCGCATCGGCCCGTCGCTGCGCGAGCGCGGACTCCTGTTTGTCGGCATCGACGTGATCGACGGCTTTCTCACCGAGATCAACGTCACCTCGCCCACCGGCATCCGCGCGATCAAGAACGTGGGCGGCCCGGACGTGGCGGTGATGGTGTGGGACAAGATCGAGGCGAAGCGGGGAGCGAAACGCGGTTGATACAATGAAAAGCGCGCACACTCGACGCATTGATCAGCCCATGAAATGGGACCGCGCGAATGCCGATGGCGCCTGATCGAACCTGTGTCGAGGCGGCAACGTCGTGAACGCTGCTTGTTCGTGTCGGCGCAGACTTGAGCACTGGCGGGGGCTCTCGGCGTAGCTCCTGCGGGTTGGCTCCGCCGCCGCGCAGTTCTATGCTGCGCGCCGATGATCGGCAGCGAGCCCTTGCGATCCAGTATCGGTGAAACAAAAATTCTCCGCGCTCAAATGATTTCGTACGGCATCGCACTCGCGCTCGCGTGCACGCCGACCGCTTTGCTCGCCGCCGGCAATTGCTATTTCAAACCGACCCCGCCGGTGACGCTCAAGGACATGGGACCGTGCGAGTTCAATCTTGAGGGTCTGAGCTTCAAGGGCGAGCCGGCGGAGCAAGCCAGGTGTCTGCTCAATCCGGTGCAGCGGATCGGCCGGCTCGGTCCGCCGCTCGCGGAACTGCCGGCCGTGCTCGCGGAAAAAGTCGGCCAGCCGCTCGATCTTTCCGACCGCAACGGGTTGAAGAAGTGGTTCGCCGAACGCGGACTCGCGGACCCTTTGGGCGAGTCCCTCGAGCGTATCGTATCCTACGCGCGCGACAATGACCCGCTCTCGCGGCGCGCGACCTATTTCGTAATCCACGACACCAGCACGCCGAACTACGGCAACCTGCCGTGGCCGCGCAACGTCGACGAGGATGCAAAGATCAACAATCTGCGCCGCTATCAATGCGACAACGACATCGAGCGCGCACACGTCTTCATCAATCGCGGCGGCGCGATCATGGTCGCGCATGATTTCGCGGTGCCCTGGCGCGCCACGAAGTTCGAGATGGCGACGAATTTCGGCTCGGCGCTCAAGGGCCTGTTCCTGCACACCGAGATGATTCAGCCGCGGCGGCGCGATGCGAAATTCCGCGGCCGCAACGATTTCCTCGCGCCGCAGCCGGGCTTCACGACGGCGCAATATGACGCGCTCGCCCTCGTCTATGTGATCGCCAGCGCGCGGGCGGGGTACTGGATGATCCCGGCCTTCCACGCGGTGCTCGACGAGGGCATCCGCAACAAGCACGATGATCCACAGAATTTCGAACTTGCGGCCTTTACGACGAGCCTCGAGCGGCTCCTGGAGGCGCTGAAGGCGTCGTCCCTGCGGGAAGCGGCCCAGTAGCGGGACTTATTTTTGTTCTCCTAATGTTCTTGCTCCGATGCAACCCCTGCGCTAACTTGCGCGTGAGAGGTGGGGCTCATGGTCCAGCATGTGGCGACCGTTGCCTTCGAGGGGGTCGAGGCCCGGCCGGTGGACGTGCAGGTCCAGGTCGCGCCGGGGCTGCCCGCGTTCAATCTCGTCGGACTTGCCGACAAGGCAGTTTCCGAGGCCAAAGACCGGGTGCGGGCGGCGCTGATCGCGTCCGGTCTCGCGCTGCCGGCGAAGCGCATCACGATCAATCTCGCGCCTGCGGACCTGCCGAAGGAAGGCAGCCACTATGATCTCCCGATCGCACTCGGGCTGATGGCGGCGATCGGCGCGATTCCCTCCGACGCATTGCAGGGATACTCCGTGGTGGGCGAGCTTGGCCTCGACGGCTCGCTCGCGCCGGTCGCGGGCGTACTGCCGGCGGCGGTCGCCGCGAACGCTCTCGGCAACGGGCTCATTTGTCCGAAGGTGTGCGGGCCGGAGGCCGCGTGGGCGAGCCCGGACATGGAAATTCTGGCACCCGGCTCGCTCATCCAACTCGCCAATCATCTGCGCGGCACGCAGGTGCTGTCGCGGCCCGAGCCCAGGATTCAAACTGCGGCCGAGAGCGCGCTCGATCTTTCCGACATCAAGGGCCAGGAGAGCGCCAAGCGCGCGCTCGAAATCGCGGCCGCGGGCGGACATAATCTTCTGTTCATCGGGCCGCCGGGCGCGGGCAAGTCGATGCTCGCGGCGCGCCTGCCGTCGGTGTTGCCGCCGCTCACTCCTTCCGAGCTCCTCGAAGTGTCGATGGTCGCTTCGGTTGCCGGCGCGATCGAGGGCGGCGCGCTCACCGCGCGGCGTCCGTTCCGCAACCCGCATCATTCGGCGAGCATGGCGGCGATGGTCGGCGGCGGCTTGCGCGCGCGGCCGGGCGAGGTTTCGCTCGCGCATCTCGGGGTTCTGTTCCTCGACGAGTTTCCCGAATTCCAGCCGCAGGTGCTCGATTCGCTGCGTCAGCCGATCGAGGGCGGCGAAGTGATGATCGCGCGCGCGAACCACCGCATCACGTACCCCGCGCGCTTCCAGCTCGTTGCCGCAATGAACCCGTGCCGCTGCGGGCGGGCATACGACCCGGGCTTCGCTTGCAAGCGCGGACCGAACCTGCGCTGCGCCGCCGACTATCAGGCGCGGCTTTCGGGCCCGCTCCTCGACCGCATCGATCTGCATATCGAGGTGCCGGCGGTTTCCGCGTCTGACCTCGTGCTGCCGCCGCCTTCGGAAGGTAGCCGGGAGGTAGCCGCGCGCGTCGCCGCGGCGCGCGAAGTGCAGCGAGCGCGGTTCCGGGCGCTCGGGCGCGAGGACCTGCGCACCAACGCGGAAGTGCAAGGCAAGCTCCTGGAACAGATTGCGGCACCGGATGGAACCGGCCTCAAGCTCCTGCGCGACGCGGCCGACGCCATGCGGCTCTCGGCGCGCGGCTACCATCGCGTGTTGAAGGTCGCGCGCACAATCGCCGATCTCGACGGAGCGGAAAAAATCGGCCGGCCGCATCTCGCCGAGGCGCTTGCCTATCGCGCGCTCAATGACCGCATGGCCGCCGCGGCCTGATCATTAAAATTCGATCAATTTGGCGATCCCACCGTCAACCATGAACGTGATTTGGCCGCGCGCGACTGCGCAGGGCCAGCACCCGTTAAGTCCTGCCGCGCCATAGTCCGCTAACCAAGAAGGCAGCGGGGAGCGGCAATGTCCGAGACGGCAACCAGCAAAAAGCGGGCTCGGGCGCCTTTGGCGCGCCGGCTCGGTCCGCTACTCGCCGCCGGTTTCGCCTGCATCGGTTTGCTCGCGCTCGCATTGCCGCTCGTGACGGCGCGCGCGCAGGAGGTGCAAGGCGATTCGGTCGAGAGCGGGCCGGTCGGCCTGGCCGGCATGCTTGCTGGTCTTCTGATTTTCGCGCTTGTCGCGCTCTACAATCATAACCGCCGGGCGCGCGATTCCGCGACCCGCATTACTGAACTGGAGGCCGCGCTGGAAGCACGCGACGACCGCATCTGGTCGCTCGAGGAACGGCTCACGCGCGCGACCGAACTCGTCGACGCCCAGGGAGATCTCGTGCTGCGCGAGGACGCGTACGGACGCGTGACGCACGCGAGCGCCGCCGTTGCTGCTCTCCTCGGCAAGCAGGCCGAAGAGATCACGGGGCGCAGTTTTCCTTTCGAGATTCTGACCGAAGGCGAATGGACGTCGCTTGCGGACGGATCGGTTAGCGTCGATCAGGAGATCGCGACGCGCGACGGCCCACGCTGGATTTCCTGGAAAGTAGCGTCGGTGCGCGACCAGCAGGGTCACGTGGTCGAGACGCAACGCGTCGGACGCGACGTATCCCCGCGCGTCGCGGCAGAGCGCGCGCTCGCCGAAGCGCGAGAGAAGGCCGAGGCCGCGAGCCGCGCGAAGTCGCGCTTCCTTGCGGTCGTGAGCCACGAGGTGCGTACTCCGCTGAACGGCATCCTCGGCATGGCGGATCTCCTGCTCGATACCTCGCTCTCGCCGGAGCAGCAGACCTACGCGCGCGCGGTGAAAACGTCCGGCGACGCGCTCCTCGGCCTGATCGAAGAGGTGCTTGATTTCTCCAAGATCGAAGCGGGCCGTCTCGACCTCGAATCCATGCCATTCGACTTGCACGAGCTCGTGACCGACGTAGTCGAGCTGATTGCGCCGCGCGCGCAGGCGAAAGGCATCGAGATCGCCGCCGAGATCGGCGACAATGTTCCGCGCCGCGCCGCGGGCGACGCTGCGCGCTTGCGCCAGGTTCTCCTAAATCTCGCCGGCAACGCCGTGAAATTCACCGACTTGGGCGGCGTCTCCGTCGTGGTCGAGCGCGCGGCGGACGGGTGCGTGCGCTTCGAAGTGAGCGACACCGGCCCTGGAATCGAGCCGCAAGCGCGCGAGCGCATCTTCCGTGAGTTCGAGCAGGGCGACGGCACGCTCGCGCGCCGGCACGGCGGTACCGGGCTTGGGCTCGCGATCGCCGCGCGCATCCTCGAGCGTATGGGCGGCGAGATCACCCTTGACAGCAACGGCGCGGGCTCGCGCTTCGGGTTTGCCGTCGAATTGCCCGAAGTCGAAGACGCGAGCGCGCCGGCACCATCTCCCAATCTTTCCGGTGTGGATATTCTCGTGGCCTCGCCGTCCCCGGTCGTCGGTCCGCTGCTTTCGCGCCGGCTCGCGGCCTGGGGGGCGAACGTCTCGGTCACGTCCGACGCAGCGCTGACGGGCACATTGCTACCGGAGCGCCACTGGACGCATCTCCTCGTCGACCGCGCATTCGGCCCGGAAACGACGAAGCGCATCGCCAATCTCGCGGCGCCGTACACGCGCCACCGGCACGTGTTGCTCTCCCCCGCGGAACGCAGCGAGCTCGACGATCTGCGAGTTGCGGGGTTCGTCAGCTATCTCGTCAAGCCGGTGCGGGCGGCCTCGCTCGCCGCGCGGCTCGCCGACCCGGAGTTGTCGCCGCCGCTCGTTCCCGATTTCGAGCTTGAAACGGTCGAGAAACCGTCGGCGCGCCGGCGATTGATGGTGCTTGTGGCGGAAGACAATGAAATCAACGCGTTGCTCGTGCAGGCGATGCTTGCCCGCCTCGGCCATGCGCCGACCGTGGTCGGCAACGGACTGGCGGCGGTAACCGCGGTTGCGACCGCGAATGCGATGGGCGCACCCTACGACATGGTGCTGATGGACCTGCACCTGCCCGGCATGGACGGGATCGAGGCCACGCGCCGCATCCGAGCGCTCGCCGACGACGGCGGCAAGATTCCAATCATCGCACTCACGGCCAACGCGTTCGTCGAGGATCGCGAAGCCTGCCGCGAAGCGGGCATGGACGGATTTGTGATGAAGCCGGTGGATCGTCAGCGGCTGGAAGAGGCGATGGCGGCGGCCCGCACCGCGCGCGGCGCCGAAAAGTACGTTTCCGCCGCTTAATTCTCAGAGTTTGCGCAGGGCCACGCGCTCGATCTGGTGATCGGCGTCCTTGCTCAGGATCAGGCTCGCGCGCTGGCGCGTCGGCAGAATATTTTCGTGCAGATTCGCGAGATTGATCCGCCGCCAGATCGACAGCGCGGCCTCCATCGCCTCCGATTCGCTCGTCTTCGAATAACGATTGAAATAGGACCTGGGATCGCGGAACGCGGTGTCGCGCAGGCGCATGAAGCGTTCGACGTACCAGCGCTCCAGCACCGCCTCCTCGGCGTCAATATAGACGGAGAAATCAAAGAAATCCGACACGAATGGAATCGCCGTGCCGTCCTTGGGCAGGCGGTTCGGCTGGAGCACGTTGAGCCCCTCGACGATCAGGATGTCGGGGCGATCGATCTGGATCGTTTCGCCGGGAACGATGTCGTAGACGAGGTGGCTGTAAACGGGCGCGCGCGCGGGCCGGCGACCAGCCTTCACATCCGTGAGAAATCGGAGCAACGCGGGCACGTCGTAGCTCTCGGGAAAGCCCTTCTTCTCCATCAGACCTTCGCGTTCGAGCACCGCGTTCGGCAACAAAAATCCGTCGGTCGTAATGAGGTCGACCTTGGGCGTGTTCGGCCAACGCGCGAGGAGCGCCTGCAGGACGCGGGCGGTCGTCGACTTGCCGACCGCGACCGAGCCGCCGATGCCGATGACATAGGGGACCTTGGCGTCCTCGGTGCCGAGGAAGCGCTGCATAGCGCGGAACAGGCGCTGCGTAGCGGCGACATAAAGCGAAAGGAGCCGAGAAAGCGGCAGATAAATCTCCTCAACCTCGCGCATGGAAAGGCGGTCGTTAAAGGCCTGCAGATCCGTGACCTCCGCCGGCGTCAGCGTCATCGGCGTATCTTCGCGCCGCGCCGCCCATTCGGCACGCGTGAAGATGCGATAGGGCGATAGGCCGTCGTCGACACGCTGTTCCATCAATGCCTTCCTGGCCGGAAGCGCCGCTCAGCTGCGGCGCCGCGAATCCTTTTCGTCGATTCCCGAACGCGCGGTGCGGCGTTCGAGCTCGGCATAGACTTCGGACAGTTTCACGCCACGCGCTTCGAGCACGACGAGCAGATGGTAGAGAAGATCGGCGGATTCCGCGACGACGGCGTTCTTGTCGCCGGAAACGGCCGCAAGCGCGGTTTCCATCGCTTCTTCGCCGAGCTTCTTCGCGCATTTTTCCGGGCCCTCGTCGAGGAGCTGCTTCGTATAAGAGCGCTCGCCGCCGGCGCGGGCGCGCTCGACGATGATCCTGGCCAGCGATTCCAGCGTGAAGGCGCTCACGGCTTTTCCCCGATTTCCGGCAGGCGACGTATCACGGATCGAGGCGGACGGGCAGGCCCGCTTGCGCCATGTGCGCTTTCGCCTCGCGAATGGTGAATTCGCCAAAATGGAAGATCGAGGCCGCAAGCACCGCGGTGGCGTGGCCCTCGGCGATCCCCTGCACGAGATGGTCGAGGTTCCCGACCCCGCCCGAGGCGATCACGGGGACGGTTACCGCATCGGCCACGGCGCGGGTGAGCGCGAGGTCATAGCCCGATTTTGTGCCGTCGCGGTCCATGGACGTGAGCAGTATCTCGCCAGCGCCGAGGGCGACGACCTCGCGCGCATAATCGATGGCATCGAGGCCGGTCGGGTTGCGGCCGCCGTGGGTGAAGATTTCCCAGCGGTTCGGCTCGCCCGGCTGCGAGACCTTCTTCGCGTCGATCGCAACGACGACGCATTGGTCGCCGAATTTCTTGGCGGCATCGCGCACGAACGAGCGCTTCTGCACCGCCGCGGTATTGATCGAGACCTTGTCGGCGCCGGATGCGAGCAGCGTGCGGACATCGGCAACAGTGCGGACGCCGCCGCCAACAGTGAGCGGCATGAAACAGGCCTCGGCCGTGCGACGCACGACGTCGAGCAGGATCGCGCGCTCCTCATGGCTCGCGGTGATGTCGAGGAAGCAGAGCTCGTCGGCGCCGGCGGCGTCGTAGGCCTTCGCCGCCTCCACCGGATCGCCCGCATCGCGCAGGTTCACGAAATTCACGCCTTTGACGACGCGTCCGTCCTTAACGTCGAGGCAGGGGATGAGGCGCGCCTTGAACATGTCAGGCCGCCTTGCGGATCAGATCGAGCGCGGCCGTGGCGTCGAGACGGCCGTCATAGAGCGCGCGGCCAGCAATGGCGCCGGCGAGCTTTTTCGCGCGCGGCTCCAATAGCTTGCTCACGTCGTCGAGCGAGGCGAGCCCGCCCGATGCGATCACCGGAATGCGGATCGCGTCGGCGAGGGCGATCGTGGCGTCGAGATTGAGGCCCTGCAACATGCCGTCGCGCTCGACGTCGGTATAGATGATCGCGGCGACGCCCGCGTCCTCGAACAGGCGCGCGACTTCGAGCGCTTCCAGTTGCGTTTCCTCGGCCCAGCCGGAGAGCGCGACCTTGCCGCCGCGGGCGTCGATGCCGACGGCAACCTGCCCGGGAAATTTGCGCGCTACCTGCTTGACGAATTCCGGATCGCGCACGGCGGCAGTCGCTATGATCACGCGCTTGATCCCCTCGCCAAGCCAGGCCTCGACGGTCGCGAGATTGCGGATGCCGCCGCCGAGCTGCACCGGAATTTTCACGGCCTTGACGATCGCGGCGACGGCGAGCGCGTTGACGGGCTTGCCGGCGAAGGCGCCGTCGAGATCGACGAGATGCAGCCACTCGAAGCCCGCCGCTTCGAAGGCGCGCGCCTGCGCCACCGGATCGCGGTTGAAAACGGTCGCGCGCGCCATGTCGCCCTGTTGCAGGCGCACGGCCTCGCCGTTCTTGAGATCGATCGCGGGAAAGAGGATCACGGCCATCTACTCTCTGTCATCCCGGGCGGCCCGAAGGGCCGACCCGGGATCCAGGAACACCAACGCCGGTGGTCCTGGATGCCGGCCCTCCCCCGGATTTCATCCGGGGTCGGCCTGGATGACATTTTATTTATTATCACGGCTTCCAGCGCAGAAAATTCGCGAGGAGCGCCAAGCCGAGCCGCTGGCTCTTCTCGGGATGGAATTGCGTGCCGGCGATGTTGTCGCGCGCGACCACCGCTGTGATCGGCCCGCCATACTCGGCGTCAGCCACGAGATCGTCTTTGTCAGCGGGCGCGAGCTGATAGGAGTGCACGAAATAGGCGTGCAGCCCCGTCGGCCCGAGTGCGATGTCCTTGAAGAGCGCGTGATCGTTACGCGAGATCAGCGTATTCCAGCCCATGTGCGGAATCTTGAGCGCGGGGTCCGACGGCGCGATGCGGTCGACCGCGCCCTTGATCCAACCGAGACCTTTGGTGACGCCGTGCTCAAGGCCGCGCTCGGCGAGCAACTGCATCCCGACGCAGATGCCGAGGAACGGTCGGGCGCGCTCGCGCGCCGCCTCGGTCATCGCATCGATCATACCGGGCAAGGCTTCGAGCCCGTGTTTGCAATCCGCAAAGGCGCCGACGCCCGGCAGCACGATGCGCTCGGCGCGCGCGACCTGGTCGGGATCGCGCGTCACCAGGATCGCCTCGCCCGCTCCGCTCTCGCGCGAGGCGCGCTCGAGCGCTTTGGCGGCCGAGTGCAGATTGCCGGAGCCATAATCGATCACGGCGACGGTCATCGGCCGCCCCCTGGTTCGGGGAAAAGGCCGATCACGGAGCGCGCAGGCGCTACGGGCGCGGGCATCGTCACGGGAGCCGCGGGCCGCGACGGCGCGCGTGGTTCGGTGCGCACGTTTTCCGGGCGCGTTTCCCCTTGCGCCGCCCAATTTTCAAAGAAGCGCCGCTCGGCGTCCTCTAAATCGTCACCCACGGCCACGCCAGCGTCGCCGTAGCCGTCCCAGAGAAGCTTACGCCGCCGCAACTCCGTACCTTCGAAGGCGACAACGAGCGAGGGAAGTTCGAGCGTGATCACCGTGATCATCGGATCGAGATCAAGAAGATAGGCGATACCGGCAATCAGCATGACCGCGACCAGCCAGCCGACGAAGCCGAGCCACAGCCGGTGCCAGAGCAGCCAAAGAGGCGCAAACAGGAGCGCCATCCAGGAGAATTTCTCGCGCAGGAAAATCACCTGGTCGGCGGTCTCCGCATTGCGGCTGCCGCCCGCGGGCTCGAACACGAGATAGGTCTTCACGCGAGCCTCCGTTCAGCCGAGGCTGCCCTTCGTGGAAGGCACCTCGCCCTTGGCGGCCGGATCGAGCGCGACCGCCGCGCGCAGCGCGCGCGCGAGCCCCTTGAAGCACGACTCGGCGACGTGATGCGAATTGTCGCCGTAGAGCATCTCGACGTGCAGCGTGACGCCGGCGTTCGACGAGAACGCCTGAAAGAACTCGCGCACGAGATCCACGTCGAACTCGCCGATCTTGTCGCGCGGGAATTCGACCCGGAACACGAGCACGGGACGGCCGGAAATATCGATCGCGACGCGGCAGAGCGTCTCGTCCATGGGCATGTGCACGTCGGCGTAGCGGGCGATTCCGCGCATGTCGCCGAGCGCCTGCTTGACGGCCTGACCGAGCACGATGCCGACGTCCTCGGTCGTGTGATGCTGGTCCACGTGCAGATCGCCCTTGGCCCTAACCACGATGTCGATGCGCGAATGGCGCGCGAGCAATTCGAGCATATGGTCGAGGAAGCCGATGCCGGTCGCGATCTCGGCGCGGCCGGCCCCGTCGAGATTCACCGACAACGTGACCTCGGTTTCTTTCGTGGCGCGGGTCACTTTTCCCGTGCGCATGGCGATCTCCTTGAATGGCGCGCGTTCTAGCAGCAAGCAAAGTCCCGCGCCACACGCCCGGTCCGGTCCGGGGCGCTATGGTTTGCATCAATGCGGTGAATACCTAGATAACGGGGCACCCTGCCGGAGCACTTCATGAATTCAAACCCGATTGAGACCTTCCACGGCACCACGATCGTGTCCGTCCGCAAGGGGAGCAAAGTCGCCATCGGCGGCGACGGCCAGGTGACGTTCGGGCAGACGATCGTCAAGGCAAATGCCAAGAAGGTGCGTCGGCTCGACAATGGCGAAGTGATCGGCGGCTTCGCGGGCGCGACCGCGGACGCGTTGACCCTGTTCGACCGGCTGGAGAAAAAACTCGAGGAGCACCGCGGCCAGCTCGCTCGCGCCTGCGTCGAGCTCGCCAAGGACTGGCGCACGGACCGCTATCTGCGTCGGCTCGATGCCATGATGCTCGTGGCCGACAAGGAAGTGAGCCTGTTGCTCGCCGGCACAGGCGACGTGCTAGAGCCCGAGAACGGCATTGCCGGTATCGGCTCGGGCGGGCCGTATGCGCTCGCAGCCGCGCGCGCGCTTGTCGAATCGGATCTCGACGCCGAGGCAATCGTCAGGAAGAGCCTCGATATCGCAGCGGATATCTGCATCTACACCAATCGCAACGTCGTCGTGGAGACGGTCGGAAAGTGAGCATGAATAATTTTTCGCCGCGCGAGATCGTCTCGGAGCTTGACCGCTACATCGTCGGCCAGAAGGACGCCAAGCGCGCGGTCGCGATCGCGCTGCGCAACCGCTGGCGCCGGCTGCAGCTCGACGACAAGCTGCGCGAGGAAGTGCTGCCGAAGAACATCCTGATGATCGGCCCGACCGGAATCGGAAAGACCGAGATTTCGCGGCGGCTCGCCAAGCTTGCGGGCGCACCGTTTCTCAAGGTCGAAGCCACAAAATTCACCGAGGTCGGATACGTCGGACGCGACGTGGAATCGATCATTCGCGATCTTGTCGAGATCGGCGTCGCGCTCGTGCGCGAGCAGAAGCGCCGCGACGTGCAGGCGAAGGCGCATCTCGCCGCAGAGGAGCGAGTGCTCGACGCGCTCGTCGGTCCGGGCGCGGGCGCGGCCACGCGCGAAAGCTTCCGCCGCAAGCTGCGCTCGGGCGAGATCGACGACAAGGAAATTGAAATCGAGCTGCAAGGCGGCGGTGGCGGCGGCATGCCGATGTTCGAGATTCCCGGCATGCCAGGCGCGCAAATGGGCGCGATCTCGATCGGCGACATGCTTGGCAAGGCGCTCGGCGGACAGAAGCGCACGCGCCGCCTCAACGTGAGCGAGGCGCACCCGCTTCTACTCGCGCAGGAATCCGACAAGCTGCTCGATCAGGACGCGCTCGTGCAGGAAGCGATCCGCACGGTCGAGAACAACGGCATCGTTTTTCTCGACGAGATCGACAAGATTTGCGCGGCCCGCGACGGCGTGCGCATTGGTGGCGACGTGAGCCGCGAGGGCGTGCAGCGCGATCTCCTGCCGCTGCTCGAAGGCTCGACGGTCGCGACCAAGCACGGGCCAGTGAAGACCGACCACGTGCTCTTCATCGCGTCGGGCGCGTTCCACGTGGCAAAGCCGTCGGACTTGCTGCCCGAATTGCAGGGGCGGCTGCCGATCCGCGTGGAACTGCAGCCGCTCACGCGCGACGATTTCCGCCGGATTCTCACGGAAACGGAGGCGAGCCTCGTGAAGCAGTCGGTGGCACTGCTCGCGACCGAGAAGGTCGATCTCGTGTTCACCGAGGACGCGATCGACGCGATTGCCGACGTCGCGGTCGAGGTCAATACGAGCCTCGAGAATATCGGGGCGCGGCGGCTGCAGACCGTGATCGAGCGGGTGCTCGACGAGATCAGCTTTTCGGCGACCGACCGCTCGGGGGAGAAATTCACGATCGACGGCGCTTATGTGCGCGCCCAGGTCGCGGATCTGGCGAAAAACGCCGATCTCTCGCGTTATATCCTCTAATTGCGCGCGCGCCGGATGCGCACATAAAGTGCTCCGGCCCCGCCGTGACCGCGGGCCGCTTCCTCGAAGCCGATCACGAGCGTCCGGAATTCCGGCAGCGATAGCCAATGTGGCACCTCGCGGCGCAGCGCGCCGCGTTCTCCCTCACGGCGATCCGCGGAGCCCTTCCCGGTAATCACCAGAGCGAGGCCCGCGCCGCGCGCCTGCGCGGACGCGAGAAACGTCGCGAGCCGCGCGCGCGCTCGCTCAAGCGTCATGCCGTGAAGATCGAGCCGCGCCTCGATCTCGGCGCGGCCGCGGGCGACCCGCTGGCGGGTCCGGCGATCGAGTTTCGTCAACTGCGGCGGGGCTTTGAGTGGAGGCGGCGGCGTGGGGTCGGGTTTGGGCGGCTGCTTGCGGGCCGGCGCGGGTTCCGCGACCGGCTCGGCGGCGGCCGCTTCCGACCCGCGCGCGCGTAAAGGCTTGATCGATTTCTTGATTTCGTCCCAGAGCACGCGGTCCTCGGGGGCGAGCCCGCGCGGCCCTCGCCCGGCGCTCATCGCTTCGGCCGTTTCGGCGGCAGCGGCACGTCGGCGACACGGGCCGGATCGGCCGAGCGCGGCACCAGCATGAAGAATTTTCCCGGATGGCGGAGCCGGCCGGCGACCGCGCCGGCTTCGATCCCGGCGCCGAAATAGATGTCGGCGCGGGCAGGTCCGACGATCGCGCCGCCGGTGTCCTGCGCGAGCATGAGCCGCCGGAACGGCGCGAGTTCGCTTTCGCGCTCAAGCGGCAGCTCGGCCTCGATCCAGAACGGCGTGCCATAGACATGAATCGAGCGGTCGACTGCGATCGAGCGATCGCGGGTGAGCGACACGCCCTGCGCACCGATCGGCTCGGCGTCGGGTCCAAGCTCGCTTACTTCGCGGAAGAAAACATAGGAGCGATTCATCCGCATCAGCTCGCGGCCCTCTTCCGCATGCTCGGAAATGTACGTCCGGATCTTGTCCATCGACATTTCCTCCGCGGGCACGATCCCGCGCTCGATCAATACGCGCCCGACCGCAAGATAAGGATGTCCGTTCTGGGCTGCATAGTTGATGCGCAGGAGCTTCCCGTCGCGCAGCCGCACGCGCGCCGAGCCCTGAATGTGGGTAAAGAACGCGTCGATCTCGTCATTGACCCAGCAGATTTCGAGATCGCGGCCGGCAAGCGCGCCGTTCTCGATCGCCGTCCGGTCGTAAAATGCAGCAATCCGGCCCGCCTTGTGCGTTCCAGCCTTGGTTCGCGTCGAGGCGGAGGCGCGCGAGGGACTCTTGATCTTGGAAGCGCCCGGCGGTTTCGTCACGAGCTCGGGCGGCCTGCGATAGATCGGAATCGCAAATCCCTTGCCCGGTGTCCGGCTCCCCTCAATCTCGGGCTCGTAGTAGCCCGTCAGAAAGCCTTCGTTCTCGCCGATCTTGGAAATGCGCACCGGGCGGAAATTCTGCTCGAAGAAGACACGCGCGGTCTCGGCGCCGACCGGCTCCTTCAAGAGCGAGGCCCGTTCGCAAGGCTCGCGCAGCGCGCGCTCGAGCGGCTTGACGTCCATCTTCACGGTTCGCCGGCGCAGGATCGGCTCGCAGCTATTTTGGAACGTCAGGAAGGCAACGGCGTGATCGTCCTCGAGCCATCCGTTCAGATCGGCGAAAAAGGCAGGCTCAAGCTCCGTGTTCGGAATGCGAAGCGGCTTCGCCGCCGCGAGCGGCACCGCTGCAAAAAGAAGTGCGGCTACGCACATCGCGACGGTGCGTGCGATCATCATCACGAATTCAGGCTGAAGAGGCCTCGGTCGCGAGCAGCTTCCAATTCGGATCGCGCGCACCGACCTCGCGCGCAAAGGTCCAGATGTCGGTCACATCCGTCACGCGGTCGGGGCTGCCTTCGACGACTTCGCCTTTTCGATCGCGGGTCGCGGAAATGAGCTGCGACACGAAGCGAATCGTAACCTGCGCCGACCGGCCTTTGAGCTCGGCGCCGGTAATGTCCGCCTTGTCGACGGCGACGAAGCGCGACTCCATGGTCTCGCCGCGATTCTCGCGCTCGGCAATCGCGGAGGCGAAGCCGTCGAATACGTCCTTGGCGAGCAAATTCTTGAGCGTGCGGCGATCCCCTTCGGCAAAGGCCGTGACGATCATCTCATAGGCGGTCTTGGCTCCGGCGAGAAAGTGGCGCGCGTCGAAATCGCGGTCGGCCTTGACGATATCGTCGAGCCCGGCCGCCAGCGCGGATCCGGGTTCGGCAATGCCTGCCCAGCTTTCCGCAGTCGGGGCGCTCGCGTCGAGGTCGGTGCGCGGAGAGGCTTCGGCGCTCCGGTTCGGGAGCGGCACAATCTTATCCCGGCTCGCGGGCGCTTTCGCCGTATCGCGCGCGGAATAGGGATCGTACGGCGGCCGCTCGCGCCCCGTGCGCTGGCCCAGCACGTTCCGCAAGCGCGCGAAGATGAAGATGGCGAGCGCGAGAAAGATGATCGTATAAATGTCGAACACTGGGGCGCTCATCGCTCGGCCGGTTGCGATTGACCGCGCCAGACGGGCGGCCGACCGCCATGGGCGCATTCCGCTTGCATATGGGGCTGCGCGCGCTCAATCCAAGTCAAGCCGCGCGCCCGCCAGCCCGAAACTAGACGATCCGGCGGATTAGGCCAACCGATGCATGGCCGTCAGCCGTCAATTCCCCGTGGTTGCTGTTCTTGTTCCCTGGCCCCAACCATGATAGCGACGGCCGCCTGCCGCACTTCCGGCGGATTTTCTTCCCCCTTACGGCCGCGGAGACTGGCATGAATTCGCCCATTGAAGGGGCTGGCGAGAAGGCCGCGTCCCTGAATGTGCTCGCCCAGTACATCAAGGACCTGTCATTCGAGAATCCGAACGCGCCGAATTTCACCCTGCGGCCCGACCAGGCGCCGGCGCTGAACGTTCAGATCAACGTTAACGCAAAGCCTCTGTCCCAGACCGATTTCGAGGTCGAACTCACGATCGAAGGCCGGGCCGAGGTCGAGAAGTTGGTGATGTTCGCGATCGAGGTCGTCTATGCGGGCGTGTTCCGCATTCAGAACGTTCCCCAGGAAAGCACGCACGCGCTGGTGCTGATCGAATGCCCGCGGCTCCTGTTTCCGTTCGCGCGTCAGATCGTCGCCGACACCGTGCGTGACGGCGGCTTTCCGCCCTTAATGCTCGATCCGGTCGATTTCGCCGCGCTCTACCGGCAGCGCATGGCGCAGCAGGGTCAGCAGCCGTCGTCACAACCCAACTGATTTTTCAATCAGTTCTTGGGCGACACGTCGATTTCGCCGCCGGCGAGATAATCCGTCCAGATCGCATCAACGCCGAGATCGGCGACGAAGCGCAGATGGGCTTCACGCTCGGTGGCCGTGAGCAGGGATGGCAGCGGCGCCGGGCGCGAGCGGCTCGCCGCCGTCACCGCGGCGGTGGCGATCGCCTCCTCGACGAGGCCGAGACGAGCCTGACGGCCTCCAACAAGCTCGGCATAGACTTCCGCCAACAACTCCGCATCGAGCAGCGCACCGTGCTTGGTGCGCCGGCTGTTGTCGATGCCATATCGCACGCAGAGGTCATCGAGCCGGTTGGGACCGCCAGGATGCCGGCGGCGGGCGAGGGTCAGCGTGTCGACCGCGCGTTCGCGCGGCAGCGTCGGCCTCTTGCAGCGATCCAGCTCGGCGTTGAGAAACGCGAGATCGAAGCCTGCATTGTGGATCACCAGCGTCGCATCGCCGAGAAAGCCGACAAGATCGTCGGCAACGTCGGCGAAACGTGGCTTGTCGGCGAGAAATTCCAGGGTCAGGCCGTGCACGGCTTGCGCCTCGGGCGGCATGTCGCGCTCGGGATCGAGATACGCGTGGTACGTCGCACCGCTCGGGATCCGGTTCACGAGTTCGACGCAGCCGATCTCGACCACGCGATGGCCCTGATACGGATCGAGGCCCGTCGTTTCGGTGTCGAGGACGATTTCGCGCATTCTCTTTTCCTACATTAATTCCGGCGCGCGGGCACGCCCTGCTCGGCCACTTGCTTCAGGATCGCCCGAACGTCGGTGCGCGCCGCATCGAAGCCGCGGCTCGTATCGATCAGGAAATCGGCGCGGCGGCGCTTTTCCGAATCGGACATTTGCCGCGCCAGCATGGCGCGGAATCTTTCCTCTGTCATGTTCGGCCGCGCGAAGAGGCGCGTGCGCTGAACGTCAGCTGGCGCCGTGACCACGACCACCGCGTCGACCCGCTCGCCGCCGCCGGTCTCCAACAGCAATGGCGTGTTCAGGACTGCAACACGGGCGCCGCTCGCCTTCGCGTCCGCACGAAATTTCTCCTCGGCGGCGCGTACGAGCGGATGCACGATCGCTTCGAGCTTGGCCAGGGCCTCTGGTTTGTCGAAAACTTTCGCCGCAAGGCGTTCGCGATCTACACGGCCCATGCTGACGGTGCCCGGGAACGCCGCTTCGATCAGCGGCGCGGCTTCGCCGTCATAGAGGCGATGCACGACGCCGTCGGCATCGAAGACCGGAATCCCCTCCTCCGCGAACATACCGGCGGTCGCGGATTTCCCCATGGCCGCGGAGCCGGTGAGCCCGAGCACGATCATGAGCGCGTCTTCACGCCGAGGTCGGCGAGCAAGGCGGCTCGAAGCCCCGGCGTCACGCTCGGCCGCACGCCGAACCAGCGCTCGAAGGCCGGAACCGCCTGGTGCAGGAGCATGCCCAGACCATCGACCGTGCGCAGGCCGCGCGCGCGGGCGGCCGCAAGCAAAGGCGTCTCGAGCGGCACGTATACGATGTCGTAGACAACTGCACCGTCCTGCATCGGCGCGAGATCGATTTCGAGCGGCGGCTGGCCGGTCATGCCAAGTGTCGTCGCGTTAACCAGGAGATCGGCGTCCTCCAGCCACTCCGGCAATTCATTGAGAGAGGCGGGCGTGACGCGGTCGCCGAGCTCGGCCGCGATCGCCTCGGCGCGGGCGCGCGTGCGGTTGATCACGACGACGCGCCCGAGGCCGCGCTGCAGGAGGCCAAAAACAACGGCGCGCGCGCCGCCACCGGCGCCGAGCACGACGGTCTGCTCCGCCGCTACGTCCCAGTCGGGCGATCGTTCGTCGAGATTGGCGAGAAAACCGTAGACGTCGGTGTTGGTGCCGGCGAGCCGGCCATCCTCGAGCCAGAGAGTGTTCGCGACCTTGAGCGCCGCAGCGACCGGCTCGGCGCGGGCGAGCGCCCGAAACGCAGCTTCCTTGTACGGCACGGTCACGTTCGCGCCGACGAGGCCGCTCGTCGCGAAGTTCCTGAGGAACGTGCGGATCTTCTCCGGCGGCACGTCCTCGCGCGTGTAGTCGCCGTCGATGTTATGCTCATTCAGCCAATAGCGGTGGATCACCGGCGAGCGCGAATGCGCCACGGGATGGCCGATGACGCCGGCACGGCGGCTGCTCACGGCAGGAGCCCCACTTGGCGGAAATGGGCGAGCAACGGCAGCATCGGCAGTCCGAGCACGGTGAAATGGTCGCCTTCGATCTTTTCGAACAGGTGTACGCCGAAGCCTTCGAGCTGATAGGCGCCGACGCTTGACGTCACGCTTTCGCCAGCGGCGGAAAGATAAGCATCGAGAAACATGTCTGAAAGCGGCCGCATGGAAAGCCGCGCGGTCGCTACCGCCTCAAAGACGATCTTACCTTCGCGGGCGAGAGCCGCCGCCGAGTGGAGTGCGTGGGTGCGGCCGGCGAGCTCCAGCAATTGCGCGCGCGCTGCGGCGACGGATACAGGCTTGGAAAAGCGCAGGTCGCCGAGCACGAGCGTCTGATCGGCGCCGAGCACGATGCCGGCGCGGCGGCGGGCGACCGCAAGCGCCTTCTCGCGCGCAAGCACGAGAGCAGCGGCTTCAGGCCCGGTGTCCTTCGACGATGCCTCGACCGCGCGCTCGGCGATATTGGCGGGATCGACCGCTACCGCAATGCCGGCTGCCTCCAGGAGCTTGCGGCGGACCTCGCTCTTCGACGCGAGCACCAGCGGTTCGCCGCGCCAGAGCTTCATGGAGCGACCGTGGCGCCGCGCCGGCGCTCCTGCAGCAATGCGATCACAGCGGCAGCGGTCTCCTCGATCGAGCGGCGCGTCACGTCGATCACCGGCCAGCCGTGCTTGGCGCAAAGTCGCTTCGAGAAGGCGATTTCCTCGGAGACCGCCTGACGATCCACATAAGACGAGTCCGGCTGCGCCGCGTTGATCCCGATCAGCCGGTTCTGCCGCACCTGCACGATCCGTTCTGGGCTCGCGAACAGGCCGATCACGAGCGGCTTCCTCAGCGTTTCGAGTTGCGCCGACGAACTAATGCCAGGCACGAGCGGCACGTTTGCGGTGCGGATGCCGCGATTGGCGAGATAGATGCTGGTCGGCGTCTTCGAGGTGCGCGACACGCCGACGAGGACGACCTCGGCCTCTTCCAGATTTTCGAAATGCTGGCCGTCGTCGTGCAGCATCGTGAAGTTCAGCGCGTCGATGCGACGGAAATATTCGGCGTTCAAGGTGTGCTGGCCCCCGACGCGCGGCGTCGTTTCGGCGCCGAGATAGTTCTGGAACAGGGCGAGGACGGAGGCGAGCACCGAAAGGCTCGGAAGCCCAAGCTCGCGGCAGCGGCTCTCGATGCGGACGCCCAGCTCACGGTCGACCAGCGTATAAAGTACGACGCCCGGGTTCTCTTCGATCTCGGCTAAAGCCGCGTCCAGCTGCTTCTGATTGCGCACGAGCGGATAGACATGCTCGATCGGGGCGACCGTCGCGTACTGCGCGGCGGCCGCGCGGCCGACCGCGAGCAAGGTTTCGCCGGTCGCGTCCGATATAAGGTGCAGGTGGAAATAGCTTCCGGTCGGCTTCTTGGTCATCCTATGCACCGGCCTGTGAATTGATGGGGAGAAAGCCATGGGTGCAGAGGCTAGGCAAGGGCGGGTGCGGACAAGTCGCTTTTCGTCCACATTGCCGCCCGTATCGAATTCTTTGCAATGAGATCGGTGGGAATCGGGGATAGCGGACCGCGAGGCCTTATGTGCAAGAGCGACAGGGACCGGAGATGAACGTGGTCTTGCTAAGTGCGGTGGATCAAATGTGGACACATTTCGTAGCCGCATTCAGGCCGCCTAATAACTACAGATAAGAGTCTAGATAGGATTAGAAGTGAAGCGAGGATCGACCGTTGGATCGCGTGCGCCATTGCTTGCGGTGCTCGATTACGCGGTAACACAACCTCCTCCCATTTGGTTCATGCGACAGGCGGGACGTTATTTGCCGGAGTACCGAGAGGTACGGGCGAAAGCCGGTGGCTTTGTGGAGCTCTGCCTTGATCCCCTGTCGGCGGCCGAAGTGACGCTGCAGCCCGTGCGCCGGTTCGGGATCGATGCGGCGATTATCTTCTCGGACATTTTGATCGTTCCCTACGCGCTTGGCGTGAATCTTTGGTTCGAAGAAGGCGAAGGGCCGCGGCTCGAGCCGGTCAATGACCGCGGGACGTTCGAGCGGATGCGCAGAAAGCTCAACACGAATATTACTGGACGGGTCTACGAAGCGATCGGAAGCGTTCGAGTGGCATTGGATGCGAATGTGGCATTGATCGGCTTCTGTGGGGCGCCCTGGACAGTGGCGACCTATCTCATCGCCGGACGTGGTACGGAGAATCAGGCGCCGGCGAAGAGACTGATGCGAAGCGACGACGCACTCTTCAGCGAGATCATCGACCGACTTGTTGACGCGACGGCGGCGCACCTGATCGGACAGATCGAGGCTGGTGCGGACGTCGTGCAGATCTTCGATACTTGGGCCGGGGCGCTCGATGCGTGGTCGTTCGAACGCTTTTGCGTCGTGCCGACGGCGAAGATCGTGGCGGCGGTGCGGGCGGCGAAGCCGGAGGCCCGCGTGATCGTGTTTCCAAATGGCGTTGTGCTCGACGGCGTCGCTCGATTGGTCGAGGCCTGCGGCGCGGACGCGGTCAGCCTGGATGCGGGGACAGATCGAAAGCAGGCGCGGGAGCGGATCGGAAGTAGCTGTGCGTTGCAGGGAAATCTCGCACCTGAAACGTTGGTGGCCGGCGGGGTGGCGCTGGATCAGGAGATCGATCAGATTCTCGACGACTTCCGCGGCACGCGACACATTTTCAATCTCGGGCACGGGATCTTGAAGGAGACGCCGATCAAGCATGTGGAACAGATGATCGCGCGCGTGCGGCGGGAGGCGGGATGATCTATCTCTGGATCAAAGCGCTGCATGTGATCGCGGTGATCGCGTGGATGGCCGCGCTGCTCTATCTGCCGCGGCTCTTCGTTTATCACTGCGAAGCCGAAACGGGCTCGAAACAATCCGAGACCTTCAAGGTGATGGAGCGACGGCTTCTGCGTTTCATCGCGACGCCGGCCATGCTGGTCGCCTGGGCCTCGGGCCTGTGGCTTGGCTACGAGTCGGGGCTGTTCAGCGCCGGCTGGCTGCACGCGAAGCTCTTGGGGGTCGTCGGGCTCAGCGCCGTACACGGCATAAATGCCAAGTGGGTCAAGGACTTCGCGGCGGACCGCAACCAGCGTTCGGCGCGCTCTTACCGGATCGCCAACGAGGTGCCGACAATCCTCATGGTCGTGATCGTCATCCTCGTCATCGTTAAGCCGTTTTGATGCGCGGGACTTGCGCCCGAGTCCGCCCTTGCCTATGTTGCCGCTACCTTCCCTAACGCAGGCGCACGCGCGCTAGTACGCCGATCCGGCTGTCTGATCGGCCGGTGCGCCGGACCGGGGCTCATCGCCCCGCCATCCACAGACCTGCGGCTCCATTCCCTGATCTCACGCGGACGATGCTTTGGATTCGTCCGTCAAGGTGCAATCCCAATGCGGGAAATCAAATTACACGATCTTAAAATCAAGACTCCGGCGGAGCTGCTCACACTCGCCGAAGAGCATCAGGTCGAGAACGCCAGCACGATGCGCAAGCAGGAGTTGATGTTCGCGATCCTGAAACAGATGGCCTCGAAGGAGGTCGATATCGTCGGCGAGGGCGTGGTCGAAGTCCTGTCGGACGGATTCGGCTTCCTGCGCTCCCCAGATGCGAATTACCTCGCGGGTCCCGACGATATTTACGTCTCTCCCTCCCAGATCCGGCGCTTCTCGCTGCGCTCCGGCGACACGGTCGAGGGCCATATCCGCAGCCCCAAGGACGGCGAGCGCTACTTCGCATTGCTCAAAGTCAACACCGTCAATTTCGAGGACCCGGACAAGGCACGCCACAAGATCCACTTCGACAATCTGACGCCGCTCTACCCCGACGAGCGGTTCAAGATGGAAATCGACGATCCGACCAAGAAGGACCTTTCAGCACGGGTCATCGACATCGTGGCGCCGCTCGGCAAGGGCCAGCGCGCGCTGATCGTGTCCCCTCCCCGGACCGGCAAGACGGTGCTCCTGCAGAACATCGCTCACTCCATCACCGCCAATCATCCGGAGTGCTACCTGATCGTGCTGCTGATCGACGAGCGGCCGGAGGAAGTCACCGACATGCAGCGCTCGGTGAAAGGCGAGGTCGTATCCTCGACTTTCGACGAGCCGGCCTCGCGGCATGTGCAGGTCGCGGAGATGGTGATCGAGAAGGCGAAGCGGCTCGTCGAGCACGGCCGCGACGTAGTGATCTTGCTCGACTCGATCACACGGCTCGGGCGCGCCTACAACACCGTCGTGCCGAGTTCCGGCAAGGTGCTGACGGGCGGCGTCGACGCAAATGCCTTGCAGCGGCCGAAGCGCTTCTTCGGCGCCGCGCGCAATATCGAGGAAGGCGGATCGCTTACGATCATCGCGACCGCGCTCATCGACACGGGCAGCCGCATGGACGAGGTGATCTTCGAAGAGTTCAAGGGCACCGGCAATTCCGAACTCATCCTCGACCGCAAAGTGGCCGACAAACGCACCTTCCCGTCCATGGACATCACGCGTTCGGGTACGCGCAAGGAAGAACTCTTGGTGGCGCCCGACATTCTCAAGAAAATGTACGTACTGCGCCGGATCCTCAATCCGATGGGAACCATGGACGCGATCGACTTCCTGCTCGACAAGCTGCGGCAGACTAAAAGCAATGCCGAGTTCTTCGAGTCGATGAATGCCTAATTTGGCGGGTCTTTTTGACCGTTTGGAATCGCCGGGCTTAGCCCGGCGATTTCGTTTTGCGGCACTCTAATTCAGTGCCGCGGCCAGCAGGATCGGGTCGGTGATCGGCAGCGAGCAGCTCTCGCCGATACACACGAACGCGGCGCCGTCCTTCGGTGCAGCGTCGAGCTTGGCGCGGGCCGGGTGGTTTGCGGGTAACGCGCTGGTGTCGCGCGCGCGCAGCACGGTGCGATCCAAGAATGAAAGCTTGAGCGCGGCGCGGGCGAAGTCCTCCGCACGGGTGCCGGTTGCGACGACCTCGCGCTGTCGCAGACGCAGGTCGAGTGCGTTCAGAAGCGCGGCATGGCTGAACAGATTTTCGTTGGCGTGCGGGAGCGCGCCTTCAAACAACTTGTCGGCGCGCTCGCGATATTTGTCGTCGCCGGCGATGAGCGCAAGGCGAACGAGGTTCTGCGCCATGACCGCATTCGGGTTCGGCAACGCGTCGTCGCGGGTGAGCGCGAGGCGGACGATCAGTCCCTGAGCGTCGTCGGCGGTGAGAAAGTAGCCGCCGCTGTGTGGATCAGCATGGTGATGCTCGAGCGCTGCGGTCCAGGCGACGGCGCGGTCAAGATATTCGCGTTCGCCGGTGGCCTGATGCAGCGCGATCGCGGCACGGATCATGGCGGCAAAATCCGAGGACAATCCGGGATACACGAGGCGACCATCACGCCAACCATGGCCAAGCCGGTCGCCCTTGGTCATGGATTCGGCAACGAAACGGAACGCGCGTCTGGCGCGTTCGATCCAGCCGGATTCGTCCAGCAGCGCGCCGGCGTTAGCGAGTGCGGCGATCATCAGCCCGTTCCAGTCGGCGAGGACCTTGTCGTCGAGGCCGGGGCGGATGCGTTTCCCGCGGTCCACGAGGAGCTTTGATCGCGAACCGGCGAGCCGTGCCTCATCGGCGTAAGTCCGAGGCTCGCGCTTCAAGCGGTTGAGAATATTGTGGCCCTCGAAGTTGCCTTCGGGCGTGACGTCGTAGTGCTTGGCAAAGAAGGCCGCGTCGGGCCCGAGGATTTGCTCGATCGCGGCGAGCGACCAGACATAGAACTTGCCTTCCTCGCCTTCGGAGTCGGCGTCGAGGCTCGACGCGAACGCGCCGCCGGCCGTGGTCATTTCGTGGGCGAGCCAGCCGACGGTTTCCCCGGCGCGGGCGCGGAACAGCAGGTTGTCAGTGCGTGCGTGAGCGAGCGCGAGGAGCTCCAGCAGCTGGGCGTTGTCGTAGAGCATCTTCTCGAAATGCGGGACGAGCCAGCGCTCGTCGACCGAGTATCGCGAGAAGCCGCCGCCGAGGTGGTCGTAGATGCCGCCCTCGCTCATGCGCTCGAGCGAGAGTTCAACAGTCTCGAAGAAGCGGATGTCGCCGGTGCGCTCGCCGGCGCGCCACAGGAGCTCGAGGATCGAGCATTGCGGAAACTTGGGCGCGCCGCGGAGCCCGCCTTGCTCTTGGTCGAACAGGTTGCCGAAACGGGTTGCGAGGTGGTCGAGCTCGGTGCGGCCGAAGCTCACCTTGGCGGCGGAGCGGGCGCGGTCGGCGAGGCGGGCGACGATGGCTTTCTTGTTGTTCTCGATCTTGGCCGGTTCTTCGCGGAAGACGCGCGAGACCTCGCGCAGCACGTCGACGAAGGCCGGGCGGCCATAGCGCGACTCGTTCGGGAAATAGGTGCCGCCCCAGACCGGCTCACCGCCGGGCGTTAGGAACATGGTCAGGGGCCAGCCGCCCTGCTCGCCGAGGAGGTGGAGGGCGTTCATGTAGATCTCGTCGATTTCGGGCCGTTCCTCGCGGTCGACTTTGATGTTGATGAATAGGTCGTTCATGACCGCGGCGGTGGCTTGGTCCTCGAAGCTTTCGTGCGCCATCACATGGCACCAATGGCAGGCCGCGTACCCGACCGAAAGCAGGATTGGCTTGCCGGTGCGCTCGGCCTCGGCGAGCGCGTCCGGTCCCCAGGGCCACCAGTCGACGGGATTATCCTTGTGCTGGATCAGATAGGGGCTCGTCTCGCGCGCGAGGCGGTTCTCGGGCATGGTCGATCCTTCCGAATAGAGCAAACTAACACGGACGATGCCGGTTCACTCGAAGATGGCCGACGACACGATCTATGCGCTCTCGAGCGGACGCTTACCGGCGGCGATTGCCGTCGTCCGAATCTCGGGGCCCAAGTCTCGCCTCGGTCTCGAAACGCTCATCGGGAAAACGCCTGAGCCGCGGCGCGCGGCGCACGTGCTGGTGCGCGATCCGGCGACGGGCGAGATCATCGACGATGCGCTCGCGCTGTGGTTTCCGTCGCCGGCGAGCGAGACCGGCGAGAATATGGCGGAAATCCATCTGCATGGCGGGCGGGCCATTGTAGCGGCCGTCTTTCAAGTGCTTGGAAATATTGACGGATTTCGACCCGCGCAGGCCGGCGAGTTCACCCGGCGGGCGCTCACGAACGGTAAGCTCGATCTCGCCGCGGTGGAAGGGCTCGGCGATCTGATCGCAGCCGACACCGAAGCGCAGCGGCGGCAGGCGCTCGCGCAATTTCGCGGCGCCTTGTCGGCGCGCGTGGAAGCCTGGCGCAAAAAATTGATCTCAGCGCTCGCGACGCTCGAGGCCGCGATCGACTTCGTTGACGAAGACGACGTGCCGGAAGATTTATTGACACCGGCGATCGAGATCGCGCTCGAGCTCATCGTGGAAATCAAGACCGCGCTCGCTGACGCTGAGCGCGGCGAGCGGTTGCGCGAGGGATTCGTCGTGGCGCTCGCGGGTCCGCCCAATGTCGGCAAATCGACGCTGCTCAATCGGCTCGCGCGGCGCGAGGTCGCAATCGTCACCGACATCCCTGGCACCACGCGCGATCCGATCGAGGTCGCGCTCGATCTTGCGGGCGTCCCCGTCATGCTCGTGGACACCGCCGGCGTGCGGGAGACGCGCGACCCGGTCGAAGCGGAAGGTGTACGGCGTGCGCTTGCGCGGGCGGAGGCCGCGGACCTCGTGTTGTGGCTGGTCGAGGCAAACGACTCGCAGCCGTCCTCTGCCCCGGCCGCGAAACGCACGCTGGTCGTTCGCACGAAATCGGACCTCATCGATTCGGACGCGCAACAACGATTAAGAGATCGCGGGGACCTGGTGCTCTCGGCGCAGACCGATTCGGGCGTGGACCGACTGTTGGAACGACTCACTTCAGACGCGGAGGCGCTCGGCGGCGAGCCGGCACTGGTCACGCACGCGCGGCAGCGGCACGCACTGAAAGAGGCAGTCGGTCAGCTGGAAGCCGCGATCGTCGTTGCGGAGTCGGGTCGGGAGGAAATCGTCGCGGAAGAGCTACGGCTTGCGGCACGCGCGCTCGGCCGAATTACCGGGCGGGTTGACGTCGAAGATGTGCTCGATCAGATCTTCCAAAACTTCTGCATCGGTAAATGAATGCTTAATCTGATTCACGTGAAAACGGATAAGAAGAGGTTAACGGCAGCGAAATGATTCACGTGAAACAAGGCAGCGGGCCTGCCCGCCTTTGTTTCGGGGGCGTTTCACGTGAAACCTCGTCTCTCCAAACGCTGATTTTTGACGGGTCCGAATCGGTCCGCTACAGGGGCGCTGCACGGAGAATTCGATGACTCGTTTCGACGTTGTCGTTGTCGGCGGAGGCCATGCCGGCTGCGAAGCCGCGGCTGCGGCCGCGCGCCTCGGCGCTGCCACGGCGCTCGTCACGCATCGCTTTGCGTCCGTCGGGGCCATGTCATGCAATCCAGCGATCGGCGGCCTCGGCAAAGGCCATCTCGTACGCGAGATCGACGCGCTGGACGGGTTGATGGGGCTCGTTGCCGACCAGGGCGGAATCCAGTTTCGCGTTCTCAACCGCCGGAAAGGCCCGGCCGTGCGCGGGCCGCGCGCCCAAGCAGATCGGGCGTTGTACGCAACAGCGATGCAGGACGCGATCCGCGCGATGCCGAATCTGACCGTGGTGGAGGGCGAGGCCGACGATCTCATCGTGCGCGGTGGAAAGGCTGTGGGCGTCTTGCTCGGAGACGGGCGTAAACTCTCGGCCGGCGCGTCCGTGTTGACAACGGGGACATTTCTTCGCGGCCTGATCCACATCGGCGAGCAGAAGATTCCAGCAGGGCGCGTCGGCGAGGCCCCTGCCCTCGGCCTGTCGCGCACCCTCGCCGCGCTCGGCTTCGTACTTGGCCGGCTCAAGACCGGCACGCCCCCTCGCCTCGACGGCCGTACCGTCGACTGGAGCGGTATCGAAATGCAGCCCGGCGACGAGCCGCCGGAGCCCTTCTCCGCCCTCACCGACCGGATCGAAAGCCCGCAGATTGCTTGCGGTATCACGCGCACGACCGCTGCCACGCACGACGTCATTCGCGCGAACGTGCATCGCTCGCCGATGTATTCCGGCCAGATCGAAAGCCGCGGCCCGCGCTATTGCCCGTCGATCGAAGACAAGATCGTCCGCTTCGGCGATCGCGACGGGCACCAGATTTTTCTCGAGCCCGAAGGCCTCGGCGATTCGACCATCTACCCGAACGGAATCTCGACTTCGCTGCCAGAGGACGTCCAGCGTGCGTTGCTTGCGACAATTCCGGGTCTGGAAAACGTCCGCATGGTCCGGCCAGGCTACGCGATCGAATACGACCATTTGGATCCACGTGAGCTCGAAGCGACGCTCGAGACGAAGCGCATGCCCGGGCTGTTCCTGGCAGGCCAGATCAACGGCACGACCGGATACGAGGAGGCCGCGGCGCAGGGTCTGGTCGCCGGGCTCAACGCCGCGCGGCGCGCCGGCGGCGGGGACGGCATCGTGTTCGACCGGGCCGAGGCGTATCTCGGCGTCATGATCGACGATCTCGTGACGCGCGGCGTCGCGGAGCCGTACCGCATGTTCACATCGCGCGCCGAGTACCGGCTCACGTTGCGCGCGGACAATGCGGATCAGCGGCTGACGCAGCGCGGCCTCGATCTCGGCTGCGTCGGCGGCCAACGTGGTAAACAATTCGTTAATAAGATGACCGCGCTGGAATCGGCGCGAAACCGGGCGCGCTCGGTTTCGGTGACGCCAACGGAGGCCAATCGATTCGGACTCGTTCTGAATCGCGACGGCCAGCGGCGTACTGCTTACCAGCTTCTCTCCTACCCCGATCTCGGCATCGCCGAAGTCGCGCGCATCTGGCCGGAGTTCGCCGCGTTCGACCGGAAGATCGCCGAGCAGCTGGAAATCGACGCCAAGTATGCGGTCTATCTCGACCGCCAGGCCGAGGACGTGGCGCGCTTCCGGCGCGATGAATCGCTGAATCTGCCGGACGGCATCGACTATGAATCAATTCCTGGCCTGTCGATCGAACTGCGGCAGAAGCTCGGCACCGTGCGGCCGCGCACGCTCGGCCAAGCCGACCGCATCGACGGCATGACGCCGGCCGCGCTCGCGCTCGTGGCGCTGCACGCTCGCCGCCGCGCCGGATGAGCGAACCAGGCGAGCTCGATGAGGATCGGGCGCACGCGCTGCGGCTGGTCCGGGTTTCACATGAAACGATTGTACGTCTCGATCAGTTCGTCGAACTGTTCGTGCGCTGGCAGCGCGCGGTGCAGCTCGTCGCCAATTCGACGCTCCCCAAGCTCTGGACACGGCATATTGCCGACAGCGTTCAGCTCGTCGATCTTGCGCCCGACGCCAAGACCTGGGCCGACCTCGGTTCCGGAGGCGGATTCCCAGGCCTGGTGATCGCGCTCGCGATCGCGGACCGGCCGGGCGCGTTCGTGCATCTGATCGAGAGCAATACGCGCAAGGCCGCGTTTCTGCGCGAGGCCGCGCGAATCACCCGGGCGCCGGTGAAAGTGCACGCGGAACGGATCGAATCGGTTTCGAAACGGATCAGCCCGGTCGACGTGGTGACGGCCCGGGCGCTCGCGTCTTTGCCCCGAATCATTGAGTTTTCCGAGCCGTTCCTGAGGGCAGGGGCGCTTGGAATTTTCCTTAGGGGACAAGATGTTGATAATGAATTGACCGAAGCCGCTAAATCTTGGAAGATTCAATCGAAGGTCCTGCCCAGTCAAACCGATCCGCGCGGCAAGATCCTTCTCGTCGAAAGCGCCGCGCAGAGGCCGTTAACCCCGCGTTAACCATGATCGCAAATCCCATGACCGTCACACGCCCCCGCGTCCTCGCCATTGCCAACCAGAAGGGTGGGGTCGGCAAGACCACCACCGCCATCAATCTCGGCACCGCACTCGCGGCCATTGACGAGCGCGTGCTGATCGTCGATCTCGACCCGCAAGGCAACGCCTCGACCGGCCTTGGCATCGACTACAAGAGCCGGGCGCGCTCGACCTATGATGCGCTCATCGGCGATGCGACGCTCGCGGAGACCGTGCACGAGACCGCGGTTCCGCGGCTGCACATCGCACCGTCGACTATGGATCTCTCCGGCTTCGAACTCGAGATCGCGACCGCGCGCGATCGCGCGTACCGGCTGCGCAATGCGCTCGGGGCGCTTGGGCGTTCGACGCGCAACGCCGAAGGGAAGATGAGCGACGACGGCTACAGCTACGCGCTCGTGGATTGTCCGCCATCTCTCAACTTGCTGACGATCAACGCGATGGCCGCCGCGGATGCGATCCTGGTTCCGCTCCAGTGCGAGTTCTTCGCGCTCGAAGGACTGTCGCAGCTGATGAAGACCGTCGAGCAGGTGAAGAACAATCTCAACCCCGGCCTCACGATCCACGGCATTGTGCTCACCATGTACGATGTCCGAAACAACCTATCCGACCAGGTGGTCGCGGACGTGCGCCAGTTCTTCGGCGCCAAGGTCTACGACACGATCATCCCGCGCAACGTGCGCGTGTCGGAAGCGCCGTCCTACGGCAAGCCGGTACTGCTCTATGATTTCAAGTGCGTCGGCAGCCAGGCTTATCTCAAGCTTGCGTCGGAGATCGTCCAACGTGAGCGCACTTTGGCGGCGGCGTGAAGGCGCGCCCCTGCTTGCCAATGAAATATCCGGACGGAGTTGAACCTTGACCATGGCGGAAGACGCGCCCCGATCGCGACTGGGACGAGGGCTCGCGGCGTTGATCGGCGACGTCGGCGACGAGAGCGCCGTGGTGGAGCGCGCACGCGGACAGCGGCGGATTCCCATTGAATTCCTGCGCGCCAACCCGCGCAACCCGCGCCGTCACTACAACGAGGAGGAGCTGGAAGAGCTCGCCGCGTCGGTCAGGGCGAAAGGAATTCTGCAGCCAATCCTGGTGCGTACGGTCATCGGCGTGCCCGATGCGTTCGAGATCATCGCCGGCGAGCGGCGCTGGCGCGCTGCGCAGCGCGCGGGCATGCATGATGTGCCGGTCATCCTGCTCGAGATCAGCGACAAGGAAGCGCTCGAGATCGCGATCATCGAGAACGTGCAGCGCACCGATCTCAATCCGCTGGAAGAGGCGCTCGGCTACGACTCGCTGATCGGGCAATTCAATTATGCGCAGGCCGACCTCGCGAAGATTCTCGGCAAGAGCCGCAGCCACATTGCCAACACGCTGCGGCTCCTGAAGCTTCCGGAAAGCGTGAAGAAGTATCTCGCCGAGGGCAAGCTCACGGCCGGCCATGCACGCGCGCTGCTCGCGCACGACAATCCGGAAGCACTCGCGAAAGCGATCATCGAACAAGGTCTCAACGTGCGCGACGTTGAAGCGCTCGCGGGCGCCCAGGCCGAGGCGCGCGGCAAGCAGGCGAAGCGCCGCCCGCGCGGCGCGAAGAGCGCGGACGTGCGCGCGCTCGAACGGAAGCTCTCGGACGTGCTCGGCCTGATGGTCGAGATCAACCATCGCAGTGCGGGCGGCGAGATGCGGATTCGCTACAAGACGCTCGAGCAACTGGACGCGGTGTGCCGCAAGCTCGGTGTGCGCCACTAAGTTACTGAAAACTCGCTAGTTATCGCTGCGTCGTTTGGTGCCGCGCGCGAGCGCGAGTATTTCGCGCTCGGCGATGGGTTCGGCAAGCTCCGATGAACGCCGCGCGGCGAGCGCAGCGGCGCCCAGCGCCGCGAGCGAGCGCTCCAGTGTTGCCGTGCCAAAGCGCGAGAGCGCGCGCTCGAAGCGCGCCTTGCGGCGAAAATGAATCCGCAATGCCGGATCCTCGACGATGCCGGAGGGACGCTCGCCGCGTTCGACACGCAGACTCAATTTATGCAGCGCCGCGATATGGCGGATGGCGGCGCCGATCACGCTGCTTGCCGCGATGCCCGCAGCGCGCGACTTGGCGAAAGCGGTGAGGGCGGCTTCGGCATCGCCGGCAGCGGCGGCGTCAACCACGTCTTCGAGCGCGAGCGCGGACGAGTCCGCGATCACGGCGCGCACATCGTCGTACTCGATGCGCTTCCTGCCCTCGGCGTAGAGCATCAGTTTTTCGAGCTCGGAACGCGTGGCCAGCCGGTCGCCGCCGAGGAGGCTTACGAGAGTATCGCGCGCCTCGGCGTCGATCGCGAGGCCCGCGTCCCGCAGCGTGCGTTCGACGAGACGCGCAAGATCGCGCTCGGTATCGGCATAGCAAGGGATCGCCGCGGCGGCGGGCGACGATTCCACGAGCTTCCGGAGCGGCGCGCCCTTGCGCAGGTCGCCGGCCTCGATCACGACCAGCGTATCCTTCGGCGGATCGGCGAGCAGGCTCTCGAGCGCGTCGTTGAAGCCGCGGCCCCCGGCGCGAACGTGCACGAGGCGGCGCCCGCCGAACAGGCCGATGGTGCGGGCCTCGTCGGCGAGCCGGCCGGGGTCGCTCGCGAGCAAATCGCCCTCGAGGGTTACGACGGAGAAGGGATCGGAAGAATCGGCGCTGGCGACATGCAACAGCGCCTCGACGCGTTCGCGCACGAGGCCGAGATCGGGGCCGTAGATGAGGACGACGGGGCGGCGCGCATCGGGGCGGGCGAGGAAGCTCTCGATGTCGCCGGCGCGAAGCGCGACCACGGACGCGGGCCGCTCAGGTGCGGGTCAGGAAGAACGACGCGAGGCGCGAGCGGATTTGCTCAGCCACGACCTTGGCGGCGCGGTTCTCGGCGTCGCGCACCGCGCGCACGTTGGCGTAGCGCTGCTGACTGCGGTCGAGGGAGACGCGCGCGAGCGCCTGTTCGGTCAGCACAGTACGATCCTTGACGACGTCATGCAGCTTATAGGTGACGTCGAAGGACACCATCTGCGCAACCGGGCGACCGGACTCCGTGTCGATGATCGGGTTGAACGAACTGACATTGGCGACGAGCGTGAGGCGATACGGTGCGTCGCGCTGATTGCCTTCGCCGCCGGTCAATTCATAGATGAGGTCGTTGCGGAGCTCGTTGCCGATGCGGCCGTCGATCGAGGCGACGTCGACGTCGCGCAAGGCGTCGCGCAGCGACGGCCCGCTGCCGAACAGCGGCGTCTGCGCATACATCGGCTGAAACGAGCAACCGCCGCCGGCGGCCGCGAGCAAGCCAGCTGCGACCAGGCCTGGTCGAAGAAGTCGGGATACGCTCTCAAGCGACAACATTCACGATCCTCTGCGGCACGACGATGATACGCTTGGGCTGCTTGCCATCAAGCGCCCGCTGAACGGGCTCGAGGGCAAGCACGGCGGCCTCAATCTCGGGGTAGGCCGCGTCGCGTGCGACCGTGACATCGGCGCGTTTCTTGCCGTTGACCTGAACGGGGAGGGTGATTGTGTCCTCGACGAGGAGTTCCCGTTCGAGCGCGGGCCAGGATGCCTCGGCCACGAGCTTCTTGTGGCCGAGTGCCGCCCAGCATTCCTCGGCCAGGTGCGGCATCATGGGCTCGACGAGGCGCATCAAAATTTCGCCCGCCTCGCGGAACGCCGCGGCCAAATCGGCGGAAACGGCCTTCGCCGCGCGCGCGTCCACGACGGCGCCGCCGAGCACGTTCGCCAATTCGTAAATCTGCGCGACGCCGCGATTGAAACGCAGACGCTCGATGTCTTCGCTCACGCGCGCGAGGGCCGCGTGGGCGCACTTGCGCACGGCGAGTGCCGGCTCGCCGTAACTCGCGGGACGCGGCGAACCCACGGGCGCGGCGAGTCCCGCAAGATCGTTCGCGAGCCGGTAGAGACGCTGCACGAAACGATACGAACCCTGCACGCCTTCCTCGGTCCAGATCACGTCACGGTCGGGGGGACTGTCCGACAACATGAACCAGCGAGCGGTATCGGCGCCGTAGGTCGAAAGTATGTCGTCGGGGTCGACCGTATTGCGCTTGGATTTCGACATTTTCTCGATCGGGCCGATCGTGAGCTGTTCGCCATTTTCGAGCAGGATTGCGCGGCGCTTGTCGCCGACGGCCTCGACCCGGACCTCGGCCGGGGTCGCAAACGTGCCGTCCTTCTTCTCGTAGGTTTCGTGCACCACCATGCCCTGGGTGAAGAGGCCCTTGAACGGCTCCTCGACGTGGGCGTGGCCGGTGGCCTTCATCGCGCGCGTGAAGAATCGCGAATAGAGCAGATGCAAAATCGCGTGCTCGACGCCGCCGATATACTGATCGACCGGCATCCAGTATTTCTCGGCCTTCGGATCGGTCGGCGTGTTAGCTTCGGGTGCGGTGAAACGCAAAAAGTACCAGGACGAGTCAACGAACGTGTCCATGGTGTCGGTCTCGCGCCGCGCGGGCTTGTTGCAAATCGGGCAGCGGACGTTTTTCCAGGTCGGGTGACGGTCGAGTGGATTGCCCGGGCGGTCGAACTCGATGTCCTCCGGCAACTCGACCGGCAAATCTTTCTCGGGTACGGGTACGGCGTCATGCCGGTCGCAATGGATGACCGGAATCGGGCAGCCCCAGTAGCGCTGGCGCGAGATGCCCCAGTCACGCAGGCGAAATTGAATCTGGCGCTGGCCTACAGGAACAGGTTGTGTGAGTTGCAGCATCTTGCGGTCCTCAAACTGCTCCTTCCGTCCAATGACGAAGCGGTCAAAATACCGGTGATTCGCTATCCAATGACCGGACCCGAGCCTCCATTGATAGGAATTCGAGTCGAACTCCCAACGTACATCAAACGGTGGCGGCGGCGGATTGCCGTGAGCATCTTTCAGGTCAGGGGTAACTAAGGCCGCTGGCCCTTCCGCTGTTGCTCCTCGCTCCTCTGTCCCGAGCGGGAGCCGCAACTCGTACCCCCAAATCTCCTTCTCCAGTCGACTTGCCACTTTTTCCTTTGCTTGCGTCACCGTCATGCCGTCGAGGAAACGCGAATTGATCATCGTGCCGGTTTCGTCCTCGTAAGCTTTGTCAGTGATGACGAATGATTTCAGGCCAACGCCTGGTGGGCAGACTACCGGCGTGTTCCCAAGGCCGTACTTGTTGGCGAAGTCGAGGTCGCGTTGGTCATGAGCCGGGCACCCAAATATTGCGCCAGTCCCGTATTCCATCACGACGAAATTGGTGATGTAGACCGGCAGCGTCCAACTGGGATCGAAGGGATGGATTGCACGGATGCCGGTGTCGATCCCCAACTTCTCCTGCGTTTCAATGATTTCCTGTGCCGTGGCATGCCGCATGCTTTGCGCGCTGAAAGCGGCGAGCTTGGCGGTCGTGCTTGAAGCCGCAAGTGCGACTACATGATCGGGCGCGAGAGCTATGAACTTGGCACCAAACAGTGTGTCTGGCCGAGTGGTGTAGACTTCGATTTCTTTCTCTTGCAGTGGGGCAGTCGCGGGGTCCAGCCTGAATTTGATCTTCAGGCCTTCGGAGCGACCGATCCAATTGCGCTGCATGACACGGACTTTCTCCGGCCAGCGGTCGAGCTTATCGAGCGCGTCGAGCAACTCCTGCGAATAGCGCGTGATCTTGAACACCCATTGAGCCATCACCCGCTGCTCAATCTCGGCGCCGGAACGCCAGCCACGGCCGTCAATCACTTGCTCATTCGCGAGCACGGTCTGATCGACCGGGTCCCAATTGACCTTTCGCTTTTCGTGTTCGACGAGGCCAGCCTTCCAGAAGTCGAGAAACATCTTCTGCTGATGCCGGTAGTAACTTGGATCGCAGGTAGCGAGCTCGCGGCTCCAGTCGAGTGAGAAGCCCATGGACTTGAGCTGCGATTTCATCGCGGCGATATTTTCGTAGGTCCAGGTCTTGGGATGGACCTTGTTCGCCATGGCCGCGTTCTCGGCCGGCATGCCGAACGCGTCCCAACCCATTGGATGCAACACGTTGTTGCCCTTGGCGCGCATGTAGCGCGCGACCACGTCGCCCATGGTGTAGTTGCGCACGTGGCCCATGTGGATGCGCCCGGACGGATAGGGGAACATCTCGAGCACGTAGTATTTCGGGCGCGGGTCGTCGTTGCGCGTCTTGAAGATTTCGCGCTGTTCCCAGACGCGCTGCCAACGGGGCTCGGCTTCGCGGGCGTTGTAGCGTTCGCTTTTCATCGATTTCGTGCGGGCGGTGGCTGGCCGGATTTGACTAGGACATGAAAAAGCTTCACCGGTCAACGCTTTGCGGGCGAACCCGCGATGCCGGATCGCTGCGGCTATACAATAATGCGGTGAAGCGGAGACTGGCACTTGCCGAACGACGAAGACGCCGCGCGCGGCTTGCGGGAAGTGCGCGCCGAGATCGAAAAGGCCTGCCGCGAGGCCGGGCGCGAGCCGAGCTCGGTCACACTCGTTGCGATCAGCAAGACGTTCGCTGCGGAGGCGATCTTGCCGGTGGTCGGCGCGGGGCAGCGTGCGTTCGGGGAAAACCGCGTGCAGGAGGCGAAAGCCAAATGGCCGACCTTGCGCGAGCGTTTTCCCGACATCGAATTGCATCTCGTCGGGCCGCTGCAATCGAACAAGGCGCGCGAAGCGGTCGCGCTGTTCGACGCGATTCACACCGTCGACCGGCCGAAAATCGCGCAGGCGCTAGCGGACGAGATCGCGACACAGGGCAGGCGGCCGAAATTGTTCGTCGAGATCAATACCGGCGCCGAGCCGCAGAAGGCGGGCGTCTTGCCCGAGGCGGCAGACGCCTTCATCGCCGAGTGCCGTAACAACTATGGTCTTTCCATCGAAGGTTTGATGTGCATCCCCCGGCTCGACGAGGCGCCGGCGCCGCATTTCGCGCTGACCGCCAAGATTGCCAGGCGAAACGGGCTCGCGCTCCTATCCATGGGCATGAGTGCGGACTTCGCATCCGCGATCGCCTTTGGAGCGACGCATGTACGGATCGGCACGGCGATTTTCGGAGCGCGTGGCTGAGTCAGCCGATCGCGATCGTCGCGTGCGTGGGCAGGCGAGCAAGCAACCGTTTCAAGGCGGGCGCCTCGAGCGCGACGCAGCCGGCCGTCGGCGAAAGCCCCTCGTGCGCCACGTGAATAAAGACAGCGCTGCCGCGGCCGGCGACGCGCGGGCGCGTGTTGTGGTCGAGTTCGATCAGGAGATCATAGAGATGATCGTCGCGCCAAAGACGGTCGGCGCGGCTCGATGGCGAGAGCTTGACCGCGCGATTGTAGCGGCGGTCGCCGGGGTCTTCGCACCAGGCGTCGTCGCGGCCGATCGCGCGCGTGGGTAGATTTGTACGCGGGCGCGGCATGCGGTCGGCACGCCACCAAAGCCGTACGAGCCGGAAACGCCCGCGCGGGGTCGCGCCGTCGCCTTCGAACTTGTTCGCCCTGATGCCGGATCGGCCGAGCGCGACCGGGAGCGAAGGCGGGCCCATGTGCAATATGCCGCGCGTGTGGTTTCCCGGCGCGCGCGCGACGCGCAACGTCGCACCGCGGCGTCGCTTCGCTCCGTTCACGTTTCGAATAGCCGATGTAGGCCGCACTTGCCTCGCTCTCTTTCGTGGTCTAGTTCCGCGCGTCCGGAATTGGTCGAAATATGCTCGGCCGGCGCCATGTGGCCCGGCCCTGATAGTGTTGTACACTCGGCCTGCCGCACAGGGGAATTGATGGCCAACGCACGCAAAATCCTCGTGGTTGACGACGATCCGGAGCTGCGCGACGCGCTCGTGCAGCAGCTCGCCTTGCATGAGGAATTCGAGACGAATGCGGTTGAGACCGCGCAGGCGGCGCTGCAGGAGTCGAAGGCAGGCCACATCGATCTCGTCATCATGGATGTCGGGCTGCCGGACATGGATGGGCGCGACGCGGTGCGCGTCTTGCGCAAGAATGGATTCAAGGCGCCGGTGATCATGCTGACCGGCCACGGCACGGACTCCGACACGATCCTTGGGCTCGAAGCGGGCGCGAACGACTACGTGCCGAAGCCGTTTCGTTTCGCGGTGCTGCTTGCGCGCATTCGCGCGCAATTGCGCAGCCACGAGGCGAGCGAGGACGCGATCTTTCCGATCGGACCGTATAGTTTCCGGCCTGGCGCCAAGCTGCTCGTCAACGAACGCGGATCGAAAATCCGCCTGACGGACAAGGAAACCGCGATTCTGCGCTATCTCTACCGCGCCGGGCAGCGGCCGGTTTCGCGCGAAGTGCTTCTGCAGGAAGTGTGGGGCTATAATTCCGGCGTGACCACGCATACGCTTGAGACCCACATCTACCGGCTGCGCCAGAAGATCGAGAAGGATCCGGCGAACGCGCTCCTGCTCGTCACCGAAGCCGGCGGCTACAAGCTCGTCCCATAGAAATGGCGCTCGAAGACGACATCGCCTTTCTCGGCCGCATTCCGACGTTTCGCGTTCTCGGCCGGGAAGCGCTCCGGATTCTGGCGATCAGCGCCGAGTCGATGCACGTGCACGGCGGCGAACTCCTGTTCGAAGAAGGCGAACCCGCGGACAGCGGCTATGTCGTGGTCTACGGTGCCGTCGAACTCAAGGGCACGCGTGACCGCAACACCGGCGGCAGCGCGGTCGCGCGCGCCGGTACGCTGATCGGTGAGACGGCATTGATCGTCGATACGTTGCGCCCGGCGACCGCAACGGCACTCGAGCCCACGGGATTGCTGCGAATTCCGCGCGGCGTATTCCTGCGCATGTTGGAAGGCGAGCCGAAGTCGGCGGTGGCGCTCCGGAAAATGATGTCAGGGCGGCTCGAAGCGACGCTCGGCGAGCTCGATCTTGTGGCGCCTTTGTTCGAAGACACGCGCGAACAGGACGGCGACTAGAGTTCGAAAGCGGCACTTGCCGGCACGTGGTCGGATGGGCGAACCCAGCCGCGAGTTCCCGTGCACAACTGGTGCGGCGCGTGGCGGGCGAGAAAGCGCTCGACCTGCGGAAAGCGCAAGCGGACCGAATTGATGTTCCAGGGGGCGACGGTGAAGCGCATGAAAGGGCGAATGATCGCGACGGCGGCCGCGATCGTCAATTGGGCGTCGGCAGCATGCGCTGATAGTCGATTTTGAACAGTGCCGGATTGGGCTTTTGCTTCTGGTCGAGATTATAGACGGCGATCGTGGTGTCGTAACCCTGCGGATCGGTGACGGTCCACTGCTTGAGTTGCGCGTCCTTGGCGCCGAACATGATCATCAGGCGGTGCGTGCCGACGACCGGATGCTTCTCCTCGATCACGACCGTGATGAAGAGATCGTCTTGATAGACTCCGACCACGCTGGAGTCCTTGAAGAGATCGAGCTTCTCGGCCAGCAAAAAGCGCAGCGGCGTCTGCGAGAGCGGATAGAGATCCTGGGTGGCGAGCTTGCGGTCGCGCACGGCGATCGAGCTGCCATCGGAAATCAACTCGACGGGGCTCGGTGCGTCGTAGTCGAAGCGAACCTTCCCCGGCTTCTGCAAGTAGAATTCGCCTTCGGCGCGGCGGCCGTCGGGGCCGACCTGCACGAAGTTTCCGATCAGCGTGTTGATGGAATTGAAATAAGAGTTGATGCGCTCGACCGTATTGCGCTGGGCGCCGTCGAAGTTCGCGCCCTTGGCAGGCTGAACCGGAACGGGCGGGGACGCGGCGGGCGGGATCGCAACACCGGCGGGCAATGTCGCGGCGGCTGTGATCGTCGGCGGCGCGGCTGCCTGGGGAAGGGAACCTTCCTTCGGCAGCGG
Source organism: Xanthobacteraceae bacterium (assembly GCA_040901465.1). GTDB lineage: Bacteria > Pseudomonadota > Alphaproteobacteria > Rhizobiales > Xanthobacteraceae > JAUSIF01. Next base: position 195,599 of record JBBDYN010000053.1, read on the forward strand.
CGGCAGCGGCGGCATTGGAACCACCGCCGGAAAGGGCTTGCTCGGCGGCACCGCAGGCGCCGCCTGGGCGGAAAGCGCCGTGGGAACGAGCAGGATCGCAGCGCTGAAAAGCCCGGCCTGCGTCGCCGTCAAAGCGCGTGCGATGCTTCGACGCATGCTCTCCTCCAAGGGAAGCGAAACTGCGTGGTCCGACAGTCCGGCTAGTCCGACGCTGTGGCGATTTGGCGACAAGGGTACCGCTCGTCAATAGGCTTCTTCGCGGCCTTCGACCAGGATTTCGCGCTTTCCGGCGTGATTGGCCGGACCGACGATGCCTTCCTTCTCCATGCGCTCGATGATGGAGGCGGCCCGGTTATAGCCGATCTGCAGGCGGCGCTGCACATAGCTGGTCGATGCTTTGCGGTCGCGCAGCACGACGGCGACGGCTTTCTGGTAGAGTTCGCCGCCCTCGTCGCCGAAGGCGCCCTTGTCGAATACGACGCCGCCCGCCTCGTCCTCTTCGGGCTCGGCGGTGACCGCCTCGAGATATTCCGGCGTGCCCTGTTCCTTGAGATGGTCGACGACGCGCTCGACCTCGCGGTCGGACACGAAGGGACCGTGTACGCGGGAAATGCGCCCGCCGCCCGCCATATAGAGCATATCGCCTTGGCCGAGCAGCTGCTCCGCGCCCTGCTCGCCCAAGATGGTGCGGCTGTCGATCTTCGAGGTCACCTGGAACGAGACGCGAGTCGGGAAGTTCGCCTTGATCGTGCCGGTGATGACGTCGACGGAGGGGCGCTGCGTCGCCATGACGAGATGGATGCCGGCGGCGCGTGCCATTTGGGAGAGGCGCTGGATCGCGCCTTCGATGTCCTTGCCGGCGACCATCATGAGGTCGGCCATCTCGTCGACCACGACGACGAGGAAGGGGAGCGGATCGAGATCCATCTCCTGCTTCTCGTAGATCGCCTCGCCGGTCTCCTTGTCAAAGCCGGTTTGCACGGTGCGGATGATCGACTCGCCCTTCTCTCGCGCCTCGGCCAGCCGCACATTGAAGCCCTCGATATTGCGCACGCCGAGCTTCGACATTTTCTTGTAGCGCTCCTCCATCTCACGCACCGCCCACTTGAGCGCGATGATGGCCTTGCGCGGATCGGTCACGACCGGCGACAGCAAATGCGGAATGCCGTCATAGACCGAGAGTTCGAGCATCTTGGGATCGATCAGGATCAACCGGCACTCCTCTGGCTTGTAGTGGTAGAGGAGCGACAAGATCATCGTGTTGATCGCGACCGACTTGCCGGACCCGGTGGTGCCGGCGATCAGCAAGTGCGGCATGCGCGCGAGATCGACGATCACCGGCTCGCCGCCGATGGTCTTGCCGAGGCAAAGCGGGAGCGACGCCTCGGAACGTTCGAACGCCGGCTGCGAGAGGAGCTCGCGAAGCACCACCTTATCGCGGCGCGGATTGGGCAACTCGATGCCGATCGCGTTACGGCCGGGGACGACGGCGACGCGCGCGGAGACCGCGCTCATGGAGCGGGCGATGTCGTCGGCGAGACCGATCACGCGCGAAGACTTGATGCCCGGCGCTGGTTCGAGTTCGTAGAGTGTCACGACCGGGCCGGGCCTGACATTCACGATCTCGCCTTGCACGCCGAAGTCCTTCAGCACGCTCTCGAGCTGGCGCGCATTTTCTTCGAGCGCCGCCTGCGAAAGTGCGGGCGCGCGCTCGCGCGGCGCCGCGGAAAGCAGGTCGAGTGGCGGAAACTCCCAGCGCCCGCGGCGCGCGCGCGGCGCAGGACGGCGGCGGGGCACTGTGCGCCGGCGCGGTGAGCGGCGGTCGTCGTCGGCGTCTTCGATGTCGTCGTCGTAGATTTCGTTGGACGAATGCTCCGTGCCGGCGAGGGTCGGCTCACGCCGGGGGGCGACAGGCAATGGGTCGTGATCGCGGCCGAACGTCTCGCGGAAAATCATGCGCAAGGTGGCGCCGCCGGCAGCACTGCGGCCGGAAAGGCGAGCTTTCAAGGCGAGGAAGCCATGGGCGAGGGCGCCGAACGAAACCGCCACGCGCCCGGGCCGATCGTTTTCTTCCTCGTCGCTTTCATTCGATGCCGGCACGCCGACGCCGCAGGCGAGCGAAAGGGCGACCGACGCCAGGGACCCGTAGAAAAGCCCGACATACATGCGAATCTCGGCGGCCAAGGCGTTGCCGATGACGAACGAGGGCAGGCGCACGAGGGCGTCGCCGAGGACGCCGCCTAGGCCTGCGGGCAGCGGCCAATTGGGCGACACGGGAAGTGCCGCGACGAAGCCCGCGCAGAAAATCACGCCAAGGATCCAGCCGGCGAGACGAATTTTCACGCGCGAGGCGGCGCGGTGCGTGACGAACTGCCAGCCCCAAACGGCGGCCGGAAGAATCGCGGCGAGGGCGGCGATGCCGAACATCTGCATCAGGAAATCGGCGACCACGGCGCCGGGCCGGCCGAGCCAGTTTTTCAGCGCTGCGTCGGTCGCATGATTGAAACTCGGGTCCTGCACCGACCAAGTCGCGAGTGCGACGATGATCGCGATCGACCCGGCGACGAGGGCGAGCCCGCCGAGTTCGGCGAGACGGCGGCGCAACATGGAGAGGATGTCCTCCGGCAGGAGGTGAAAGGTGCGGGTCGAGGTCATGCGCATGGCGGTCGCTCCGGACTTCTAATCGGTCAGCCGTAAAATTCGACGAGGCGGCGGAGCGCCGCCTCGGTCGTCTTGAGGTCGTCGACGAGGGCCGCGCGCACGTAGCCGGCGCCGGGATTGCTTCCGTCGGGCGCCTCGTGCGCGAGGTAACTGCCGGGCACGACGCGAAGCCCCGAGTCGCGCCAAAGTTCGAGAGCGGCGGTTTCGTCGTCTTCGAATCTCGTCACGTCAAGCCAGAGAAAGAATCCGCCGTCGGGGCGGCGATAATGGAAGCGAGCGCCGAGAATGTCGTCGGCGAGGTCGAACTTGGCGCGATAGAGGCGGCGGTTTTCCTCGACGTGGGATTCATCTCCGTACGCCGCGACGGCCACTTCCTGAATCGGTTGCGGAACTTGAGGCGCTGCGACGTTGCGTAGCTCCATGTATGCAGCGAGAAACCTCGGATCGCCCGCGGCAAAGCCGCAACGCAAACCAGGCAGACTCGAGCGCTTCGACAGGGAATTGAAGGAAAGAATTCCGTCGAAAGACTTGCCGGCGACTTCGAGAATCCCCGGCGGCGGCGCGTTCTTGAGCCAGATTTCGGAATAACATTCGTCCGCGAAAATTAGCGCGCCGTGTGCACGCGCGCGTTCAAGGAGGCGGGCGAGCGCCTCGCTCGAGAGCACCGCTCCTTGCGGGTTCGCGGGCGAGCAGAGATAGATCGCAACGGTGCGATCGAGGAGTTCGTCGGAGAGCGCGTCGTAGTCGGGCAGGAAACCGGTCGCGCGCGTCGCCGGCAGCGCAACCGGCTCGCAACCCGCGGCTTCGGCGCCGGCGAAATAGGCCATGTAAAAAGGATTGGGGAACAGGATCGCCGGCTTGCCGCGGCGCGGACCGACGAAGCGGCGCGCGGCGATGGCGGCGAGGAACAGTCCTTCGCGGCTCCCGTTCAGCACGATCACTTCGCTCGCAGGGTCGACGGCGCGCGCGAGGCGATAGCGTTGGTTGAGCCAATAGGCGACCGCGATGCGAAAGGACTCGGTGCCGCGCGTCATCGGATAGCGGCCGAAGCCCGAAAGGTTGTCGGTGAGGATCGGACCGACGAAGGCCGGCATCGCGTGGTGCGGCTCGCCGACCGACAGATTGATGGGCGGCTTTCCCGGCTCGGCGCCGGTCAGCAATTCGGTGAGGCGAACGAAGCCGGAGCGGCCGGCGGCGCTCGCCCCCGGACCCCGTCGTTCGGCGCGACCGCCCTTGGCCATGCTCGCTACACCCGCGTACTCACTCGAACCCGAGCAGACCTTAGAAAGAGCGGGTTAAGGGGCGATTAACCATCGTGAAATGCAGAAAGCCCCGGCCGAGTGGGCCGGGGCTTCGCTTCGGCGCGGACGGCGCGGGCGCCGCCCGGCAGATCCTACATGTTGTAGGCGCGCTCGCCGTGATCGGTGATGTCGAGGCCCTCGCGTTCGGCCTCGGGCCTATCGCGCAGGCCGATCAGGATGTCGACGATCTTGAAAAGAATCGCCGACCCCACGCCCGACCAAACAAGCGTGATAATCACCGCCATGAACTGGGCGTACATTTGCGCCGAGAAGCTGTACTCCGCCACGCCGCCGGCGACGTAGTCGTAGATGCCGGTGCCGCCGAGCGCGGGATTGACCAGGATCCCGGTGCCGAGTGCGCCGATGATGCCGCCGATGCAGTGGACGCCGAATACGTCCAGCGAGTCGTCGTAGCCAAAGGCGTTCTTCACCGTGGTGCAGAAGAAGAAGCAGACCGCGCCGGCAACGAGCCCAAGGATGAGCGCGCCCATGGCGCCCGCGAAACCCGAGGCCGGAGTTACGGCAACCAGTCCCACAACCACTCCTGAGGCGACGCCGAGGAGGCTCGGCTTGCCCTTCACAATCCACTCGACGAACATCCACGACATCCCCGCTGCCGCCGTCGCAACGAAAGTGTTGGTGAAGGCAACGAGCGCCGAGCCTGCGGCCTCCAGGTTGGAGCCGGCGTTGAAGCCGAACCATCCGAACCACAGCAGGCAGGCGCCGATCATGGTCATGGTCAGCGAATGCGGCGGCATGATTTCCTTGCCGTAGCCGATACGCTTGCCGACCAGCAGGGCGCCGACGAAGCCCGCGATACCGGAATTGATGTGAACGACGGTGCCACCGGCGAAGTCGATCGCGCCGAGCTTGAATATGTAGCCGGCGTCGGCGAGCACGCCGTCAAGCGCTTCCTGGGCCGCCGCCTTGCCGCCCGCATCAGCCGCGGCGAGCGCTTTGGCCGCCGCATCGATCGCATCGGGACCGGCCCAGTACCAGACCATGTGAGCGATCGGGAAGTAGACGCACGTGATCCAGAGCGGGATGAACAGTGCGATCGCCGCAAACTTGGTGCGTTCGGCGATCGAACCGAGAAGGAGCGCCGCGGTGATCGCCGCGAACGTCATTTGGAAGAATACAAACGCCAGCTCGGGAATTGCCACGCCGACCGTAAAGGTCGCCGCCGCCGTGTCCGGCGCGATGCCGGACAGGAAGGCTTTGGAGAAGCCTCCCATGAAATCGGATCCGCCGGTGAACGTAAGGCTGTAGCCGTAGATGACCCAGATCAGCAGAACGATGCATTCGGTGTAGAAGATCTGCATCAACATCGACAGCATGTTCTTGCTGCGAACGAGGCCGCCATAGAACAATGCGAGACCCGGGACCGTCATCACGAGGACGAGCACCGTCGCCGTCATCATCCAGGTGGTGTCGGCCTTGTCGATCGTCGGTCCCTGAGCAAAAGCGGGTGCGGCAAGCGCGGTTGCCGCGATCAACGCGGGAATGCCCGCGCGTAGCCAGGTCTTAATCGTCATGGGAGAGCACTCCGTCGCATAGCTGAAGTCGTTTCGGGATTTAGAGCGCATCGGCGTCGGTCTCGCCGGTGCGAATGCGCACGGCGTGTTCGATCGGATAGACGAAGATTTTTCCGTCGCCGATCTGGCCAGTCTTGGCGGCCCCGGTGATCGCTGCGATCACTTTCTGGACTAGGTCTGACGCGACCGCGACTTCGACCTTAAGCTTCGGCAGGAAGTTCACGGCGTACTCGGCGCCGCGATAGATTTCCGTGTGTCCCTTCTGCCGGCCGTAGCCCTTGACCTCGGTGACGGTCAGTCCGTGTACGCCGACGCCAGTGAGGGCGTCGCGCACCTCCTCCAGCTTGAACGGCTTGATGATGGCCATGACGATCTTCATGTGGTTCCTGTCCCCGCAAGATCCCGGCGCGGCGCGAAGCCGCCCAGGGTTTCCAATGGGGCTCGAGCCGCGAGAAGTTCGGAATCGAGCCCCCGGGGCCAAAGCCACACAGACAGGAATCAAACGGCGTGCCAAGCGGCGGTGCGAAGCTTCAGAGGATTGAGAATGCAGTGCTTTTCGCCCCAGCCGGCAGGCGGCGACGGGGTGTCATGCGAGGTGAGCCCAAAGAAGCGTCAATTCTGCCCAATCGGTGTGCATGCCACGCAAGCGGCAAGAAACTGATCCTTCAATGAGCAAAATCGATGCGCACGCGCACTGAAAAAGAAAACCGCACGCGCCCGATGGAGCGCGCGCGGTTCGATAAGCCGCCTCAGTCTTACTGGATCGCTTCGCCGTGCTGGGTGATGTCGAGGCCCATGCGCTCGGCGTCGGGGCTGACGCGGAGGCCAACGATCACGTCGACCACCTTGAGCGCGATGTAAGTGACGACAGCGCACCAGACGACGGTCACAACGACCCCGATCAGCTGCGTCTGGAGCTGAGCGGCATTTCCTTCGAGCAAGCCGGAAACGCCTGCGGGATTTTCTGGCGTGGCGGTGAGCGCGCCGACCGCGAAGACGCCGGTCAGGAGCGTGCCGAGCGTGCCGCCGACGCCGTGGATGCCGAACACGTCGAGCGAATCGTCATAGCCCAGGCGCTGCTTGAGCCAGGTGCAGGCCCAGAAGCAGATAATGCCGGCAGCCCCGCCGATGACGAGCGCGTGCCATGGCAGCACGAAGCCCGACGCAGGCGTGATCGTGCCGAGGCCCGCGATCGCGCCGGAAAGAATTCCGAGCACGGACGGCTTGCCACGCGTCCACCATTCGGCCGCCATCCAGCCGATTGCACCCATGGACGCGCCGAGATGCGTGACGAGGATCGCCATGGTGCTGCGGCCGCCGGCGCTGAGCGCGGATCCGCCGTTGAAGCCGAACCAGCCGACCCAAAGCAGTCCGGTGCCGATCACGGCGAGCGACAAATCATAAGGCGACATATTCTCGCTGCCGTACCCGCGCCGCGCGCCGAGCACGAGACAGGCGACGAGGCCCGCCACACCGGCATTGATGTGCACGACGGTGCCGCCGGCGAAATCGAGCAGGCCCAGTTGGCCGAGGAAGCCGCCGCCCCAGACCCAATGGGCGATCGGGACGTAGACAAGGAAGAGCCAGATGATTCCGAACAGCACCCATGCGGAAAAGCGCATGCGGTCGGCGACCGAGCCGCAAACCAGCGCAACGGTGATGATGGCGAACGTCATCTGGAACGCCATGAACAGGCTTTCGGGAAGATTGGCGGCGAGATCGTTCACCGAGTCCATCGTCATGCCGATAAGCATGAAGCGGTCGAGCGACCCGATCACCGCGCCGCCGCCGACGAAGGCGAGGCTGTAGCCCGCAATCATCCAGAGCACGGAGACGAACATGACCGCGGCGACGCATTGCGCCATGACCGCGAGCACGTGCTTCTTGCGCACCATGCCGGCGTAAAGGAGCGCGAGGCCGGGTAACGTCATCAGGAGAACGAGCGCGGTTGCGGTCGTGATCCAGGCGGTGTCGGCGGCGTTGATTGTGGACTGTTGCGCGAGTGCCGGCGCGGACGCGAGCGAGGCCAGGACGGCCGCGGCCCAGGCGAACGCGCGCCGCGATGCCGGAGAAGTTTTCATATTGCCCCCCATTGGAAAATCCGCGCGTTCAGAGCGCGTTTGCGTCGGTCTCGCCGGTGCGGATGCGCACGGCGTGCTCGATCGGCGTGACGAAGATTTTTCCGTCGCCGATCTGGCCAGTCTTGGCGGCGGAGGCGATGGTTTCGACCACCTTCGCCGACCGGTCCTTCGGCACGGCGACCTCGACCCTGATCTTGGGCAGGAAGTTCACGGCGTACTCGGCGCCGCGATAGATTTCGGTGTGGCCCTTCTGACGGCCGTAGCCCTTGACCTCGGTGACGGTGAGCCCCTGCACTCCGATGGAGGTGAGGGCGTCACGGACGTCCTCGAGCTTGAACGGCTTGATGATGGCGATGACGAGCTTCATGGTTCAAATTCCTCGCGCCGCGGCTTGCGCGAATATTGACTGCCCCTCGAGCACTGACGCCCCGCGCGCCAGTCCCGTGAATACATATCGGCAAAATGACCGAAAATTAAGCGGCGAAATTGCCCTGATGTTAGGCATTCAGCACAAACTATATGCAAACGCCGGTAGATTGGGCGTCTTTCGCGGCCCGGCGCTTGGTCAGGGCTTGCGTTCGCGGATCAGGCCTTCCTGGGCCACGGAGGCGACCAGCCGGCCGTCGCGGGCGAAGATCAGCCCGCGGGCAAAGCCGAGCGCGCCTTCGGCATTCGGCGTGTCCTGGGCATAGAGCAGCCATTCGTCGGCGCGGAACGGGCGGTGAAACCAGAGCGCGTGATCGAGGCTCGCACCCTGAATCGCTTTCTCGAACACCGTGCGGCCGTGCGGGATGAGCGCCGAGTCGAGCAACATCATGTCCGACGCGTAAGCGAGCACGCATTGATGGATCGCCGGATCGTCGGGCAGGCGCGCGGTCGCGCGCATCCAGACATGAAAGCGAGGTTGGCGATGGTCGCGCGAGGCGTAGCGTGCGAACTCGACGGGACGCATTTCGATCGGCCGTTCACGCTCGTAATAGCGCCGCACCGGATCCGGCATGGTCGGGAGGACGCCCTTCTTCATTTCTTCTTCGCCCGGCAATTGCTCGGGCGCGGGCACCTTCGGCATTTCGGTCTGATGCGAAAAGCCTGGCTCGCTCCCATGGAATGAGGCGCACATGGCGAAGATCGCCTTGCCGTGCTGGATCGCCTTTACGCCGCGGGTCGTGAAGCTGCCGCCGTCGCGAATGCGATCGACGTCATAGATGATCGGCACCGTGGGATCGCCGGGCAAAATGAAATAGGCGTGCAGCGAATGCGCAAGCCGGTTCTCGACTGTGCGCGTGGCGGCGACCAGCGCCTGGCCGATCACCTGGCCGCCGAACACGCGCTGCCAGCCGACCTGCGGGCTCATGCCGCGAAACAGGTTCACCTCGAGGCGCTCAAGATCGAGAATCCCGAGGAGGCTCTGGACGGCGCTCGCCATGGACGGAGACCTTGGGGAAGAAGCGGGCGGGTAGGCCGAATTGCGCTACCGGAACCGCTGCGTCAAGGGCCGCCGCACGCGCGACGAGGCGATTGGGCAGGCCGCACGCGGGTGCAGTAGAATAGGACATGGCGAAAAAGGCCGCGGGAAATCGTGTTGATGTGGTGTTGGCCGGAGCAGGCGCGGCGGGTCTTGCGCTTGCGACAGCGCTTGCGCGTGCGCTGAAGCCCGGATTTTCCATCGTCGTATGCGATCCGACGCTCGCAAAGGAACCCGCGAGCGACGATCGCGTGTCGGCGATCGCCGGCGGCGCTCGGCGGCTGCTCACGGCGCTCGGCGTCTGGGAGCGGCTCGCGGGGCCGGTGCAGCCGATCAACCAGATGGAAATCACCGACAGCAAGCTAGAAGACGCGGTGCGGCCGATCTTTCTCGCCTTCGAGCGCGAACTTGAGGACGGGGAGCCCGTCGCGCACATGGTGGAGAACCGCGACGTGCTGCTCGCCCTGCGCGGGGCGGCAAGCGAAGCGGGAGTACGACTCCGGCCGCGTGCGGTCGAAGGCTTCGACGCAGAGCTTTCGTTTGTCGACGCGCGGCTCGCGGACGGCGAGATCGTGCGCGCACAATTGCTCGCGGCGGCGGACGGGCCGCAGTCGAAACTGCGCGCGCTCGCCGGAATCAAGACGGTGAACTGGTCCTACGGCCAATCCGGAATCGTCGCTACGATCGGGCACGAGCGCGAGCACGAAGGCCGCGCGGTGCAGCACTTCTTTGCGGGCGGACCGTTCGCGATCCTGCCGCTTTCCGGGCGGCGCTCGTCGATCGTCTGGACCGAACCTGCGCCGGAAGCGGACCGACTGATCGCGCTGCCGCGCGAGGAATTCCGGGCGGAGCTTGAACGCCGCTTTGGACTCAAGCTCGGCGAGATCGAAGTGCTGTCGCGGCCGCGCGCGCATCCGCTTGGCTTCAGCGTTGCGCGCAGCTTCGTCGCCGAGCGGTTCGCGCTCTTGGGCGACGCCGCGCACGTCATTCATCCGATCGCGGGGCAGGGGCTCAATCTCGGTTTGCGGGATGTGGCAGCGCTCGCGGAATGCATCGTCGAGGCGGCGCGCCTCGGGCTCGATGCAGGCGGGCCGGACGTGCTCGCGCGCTACGAGCGCTGGCGGCGGTTCGACACGGCGGCGATGGGGTTCACGACCGACGCGCTGAACCGGCTGTTCTCGAACCGTTCGGATGCGCTGAAGCTCATGCGCGATGTGGGCCTCGGCATCGTCGACCGCGCGCCGCCCTTGAAGGAATTTTTTGTGGCCGAGGCGGCGGGACTTACCGGCGAGGTGCCGCGGCTGCTGCGCGGCGAGGCATTGTAATTCTCCACTCATGCCCGGGCTTGACAGCGAGCCGGCTGGACCCGGCTCGCCAATCTTAAATGACGTCCGAACTCGGCTGCAGCCGAGTTCGGGTGGCGTCAAGACGGCCGCTCAAAACGGCTGAGACGCCGACTGGATTGCCGGGTCAAGCCCGGCAATGAGGGATTCAAATTAATTCGCCGTGCGAGTGAACGCCTCAGCGTTTTGCCAATTCCGCCTCGTCGAGCCTGCGCGCTTCTTCCGGCAGCATGATCGGAATGCCGTCTCGGATCGGGTAGGCGAGCTTCGCGCCGCGTGAGATCAGTTCCTGGCGCTCGCGATCGTACTCGAGCGTGCCCTTGGTGATGGGACATACGAGAATCTCAAGGAGCTTCGGATCGATCGACGACCGGCTTTCGGCCATGGGGTTCCTCGTGTGGACTCGTCACTGCAGGGATTTTTCACCACCCTCGCCCCGCTCCGCAAGCGCAATTTCGGTCACGGCGATGAGAAGCTCGGCGCGGGTCTTGAGGTCGGGCGCCTCGAGCAGCGCCTGTTTCTCTTTTGGGCCGTAGGGCGACATCATAGACAGGCCGTTCACGAGCGCCTCGGTTGGCGCCTCGCGGATGCCGGCCCAGTCGGCTTCGATGCGGCTCGCTTCAAGGTAGGCCGCGAGCGTGTGCAGGAGCGCATCACGGTCAACCTCGTCGCCGCCGGCGTCCGGCACGAAGTCCCCGGCAAACGCGGCGAAATCGACCCGGCATTGGCGGTATGGAGTGGTCACGACCGATTCCTCGCGCAGGCGAAAACGCGCGACGCCGGTGAGCGTGATGAGATAGCGCGCGTCGCCAGTCTCTTCGAACTGGGTAATGCGGCCGGCGCAACCGATTTCATAGAGCGGCGGATGCATGGGCGAGGCGGCTTTCGCCTCATCCGGCTGGATCATGCCGATCACGCGCGCGCCTTTCAGCGTGTCGTCGATCATGGCGAGGTAGCGCGGCTCGAAAATATTCAGCGGCAATTGCCCGCGCGGCAGGAGCAGCGCGCCGGGCAGCGGAAACACCGGAATCGTTTCCGCCAGGTCAGCGGGACCGCGATAGACCTTGTTGGACGCCATCGTCACCTCCTATCAGGAGGACTTTCTTGCGTTGTCGCGCTTTCTACGGCGAACCGCTTCACACGTCGCCGGAAAACGCTCCAGGTCACGAGAACAGGATCGAGGAGAGGCGCTTCCGGCCTTGCACCGTCATCTCGTCGGCCGGACCCCAGGCTTCGAAGAATTGCACGAGCTGCTTGCGCGCGGCGTCCTCGTTCCAGTTGCGGTTGCGCCGCACGATTTCGAGAAGATGATCGATCACCTCCTCGCGCTTCCCCGCGGCATTGAGCGCGAGCGCGAGATCGAGGCGTGCCTGAAAGTCGAGCGGATTGGCCGCGACCGTGGCTGCGAGCTCGGAGAGATCGCCGACCGACGCCGCTTGCTCGGCGAGATCGAGGGCCGCGCGCACGGCGCTCACCGCGGGATCGTTCTCCTTGCCCTTTGGAACGAGAGACAAGGTCGCGCGCGCCGCGGTCGGATTGCCGGCATCGAGATGCGAGCGCGCGAGGCCGCTCAGCGCATGCACGTTGTCTGATTCCTCGGCGAGCACCTGCGCATAAAGCTCGGCGGCCCTGGCGGCCTCGCCCTTGGCGAGCGCCTCGTCGGCTTGCTTCAGGAGATCAACGTCGCCGCCCTCGGTCTTGCCGGTGATGCGCTCGATGAAGGCGGCCACCTGCGTCTCAGGCAGCGCGCCCATGAAGCCGTCGACCGGCTGGCCGTTGACGAATGCAAAGACGGTCGGGATCGACTGGATGCCGAGCTGCGAGGAGATCTGCGGATGCTCGTCGATGTTCATCTTGACGAGCTTCACCTTGCCTTTGGCGCTGCGGACGACTTTCTCGAGCACCGGCGTCAGAGTCTTGCACGGGCCGCACCACGGCGCCCAGAAATCGACGAGCACCGGCCGTTTGCGCGACTCTTCGATCACATCCTTCACGAATGTCTTCGTCGTGGTGTCGGAGACGAAATCGTCGCCCAGCACGGCGGCGGGTGTGGCTTGTCCCTGATTGAGCAACATGCAGCGCTCCAAAGCCTTCGGAACCTGAAATTCTCCGAAATACATGGGAGGTTCGGGCCGCGAATGCAATCTCCGCCGCGCCGGCCGCCGATCAAGCGCCGTCCGGTGCGGGCCCGGACACCGCGAGAATGCGCGGTTCGTGGCCGGTCTCCTTGAGAAAACGCAAAAGGTCGGCAACGGCAAGGCGAGTGGTGCGGGTATTCACGAGCGGGTGGCAGTTCAGGGTGACGCGGGCGGCGAGCGCCGCATCGACCAGGATCGCGACCCGGCCCTCGCGATCGTTGATCGCCGCGAACGGCGTCACGGAGCCCGGCTCGACGCCGAGCGTTTCACGCAGGAGTTCCGGTTTGCCGAATGAGAGCCGCCCCGAAGCGCCGATGCGGCAATGCAGATGCTTCAGGTCGATCTCCGCGTCCTCCTCGGCGACGACCAAGAACAGCCGGTCCCTGCGGTCGATCAGGAACAGGTTCTTCGTGTGCGCGCCCGGGATCTCGCCGCGCAGGTCGCGCGACTGCTCGACGGTAAAGAGCGGCGGATGCATGACGGTCGCGGTCGCGATCCCGAGCCGGTCGAGGTAGGCAAACAAGTCTTCGGGCGTTGCGGGCATGGGATCGGAAGACCGGCGTGAATGCAGGAGTTTCTAGCGACCGAATAGTTGAGCCCGCAAGCGGCGGGACCGACGGCCGGTTGCATTGGCCAGGGGCATTTGGCATAGAAATACCGCAGCGGCAGAGCCGCTGGCTTGCCATGGATGCGGGTGTAGCTCAGGGGTAGAGCACAACCTTGCCAAGGTTGGGGTCGTGGGTTCGAATCCCATCGCCCGCTCCAATTAGCCTTCTCACAATCCGGCGATCGAGAAGCGCGCTCGAGACGGGCGCGTCAACGGCCGGGCAAATAATATTCTTTGTTGGGCTTCATTTCGGTCGCGCTCGCGATCCGGGTCGCCATGGTTGTAACAATCGGCGCTTAAGCTAACAATTTGGCGGTAATGCAGGAAAGCCGACACTCGACAGGGTGCGCCAGTGGGTCGAAAAGCAAGCATGCGAAGCCGCCACGATTCGCCGAAAGCGGTCGACAACGAGGCAGCGGTGAAAGGCGATCGTTCGCTCGCCGACAAGGAGGACAACCCGAACGACGTCCTCTTGCAGGACGTCTCGCGCGAACTGGCGGGTGCGGGCGTGCCGCGCGAGTTCGTCGCCGCGCTGTTCGGGCGCGCCGCGCCCGAAGACCTCGTGCACTATTCGGCGAACGAACTCGCGGCGCTAGGCAAGGCGACGTTCGAGCATCTCCAGGAACGCGTTCCGGGCAAGCCGAAAATCCGCGCCGACAATCCGCCCTCGGCCGCCAATACGCGGCGGCTCGATGCGATCACGGTCGTCGAGATCGTGAACGACGACATGCCGTTCCTGCTCGACTCGGTGATGGGCGAGCTGAACGACCAGGGAGTCTCGGTGACGCTCGTCGTGCATCCGATTTTCAACGTAGAGCGCAGCCGCGACGGCAAGCTTGCCGCCTGGAATGGCGAAGCGGGCAAGGCGAAGAAGAGATTGCGCGAAAGCGTGATCCAGATTCACGTCGAGCGCATCGACGCCGAACATGGTGCAAAGATCGCCGCGTCGCTCGCAAGTGTGCTCGACGAGGTGCGGCTCGTCGTTTCCGACTGGCAGGAGATGCGCAGCCGCGTCGACGCCACGATCGAGGGGCTGAAGAACAATCCGCCGCCGCTGCCGGCGGAAGAAGTGTCGGAAGCGGTCGCGTTCCTCGAATGGCTTGCGGCCGACAATTTCACCTTCCTCGGCACGCGTGAATACGCGTTCACCGACGCCGCTGACCGGGAAATGCTCGAGCCGCGGCCCGAGACCGGGCGCGGCATTCTGCGCAATCGCGTACTGCAGGTGCTGAGCCGGGGGGGCAGGCTCGTCACCACGACGTCGGAACTGCGCGCGTTCCTGCGCGAGCCGGTTCCCCTGATCGTCACCAAAGCGAACGTGCGCTCACGCGTGCATCGGCGCGTGTATCTCGACTATGTCGGCGTGAAGCGCTTCGACGCGAAGGGCCGGGTGATCGGCGAGTTCCGCATCGTCGGGCTCTTTACCTCGACGGCCTATACGCGGCGGCCGAGCTCGATCCCGTATCTGCGGCGCAAAATCGAGGGGGTGCTTGCGCGCGCGCGCTTCGACCCGGCGAGCCACTCTGGCAAGGCGCTCGTCAACGTGCTCGAGACCTATCCGCGCGACGAACTGTTCCAGATCGACGGCGAACTGCTTTACCAGTTTGCGCTCGAGATTTTGCAGCTCGATGAGCGCCCCCGCGTGCGTGTATTGTCGCGCCGGGACAAGTTCGACCGCTTCGTCTCGATCCTCGTGTTCGTGCCGCGCGAGCGCTACGACAGCGAGATCCGCGCGAAGATCGGAAGCTATCTCGCCGAGGCGTATCAGGGTCGGGTGTCGGCGTTCTACCCGTTCTTTCTCGATGGCCCGCTCACGCGCGTGCATTTCATCATCGGACGCGACGAGGGAACGACGCCCAATCCCGCTCAAGCGACGCTCGAAGCTGTGGTCGAGCGCATCGTGCGCGACTGGAGCGACCAGCTCGTCAGCGAACTGATCACGTCACTTGCGATTTCCAAGGCGCGCGCGCTCGAGCGACGCTATCGCAACGCATTTTCGGCCGCCTATCGCGAGGCTTATTCGCCGAAGGACGCGGTCAAGGATATCCGCGTTCTGGGATCCTTGTCCGAAGACAATCCGATCGCGGCGGAATTTTATCGCCGCGATCCCAATGATCTCAAGCAGGCGAACCTGAAAATCTTCAGCCATGGCCGGCCGTTGCCGCTATCGGATCGCGTGCCGGTGCTGGAAAACATGGGTTTCGTGGTCGTCGACGAGCAGACCTACACAGTCGAGGCAAGCGACGGCGGTGCCGGCTGCTGGCTGCACGACATGCTGCTCGGCCGCGCGGACGGCGGCGAGATCGATCTCAAGGCGCTCGGCGGGCGGCTCGAAGCAGCGCTGATGGCGGTCGCGCGCGGCCGCGCGGAGAGCGACGGATACAACGCGCTCGTTCTCGCAGCTGGGCTGCCATGGCGGGACGTCGCGCTCGTGCGCACGCTGTCGCGCTACCTGCGGCAGGCCCGCGTGCCCTATAGCCAGGACTATTTGTGGACGACACTTGTCCGTCACGCGCCGATCGCGGCGCAGATCGTGACGTTGGTCCATATGCGCTTCGATCCGCGCGTCGAAGTCGACATGGCCGAGCGCGGCAGGCGTGAAGCAGCAGTACGGGCCGAGATCGAACGCGCGCTGGAAGCCGTGGAAAGCCTCGACGAGGACCGCATCCTGCGGTGCTTCGTCAATCTCGTCAGTGCCGCGATCCGCACGAATTTCTATCAGGTCGGTGCGGACGGGCAGGCGAAGTTCGTGATCTCGATCAAGTTCGAGAGCAAGAAGATCGAGGACCTGCCGGCGCCGCGGCCACTCTATGAAATCTTCGTCTATTCTCCGCGCGTCGAGGGCATTCACCTGCGCTTCGGCAAAGTCGCGCGTGGCGGCATCCGCTGGTCGGACCGGCCGCAGGACTTCCGCACGGAGGTTCTCGCGCTCGGCAAGGCGCAGCAGGTGAAGAACGCGGTGATCGTCCCGTTCGGGGCCAAGGGCGGGTTTGTTCCGAAGCGGCTGCCGGCGGGCGGATCGCGCGACGCGATCCTTGCCGAGGGAACGGCGAGTTACGAGCTCTTTGTCACGAGCGTCTTGGAGCTCACCGACAATCTCGGGCCACAGGGCGTGTTGCCGCCGCCCGACGTCGTACGCCACGACGATGACGATCCCTATCTCGTGGTGGCGGCGGACAAGGGCACGGCGACGTTCTCCGATCTCGCGAACGCGATCGCGCTGCGGCACGGCTTCTGGCTCGGCGACGCGTTCGCGAGCGGCGGTTCGGCCGGCTACGACCACAAGAAGATGGGCATCACTGCGCGCGGCGCGTGGGAAGCGGTGAAGCGGCATTTCCGCGAAATGGACGTCGACATTCGCAATGCGCCGTTCACGGTCGCGGGCGTCGGCGATATGTCGGGCGACGTGTTCGGCAATGGCATGCTGCTGGAAAAAACAATCCGACTCGTGGCCGCGTTCGACCATCACGACATCTTCCTCGATCCAGATCCGGATACAGCGCGCGCGTTCGCCGAGCGCAAGCGGCTGTTCGATCTGCCGCGCTCGAGCTGGCAGGACTACGACAAGAAGCTGATCTCCAAAGGCGGCGGCGTATTCTCGCGCCGTGCCAAGAGCATTCCGCTGTCCGAAGAGGTGTGCGAGGTGCTGGGTATCGACGTGCCCGAAGCGACGCCCGCGGAAGTGATCAGGGCGGTTCTGAGAGCGCAGGTCGACCTTCTTTGGTTTGGCGGCATCGGCACTTACGTGCGCGCATCGGCGGAAGCGGACGAGCGCGCCGGCGACCGCGCGAACGATGCGATCCGCATCACCGGCGCAGACCTGCGCGCCAAGGTGATCGGCGAAGGCGCCAATCTCGGCATGACGCAGCTTGGCCGCGTGGAAGCAGCACGTTGTGGCGTGCGGCTCAATACCGACGCGATCGACAATTCGGCGGGCGTCAATTCCTCGGACGTGGAGGTCAATCTCAAGATCGCGCTCAGCATCCCGCTGCGCGAAATACGCCTCACGTTGGCGGCGCGCAATCAGCTGCTCGTCGAGATGACCGACGAGGTGGCGGAGCTCGTGCTTCGTAATAACTATCTACAAACGCTCGCGCTTTCGCTCGCCGAGCGGCGCGGGGCCGAGGATCTCGGCTTTGAGAGCCGGCTGATGCAGACCTTGGAAGGGCGCGGGCTGCTCGACCGGGCGGTGGAATTCCTGCCGTCCGATGCGGAGATCAGTGAGAGGCGCGTGCGCGGGCAGAGCCTCACGCGGCCCGAGCTCGCGGTGACGCTTGCCTACGCCAAGATCGGTCTCTACGGAGAGCTGCTCGCGTCCGACGTGCCGGACGACCCCTATCTTGCGCGCGAGCTCGTGCGCTATTTCCCCAAGCCCGTGACCGAGCGGTTCCCGGATGCCGTCGAAGCGCACCGCCTGAGGCGCGAGATCATCGCCACCATGCTCGCCAATTCCATGGTCAATCGCGGCGGGCCCTCGTTCGTCGCGCGCGTCGCCGACGAAACCGGCGCGGAGGCGCCAGCTATCGCGCAGGCGTTCGCGGCGACGCGAGATTCCTTTGGCATGACCGACCTCAACGCGCAGATCGATGCACTCGATGCGAAGATCGGCGGCGCGCTGCAGCTTTCGCTCTATTCTGCGGTGCAGGATCTGCTCCTCGACCGCGTCAACTGGTTCCTGCGCAATGTCGATCTGTCGCACGGGCTCGCCGACATCGTCGCGCATTACCGGGAAGGCATCGCGAAGGTGGAAGCGGCGCTCGAGAAGGCGCTGCCAGATGAGCATCACGCCGCGCGCGGCGCGCGCTCGTCCGAATTGATCGCCGCCAATGTGCCCGAGCCGCTCGCGCTCAAGATCGCGAGCCTGCCCGAGCTTGCCGCGGCGCCCGACATCGTGGTGGTCGCGGACGGCACGAAGAAGCGGATCGAAGCGGTGACGAGCGTCTATTTCGCGGTGGGCGCCTTTTTCCGACTCGATCAGATCGCCGAAGCCGCGCACAAGATCGAGCTATCCGATCATTTCGACCGGCTCGCGCTCGACCGCACCCTTGTGGAGATCGCCTCGAGCCAGCGGCGGATCACGGCCGAAGTGCTCGCGACCGGCAGGGCCGGCGATGCGGCGGTGCAGGAGTGGGCCGAGCGGCGCGGGCGCGAAATTGCTCGCGTGCGCGCGAGCATCCATGAAATTGCCGGTAGCGGGCTGACATTGTCCAAGCTCGCGGTCGCCGTTGGGCTGCTTGCCGATCTTGCGAGAACCTGAGACTTCGGCGCGACAAAACCCCAGGCCCGGCAGATGAATAATCCAAGTTCCGAGGCTGATCCGGTCCCGCGCCGCGCGCTCTGGGGCTGGGTGTTCTTCGACTGGGCGTGCCAGCCGTTCTTTACGCTCGTAACCACTTTCGTCTATGCGCCCTACTTCGCTTCGGTCGTCGTGGGCGACGCGGCGCGAGGACAGGCGCTCTGGGGCTTCGCGGCCGGCGCAGCAGGACTCGTGATTGCACTGTTCTCGCCCATCCTTGGCGCCATCGCCGACGCAACCGGGCGGCGCAAGCCGTGGATCGCCGCGTTCGGCGCGCTCCTGGTGCTCGGCGCGAGCGCCCTCTGGTTCGGCGAGCCCGGTCATCCGGATTCGATTGCGCTTGTCCTTATTGCTTTCGTGATCGGCACGATCGGCGCCGAGTTCGCGTCCGTGTTCAACAACGCGATGATGCCGACTCTCGTGCCGCCGGAGCGGCTCGGCCGGCTGTCGGGGCTCGGCTGGGGCATGGGCTATGTGGGCGGGCTCGTTTCCCTCGTCATCACGCTCGGCTTTCTCGCGGCGGACCCGCAAACCGGGCGCACGCTCGCGGGCCTCGCACCGCTGTTCGGGCTTGATCCGGCGGCGCATGAAGGCGACCGGGCGACCGGGCCGTTCACGGCCATCTGGTTCGTCGTGTTCGTGCTGCCGCTGTTGCTGTTCACGCCGGACGGCAAGAAGGCGATGAATCTCCTTCCGGCGGTGCGCGCGGGCTTGCACGCGCTCGCGCGCACCGTCCGCAAGATCGGGCAGTACCGCGACAGCGCAGTCTTCCTCCTCGCGAATATGGTCTACGCGAACGGCCTTGGCGCGCTGTTCGCGTTCGGTGGAATTTATGCAGCGGGCAATTTCGGCTGGGGCACGATCGAAATCGGCGTATTCGGAATTCTGCTCACCATCGCCGCGAGTGCGGGCGCCCTCGCCGGCGGCCGGCTCGACGACCGGCTCGGATCGAAGCAGGTCGTGCTCGGCGCGCTTGTGCTCTTGATCGCAATGTCGGTGGCGATCCTCTCGGTCGACCGCGACACCGTTTTCTTCGTCGTGGCGGCGCAACCGGCGGCGCCGGGGACGGGGTTGTTCACGAGCCTGCCGGAGCAGCTTTACGTGCTGTTCGGCGCGATCATCGGCATTGCGGCGGGGCCGCTACAGGCTTCCTCGCGCACGCTGCTTGCGCGGCTCGCGCCGCCCGATCAGCTCGGGCAGTTCTACGGCCTGTTCGCGCTCTCCGGAAAACTCACGTCGTTCGCAGGTCCGCTCGCGGTGGCCGCGGTGACGGCGGCGAGCGCAAGCCAGAAGGCCGGAATCTCGGTGCTCGTGGCATTCTTCGCGGTGGGCGCGCTGTTGCTTTTGACGGTCCGCGTCAGTGCCGGAAGTGGCGCACGCCGGTAAAGACCATCGCGATATTCTTCTCGTTTGCCGCCGCGATCACTTCATCGTCGCGGATCGAGCCGCCGGGTTGAATGACGGCGGTGGCGCCGGCCTCGACCGCGGCCAGCAAGCCGTCGGCGAACGGAAAGAAGGCGTCCGAGGCGACGACCGATCCCGTGGTCAGCGGCTCGCTTTGACCCGCAGCCTTGGCCGCGTCGCGCGCCTTGAGCGCCGCGATACGTGCAGAATCCACCCGGCTCATTTGCCCCGCGCCGATGCCGACGGTGGCGCCGTTCTTCGCATAGACGATCGCGTTCGACTTCACGTGCTTCGCCACACGAAAGGCAAACTTGAGGTCGGCGAGCTCATCGTTGGTGGGCTTGCGCTTGGTCACGGCCTTGATATCGAGATCGTCGACCACGGCGTTGTCGCGCGTCTGCACCAGCATGCCGCCGGCGACCGAGCGGAAGGCGAGGCCGCGCGAGCGCGGATCGGGCAGGCCGCCCGTGAGCAACAGTCGCAGATTCTTCTTCGTGGCGACGATGCGGATCGCTTCTTCGCTCGCGGCGGGAGCGACGATCACTTCCGTGAAAATTTCCACGATGGCGGTGGTCGCCTCGGCGTCGAGCGTGCGGTTGAGCGCGATGATGCCGCCGAAGGCGGAAACCGGATCGCAGGCGAGCGCCTTTTTGTACGCGTCGAGCAGGTTTCTCCCTTCGGCCACGCCGCAGGGATTGGCGTGCTTGACGATCACGACCGCCGCAGTGCGTTTCGCATCGAACTCGGCGACGCATTCGAATGCGGCGTCGGTATCGGCGATGTTGTTGTAGGATAGTTCTTTCCCCTGCACCTGGCGCGCGCCGGCGACGCCAAAGCGCTGCTCGGGGCTTCCGTAAATCGTCGCGTTCTGGTGCGGGTTCTCGCCGTAGCGCAGGCGCTCGATGAGCTTCCCCGCGAAGGCGCGCCAGACCGGCGCTTCGAGGCCGGTCTGCTCGGCGAACCAGCCCGAGATCGCAGCATCATAGGCGGACGCGCGCGCGAACGCCTTCGCCGCGAGCAGGCGGCGCAGCGCGAGCGTGGTGCCGCCGTGGGCCGCGATCTCCTTCAACACGACTTCGTAGTCCGCGGGATCGACGATCACGGCAACATCGCCGTGATTCTTCGCCGCGGCGCGGATGAGCGCGGGGCCGCCAATATCGATGCTCTCGACGCATTCCTCGAAACCCGCGCCTTTGGCGACCGTTGCCTCGAATGGATAGAGGTTTACGACGACGAGATCGATCGGCTCGATCCCATGCTGCTGCATGGCGTCGGCATGAGCCTTTTCGTCGCGGACGGCGAGGATCGCGCCGTGCACTTTCGGATGCAGGGTCTTGACCCGGCCGTCCATCATCTCGGGATAGCCGGTGAGCGCAGTGACATCGGTGACGTTGAGTCCTGCTTCCGCAAACGCGCGGCTCGTGCCGCCGGTGGAGACGAGCGACGCGCCGCGCGCGGCGAGCGCGCGGGCGAACTCGATCAATCCACTCTTGTCGGAAACCGAGATCAGAGCTCGGGCGATGGGGCGGACGCGATTCGACATTGCAACGATCGCTTCGTCTTCCAATTGACGCGAGCCGCGATAGCACGGCGCGGGCGGCAGGGAAACGGGAGCGCGGCTCAGAGCAGCAGTTGCGGACCGGCTGCTTCGGCCCTCTCGCGATCGGTCTGCGTCTTGGTGGCGCGGATCAGGGTCCAGACGATACGCGGCAGGGCGTGCACCTGGTCGGCAATCACGATCTGGGCCGTGCGGCGCGGACCGTCGGTCGATGAAAGGAACACGCTTTCCTCGACATCGACGTTCATGTTCGGGGAGCTGAACAGCCAGCTCTCCTTGCCCGGCAATACGAGAAGCACGCTGCTGCCGTCGGTGCGGCGGCTCGCCTTCACGTTGGGATGAAGGTGAAAGCGTATGACGAAGGTGTCGGGGGCGTTGACCGGCACTGCCTCGCCCTCAGGCGTGAAGAAGACGTCTTCGCCGTCAAGCCGTTCGCCGTCCTGCGACAGGCGCCACGAGCGCTGGTGCAGCAGCCCGAAGCGCGAGGCGTAACCGTCGTGCAGGGCGCGCACGAGTTGCGCGCCGCCGCGTTCGCCGCGCGAGACGCGGACCGGACCTGGGCCCTCGACGATCGGCACTCCGATCAGGCGGTTGTAGGCGGCTCCGGCGAGGAAGCGGCAGGAAGAAGTGTCGTTGAGGACCACGGTCGAATGCGCCGCGGTGGCGCGCGCGGAGGGCCGCCAGGCGTCGCGGTTGGCGGTAGGCATGCCGCAATTGACGACGATGCGGTTGCGCCCGTGGGAGAATTCGAACGAGAGACAGCCGGCGTGGGCCTCGTGGCTCTGCATCATGGGAGGCGGCGCGCCGGTATCGGCGATCAGGACGCTTTCGCCCGCGTCGATGCGCTGGTAGCCGGAATAGGGGGCGTTTGCGACCGGCGCGCCGCGCGCGTCGTCATAGGCAAGCACGGTGGCGAGCAGATCGGTCGGCGTCGCGCCCATGCCGTTGAATTGCGCAAAGGCGCCGTCGCCGTGCCGGAAGAAGCGCAGCATCGGCATCATGCGGTCGATGGAATTGAGCAGCGCCGTCGGTGGCGGCGCGCTGCGCGCCTCGAACGACTGGCGCAACGGAAGAAGATCGACGAGAAGCTCGATCAGGACGCCCGGATTCCGGCCGATGTGGCCGCCGTCGGGAAGGATCTGGCGGTTGAGCTCGGCGGACAAACGGCGCGCGCTCGATTTCAAAAGCCGCGTCTCGCCCTGGATGCAGAGCCCCGCGAAGGCCAGCGCGATCGTGGCGAGCAGCCGCGGATAGCCGTCGCGCGTGTCGGAGATCGTGCGGCGGAGATAACGCACCTGACGCGCGAGGCTCTTCAGGAAGGACCGGTAGAAAACGTGATCGGCGCCGTCGAGAATGAGCGGCGCTTGCGTGAGCCAGGAGATGATGCGGCGGGCGACGATCTCGGGCTCCCAGGCGACCGGGTGGCCGCCGCCCTGGAGCGCGATCCAGTCGCCCACGAGCGCGCGCGCATTCACTTGCGCGATCGAAGTGCCGGCGGAACGCAAGTGCCGCAGCCAGCCGAAGCCGAGCAGCTGTTCGTCCCACTCGCGCGAGGGCGGCGGCATCTCGAACGGCGAACGGCCGTCGGTCGCCACCACCTTGCCGGCGAAGACAAAGCGGCCCGCATAGAATTCGCTCGCGAGCGTGGGGTCGCCGGTGCGCAGGTCCTGCGGCGCGATCAGAAGCCGCTCGGGGACCGACATGCCGATCCGCCAGCGATAGCGTGGGTTGGCGGTGAGCTTGAGCACGAACTTGCGCCAGCCGTGTCCGGCCACAAAGCGCGCGAGCCGCATCCGCTCCGCAAGCACTTCACGACTCATCGAGTCGATTGCCTTCCTCCGGCGGGGCGCCGCGCGCCCGCTCTCCGATCCACAACATATCGAAGCAGACTCCGGTGTCCAATCGCGCGTGTGGAGTTACGAAATGCGTCGTAATCGCGCGGAATAAAAGCCGTCGCAGCCGGCGAACGCGGGATCGGGGTCGGGCAGATGGCAGGGCAGACTGCGCAGATCTCCAGCGCGCGAGACGAACGATTCCACTCTGCCAAGTTCTGCCGATGTGACGGGCACGCGCGCGAAGTCGGAATTGCGCGCGAGGAAGGATTCGATCTGCTGTTCGCCTTCCTCGGGCTCGAGCGAACAAGTGGCGTACACAAGAATACCGCCCGGCCGCGTGAGTAATGCCGCGCGGGCGAGAAGCCGCGTCTGCAAGGCAGCGAGCGTCGCGATGTCCTCAGCACGTTTCTGCCAGGGAATGTCCGGATGGCGGCGGATCGTGCCCGTCGCCGAGCAGGGCGCGTCGAGCAGCACCGCATCGAAGAGTCCGCCGTTCCATGCTGTTGCATCGGCCACGACGGTCTCGGCGGCAAGGCCGAGGCGCGCGAGATTTTGCTTGAGGCGTTTCAGGCGATTTTCCGAGCGATCCACGGCCACGACACGGGCGCCGGCAGCGGCCAATTGCGCGGTCTTGCCGCCCGGTGCCGCACAAAGGTCGGCGACCGAGAGCCCATCGACCGGGCCGAGAAGACGCACGGGCAAGCTCGCGGCGGCGTCCTGTACCCACCATGCGCCATCGTCGAAACCGGCAAGGGCGGTGACGGGACCGGCCCCTGCGAGTCGGATCGTACCGGTGGGAAGCAAGCGGGCGCCGAGGCGTTCGGCCCAAGCGGGCGCGTCCGATTTCGCCGTGAGGTCGAGCGGCGCTTCGATTCGATGCGCGGCAGCAATCGCGGCCGTGGTGTCCGCGCCATAAGTCTTGCGCCAGCGGTCGAGTAGCCAAAGGGGCGTATCGATCAGCGGATCGAGACGCGCGAGGCGTTCTTTTCCCTCGCGCGTGACGCGGCGCAGGACCGCGTTGGCGAGGCCAGCATAGCGCGCATTGCGCGGCTCAGACGCGAGACGCACCGAAAGATCGACGGCGGCGTGGTCGGGAACGTCAAGGAAAAGAATTTGCGCGGCGCCGAGCAAAAGCGCGGCTTCGACTTGCGGTGCGTCCTTTGGCGGACCGCTCCCGAGCATTTCGCCGACCAAGGCGCGCAACGTGCCAAGCCGGCGCAGCACCGTCGCCACCAGCATGCGCACGAGGGCGCGGTCGCGTTCGGACAGTTGCGTGAGGCCTTCGACGCCGCTTGCGGAATCGAGCACATCGGCGAGCGGCCTGCGACGATGCAGGATCGTCAAGAGTGCGTCGGCCGCGATCCTACGGCTGGCGAAGCCCTGGGCTTCGGCACTGCTCGCCTGCGGGCGCACGCGTGACGAGGCGCGCTTTGTCCTTCCAGCGGGTGTTGTTCGCGCGCGTTTGGCCATCACGCCGCGTTGCTACGCGAGCAGAGGGCGCGGGTCAAAACGCGGAAAATAATTCGGTCAGCTCCACGGACGGCGGCGTGATGCCCACGGGCCGGATCCACCGGTAGCGGCGCCGAAGTCGGGCGCGGCGGAAGCGCCCATTTCGCGCTCCAGTTCCTCGAGCGCGGCAATGCGATTTTCCATCGCAGGATGCGTGGAAAAAAGATTGTCCATGCGCTCGCCCGAGAGCGGATTGACGATGAAGAGATGCGCGGTCGCCGGATTCGCCTCGGCCGCCGGATTGGGAATCCGGTGCGCCGCGTTGGCAAGCTTGGCGAGCGCGGAGGCGAGCCAGCGCGGGCGGCCGACGATTTGCGCGCCCAGGCGGTCGGCTTGGTACTCGCGCGAGCGGCTGATCGCCATCTGCACGACCATGGCGGCGAGCGGCGCGAAAATCACGAGCGCGATCGTGCCGATGGCGCCGAGCGGATTGTTGCTGCGGTTGCCGCCGAAGAAAAAGCCGAACTGAGCCAACATCGAGATCGCGCCCGCGATTGTCGCGGTGATCGTCATGATCAGCGTGTCGCGATTCCTGACGTGGGCGAGTTCGTGGGCGATCACGCCGGCAACTTCCTCGCGGCTCAACGTGTTGAGGAGACCAGTGGTCGCCGCGACCGCGGCGTTCTGCGGATTGCGGCCGGTGGCGAATGCATTCGGCTGCGGATTGTCCATGAGGTAGAGGCGCGGCATGGGGAGCCCGGCGCGGCCCGCCAGCTCGCGCACGATGCCGACCAGTTCGGGGGCGGCGGTTTCGTCCACCTCGCGCGCGCCGTGCATGCGCAGGACGAGCTTGTCGGAATTCCAATAGGCAAAGATGTTCATCCCGCCTGCGACCAGGAGTGCGATCAGCATGCCGGCCTCGCCGCCGATCATGAAGCCCACGCCCATGAACAGCGCGGTCATGCCGGCGAGCAGGATGGCGGTCTTGAAATAGTTCATCGAATCCTCCGGATCGACCGGCCTAAGCCGCCCCATGCGAAAAGATGGGTTCGCGCCGCTTCCAACGCAAGGCGCGCACAAGCGGCTTGACCGCGCGCCGCGGCGGGTGTTCGAAAGCGCCATGGAAAAGCCGCTTAAGACAACAGGACCGCAAGGCAAGCTGCGGGCGGGGAAGCCGCTCACCCCGGCGGCCGAACGCGCGCTTGCCGAAGCGGCTGCGCGCCGCGCAGAGATCGACGCGCGCGCCCAATCGATGCCGAAGGAGCATGGCGGTCGCAAAGGCCCGGAGCCGATCCGCTACGGCGACTGGGAGATCAAGGGGATCGCGAGCGATTTCTCCTGATCGCTGGACGCTGTGAATAAAGCAATTCGCGGCGCCATGCTTGCGATCCTGCTCGCGGTCGCGGGCGGGATCATTGCCCTGCCGTTCATGGACTACATCGCGCCGTTCGATCTCGAACGGCCGCCGAATTTTCTCACCAGGCTGCATCTGCAATTGCTCGAGCGCGCGCCGGAACGCTGCTACGCCGCGCTCGACCGCGCGAAGATCAGCTACCGTCGCGCGCCACCTTTGCATCATGAAAGCGGCTGCGGTTACGACGACGCGGTTTGGCTCGATCGATCGGAGATCGAGCACGGCAGCCGCATCCTGCTGCGCTGTCCGGCGATGCTCGGGCTGCTTCTGTGGGAGCGGCACGTGCTGGCGCCGGCGGCGGAACAGCATTTCAATCGCAAGCTCGCCTCGCTCCGGCATCTCGGGACGTACTCGTGCCGCGGCATCCGTGAGGGAAAGCGCGGGTCGCTCAGCCAACACGCATTTGCGAACGCGATCGATGTTGCGGGCTTCACGGTCGCAGGCGAGCCGGGCATGACGGTCGGGGGCGACTGGAAAAGCGATGGTGAAAAGGGCGCATTCCTGCGGGTGGTGCGCGACGGAGCGTGTCGCATCTTTGGAGTTGTGCTGTCGCCTGATCACGACCGCAACCACGCCAACCACTTTCATCTCGACATGAGCTGGCTGAGCGTCTGCCGGTGAGGACGGCACGTGAAACAATTTTGTATAGTCGGGAGAAAGTCCAGAGGGGGAGACGATGGCCAGGGGCAGGACGACGTTCGTACTCATTCACGGCGCTTGGGGCGGAGGGTGGAATTATCAGCGCGTGGCCGAAAGTCTGCGCGCGCAAGGCCACGTCGTCTATGCGCCGAGCCTGACGGGCTGCGGCGAGCGCGCTCACCTCTTCAGTGGCGCCGTCAATCTCTCGATGCACATCCAGGACGTCATCAACATCTTCAAGTACGAGAGCATCGAGCGCGCGGTGCTCGTGGGCCACTCCTACGGCGGCATGGTGATCACGGGCACCGCCGATCGCATTCCGGAAAAGATTTCCGCGCTCGTATATCTCGACGCGTTCCTGCCGGAAAACGGCCAATCGATTTGGGACATCAATATCCCGGCGAATACCGCCCGCTATCTCGCGAGCGCGGGCGGCCACGGCGGCTATTCAATCCCGGCGCCGGCGGCCTCGTTCTGGAACCTGAACGCGGCAGATGTGCCACTCTACGAGCAACTCACCGGACCGCATCCGCTGCCGTGTTTCACGGAGCGCGTGAAGCTTTCCGGCGCAGGTGCGTCGATCGGGAAACGAATTTACGTCTGGGCGACGGAGCTCGGTCGGCCGAGCCCGTTCAAGCAATTCTACGATAGGTGCAAGGCCGATGCGGCGTGGGAGACGCACGCACTTGCGTGCGGGCACGAGGTGATGCTGGACATGCCGGAACGCACCACCGAAATTTTATTGGGTGCCGCTTCGTAACATCACTGCACGATCATAACAGACGTTCCAACTCCGACGCGTCCATACAGATCGACGACGTCGTTGTTGTACATCCGAAAGCAACCGTAGGAGACAAATCCGCCGACTGAGCCTGGCACGTTGGTGCCGTGGATCGCGTACTCGCCGCCCGAGAGCGTGAGTGCCGCGGCCCCCATCGGATTGCGTGCGGTGCCGCCCGGAATGACGTCCGGCAGTCGCGGATTGTCGCGCTTTACCTCGGCCGGCGGCGACCAGGCGGGCTTCAAGTATTTCCCGGTGATGCGGGACTGGCCGAACCATTGCTTGCCGGAGCGGCCGACGCCGACGGGATAGCGCACCGCGCGTCCGTCGCCGAGCACGTAGTAAAGCCGGCGTTCGCTCGTCTTGATGACGATCGTGCCGGCTGAATATCCGTCGAAGCGTACTGTTTCCCGAGCCCAAAGCTGTGACGCGGCGAGCAACGTAAAGCACAGGGCCAAGGCAGCCCGACACGCCGAACGCATACGCATTACACGCCCCCAAAATGACCGGCGAGCCGGCCTCTTCTCGCCCGATGTTACAAAACGACCTGCCGCGTCTTCCGTTCCCACTCCTTCGTCAGGCTGACTTGCGATTTTGCCGATTATTTACGAGATCGTCCACTACCGCCGGGTCGGCGAGCGTTGAGGTGTCGCCGAGGCTGTCGTACTCATCCTCCGCGATCTTGCGCAGAATCCGCCGCATGATCTTGCCGGAGCGCGTCTTCGGCAGACCCGGCGCGAACTGGATCAGATCGGGCGAGGCGATCGGTCCGATCTCCTTTCGCACCCAGGCGACAAGCTCCTTGCGCAGGTCCTCGGTCGCGGCCTCGCCGGCCATCAGCGTGACGTAGGCGTAGATGCCCTGACCCTTGATGTTGTGCGGATAGCCGACGACGGCGGCCTCCGACACCGTTGGGTGCGCTACGAGCGCGCTCTCCACTTCGGCCGTGCCGAGACGGTGGCCGGCGACATTGATCACGTCGTCGACGCGGCCGGTGATCCAGTAATAGTCGTCTGCGTCGCGGCGGCAGCCGTCGCCGGTGAAATACTTGCCGGGATAGGCCTTGAAGTAGGTGTCGACGAAACGCTGGTGGTCGCCATAGACCGTGCGCATCATGCCGGGCCAAGCGTCGGCGATGCAGAGATTGCCGGCGGCGGCGCCTTCCAGCGTCTTGCCGCTACTGTCGACGATCTCGGGGATTACACCAAAGAACGGCCGTGTCGCAGAGCCGGGTTTGAGGTGCGTTGCGCCGGGAAGCGGCGTGATGAGAATTCCGCCGGTCTCGGTCTGCCACCAGGTGTCGACGATCGGGCACCGGTTGTCGCCGACCGTGCGGTAGTACCATTCCCACGCTTCCGGATTGATCGGCTCGCCGACGGTACCGAGGAGCCTGATCGATTTCCTACTGGTCTTCTTCACCGGCGCGTCGCCCGCCTGCATCAGCGCGCGGATCGCCGTCGGCGCGGTGTAGAAGATATTGACCTTGTGCTTGTCGCAGACTTCCCAGAAGCGTGACATCGACGGGTAGTTCGGCACGCCCTCGAAGATCAGCGTGGTCGCGCCGTTCGCGAGCGGACCATAGACGATGTAGCTGTGGCCGGTAACCCAGCCCACGTCGGCGGTGCACCAGAAGATGTCGCCGTCGTGATAATCGAACACGTATTGGTGCGTGATCGACGTGTAGAGTTGATAGCCGCCGGTCGTATGCAGTACGCCCTTTGGCTTTCCGGTGGAGCCGGAGGTGTAGAGAATGAACAGCGGATCTTCCGCGTTCATCTCCTCGCACGGGCAGTCGGTGGGAACGCCTTTCGCCACCTCGTCGTAGTAGACGTCGCGGCCGGATTTCATCTCCACCTTGGCGTTCGTGCGCTTGACGACGATCACGCTCTTCACCCCGCCGGCCTTGTCGCAGGCGGCGTCGGTGTTCGCCTTGAGCGGAATCTTGCGGCCGCCGCGGATGCCCTCGTCGGCGGTGACGACCACGCTCGACTTGCAGTCCTCGATGCGGCCGGCGAGGCTGTCGGGAGAGAATCCGCCGAAGACGACCGAGTGGATCGCGCCAATGCGCGCGCAGGCGAGCATGGCGTAGGCCGCTTCCGGAATCATCGGCAGATAGATCGTGATCCGGTCGCCTTTCTTGACGCCTTGCTTCTTCAGGACGTTCGCGAAGCGGCAGACTTCGGCGTGCAATTGCTTGTAGGTGATTTTCTTGTCGTCTTTTGGATCGTCGCCTTCCCAGATGATCGCGACCTGGTCGCCGCGCTTCTCCAAATGACGATCGACGCAGTTGTAGGCGCAGTTGGTGGTGCCGTCCTCGAACCACTTGATCGAGACGTCGCCCGGACCGAACGAGGCGTTCTTGATCTTGGTCGGCGTCTTATACCAGTGGATGCGCTTCGCCTGCTCGGCCCAGAAGCCATTCGGATCGTTGACGGAGCGCGCGTACCACGCCTTGTACTTGGCCTCGTCAATCCAGGCGCGCTTCCGCCATTCGGCCGGAACGTCGTACAGCTTCTCCGACATCGAGCTCCTCCCTTGCTTCCCCGTGGGGGCCGGCTCGGGCCGGCCTCGCATTTGTTTTCAATCCCAAGGCATTATGCGAAAGCGCGGCTGGCACGACAAGGCAAGCGTCGGTTCGACTTTGGTTGGCTGGGGCGGTGCAATCTCGGCCGCTCACACGCCGAAGGCGCCGATCACAGCGCCCATGATCACGAGCACCCCGAGCCAATGGCCGGAGTCGATCACGGTCAGCATCGGCTTGCGGCCGCCGAAGCTGTAATTGACCGCGAGCGTCGTGACGACGAAGCCGAGCCAGGAGAAGGCGCCGGAGATGATGCCGCTGCGGATCGTCACCGGACCCATATGCCCGATCAGCCCCGCCAGCACCCAGGCCATGATCAGGTTGGCGATGATCGCAATCACGAACGGCAGCTTGCTCGGATTGAGCTCGCCCCTCATGTGTCGGGCCTGCTCCTCTGGCGTCCAGCCGACCGCGTTCATCCAGGGCTTTGACAGCGTCACGTAATAGACGGCGCCGAAGCCGAAGCCGGCGAGCGCCGCGATGAACACGGCGAGATAATTGATGCCAGCGAAGGTCATGCTCCACTCCTCGCGCAAGGATCGGTGAAGTTCAGCCGGCCTTATAGCCGCCCAGGCGGCAGACCATAGCCCATTCCGCGGCGCTGACCGGCTGTACCGACAGCCGTGAATTGTTGAGCAACACCATCTTGGCGAGACCTTTCTCGGCCTTGCACATGGCGAGCGTGACGGGGACCGGAAACGGTGCCACGGCCTTGACGTCGACGGCGACGAAGGCGCCGCTCTTGTCGGTCGGATCAGGGCGGTGCTCGCCGATCACCTCGGTGATGCCCATGACCTGCTTCTCGTCGCCTGAATGATAAAGGAATGCGCGGTCGCCGCGTTTCATCTTCATCAGGTTTTGTTTCGCCTGATGATTGCGCACGCCTTCCCAGGCCGTGCCTTTTGCGCCGGTCTTGACTTGATCATCCCAGGACCAGGTTGAGGCTTCGGTCTTGATCAGCCAGTACGCCATTGCTGTTATGCCTCCGCGCCCATGGGCCGCGACAAAAGCTGGGCGATCGCATCATCGACCCCGAGCCGGCCCGCGAGCACGTCGTCGACGGCCTGGGCGATCGGCATGTCGATCTGCTTTGCGCGCGCCATCTCGACCAGCACCGATGCCGTAAACGCGCCCTCGGCGAGCTTGCCGGCGCCTGCTTCCGACGGCGCCGTGCCAGCGCCGAGCGCGACTCCGAGGGAGTAGTTGCGCGATTGCGGCGAGGTCGAGGTCAAGATCAGGTCACCGAGGCCGGAGAGCCCGGTGAGGGTCTCGGGCTTCGCACCGTAAGCGCGGCCGAAGCGAATCAGTTCCCCGAATCCGCGCGTCGTGAGCGCGGCCTGCGCGCTCGGGCCGAGCTTACGGCCGACGACGATGCCCGCCGCGATGGCGAGCACGTTCTTGGCTGCGCCGCCGATCTCGACGCCGCGTACGTCGGTGGAATGATAGACGCGGAAGGTCGGCGAGCGCAGCGCTTCGGCAAGCTCGGCCGCAAGCGCCTCGTCCTCGGCGGCGAGGGCGACGGCGGTCGGAAGGCCGCGCGCCACATCGCCTGCGAAGCTTGGGCCGGACAAGACCGCGGGCCGGCCCTTCGGCGCGGCCTCGGTCAGCATTTGGGTGACGAAGCGGCCCGTGCCGCGCTCAATGCCCTTGGAGCAGGCGATGATCGGGACGGAAACGGGCAGGAGCGCCGCAAGCTGCTGCGCTAGCGCGCGCAGCGATTGAGCCGGAACCACAAAGAGCAGCGCGTCAGCTTGCGCGGCTTTCTCCAGTGAGGCGGTCGGCGTGACCTCGGGCGAAACCTTCACGCCCGGAAGATGCGCAGCGTTGGTTCCTTTCTGCGCGATCTCGTCGACGACCTTGTGATCGCGCGCATAGAGCGTCACCGCGCGATGCGGGCGCGCGACCGCGTTCGCGAGCGCCGTGCCCCAGGCGCCGGCGCCGAGAATGCTGATGCGTTGAAAGCCCGCCATGCGCGCTGCAGCTCACACCACGGCTGCGACTTGCCCGAGCGGCCAGCGCGCCCGCGGGCTCGTCTCGAGCCCGTCGACGAGGCCGCGCGCCAGGCGCTCAGCGCCGGCCCAAGCGATCATTGCGCCGTTGTCGGTGCAGAGCTCCGGCGGCGGCAGCATGAGCGGCGTCGCAGTTTCGGCTGAGATCGCTTCGAGCGCGGCGCGGATCGTGCGGTTCGCGCCGACGCCGCCGGCGACCACCAGCGCGCGCGGCTTCCAGGCGCTATTGCGCAAGGTGCCGAGCGCCACGCGAATGCGATCGACGACGACGTCGACGATCGCCGCTTGGAAGCTTGCGCAGAGATCGGCGACGTTCTCGTCGCTCAAGGGCGCGATGCTCTCGGCCTCAATGCGCACGGCGGTCTTCAATCCGGAAAGGGAGAAATTCGGCTCGGGCCGGCCGATCATCGGGCGCGGCAGGCTGAAGCGCGTGGGATCGCCCATGGTCGCGCAACGCTCGACCTCCGGCCCGCCGGGATAGGGCAGGCCCAGCATTTTCGCGGTCTTGTCGAAAGCCTCGCCGATCGCGTCGTCGACCGTGCCGCCAATGAACCTGTAGCGGTCGATGTCCTCGACCGAGATCAACTGAGTGTGGCCGCCGGATACGAGGAGCAGGAGATAGGGAAAGCCGACGCGGTGGGTGAGACGCACGGTGAGCGCATGGGCCTCAAGATGGTTCACGGCAAGGAGTGGCTTGCCGGTGACAAGCGCGATCGCCTTCGCGGTCGTGAGCCCAACGATGACGCCGCCGATGAGGCCCGGGCCGGCGGCGGCCGCGATGCCGTCGAGCTGGGAAAACCGCACGTCCGCCTGCTCCATGGCGCGGCGGATCACGCCGTCGAGAAGCTCGACGTGAGCGCGCGCGGCGATCTCCGGCACTACGCCGCCATAGTCCCGGTGTTCGGCGAACTGGGAATGAATGACGTTCGAGCGGATCTCGCCTTGGCCGTCGGCGTCGCGATAAACCACCGCCGCGGCCGTTTCGTCGCAGGTGGTTTCGATGCCCAAAATGAGCATACCGCAAGGCTCCCCAAACGCTTCGCGCGAGGCAGGCCATAGCAGGATTTCCGATTCCCGCCCATCCATGTTGGTATGCGCAGAATAATGACCATGATCGACCGACCCAGGCTTCGCATCGGCACGCGCGGAAGCCCGCTCGCGCGGGCGCAAACCGAGATTGTGCGCACGCGGCTCGCGGCGGCGAACGGGCTCGATTCCGCCGAAATCGAAGTGGTGGTGATCCGCACCTCGGGCGACGCGGTGCACGACCGGCCGCTCGCCGACGTCGGCGGCAAGGGCCTCTTCACGAAGGAGATCGAGGAGGCTCTGCTCGCGCGCACGATCGACCTCGCGGTGCATTCGGCAAAGGACGTGCCGACCTTTCTGCCCGATGGCCTCGTGCTCGCGGCCTATCCCGAACGTGCGGATCCGCGCGATGCGTTCGTGAGCACGCGCGCGGACCGGCTCGCAGCACTGGCGCCGGGCGCGGTCGTCGGCACCGCCTCGGTGCGGCGCGAGGCACTCGTGCGGCGGCTGCGGCCCGATGTGGACGTGAAACTTCTGCGCGGCAATGTGCACACGCGGCTGGAGAAGGTCGAGAACGGAAGCTTCGACGCGTCCGTGCTTGCGCTCGCCGGGTTGCAAAGGCTCGGACTCGAAGGGAAGGCGAGGGAATTGCTCGATCCGGAAATATTTCCGCCGTCGGTGGGACAGGGCGCGATCGCGGTCGAAGTCCGCGCACTCGATCCCGTGGCCGCGGCGCTGGTCGTCGCGATCGACGACGCGCCGACCTCGATCGCGCTCGCGGCAGAACGGGCATTCCTCGCAGAGCTCGACGGCTCGTGCCGCACCCCGATCGCGGGGCACGCGCGGCTCATGGACGGCCGCCTGCGCTTCCATGGACTCGTGATCAGCCCGGATGGGCGCGAGGCGGCGGAGACGACGCGCGACGGCCTGCCTGCCGACGCTGCACGGCTCGGGGCTGACGCCGGACGCGAACTGAAGCGGCGCGCTCCGGCTTCTGTGCTCGCTTCGCTGGCCTGATCGGTGCGCGTGCTGGTGACGCGACCGGAGCCCGACGCCGCGCGTACGGCGGCGAAGCTCGAGGCGCTCGGCCATCAGGTGTTGCTCGATCCGCTGCTGACGTTTGAGCCTCTGACAGTGCAAGAGACACCGGCGGGGCCGTTCGCGGGGCTTGCGGCGACGAGCGCCAACGCGGTGCGGATCGCGGGCGCCATGGTTACGCTCGATCGGCTGCGGTCGGTCCCGCTCTACGCGGTCGGCGGCGCGACCGCGGAGGCCGCGCGCGCAGCGGGCTTCAAGAATGTCGTCGCGGCCGACGGCGATGCGGCCATCCTCGCGCAAATGCTTTCAGAAAAGCTCCCGGCATCGGCGCGAGTCCTGCATCTTGCGGGTGAAGACCGCGCACAGGATCTTGGCGGGCTGCTCGCCGAGGCCGGGATCGCGGTTACTTTGCTTGTGCTCTATCGCATGCGCGCGGCGCAGGCGCTCGCTGACTCGACGATCGCCGCACTGACTTCCGGCAGCATCGACGCGGTGCTGCATTTCTCGCCGCGGAGTGCTGCGACTTTCGTCGCGATCGTCGAGCGGCAGGGCTTGGTTAACGCGGTGCGCCCATTGCAGCATTTTTGTCTCTCGCAAGCGGTGGCCGCGCCGCTGCGGGCGATCGGCGCCGGCGCGAAGATCGCCGCGCGGCCGAACGAGGCGGACCTCCTTGCGCTCTTGAAATCCTGACGCTGTTGCGGCCTCCCGGCGCTGGGTCTATCCCCTTTGAGCCAGTCCGATTCCCAAAAGGCGGAAGAGGAGCCCATGGCGAAAGGAAATCGCCCCGAGGACGACACGCCGCCGCCCAGCCCGAAGCGGCGTCGGCGGCCGCACGTGCTCGAGTTGAAGGCGACGGAAGTCGGTGCCGAACGGATCAAACCGGTTCGCGAAAAGCCGAAGGCCGAGCAGCCAAAGGACTCCGGCGCGACAGCGGCGAAGGACTGGACCGATCAACTGCGTGCGGTCGAATGGCGCGCATGGGCAGCGAAGCCGATCGTGACCGGCGCCATCGGCGTTCTTGGCGGAGCGATCCTGGTGTTCGCCGTCATGTCGCTATTTGGCGGACGCAGTGGCGAGGACAACGCGCGGGTGAGCGACCTCGCTGGCGAGGTGGCCACGCTCTCGGCGCGCATCGAAAGCCTGACAAAAAGGCCTGCGCCAGCGCTCGAGACGAGCGCACTCGGCGACCGCATCGACCGGCTGACGAAGGCCATTTCTGAATCGGAGCAGCGGCTTGCGGCGATCGAGCGCCGCCCCGCCCCGCAGCCAACGGATCTGTCCGGGGTCAATGAGCGGACGGCGGGAATCGAGGCGACCCTGAAGGACTTGCGCGGGTCGCTTGCTGACCTGCGACGCATGGCGGAACAGGCGCCGCCCGCCGCGACGCCGACGGCCGTCGACGCGCTGGCAAACCGCATCGGCGGGCTGGAAGAAAGAATCTCGGCGCTGGCCGCGCCGCGTCCCGCTCCGGCGACGACGTCGCTCGCGGCGGAGATCGTCGTGCTCAACGCGCTTTCCGATGCGATCAGGTCGGGCAAGCCGTTTCTGAAGGAGCTCGAAGCCGCGCGGGCGCGGCTTGGCGAGCGGGCGGCGCCGCTCGCGGCACTCGAGCCGCATGCGGCCAAGGGCCTGCCGACGGTTCCCGAGCTTGCCGAGCGATTTTCGGTGCTCGCGCCGGAACTGTTGCGCGGGCCCGAACCCGAGGGCGGAATTTTCTCGCGGCTCCTCACAAACGCGACGCGGCTCGTCGAGATTCGTCCCATTGGCGAGCCAGAGGGCGCAAGCGTCGGCGCCGTCGTGGCGCGCATGGAGACGAAGCTCGCACGTGGCGATCTCGCGGGTGCGCTGGCCGAGGTCGATCTGCTGCGCGATTCGGTCAAGTCAATTGTGTCGGATTGGACCGCTGCAGCCGTGCGGCGGCGCGACGCGGAGCAGATCGTGAAGCAACTCACCGATGCGGCACTGACCATCAACGCGGGGCGCAAACCGTCGTGATCCGCATCGCATTTTTCCTCGCCGTCATTGCGCTCGTCGCACTCGGCGCCGCCTGGTTCGCCGACCGGCCGGGCGAGATCGTCATGACGTGGCAGGGGTGGCGCGTAACCACCTCGCTCATGGTCGCGAGCGTCGGCTTGCTCGCGATCATCGCGCTCGCGATTTTTGCCTGGTCGGTCATTCGGTTCATTCTGCGCTCACCGCAGCGCGTCGCGGACTACGTGGAGGAGCGGCGGCAATTGCGCGGCTGGCGCGCGATCTCGCGCGGCTTGATCGCCGTCGGCACGGGCAATCTGCTGCTTGCGAAACGTTCGGCGGGCGAGGCGCGCAAGCTGCTGGCGTCCGAGCCGCTCACGCTGCTTTTGTCCGCGCAAGCCGCGCAGCTCAGCGGCGACTCGAAGAGCGCGGAGGCGGATTTTCGCGGCATGCTCGACCACGAGGAGACTAAGCTTCTCGGCCTGCACGGGCTATTCGTGGAAGCGACACGCCGCGCCGACCCGGTGGCGGCGCTTTCGTTCGCGGAAGAAGCCGCGCAGGCCGATCCGGCGCTCGGCTGGGCTGGGGACGCCGTGATCGAGTTCCGCTGCCGCGCCGGCGACTGGGCCGGCGCGCTGGAAGCGCTGGAGCAGCAGATCAACGCGAGAGCGATCAGCAAGGCGGTGGGCAAGCGCCGGCGTGCGGTCTTGATGACGGCGCAGGCAATGTCGCTCGAAGTCATCGATCCCGCCCGCGCGCGCGAAGAAGCGAGTGCGGCGGCGCGGATCGCGGCCGACCTCGTGCCCGCGGTCGCACTGGCGGGTCGGCTCGAGGCGGCCGCGGAAAACCTGCGCCGTGCATCCCGCATGATCGAGAAGGCGTTCGCCGCGAGCCCGCATCCCGAACTCGCCGAGACTTATGCAGAGCTGCGTCCCGGTGACAGCGCGCGCGAACGGCTCAACCGAGTGAAGGCGCTTGCCTTGAAGGCGCCCGGCCATCTGGAATCCTTGCTCGCCGTCGCGCGTGCGGCCATGGACGCCAATGACTTCGGGCAGGCGCGCGATGTGCTTGCGCCGTTGCTCGCGGAGCCGACGCAGCGCGTGTGCCTGCTCATGGCCGAGATCGAAGCGACGGAGCATGGCGATCATGGCAAGGCGCGGGAATGGACCGCGCGCGCGGCGCGCGCCCGGCGCGACTCGGCCTGGGTCGCGGACGGCTATGTGTCGGAGCGCTGGCTGCCGATCTCGCCGCTCACGGGCAAGCTCGATGCATTCGTGTGGACTGTGCCCCCGGACGCCTCGGTCGGGCCGATGCTCGAACAAGTCGCACAGCAGGCGTTGGCGGAAGCGTCGGCGAGTATAGCCCCGCGCCGTCAGCCGGAGCCGATGGTCAAGATTGCCGCGCCGATCCTGACGGAACCGCGCGGCACGCCGGAGATCCGCAAACCGCCGCGCCGCAAGGCAGCCGATCCCATCGTCGCGGAGCCGCCGCTGCCGGACGATCCGGGCCCGATTGCAGACGAGGAATCCGCGCCGCAGCGCAGGCGATTCAGCCTGTTCGATTGGCTCGCGGGCTCCACTCCTTGAATTGAGGCCATTGCCCCGCTATCACGGCCACGCGCATCGGGCCGGCATAGCTCAGCGGTAGAGCATCCGCTTCGTAAGCGGGGGGTCGGGGGTTCAAATCCCTCTGCCGGCACCAGTCAGCTTCGTCGTCCGCTCGCGAGCGGTAATACGTGCGCGGGCGAGCGCCCACTCAAACAATGCGACGTTTCGCTGCGCGAGCCTCGGCCGCGTCACTTGCGCAGGCAAAAATCATCTGCGGCCTACAAAAGCGCATGGATTTCAATCGCTTGCCGCGAATAAGGGTGAAATCGAAAAAGGTGCCTTTGCGAATTCGCGTTTTCGTTGCCAATCCGGAACAGGCATAGTCTGATGTTCGGAAAGCGGACGAAGAAAAATCGGGCAACGCCGGGAAATCGCCTGGGCGCGTCCAGTGGGTCGACGGCGTTGCAGCCGACTTGGCTTCGCGTCTCGCGACCATCACGCCGCCCCCGGCTGGCATATTGGGAGGAGTGCAAATGAAGAAATGGCTGTCAGGAGTCTGCGCGCTCGGCGTCATTGCGATGACGGGCACGGCAAGCGCAGAAACGTTCAAGATCGGATTGATCGCCTCCTATACCGGCGCTTTCGCGACCTGGGGCACACAGTTCCAGAACGCGATCGAGGCGTTTCAGGCGATCAACGGCAAAGCGGTCAAGGGACCGAAGGGCGAGTCCATCGATGTCCAGCTGGTCTATCGCGACGCGGCCAGCGCCGGTCCGGACAAGGCGAAGCAGTTGGCCGAAGAACTGGTCCTGCGCGAGAAGGTGCAGATGTTGACCGGATTCGAGTTGTCGCCGCACGCCATGGCGATGGCCGACATTTCAACACAGGCGAAAATCCCGGTCGTGATCATGAACGCGGCGACCGCTTCCATCACCCGCGGCTCGCCGTACTACGTGCGGACGAGCTTGACGCTCCCACAATGGGCGCAAGTAATCGGCACATGGGCCGCGCAGAACGGCATCAAGAAGGTGTACACGATCATCAGCGACTACGCGCCGGGGCACGACGCGGAGAACTACTTCCACAAATCGTTCAAGGCGGCCGGCGGTGAGATCGTGGGCGCCGACCGCACGAGCCTGCGCGAGACGAATTTCGCCGTCTACATGGAGAAGGCGCTGCAGGCGAAGCCCGACGCGGTCTACATGTTCCAGCCCGGCGGCTCGCCCTCGATCTCCTTCGTAAAGGCGTTCAGCGAGCGCGGCTTGAAGCAGGCCGGCATCAAGCTGCTCGGCAACGGCGAATTCGCCGAGCTGTATCTGCCGCACTTCTCCGACGACGTGATCGGGACCATCTCGGTCAATCACTACACCGAGACCAACGCCCGGCCGGAAAACAAGGTCATGCGTGACCAGTTGACCAAGCAGTTCGGCGAGAAGGGCGTCACCGATATTGCCTCGGTCGCCGCCTGGGACGGCATGAACCTCATTTACACCGCGTTGCGCGAACATGGCGCATCGGCCGACGGCCTCAAGTACATCGACGCGATGAAGGGCAAGACTCTGGCCAGCCCGCGCGGTCCGATCATGATCGATCCCGAGGAACGCGATATCGTGCAGAACATCTATATCCGCAGGATCGAAAAGGTCGGCGGCAAGCTGACGAACGTCGATATCGCCACGGTGCCAATGGTCAAGGATCCCTGGAAGATCGACAATCCGGTCAAGAAGTAGTCGGCACCCGTATTGTAAGACTGCGCGCGGAACAACACTGTTCCGCGCGCGGCCGTTTTAAACCCCAGCCGCGTTGACGCCGACCATGCTCTCGTTCGCATTGACGATCCTGCTCGACGGCATTTCCTACGGAATGGTGCTGTTCATCATTTCCGTCGGCCTCACGGTGACGATGGGGCTGATGCGCGTGATCAATCTCGCGCATGGCGCATTTGCCATGATCGGCGGCTATGTGGCGGGCTACCTGACGCAGCACGGGTTCGAATTTTATCTCGCGCTTGTCCTCGCCACGCTCGTGTCGGGATTCCTCGGCGGGCTGTGCGAGATGACGGTCATCCGACCGCTGTACCGGAAGGGTGAGCTTGCGCAGGTTCTGTTGACGATCGGCATCGTGTTCGTCGTTACAGCACTCATTACGGAGATCTTCGGCGCGTTTCCCTATCGAGTCGAGTTTCCGACTTATCTCACTCAACCGGTGGACATCGGATTCCGAACCTATCCCGCCTACCGCTTGTTCCTGATCCTGGTCGGCGGGCTCATCGCATTGATCCTGTGGCTTTTGATCGAAGGTTCGCTCTACGGCGCGAAGTTGCGTGCGGCCGTCGACAACGCCGGCATGGCGCGGGCGGTCGGAATGAACGTGAACCTGTTGTTCACCGCGACGTTCATTATCGGAACCGCGTTCGCCGGCTTGGGCGGCGCGATCGGCTCGGGCATCCTGTCGCTCGAGCCGTCCTATGCACTAAAGTACGTGGTCCTGTTCCTTGTCGTGGTCATCGTCGGCGGCGAAGGTAGCTTCAAAGGCTCGTTCGTGGCAGCGATGGCGCTCGGCATCATCGACACGACCGGAAAATATTTCGTCGCAGCCGCCGCGCCTTACTTGCTCTATGGCGCGGTCTTCGTGCTGCTACTCTGGCGGCCGCAGGGCATCCTGCCGCCAAAATCGTTGGCGTGATGACGACGCTCACCCCGAAATCCCTTCCAGCGTCCGGTCTTGGCACGATGGCGGCCGGTCAACTGTCGTTTGTCGGGCACGCGTTGCCGTGGGCGATCGCCGTCGTCTTCTTTTTCGTCGCCGGCGGCTATCTCAGCTTCGGCACCCAGGTGCTGATCTGGATTCTGTTCGCGCTCTCGCTCGATCTTGCGCTCGGCTACGCAGGCATCGTGACGCTGGGCCAGGCCGCATTCTTCGGCTTGGGCGCCTATGCCGCCGGGTTGTTCGCGATCCATGCTTCTTCCGACCCCGTCGTCGGACATCTCGTGGCAGTCGGCGTCACGGCGCTGTTCGGGTTCGTAACGGGCGCGCTGATCCTACACACGACGGGCGTGACCTTCCTCATGCTCACGCTCGCCATTGTCTCCATCATGTTCGAATACGCGAACCAGGCGACCAAGCTCACCGGCGGCGACGACGGGTTGCAGGGAATCAACGTCGCCCCATTGTTGGGCGTGTTCGAGTTCTCCATCTTCGGGCAGACCGCCTACGTCTATGCGCTGGTCGTGCTGTTTTTCTGGTTCGTGTTCTCCTGGCGCGTGGTGAATTCTCCGTTCGGGCGGTCACTCGACGGCATCCGGCAGAAGCCCGCGCGCATGCGCGCGATCGGGACGCCGGTGTGGCGGCGGCTGCTCGCGATCTATACCCTGTCGGCGGCAATGGCCGGCTCGGCCGGGGCGCTGTCGGCGCACTCGACAAGCTTCGTGGGTCTGTCGGTGCTGAGCCTGGTCACCTCCGGCGTCGTCGCCGTGATTCTGATCCTCGGCGGCATCCGGCGCCTGTACGGCGCGTTTGTCGGCGCTACCATCTATCTCTTGGTGCAGGACTGGTCGGCAAAAGTGAGCCCGTATTTCTGGGAATTCATCGTCGGCCTGATGTTGATCGCCACGGTGTTGTTCCTGGAAGGCGGGCTGATGGACCTGGGGCGCGTGGGGCGCAACTTCCTGAATCGAATCCGAAACCGGGCGGACGTCAAATG
The DNA here is from genome assembly GCA_040901465.1 of Xanthobacteraceae bacterium. Lineage (GTDB taxonomy): Bacteria > Pseudomonadota > Alphaproteobacteria > Rhizobiales > Xanthobacteraceae > JAUSIF01. The sequence continues at coordinate 236,981 of JBBDYN010000053.1, forward strand.
AGTGTCGCTCCGGTGCTTTCGGTTCGCGGGCTGTGCAAGAGTTTCGGCGGTCTGGTCGTTGCGCAGAATATCGACGTCGACCTCATGCCTGGCGCTAGACTGGGGTTGATCGGGCCCAACGGCGCCGGCAAGACGACGTTCGTCAATCTGCTGACGGGAATGCTGTCCGCTGACGCCGGTTCGATCCGGCTCGGCGGCGAGACGATCGACAAATTGAAGCCCGAGGATCGCGTACGGCGCGGGCTTGCGCGCACGCACCAGATCAACACGCTGCTCAATGAGACAAACGTGCGCGACAACGTCGCGATCGCGATCGCGGAACGCGAGAAAATTGCCTGGCGCATGTTCCGCTTCAGCAAGGAATGGCGCGCCTGCCTCGCGGAAGCCGACAAGCGGCTGCGCGAGATTGGAATCGACGATGTCGCCGACCGGCGCGTCTTAGAGTTGCCCTACGGCAAGCAACGGCTTCTCGAGATCGCGATTGCGCTCGCGCTGAAGCCGCGCGTGCTCCTGCTCGACGAGCCCGCCGCCGGGGTGCCGGCAGCGGAATCGCACGTGGTGCACGAGGTGCTGGAGCGTCTGCCCTCGGAAATCGCGATCCTCATCATCGAGCACGACATGGACGTGGTATTCCGCTTCGCTCGAGAGATCACGGTGCTCGTGCAGGGGCGGATTCTGACGAGCGGCGCGCCGCAGAAGATCGCGGCGGACCCCGAGGTGCGCGCGGTCTATCTCGGCCGGAGCGTCGTATGAGCGTCGGCCTCGACGTGAAGGACCTGCGCGCGGGCTACGGGCTGACGGTGGTGCTCGACGGCATTTCGTTTCAGGTACCGGCGGGCGGTACGCTCGCGGTGCTCGGCCGTAACGGCGTCGGCAAGACCACGTTGCTTGCGACGCTCATGGGCCTCACCACCCTGCACGAGGGCGCGATCGTGCTCGGCGGGCAGCCGGTCCAGGCGCAGCCGACGCACCTGCGCAACGAACTCGGCCTCGGCTATGTGCCGCAGGAGCGCGAGATTTTTCCCTCGCTCACGGTAGAAGAAAATATGGCGGTCGCGTTGCGCGCGGGCGGCTGGTCGATTGACGCAGTGTTTGAGCTCTTTCCCGGCTTGAAGGCGCGTCGCAAGAACACCGGCAATCGCCTGTCCGGCGGCGAGCAGCAAATGCTTGCGATCGGGCGGGCGCTCGTGGGCGCGCCCAAGGTGCTTTTGCTCGACGAGCCGCTCGAGGGCCTAGCGCCGGTGGTGATCGAGGCGCTCATGGAAGCGCTCGAGCGCGTGCAGAAAGAATCGCGGCTCACCATGGTGCTGGTGGAGCAGAAAGCCGAGCTCGCGCTGTCGCTCACGCAGGAAGCGATCGTGCTCGATCGCGGGCAGATCGTCTATCGCGGCGCGAGCGCTGCGCTCAACGCTGATGAGGCGAACAAGGCGCGATTGCTCGGCGTCGCGGAAAAACAGCACTAGGCGGCGACCACCCGCACCGGCTTGCCGGCGAGCCAGGCGGCGATGTCTTCGACCGCTTGGCCGTAATAGAGCCGGTAGCTCTCCTCCGTCACATAGCCGAGGTGCGGCGTCGCGACCAGATTGTCGAGGCTGCGCAACGGATGTTCGGCGGGCAGCGGCTCCTTGTCGAAGACGTCGATGCCGGCACCCGAAATCCGCTTTTCCTTGAGCGCCGCGATCAATGCCTTGTCATCGACGATCGGCCCGCGCGAGGTGTTGATCAGGATCGCGTCGAGCTTCATCAGTCCAAGCTCGCGCGCGCCGATGAGGCCGCGCGTGCGGTCGCTCAGCACGGTGTGAATGGTCACGATATCGGACACGCGCAAGAGCTCGTCGAGGGAGCCTGCGCGCTCGACGCCGATCTCGGCGCAGCGCTCGGGCGTCAGATTCTGGCTCCAGGCGGAGACCTTCATGCCGAAGGCGAGGCCCGCGCGGGCGACGCGCGATCCGAGCCGGCCGAGGCCGATGACGCCGAGCCGGCGTCCGGAGACTTCGCGGCCGACGCTGACCTGCCATTTCCCGCCGCGCCGGAAGTTCTGCATCTCATGCTGGATGTGGCGCATGAGCGCGAAGATGAGACCCCAGGTGAGCTCCGCGGTCGCGACCTGCGAGCCTTCCGTGCCGCATACCAGGACGCCGCGTTCGGCGGCGGCCTTCATGTCGATCGATGCATTCTTCATGCCGGTGGTGATCAAGAGCTTCAGCTTGGGCAGGCGGTCGAACAGCCAGCGGTCGAACGACGTGCGCTCGCGCATGGCGATGACGATCTCGGCAGCGGCGAGCGCCTTCGCCACGGCCTCGCGGTCCTCGATGTGGTCGGTGTGGACCTTGAGCTCGACCTTGTCCGCGACCTTTTTCCAGTCGCCGAACTTGCGCGCCACGTCCTGGTAATCGTCGAGCGCCACACAGCGTAACATGCGGACCTCCGGGAAAACTTCGATGCGCAGGGGCGCTTATAGCCGGGGGCGGCGGTGGCGATCCACCGTTCCACACGCATGACTCTTATGGCGGGGGCGGAGGTGGCGGGGCCGCGCACAGATGAGTATATGCAGGCGGCAAACTGGCGTGGGACGGCCACCCGGGGCGCGAAACGGATTCTCGATGCTGCGTTCGATCGGCGAGTTCATTTCGGAGATCGCGGGCGGCGGCCGCGACCAGGAGAATTTCGGCGACTCGGATTTCCGCCTGGCCGCCGCGGCGCTGCTGGTTCACGTCGCCACGAGCGACAGCGCGTTCAACGAGAAGGAGCGGGAGCGGCTGCAGAACATTCTCGCCCACCGCTTCGAGCTTGGGCACGAGGAGGCCGCGCGTCTGGTCGACTCTGCGGTCAACGCCGATCTCGAGGCGGTCGATCTCTATCAGTTCACGAGCGTCCTGAACCGCGCGTTCGACGAGGAGGGCCGCAAGCGCGTCGTCGAGATGATGTTCGAGGTCGCCTACGCCGACGGCGAGCTCAGCGAGTTCGAGGACAACGTGGTCTGGCGCGCGGCCGAGCTCATGCACGTGCCCTCGCGCGAGCGGGTGACGATCCGCCGCCAGGTGCGCGATGAAACGGCGGGGGATGAGAACTGAAGCCACGGAGCTGCGCCAGGATGCGGCTTGAATCCTCGCCGGTTCCATGCGACCGCTGCCTTGTTACCGTTTGAATTGCCGCGATGAACAAGAACATCCTCCTCATCCTGCATCAGGAACACTCCACTCCCGGCCGCATCGCGTATCGCCTGATCGAGCGCGGATTCCGGCTCGACGCGCGCCGGCCGCGCTTCGGCGATCCGCTGCCCGAGACGATGGAGGAGCACGACGGGGTGATTGTGTTCGGCGGTCCGATGAGCGCGAACGACTCCGACGACTACGTCCGCCGCGAGATCGAGTGGGCCGAGGTGCCGCTGAAAGAGGACAAGCCGTTCTTCGGCATCTGCCTCGGTGCGCAGATTCTGGCGCGCAAGCTCGGGGCCAAGGTCGCGTTCCATCCGCAGGGCCTCGTCGAGGTCGGCTATTATCCGCTGCGAGCGACACCGGAAGGCGCGAAGCTGCTCGACTGGCCCGATCACATCTATCAATGGCACCGCGAGGGATTCGATCTTCCGCACGGCGCGGTGCGGCTCGCCGAAAGCGACACGTTTGCGACGCAGGCGATTCAGTACGGACGCGCGGCGTTCGGCGTGCAATTCCACCCGGAGCTCACGCACCAGATGATGTGCCGCTGGACCACGCGGGGCCATGAGCGGCTGACGCTGCCCGGCGCGCAGCCGCGCCACGCGCATTTCGAAGGCCGGGCGCTGCACGACGTCAAGACGCGCGCGTGGCTCGACGCGTTCCTCGATCTGTGGAGCGGTATGATGGAGCGGCCGGAGCGGCCGGAACGCAAAGTGTCGCAAAATGCGAAGTCCGTCGCAGAATGAGACGCCGGGCGCGGAGGTAAATTCCCGTTAAAGGACGTACCTCGCGAGAAAGCGCGGAAAATCCGCAAGAAGCGGAAGCCGCGCGCGCGCGAAATTTTGGCAGAGGGATTGCTGAGGACAGGGGCAAGCCGGCATCAGGTAATGCGTAGCCGGCCGTTAATCGACGAGAGACGGCCGGGAGCGACCCCTCCGGTCGTCTCCCGTTCGCATTTCAGGCGCTCGAAAATTGATGCCCGCCGCGCGGGCGCGCTTAGGAGCGATTTTCGGCGGTGGTGAATTGTGGGTCTGGTGGAGCCGAGGGGAGTTGAACCCCTGACCTCCGCATTGCGAACGCGGCGCTCTCCCAACTGAGCTACGGCCCCGGTCCAGAAGCGGGCCATCTATGCTGCGGCTCGAACGGGTGTCAAGGAGACGGCGGCCGGACTTCCCCCGCGCGCCGCGCACGGCTATGCATCGGCACAGGCGCATCGCGCGGGAGCAACCAATGAACCCTTTCCTCTGGCTCATTCATACCCTGATCACGCTCTATATCTGGATTCTGATCGCGTCTGCGGTGCTGTCCTGGCTCGTCGCCTTCAATGTCGTGAACGCGCAAAACAACGTGGTGCGCGCGATCGGCGAGGCGCTCTACCGGCTGACAGAGCCGGCGCTGCGCCCGATCCGCAGCATCCTGCCGAGCCTCGGCGGACTCGATATTTCGCCGGTGATCCTGATCATCATCCTGTTGTTCGTCGAGCGGTTCCTGTACTGGGCATTCGCCTGAGTGGGCGACGCAGCCGTGCGGCCGTGGCGGCGTGTGCCCGACGGACTCGCGGTCAGCGTGCGCGTGACGCCGAAGGCTGGGCGCGATGCCATCGATGGGATCGCGGAACTCGGCGATGGACAATGTGTGCTGAAGGTGCGCGTGCGCGCGGCGCCGGCGGACGGCGAGGCGAATGACGCGCTCAGGCGCGTGCTCGCCGGAGCGGGGGGCGTCCCACGATCTTCGGTGACACTGCTTCAGGGTGCCGCAGCGCGGCTCAAGACCTTTCGTATTGCCGGCGATCCGGCCCAATTGGCGGCGATGCTCGAGCAGGCAATCGCGGGGCAGAAGGCGACAAAGAAATGACGGCGAAGATTCTCGACGGCAAGGCGCTCGCGGCGGAAGTGCGCGGCAAGGTCGCCACGGAAGCGGCGCGGATTGCCAAGGCGCTGCGCCGCGCGCCGGGGCTCGCCGTCGTGCTGGTCGGCGAGAATCCGGCGAGCGAAGCTTACGTGCGAAACAAGGCGCGCTCAACGACCGAGGTCGGTATGACGTCGTTTGAGCACAAGTTGTCCGCCGACGCGTCGGAGGCGGATTTGCTCGCGCTCGTGCAAAAGCTGAACGCCGACCCGGCAGTCGACGGTATTCTCGTGCAATTGCCGCTCCCGTCGCAGATCGACTCCGCGCGCGTACTGAACGCGGTCGATCCGGCCAAGGACGTCGACGGGTTCCATCCGCTGAACGCGGGGCGGCTCGCGACCGGATTGCCGGCGCTCGCGCCCTGCACGCCGGTGGGCTGCGTCATGCTCGCGAAGAAGGGGCATGCGTCGCTCACGGGGCTTGAGGCCGTCGTGCTCGGGCGTTCGAACATCGTCGGCAAGCCGCTTGCGCAGTTGCTGCTCGCGGAAAATGCGACGGTCACAATCGCCCATTCCCGTACGAAGGACCTCGCGGCGGTCTCGCGGCGCGCGGATCTCCTCTGTGTGGCGATCGGCAAGCCCGAATTTGTGCGCGGCGACTGGGTGAAGCCTGGCGCCACTGTGATCGACGTCGGCATCAATCGCGTGCCTGGCTCTGCTGCGGGAAAAACCAAGATCGTCGGCGACGTGGCCTACGAAGAAGTGGCAAAGGTTGCGGGCGCAATTACGCCGGTTCCAGGCGGCGTCGGGCCGATGACGATCGCGTGTCTGCTCGTGAATACGTTGCGCGCCGCCTGCGCGCGCGCGGGGCTCAAACCGCCGGCTTTGTGAAAGCCGCTCAGCGCGGCCAGGCGAAGGCGACTTTGTCCAGCGTCTTCGCGCCGAAGCGCTCGGTCGAGCGGGCGACGGCGCGGCCGCCGAGCGCGCGATAGAAGCTGACGGCGGGCTCGTTGTCGGAGAGTGCCCAGACCACGAGGCCGTTGTGGCCGGCCTGGTTTAGATCGCGCTTCGCCATGGAAAACAATTTCCGGCCGAAGCCGAGACCCTGATATTCGGGGCGCAGGTAAAGTTCATAGACCTCGCCGCCATAGGGCAGGCTCTTCGCGCGGTTGCGGCCGAAATTCGTGTAGCCGGCGACCTCGTCGCCGAACATCAGGAGCGCGATGCGGGAGCCGCGGCGGATCGCTGCATCCCACCACGATGGGCCGCGGCGCGCGACGAGCTTCTCGAGTTCCGGTCCCGGGATCAGACCCAAATAGGCCGTGCGCCAAGCCTCGTCGTGGGCATCGGCCAGCGCCACGGCATCGTCCGGGCGCGCACGGCGGATTTCGATCAGGACCGTTTCCATGGCTCTGATCGAAGCAAATCGGCCCCGCCGCTTCAAGAGTTTCGTTAATGGACAGTTAATCCAGCGGTTTGGTGCGACCTTCCGGTCACACCTCAGCCGCCTCGCGGGCGCGCCCTTCCTTCTTGCGCTCGTGCGGGTCGAGAAGTTTCTTGCGCAAGCGGATCGACTTCGGCGTCACCTCGACGAGCTCGTCGTCCTCGATATAGGCGAGCGCTTTTTCCAAAGTCATTCTAATCGGCGGTGTCAGCCGCACCGCCTCGTCCTTCGCGGTCGTGCGGATGTTGGTAAGCTTCTTGCCCTTGAGCACGTTCACTTCGAGGTCGTTCCCGCGCGTGTGCTCGCCGACAATCATGCCGCGATACACTTTCCAGCCGGGCTCGATCATCATCGGTCCGCGCGCCTCAAGGTTCCAAAGCGCGTAGGCAACCGCCTCGCCGCTGTCGGTGGAGATCAGCACGCCGTTGCGGCGGCCGGGGATGTCGCCCTTAAAGGGCGCATAGGCGTGGAACAGGCGGTTCATCACCGCGGTGCCGCGCGTGTCGGTGAGCAATTCGCTCTGGTAGCCGAGGAGCCCGCGCGTCGGCACGTGGAACACAAGCCGCAGCCGGCCTCCGCCGGAGGGGCGCATCTCCATCAGGTCGCCGCGCCGCTCGGAGAGCTTCTGCACGACGATGCCGGAATGTTCGTCGTCGACGTCGATCACGACTTCTTCGATCGGCTCCAGAATATCCCCGGTCTCGTTGTCGCGCGAGAAAATGACCTTGGGCCGCGAGATAGAAAGCTCGAAGCCTTCGCGGCGCATGGTCTCGATCAGGATACCGAGCTGCAACTCGCCGCGGCCGGCGACCTCACAAGCATCCTTCTCCTCGCTCTCGCCGATGCGAAGCGCGATGTTGCCCTCGGCCTCGCGGAACAGGCGGTCGCGGATCACGCGGCTCGTCACCTTGTCGCCTTCGGTGCCGGCGAGCGGCGAGTCGTTCACGCGAAACGTCATCGCAAGCGTCGGCGGATCGATCGGCTGCGCCTGAATCGGCGTGTCGACCTCGGGTGCGGCGATCGTGTCCGATACGTTGGCTTGCTCGAGCCCGGCAATGGCGACGATGTCGCCGGCGTGCGCCTCTTCGATTGCCGTGCGCTCCAGGCCGCGGAAGGCGAGCACCTTCGTCACGCGGCCGCTCTCGATGATCCTGCCGTCGCGGGCGAGCACCTTGACGTTCTGGTTCGGTTTGACCGAGCCGGAAGTGATGCGGCCGGTGAGAATGCGCCCGAGATAGGGATCGGCTTCAAGAATGGTCGCCAGCAGGCGAAGCGGGCCTTCCTCGGTCGCCGGCGGTGCGACATGGCGCGTGACCAGATCGAACAAGGGCGCCATCCCCTGATCCTTCGGACCTTCGGGCGCCGCCGCCATCCAGCCCTGCTTTGCCGAGCCGTAAAGAATCGGGAAGTCGAGTTGCTCATCGGTGGCGTCGAGCGCGGCGAAAAGGTCGAACACTTCGTTCACCACCTGGATCGGCCGCGCGTCGGAACGGTCGACTTTGTTGATCACGACGATCGGCTTGAAACCGCGCTTCAATGCCTTGCCGACGACGAACTTGGTCTGCGGCAGCGGACCCTCGGCGGCGTCCACGAGGACGAGGACGCCGTCGACCATGTTGAGAATCCGCTCGACCTCGCCGCCGAAATCAGCGTGGCCGGGCGTGTCGACAATATTGATGCGGATGTCCTTCCAGAGGACGGACGTGGCCTTGGCGAGAATGGTGATGCCGCGCTCGCGCTCCAGATCGTTCGAATCCATCGCCCGCTCGGCCACTTTCTCGTTCAGGCGGAAGGTGCCCGCCTGCTGCAGCAACCGATCCACGAGCGTGGTCTTGCCGTGGTCGACGTGGGCGATGATGGCGACGTTACGAAGCGGCATGGTTAATTATTTCCGGCCCGGCCGGCGCCGGAGTTCGAACGAGGGGTGCTGGATTCGGCGCCGGGTCTACAAGTTTCGCGCAAATACCTCAAGCGCCAGCGGGGCGGCGCCGGGGGCCCGCGCGTTGCGGGGTCGCCGACTGCACGAGCATCATCTCGCCCAAGTTCTCGGCGGTGAGCATGCCGATCAGCCGGCCGGCGGCGTCGGTCACGCCCACGACCGGCTTGCCCAGTTCGGTCAGGGCGCGAAGAGCGGTCTCGAGGCGGGCGCGCGCGGGAACCGTCGGGATTTCGGTTTCCATCACTTCGATCACGGGCGTGTCGGGGCCGCGCTCCTTGAGAGCCTTGATCATGGCGTCGCGCGTGAGCACGCCGCGCAGGCGGCCGGAGCCGTCGACCACGGGAAACTCGCGCTGCGTCGTGCTAATGAGCGCTTCGACCGCGTCGTTCACGGTCGCCTGGGTATTGAGCGTCTCGAACTTCGTGATCATCGCGTCGGCGACCAAAGTGCCGCGCGTTACAGCGCGAAGCTGTGCGTAGCTCGCTTCGCCCGAGGCCGCGAGGAACACGAAGACCGCGATCACGACGAGCGTCACGTTGCCGGTGAAAATCCCGAAAATGCCGAAGGCGACGGCGAAGGCCTGACCGACCGCGGCGGCGACCTGGGTCGCGCGCGCGTGGCCCAGGCGAATCGCCAAGAGCGCGCGCAGGACGCGGCCGCCGTCCATCGGGAAGGCAGGAATCAAGTTGAACAGCACGAGAAAGACGTTTGCCGCGGCGAGCTTCGCGACGATGGATACCGCCGGGTCCTGCAGGCGGCCGAGATCGTCGGGGTCGAGGCGCGCCCCGAGAAAGAAGATCAGGGCGGCGGCGATCACCACGTTCACCAGCGGGCCGGCGATCGCAATGACGAATTCCTCCATCGGCCTTTCGGGAATGCGCTCGAGGCTCGCGATGCCGCCGAAGAACCAGAGCGTCACGTCGTTCGTGTTGATACCGTAGCGCTTGGCGGCGAACACGTGTCCGAGCTCGTGCAGGAGCACGCACAGGAACAAAAGCGCGACGAAGACGACGCCTTCGAGCGCGGCCTCGGGGCCGCCCTGCCGGTAATAAATGAAACCGATCCAGACGAGCAGCAGGAGAAACGTGACGTGGATGCGGATGGCGGTACCCGCGACCCGGCCGACCGTGACGGACCAACCCATGAACATCTCCCGTGGGCCGCCGGGGCCCCACCTTAGCTAGGCATCGTACCCCAAGGCCGCCAGAGCGGGCAGGGGCGCGTCTTAGCGCTTGTCAGTTTTGCGTTTGCGCATGGCGGCGGTGCGGAGGCGCAAGGCGTTCAGCTTGATGAACCCCTCGGCATCGCGGTGGTCGTAGGCGACCGCGCCGTCTTCGAACGTGACAAGTTCGGGATCGTAGAGCGAATACGGGCTATCGCGGCCGGTGACGGCGACATTGCCCTTGTAGAGCTTGAGCCGCACGCGGCCGGTGACGAATTCCTGGCTGTTGTCGATCAGCGCCTGGAGCATTTCGCGCTCTGGCGTGAACCAGAAGCCGTAATAGATCAGCTCCGCGTAACGCGGCATGAGCGAGTCTTTCAGATGCGCGGCCTCGCGGTCGAGGGTGATCGACTCGATACCGCGATGCGCGGCGAGCAAGATCGTGCCGCCGGGCGTCTCATAGACGCCGCGCGACTTCATGCCGACGAAGCGGTTCTCGACGAGATCGAGGCGGCCGATGCCGTTCGTGCGGCCGAGCTCGTTGAGCTTCGTCAATAGCGCGGCGGGCGAAAGCTTCTTGCCGTCGATCGCGACCGCGTCGCCCTTTTCGAAGTCGACGGATATTTCCGTGGCCTTGTCGGGCGCATTCTCGGGGGCGACGGTGCGCTGATAGACGTAGTCCGGCGGCTCTTTGCCCGGGTCCTCCAGCACTTTGCCTTCGGATGAAGAGTGCAAAAGATTCGCATCGACCGAGAACGGCGCCTCGCCGCGCTTGTCCTTGGTGATCGGAATCTGGTGCTTCTCGGCGAATTCGAGCAGCTTCGTGCGCGACGACAAATCCCATTCGCGCCACGGCGCGATCACGCGGATGTTGGGCTCGAGCGCGTAGTACGTGAGCTCGAAGCGCACCTGATCGTTGCCCTTGCCGGTCGCGCCATGGGCCACGGCGTCGGCGCCGGTCTTCTTCGCGATCTCGATCTGTTTCTTCGCGATCAGGGGCCGCGCGATGGAGGTGCCCAAGAGATACTGGCCCTCGTAGAGCGCATTCGCGCGGAACATTGGAAAAACGTAGTCGCGGACGAATTCCTCGCGCAGGTCCTCGATGAAAATGTTGTCGGGCTTGATGCCGAGCAGCACCGCTTTCTTGCGCGCGGGTTCGACTTCCTCGCCCTGGCCGAGGTCGGCCGTGAAGGTGACGACCTCGCACTTGTAGGTCGTCTGCAGCCATTTCAGAATCACGGAGGTGTCGAGCCCGCCGGAATAGGCAAGCACCACCTTCTTCACGTCCTTCGCCATCGATAGTTCCCCGCGAATGCGGGGGACTTATAGGCGGAGGCCGGGCGGGCGCAAAGCCGGTTAGGTCGGGCGGTCGACGGCTGTGCTTGCGCGCCACGTGCCGGCGGTGCGGCCGGCAATGAGCCAGTAGACAAGCCCGGCGGCGATGCCGGCCGCTGCCATCAGCTCGAAATTCGTGCCGAAGGGGGAGTTCACCTGGAACTGCGGCGCGCGCTCGACGAAGCCGAGCGTGTAGCCGCAGAAGAGGCCGACCGCGCCGCCGGCGAGCGCGTAGATCAGGAGCGAGCGCAGGCTGAACGTCTCCGCTAGCAGGATCACGACCGCGGCCGGTGCGAAAGAGAAAGCCGCGACGAAGGCGCTGGTGGTCAGAATAAAGATCGAAACGATGGGCCAGGCATCGGGCTCGGGCAGCGTCGGCGCCCCAGAACCGAGCACGAGCACCGCGGCCGCGGCAATGCTTGCGAGCCAGAACGCGAACAGCACGACGAAGAAGCGGAAGAAGAGCGCCAAGGAGTCAGTGTCCTTTTCGACGGGGCTAAATTGTCATGCCCGGGCTTGACCCGGGCATCCATGCAGCAATTCCATGCGGCGCGGCCGTATGGATTGCCGGGTCAAGCCCGGCAATGACGGTTAGAGATCGGTTCGATTTCATCGGAAGGCTGGCTCAGTCCGTCATGGCCATGGCGCGGAACGCCATGCGCTCGCGCGCGGTGAGCTTCTGGGTCTCGGATTTCAGCTGGCCGCAGGCGGCGAGGATGTCGCGGCCGCGCGGCTTGCGCACCGGGCTCGCGTAGCCTGCGTTGAAGACGATCTCGGAAAATTGCTCGATCGTCTGCCAGTCCGAGCATTCGTACTTGGTGCCGGGCCAGGGATTGAACGGGATCAGGTTGATCTTCGCGGGCATGCCCTGGAGCAGCCGCACGAGCGCCTTGGCGTCCTCGGGCGTGTCGTTCACGCCCTTCAGCATCACGTATTCGAACGTGATGCGCCGCGCGTTCGACGCGCCGGGATAGGTGCGGCAGGCGTCGAGCAGATCCTTGATCGGATATTTCTTGTTCAACGGCACTAGCTCGCTGCGCAGCTCGTCGCGCGTCGCATGCAGCGAGATCGCGAGCATGGCGCCCACCTCGGCGCCGAGGCGCCCGATCTCCGGCACGACGCCGGCGGTGGAAACCGTGATGCGGCGCTTGCCGATGGAGATTCCATCACCGTCGGCGATGGTTTCCACCGCCTGCTTCACCCCGTCGAAATTATAGAGCGGCTCGCCCATGCCCATGAACACGATGTTGGTAACGAGGCGTGGCGCTTCGGCCTCGGAGGCCGTGCCTTCGGCGCGCACGGCGCCCGGCCATTCGCCGAGGCAGTCGCGCGCGATCATCACCTGCGCGACGATCTCGGCGGCGGTGAGATTGCGCACGAGCCGCTGGGTGCCGGTGTGGCAGAAGGTGCAGGAGAGGGTGCAGCCCACCTGGCTTGAGACGCAGAGCGTGCCGCGGTCGCTCTCGGGAATGTAGACCGTCTCGATCTCGTGCGGCGGCTCGCCGGGATGCTCGGCGGGCAGGCGGATTAGCCACTTGCGCGTGCCGTCCGTGGAAGCTTGCTCGATCACGATCTCCGGCCGCGCCAGCGAAAAATGCCCGGCGAGCTTCGCGCGCAGATGCTTCGACACGTTCGACATCTGCTCGAACTCGGTCGCGCCGCGGAAATAGATCCAGTGCCAGAGCTGGGAGACGCGCATGCGGCTCTCGCGCTCAGGTACGCCGATCTCGGCGAGGGCGGCGGCGAGCCCCGCGCGGTCGAGGCCGACGAGCGAGGGCTTCGCCTTTGCAGGCGCGGGCGTCTTGAGGTCGGGGTCAGAAAGCGTTGTCATCGGGCAGATAGATCGTCCTGCCCGGCCGCCGGGTCAATGGTGATGCGGCAGAGGCCGGGTTCGCCCTATTTGCACTCTTGCGCAACGCGATCGAGCGCCTGTGCGATGCCGGAGAGCGAATAGCGGTCGGTGGTCGCGTTGCCGCGGACGGACGTGCTCTTCATCGTAAGGTCCTTGCCCTTGCGCATGGCGTCGATCAGCCGCGCCTCCTCGGCGACGTTGCGGATCCAGGCTCCGGTTTGGCGCGCATACAGCGCGAACGTGTCATTGCCGATCGTGAGGGCGGGGTCGGCGTCCTCCTTCATCGGAAAGCCGACGATGACGCTGAATTCGTTGCGCACGTTGTCGCCCGGGCGGGTGCTGATGAAGATGTAGCCGGGGTCGCGATTGAGCGTGGCCGGCAGGCGGTCCTTCGGCTGGGTGAGCGCGAAGCAGACCTTCGACTTCTGACCCTGACTCACATAGACGCCCCAGTCGCCGTATTGCCCGATCAGAGATGGAGCGGCGCCGCCGGCCTGGCCCTGCGCCGGCATCGGCGCGAAGCCCGCGCTTGTCGCAAGCAGCGCCGCGCTGGCGAGCGCGATGAAATTCGAACGATGGGTCATGGTCGTTGCCTCCCACGATCCGCGGAACCGAATCCGCGATTACAGTCAGCGATACGATGAATAGCTGCCGCGAGCACCCGATTTCAACCCGCCCTCACGGCGCTCGGCGAAACCACGCGTGGCCTAGCCGTGGACGCAGACGAAAAAATGGCGCAAAGACGCGCCGCATGCAAATGCGGGGCATGAGGACGATCACGTGAAGGCAGTGCTGTGCGTTCGTCCCGGGCCGCCCGAGGCGCTGGAAATCGCCGACCTGCCGGACCCTAAGCCGGGACCGGGCGAAGCGCTGTGCGACGTGAAGGCCGCAGGGCTTAATCTCTTCGATCTCCTGATCATCTCGAACCGGTACCAGGTGAAGCCCGCGCTGCCGTTTTCGCCGGGGGCGGAGTTCGCCGGCGTCGTCATGGCGGTGGGTGAGGGCGTGCATGAAGTCGCGCCCGGCGACCGGGTCTGCAGCTACGTCGGCTATGGCGCGGCGCGCGAGAAGATCGCCGTGCTCGCGCGCTCGCTTGTGCGGATTTCCGACGCGATCAGCTTCGAGACCGCGGCAGGGCTCATCGTCACGTACAGCACGGCGATTCATGCGCTTGAGGATCGGGCGCGAATCAAGAAAGGCGAGACGCTCGCCGTGCTCGGGGCCGCGGGCGGCGTCGGGATCGCCGCCGTTGAAGTCGGCAAGATTCTGGGCGCGCGGGTGATTGCGTGCGCGTCCTCACCGGAAAAGCTTGCGTTCGCGCGCGAGCGCGGCGCCGACGCATCGATCGACTATTCGCGCGAGGATTTGAAAGAGCGGCTGCGCGAGCTCACGGATGGGCGCGGCGCGGACGTCGTGCTCGATCCGGTTGGCGGGCCGCTCGCCGAGCCCGCCGTTCGTGGGACCGCCTGGGAGGGACGCTATCTCGTGGTCGGCTTTGCCGCGGGCGAAATACCGAAGCTTGCGCTTAATCACGTGCTCTTGCGCGGCTGCTCGGTCGTGGGCGTGACGTGGGGGATGCTCGCGCGCCACGATCCCCCGCGCATGAAGGCGCTCGCTGACCAAGCCATGAAATGGGCGGTCGAGGGCAGGATTTCCGCCCACGTGGACAAGGTCTATCCGCTCGCGCGCGTGGCCGAAGCGCTCACGGCGATCTCGCGCCGCGAGGTCAAGGGCAAGATCATTCTGAAGGTTTGATCAGCCGCTGATCCGGTAAATCGTCATCCCCGCGCTTGTCGCGGGCATCCACGCCTTCCTTGCCGCAAATCAAAGCGTGGATGGCCGGGACAAGCCCGGCCATGACGTGGAATGTTTCTCGATTTCAACCGATTTCGTGTCAGCGCTGCGGCGCTTCGCCGACATCGGTCAACGCGCGGCGCGCGGCCTCGCGATGCTCGGGCAGGATATAGGCGGCAATCAACTGCAGCGTCGCCGCGAGCACGGCTGCGTCGTCGGTAAAGCCGAGCGCGGGGAGCACGTCGGGCAGTGCATCGGCTGGCGCTATGAAATAGACGAGTGCGCCAAAGATCGCCGCGCGCACGCGCACCGGCGTCGCGCGATCGAGCGCGCAGTAATAGGCCGCGATGGCGTCCTCGGCGAAGGGAACATAGGCGGCGACAGTCCGCAGCTTGTGCCAAAAGCCGCGCGCGACGCGGACGGCGTCATCGGCGGCGCTTCTCGCGAACTGATTCTCGCTTGTCGCTGCGGACATGCTTCCCTCGCGCGGCGCTAGTCTGGCGGGAATCAAATGGCCGTTTGAAGGCGTCGCCGCAAGGGGTTTACGCCCCGCCGGTGGCGAGCCGGTCCATTGCCTCGGCAAGCTTCACGTCGAGGTCGGTCACGCCGCCTGCGTCGTGGGTCGAGAGCGTCACGTCCACGGTCTTGTAGACGTTGAACCATTCGGGATGGTGGTCGAACTTCTCGGCGATCAGCGCGACCCGGGTCATGAAGCCGAAGGCCGCATTGAAATTCTTGAACACGAATTTCTTGGTGATAGCGTCGCGGCCGGGAACTTCGGTCCACCCCTCGAGCTTCGCGAGCGCCTGTTTGCGCGCACCGCCCGTTAGCCTCTCTTGCATTGGCTTGCCTCCGGCGTTCAACCGTCGAGCGGATAGGCGGCCTCCACCACATAGGGACCGCCACCGACCGACGCGCGGGAAGAAAACAGCACGAAGCGGGTCACGGGGAAAGTCGGGCTGCGAAACGGTCCGCGGCTCGACAAATAATCCGCGACCTGGTGGGCGGAGGAGTCGCGCAGCCGCGCCAGCGCCACGTGCGGCGCGAACTTGCGCGACTCAGGGGGAAGTCCGATTCGTCGCAGCAGCCGCTCGTGCTCGGCCTGAAGCTCGGTGAGCACGGGATTGGGGCTCGCGCCCGCGAACACGGCGCGCGGCTTGCGGCCGCCGAACTGGTCGAGCCGGTCGAGCGCGATCTCGAAAGCGGGCCGGCGCACGCCACCCAGCAATTGCATCACGTCGCGGCCGATGTCGCCGTCCACGTCGCCGATGAAGCGGAG
This sequence comes from Xanthobacteraceae bacterium, assembly GCA_040901465.1. Classification (GTDB taxonomy): domain Bacteria; phylum Pseudomonadota; class Alphaproteobacteria; order Rhizobiales; family Xanthobacteraceae; genus JAUSIF01. The sequence goes on from JBBDYN010000053.1 coordinate 252,791, forward strand.
CGTCATGTGGTAATTTGCCGGGTCGATCCAGCGCGCGCCGGGCAAGCCGCCGCGCAGCATGGAAAGACCCTGTGCGATCTGCGGCGGAATCTCGATGCCGGTGAAGAGGCGGGGCATGGGTCAGCTCTTTTGCTTCGCACGCACACGCCCGATCAACGCCTCGACCGCGGGCAACATGCGCGCCACGATCGCGTCGACGCCGGCTGCGGTCGGATGCAGCCCGTCGCGCTGGTTCAGCTTCGCGTCGGTGGCGACGCCGTCGAGGAAGAACGGATAAAGAATTAGGCCGTGCTCCTTCGCGAGATCCGGGTAAATACGGTCGAACTTCGCGTAATAGTCGCCGCCGAGATTGCGTGGCGCCCGCATGCCGGCGAGCAGCACCTCGACGCGGCGCTCCTTGAGGCGGCGGATGATCGTATCGAGTGCCTTGCGGGTGACGGCCGGGTCGACGCCGCGCAGCGCATCGTTGGCGCCGAGCTCCAAGATCACCGCATCGGTGCCGTCGGGAACGGACCAGTCGAGGCGTGCGAGCCCGGCACTCGCCGTATCTCCGGAAACCCCGGCATTGGCGATCCGCACGTCTTGGCCCCTGGGCTTGAGCGCCGCTTCGAGCTTCACTGGAAACGCCTCGGATTCGGCAAGGCCGAGGCCAGCGGTCAGACTATCGCCCAAGGCAACGATGCGGACGGGCTCGGCGGCGACGGCGCAGGTCGAGCCAACGTGAGCGCACAGAGCGCCCAGCAATGCTAGAACTGCGGCCCGTCGCGACAACGCCGCATTTGTGACCGAGCCCGTCATCCCGCTGTCACGCCCCGTACCGACCGAACGCATGGACCAATCCTCGACCAAGAGCCGCCTCGATCAGCCCGCCGTCCGCATCGAGGGCGTGGACCTTTCGCTCGGCTCCGGCGCCGCCCGCGTACATATCCTCAAGCAGGTGTCGCTTCAAATCCGGCGCGGCGAAGCGGTCGGTCTCGTCGGGCCGTCGGGGTCGGGCAAATCGACGCTTCTCATGGTGATGGCCGGGCTCGAGCGCCCGAACGAGGGGCGCGTCGTCGTGGTGGGCGAGGAACTGGGCCAACTCGACGAGGACGCACTCGCGCGCTTCCGCGGGCGCGCGGTCGGCATCGTGTTCCAGTCGTTCCATCTCATTCCGACCATGACCGCGCTCGAGAACGTCGCGGTGCCGCTCGAGCTCGCGGGACGCGATGACGCGATGAAGCGCGCGGCGGCGGAGCTCGTAGGGGTCGGGCTCGGCGAGCGGCTCGGGCATTATCCGGCGCAGCTCTCCGGCGGCGAGCAGCAGCGCGTGGCGCTCGCGCGCGCGCTTGCGCCCGATCCCGCGCTCGTGATCGCGGACGAGCCGACCGGCAATCTCGACGAGGCCACAGGTACAGAAATTATGGATTTGCTATTCGCCAAGCGCGAGGAGCGCGGCTCGACGCTCGTGATCGTGACGCACGACCCGGCGCTCGTGCGACGCTGCGACCGGGTGATCCGCATGCATTCGGGAATCGTCGAGGTAGCGCCGGCGCGCGCCGACGCCAAGGCAAGCCAAGCATGACCGCGTTCGTGCCGTCACGCTCGACGTTCTGGCACCGGCTGCGGACCGTGCTGCGGCTCGCGCTCCGCGAATTGCGCAGTGGCGTGCGCGGTTTCGGAGTGTTTCTCGCGTGCCTCGCCTTGGGCGTTGCTGCGATCGCGGGCGTAGGATCGGTCGCGCGCGCCCTGTCGGACGGGCTTGCGCGCGAAGGCGCGGTGATCCTGGGCGGCGACGTCGCCTTTTCGCTCGCGTTGCGGGAGGCGAGCAAGGAAGAGCGCGCGTTCTTCGAGGATCGCGGCATGGTTTCCACTATCGCGTCGGCGCGGGCGATGGCGCGGGCCCCGGACGGCGACGCGACGCTCGTGGACTTGAAGGCGGTGGACGACCTCTATCCGCTCACGGGCACGGTGAAGATCGAGCCCAGCATGACGCTCGAGGCCGCGCTCGCGCGGCGCGGCGCGGCGTTCGGCGCCGTCGCCGACGAAGCGCTACTCGTGCGGCTCGGGCTCGTGCCGGATGCGACGGTCCTGGTCGGCGACGCGAAAATACAGATCGCCGGGGTGCTGACGACTGAACCCGACAAGCTTGCGATCGGCATGGGCCTCGCTCCGCGGCTTCTGATCTCGGACGAGGCGTTTCGCGCGACCGGTTTGCTGCAGCCAGGCAGCGTCGTGCGCTGGACCTACCGCCTGCGGCTCGCCGATCCGGCGGAAGCCTCGCTCGCGGCGACCACGAACGAGGCGCGCACGCGCTTCCCCGACGCGGGCTGGGAGATGCGCACGCGCGCGGGTGCCGCGCCGCGGCTCGAGGACAACGTCCGGCGCTTCGCGGAATTCCTCACGCTCGTGGGGTTGACCGCACTTCTTGTCGGCGGTGTCGGCGTCGCGAACGCCGTGAAATATTATCTCGAGCGCAAGCGCGGCGCGATGGCAACGCTCAAGGCGGTCGGCGCCTCGGGCGGCACGGTATTCTTGATCTATCTCGCCGAGGTGGCGCTGATCGCGTTCGCCGGCATCGCGATCGGGCTTGCCATCGGATCGGCGCTGCCGTTCGTCATTGCCTGGGGTTTCGAGCGGGTCATTCCGATTCCGCTGGTGCCCGCGATCCATCCGCAAGCGCTCTTGATCGCGCTCGCCTATGGCTTGCTCGTCGTGCTCGTGTTCGCGCTGTGGCCGCTCGGGCGCGCGCACGATGTTCCCGTGTCGGCCTTGTTTCGCGACACGATCGAGCCGGACCGGCGGCTGCCGCGGCGGCGCTACATCGTGCTCGCCGTGCTGGCAGGTGCTGCGCTCGTGGCGCTTACGATCCTGAGCGCGGAAGTGCAGCGCGTCGCGATTATCTACGTCGTGGCCGCGGGCGCCGTGTTCGTGGTGTTGCGGGCGCTCGCCTCGGGATTGATGGCGCTGGCGCGGCGGCTGCCGCGGCCGCGCTGGATCCCGCTCAGGCTCGCAATCGCGAACGTGCACCGGCCCGGCGCGCTTACGCCCACCGTGGTGCTGTCGCTCGGGCTTGGGCTGTCGCTGCTCGTCACGCTCGCGCTCATCGAAAGCAATCTACGCAATCAGCTCACCGCGGCATTGCCCGAGCGCGCGCCGAGTTTCTTCTTCATCGATATTCCTTCGGCGGAGTCCGAGCGGTTTTCGAATTTCGTGCTCAGTCGCGCCAAGGGCGCGCGCCTCGACGAGGTGCCGCTTCTACGCGGGCGCATCGTGCGGCTGAAGAATGTGCCGGCCGAGCAGGTGACCCCCGACCCCGATGCGGCATGGGTGCTGCGCTCGGATCGCGGCGTCACGTTCGCAAACGACGTGCCGCTTGGATCGAAGGTGGTGGCGGGCGAATGGTGGCCGCCGAATTATGACGGCCCGCCTGTCGTCTCGTTCGACAAGCGGCTCGCGGACGGGCTCGGGCTCGCGCTCGGCGACACGATCGTCGTCAACGTGCTCGGGCGAACGATCGAAGCCAAGATTGCCAACCTGCGCACGATCGAGTGGGAGAGCCTCGGCATTAATTTCGTGATGCTGTTCTCGCCGAACACGTTCCGCGGGGCGCCGCATTCGGTGCTGGCGACGCTCACCTTTGCCGACGGCGGCAACACGCAAAAGGAGATCGCGCTTCTGAAGGAGATCGCCGCCGCGTTCCCGGCGATCACCACGGTGCGCGTCAAGGAAGCGCTCGAAGCGATCAACGCGATCGTGTCCCAGCTCGCGGTCGCAATCCGCGGCGCCAGCATGATCACGCTGATTGCGAGCGTGCTCGTGCTCGCGGGCGCGCTCGCGGCCGGGCACCACAGCCGGGTCTATGATGCGGTGATTCTCAAGACGCTCGGCGCGACGCGCCGTCGATTGGTACTCGCGTACGGCCTCGAATATACAATTCTCGGAATCGCGACCGCCGTCGTGGCGACGATCGCCGGAAGTCTCGCCGCGGCCTATGTGGTCGAGGAAGTCATGCGATTCCCCTTCAGCTTCGCTCCCTCCGCCGCCGCGCTGGCCGCGAGCTTTGCCGTAGCCCTGACCGTCGCCTTCGGCCTTGTGGGCACTTGGCGGGCGCTGGGCGAGAAACCCGCCCGGGTATTGAGGAATTTGTGAGTTTGGTGCCAATCCGTGGGGGCGCCGTTCACCCTTCACGGAACCTCGCAGATTAATTACTTGCCGCCACAATTTGTGATCACCATATTGGCAGCGAACCCACGACAGGCCCCCGGCAAAGGGATCGCGGTCGTCAGGGAGGAGAGAGGTCCAACGATGTCTGAATACAACCCCAATCCGGCTGCCCGTTACGGCACGACCGTCGCACGCGACCGGGTCG
>JBBDYN010000054.1:0-71406 GCA_040901465.1 Xanthobacteraceae bacterium
GGCCGAACCGAGGGATTGACACCCGGCCTCCCATCACAGAAGCCCGGCAATGACGCAAGAGGGCGATGACGCAAGAGGATGACATTGTTCCCTTGGCACTCTAGAAACGCCGCCAGAAGCAAGGGGGCGTCTGCTCATGAAGATCATCGGTTTTGAAGCGAAGGAAGGTCTGCGGCTCGGCGTTGTCGAGGGGGATCAGGTCGTCGATCTGCAGGCGGTCGATGCGAGCCTGCCCGCGGACCTGCGGCAAATACTCGCGAGGAACAACGGCGATCTCGCCCCGCTCGCGGACCTCGCCAGGCGCGCGCCCGCGGCGGCGCGCAAACCGCTCGCGGGGTTGAACTACGCGCGGCCGGTCGCCAGCCCGGGCAAGGTCATCTGCCTCGGCCTCAACTATCTCGAGCACGTCAAGGAAGGCACGCAGCGCGACAACGTTCCCAAATTTCCCACCATCTTCATGCGCTGCAATACCTCGCTGGTCGCGCACGACCGGCCGATGATCCGGCCGCGCGTGTCCGAAACCTTCGACTACGAAGCAGAGCTCGTGCTGATCGTCGGCAAGAAGGCGAGGCACTTGACCATGGCGAACGCTTATTCCTGCATCGCCGGTTATTCCTGCTTCAACGATGGCTCGATCCGCGAGTACCAGCGCCGCACGACGCAATGGGACATGGGCAAGAATTTCGACGCGACCGGCGGCTTCGGCCCCTGGATGGTGACGGCCGATGAGCTGCCGGCGGGCGCCAAGGGTCTCAAGATCGAAAGCAGATTGAACGGCCAGGTCATGCAGTCGGACAATACCGACAACATGATGTTCCCGATTGCCGAGACGCTCGTCGACATCACCCAGGGCATGACGCTAGAGCCCGGCGATCTCGTCGTCACCGGCACGCCGTCCGGCGTCGGTTTCGCGCGCAAGCCGCCGGTCTGGATGAAGGCCGGCGACACGATCGAAATCGACATCGAGAAGGTCGGGATCCTCAAGAACGTGATCGAAGACGAACAGTAATCTCTTGTCGCTGCTGTCGTCTGTCGAAGCAAGGACGAAGAAACCGCTCAGAAAGCCATTTCATCGCACCCTTCCGTCGCGCGCCGGGTCGCCTTTTCCTGAGGATGGGGGCGGTGTACTTTTCTGGGCGATGAATATTGACGTGCTCAGCGAGCTCCAGCGGGGCCGCGAATTGTATGGGCGGCACAGTTGGGCTGAGGCGTTCAAGTCGCTATCGCAGATCGACCGAACTGCCCCGCTCGGAGTACACGATCTCGAGCTTCTGGCGACGGCGGCGTATCTGATCGGCCGCGACGACGAATATCTGAAAACCCTCGAACGCGCGCATCACGCGTATCTCGATGCCGATAACGGTGCGCGCGCCGCGCGGTGCGCGTTCTGGCTGGGACTGCGTCTCATGTTTCGCGGTGAGATGGGTCCGGCAACCGGGTGGTTCGGCCGCGCACGCCGCGTTCTCGAGCAGCACGCCCAGGATTGCGTCGAGCAGGGCTACCTGATGCTGCCGCTCGTCGAGCAGAAGTTGAGGGCGGGCGAGGACGCGGCGGCCTACGGGGTGGCGTCGGAGGCGGCCGCGATTGGCTCGCGGTTCGGTGACGCGGATCTCGTGGCCATCGCCCTGCACCTTCAGGGCCGGGCGCTTCTTCGTCAGCAAAAGGTCGAGCCGGGCCTGGCGCTCCTCGACGAAGCCATGGTTGCGGTCACCGCCGGCGAACTGTCTCCGATTGTGACCGGCTTGATCTATTGCAGCGTGATCGAGGCATGCCAGCAGGTGTATGCGATGAGCCGCGCCGGCGAGTGGACCACGGCGCTCGCGCGGTGGTGCGCGGAACAGCCTGAACTGGTCGCCTTCACTGACCGTTGCCTCGTGCACCGCTCCGAGATCATGCAGTTGCGCGGCGACTGGGATGGCGCGATCGCGGAAGCGCAGCGCGCCTGCACTCGGTTCGCGCAGAAGGACGATCAGCGGATTTCGGCCGAAGCATATTATCAGCAAGGCGAGATTCACCGGCTGCGCGGTGACTACGACGCCGCGGACGCGGCGTACCGAAATGCAAGCCAATGGGGATGGGAGCCGCAGCCGGGGTTGGCGCTCCTGCGGCTTGCGCAGGGCCGGACGGAAGCCGCGGCGGCCGCGATCCGTCGCGTCGTCGGCGCGGCCAAGGATCCTTTCCAGCGCATGAAATTGTTGCCGGCTTATGTCGAGATCATGCTGGCGATACAGGATTACGCGGAGGCACGGAGTGCAGCGGCCGAACTGCAGACGATCGCCGCCCGCTACGGCAGCGACATCCTGCGTGCTTTCTCGGACTATGCGCGCGGGACGGTTGATCTCGCCGAGGAGAACGCCAAGGACGCGCTTGCCTCGCTGCAGCGAGCGCGGGCGGCGCTCGATGATTTCGACGCGCCGTACTGGGCCGCGTGCGCCCGCGCCCATGCGGCGCGCGCGTGCCGCGCGCTCGGTGACGATGAGGCGGCCGACCTCGAGCTGAGCGCCGCCCGCGCGGCATTCGCGCGCCTCGGCGCGGAGCCGGACGTCGCCCGCCTCGACGCGGCGGTGCGGGACGGAAGCGGTGAGCGGACGCACGGGCTGACCGCGCGCGAACTGCAAGTCTTACGCCTGCTCACCTCGGGCAAGACAAATAAAGTGATCGCACGAGACCTGACGCTGAGCGAGAAAACCGTCGACCGGCACGTCAGCAACATCCTCAACAAGCTTGACGTGCCCTCGCGCGCCGCAGCGACGGCATACGCCTACCAGCACAAGCTCATCTGAGCAGCCGCACGACATGGGTGGAATCACCCATGTCGCCGCTCAGAAGATTTAGGAGTTCTCCTGAAGCGGAGCGGCTCGCGCAGCCCTAGCCTCCTGCTCGCTCCCTCAACGGAGCGGAGTAGAGCAAGGAGGAAGTCATGAGCAACATCCAAGCGGAATCTGTCGGCGCGCGAGCCAGACGTACGCAGGCCGGCGCGGAAGCGAGGGGGCGGCTGCTGACCGGGCTACCGGTGAAGGAGCGGCGCCTTGATCTCGCCGGCATCTCCACGGCCGTCCTGGAAGGCGGCGAGGGGCCCCCGCTCGTCTTGCTGCACGGGCCGGGAGAGCACGCGCCCAAGTGGCTTCGCGTGATCCCCGAGCTTGCGAAAAGCAACCATGTGATTGCGCCCGACCTGCCCGGCCACGGCACCACCGAAGCTCCGGACGAAATCGACATCGACCGTGTGCTGGCGTGGGTGCGAGATCTGATCGCCAGCACTTGCGCCGCACCGCCCGTGCTCGTCGGCCAGATCATCGGCGGCGCGATTGCTGCGCGCTTCGCCGCCCGCGGAAGTGAGCGGCTCGACCGCCTGGTCCTGAGTGACGCGCTCGGGATTGCACCCTTCCGGCCGGCGCCAGAGTTCGGGGCCGCGCTCATGGCGTTCGTCCAGCAACCCACCGAAGAAACGCACGACCGCCTCTGGGAGCGATGCGCTTTCGATCTGGATCGCCTGCGCGACAGCATGGGCGAGAGTTGGGACAATCTCAGAGCCTACAATCTCGACCGTGCGCGGGCGCCGAAGTTGAAAGGCACGCAACAGCGCCTGATGGAGCTGTTCGGCATTCCGGCGATTCCTCCGGAGGAGCTTGCGCGGATCGCCGTGCCAACAACGCTGATCTGGGGACGGCATGACCTCGCGACGTCGCTCTCGGTCGCGGAGGCAGCGAGCACGCGCTTCGGCTGGCCGCTGCACGTGATCGAAGATGCGGCGGATGACCCGCCCATCGAACAACCCGATGCGTTCGTGCGCGGCTTGCGCGCTGCGCTCGCCCGCTCGCAGTAGGAAAGGAGTCGACCATGTCACATACAGACGTCGGAGTGCGAGTCGCAGCGATGTGGCTCGCGATCGCATCGATCATCCTGGCCGTGTCGCTTCTATTTCACGGTCCGATTTCCCCCGATTTCGGCATCCAAATGAACAGAATTGCCGATGGGAGTCTGCGATGGTCGATCGTCCACTGGGCAGCCGCGGCGGCGCTATCGTTCTTCGCTGTCGCGAGCCTGATCATGCTCACCACCGGTTCGCGCCTCACCCAAGAGTGGTGGACGTTGTCGGCGTGGGCACTGCTGCCTATCGGTGCGCTGTGGACGGCAAGCACGGCCGTGGCCGAAGCCACGGTGATCTTCAATGCCGCGGTGACGGGGAACCGCGAGGTCTACGAGTCCTGGTGGATGTTCGCTGAGGGCAGGGCCAACGGCTTTGCCGCCATGGCGCTGGCGTTCACCGTGATTGCCGCGAACGAGGCGTGGGTGTCCCACAGCGTCACGCCGCATTGGGCCGCGCGCGTCGCAGCCGTTGCGGGGGCCGCCTCCGTGCTCGGTTGGGTGCTCGGGAGCTGGCTGCGCCTGCCGTTTGGCGCCCCGATTTGGCTGGTCGGCGCGATCGTCATGTGCCTGTGGCTCGTCTGGTTCGGGCTGTCCTTGGCGCGCGTCGAATCCGGCCGGACAAGCATCCGGCAGGACGCACCCTCCAAAGCGTAACCCGCGCACGAAACCCCTCCTCTCCACTGGGAGGGGTTTCACCATCACCCGGCCCTAGCCGCCGACGGCAGCGACCGCCGCCAGCAGTTCCTTCGTCTGCTCGTCGTTGAGCGCGTCGAGCGGCGGACGTACGCGCGCCCAGTCCGGCATCCCTTCGCGCGCGGCGAGGATCGTCTTCACTGCCGGAATCCACCCGAACGGCTGCACCGCTTCGCGGATTCCGGCAGCGACCTCGTGCAGCGCCTGCGCATCCGGTCCCTGCCAGCCGTCGTAGAGCCAGCGGATGCCGGTCACGTGCGTGTTGGCGGTGGCCGAAATGCACCCGGCCGCGCCCTTGCGCAGCGCGCGCAGCAGGATCGCCTCGCTGGACGGAAACACCGCGAAGCCCGGATACTGTTCGAGCAGCGTCTCCATGTAGTGGATTTGTCCAGAACTGTCTTTGAGCCCCACGACCGTGTCGGGGAAATCGTGAATCAGAAGACCCACGAGCACCGGCGACCAGGAGATCGCGGTCATCTGCGGGAAATTGTACAGGTAGATCGCGAGCCGTTTGTCATTGACGCGCCGGATCACCTCCGCGACGAACGCATAGAGGCCTTCGTCCGAGACGTTCTTGTAATAGTAGGGCGGCAACAGCAGCACGCCGCGCACGCCGAGCGCGACCGCGTGGCGCGTGAGCCGCGCCGTGTCGCCGATCGAAGGCGCGCCGGTACCCAGCAAAAGCTGATCCGGAGAGACGTCCGCCTTCACGAGGCGTTCCAGCACCGTCTCGCGTTCGCCGAGATCGAGCGAGTTGGCCTCGCTCGTGGTGCCGAGCACGGCGAGGCCGTGCGCGCCGTCGTCGAGCAATTTTTTGCAATGGGCGATGTAGCGCTCGTAGTCGATCGACAAGTTGGCGCGGAAGGGGGTCGCCGCCGGCACCCAGATGCCCGCGGCCTTCTCCGGACGCTTGACCTCGCCTTCGTTCGCCGGCGTTGCGTGCTTCAGCTCGAGCAAGTCTCGACTCCTCAGTTCGTTTGACGCGGCCCGAACAGGCGTTCGGCGTGGGTGGAAAACGCCGCGAGCGCGCCGAGCAACGCACCGAGCAAGATTGATCGAACTGGCTTCACGGCGGAGTCCTCGTCACGCGCCTATTTTTTGCGAATGCGGAAAATGATCAAGTCCGGCTTCTTCTTGGTGTCGAGCAGCGCATCGCCGGTCTCGCGCAGCAGATTGGGAATATCGACCCCGGCGAGGGGGTCGGTGCACTCGACCACCAGCTCGTCCCCCGCCGCGAGGCGCGTGAGCGCCTTGCGGGTCTTGAGCGCGGGCAGGGGGCATTTCAGGCCCCGGAGGTTCAGATTGGTCTCGGCCACGGCGGGGATATAGCAGAGTCGGGCCTTTTCCGGCTCGCTACCGGGACTTGGCGGCTTCGGCTAGACAAGGGTCCATGAGCCCGCCGACCGAGGCTTTGCAGCGTATTTCGCGCCTCGCGCCGCTCTCCGAGCTGATGGCGCGGCTCGTCGATTTGGCCCAGCCCGTGCCGCCCAAAGAGGTGGAACCCGCCGCCGCGGTCGGGGCCACGCTTGCGGCCGACGTCGCCGCCACGGTCTCTTTTCCTGCGTCGGCGATCGCGATGCGCGACGGCTGGGCGATGACCGCAGACCTGATTTCAGACGCCGGACCTTATTCACCCGCGCCGCTTTCGCCGCAGCCCGACTGGGTCGAAACCGGCGAGCGGATGCCGGCCGGCACCGACGCCGTGCTCCCGCTCGACGCGGTGACCGTGACGACGTCGGGAGCCGAGGCGCATGCATCCGCGATCCCGGGCGAGGGCGTGCTGCCTGCGGGCGCGGACGTCGCCAAGGGCGCGGTGTTGCGCCGCGCGGGCGAGCGGCTACGCCCGAGCGACGTCGCAATCCTGCGTGCGGCCCGGATCGAAAACGTTTCCGCGCGCGCGCCGCGCGTGAAGATCTTCTGTGCGTCGGTGGCGACGCGCAGCAATGCCGATACGATCTCGTCGATCCTCGCCCGCGCCATCGAAGCCGCGGGCGGCATTGCAGAGGTCGCGCAGGCGGCCTCGCTCGAATCCGCGCTGCTCGATCGCGCGTGCGACGCGATCGTCACGATCGGCGGCACCGGCACCGGTCGCCGGGACGCGAGCGTGAAGACGCTCGCCCGCGTCGGCAAGGTCGAGATTCATGGATTTGGAATAGCACCCGGCGAGACCGCCGCGCTCGGCTCGGCGAATTCACGCCCGGTGCTGATGTTACCGGGACGCCTCGATGCGTCAATCGCGATCTTTCTCGCGGTCGGCTGTCAACTCGTCGCACGGCTTGCCGGACGCGGCGACGACGAACCGGTGATCCCCGTGACGCTCGCGAAGAAAATCACGTCGACCGTCGGCCTCGCCGAGGTCGTGCTGGTGCGCCGCGCCGAACGCGGCGTCGAGCCGCTTGCCTCGGGGTTCTTTCCGTGGAATGCGCTCGCCCGCGCCGACGGCTGGATCCTGGTGCCACCCGAGAGCGAAGGCTTCGCCGAAGGCGCGGCGGTGGAGATGAGACTTCTCCCATGAGCAGCGACCGCACAGAGAAATTTCCGGTGCCGCCGGGCCGCCTGCTCGACGCGGTGCGAGCCGCCGCGCGCCAGGAGCAGTTTCTTGAAGTCGTTTCGCCGGAAGATGCGAAAGCGCGCTTCGAGCGGCATCTCGATCTGAAGCCGCTCGCGGCTGAGAGAGTCTTGCTCGCCAACGCGCTCGGCCGCGTGCTTGCGCACGACATTGCAGCGCCGATCGACACCCCGCCCTTCGACCGCTCGAACGTCGACGGCTTCGCCGTGAGCGCCGCCGACACGACGGGCGCGAGTGATAGCGCGCCGCGCCGGCTTCTCCTCAATGCCGAGGTTCTCACTTGCGGCACGGCGGCGACGCTGACGGTCGCGCCCGGCACGGCGACGGCGATCGCGACCGGCGGCGTGGCGCCGCGCGGTGCCGACGCCGTCGTAATGATCGAATGGACCGACCTCATCGAAACCGACAAGGGCCCCGCGATCGAGCTGCGCCGTGCGGTCGCGCCCGGCCAGTTCGTATCGTACGCAGGCTCCGACATCGCCCGCGGCGAAACGCTGCTCCGCCGCGGTGCGCTGCTCGGCTCGCGCGAAATCGGAATGCTCGCCGCGGTCGGTATCGATTCCATCGCAGTCGTGCGGCGCCCGAAGGTCGCCGTGCTCTCGACCGGGGACGAACTGACCGAGCCCGGCAAGTCGCTCAAGCCGGGCGCGGTCTACGACAGCAACGGCCCGATCATCGCCGCCGCTGTGACCGAGGCGGGCGGCGAGGCCGTCGCGTTCGGCGCGTTCCCGGACGACGAGGCGAAGCTCGATGCCGCCGTGCGCCGCGCGCTGGAAAGTTGCGACATGGTCGTACTTTCCGGCGGCACGTCGAAGGGCGCCGGCGATCTTTCCCATCGCATTGTCTCCAAGCTCGGAAAACCGGGCATTTTGGTGCATGGCGTGGCTTTGAAGCCCGGCAAGCCCCTTTGCCTCGCCGTCATCGGCAGGAAGCCGGTGGTGGTGCTGCCGGGCTTTCCGACCTCGGCGATCTTTACGTTCCATGCCTATGTCGCGCCGGTGCTGCGGACCTTCGCGGGTCTTCCGCTGGAAGCCGCCGAGCGCATCGAAGCGACGATCCCTGTGCGGCTGCCTTCGGAGATGGGCCGCAAGGAATTCGTGTTGGTCGCGCTCGTGGCAGGCGAGAGCGGTCCGGTCGCGCTGCCGATGGGCAAGGGTTCGGGCGCCGTCACCACTTTTTCCGAGGCGGACGGCTTCATCGAAGTGGACGCGCTCGCGAGCGCCCTCGACGCCGGCACGCATGCGCAGGTGACGCTGCTCGGCAAGGCCGCGCGCATGCCCGATCTCGTGCTCACCGGGAGCCATTGCATCGCGCTCGACGTGGTACTCGGCCGTCTCGCCGAGCAGGGCTTCACCACGCGCCGCGTCGCCGTCGGCAGCCTGGGCGGCGTTGCCGCTGCTAGGCGCGGCGAATGCGATCTCGCGCCGGTGCATCTGATGGATCCCGCGAGCGGAAAATATAACGAGCATCTCCTTGAGCCCGGCCTGTCGCTTGTGCGCGGCTGGGATCGCATGCAGGGCGTCGTCTACCGCTCGGGCCATCCGCGCTTCGAAAGCAAGAAGGCCGCCGACGCCGTGAAGGCCGCGATTGCCGATCCCGGCTGCCTCATGGTGAACCGCAATGCCGGCGCCGGCACACGCGTCCTGATCGATCAGTTGCTCGGTGGCGCGCGCCCTGGCGGGTACGGCAACCAGCCGCGCTCGCACAACGCGGTCGCTGCCGCCGTGGGCCAAGGCCGCGCCGACTGGGGCGTCGCGATCGAGTCCGTCGCGCGGCTTTACCGGCTCGGCTTTCTGCCGCTCGCGCCCGAGCACTATGACTTCCTGCTGGTCGAATTCCGCCGCGAGAGCCCCGCGGTGCAGGCTTTTCTCGCGGCGTTGCGCGATCCGGCGGTGCGCGAGAAGATTGCGGCGCTTGGCATGCGCCCCGCCGATGTATGATTTGGAACAGAGTGTGCCCTTGTGTTGTTCAAGGCTTCAGTGATGCGAGTATTTCGCCCCCTCGTCCTCGTCCTGTCATTCGCACTGCTGGCGTCCGCGGCGCACGCACAGTTGCGCGGCCACGGCGGGCCCGTGCGCGCGGTCGCGGTCGCGCCTGACGGCAAGAGCGCGATCTCCGGCAGCTTCGACACCTCCGCGATCCGCTGGTCGCTTCAGCGAAATTCCGCCGAGCAGGTGCTGCGCTTCCACGAGAGCGCCGTGAACGCGGCTGCCATTCTCAAGGACGGCCGCCTCGCCACCGGCGGCGAGGATGGCAAGATTGCGATATGGGCGCCGGGCAATCCGCAGCCGGTGCGCACCTTCGAAGGCCACACCGCGCCCATCGTCTCGCTCACGGTCTCGCCCGACAGCGCGACCATTGCCTCCGCATCGTGGGATCGCACGATCCGACTCTGGCCGCTCGCGGGCGGCGAGCCGCGCGTGCTCAACGGCCACGATCAGAACGTGAACGGCGTCGCCTTCACGAGCGATGGCAAGACGCTCGTGAGCGCCGGCTATGACGCGACCGTACGCATCTGGCCGCTCGCGGGCGGCGCGCCGGTCATCGTCACCTTGCCGACGCCGCTCAACACGGTGGCGATCGCTCCGGACGGTGAGATCGCCGCCGCCGGCGCCGACGGCAAGGTCTATTTCCTTTCACCAGGCGGTGAGAAACACGGCGACGTCGAGGTGGGCGAGACTCCGATTATCGCCGTCGCCGTCTCCAATGACGGCGCGCTCGTCGCCGCTGCCGGAATTCGCGGCTCAGTCGGCGTCATCGAGCGGCAAGCCCGCAAGCTCGCCCGCACGCTGGTGGGCCCAGGTCTCCCGGTCTGGTCGGTGTCGTTTTTCCCGGACAACAAGACGCTTCTTACCGGCGGCACCGACCGCATGGTGCGCCGCTGGGACGCGAGCACCGGCGACCACATCGGCACCGTTGCGCTCGGCGGCGCCGAGGACCCGCTCGCGGCCTTCGCCAATGACCGCGGCGCAGAGGTGTATAAGGCCTGCGTCGCCTGCCACACCCTCTCGCCCGACGAGGGCAACCGTGCGGGGCCGACGCTGCACGGGATTTTCGGCCGCAGGATCGCGACGCTTTCCGGCTACAATTTCTCGCCGGCGCTGAAGAAGCTCGAGATCGTCTGGAGCAAGGAGACGGTGGCCCAGCTGTTCGAGGTCGGCCCGATGAAATACACGCCTGGCACAAAAATGCCGGAGCAGCGCATCACTTCCACCGACGACCGCAAGGCGCTCGTTGATTTCCTGGAAAAAGTGACGAAGGCGAAATAGTTGTTCTCGTCATGCCCGGCCTGGACCCGGGCATCCGTGAAGCATCGCCGTCGTTAGGCGGCCGATGGATGCCGGGACAAGTCCGGCAATGACAAGTTAGGTTTTGCGCTCTCGCTCTTCGCGCTCGCGCAGATAGTCCTCGGTGGTGCGGACCTTCGGCCGCTCCGGTGCGCCGTAGGGATCGACGGAATCCGCAGTCATGGCGATCACGCGGCAGTCCTCGCACATCTTGAGCACGTCGAGCCGCTGCGGCTGGCCCTTGAACATCCAGTGCTTGCCTTCGAGCTTCGCCGTGACGCGCTCGATCGTGCTCTTGGTGCCGAACGGCTTGCCGCACTGGATGCAGTGGAACGGCTCTTCTTGCTTCAGCACGCGCGCGGGCGCGGTCACCGCGGTGAAATCGATCTGCGGCACGAGGCTAATGACTCTCTCCGGGCACGTTGCCTGGCACAGCCCGCACTGCACGCACGCGTCCTCGGCGAAGCGCAGCATCGGCCGCTCGGGGTCGTCGAGGAGCGCGCCGGTCGGGCACGCGGAAACGCACGAAAGGCAAAGCGTGCAGCCTTCCACGTTGACTTCGATCTTGCCGAACGGGGCTCCTTCCGGAAGCGCGATGACGTCGACCGGCGCCGGGGCCGCGCGATGCAGCTCGCGCACCGCGAGCTTCATCACGTCGCGTTTGGCGCCGACGGGCTGGAAGCTCGCGGGAATCTTGATGGGCTTTCCCGCCTTGATCGCGCGCAGCGCGGAGCCGAGCGCGTCCGGATCGTCAGTCTCGATCGTGCCGATCAGTCCCTGACCGAAACCGAGACCGGCCAGCACCGGCTCAAGATAGGAAATCGTCCTTGCAATCGCAGTCACATCGTGGCGCGGCTTCGCGCGCAGGAGAAAGCGAACCGCCGACGCGCCATAGGCGAACGCGCCCGCGACGGTCTCCAAGCCCACTTGCGTCATTTCGTTGACGGCGACCGGAAGCACGTTCGCCGGCAATCCGTGGCCGTGGCGCGCGAGGGCGTCGATCATCTCGTCGCCGTGCGGTGCATCGTGCAGCAGCACGACCGGTTCCTTGCCGCCCGCCTCGCGATAGACATTGAGCAGGGTGCGCAGCTTCCGCATCAGCGCGTCCGCGCTCGGCAGCGAATAGGACGCTGCTCCCGTTGGGCACACCGCGGCGCACGCGCCGCACCCAGCGCAGATATTTTCGTCGATCCTGACGTGGTCGCCGTTCGGCGTGATCGCGCCCGTGGGGCAGAGATCGAGACAGCGGTGGCAGCCCACGATCTTCGAGCGCGAATGCGCGCACAGATGCTCGGCGAAAATCACGTAGCGCGGCTTGTCGAAGGTGCCGACGAGATCGCCCGCCTTCAGCACCGCGCGCAGCACTGCCGCCGGATCGCCGGGATCGGCGCGCACATAGCCGTCGCGCAGGTCATGCGCCGGAAACAGCGGTGCGCCGCCCGACAGATCAAACACGATGTCGCAAGTCGATGTGGCGCCGTTGCGCGCGGCGCCCCATGCGACCTTGTCGCGCGAGGAGGGCGCGGGCTGCGCGAAATCGTCGACCGAGAGCTCGAATGCGCCGAGATAGCCTTTGGCGCTGCGGATCGTGCCCTTGACCACGGGAAATTCGGTGACGCGCGGGGGAGAAATCTCGCCTGGCTTCGTGAGCATCACCGTGACGTCGAGCCGGTCCTTCAAGAGCTTTGCCGCTTCGATCGCGCCTTCGTCGCGGCCATAGATGAGCGCCACGCCCTCGCTCGAGAGACTGGCGATCGGAAAGTCCGGCATGGGCTCGGCTGCGGCCGCGATCAGCGCTGCCATTTTCGGTCCGGCGGCCTTGGCGTCCTTCGACCAGCCCGCGGTTTCGCGCACGTTCACGAATACGATCTCGGCCTCGGGCGCGGCCTCGCTTGCGACTTCGGAAAAGAGCGGTGCCTCCTGCGTGCACGCGACCGTGAGCGGTGCGCCGCCGGCGAGTTCCGCCTTGAACTTCTCGAGCTCGACCCGGCACAGGTGCCGCGCCGCCTTGAGCTTCGCGCCCTTGCAGCCGAGTTCGATCGCGGTCCCGTCGAGCGGCATCGTGTCTTCGCACGAGCAGACGAGAAGGGTGCGCGTACGCTCCGTCATTAATCCTCCGGCTACCGGCGTGGAACGCCCGCTTCTTGCGGGTATGACCGGCGGCGGGTGCAGGCTATAATTGTAGCAATGAAAATGTAAGGGCCTGACAGCTCAAGGATTTGGGACCAATCATGCCGAGCGAGTTGCGTAGCCGGATCCACACTCCTTATACGCCGGACCTCGATCTGCCGCCGGCGTTCCGCGTCGTCACGCTGCGCGAGGCCGGCGACGCCTTCGATCACGCGCAGAAGATCGCGGCGAAGGAGGGTGCCGGCACGCTCGTCTGGGTGCGGCGCTTCGACATCGTAGAGTTCGCGGTGGTGCTGGAACCCGAGGAACCGCTCGCCGCGGCGCGCCGCTCGCACTATCTCGCGCTTTGTGCGCTCTATGACGCGCTCGCCGTGCACGCGCCTCCCGAGAAGTTGATCCAGTTCGTATGGCCGGATGCGATCCTGGTTGACGGCGGACTTGTCGCCGGAACGCGGCTCGGCTGGCCGAAGAATGCCGACGAGAAGGAACCCCCGGCTTGGCTCGTGTTCGGCGCCATGGTCCGTACGGCGATCATGGGCGTGGGCGAGCCGGGCTCGCGTCCCGATGCCGCGGCACTCGAGGATGAGGGCTTCGACGAACTCGGCTCCGGCCGCCTAATCGAAACCTTCGCGCGCCACCTGATGGTCTGGACCGACATGTGGCAGCAGGACGGCTTCCGCCCGATCGCCGAGCATTATTTGCGGCGTGTCGGCGCGGACGAGCCGGTCGAGCGCTCGATTGACGGCGTCGGCGACCTCCTCGCGCGCCGCAAGGGCAAGCTCGACACCGAGAAGAAGAAACTGGTGCCCGCGCTCAAGCAGCTCGCCTGGTACGACGCCGAGTCGCGTGGACTGAAGCTATGAAGCTTCTGCGCACGATCCGGCTCGACCCATCCGACACCTTCGTGTTTGAGCGGGCGGCGGAGCCGGGCGAATGGGCCGTCTCCGGTGCGTTCGTCTTTTGGGACAGCGATCCAGCACAACTCGCGGGTAAGCCGCGCACGTCGTTTCGCTCCGGGTTCCTCGGGGTCGACTCGCTCGGCTGGTCGACACTGGTGCAGATCGTGGAAGCGAAGGATGCGGATCGCGCGGTCCTCGTCGACGCACTCGCAGAGCGGCTCGTCGAGCGCTTCGGCGCGCCCGATCTCGAGACGGCACGCAAGGCGGCCGACGAAGAGGTGACCTTCGCCGCCTCGCTCTGCGATCACCCGGCCGACACCCTCGTCGCCGTCCACCGCACCGTCGAGGACGGCGCGATCCGCGAGGCCTTTCGCACGCTGCGCGCGCGCGGCGGAGCGAAGCCGCTCCGCGCCTTTGCCTTCCTGGAAGTGGAGGGCGATGAATCGCCGGCGGAACAGGTCGATCTCGCCGGGCTCGCAAAAGAGAATAGGAAATGAAGGACTTCTGGCTCTCCTGCGGCCACCACCTCCTCGACCGCGACGAGGGCGGCGGGCTCGTGGTCACCGACGAGTTCCTGAAAGTCTATCTCGCGCGTCCGGAGCTTGCACCGCCGCCCGATGCCTGCGTCGTCGAGAAGTCGCTCCACGCCGCCCTCATGGCCGATCCGCAACGCCCCGTTGATGCTGGAGAGATCGCGGCGATCGCCGATCCCGATGCACGCGAGAACTGGACAATGATGATCGCCTTCCGCGATCGTCTCCTGCGCCATCCCACGATCGAGGCCGCTTATCTCGCGCTCGTACGCGGCGGCATCGGCGCCACGCCGCCGATCTTCATCAATCAGCTCGTGCACGTGATCCTGCGCAACGTCCTCGATGAATGCGAGGACCCGTGGATCCTGCGCGCCGCCGAGATGTTCTTCCGGCCGCAGAGGATCACCGTGCACGAAGGCGCGCTGCTCGCCGCCGACGAAGAAGTGATCGCGGGCGACAATCCCGCCCAGGTTTCCCCGCTCGTCGGTATGCTCGGCATCGAGGTTTCCGCCGACATAGACGTCTTGGTCGATGAGAACGTCGAGACCTATTTCGAGCGCAGCGACCGCCACGATATGGCGCTCGATCTGACCGCCGGCCGCCGCGGGCATCATGCGCTCGCCCGGGTGATCGAGCGCTGGGTCGGGCATCTCCTGAACGTCGAGGTCGAGGCGGAGCCGCTCACCGAAGTGCAGAACGTCAATCTCACCTGGTACGTCGGCCTCGACGCCGAGGGCACCAGGATCGGCGATCTCCTCTGGAACGGTGAATCGCTCGATGATGCCACTGGCGCCCGCGTGGCCGCGCTTTATCGCCTGAAATTCCGCGATCCCGCGGTGGCCGCCGAGGCGGTCAAGGGCGAGCCGGTTTATCTCATTCTCGCCACGACCCAGGATAAGGTCCTGCGCATGAAGCCGCAGAACCTGGTGACCGGGCTTCCGGTGCGCCATCTGGAGGCAGTCAGTTGAGCATTGTGAAGCCGCTGAAGAGCTTTTCCGTGGGCGTCGTCGTCGAGCGGACGCGCGCGGCGAGCCAGTGGATCGATTACATCTGGCGTCCGGTCACCGTGCTTCCCGGCGTGCCCGACACCGAGCCCTGGACCAAGCTGTCCGACGACGGCGAGCGGGCTACGTACTATGTGGGTGCCGCGGACGTCGAACTCTATCCCTCGGACACGACGCAGTATCGCGACAATCTGCAATCGAATTCGCCGTTGCTTTGGGTCGCGCTGCGGCCGACCGGCGGCGAGCCGCCATATTCGCTGCTCTCGGTCACCGCGGACTCCGCGGAAGGGGAAGCGCTGACCGAAACCGGTGTCGATCTCGTCGATACCGTGCCCATGCCCGACGAAATCGCCGACATGGTTGCGCGGTTCGTGACCGAACACCACGTTGAGCGGGTGTTCTTCAAGCGCAAGCGCCAGGAAGCCGATCCCGAGGCGCTTGCGCGTGAGCCGCCGTTGCGCAAGGACCGCCGATGAACGACCCCGAAGGTTTCCTTTCGCGCTGGTCGCGCCGCAAGCGCAATTCCGCCGACGCCAAACCCGATCGTCCGGAAGCGGCGAATTCGGAGGAGTCCGTTCGCGCGGATGCATCTGAAGTTGGAGAGCAAGACAAGGCTTTTGCGACCTCCGCGGAAGCGACGGAGAAGAAGGACGAAGCGGCAGAGCCCGCGTTCGACTTGTCGAAACTGCCGTCGATCGAGTCGATCACGGCGGAAACCGACATCCGACTTTTTCTCGCCCCCGGCGTGCCGCCCGCGCTCACGCGCGCCGCGCTCCGCCGCGCCTGGGTCATCGATCCGAAGATTCGCGACTTCATCGAGATGGCGGAAAACCAATGGGACTTCACCGCGCCGGGCGTACCGGGATTCGATCTGTCGCCGCCGACCGGCGACGTCGCACGCATGGTCGCGGAAATTTTCGGCGACCGGCCGGCCGCCGAATTGCCGGCGGAGCCGACTGTCGCCGAAAAGCGTGACGAAGAGCAGGCGGCCGAGGCGCGGGCCGAATTGCCTGCGGCGGAATCTTCCTCTCACCGCATTGTGAATGAGTCCGCGATGAGCGACGCCCCACAAGTATCGCGTTCGGAAATTGGGTCTGCATCACCGCGCGAGATTGCCGAGCGTAGACAGGACGATGCTGCGGCGCAGCAAGATGGTGCGTCGCAAGACGAAGTTCGTCATCCCGCACGGCTGACTCACGGCCGCGCCGTGCCGCGCTAAATTCGCCGGCCATAGCCCGAAACTATTGACTCAGAGTGCTTAAGGGTTAGGCTTTTCAGAACATCTCTGAACAACGGTACTTTGGATTGGTTTCGAACAGAGTCCGATGCGAGATCACGGATTGCACGAGGCCATTCGCGCAGTAGGCGGGGTGAGCGAACTCGCCCGCCGAATCGGCATTTCGCAGCCCTCGGTTTCCAACTGGAATCGGGTTCCCGCGGAGCGGGTGCTCGAGGTCGAGGCGGCAACCGGCATCGAGCGTATCGTGCTTCGCCCGGACCTTTATGGCGAGAGAAAAAAATTGGCCGGTGACATCAGCGAAGTCGATTCCGCCCGCGCCCAGGAATATGCATTGCTTGCCGCTTTGCTCGGCCGCGCACCGGATGCAGATCTCCTGGGTCGTTTGGCTCAATTGCGCGGCGACGCGACGCCGCTCGGCGTCGCCCACACCGCGCTCGCTGAGGCCGCGAGCGACACGACCGCGGATGCGGATAAGGTCGAGCGCGAGTATTTCAATCTGTTCATCGGCCTCGGCCGTGGCGAGTTGCTGCCCTATGGCTCCTATTATCTGACCGGCTTCCTGCATGAGCGGCCGCTCGCGCGTCTGCGGCAGGACTTGAACCAGCTCGGCGTCGAGCGCGCGCAGGGAATTGCCGAGCCGGAAGATCACGTCGCGATCCTGTGCGAAGTGATGGCCGGACTGATCAACGGCAAGTTTCCCGCGGGCCCGGATGCCGATCGCGAATTCTTCGATAAGCACATGCGTCCGTGGGTCGGACGCTTCTTCGCGGATCTTGAGCAGGCCGAGACGGCGAGCTTCTACCGCCAAGTCGGCACGCTCGGACGTTTGTTCGTCGATATCGAAATGGAGGCCTTCGCTTTGCCGTCATGATGCGGCGAGGGGAAAGCGAGTTTCTAGGGTTTGGGAAATTACGGAGGGATACGGCCATGAAACGGAATGACAAGGCGACGGTGGGCCGTCGTGAATTCCTTCGCACCCTCGGTGCAGGTGCGGGTCTGGCGGCGACGGCCGCGGTACCGCTCGCGACCGAGGCCGCAGCGGCCGAAACCGACGCGGACAAGAAGAAGGCACGCTATCGGGAGACCGATCACGTGAAGACCTTCTATCGCGTCAACAAATATCCGAGCTGAGGGAGGCGCCCGTGCTGATCAAGAGAACTGAACGCGAAGCACGCCGCGGCATGCTGGCCGCTGCGCTCACCCAAAAATCCGGCGGCGGTCTCGATCGCCGCACGTTCCTGCGCCGTTCCGGTATCGCGGCGGGCGGTCTGGCCGCGCTGGGTTCCCTTCCGCTCGGTGCGGTACGCAAGGCCGAGGCCGGTCCGCCTGCGGCGCCGGGCGCCAAGGTGACGACCACCAAGGCGATTTGCACGCACTGCTCGGTCGGCTGCACCGTCGTTGCCGAGGTGGCGAACGGCGTGTGGATCGGCCAGGAGCCCGGCTGGGACAGCCCGATCAATCGCGGCTCCCACTGCGTCAAGGGCGCATCCGTGCGCGAGCTCGTGCATGGCGATCGCCGCCTGAAATATCCGATCAAGATGGTCAATGGTCAGTGGACCAAGATTTCCTGGGACCAGGCGATCAACGAGATCGGCGACAAGATGATGGCAATCCGCGAGAAGTCCGGGCCGGATTCGGTCTACTGGCTCGGTTCGGCGAAATTCTCCAACGAAGGCGCGTATCTGAACCGCAAGTTCGCGGCCTATTGGGGAACGAACAACGTCGACCATCAGGCGCGTATCTGCCATTCGACCACGGTCGCCGGCGTCGCCAATACCTGGGGCTACGGCGCCATGACCAACAGCTACAACGACATCCGGAAATCCAAGACCCTTGTGTTCATGGGTGGCAATCCGGCTGAGGCTCATCCGGTGTCGTTGCAGCATCTGTTGGAAGGCAAGGAATTGAATCGGGCGAACTTCATCGTCTTCGATCCGCGCATGTCGCGCACTGCCGCGCATGCGACGGAATATATCCGTGTGCGCCCGGGAACGCACATCCCGACCATCTACGGCATGCTCTGGCACATCTTCGAGAACGGCTGGGAGGATAAGGAGTTCATCAAGCAGCGTGTCTATGGCATGGACGACGTCCGTAAGGAGATCGCCAAGTGGACCCCGGACGAGGTCGAGCGGGTCACCGGCATTCCCGGCGAGCAGCTCAAGCGCATCGCCGAGAAGTTCGCCAAGGAGAAGCCCTCGACGATTATCTGGGCAATGGGTCAGACCCAGTTCTCATTCGGTACGGCGAATGTTCGCGCCAGCTGCATCGCGCTGCTTGCCACCGGCAACGTCGGCGGTTTCGGCAATGGGGCTAACATCTTCCGCGGCCATTGCAACGTGCAGGGCGCGACCGACCTCGGTCTCGATATCGTGACGCTGCCGCTCTATTACGGCCTCGTCGAAGGCGCCTGGCGGCACTGGTGCCGCGTCTGGGAAACCGACTTCGAATGGATGCGCGATCGTTTTGCGGATCCGAAGATGATGGGCACCGCCGGCATTCCGTCGACCCGCTGGTTCGACGCGGCCATGTTGCCCAAGGATCAAGTCGCTCAGAAGGACAATCTGAAAGCGATGATGGTGTTTGGGCACGGCGGCAATACCGTCGTCCGCATGCCGAAGGCGGCGGAAGGCCTCGAGAAGCTCGATCTGCTCGTGGTCGCCGACCCGCATCCGACCACCTGGGCGGTGCTTTCGGAACGCAAGAACGACACCTACTTGCTCCCGATCTGCACCCAGTTCGAGTGCGCGGGTTCGCGGACGGCCTCGAACCGGTCGATTCAGTGGTACGAGAAGGTCGTCAATCCGATCTTCGAGTCGAAGACCGACTACGAAGTGTTCTATCTTCTCGCCAAGAAGCTCGGCTTCGCCGACCGGATGTTCAAGAACATCAAGGTCGAGAACAACGTGCCGGTGGCCGAGGACGTGCTCCGCGAAATCAATCGCGGCGGCTTCTCCACTGGCTATTGCGGCCAGTCGCCGGAGCGCCTCAAGGCGCACATGCGGAACCAGGACAAGTTCGACATGGTGACGCTGCGGGCACCCAAGGACGCACCGGAGGTCGGCGGCGACTACTACGGTCTGCCGTGGCCGTGCTGGGGCACGCCGGCGATCCGCCATCCCGGCACGCACCAGCTCTACAACACCCACCTGCACGTCAAGGACGGCGGCGGCACGTTCCGCGCCCGCTTTGGCGTGGAGCGCGAGGAGAAGCTGCCCGACGGCACGACCCGCAAGGTCAGCCTGCTCGCCGACGGCTCTTATTCCCTGGGCTCCGAGCTCAAGGACGGCTACCCCGAATTCAATTACGGGGTGCTCAAAAAGCTCGGCTGGGACGGTGACCTCACAGCCGAAGAGCTCGCGACGATCCAGCGCATCAATCCGGCCAATCCGGATGCGGTCAGCTGGGCGATCGATCTTTCAGGCGGCATCCAGCGCGTTTGTCTGGAGCACGGTGTGATCCACTACGGCAACGGCAAGGCCCGGGCTAACGCGTTCGGGCTACCGGACGCAATTCCGGTCCATCGCGAGCCGATCTACACGCCGCGGCCGGACTTGGTCGCCAAGTATCCGACGCTGCCCGACGCGCAGGCCCAGTTCCGTGTGCCAAACATCGGCTTCTCGGTGCAGAAGGCGGCGGTGGACAAGGGAATCGCCAAGCAATTCCCGCTCGTCTTCACCTCCGGCCGTCTGACCGAGTACGAAGGCGGCGGCGAAGAGACCCGCTCCAACAAGTGGCTCGCCGAGTTGCAGCAGGACAGCTTCGTCGAGATCAATCCTGCAGACGCGGCCGAGCGCGGCATCACCGACGGCCAGTGGGTCCTTGTCATGGGACCCGAAATGGCGTCCGGCAAGGCGCTGCGCGTGAAGGCGCTCGTGACCGAGCGCGTCGGCAAGGGCACGGCATGGATGCCCTTCCACTTCGCCGGCTGGTTCCAGAGCGTCGATCAGCGCTCCAAGTACCCGCCCGGCACCGATCCGATCGTGCTCGGCGAGAGCGCGAACACGGCCACCACTTACGGCTTCGACCCGGTGACCGGCATGCAGGAACCCAAAGCCACCCTTTGCAACGTCAGGGCGGCGTAAGGAGGCGTCATCATGGCTAGAATGAAATTCCTTTGTGACGCCGACCGTTGCATCGAATGCAACGCTTGCGTCACCGCCTGCAAGAACGAGCATGACGTGCCGTGGGGCATCAACCGGCGGCGCGTCGTCACCATCAATGACGGCAAGCCGGGCGAGCGCTCGATCTCCATGGCCTGCATGCATTGCACCGACGCGCCCTGCGCGGCGGTGTGTCCGGTGAATTGCTTCTACACCACCGCCGACGGCGTGGTCCTGCACTCCAAGGACATCTGCATCGGCTGCGGCTATTGCTTCTACGCGTGCCCGTTCGGCGCGCCGCAATATCCGCGAGTGGGTAATTTCGGTTCGCGCGGCAAGATGGACAAGTGCACCTTCTGCGCCGGCGGCCCGGAAGCGGACAACACCGCGGTCGAATACGCCCAGTACGGCACCAACCGTCTGGCCGAAGGCAAGCTCCCGCTCTGTGCCGAGATGTGCTCCACGAAGTCGCTCCTCGCGGGAGACGGAGACATCATCGCCAGCATCTATAAGGAGCGCGTCGCCAAGCGCGGCTACGGCTCCGGCGCGTGGGGCTGGAAGACCGCCTATCGCGAAACGATCGCCACCTGAAACCGGAATGCGGCACGCGGCGGGCAAACCCGCCGCGTGTCGTTTCCGCAAGCCGAATTTAGAGATTAGGGGAGGATGGCATGGCGAAATTTCTCGCGCGTGTCCGATACATCGCCGGAGCGCTGGTGCTCCTCGTAGCTATTGCAGTGGCCGCGCCCTTGAGCGCGCAGCAGCCGAGCCCGGTCAATCCGACCGCGCAATCGGTCAAGGAAGAGCAGCTGTTCCAGCAGCTCCGCCAGCTCGACGGCCGCGTTTCCATTCCGGATCAGAAGTCGGGAGTACTGATTCAGCCGGCCGGGCAGGATTGGCGTGCGTTCAACCAGGGCACGCTGCACTGGATCGGCGGCATTGCCATCGTCGGCATGCTCGCACTCCTCATCGTCTTCTACACGATGCGCGGCATGATCAAGATTTCGCGCGGCCGTTCGGGGCGCACCATTACACGCTTCAACGGGCTGGAGCGTTTCACGCATTGGCTCACGGCGAGCACCTTCGTCATCCTCGCGATTTCCGGTGTGAACATCACGTTCGGCAAGTCGCTGCTGCTGCCGCTCATCAGCCCCGAGGCGTTTGGCACGTTTTCGCAATGGGCGAAGTATGCGCACAACTATCTGAGCTTCCCGTTCGCGATCGGCGTCGTCCTCATCTTCCTGTTATGGATCAAGGACAACATCCCGGGCAGCGTCGACGTGCGTTGGCTCCGGGAGGGCGGCGGCATCATCGGCGACAAACACCCGCCAGCCAAGCGCTTCAACGCCGGCCAGAAGATCGTCTATTGGGTCGTCGTGCTTGGCGGCGGCGCGGTCGCGATCAGCGGTTATCTTCTGATGTTCCCGTTCTACGGAACGAGCATCGAAGGCATGCAGCTCGCCGCGGTCATTCACGGTCTCGTGGGCGTGCTTCTCATCGCTGCGATGCTCGCCCACATCTATATCGGCACTCTCGGCATGGAGGGTGCCTTCGAGGCCATGGGCACCGGCGAGGTCGACCTGAACTGGGCCGAGGAGCATCACAAGCTCTGGGTCGACGAGGAATTGGAGCGGGCGGGAGTTGCCCATTCCGGCGCCCGCAGGCCGGCAGCCGCCCGGACCTGACGCCCCGTTTGCGACGATTTCGCGCCCGGCGCCAACGCGCCGGGCGCTTTGCTATAAGGGGGCCATGCGCATCATCGGCCTCGCCGGCTGGAGCGGCTCCGGAAAGACCACGCTCGTCGCCCGGGTGATCCCCGTGCTGACTGGGCGAGGCTTGCGCGTCTCGACCGTCAAGCACGCGCACCACGGCTTCGACGTCGACATTCCCGGCAAGGATTCGCACACGCACCGCACCGCGGGCGCCAGCGAGGTTTTCGTCGCCTCCGCCCGGCGCTGGGCGCATATCCACGAGCTGCGCGGCGAGGAGGAGCCGCAGCTCGCCGACGTTCTCGCGCGCCTCGCGCCCGTCGATCTCGTGATCGTCGAGGGCTACAAGCGCCACCCGCATCCCAAGCTCGAAGTCTATCGCGCGGACGTCGGCAAGCCGCTCCTGCATCCCGACGACGACTGGATCGTGGCGGTGGCGTCGGACGCGCCGGTGCCCGGCGCGCGCGTTCCAGTGCTCGATCTCGCGGACGCCGAGAAGATCGCCGACGTGCTGATGATCGAGTCGGTGCCGGTGGACCGGCTCGGGGCCGAGACGGAGCAGGTCTGATGGCACAGCTCTCCGACGATTGTTTCGCCTTCGGCGGTGCGCTCCTGCCGGTCGAGGAGGCGGGGCGCATGATGGCCGAGCATGTGCCGCCGGTTGTGGAAATCGAGACGGTCGCGCTCGCCGATGCGGTGGGCCGCGTGATCGCGCGCGGCGTGAAGTCGAAGATCGCATTGCCGCCGTTCGATAATTCGGCGGTCGACGGCTACGCCGTTCGCCACGCCGACATCGCTGCGGACGGCGAGACGCTGCTCAAGCTCGCCGGACGTCTCCAGGCGGGGAACCGCACCGCGGCGGCGGTTGGGGCAGGCGAGGCGATCCGCATTTTCACCGGCGCGGCGATGCCCGCGGGTGCCGACACGGTCTTCATGCAGGAGGACGTCCGCGCAGAAGGCGACGCGGTCGTGGTTCCGGCGGGCCTGAAACTCGGCGCAAACCGCCGTCTCGCCGGCGAGGATCTGAGAGAGGGCGCGGTCGCGTTGCCCACGGGCCGCAGGCTCGGGCCGCAGGACGTGGCGCTCGCCGCCGCGATCGGCCTCACGCATCTCGAAGTGCGCCGCCGCCCGCGCGTCGCGGTATTTTCCACCGGCGACGAGATCGTCGAGCCGGGCCAACCGCTCGGCGCGGCTTCGCTTTATGACGCGAACCGGTTTCTGCTGCTCGCTCTCCTGCGCGAGATGGGCGCGGAAGCCCACGATCTCGGCATCCTCAAGGACGATCCCGCGGTGCTCGCGCCCGCGATCGACGCTGCGGCCGCGAACCACGATCTCGTGCTCACGTCAGGCGGGGTCTCGACCGGCGAAGCCGATCACGTGAAGGCGGCCGTCGAAAAAGTCGGCAAACTCGTTCTGTGGCGCCTCGCGATCAAGCCGGGCAGGCCGGTGGCAATGGGCGTCGTGCGCGGCACGGCCTTCGCCGGATTGCCGGGCAATCCAGTCGCTGTCTTCGTCACTTTCGTGCACGTCGTGCGGCCGTTGCTTCTGCGGCTTGCGGGCGCGGACGCGGCACCGCTCGCGGCGCTGCCGGTGCGTGCAGCTTTCAAATATCGCAAGAAGAAAGGCCGCCGCGAATATGTGCGTGTCGGCCTGCGGCGTGCGCCCGACGGGATGATCGAGGCGGTCAAGCACCCGCAAGAGGGTGCGGGCGTGATCACGTCATTGACGGAAACGGACGGACTTGCCGAATTGCCGGAAGACCGCCTCGAGGTCGAGCCGGGTTCGACCGTCGGCTTTCTTTCTTACGCGGCGCTGGTCGGCTGAAGGACGCAGAGGCCGGTCTTGATCAGAGCCGCACGCTCGAGGGCGCAGTAAAGGCGACGGAGGCGGGCGTCTGCAGGCCGTTCAACACGAACACGGCGCCGACGGCGAGAACGATCGCGACCGCGCACGAAGCAAGAAATACTTTCATTGCCTTCCCCTCCCCAAGCATCGGTGTATTTTGTCGCATTATGCGCCGAAACCCGCATGAATCAAGCATTCATGCGCCTGGGTGTTGCGACGCCGTCCGCTTTGCCGCAGCCAGATCCTCGGGCCGATTGACGTTGAAAAAGGGGTCGATCGGCTGATCCGGCCATTCTGCGATGGCGACTCCGTGGCGGCCGGTCCAGACCTCGATCTTGTGCAGGTCCTCGTCGATCAGCGCTCGCCGTAGGTCGCCGCGGAGCCGCACCGGCCAGAGCCCGGCGACGGGATGCCGCCAGTCGCCCGACTTCGCGCAGGCGAGGGGCGTGCCGGCCTCAACCCGGGCCGCGTGCAGCCGCGCCACGAGATCGTGCGGCGCGAACGGGCAGTCGCCCGGCACGCTCGCGATCCATTCGACCGACGCATTCGCGGCCGCCCAGTCGAGGCCGGCGAGAATGCCGGCGAGCGGCCCGGCGAAATCCGGAATGTCGTCGGGGACGACCGGGAGCCCGAAGTGGGCGAAGCGCGCGGGATCCCCGTTCGCATTGAGGATGACGCCGGTGCATTGCGGCTTCAGCCGCGCGAGCACGCGGTCCAGGATGGTTTCTCCCCCGATCTTCAATAAGGCCTTATCGCCGCCGCCCATGCGCCGCGCGAGGCCGCCCGCGAGCACGAGGCCGAGGGTAGGGGAATAGCTGTTGCTCGATGAGCCCAAGGTCTTCCTCGGCGTCATGCCCGGCACGCGGGTCCGGCCTGGCCGGCGCGAGTGTAAACCCTGTGCCGGGCATCCACGTCTTAACAAGATCGCCACTCTAAAAACGTGGATGGCCGGGACCAGCCCGGCCATGACGATAAATTTAGTCCGCCCGTCAAACTCAATCCTCATGCACCGCGGCTTTGCGCCGGTGCTTCGCGCTCTCGTCTTCGACGTAGCGAAGGTCCTGGTCGTACACGATCCGGTCGTCACCCGAGAGAGCGACGAAGCGTTTGCCGCGCGCGCGGCCGATCAGCGTGAGCCCCGCCTTCTTCGCGAGCTCGACGCCCCAAGCGGTGAAGCCCGAACGTGACACGAGGATCGGAATTCCCATGCGCACGGTCTTTATCACCATCTCCGAGGTGAGACGGCCGGTCGTGTAGAATATCTTGTCGCCGGGCTTCACCTTGTTCCTGAACATCCAGCCCGCGATCTTGTCGACCGCATTGTGCCGGCCCACGTCCTCCATATAGACGAGCGGCCGGTCCTCCTGGCAGAGCACGCAGCCGTGGATCGCGCCGGCCTCGAGATAGAGCGAGGGCGTCGTGTTGATCTTGTTGGTGAGCGCGTAGAGCCACGAGGTGCGGAGCTTCGCCTTCGGCAGCTTCGCGTTGTCGATCGCTTCCATGAGATCGCCGAACACGGTGCCCTGCGCGCAGCCCGACGTCTGCACTTTCTTCTTCAGTTTCTTCTCGTAATTCGTCGCGCGCTTGGTGCGGACCACGACCACTTCTAGATCGTCGTCATATTCGACCGCAGTGACCACGTCGTCCGGCCGTAACATATTCTGATTCAACAGAAATCCGAGGGCGAGATATTCCGGATAGTCGCCGATGGTCATCGCCGTCACGATCTCCTGCCGGTTCAGGAAAATCGTGAGCGGTCGCTCGACGACGACGGCGGTGTCGATCCCGGCGCCGGTCTGATCGACGCCGGAGACTCGCTCGCTGAGCCGCGGGTCCGCGGGATCGGGACGCAGCAGGTATTCGTCCTCGGGCTCAGGAACGATTTTCGGCTTGCTCATCGTCCTCACTCGGCCGCGATGCGCCGCTCGGCCGGCAACGCGCGCACGGAGTCGATCACATCGCCGAGTCGCACGCCGTCCGGGTCTGCGAGCGCCGCAAGTCGCGACTGCAACACCGCGTCCGCGAACTGCGCCACCGGCAACTCGCCGGCGAGGAACGGCTCGACGATTTCCCTGACGATTCGGTTCCAGTTGGCGTGGCCGCGCTTGTACGTCTCGCCATAGCCCTTCACGAGGCGCGCTGTCTCCGCGACTTCGCGTGCGACGTCGACGTCGACCGCGAGCGCGCGCTCGACGAGGTCGAGCCATTGCTCGATCCAGGCTTGCTCCTCCGCGTAACGCAGCGTACGCGGCCGCCAGCCGCGCAGCATGCTGAGGAGCTTGAGTCGCAGGAATCCGCCGAAGCGCGTGGTGCGGACTTTCATAGGAAAGGACTTCTCGCTCCAGCCGAGCCGGTCGACGAGCCGCAACACGCCGCGGCCGAGCCGCGGCGGCAGCAGCGAGAAGATTTCCTCCGGGCCCGGCTTCAGGAACTCTGTCACGTCGATGATGTCCTGATCGCGAACCTTCGACTCGCTGCGCAAGCGGACGACGCGGCCTTCCTTGATCTTCAGTTGCGCTACCCGGATCGTGTCCTCGAAGCTCATGCGTACCGCAAGATGCCGCGCGAGCTCGCGGATCAGCCGGCCGTCGGCGCCTGGCTTGGCGAACCGGCCGAGACGGTCGAGATAGAGTGCTGCGTATTCGGGGCCCTGGTAATCGACGAGGCGCCGCACGCCCTCGGTCGCGATCCCGGCCGCCACCACGGGCAGCGCCTGCTTCGCGCGTGTTTCGAGCTCCGTGTCGCTCTCGGCCTTGGCCGAGGAAGGCGCTGCCTCCCCTTGCTCGGCGGCGGTGTTTTTTCCGCCGCTCGCGGCGAGATTCAAGCCGGCTTCGAAGCCGCGCAGATTGGCCTCGACCGCCTTGCCTTCGCTCTGGATCGCCGCACGGAAGGCCTCGACCGAAATCGGCAGGACGCCGCTGCCGGCGATCGCGCCGAGCAGCGCCGCATTCAATTGGCTCTTCGCGCCGGCGGCAGCCGCGGCGAAATTCGCGAGCAGCGCCCGCTTTGCGAATTTTTTCGCGACGCTCTCCATGCGCTCGACGTCGAGCCGCCCGTCGCCCATCGCCGATTTCTCGTCGACCGTATAGACGCGGCCGGTGGAGGCGATCAGCATCGTGCGGTCCGGGCTCACGTAGCCCGCCTGAATCGCGCGTATGGCCTCGAGCAACTCGCTCGCCACCATCACGTCCACTTCGCCGGGCGCGGCGTTGAGCGCGAGGACGGGTCCACGCTTCCCGTCCGTTTCCTCGGCGCGCGGCAAGATTTCCAGATAATAGGTGGTAGCGCCGGTGCGTTGCGCCACGCCGGGGATCGACGTGCGCTGACCGAAATGGCCGCTCGCGATCGCGGCGTTCGAGATCCAGCCCGCGAGCACGCCGCCACCTTCGCCGCCGAGCGCGGCGATGAGCAGGCGAATGGGTTTTGCGTCGCTCATGGACTACTCCGCCGGAACCATGCTGGGGGCAGGGGCCTCGTCGCGCGCGCCGCCGAACCACCGGATCAGCGTGGTAGAAACCTTGTGGCGCATGCGATCCCATGGCGAAGGATTTTCGATGACGTTGATCTCGGCGAACGACGGACACAACTGCGCCGCGTGGCTCACCTCGCCGCACAGCCCACACCCCACACAGTCGTTGTTGACGTGCGCGACCGGGTCAGTTCGCAACGGGTCCTCGTTCGGCTTCACCGTGAGCGACGGGCAACCGGAGAGACGAATACACGAATGATCTCCGGTACATACGTCCGGATCGACCCAGAAGCGCTGCCGCTCCACGCGCTTGCCGGCCGCCGAGAGCCGCGCCCTCTCTGGCTTGATGCGCCGCTGCCGCGCGAGCTGACACTCGCCGTCGGCGATGATCACCTTCAGTCCTTCTTCCGGCGTGTTGAGCGCCTCGCGCAGAGTGTTCACTACGTTTGCAACGCCATAGGTGCGCACGCGTTTGATCCAGTTCACGCCGATCGCCTTCACCGCGGCCTCGATGTCGACGCCGCGGCCGCGGCCATCGTCCTCCGGCGCGCTCGACGGCAAATCCTGCTGCCCGGTCGCGCTCGAATAGCCGTTGTTCATTACGATCAGGACGGAGTCGTCCTTGTTGAGCACGGCACCTGCAACGCCTGTGAGCATTCCGTTGTGCCAGAAGCCGCCGTCGCCCATGATCGAGACCGGCCGGTTTTCCTGAGTGCCCGACACCGCCGCGGCCGACGCGAGCGACATGCCGTAGCCGAGAATGGAATTGCCCTGGCTGAACGGCGGGAAGGTCGCGAGGGCATGGCAGCCAATATCGACCGCTACATGCACCGGCCCCATTTCTTTCTTGAGAATTTTCATAGCCGAGAACACTGGCCGCTCCGGGCACCCGGTGCAGAAGGTGGGCGGCCGCGGCGGCAGCGCAGTCGAAAGCGTCTTCGTCACCTCAGCCTTGCGCGCATCGACGCTGCCGACCCAGGATTCAAGCGTCTCGTTCTTCTTTCCGTAGGCCGCGAGGAATTGCGAGAGTCCGCGGCCCAGCACGAGCGGTGTGTATTCGCCCGCCATCGCCAGGAAATCCTTGCCGTGCAGCTTCGTATTGAGGTCGGCCTTGCGCAGCATTTGCGAGATGGCCTGTTCGAGGAAATCCGGCGAGCCCTCTTCGATGAGGAGCACCGCGCGCTTGCCCGCGCAGAAGCCGGTAATTTCCTCGGGCACCAGCGGGTGTGTCACGTTGAGGACGAGCGTCGGGGTTTGGACGCCGCCATAGACGTCGCTCAAGCCTGCAAGCGCGAGCCGCGAATTGAGCGCGTTGAACAGCCCGCCCTGCACGATGAGGCCGAGATCGCCGTGCTCCGGCCCGAGCCGCTCGTTGAGCTTGTGCTCCAGGATGAATTTCCGCGCGAGCGGCAGCCGCTTTTCGAATTTCGCGATTTCCTGCGGGAAGATCACCGGCGGATGCGAGAGCCGGTCGTAATTGAATTTCGCGGGCGCGAGACGGTTCTTCGCCGAGAAGCGCGGGGCGACATTGTCTTTCGCCTCGAACGCGCCGAACACGTGGCAGGCACGCACGCGCAGTTCCAGGATCACCGGCGTGTTCGACGCCTCCGAAAGCTCGAACCCCTTTTCCACCATGCGCACGATGCTGGGCAGCTCCGGCCGCGGATCGAGCAGCCACAGCGACGACTTCAGCGCCATCGCGTGCGTGCGCTCCTGGATAACGCTCGCGCCTTCGCCGTAGTCCTCGCCGACGATGATCAGGGCGCCGCCGATGACGCCGGCCGACGCCAGATTCGAGAGCGCGTCCGCCGCGACGTTCGTGCCGACGATCGACTTCCAGGTGACGGCGCCGCGCAGCGGATAGTTGATCGAGGCGCCGAGCATGGCCGCCGCCGCAGCCTCGCTCGTACATGTCTCGAGATGGATACCGAGCTCGTCCAATATGTCGCCCGACTGCACGAGCACGTCGAGGAGATGCGTCACCGGCGCGCCCTGGTATCCGCCCACGTATGCGACGCCCGACTGCAAGAGCGCCTTGGTCACGCCGAGGATGCCCTCGCCATGGAAGATCTCGCCGTCGCCGAGCCGCAGGCTTTGGATTTCCGAGTGAAAGGAGACTTCAGCCATGGTGCCGCTCCAGCATCTGACGTCTCACCGCGAATGTCCGTTGCCGCTCACGAGCAACCCCGCGGCGAGCTTTTTCAGGATTTGCAAGAATCGTGCGCGGTCGCGCGGTCCGATGATCTCATCGATATGGCGGTCGTGCCGCTCGGCACAGACCGTGAGTTTTGCGAGCAGCGCCTCGCCCGCCGGCGTCAGCATCAGTTGATAGCTACGCCGGTCGTTCTTCGCCCGCATGCGTTTGATCAACTTGCGGCGCACGAGGTCGTCGAGCACTGGCGTGAGCGAGGACTTGTCCCGCGCATTGGCGCGGCTGAGCGCCGTCTGCGAGATGCCCGGGTTCCGCCCGATCAGCACCAAGGTCGCGAAGCGCCCGGGACTGAGATCGATGCCGCTCGCCTCGCGCGCGAATGCCTGGAACGAGGCGTTCTGCGCGAGCCGCAGGCGAAAGCCGATCCAGTTCGCGAGCGGACCATAGTCAATCGTATCCGCAGGCACGGATGTGCGAGCGCCCGCGCGCGACCGTGCGGGCGGGGCCGTTTCGCCTGCCAGGGAAGCATGCAAGGCTGTCACCGGCGTCTCCATAAGTGTATGTAATTCCTTATTATTTTAATTTGCCGAGCGCTCTCTGTGCGTGGTGGCGGGATAGTTTTATACCCAACTATCACGCCTGACAACAGCGTGGCGCAAAGGCGGCGCCGTCAGGGCAGGGGGATATTGAACGCTTTCGAGAGCCCGTAGGCCGCCGCGACGATCGCCGCCACATAGGGAACGATCAGCAGCCGGAGGTTGGTGCGGGTCCAAAGCATGACGGACAAGTAGACACCGACCGCCGGAAGAAATCCCGCGAACGGGATCGCGGCGATCCCCGCGCCAAGCAATGCGAGCTGCATTGTTTCGTCGCGCGACGGCCAAGGTGTTGGGGCTGCTGTTCCGCGTAGACGCGTCGCCGTGAGGGCAAGAGCGGCGATCAGGCC
The DNA here is from genome assembly GCA_040901465.1 of Xanthobacteraceae bacterium. GTDB lineage: Bacteria > Pseudomonadota > Alphaproteobacteria > Rhizobiales > Xanthobacteraceae > JAUSIF01. Next base: position 30,450 of record JBBDYN010000054.1, read on the forward strand.
GGGAATGGCGGCGAGCATCGGCACGAGACGGCTGTCGAAAGCGAAATTGAAGCTCAACACGATCGCTCCGGCGAACAGGACCATCGCGCCTGCCGCGAGCAGGAGGCCGATGTCGGGTCGGATGCGTTCCGCTAGCGGAACGGCGAGTGCAGCACCGCTGGCGTCGGTCGGAATCGCTGCCGCCGCAGGCTCGCGCGTCACGATCGCGCGCCGAAACGTGAGCGCGATATGGATCGCCACGACGATAATGAGACCGATGACAATCGGGCTCTTCAGCCAATTCCAGCCGTGCAATTGGTAGGCGAGCCAGAAATTGCGCTCGATCGGCTCGGCGAGCACGAAGCCAACGAGCAGCGGCGCGCGTGGCCATTGTGCCCGCTTCATCAGCCAGCCGAGCACGCCGAAGCCGAATAGCGTCGCAAAATCGAGCACGCTCTTCTTTGCTTCGAACGAGCCGAGCAGGATCACGGCGATCAGCGGCGCGGCAACCAGACCGAAATCGATGCGCGTGAGCCGCGCGATCCACGGACTGGCCGCGAAACAGAGCGCCGCGCCGAGCACCGCTGCGAGCGCGCTCGACCATACGATCAGGAACATGAGGTCGAGATTCATCTGCACGAAACGCGGGCCGGGATAGTACCCATAGACAAACAGCGCGCCGAGAACGACCGCCGCCGCCGGCCCGCCGGGCACGGCGAACAGCAGCGTCGGCACGAGATCCGTGGTGATGGTCGCGTTGTTCGCCCCCTCGGCGGCGAGCATGCCGCGCGGGTCGCCGCGGCCGATCATAGAACGGTCCTTCGCGGTCGATCCCGCCTGGCCATAGGCGATCCAGGTCGAGGCGGAAGCGCCGATTGCGGGGATCACGCCGAAGATCACGCCGATCACCGAGCCCATGGCGACCATTTTCCATTGCCGGACAACGTCTCGCGCGCCCTCGACCCAGCCGGAAAGCTTGAATTGCTGCTGCGCGATGGCGCCGCCTTGGCCGAGCATCGCGATCACCTCGGCCACGCCGAACAAGCCGAGCGCGAGGATCGTGAGTGCGAATCCGTCGAGCAGATACGGAATTCCGAAAGTGAAACGCAGCTCAGGCGCCGACGGCGCAATTCCGACAGTGCCGAGAAAGAGACCGAACGCGGCGGAAACAATTCCCTTGGTCGGGCTATCGCCGACGAGGCCGCTGGCGTAAGCGAGACCGACGATCGCGAGCATCAACAGCTCGCCGGTTCCGAGCGCGAGCACGAGCGGGCCGGCGATCGGGATCGAGAGGGTGAGCACGACGGCGCCGATAAGCCCGCCGATCATGGAGGCAAGGAAGGCGCCGCCGAGCGCGCGTCCGGCCTCGCCGCGCCGCGCCATGGCGAATCCCTCGATCGCCGTGGGGCCGGACGAGGCCGACGTCGGCGTGCCGAACAGGATCGCGGCGATCGTATCGGATGTGTAGACGACGCCCGTTGCGCCGAGCAGCACCGCCAGTCCCGAGAACGGATCAAGCGTAAGTACGAACGGCAACAGGATCGACACCGCGCCGATGCCGCCGAGGCCCGGCATCATCCCGATGATGCCGCCGGCGAGAAGGCCGATGAGCAACATCAACATGCGATATGGATCGGCGAACGCAACCAGCGCTGTGCCGGCTTCTTCCCACATTATTGGGGCTCCGGCGTCCTCTTGGTTTGAGGGCGCTGCTGAAATTCCCTCATTTCGAGAAACGGCCGAAGGCCGCGGCTCGAAGGAACGGACCAATCATTGAAGCGACGCTCAAGGGTGAAGCGGGTGACGGCGGCCGCCGCCACCCGCACTGAATCAGAGCTTCACGTTGTATTTCTTGGTCAGGAGGTCGCGCAGATAGCTGGCGACCTCGGCGCTTGGAGCGAGCGCCTTCTTGATCCCCGGTTCCACGGTCTTGCCTGCCTGTAGCGGATAGCCGCCGGTGACCTTCTTGCCCTTCTCCTGGAAGTCGGGGTCGGCATTGACCTTGGCGGCGGCGATCGCGAACGCGTCGATCGCCTCCTGCGGCGTGCCCTGCGGCATCCAACCGGTGATGCCCGCTTGAAACGTGAGCGCCGAGGTGGCCTCGAATGCGCCCCAGACGGCGCCGCCCGGCTCTTTCTTGTTCAGTTCCTTGTACACCTCGTAAACCGACGGCAGATCCTTCACCACCGGATCGCGCGCGGTGAAATGGCCCTTGTCGTCGGCGGAACCGCCGCTGAATAACGGAACCGCCTTCTTCGCGTCGACCAGCGCGCGCACTTGTGTGAGATAGACCGAGGTGAACTGGAAGTCGAAATTCGTCTCGCCGCGCTCGAAGGCGAGGCGCACCGGCCCGCGCCCGGTGAAGCCGAGCACGGTCTTTACCGGCAGACCCAGGAGCTCGAAGGCCAGCAGGACCGGAAGGTCGCTGCCGGTGGCGCCGATGCCGCCATACACGAGGGGAACTTTCGGCTTCAGGAGGTCGGAGGGCTTCTCGATGCCGGTTGACGGGGACGCGTAGACCACCGGGCCGATCGCGATCGTATAGCCGATACGCTTGTTGGCGAGGTCATACTCGACGCCCTGCTGCTTGAACATGAACGGAAACGCCGTCGACGACGTGGTCGACAAAATGAGCAGACCGTCGTTCTTGCCCTGTTTCTCGAATTGGTTGGCGCCGAGAATCGAGCCGCCGCCCGCCATCGTCGTCACGTTGAACGTTGGATTGCCGGGAATGTGCTTCGCAAGAAACGGCGTCACGAAGCGCGTCGTCACTTCTCCGGCGCCGCCGGCCGCAAACGGCACGATCACGTCGATGGTCTTGCCGGCATAAAAATCGGCCGCACGCGCATAGCGCGCCGGCCCCAAGGCGGCTGCGACCGTGGTCGCGGCGCCGAGTGCAAGCATGTCGCGGCGGCTCGGATGTCGGTTCATGGTTCGTCCTCCCTTGGCGTTTTTTCCGCTTGTCAGCATATGGAGCGAGGCTGCGAAACGGCCATCGGGCCGGCTCGCGCCCGCGTAACGTAGCCCCATTTCGGTCCTGCCTGCCAGCGAGAGTTTGCTTGTATCCGGCCAAGGGGCGCGCTTTTATGCCCGTGTAGTGCATCGAAAATGCGAAATTGATAGCGGTGCCCAAGCACCCGCAGGTCGGGGGAATGGACGCGCGTCTCGAACGGAATTTTCGGGCGGAAGCCGGGCCGACGCTTTTATCGGTCGAGGACCTGCACGTCCATTTCGTGACCTCGCGCGGCGTTGTGCGCGCGGTCGAAGGCATCTCATATACCGTCGAACGCGGTGAAACCGTCGCCATTGTCGGCGAATCCGGCTGCGGCAAGTCGGTGTCTTCGCTCGCCATCATGCGGCTTTTGGCCAAGCCCGCCGGTCGCATCGTGCACGGCCGCATCCTGCTCGAAGGTCGCAACCTACTCGATCTTTCCGACGAAGAGATGCGCCAGGTGCGCGGGCGCGACATTTCGATGATCTTCCAGGAGCCGATGTCGTCGCTCAATCCCGTGCTCCCGATCGGCCTGCAGATCATGGAGCCACTCTTCATCCATCTCGGGATGAAGAAAGAAGAGGCGCGCGCTCGCGCGATCGAACTTCTGGAGCTTGTCGGCATCACCGACGCCAGGCGCCGGCTCGACCAATACCCGCACCAGTTCTCCGGCGGCATGCGTCAGCGCGTGATGATCGCGATCGGGCTCGCCTGCAATCCCAAGCTCATCATCGCCGACGAGCCCACCACCGCGCTCGATGTTACGATTCAGGCGCAGATTCTCGAATTGATGAGGGATCTCTCCCGCCGGCTCGGCATCTCGCTCATCATCATCACCCACAATCTCGGCATCGTCGCGCGCTACGCCGACCGCGTGAACGTCATGTACGCAGCCAAGATCATCGAGCAGGGAAGCGCCGACGATATTTTTCTGAACTCCGCGCATCCCTACACGCTCGGACTGATGCGATCGGTACCGCGCCTCGACGAGCCCCGCGGCACCAAGCTAGAAACCATCGAGGGTCTGCCGCCCGATCTGCTCGCGCCGCCCGCCGGTTGCCGCTTCGCGCCTCGCTGCCCGCATCGGATCGAGCGCTGCAAAAAGCCGGTTTCATTGAGGAAAGTCGCGCCCGCGCACTCCACCGCTTGCATTCGCGCGGAGGAGTTGGTCGCGGGAACGCTCGTTATTCCGGCATTGCGCACCGCGCCGCGCGCTACTGCGGAAGCGGACCAATTGAAACCGCTCCTTGAAGTGGAAGGCCTGAAGAAGTATTTCCACGTCAAGATCTCCGGCGGCAATCTGCTCTCGGCGAAGACGGCTACCGTCCGCGCCGTCGACGACGTCTCATTCCACATTGGCGCCGGCGAGACGCTCGGCCTCGTCGGCGAATCCGGCTGCGGCAAGACCACGGTCGGCCGGGTGATCCTCCAGCTCGAAGAACCGACCGGCGGCGCGATCCGCTTCGAAGGCACCGACATCACGCGCAGCAAAGCGCGTGAACTGCGCGACCTGCGCCGCAAGATCCAGGTGATCTTCCAGGATCCCTATTCGTCGCTCAACCCGCGCATGACCGTCGGCGAGATCATCGGCGAGCCGCTGCGCGTCTACAAGCTGATGCCGGATCGCCGGTCGCGCAGCGAGCGCGTGTCCGAACTCCTCGGCCAGGTCGGTCTCTTTCCTTACATGGCCGAACGCTATCCGCATGAGTTGTCCGGCGGCCAGCGGCAGCGCGTGGGCATCGCGCGTGCGCTCGCCCTCGAGCCGCGCTTCATCGTCTGCGATGAGCCGGTCTCGGCCCTCGACGTGTCGATCCAGGGTCAGATCATCAATCTCCTGGAAGGGTTGCAGGAGCGGCTCGGCCTCACCTTTCTCTTCATCGCGCACGACCTCGCGGTGGTCCGCCACATCTCGGATCGCGTCGCGGTCATGTATCTGGGCCGGGTTATGGAACTCGCCGACCGGGACGAACTGTATGCGCGGCCGCTGCACCCCTACACCAAGGCGCTCCTCGATGCTGCGCCGATCCCCGACCCGAGGGTCGAGCGCAGCCGCGCCCCACGCGCGCTGCGCGGCGAGATACCTTCGCCCTTGACCCCGCCCACAGGCTGCGTGTTCCATACCCGTTGTCCCATTGCCGAAGAGCAATGCCGGCGTGAGATTCCGCGCCCGCGGGAACTGAAAAAGGACCACTTGGTCGCTTGTCACAAAGCATAACAATGTTCACGCGGATCACCGGAACGGGGCCGCGAACTTCATGGGAGGAAATCTGATGATTGGATCGAAACTAGTCTTGATCGGGACGGTCGCGCTCGCTTTTTGCTGGACCGCCGCCGACGCCATCGCTCAGACGCCGAAGAAGGGCGGCATTCTCAAGTTCGCCGTCAGCGCCGAGCCGCCGGACTACGATTGCCACGCGGCTACCTCGTTCGCCTTCATCCATCCGGTTCGGCCGCACTATAATACGTTGCTCAAGTTTGACGAGCCGAACTATCCCAAGGTGAAGGGCGACCTCGCCCAATCCTGGACCGTCTCGCCGGACGGGCTCACCTATACGTTCAAGCTGAAGCCGAACATCAAGTTTCACGACGGCACGCCTGCCACGTCGGCCGACGTGAAGGCGACCTACGAGCGCATTGCCAATCCGGCGCAGGGCGTTCGTTCGATCCGCAAGGCCGCCTACGCGGACATCGCCTCGATCGAGACGCCGGACCCGCAGACCGTCATTTTCAAGCTCAAGGCGCGCAACGCGTCGATGCTCACGAACTTTGCCTCGCCTTGGGACTGCATCTATAGCGCGGCCAAGCTCAAGGAAGATCCGAAATTCCCCGAGAAGAACGTGCTCGGCACTGGACCCTTCAAGTTCGTCGAGCACGCGGCCGGCTCGCATTGGGTCGGCGAGCGCTTCGCCGACTACCACGAGAAGGGCAAGCCCTATCTTGACGGCTACCGCGCGATCTTCATCACCAATACGGCTGCGCGCGTGAATGCGCTTCAGGCCGGCGAGGTGTTGTCCGAGTTCCGCGGCCATTCCCCGGCCGATCGCGAACGGCTGACAAAGGCGCTCGGCGACAAGGTCGTCGTTCACGAAAGCCCGTGGATATGCAGCCTGGTCGTAACGTTTAATACCGAGAAGAAACCGTTCGACGACGCGCGCGTGCGCCGGGCGCTGTCGCTCGCGATCGATCGCTGGAAGGGCGCCGAGGCGCTGGCCAGGATCGCGCTCGTGCGCCACGTCGGCGGCGTCCTGCGCCCGGGATACGAGCTCGCCGCAAGCGAAGCGGAGCTCGTCAAGTATCCGGGCTGGGGCAAGGACATCAATGCGGCCCGCGCAGAAGCCAAGAAGCTGCTTGATCAGGCCGGCGTCAAGGATCTCAAGTTCAAATTCCTCAACCGCAACATCCCGATGCCCTATACGCCGGTCGGCGTGTTCCTGATCGATCAGTGGCGGCAGATCGGCGTGCAGGTCGAGCACGACCAGCCCGAAACCAAAGCCTATATCGCCAATCTGCGCGGCGGGAACTACGACGCCGGTCTCGACTTCAATTGCGACGCCGTCGACGACCCGAACCTGCAACTCGCCAAGTTCATCTCCGCCGACAAATCGCCGATCAATTACGGCCGCTACAACGACCGTAAGCTCGACGAGCTGTACGAGGCGCAGAAGGGCGAGCTCGACAACAAGAAGCGCTACGCGCTGCTGCGCCAGTTCGAGCAGCACGCCCTGACCGAGGCCTACACGTTCCCGACGATCTGGTGGCACCGGATCATCATCAACTGGAAGCAGATCAAGGGCTGGCACATGTCGCCGAGCCACTATCTAAACCAGGACCTCCAGGACGTCTGGTTGGATCAGTGATGGAACATCCCGGGCGGCCTTCGGGCCGCCCGGTTCGCTTTGTCCGGCTGACCTTCGATTGGGCTCGACGCGATGCTCCGCTACACGATTCACCGTATCCTATTGATGATTCCGACGCTGCTCGGCGTCGCGGTGCTCGTGTTTCTCCTGCTGCGCGCGATGCCGGGCGACATCGTCGAACTGCGCTTCATGATGGAGGGCGGCCAGGTCAGTCCCGAAGTGCTCGCCATCGAGCGCGCGCGGCTCGGACTCGACAAATCGCTGTGGTGGCAGTTCTACGACTGGATGATCGGTATTTTCATCGGCGACTTCGGCACCTCGATGTGGACCGGGCGGCCAGTCATCAACGAAATCGCTAGCCGCCTGCAATTGTCGCTTCAGGTCGCGATCATGGCGACGATTCTCGCCGTCGTGATCGCGCTGCCACTCGGCACAATCTCCGCCCTTTACAAGGACACCTGGATCGACCACCTGATCCGCGCGTTCGCGATCGCGGGCCTCGCCGTGCCGTCGTTCTGGCTCGGCATGTTGATCATTCTCGGGCTTCTGTATTCGTTCAACTGGATTCCGCCGCTCACCTTCGTCCCGATCTACGTCGACCCCTGGCACAACCTTTCGCAGCTGATTTGGCCGGCCATGGCAGTCGGCTATCGCTATTCTGCGGTGGCCACGCGCATGACGCGCTCGACGATCCTGGAAGTGCTGCAGGAGGACTATATCCGCACGGCACGCGCCAAGGGCGTGTTCGAGCGGCTCGTGGTGGCGCGCCACGCTATGCGCAACGCCATGCTTCCGGTGGTGACGGTGATCGGGCTCGAGTTCGCGTTCCTGATCGGCGGGCTCGTCGTCACCGAGCAGGTCTTCAACCTGAACGGCATCGGCAAGCTGTTCGTCGAGACCGTCACTCGCGCGGATTACACGATGGTGCAGGCGCTCGTGATGCTGGTCGCGACGTTCTTCATCCTCGTGAATTTCGCTGTCGACCTCCTCTACGCCACGCTCGATCCACGCATCCGGTACCGCTGATGGCCGCCGTCACTACCAGTCCGGAAATTACCTACAGGGTGCGAAAACGGCGGCACCCGGTAGTGCAGTTCGTTCGCACGCAGCCGCTCGGCGCCGCCGGGCTCGTCTTCATCGTCATCCTGTTCATTGCAGGCTTCTTCGCGCATTGGGTTTCGCCCTACGACCCGCTCGACCTCGACTATGGCGCGATGCTGGCGCCGCCCTCGTGGGATCACTGGATGGGCACCGACGCCTTCGGCCGCGACGTATTTTCCCGCATCATCTACGGCGCGCGCACTGCGCTCGCCGTCGGCTTCCTGTCGTCGCTGCTCGGTTCCGGAATCGGCGCCGTGGTCGGCGTGGTTTCCGCCTATTTCGGCGGCCGCATCGACATGGCGATCCAGCGCTTCATGGATATCCTGCTGGCGTTCCCGATCATCGTGCTGGCGCTCACGGTCGTCGCGGTGCTGGGCAAGTTCCCGGTCGGCGGCCTCGATCTCAATCTGATCGTGGCGATCGCGATCCCGATGATCCCGAAGGTCGCACGCGTGGTGCGCTCGTCCGCGCTCGCGATCCGCGAACTGCCCTATGTCGACGCCGCCCGCGCCGCGGGCTATGGCCACACCCGCATCATCTTCCGCCACATCGCGCCAAACGTCGTTGCGCCGTTCCTGATCATGTTCACGGCGTTCATCGCCCAAGCGATCCTGCTCGAGGCGTCGCTTTCATTTCTCGGACTCGGCGTGACCGAGCCGACGCCCGCTTGGGGCCTGATGCTCTCCGGCACTTCGCAGGAATTTTACAGCCAGGCTCCCTGGATGATTATCTTCCCCGGACTCGCCATCAGTTTTGCAGTGTTCGCCTTCAACATGTTCGGCGACAGCTTGCGCGACTATCTCGACCCGCGGCTGAAGGTTTAAGCCGCCCCGCGCGCGAAGGTTCGTGCGTAGGTCTCGCGTAACGCGTTCTTCTGCACCTTGCCCATGGCGTTGCGCGGCAATTCGTCCACGAAGAACACGCGCTTCGGCTGCTTGAACTTGGCGAGTCGGTCGGCGAGCGCCTTAATCACTTCTTCCTCGGAAAGGCTCGCGTTTTTTTCGCGCACGACCACCGCGGTCACACCCTCGCCAAAATCCGGATGCGGCACGCCGATCACCGCAGATTCCGCGATACCCGGAATGGCGTCGAGTTCCGTCTCGACTTCTTTCGGGTAGACGTTGTAGCCGCCGGTGATCACAAGATCCTTGGCGCGGCCGACGATATGCACGTAACCGCGCTCGTCAATCTTGGCCACGTCGCCGGTGATGAAGAATCCGTCGGCCCGGAATTCGGCTTGGGTTTTTTCCGGCATGCGCCAATAGCCGGAGAAAACATTAGGTCCGCGCACTTCGAGCGCGCCCACGTTACCTTGCGGCAGCTCGCGGCCGCTGTCAGCGTCGACGACTCGCACCTCGACGCCCGGCAGAGGCTCGCCCACGGAGCCGGCAATGCGGTCGCCGTCATAGGGGTTCGAAGTGTTCATGTTGGTTTCGGTCATGCCGTAGCGTTCGAGGAGCGCGTGGCCGGTGCGCTCGGAAAACGCCCGGTGCGTCTCGTCGAGCAGCGGAGCCGAGCCCGAGGTGAAGAGGCGCATATGCTTCGTCGCCTCGCGGGTGAGACCGGGATGTTCGAGAAGACGCACGTAGAATGTGGGCACGCCCATCATGCTCGTTGCCTTCGGCATCAGCCGTATTACTTCGTCGGCGTCGAACCTAGCGAGGAAGATCATCGTCCCGCCCGCGAGCAGAAGCACGTTGCAGGCGACGAACAGCCCGTGGGTATGAAAGATCGGCAGCGCGTGCAGGAGCACGTCCTTCTCTGTGAAGCGCCAATAGTCCTTCAGCACGCGTGCGTTGGAATAAAGATTCTCGTGCGTGAGCATCGCACCTTTCGAGCGGCCGGTGGTGCCCGAGGTGTAGAGAATGGCCGCGAGATCGTCCGGGCCACGATCGACCGCCGGCACGATCGGAGCGTCCGCCGCCCCCTGAAGAAGCGTTCCGTCGCCGCGTAAGCCTAGACTCTCAACGATGCCCCGGCCCTGCTTGCCGCAAAGTTCGCGTACGCCGTCGACCGTCTCTGGCCGCGCCACCACGAAGCTCGGCTGCGCGTCGCCGATGAAATAGTCGAGCTCCGCGAGCGGGTACGCGGTATTCAACGGCAGATAGACGGCACCAGCGCGCAGGCACGCGAGATAGAGCGCGAGATTTTGCCAAGACTTCTCCACCTGCACCGCGATCCGATCGCCGGGCAGAACGCCGCGCCGGACAAGATGCGAGGCGAGCCGCTCGACGAGATCGAACATCTCGCCATAGGAAACCCGTGTCCCATCGGTGAGCTCGATCAGCATCTTGCCGCGGCCGGAAATCGCCGCGACGAAGGCGCCGTAGAGCCGATTGCTCATTGCGCGGCAACCGCGCGCGTGGACCTCTCGGCGCGCAGCATGCGCCGCACCGCCGGGCTCGCCACAACTTCGCCGGCCTCCGCATAGGCCTCGTGGTTCTTCTCGATGTCGGCAAGTACGTACTGATAGTTCACCATGATCCCGGCCGATTGCGCGAGCGCCTTCGGAGAAAGGTCCGCCATCAGGTCGATGCGCTCGAGCCGTGCGCCGTTGCCGAGATGGAAGCGCGCCACCGGATCGAGCGGGCGGCCGTGCGTCGTGCGCTCATTCAAGAAGTAGTACGCGGCGAGCGCGCCAAGCAAGGGCTTGAGCGCGGCGACTTTCTGCGCATCCTCGTGCCAAGCAGGGTCGTCCAGAAGCGCGAGCACCGCGCGGTCGGCCGGCTCGATCACCACAGAATCCCCTGCCTGCAACTCATCGTTCAGCCACTCGCTGAACATCGGCACCGGAGACAGCGTAACGAAGGTCGTCAGATTCGGCAGTTCGCGCGAGATTTCCTCCACCACCTGCTTGATCAGGAAGCTGCCGAAGGTTACGCCCGTGAGTCCGCGCTGGGTGTTGGAAATCGAATAAAATGTGGCGGTCGTCGCCTCGTGTGGATCGATCTGTGTACGTTCGCGCGACAAGATTGGCGCAATCGCGTCAGGAACATCTTTCGTAAGTGCCACCTCGACGAAGATCAGCGGCTCGTCCACGAGTGCGGGGTGAAAGAACGCGTAGCAGCGACGGTCCGGGGGATCGATGCGCGCGCGCAGATCGTCCCAGTCGCTAATTTCATGCACCGCCTCATAGCGGATGATCTTTTCCAGCACGTTCGCCGGCGAGGACCAGTCGATTCTTCGCAGCACGAGGAATCCTCGATTGAACCAGGACGAAAGCAGATGCACGAAATCGTGGTCAACTGGCGCGAGGTCGCGGCGCAATTGCAGTGCATCCAGCAATTGCTCGCGCATGGCGACGAGCGCCTCGGTGGCGCCCGGCGCGAGATTGAGCCGGCGCACGAGCTCCTGCCGGCGCGGCTCGGCGGCGTCGTGCAATTCAGCGATCGCGGCGTCGGACGGGTCGGCTGCATAGGCCGCGCAGGCGCGCTCGAGCCGTTCGCGGTCGGCGCCGTAGGTGCGGGCGAGCGCCTCGAAGAAGGCGATGCGCTCGCCGGTCTTGAGTTCCTGAAAACCGGAGAGGATTTCGCGCGCGAGCGCGACGCCCGAGGCTTCGCCGCGGCCGGATAGAAGTCCCTCGCAGATCTCCATCAGCGTCGCCGTGCGCACTTCTCCGGCAGGCCGCCGCGGACGGCCCGCGATCAGCGCGCGTCCACGCTCGGCGATCGTCTGCAGCATCTCGCCGAAGAAGCTTGCATTCATGGGATGGCATTCTCGATTCACGATTCGGCGCGCGCGGACTGAGCTTGGAGACGGCGAGCCTGACTGCGGCGCATGCCGGCTGTCAACCCGATCTGCACCGCGAAAACGGCTTAAATTACAATAAGTTCCGCTGACGGCAGGCGCCCTATATCTTCACGAAAATCGCGGTGACGTACATCACGCCGGCGCCGGCGACGATGCCGGCAAGCGTGCCGAACGAGAGCCAATTCTCGCCATGCCTCTCCGCGTGGCGCTTGAGATAGTCGCCGACCTCGACGATCACCTGCAGGATTGCGCCCGCGCCGATCGCAAGCGCAAGCGCCGACCAGTGCGGCCCGAACGAGAGGCTGCCGAGCCAGAGGCCTGGAATGGCCGGCGCGCCCGCGAGCAGAGCAAGGCCGATGAACGTCCACAGCGGCGGTCGCTTGTCCACGAGCGGCGCCACGATGCCGATGCCTTCGGTGACATTGTGCAGCGTGAAGCCGAGCACGAGGAACGTGCCGAGCCCTGCGATGCCGGCGGCGAAGGCGGCGCCGATCGCGAGTCCCTCGCCGAAATTGTGCAGGCCGATGCCGAGCGCAATGTAGGTCGCAAGTGCGAGCCCCGTCGGCGTGCCGTGCCGCCTGCCGATCACCATTAGCACGAGAAACGCGACCGCGGCCGTGACGAGCACCATGGTCGTGCCCTGGAACGCCGCCGCCGCCTCGCCCGCCATCTCCAAGCCCTCCTCCAGCGTGTCGACGAACAGGAATCCGAGGAGTCCGATCGTGAGCGCGAGCACGAAATTCATGCGCCGCCCGCCGAGGCTCTGCAGCGCCGGAAAGAACAGCATGCCGATTGCGACCGGCACGATGCCGACGAACGCGCCGAGGAGCGCCTGCGGCTGCAATTGACCGATCTGCGGCTTCGGCGTCGATACTGCCACCTCGATCGCCTTGGTGAAGGCCGCGCCGGTGCCGCTTCGCAACTTGATCTCGTGCGCCTCGCCGAGCACCCAGGGATAGGGAATGTGCAGCCATGCGGTCGCGAGCCGGTCGAGCGCGCCCGGCGGATCCTGCGTGAACGCCCAGAACGCGTCGTCGACCGTCACCTGCGCGATCGTGAGCGGCTCCGACCCGCCCGCGCGCACGTAGAGATGAATACCGTCGCTGTCGAGCACCGTGCGCTCGAAGGTGAGCTTCTCCACCGGCGGCGCACCGACATTGAACGCGCGCAGCCAGTCGCTGGTCGAGAGCCAAACTGTCGCGAGCACCAGTGCCACGAGCGGAACCGCGAACCAGAGATAGTCAGTGAGGCTGCGGCCCGTCTTGGCGGCGGCAGGACGCGCGGGCTTGTTCATGCCGTGGCCTCGACCACTTCGAACATGCCCATCCAGCCGAGCTCCGCGAACTCCGATTGGTGCGCGTGAAACATGTAGAGTCCGGTCTCGTGCTCCTTGAAGGTGAATTCGAGAATTCCGCGCTGGGCCTGGCACTGCATGATCGTGTCGACGGTCTTCAGCGTCGGCGTCAGCGTGGTGCCGTGGTCGTAATAGTCGAAGAAGTTGGCATGCAGGTGGAATGAATTGATCAGATCGAATTCGAGTATGTTCACGAGATAGATGCGCACCGGCCGCTGCCGCTCGATCTTGATCGGATGCTTCGAGAAGTGATGTGCGACCGTGTTGACGGCATAGATATCGTTCTCGTTGTCGAAGTCGGTGTCGAAGCCGTTCATCACCATCACGAACTCTTGCCACTCCTTGTTCTCGGGCGTGCCGAGAAGCCGCGAGCGCGCCACCGCCGCGTGCTCCGGATGCCGCTCAGGCGCCGGATCGATAATAAAAGCAGCGTACATGCCCTTGTGGATGTGCCGCTTCAGCGGCAGCCAGTGGCAATGAAAGAGGTGGCAACCGAACGGGAGGGCGTCGAACTCGTAGATGAATTCCCCGCCCGGCAGCACTTCGCCCGCACCGGGAATCCCATCCATCCGCGCAGCATGAATGCCGTGGAAATGCATGGTGTGTGGGTGCGCGCTGTAGTTCTGGAACACGATGCGCAACCGCTCGCCTTCCGTCGCGCGCAGCGTAGGGCCCGGCACGCGCCCGTTGAACGTCCAGGCCGGAAACATGACGCCCGGCGCGATTTCGATCTCCTTGTCCTCGGCCGCGATTTCGAAGGTGCGAAGCGTGCGGCCGTCGGGCAGGCGCGAGACTTCTCCGGTTTCCCAGTCGGTGAGCAGCGCCGACGGATCGAAACCGTTGCGCGCGTTGTCGACGTCTCCGACCGAGATCATCGGTCCGTGCGCGCGCGTGTGCGGCGCGGTGTCGCCGGTAGGCGAATCGTGCGGATGCTGAGTGGCCGGAGTGCCGTGTCCGGGGTGGCCGCCCTGCGCGCCGGCGCCCTTGTCGCCGGTGACAGCCGCGAGTACAGCGCCGCCAGCCGCGACTACGCCGCCGGAAAGCACTCCACGCCGGTTCAGTCGATTTCGGATCCAGCTCTGCATCGTTTGCCCCATCACCTGCCGCCGCCGCGTTTCGGGCGGGCCGCAAATTCTTTCATGCTGGCCGGAAACCGTCAATGCAATTGAGAATTATTCGCAATTATAAACTAGTAGTTCGATCCGCGAGGTAAGGCGAGGGGAGCCAAGTAAGGCAACCAGCCTGCTCTGAAAAAACCGAAGAGATCGCGTTAATCGTTACTTGCCTTACCAAAATGACATAAGGCAAAGGTAAGGAATAACGAGGCCTCAATCCTGCGCGGCCCGCCACTCGCCGACGATCGTGGCGATGGCATCGAGCCCGTCCGTCAGCGCCGCCGGTCCCGGCTGGAGAATCAAGTGCGACTTGATCTCGCGCAGCCAGCCGTCGCGCACCGCCGGCAGCGCGTCGAAGCCGGGCCGGGACGCGAAGCGCTCGGGCTGGAATTTTTTCCCGCACCAGGAACCGATCACGATGTCGGGCCGCGCCGCGATCACGCGCTCGGGCGCGACGATGCGGTCACGCGCGGCGTCGCAGCGGGCGAGCTCCGGGAAAACGTCGCTTCCGCCCGCCGCCTCGACCAACTGCGACACCCAGCCGATTCCGGAAATCATCGGCCCGTCCCATTCCTCGAAATAGACCCGCGGCCGCGGCGCTTGCGCCGTCCGCGCCGTCGTCTCCTCGACGCGCGCCCGCAGGTCCGCGGCGAGCCGCGCGCCTTTCTCGGGCGCGCCCACGAGCGCGCCGACGGTCTCGATCATCGCATAGATGCCGGCGAGGTCGCGCTGGTTGAAGGCGTGCACTGCGATCCCGCGCCGCACAAGCGTCGCCACGATGTCGGCCTGCAAATCGGAGAACGTGAAGACGAGGTCGGGCCGGAGCGCCACGATCTTTTCGGTGTCCGCCGAGGTGAAAGCCGAGACGCGCGGCTTTTCGCGCCGTACCCGCGCCGGCCGCACCGCGTAGCCCGAGACGCCGACAATGCGGTCCTCCTCGCCGAGGAGATAAAGCGTCTCCACGGTTTCCTCGGTTAGGCAGACAATGCGCCGCGGCGGAAAGATTCGCATGGTCCGATCATACCCGCCCGTTCCATATGGAGCACAGGACTTGCTTCGCGCCTGGCCTTGAATGAGCGACGCCGGCTTGCGCGAATGCGCCCTTTCCGGGCCATGACAGGGCGGCTATAGCGGTTTCCCCGGGAGGAGCGGAATGGAAGCGGCCGAGAGCGTGGGCGAATTCGACTACATCATCGTGGGCGCGGGCTCCGCCGGCTGTGTGTTGGCGAACCGGCTGTCGGCCGACCCTGCAAACCGCGTGCTGCTGTTCGAAGCCGGCGGCTCCGACAACTGGATCTGGTTTCACATTCCGGTCGGCTACCTCTTCGCCATCGGCAATCCGCGCTCCGACTGGATGTTCAGGACCGAGCCCGAGCCCGGCCTGAACGGCCGCGCACTCAATTACCCGCGCGGCAAGGCGATCGGCGGCTCGTCCGCGATCAACGCCATGATCTACATGCGCGGCCAGGCGGCCGATTACGATCACTGGCGCCAGCTCGGCCTGCCCGGCTGGGGCTGGGACGACGTGCTGCCCGCCTTCAAGCGCCACGAGGACAGCTTCCTTGGCGCAAGCGATCATCACGCGGTCGGCGGCGAGTGGCGCATCGAGTTTCCCCGCGTGAAATGGGAGATTCTGGAGAAGGTGCGCGCGGCGGCGGCAGAGGCCGGCATCCCGCCGGTGAACGACTTCAACTGCGGCGATAACGAGGGCTCCTGCTACTTCCACGTCAATCAAAAGCGCGGCCGGCGCTGGAGCGCTGCGCGCGGCTTCCTGAAGCCGGTCCTGCACCGGCAAAATCTGAAGCTCGAAACCGGCGTCCTCGTCGAGCGGGTCCTGCTCGACGGCCGCCGCCGCGCCATTGGTGTTGCCTATCGCCAGGACGGCGTCGCCAAGACCGCGCGGGCGAGGGGAGAGGTGATCTTGTCCGCGGGCGCCATCGGCTCGCCGCAAATCCTGATGCTCTCCGGCGTCGGCCCCGCCGCGCATCTTGCCGACCATGACGTCCCCGTCGTGCTCGATAAACCCGGCGTCGGCGGCAACCTGCAGGACCATCTGCAGCTGCGCCTGATTTTCCGCGTCGCGGGCGTGCCGACGCTGAACGAGCGGTACCACTCGCTGCCGCGCCGTGCCTGGATGGGCATCGAATATGTGCTCTGCCGCACCGGGCCGCTCACCATGGCGCCGTCGCAGCTCGGCTTCTTCACTCGCTCCGATCCGAAGCACGAGCGCGCCAATATCCAGTTTCACGTGCAGCCGCTCTCACTCGACAAGTTCGGCGATCCGCTGCACACGTTCCCGGCCTTCACCATGAGCGTCTGCAACGTGCAGCCCACGAGCCGCGGGACGCTCCGCCTCAAGAGCCGCGATCCCGCCGCCGCGCCCGCAATCAAGCCGAATTATCTGTCAACCGATACCGACCGCCATGTCGCCGCGGACTCGATCCGGGTCGCGCGCCGCGTCGCGGCCCAGCCCGCGCTCGAGCCATATCACCCGGATGAGATTTTGCCGGGGCCGTCGGTCCGCAGCGACGACGAGGCGGCACTCGTGAAAGCCGCGGGCGACGTCGGCACCACGATCTTCCATCCGGTCGGCACCGCCAAGATGGGCCGCGACACCGATCCCTCCGCCGTCGTCGACGCGCGCCTGAAGCTGATCGGCATCGAGAGCCTGCGCGTGGTCGATGCGTCGATCATGCCGACCATCATCTCGGGCAACACCAACTCGCCGACCGTCATGATCGCAGAGAAGGGCGCGGGCATGATCCTCGAGGACGCTAAAGCCCGCCGCTGATCCTCCGCGCGAGCCGTAGTTGAGAAAGTGATTCAAGTCCGGCTGAATCGATTCGTGACCTCAAGTAACTTGGCAATTGCGCTTGCGGAAGCGCCGGTATCCATCTGAACCGAATCGCTTTTTTGCCCACCGATCACGCGCGTCGGCACATGGAATTTGGTCGAAGTGACCACGGAACGCGAAGCCGTGCCCCCGCGTTTCTGAGCCCGGAGGAACCGCGCCCGGCCGCGTTTTCGGAGCCTTTGAATTTCCCGTTGACGGGCCCGGCGCGGTCACGTTCGATGACGGGCTCGCCCGGGGCCGCCCCCGCCGGCGGGACGGGCCGAGTCGCGACGGCGGCGCGACGGCGGAGGCAAGGCGCGCGCATGAGCGTCGATTTCTTGTTGCTGGCGGCGATCGGCTTTCTCGCCCAGATCGTCGACGGCGCGCTCGGCATGGCGTTCGGCGTGATCTCGAGTTCGGCCATGCTGGCCATGGGCATGCCGCCAGCGCAGGCGAGCGCCATCGCACACACCGCCGAAATCTTCACCACCGCGACCTCGGGTGCCTCGCACATCTATTTCAAGAACGTGGACTGGCGGCTCGTGCTCCGCCTCGGCGTCGCTGGTGTCGTTGGCGCGGTCGCGGGCGCCTGGTTCCTGTCGAACATCGACGGCGAGCTGGCCCGGCCGTTCGTCGCCGCTTATCTGCTCACGATCGGCGTTCTGATCCTGCTCAAGGCGTTCCGGCGCGCGCCGCAACACGACCCGGCGTTCTCGATCGCGCCGCCGCTCGGCCTTGTCGGCGGCTTTCTCGACGCGAGCGGCGGCGGCGGTTGGGGCCCGGTTGTCACCTCGACCCTGATCGGCTCCGGTCAGGCGCCGCGCACGGTCGTGGGATCCGTCAACACGACCGAGTTTTTCATCGCCGCGGCGGCGGCCACCGCGTTCTTTATCGAGCTCGGCGCCTCGCCCCTCTATGAACTCGCCGCGCTCATCGGTGGCGGCATCATCGCCGCGCCCTTCGGCGGCTGGGTGGTCAAACACATCGCGCCGCGCGTGTTGATGATACTGGTCGGCATCCTCGTGATCTTACTCGCCGCATGGCAGCTCGGCCGCGCTTTCAGGCTGATCTGATCAGCGCGCGATGAGCACTTGCCGGCACGCCGCCGGCAGATCGGCCATGGTGAGCGGCGGCTTCGGCTTGGGCGGCGTCGCGGGCGGCTTCGGCCGCAGGATCGATTCCTGGAACCAGTAGTCGAGCTCTTTCCCGCAGCCGTCGCCATCTTGCGTGGCGGGCTGCGGCTCGCAATTCGAACTTTCCTTCGGGCAGCCGATGCGAACGTGCATGTGATAGTCGTGCCCCCAATAGGGCCTCACCTTCTCGAGCCACGCGCGATCCGTGCCCGCCTC
The DNA here is from genome assembly GCA_040901465.1 of Xanthobacteraceae bacterium. Lineage (GTDB taxonomy): Bacteria > Pseudomonadota > Alphaproteobacteria > Rhizobiales > Xanthobacteraceae > JAUSIF01. The sequence goes on from JBBDYN010000054.1 coordinate 48,780, forward strand.
GCGGCAAAGCGCCTTCTTGATCGCAGCGTTGACGAAAATTCGCTCGACGCCTTTCTCCTCGGCCGCCGCCTTGATCAGCTGCAGGTGACCGGGCGTCCAAACGTTCGCGTCGACGTCGAGCCGGTCGGGCCGCACGATCATGGTGGCCGACATGCTTTCGCGCTCCTCCTTCGAGAGCTTGCGGTCCGGCATCGGCGTGAGCCAGACGTCGGCGTCGAGCCCGAGTTGATGCGAGGCGTGGCCCGTTAGCATCGGCCCGCCGCGCGGCTGCGCGAGATCGCCGACGAGAATGCCGTTCCAGCCCGCGACCTTCGGCGCCTTAGCGGCGAGCCGTTCGAGCAACGCGATGAGCTCCGGATGGCCCCAGTTGCGGTTGCGCGAGAGCCGCATGACCTGCCAGGTTTCGCCGTCGACCGGCAGCGCCGTGGCGCCGGCGAGGCACCCCTTCGAATAAAAGCCGATCGCCCGCGCCACCATCGGCGCCGCCTCGCGCGCAGTGCCGAACAATTCTTTGGCCGGCTTGCTCTTCTCCGGCGCCGCCGCCTTGACCTGTTCCGGCGCGGGCAGGGTCGGCCGCGGGATTGGCAAAGGCGGCTGCGCCGCGCCGGCGAGTGCAGGCGACAGGACGATGAGAAGCGCGGCAATTCCGAGTCGCATGGTCTGATGCTAGCGCGCCTCAATGCGTCGAAGGAATGGCAGCCACCGGCCCGTGACTTCGGTAAAGCCCCGACCACGGTAATGGCGAAAATTCTAGGCTTGCGATTGGCGGGGCCTTAGCGGTTTCCTGCCTATAAATGCGCAAAGGCTGGGGCAACCGCGAATGACGAGAATTGCGTTTTTTGCTGCGGCGTTCGGGCTGGGCGCCTGCCTCGCACTGCATCCGGCGAGCGCCGAGATCGTCGCGCAAGTCGACATTTCGCAGCAGACCATGACCGTGACGGTCGACGGCACGCCGACATACGTCTGGCCGGTGTCGACCGCGCGCCGCGGCTACGTGACGCCCAGAGGCGCCTTCAAGGTGCAAGGCATGCACAGGATGCATTATTCGAGCCTCTTCAATAATGCGCCGATGCCCTATTCGATCTTCTTTCACGGCCACTACGCGATCCACGGAACGACCGAAGTCAAGCGACTCGGTCGGCCGGCTTCCGCCGGCTGCATCCGTCTGCACCCGGACAATGCGCGTCTGCTGTTCGATCTGGTCAAGGAGCACGGCGCGGCGGAGCTTCGGGTCATCGTGGAAGGCTGAAACTCGTCCCGCGTTCAGTCGATCACGATCTCGCCGACCATGCCGTGGTCCGCGTGCGATTTGCTGTCCTTGCCGACGATCCCGCAGCGCAGGTCGGTGACGCGCCCGGTCGCGACCGGCACGAACCACCATTCCGCGGATTGCCCCGGATAGACTTCGATCTCGCGGATCGCGCCCTTGAATTCGGCGAGCGTGACGGTCTTGCCGTCGCGCGTCTGCGTCACCTGCACCTTGCGGGTGAAGATGAGCTGGGTGAATCCGTGCGAGGTGAAGTAGTGCGGATCATCGCTCGGGTTCCTGAGCACGAGCTTGTAGAGCTTGCCGGTCTCGAAGCGCAGCTGGTTCGGGAAGAAGCCGTGCGTGCCCGGCTTGCCCAGTTCGATCACGACCTCGATCGGCGTTTGCCGCGAGAGATCGCCCGCGGCTCGCGCCGGAACAGCCGCGAAATTCCAAGCCGTGACGCCTGCAATCAGCGCCGTCTTCAACCACCGCGCCGCATTTTTCGCGCTCATGCTCGCCCCCAAATTGCCGACCTGAACGCTGACTGTATTGCAATTGCGAATTATTAGCAAATAGACGGCCGACGCAAGCTCCGCTTCCCGGTGATTTGCGGCGTCCAGGCCCGCCGTTTCCCTTTTTCCTTCCCGAGAGGGAGTGGAGCGCCGGGAGGCGCCAGAGCGCTTGCGAGGCGCTCTCGGCGGACCTTGCGAGGGTCCGCTACGCGCCCACGGCAAGGTCCGGTTACCCGCACCCGCCGCTTCGGGGCGCGCGCGCCCAATGACGTAGGGCGCGGCGCCTCCCGGCGCTCCACCGACGGGCGCGATCGTGCCCCGGGGTGTCTCCCGTCCGGCGTCGCGCTTCATGAACGCGCGTCGCCCGGGCGGCATCTCTATCAATATATTCCTAGAGACGAAAAAGTCAAGCCGCACGGGACGGAAAACCTCTCCGTTGCAAATCGACCTTCCGCAATTAAGCTGTTCAACTCTGGGGTGCCTGATCCGGAGGCGGCCGTGGCAACGCCCGACGACATCGAACCGGACGACATCAAGAGCATTCCGACCTTCCGCGCGGCCTATTCCGATCGCACCGCGCTCCTGATGGCGAAGCTTTCGCTGCGCGCCTATCAAGCCTTCGACGTCGACGACAAGTCGTTCGGCGATTTCAGCAGAGGCTTCGAAGCCCTCGGCATGCGCCAGTGCGTCGGGCTGATCGACCGCGACGCCGGCACCGCCGGCTACGTGGTGGCCGGCGACGACCTCATCGCCGTGGTCTTTCGCGGAACGGAGGACGACCTCGACTGGAGGACCAACTTCCGTTTTCAGTTCGTGGAGTTGCAAGGCGGTGCGCGCGTGCACGCCGGTTTCTTTCAGGCGTATCTGACGATCCGCGACACGCTATTCACCACCGTCAAGCAGCTCGCGAAAAAGAAGCCGCGCCCGGTCTATCTCGCCGGACATTCGCTCGGCGGTGCGCTCGCCATGATGGCGACGGCCGAGCTCTCGAACCACGACGACCGCGAGCTGCGCGACTGCATTGCCGCCTGCTACACGTTCGGCTCGCCCAAGGTCGGGGACCGTTCCTTCGATCAGTTCGTCAAGGTGCCACTCTATCGTGTGACGAACGGCGTCGACATCGTGCCCGCCGTGCCGCCCTGGTTCGGTTATCGCCAGGTCGGGGACACCCGTTATTTTGGTCTGGCCGGCATCGCGCCCTTGCGCCGCGCGCCGCGCCTGTTGCGTCAAGCGCTGCGCAGCCTCCGCGCCCTCGCGGGCCTGATCTGGTCCGGGCGTCTGCGCAACGTCGCCGACCACAACATGCAGGTCTATGTCGGCAAGCTCGCCGCCTGGGCCGAGCAGAACATGGCCGAAACGCAAACGCGGCGCGAACAGACCGCCGATCCGGAGATACGGTGAGCGTAGCCGCGACGCGTTCTACTCACCCATCCACCTTCAGCGCGGCGATGAACGCCTCCTGCGGGATGTCGACCTTGCCGTACTGGCGCATCCGCTTCTTGCCTTCTTCTGTTTCTATCGCGGGATGTCGAGTCTGCCCAACTCGTCGAGAATGTCGGACAGTGTGCTTGCGTCCCGATAGGGCTGCGACACCGCCCATTTGGCGAGCGTCAGGTTCGCGTCCAACTCGCAGGCCTCGGCGGCAACGCGACGCGCGTCGGCGGTCCACCCGCAGCGGATGAGTGCGCTGGCGAGGGTCAGGCGGCCGTTGAGCGAAGCCGGCGCGATGCGGACGATTTCCCGGGCGGCGACAACGGACAGGTCGGGCATGGTCGCATCGCGGTATGCTGCGGCGAGGATCTCGACGAACCATGGTGGGTACACGGGCATGTATCGGATCGCCCGCCGGGCGTGCACGACGGCCCTGCGAGGCTCGCCGCAATAGAGGAGCACGTTCGCGAGGAATCCGTTGGCATTCGTGCAGCCGGGGCGAATTTCGAGCGCCTCATGTGCGATCGCGAGGGCCTCGTCGAATCGCCTTTGCAGGAGTCGGACGTTACCGAGAACCGTGTGCGCTTGGCCGTCGGCGTCCTCCATCGCGATCGCTCGTTCCGCGTACGTGCCTGCCTGTTCGCGCGCCTCGATTGGGTTCGCGGCCCAGCCCCGCGTCGACTCGAACCACAGACAAAGCGCAGTCCACGTCGGCCCAAACGGTGAGTCGGGGGCCAGTTCGGTCAGCCGGAGAAAGCAGGCGCGGGCATTCGCGATCGATTCTTGGTTCATGCGCACGAACGCTTGAATTCCACGATAGAAGCATTGGCGCGCTTTGGGATCGGTCAGGCACTTGTGCCATACACGTGCTTGCTCGCCGCTCGCGAGCTTCACATTGAGCGCAGTGACGACCTGTGCGGTGATCTCGTCCTGGACTACGAAGCTTCCGTCGAGCACGCAATCGTATTGATCGGACCATCGAACAGTTCCGGCGATCGTATCCGTGACCTGCACGCTCACCCGCACCCGATCCCCGGCACGCTGCACGTTGCCTTCTAGAACATAGCGAACGCCTGCCCGCGCCGCGGCCTCCGGGCCCGACAAGCCGCGCATCGCATAGGCGCTGCCTTGGCCGATCAGAAACACGCCCGACATTTTCGTGAGTGCGTTCTGTATGTCGAGCCGCAATCCCTCCGCGAGCGCCTCGGTTTCCTCCTGCTCATCCCCAATCCTCTTGAACGGCAGCAGAACGATCGACGGCTGGCTCGGGAGCGACAGATCAAGGGCGTAGAGCGGAGCGGGGAGGCCGGAAGGGGCCGACGGAGAACGCTCGTCCATCAGTTCGTAGCCACCCGCATCGAGCCTCGTTGTTGGCGCCGACGGATCGACACCGAGGGCCGCCTGAACGCTTTCGCTGAGTCGGATCGCATCCGGATGCGCGCGAAGGCCCAACTCGGCCGCGCGAGCCACGGCCGACCCGTCAGCACCTTCCGCCCCCGTGTCGAAATCGCCGGTGGCGACGCCGAAGCGATAGTGAACGCGGGTTTCCTCCGGTAGGCCTTGATTGGCCTCCGCGAGCAGCTGACGCGCGCCGCAGGTGGCGGCGACCGCGACCGCGGCACCGGAGAAGGTCGCGACCACGGTGTCGGTCGGTGTCTCCAGAATTCTTGCACCGCGACCTTCCATTGCCGAAATGACAGTCTCGCGGCCGTGGCGCAACGCGTTCCGCGCGACCAGTTCATCGTCACCCATCAGGACGCACGTCGTACGCGCCTCGCCGCGCACGATGACTAGGCCGGCCGGCAGCACGCCTTCTCGCGCGTCCGGGCTGGCGGTCTCTTCCCGGACCTCGCCGATGAAGCGGAAGCCCTTGCGGGGAAGAGTCTTGATGAGGTCCTGCGTCTTTCCGGTGTCGCCGATAGCTGTGCGTGCGGCGTTGATCCGGGTCGTCAGCGCCGAGTCGGATACGATTCGGCCGCCCCAGATGGCTTCGATGAGATCGTCCTTGGTTGCGACCCGGTCGCGATTGCGGATGAGATAGACAATGAGGTCGAACACCTGCGGCTCGACCGAAACGAGCGCCGCTCCGCGGCGAAGCTCGCGGCGTCCGACATCCAGGACGTGCTCGCCGAACCGGTATCTCACGCGCCTGACTCCCGCGAGCTGCTTGGACACTAGCGTCCAAGGGCGCATCACGTCCAATTCCCAACCCGGCCGTAAGGAAAAGACAAGCGTTTCTTAAAGCGGCGCAACTTGCTCCGGGGCACCCTGTCTGCATCCGGCACGTTCGAATGGAGAGCCAGGAGGAAGCCATGGGAGCCCATCGCAAGACCGACAGCCGCGGAATCCGCCGGTCAAGCGGCCAGTCGATGGATCCCGATTTCTATCGTGATCGTGCCGCACAGGCGCGGTCAATCTTCCTGCGGGAGTTGCTCAGGCACTTTTTTCGGGCTCGCGCGACGCGCCGCTGAGCGACGCCCTGTGACAGGAGGAACCAATGCGAAATTTCCACGCGCTGGGTCTGGCAGCTGCGCTGCTCGCTAGCGTCGCCTTAGCGACGCCTGCCGTGTCGACCGACGCAAAGCAAGCGCTCGATGTGCGCGAATCGAGACGCGGCGGGCGGGAGATGTCACTCGTACGGCCAGGAAAGCGGCACCGTCGTCCTGTGCGTCGACAACAGCAGTTCGGGCAAAGGCGTGCAATGTGTGCAGTGTCAGAAAGGGAAACAGTGCTCGGTCATTCCCAATCAGGCGCCGGTGGCGACGGGAGGCAAAAAGCCTCTGCTGGGTGCGAGCGCCCTTGGAGTGCGGGCGAATACGGTCAGACCGGCGGACGGTAAGACGTGGAAAGCAGAGGGTGTCGCCGCCAGGCCGCCTTCGGCCGCCGGCCTGCAGGAAGATCGCGGCGCGGTCCAAGCTCAAGGCTCGGTCGTCCGCGATCACCGCGGTCAGCGGCAGGTGGCGCAGCCGACGCGCACTTGTCGCAACGACTGCGAGTCAGGTGTCATTCGCGATCGTCGGGGTCCGAAACCCAAGGCGGAAGGTAGTGGGCGGCGCTGAGAGGGGGCGGTGGCGTCGCTTCGGGAGCAAGCGGAGGAAACGATCATGTCCCGTTCCGCAATATTGATGCTCGCAGCGGCGATCACCGGACCTGCGGTAAGCGTTGACATGACGCACGCGCAGCCGGTGGTACGCGACCATCGCGGCGAGCGGCCGAGAATGCCTCCACCGAATTCCAGTGGTTGGCAGCCGACGCCCACTTTCTGCTTTCAAGGTATTCTTGGCGTACCCGTATGCACGCCATCAACCGCAGTTCGCGACCATCGAAAAAGAGACGGCGCCAAGTAGTTTCGCGGATGGCGTCGCGCCTCGCCGGCGGTGAGAATGGCTGCGAGGTAACGCTGCGCTCTTGTTTCGGCCATGAAATACTCGACTGTGCGATCCGATCCTGAGCGCTCTTCCGCCTTAGGCGTCCACCTTCAACGCCGCGATGAAGGCTTCCTGCGGGATGTCGACCTTGCCGTACTGGCGCATCTTCTTCTTGCCCTTTTTCTGCTTCTCCAGAAGCTTGCGCTTTCTCGTCACGTCGCCGCCGTAGCACTTCGCGGTCACGTCCTTGCGCAGCGCGCGGATCGTCTCGCGCGCGATGATCTTGCCGCCGATCGCGGCCTGGATCGGGATCTGGAACATGTGCGGCGGGATCAGCTCCTTCAGCTTCTCGCACATGGCGCGGCCGCGGCTCTCCGCGCGCGCGCGGTGCACGAGCATGGCGAGCGCGTCCACCGGCTCGCCATTGACGAGGATCGAGAGGCGCACGAGGTCCGCCGGCCGCCGGTCGGTGAGGTGGTAGTCGAACGACGCGTAGCCGCGCGATACCGATTTCAGCCGGTCGTAGAAGTCGAACACCACTTCGTTCAGCGGGAGGTCGTAGGTAACCATGGCGCGCGAGCCGACATAGGTGAGCTCGACCTGGCTGCCGCGCCGGTCCTCGCAGAGCTTCAGGATCGCGCCGAGGTGTTCGTCGGGCGAGATGATGACGGCGCGGATCCACGGCTCGCGGATTTCCTTGATCTTCATTACCTCCGGCATATCCACCGGATTGTGGATCTCGATCGTTTCGCCGTTCGTCAATTCGATTTCGTAAATGACCGAAGGAGCCGTCGCGATCAGTTCGAGCCCGAACTCGCGCTCGAGCCGCTCCTCGATGATCTCGAGGTGCAGGAGCCCGAGGAAGCCGCAGCGGAAGCCGAAGCCGAGCGCCGCACTCGTCTCCGGCTCGAACGTGAAGCTCGCATCGTTGAGCCGGAGCCGGCTCATCGCCGCGCGCAAGTCCTCGAAGTTGGCGGCATCGAGCGGGAACAGCCCGCAGAACACCACCGGCTGCGCCGGCCGGAAGCCGGGCAGCGGCTCGTGCACGGGCTTCCTGTCGTCGGTGATCGTGTCGCCGACGCGCGTGTCCGCGACCTCCTTGATGGAGGCGGTGAGAAATCCGATCTCGCCCGGCCCGAGGCTCTCCACCTCGAGGCGCTTCGGCGTGAACACGCCGACACGGTCCACTTCGTAATGCGCGGCGGTGCCGATCATGCGGATGCGCTGGCCCTTGCGCAGGCTGCCGTCCACGATCCGGAACAGCACCACGACGCCGAGATAGGCGTCGTACCAGCTGTCGACGAGAAGCGCCTTGAGCGGCGCGTCGGCGTCGCCCCTGGGCGGCGGCAGCCGCGTCACGATCGCTTCCAGCACTTCCGGCACGCCTTCGCCGGTCTTCGCCGAAATCGGAATCGCGTTCGACGCGTCGAGGCCGATCACCTCTTCGATTTGCGATTTCACCTTCTCGGGCTCGGCCGCGGGCAGATCGACCTTGTTCAGGATCGGCACGATCTCGTGATTGTTGTCGAGCGCCTGGTAGACGTTGGCGAGCGTCTGCGCCTCGACGCCCTGGGAGGCGTCCACGACGAGGAGCGATCCTTCGCAGGCGGCGAGCGAGCGGTTCACCTCATAGGCGAAGTCCACGTGCCCGGGCGTGTCGATCAGGTTCAGCACATAGTCCTTGCCGTCGCGCGCCCGGTAGTTGAGGCGCACGGTCTGCGCCTTGATCGTGATGCCGCGCTCGCGCTCGATGTCCATGGAATCGAGCACCTGCTCCTTCATCTCGCGCTCGGCGAGGCCGCCGGTTATCTGGATCAGCCGGTCGGCGAGCGTCGACTTGCCATGGTCGATGTGCGCGATGATCGCGAAGTTGCGGATATGGGCGAGCGGGCTGTCGGTCATGGCGGGCGGGATAGCATCCGGATTGCGGCAGGCGAAGTGTCATGCGGTCACGGCGGCGCCGTGGACCATTCTCGTCCCGCCGATATACTGACGGCTTGGACGGGAAGCATCTTATCTATGACCGGGGGAGGGCGCGATGCCAGCAGTTTCCACTATCGCAAGGATACTTTTTCCATTTGTCGCGATAGCCGCGACCGTCCTCGCGGCCGGCGGCGGGCGCGCCGAGCAGTTCAAGGTGCTGACTTCGGTGCCCGCGAAGATGACGAAGGGCACGACGGCCTTCATCGACACGCTCAAGGGTCCCAGGCTCCTGGAGATCGATTCCTCTGGAACCGTGGTCTGGCAATGCTCGCTTGCCATGCCGCCTTATGCCGGCGGCGACATCCAGAGCGGCGCCGACGTCGAATGGGTGCCCGCGAACGATTCATTTCTTGTCGTCATTCCGCTGCACGGAATTTTCCAGGTTGATCGCAAGTGCGGTGTGATCCGCCAGCACCGCACGAGCAAGGTGAGCCACGACGCCGACATGCTGCCGAACGGCAACATCCTTCATACCCTCGGCTGGGACGGCAACAACGACAGCCAGGCGGTCGAGCTCGATCCCGCAGGCAAGACCGTGTGGAGTTGGCAGGCGCTCGGCAAATTGGATGAGAGCTGGCGCAGGATGCCCGGCAAAGGCAAGGAGCGGCGGCCGTCCTATGCGCATGCCAACGCCGTGGTCCGGCTTCCGAACGGCGACACGCTCGTCAGCCTGCGTAATTTCCATCGCGTCGTGCGCGTTTCGCCTAGCGGCGAGGTCAAGATGATCTGGGGACCCGTTCCGGCGGTGCACGAGCCCAATCTCATGCCTGACGGCGCCATGGTGGCGAGCAACCATCGCGAGAGTATCGTCGTGGTACTTAAGGATGGAAAACGCACCACGCTGTTCGACAACCCGCTACGCGTCGAGCCCATGCGTACGTTGCAGCCGGTAGCGAGCGGCAACTTTCTCCTCACCGGCGGCGAGGACATCGTCGAGATCGACGGCGCCGGACATGTCGTCTGGCACGTCAAGATTTACACGGGCCTCGGCGAGCGTGCCGGCAACGGCGTCTACAAGGCCGTGCGGGTCGCGAAATAGAGCATGATCCCAAAAAAGCCTGCCCCGGACTTGATCCGGGGTGGAAACCGGTTTTGACGCGAGGGATCATGCTCAAATAATAGATGCTCACTCCGCCGCGAGCCGCGCGTCGTAGGGGAACGGCTCGAGCGCGACCGGCCTGCCGTCGCCGGCGACAATCAGGTGCCCCGCCGGCACCGGCTTCCAGTGCGTGCGGTCCTGGTCGAGCGGCTCCGAGACCACGACCAATTGGTCGCCGGCGTCCCAATAATAGAGCGAAGTCGCGGTGTCGTCGGTGGCGAAGCGGAACGCATAAAGGTGCTTGCCGTCGGACAGCGCCGCCGTGAAGCGCACCGGCTCCTTCGTTCCGCTCGAGCGCACGATGTCGGCGACGGTCGCGAGCGTGCGCGCGGTGGCGCCGATCACGTCCTTGTCCGCGCCCGCGCCGAGGATCGCGAGGAATACGGCTTCGGAGTCCGTGGTGCCGAGGCGCGCGTTGTAATACGCGTCGGGAATGAGCGCCTCCACCTTGCGCCGCACGAGGCTCCAGTCGCCGATCTGGCCGTTGTGCATGAACAGCCATTTGCCATAGGCGAACGGATGGCAATTCGGCCGCGTGATCGGCGTGCCGGTCGAGGCGCGCACATGTCCGAAGAACAGATTTGACTGGATGTGGCGCGCGAGATGGCGCAGATTTTCGTCGGACCAGGCTGGGCGAATTTCGCGATAGATGCCGGGCTCGGGCATCTCGCCGTACCAGCCGAGGCCGAAGCCGTCGCCGTTCAGGGTGTCGGTCGATTCCCGCGCGCGCCGACTCTGCTCGATGAGCGAATGAACCGGCGCCGTGACGTAGTGTTCGAGCGCGATCGGCTTTCCGCGATAGGCGATCCAGCGGCACATGGGAAGTTCGTTCCGGGCAGCCCCCTGAACTTTCTAGCAGTTTGGCCGCGCCAAATGAACACTCTATGAACGCCAAGCCATGAACAATGTGCCGCACCGCGGCCCCGCGTGGTCACGGCGACGACCTGAAAATCGGACCGTAAGCAATGGAACCGGCTCCCGCGCTCCGGGTCGCTACGCGATCAGGTCGTGGTCCGGCTCGCAGTACCGGTCGCGCTCTGCCGGCCCTGTCCCGCCTGGGTGATCGCAGTCGCCATCTGCTGCAGGCGATTGATCATCTCCATCGCCGCGGCGCGGGTAAGCACCATGCGGCAGGCCGGATAGCGCCGCCCGGACGTCGGCTTCTGCGCCGCTGCCTGGTCGAAGCGCGTAACGCCGAATTCGATCCGCAGCGTCTGCCCGTCGAACGAGACGGCGTTGACCGAATCGGCGAAGGTTTCGTCCAGCTCCGGCAAGTCCACGTACTTGATCGTCAGCGCCTGCCCTTGCTGGCCTGGCTTGTCTTGCGAGAGTTTGGCGGTGGTTTCACGCGGATCCTTGGCCATCGATGGCTCCCTGGTGTCTATCTTGTCGGAAAAAAACGCCGAACCGGCGCCGGATGATTCGCGATTATGTCAACTCGGAACCTCGCCGGTCGCCGAAGTCATTCCCCTTCGCCAAACTTGCTCGCGCATAATTCAGCGATCGCCGCGATCGCGGCCGCCGCCTCCGGCCCGCGTGCGGTAACCTGGATCGAACTGCCTGGCCCGGCGGCCAGCATCAAGATCCCCATGATCGAGGTGCCGCCGACCGTTTCGCCGCAACGCGAGACGGAAACTTCGGCATCGAATTTCTCCGCCGTTTGCACCAAGCGCGCGGCCGCCCTTGCATGCAGTCCGCGGTGGTTGACGATCGGGATTTCACGCACGAGCGCGCCCGCGGGCGGTGCCGGATCGGGCGGGCAATCGTCTTCGCTCTTGCCCGCCGGCATGCGCTTCTTCATTTGCCTGCGAGCACATGGCTCGCGATGTTGATGTACTTGCGGCCGGCCTCCTGTGCGCACGCGACGGCCTCGGCGAGCGGCCTCTCGTGGCGCACGCTCGCGAGCTTCACGAGCATCGGCAGGTTGATGCCGGCGACCACCTCGACGTTCGGCGCGTTCATCACCGAGATTGCGAGATTGGAGGGAGTGCCGCCGAACATGTCGGTCAGGATCGCGACCCCTTCGCCGCTATCGACCTTATGCACCGCGTCGAGGATTTCCTGGCGCCGGCTGTCGATGTCGTCCTCCGGCGCGATCGCGACCGTTTCGACCTGGCGCTGCGGGCCCACGATATGCTCGAGCGCCGCGCGGAATTCAGCGGCGAGTCGGCCGTGGGTGACGAGGACAATTCCGATCATGATCTCTCTGCAGGGCCCCGCCAGGTCGGGGGCGTCTGCCGCGATCGACGCGCGGCCGACATAATCCTTGGGTGCAGGTGCGAAGGCAAGCGGGAACAATCACGCTCGTGTGACGGTGGAAACCGCCGCAAGGACCGGGGCTAGGGCGCTAACGCCGAGTGCAATCGGCAGACGCGACAACTTGACGCCCGAAATTTCGACGCTGCGAGCGGCGCACTCCGGCATGCGGCCGGCGTCTTCCGCGGCGAGATCGACGACGAGCCCGACAAGCGCCAGCGGCTCGCATACGACTTGGCGGACGCCGATCCCGCGAATCTCAATTTTTCCTCGGAGCGGCTCCGGCGCCGCCGCGAGCAGGCGGCCATTAGCGGCGAACAGGCGCACACGGTCGTCGGCCACGAGCCGCGCGGGCGGCAGGAGTCCGTTTCCACTCGCTTCGATGAGCGCGAGCGCAAGTTGCGACTTTCCACTGCCTGACGGCCCGCGGATGAGGACCGCGCTCCGCCCCACGAGCACACAGCTCGCATGCACGGTTGCGCCCTCGGCCGTGGACATCAATCAGGCGGCGGGTAGCCGCACGATGAAGCGGGCGCCCTCGACCGCGGCCTTCGCGCCGGGCCGCGGCCGCGACAAGCGGTTCTCGGCCCAGATGCGGCCGCCGTGGCCTTCCAAGATCTGGCGCGAGATCGAAAGCCCGAGCCCGGAATTCTGGCCGAATCCCTGGTCGGGTCGGTCGGTGTAGAAGCGCTCGAAAATCTTGTTGATCGCTTCCGGGCGAATGCCGGGTCCGTCGTCGTCGACAATAATTTCTATTTCGTTCTTGAGCCGGTGGCAGGTGACGCGCACCGTTCCGTTCGGCGGCGAGAATGAGCGGGCGTTGCTGAGAAGATTGTCGATCACCTGGCCGAGTCGCGAGTCGTGGCCTGGCACCGTGAATTCTTCCGGCGCGTCGTGCGCGCAACGGCAGGAAAGCGAGATCTTCACGCCATCGTCGCGCGGTACTTCGTTCGCGATCTTCACGACCGCGCTGAGCAGCTTCTCCAGATCAACGGGCGCCGACTCCTGCCGCTGCATTTCGGCGTCAAGCCGGCTCGCATCGGAAATGTCGGAGATGAGCCGGTCGAGCCGGCGGATGTCGTGCTGGATCACCGCGAGCAGCCGGTCGCGCGACTCCGGCGTCTTGACGAGCGGCAGGGTCTCCACCGCTGAGCGCAGCGACGTGAGCGGGTTCTTGAGCTCGTGCGCGACGTCGGCGGCGAAGCTCTCGATCGCCTCGATCCGGGTATAGAGCGCGTCGGTCATGGCGCGGATCGCCCCCGACAGATGCCCGATCTCGTCCGAGCGCGCAGTAAAATCCGGAATTTCCACGCGCGTGCGCGTGCGCCGGCGCACGTGCTCGGCGGCGCCCGCGAGCCGGCGCACCGGACCGCCGATCGTGCCCGCGAGTAGGACCGAAAGGATCACCATCACCGCCGCGGAAATTCCGAACACGCCGAGAATGACGAGCCGTTCGCCTTCCACCGCGTCGTCGATCTCGCTTCCCTGCGTCGACAGAAGAAGCGCGCCGTGGATCGCGCGGAAGCGCTGCACCGGCACGGCCACCGAGACGATCACCTCGCCGCGCTCGCTGGTGCGCACCATGCTCGAATTGAGCCCGTTGAGCGCGCTCGCGACTTCCTCGTAGCCTTTGCCGTTGCCCGGGCCGAGCTCGCGATAAAGCGGCAGCTCGCCGCGAATGACGCGCTTGTAGATCGAATTCCATTGGCGCTGAAAAAAGCCCGGCTTTTGCGCCGTCGGCGGCGGCAGGTCGAAGCGCAGGATGTCGCCGCGCGTGTAGAGCGTGCTGGAGTCGACGAGCAGCGTCCCGTCGCGGTCGTAGATGCGCGCGCGCGTATCGGTCGGCGTCACCAGCCGGCGCAGGAGAGGGGCTATGCGCTCCGGATTGATCGGAAAATCGAGCGGCGCCAGGATGTCCTCGCCCGGCCCGTAGCTTTCGCCCTGCTGCAATTCGAGCAGCCGGTTGGGATCGATCGTGATCGTGTGGGTGTCGGCGGTCGCCGAGGCGGCGATCGCACCGGCGATGATCTCGCCCTGCGTGAGCAGGCTCGAGATGCGCGCGTCGACGAGGCCCGCGCGATATTCCGACAGATAGAGAACTCCTGACACGAGCGCCACGAGCCCCGCGAGATTGAGGAGCACGATCCGGCGCGTGATGCTGGAGAAGCCCTGGTTCGCGACACGCTGCTGCCAGGCTCGCAGCGCAGCGAGGGCCTGCGCAAAGAGGCTGGCGCGCGACCGCAGCTCGACCGCGGACTCGTCGGCGGCCGGCGCTTGCGCGGGTGCTTCCGGCTGCGCCGCGTCTTCGATCCGCGCCGCTCTTGCAACAATTTCAGATAGCTCGTCGTGGGAACGCTGTAGCTTCCCTGCGGCACTCGACGCGCCCGCACTCCGGCCGCGACGCGCCCGCGCTTCGTCCAGCTTCTCGACGTCCGCCTTCATGAACATCGCTCCGGTGCGGACGGTCTACGCTCACGCTTCCTTGAATCGATATCCAACACCGTAAAGCGTCTCGATCATCTCAAAATCGTCGTCGACCTGCTTGAACTTCTTGCGCAGTCGCTTGATGTGGCTGTCGATCGTGCGATCGTCGACATAGACCTGATCGTCGTAGGCCGCGTCCATCAGAGCATTTCGGCTTTTCACCACGCCCGGGCGGCTCGCGAGTGCCTGCAGGATCAGGAACTCAGTGACCGTGAGCGTGACCGGCTCGGCCTTCCAGGTGCAAGTGTGACGCTCCGGATCCATCCGCAACAGGCCGCGCTCGAGCACCTTCGCGTCGCTTTCCTTCGCAGGCTGGCCGTCTTTCGGACTGAATCGCCGCAGGACCGCCTTCACGCGCTCGACGAGCAGCCGCTGCGAGAACGGTTTGCGGATGAAATCGTCGGCACCCATCTTGAGGCCGAACAATTCGTCGATCTCCTCGTCCTTCGACGTGAGGAAGATCACCGGCAGATCGGTCTTCTGGCGCAAGCGGCGCAGGAGTTCCATTCCGTCCATGCGCGGCATCTTGATGTCGAGGATGGCGAGATCGGGTGTCTGGCTCTTGAAGCCGTCGAGCGCCGACGCGCCGTCCGTATAAGTCAAGATCCGGTATCCCTCGGCTTCGAGCGCGATCGAAACCGAAGTCAGGATATTCCGGTCGTCATCGACCAAAGCGATCGTCGGCATGAACTCTCCTAACCGCCCGCGAGCGAGAATCTTCCGCAGGTTGAAACCCGTTGCCGGGGCCGAAATGTGACGGCCGCGGCAGACTGCGCCCCCGATCGGGCCGAAACTAGCCCTTTGTCGAGACCAATGCCACGCCCCCCTCGCCCTATGATTGACGCGGCAATTGCGCTCATATTTGCCCCATGGACGCGCTGAAGCGACGCTTTAGTCGGTAAAACGCAGTCGAGACCGCAAAAGATGGATGCTTACGACAATTTCGATCCGAATCGGTCCGCTCGGAGGCTGATATTCGAGGCCCGTACCGGCGCGCTCGCAACGCTTCTGCCCGACGGTTCGCCCAATGCCTCGCTCGTAACCGTCGCGACATTGCCGGACGCCGCACCCTTGTTGCTCTTGTCGCAGCTCGCGCGTCACACGTCGAACATCTTCGGCGATCCGCGCGTGTCGCTCCTGATCGACGAGCGCCGCGCGGGCGATCCGCTCGAAGGCGCGCGGGTAAGCCTCGTCGGAACGATCGCACCCACGGAAGACCCTGTCGCGCGCCGGCGATTTCTCGCCCGCCATCCGTCCGCCGCCGCCTACGCCGACTTCAAGGATTTCTCGCTTTGGCGAATCGAAGTCACCAGCGCTCATGTCGTTGCCGGCTTTGGCCGCATCGCCGACGTGAAGGCACGGAATCTGGCAAATGATGTGCGCGACGCGGCTGCGATTCTCGCCTCGGAGGAGGGCGCGATCGAGCACATGAATAAGGATCATGCGGACGCGATCGAACTTTATGCGACGCGGCTCCTGCATGCGCCGGCCGGCCCCTGGTGCATCATCGGGATCGATCCCGCCGGCTGCGACTTGATGCTCGGCGAGACGGTCCGGCGTCTCGATTTTCCGCAGCGCGTCACCACGCCTGATGCAATGCGCAAGATGCTGCTGGATTTGGCGCGGCAGGCGCGCGCAGAATAAGGTTAAGAACGCCGAATTCCGAGAAGTGAGTTGACGCAGCAGGGGTTACGGAGAATGCTCCGCCCATGCTCTTCACAAGCATAGGGACGGTCATTATGGTGCCGCCCTGTTGTAAGAGCCAGCACTTAAGCGGCTGAAGGCCGGGGCGGCTGATCAAAAATCCGGGCGAACGCTCGGGCGTTATCCTGGGAGGCAATTCGTGAACGAGACCGGCATGCGCAACGGCGCTTTTGGCGCCGACAAGTTCGGTTTCAAGGAACTCGCCGCCGTTCATTGGAATCTCCTGGAGCCCGCGCTCTATGAGCACGCGATCGCGAACCGCGAAGCCTCGATCGTGGCCGGCGGCGCGCTTTGCGCCGAGACCGGCGTCCATACCGGCCGAAGCCCCAAGGACAAGCACACGGTCGTCGACGCGCTCACCGAAAAGTCGCTCTGGTGGGACGGCAACCGGAAAATGTCGCCGGAGCATTTTCAGGTCCTCTGCAACGACTTCATTGAGCACGCGAAGGGCAAGCAGCTCTTCGCGCAGGACCTCCATGGCGGCGCCGATCCGAGCTACCGGATCAAAACGCGGGTGTTCACCGAACTTGCCTGGCACTCGTTGTTCATTCGCACATTGCTGATCCGGCCCGAACGTTCCGAACTCTCGCATTTCGTCCCCGAGCTCACGATCATCGACCTGCCGTCGTTCAAGGCCGATCCCAAGCGTCACGGCTGCCGCAGCGAAACCGTGATCGCGATCGACTTCACGAAGAAGATCGTGCTGATCGGCGGCACCTCATATGCGGGCGAGATGAAGAAGTCGGTATTCACGACGCTGAATTTCTATCTGCCGGCGCGGTGCGTGATGCCGATGCACTGCTCGGCCAATGTCGGCTCGGAGGATGATGTCGCGCTGTTCTTCGGATTGTCCGGCACCGGCAAGACCACGCTCTCCGCCGACCCGAACCGCACGCTCATAGGCGACGACGAGCACGGCTGGGGGCCGAACGGCGTGTTCAATTTCGAGGGCGGCTGTTACGCGAAATGCATCAGGCTTTCTGCGGTGGCCGAGCCGGAAATTTACGCCGCGACCAACCGCTTCGGCGCGGTGCTGGAGAACGTCGTGTACGACCCGGAGACTCGCGTCCCCAATTTCGACGACGACTCCAAAACCGAGAACACCCGCTCGGCCTACCCGCTCGAATTTATCCCGAACGCCTCGCGCACGGGGCGGGCCGGGCACCCGAAGAACATCATCATGCTGACTGCGGACGCCTACGGCGTCATGCCGCCGATCGCCAAGCTCACGCCCGCCCAGGCCATGTATCACTTCCTATCGGGCTACACCGCGAAGGTCGCGGGCACCGAGAAAGGTCTCGTCGGCGTGCAGCCTGAATTCTCGACCTGCTTCGGCGCACCGTTCCTGCCGCGCCCGCCGTCGGAGTACGGGAACTTGCTGCGTGACTACATCGCCAAGCACAGCGTCGATTGTTGGCTCGTGAATTCCGGCTGGACCGGCGGCAAATACGGGGTCGGCCGCCGCATGCCGATCAACGCGACGCGCACCTTGCTCACAGCGGCCCTCAATGGGTCGCTCAAGAGCGCGCGTTTCCGCACCGATCCCTATTTCGGCTTCTCGGTGCCGACGTCCGTTCCGGGAGTCGAGCCGCATCTCCTGAGCCCGGTGAAGACCTGGAAGGACAAGGCCGAATTCGACGCGACTGCACGCAGCCTCGTGAAAATGTTCCAGGACAACTTCGTGAAGTTCGAATCCCAGGTCGACGCCGACGTGCGCGCGGCGGCCCCGGAAGTTCGCATCGCCGCAGAGTGATCGCGGGCTCGCGTCCGCGATCAGCGCCTGAATGTCGAGAATGCTTCCGCGATGGGAGTAGTTTTGGCCGGCGCATAGCTGAGGCTTGCGTGCGATCCAACCGGGGCGGGCGGAGTGACCTCCGGCAGCACGACCGGCCGCGTCACGCGCGCCGGGACGGCTGGCGCTTCACTGCCGTCTTCGCTGACGCGCAGCTCGCTGACCTGCTTCTGCACGCCCTTCGGCAATCCCTTGTAGCCTTCGGCCGGCACGAAATCGCTCGGCTTATGCGGAAGGCGGCTGTCGCCGGTGAACACCTTGGGGCCGTCGCGCGTCACTACGACGTCGCCGCGCCGAAGCGTAGGATCGTTCTCGACGTCGATGGCGGCGACGCCGGTCGTGCTCTTCGTCGTGCATGCGCAATTGTCGACCAGCTTGTCGCGATAGACGAATGCGTTCTGCAGGCCCGCATAGTTCTTGCCGTCGGAAGCGATCGCGCGGCTGATATTGGTGCCGGAAAAGACCTTGGTCTGCGCGGCCGGGCACATGGCGCCGCAGACTTTCTCCGGCGTCATCGATGGCGACCCGGCGTTGCGCGGGAGCGGAAAAAAGCGGCCGTCGCAGAGCCGGACGCAATAGGCGACGTAGGGTCCGCCGCTTTCCGCCGGCGCCCCGCCTATTCCGTCCTCGGGAAATCCGTCGAGCAGGAGCGGCGGCTCCATCCGCTCAACCCGCGGCCGCTGTCCGCCGAAGATGTTCCGCAGCACATCGAACAGGCCCTGGGCCTGTGCCGGCTCGGGAATGCCGATCGCCGCCAGCGCGACCCCGGCCACGAGGGCGGCGCAGGCAAACGGGTGCGATCTGCCGAATAAGGCGGCCACGGCGCGCTCCTTGTTCCAGTGGGCCGCGGCCTGAAAGGCGTCCGCGGTCCTGCAACAACGCCGTGGCGGAGGAAAAGTTGCAGTATGCGAAAAGCCGCCTCAGACGAAGAAGATCAGCGTCACGAGAGCGAAGCAGGGAAGCAAGAACACCGCGGCCCAGCCCATGAAGCCGAAGAAGCTCGGCATTTTGACCCCGCCGTGCTTCGCGATCGCCAGCACCATGAAGTTCGGTGCGTTACCGATATAGCTGTTCGCACCCATGAACACGGCGCCGGCCGAGATCGCTGCGAGCGTGGACGCCAGCGGCCCCATCAGGACCTGCGGGTCGCCGCCCGCGAGATTGAAGAACACGAGGTAGGTCGGCGCGTTGTCGAGGAACGACGAGAGGATGCCGGTAAGCCAGAAGTACCAGAAGTTCACCGGCTGGCCGGCGTCGTTGGTCACGAGATCGACGAGCGGCGCGAGCGCCCCGCTCGATCCCGCGCGCAGGATCGCAATGGCGGGAATGATCGTGACGAAGATGCCGGCAAAGAGCTTCGCCACTTCCGTGATCGGCGCCCAATTAAATTCGTTGCGCTGACGGCAGAATTTCGGCGTGATCCACAGCGAAGCGCCGGCCGCGGCAACTAGAACTATATCGCGAACGATCGACTGCAGCTCGACGACCGTGCCGTAGATATTGAACGATATGCCCGGCTTCCAGTAGGCGCTCACCAGGATCGCGCCGATGATCACGAGGAGGAGGGGCAGATTGCGCCTGCCGCGCAGACCCATGCGCTCGGAATCGGGAGTCGGGTCCTTCTTGTGCTTGTGCCCTTCCTCCTTGATGTAGAAATAGCGGTCGAGGAAATAGAAGACGACGAGCAGGATGCCGGCGACGACCGTGGTCTCCCAGATCAGATGCGTCGTGGTCCAGAAGAAGTCGACGCCCTTGAGGAATCCGAGGAACAGCGGCGGGTCGCCCAGCGGCGTGAGCGAGCCGCCGATATTGGAAACGAGAAAGATGAAGAACACGACCGTGTGCACATTGTAGCGCCGGTCGTCGTTCGCGCGCAGCAGCGGCCGGATCAAGACCATCGACGCGCCGGTCGTTCCGATCCAGCTCGCGATTACCGTCCCGATGCCGAGGATCGTCGTATTCACAGCAGGCGAACCGTGCAGGTTGCCCATGACGAGAATGCCGCCGGCGACGGTGTAGAGCGACAGCAGCAGGATGATGAACGGAATGTACTCGAGCAGCGCGGTATGGATGACTTCCGCGAGCGCCGTGCTCGGTCCGAACACGACGGCGAACGGCACAACGAATGCGAGCGCCCAGAAAAATGCGACCTTGCCGAAATGACGATGCCAGAAATGCGGCATCGTGAGCGGCATGATCGCGATTGAAAGCAGGATGCCGGCGAACGGCAGGATCCAGACGAGCGGGAGGCTTTTGCCGTCGAACGGCTCGGCCGCGAGCGCCGGATCGAGCGGCGCCGTCGTCGCGATCAACCCCAGCGCAACCGCGCGCAGCATGGCCCCTCCAAGCGTGTCCCGCCGGCTTGGGTAGCAACCGATGCGCGCACGGGCAACCGGTTTTCATTTGCCAAGCGCTTGGCCTCAGCGCGCGGTCGAGAGCAGGAACCGGAGCGCGATGCCGGCAACCGCGGCGAACCCCGCGCGCACGCCGTAGCCGATCGTGAGCGGCGCGAGATAGGTCTGATTCTGCCCCGGCACCAGTTCGATGACGTGCGCCGCGAGCGCGAAGGAGAGGAGGGAGGGGAGCAGCGCTTCGATCATTTCCATTCTTCGTCATTGCCGGGCTTGACCCGGCAATCATGCGGCTCCGCGAACTCTGCGGCAATTCAGTATGGATGCCCGGGTCAAGCCCGGGCATGACGATGTTTTTAGTGCGCCTCCTCCCAATTATCGGCGGCCTTGGCGTCGACGTGGATTGGCACCGAGAGCGACACCGCGGGCAAGGGCGCGTCGGTCATCACCTTGGTGACGAGCGGCAGCGTCTTCGTCACTTCCGCGTCCGGCACTTCGAACACAAGTTCGTCGTGCACTTGCAGGAGCATGCGCGCATTGAGCTTGGCCTTGGCCAGCGCGCCCTCCATGCGGATCATGGCGCGGCGGATGATGTCGGCGGCCGTGCCCTGCAGCCGCGCATTGATCGCCGCGCGCTCGTTGAAACTACGCACCGACGGATTGCCGTCGGTAATCCCGGGGTAATGGCACTTGCGGCCGAGGAGGGTCGTCACATAGCCCTGTTTCTTCGCAAGCTCTTTGGTCTCTTCCATGTAGTCGCGGATACCGGGGAAGCGCTCGAAATATTTCTTGATATAGGCGCCGGCTTCCTCACGCGGGATGCCGAGCTGGTTCGCGAGCCCGAACGCGGAGATGCCGTAAATGATGCCGAAATTGATCGCCTTCGCGCGCCGGCGCACTTCGCCCGGCATGTCCTTGATAGGCACGCCGAACATTTCCGACGCCGTCATCGCGTGAATGTCTAGCCCATCGCGAAATGCCTGCTTGAGCGCCGCGACGTCGGCGATATCGGCAAGCAAACGCAGCTCGATCTGCGAATAGTCGGCGGAGACGAGCTTCATTCCTTTCTCGGCGACGAAGGCGCGGCGGATCTTGCGGCCTTCCTCGGTGCGGATCGGGATATTCTGCAAATTCGGATCGGACGACGAGAGTCGCCCGGTCGGCGTCGCGGCGAGCGCGTAGGACGTGTGGACGCGTCCGGTCTCGGGATGGATGAAGTGCGGCAGCGCATCCGTATAGGTGGAGCGCAGCTTGGAGAGCTGCCGCCACTCGAGAATCTTGCTCGGCAGTTCGTGACCTTCTTCGGCGAGGTCTTCGAGCACGTTCGCCTTGGTCGACCACGCACCCGTGGACGTCTTCGTGCCGCCTGGAAGTCCCATATTGCCGAACAGGATGTCGCCGAGCTGTTTCGCGCTGCCAGGATTGAAATCCGCCCCCGCGAGCGTCTTGATCTCGTCCTCGAGCCGCGCGATGCCCTGCGCGAACTCGCCGGAAAGCCGCGCCAGGATCGTGCGGTCGATCGAGATGCCGCGCCGCTCCATGCGCGCGAGCACCTCCACCATGGGCCGCTCCAGCGTCTCGTAGACGGTGTCCATGTGCTCGGCGACGAGCCGCGGCTTCAGCACGCGCCACAGCCTGAGGGTTATGTCCGCGTCCTCCGCGGCGTATGCCGTCGCCTTGTCGATCGCGACGCGATCGAAGCCGATGTGCGCTTTGCCTTTTCCCGCCACCTCTTCGTAGGTGATGCAGGTGTGATTGAGATGCTGTTTTGCTAGCTCGTTCAGCCCGTGATCGCTGCGCCCGGCGTCCAGCGCGTAGGAAATCAGCATCGTGTCATCATAGGGCGACACCTCGATGCCGTGGCGCACGAGCATCAGCCAGTCGTACTTCAGGTTCTGACCGACCTTCAGGATGCTCTTGTCTTCGAGGATCGGCTTCAACCTCGCAATCACCTCGCGGATCGGAATCTGGCCGGGCAAAAGACCTTCGTCGAACAGTCCTTCGCCGAGTCCGGTATGCGCGATAGGAACGTAGCAGGCTTCGTTGGCTGCGACCGCGAGCGACACGCCGACAAGGTTCGCCGCCATCGGGTCGAGCGAGCTGGTCTCGGTGTCGACGGCGACGACGCCTGCTTCTCTTGCCTTCTCAATCCAGGCATCGAGCCGCTTCAGGTCGGTGACGGTTTCGTAGCGCGAGCGGTCGCACTTGATGTTCTTGGCCTCGCCTGCACGCACGGCCGCGAGCGCAGCCGGCGTGAGTTCTTCTTTCCCTCCCCCTTTGGGGGAGGGTGCGCGGCCGGCTGAGCCGGACGCGCGGGTGGGGGGTTCTTTACGGCCGCGCGATCCAGGCGGGGGGGGGGGGGGGGGGGGGGGGGGGGGGGGGGGGGGGGGGGGGGGGG
>JBBDYN010000055.1:0-69842 GCA_040901465.1 Xanthobacteraceae bacterium
GCCGACGACTACATGACCAAGCCGTTCCACAAGGACGAGCTGGTCGCCCGCATTCACGCGATCGTGCGCCGCTCCAAGGGCCACGCCCAGTCGGTCATCAATACCGCCGACCTCTGCGTCAATCTCGACACCAAGACCGTCGAGGTGAACGGCGCCCGCGTGCATCTGACCGGTAAGGAATATCAGATGCTGGAGCTGCTCTCGCTGCGCAAGGGCACGACGCTGACGAAGGAGATGTTCCTCAATCATCTCTATGGCGGCATGGACGAGCCCGAGCTCAAGATCATCGACGTGTTCATCTGCAAGCTGAGGAAGAAGCTCGCGAACGCGTCCTCCGGCAAGAACTACATCGAGACCGTCTGGGGCCGCGGCTACGTACTGCGCGAGCCCGTCGAGGACGTCGAGCGCATTCCGGCCTGACGCTTTCAGCCGCGCCTGCAAGAAAAAGCCCCGCCGCAAGGCGGGGTTTTCGTTTGTGCTTTTGCCTCAGGCAGCGGTCACTTGCCCTGCTTTTTCAACCAAGCCTGCATGAAGGCGATCTCGGTCTCCTGCGCCTTCACGATTTCCTCGGCAAGTTTCTTGATCTCGAGATCCTTGCCGAACGCGATGACGATCTTGGCCATGTCGATCGCGCCCTGATGGTGCGGGATCATTCCGCCCACGAAGTCGGCGTCGGGATTGCCCGTGAAGGTGATCGCCATACCGCGATGCATCTTCTCGTTCGCCGCGGCGAACGCGAGGCTCGCCACGCTCTCGTCGCCGGCGGGCGCGCCCTGCATTTGCATGCCGCCCTTCATGCCGTCCTGCATGCCCATGCCGCCTTTCATGCCCATGCAGCCCTTCATATCGCCTTGCATGCAGCCTTTCATGCCATCCTGCATGTTCGTGCCTCCATGCATGCCCATCCCGCCGGGCATGCCGGGCCCTTTGTGCTGCATGGATTGGGCGACAGCGATGCTCGCGGCGCCGAGAGCGGCGGCGAGCGCAAGCGCGATGATGATCGTTTTCTTCCTGTTCATGGTCTTCTCCGATTCAATTTTAGATGCGGGGGCTCGCGCCGCCCGCGCTGCCGCGGCTTTTGCCGCGGCGATGATCGAAACTCGTTCAGAGAAGACGTCGCGGTGGCGGGTCGACGCTTGGCAATTCGCCCGGCGTGAGCGCGTGCTCGATGCCGGCCGCCGGCCCGCCGGAGATTTCCGTGCCGGCAAGCAGAATGACGGGCGCGAACACGCCGACGACGTGCGCCGCGCAACAGGCAAATCCGAGGGTCATCGGATGCGTGCGATCTTGGTCGGGGGCCGCGGGGGAATTTTCCGGGGCCGCATGGCCGTGATGCCCGGAGGCATGTTGATCTTGCGCCGGTGCGATAGCCGCATGAACCGGACATGGCGCGGCGAACGCGGGCCCAATCGCGATCAAAAAGAATGTCGAGGCCTGCGCGCCGATCAAGAGCGCTACAAGCAGCCTGCGGGCAGAGGTCCCGACCGCCATGCTATTTCGCTAGCACGGGGCGGCGCCAGCGGCACGTTACAGTGCAGCAATGTTGGCGCGTCGCGCCGCATTCGCGCCATCGTTGAAAAACCTGAAAATCGCAGGCGTTTGCCGCACCCGCCTGGTTCAGGCCACGCGCACGCCGCCCGGCACGGGCTTGAGCACGCCCGCCGTTTCCACGCGCGGCTTCGGCCGATAGAGGCCCCGCTTCTCCGGCACCGGCATGAAGCAGTCGCCGAGCCCGACCATGGTCTCCGCCGCGCCCAGCACGAGGTATCCGTCCGCCGCGATCACACGCCGGACGCGGCCGAGCACGTCGAGCTTCGTCGCCTGATCGAAATAAATCAGCACGTTGCGGCAAAACACGACGTCGAACATACCGAGGATCGAAAAGTCGTTGAGCAGATTGAGCTGCCGGAAGTGCACCATGTTCCGGAATTTGTCGGCGATGCGCCATTGCTCGTCGATTTGCTCGAAATATCGCATCAGCATTTGAATCGGCAGGCCGCGCTGCACTTCGAACTGGCTGTAGACGCCGGACTTGGCCTGCTCCAGCGCGTCGTTGGAAATGTCGGTCGCGACGATGTCGATCTGCCAGCCGGCGAGGCCCGGCCATCCGGCGAGCATCAGCGCGAGCGAATAGGGCTCTTGCCCGGTCGAGGCGGCGGCCGACCAGATGCGGATCCTGCGCGTCCGCGCGCGTTTCTGCAGCAGGTCGGGCAACACCGTGTCCTGCACTCGATCGAACGGAATCTTGTCGCGGAAGAAGAACGACTCGTTGTTCATCATTGCTTCGGTGACTTCGACCCTGAGGCCGTCCGAGCCCGGCCCCTTGATGTGCTGGAGGAGATCGGAAATCGTATTGCATTCGTTGCGGCGCGCGACCGGCATAAGCCGGCTCTCGACGAGATATTGCTTCTCCGGCGCGAGCACGAGCCCGGAGCGGTCCTTCAGCATCTTGCACAGGTACTCGTAGTCGAACGGGCTCACGCGGCGCCTCCCGTGACCAATCCCACGAGCTTCGGCGCGATCGCCTCGAGCGGCAGCACGCCCGCGCAGGCGCCCGCTTCCGCCGCAGCACCCGGCATACCCCAGATGACGCTCGTCGCCTCGTCCTGCGCAATCACGCTGCCGCCGGCCGCGGCGACGCGTTCGGCACCCGCAGCGCCGTCGATCCCCATGCCGGTCAGGATCACGGCGAGCGTGCCCGCGCCATAGGCCGCGGCCGCGCTGGAAAAGAGATGATCGACCGCGGGCTTGCAGAAATGCAACGGCGGACCGTCGTCGAGCGCGATGCGCGCCTGATCGCCTTTGCGTTCGATCTGCATGTGCCGCCCGCCGGGCGCGACGTAGAGCGTGCCGGCCGACAGCGTCTCGCCGTGCATCCCCTCGTGCGCCGGGCGCGCCGTGGAGCGCCCGAGATGCTCGGCGAGGATCGTCGTGAAGGTCGGCGGCATGTGCTGGGTCACGAGTACCGGCAGCCGGCGCAGCACCGGGTCGAGCCCGCGCATCAGTACCTGCAGCGCCTGCGGCCCGCCGGTGGAGCTGCCGATCACGAGAATGCGCGGCGGGAACGACGAATAGGGCCGGAATTCGAGGGCAGGCTTCAGCTCGATCGCCTGGGGAACCTCGGGCGCACGCGCCCGCACGAGCTTGCGCATCCCTTGGCGGCCGAGCTCGCGGATTTTCTGGATCAGATCGCGCCGGAAGTCCGGCGACATGGTGATTTCGCGATTGGTCTCGGGCTTGCTCAGATAGTCCTTGGCCCCGAGCGACAGCGCCTTGATGCCCACTTCCGCGTTCCGCCGCGTGACGGTCGAGGAAATGATCACGGTGACTTCCGGCTTCTTGGCGAGCAGCAGCGGCAATGTTGCGAGCCCGTCGAGCCCCGGCATCTCGATGTCGAGCACGACCACGTCGGGATCGGCGCGCATGAAATTGTCGATCGCTTCCTGCCCGTCGCGGTGGGCGGCGATCAATTTCATGTCCGGTTCTTCGCCGAGCCAGCGCGTGACGAGGCCGCGAAACACGACCGCGTCGTCGACCACCATGACGCGGATCGCGGGCTCGGACGCAGCGGATGGAACTCTTGCAGCCAGCGGCATGAACTTGACACTTACAAGGAGAACGCGGAACGCAACGGCAACTTCCGGCGACGCCGGAAGCTCAGATCAATCCGACTTCCTGGAACTTGGCCTCGACGATTTCCTTGTCGAACGGCTTCATGATGTATTCGTCCGCGCCCGCGTGCATGGCGCGCGCGATGTGGGCGAGGTCGTTCTCCGTCGTGCAGAAGACGACCTTGGGCCGGTCGCCGCCGGGCATGGCCCGGAGCGCGCGCAGGAACTCGTAGCCGTCCATCACCGGCATGTTCCAGTCGAGCAGGATGGCTTCGGGCATTTCTTTGACGCAGGCGTCGAGCGCCTGCCGCCCGTCGGCCGCTTCGGTCACGGCAAATGCGAACCCTTCCAGGATTCGGCGCGCGACTTTACGGATCACGCTCGAGTCGTCGATGATCAGACAACGTTTCATCCTCGGTGCTCCTTCCTTCCACTACTCATGCGGCTAGCGCTTCGCTCGATAGTTCAAAACTGCGGTCGACGTCGAGCACCACCAGGAGCCGACCGTCGAGCCGGTGAATGCCGGAGGCGATGCGAGCCCACGCCGGATCGAGATTCACAGGCACGGCGTCGCGGCTCGCCGCCGGCAGGTTCAGCACCTCGCCCACGGCATCGACCAGGAAGCCGTACGCTTCGCCGAGATGCTCGATCCCAATCGCCATGCATTTTTCGCCCGCACCGCGCGGCGGCAAATCGAGCCGCCTGCGCATGTCGATCGCAGTGACGATACGGCCGCGCAGATTGAGCACGCCGGCGATTTCGCTCGGCGCGAGCGGAACGGCCGTGAGCCGTTCCGGCGCGAACACGTCGAGCACGCGCCCGATCGGCAGGCCGAACAATTGCCCGCCGATCATCGCGGTGACGTATTCGATCTCGTCTTCGGCACGCATGTGCATGATCTTCAGGCCGCCCTCGCCCGATCGTGGTGGCGTTCCTTGAGCACGGTCAGCAGACCGCCGCGGTCGAACTTGGCGACGAAATTGTTGAAGCCGGCCTGGCGTCCGCGTTCGATTGCGGCCGGCGAATGGTGCGAGGAAAGCGCGATCAGCCGGAGGTTCGCGGTTCGCGGATCGGCGCGCAGCTTCTCGGCGAGCTCGAAGCCGCTCATACCGGGCATCTCGATGTCGCAGATGACAAAATCGAAGCGCGTGTCGCGTTCGAGCAGCGCAAGCGTCTCCGCGCCGCCGGTCGCCGTCCTCACCTCGTAGCCCGCAGCCTTCAGCACCGGCGCCAGCAAATTGCGGAAGAACGCGGAATCGTCGACGAGCAGCGCCCGCCGCGTCAGCGTCTCGTCGCCGATCTCGGCCCGTTGCAGCCAGTCCTCGAACGCGAGCGGCAGATAATGCGCAATATCGATGATCTCTGTCGCCCGGCCATTGATGATGGCCGAGCCGAGGATGCTCGGCGTGCGGCTGCCGACCTGGATGTCGAGGCGGTCGTCGACGATGTCCACGATCTCATCGACCACGAGGCCCATCGAGCGCTCGTTGTCGATGAAGACGAGGAGCGGCTGCATGCCTTCGCTTCGGACGCGCACGTTGGCGTCGACCGGCAACAGCGGCATCAGGCCGTCGCGATACTGGATCATGTGCCGGCCATTGGAGAATTCGATCTTGCGCGCGTCGATCTCCTCGATGCGCGTGACGAGCGAAATCGGCACCGCCTTCGGCTCGCTCGAACCGGCCCGGAATACAAGCAGCGACGTCGACGCGTCGGGGCCCTCGGTTTGCGTCCGCTCGGCGGCCGGCTCGTGCGGCACGCTCGAATCCGAATTGACGCCGATCGCGCCGGCTACCCCGTTCGGATCGAGGATCATAATCACCGATCCGTCGCCGAGGATCGTGTTCCCGGAGAAGCTCGTGATCGAGCGCAGCATCGCGGAGAGCGGTTTCACCACGATTTCCTCGGTGTGCAGCACCTGATCCACCACGACGCCGAACCGGCGCGAGCCGACCTGCATGACGACCACGAAATGCTCGTCGCGCTCGCCCTTCGCCGCCAGCTTCAACAGCGAATTCAGGTGCATGACCGGCAGCAATTGCTCGCGCAGCCGCAGCACGGTCGCGTCCTTGATGCACTCGATCCGATGCTCGGACTCCTGATTGACGTGCACGAGCTCGACCACGGCGATCTGCGGAATGGCGAACCGCTCCCCGTTCGCCTCCACGATCAGCGCCGAGACGATCGCGAGTGTCAGCGGAATCTTGATGCGCAACGTCATGCTTTGCCCGGCCACCGATTTGAGATCGATCGTGCCGCCGATCTGGTCGATGTTGCTCTTCACCACGTCCATGCCGACGCCGCGGCCGGAGATGTTGGTCACCTCGGTCGCGGTCGTGAACCCCGGCGCAAGGACGAATCGGAAGACCTGCGCATCGCTGAGCTTGGCGGCTTCGGCCTCGCCCACAAGGCCGAGGCGGACCGCTTTGGCGCGGATGCGGGCGGCATCGAGGCCGCGCCCGTCGTCGGAAATCTCGATGATGACGTGTCCGCCCTCGTGGAACGCAGAGAGGCGGACCGTACCGACTTCCGGCTTGCCCGCCGTCTTGCGCTCGTTCGGCGCCTCGATTCCGTGATCCGCCGAATTGCGGACCATGTGCGTGAGCGGGTCCTTGATCAGTTCGAGCAATTGCCGGTCGAGCTCGGTATCCTCGCCGTGCATGACGAGCTCGATCTTCTTGCCGAGTTCGCCCGACAAATCGCGCACGACGCGCGGCAGCTTCGCCCACGCGTTTCCGATCGGCTGCATGCGGGTTTTCATCACCCCTTCTTGCAGCTCGCCGGTGATATTCGACAGCCGCTGGAACGGCGCATTCAGTTCCGGGTTCTCGCTGCGCCGCATGATTTCAAGAAGCTGGTTGCGCGTGAGCACCAGCTCCGAAACCATGGTCATCAAGCGCTCGAGCGTGTCCACGTGCACGCGTAGCGTCTGCGTGCGATGCGTACCCTCACGGCGCTCGTCGTCGCGGCGATCGAGTTGGCCGCGGCGCTCTTCTTCGGAAGCAGCCAAGGCCGGCCCCGGCGTCTCGCGGAACGCGCGCTCCAGCTCGTCGAGCGGGACTTCACCCGCGCGCAGCGGCCGCTCCAGCACCTGATAGACCAGCGTGCCCACGCTCTGGCTGCCGGACTCGGTAAGGGTCATCTCGCCCAACGCCTCGCGCTCGAGTTCGCGAATGAGATCATCGTCGTCGCCGCCGGGCTCGGCCTGGTTGCGATCAAGTTCGGTAAGAATTTCCTTGATCCGATCGATCACCGCGAGGATCAGCGAGACCGCATCCTGGGTCACCGGCATGCCGTCGCGAAATTTGCCCATCAGCGTCTCGGCCGCGTGGGTCAATGCCTCGAGCCGCGGCAAACCGAGAAAGCCGCAGGTGCCCTTGATCGTGTGGACTAGCCGGAAGATGCGGCCGAGCAATTCCGCATTGTTCGGTTCTCGCTCGAAGCGAACGAGCTCGACATCCACCACATCGAGGCTCTCGTTGGCTTCGGTGAGGAATTCCCGCAGAAGGTCATTCATGGCCCGGCCGATCGCGCCAAGACGGCCGGGACGTGATACAGCGCCCGGTCGCTTGCTGCGCCGAGTCTTGGGGCATCTCGGTTAAGATTGGCTGAAATCAAGCCTGCTAATGGGCCCCGCAAACCCGCATGAAATCAGGCTTCGGCGGCGGTCAGGACCACGCTTTCGCCAGTACTCGACAAGGAAATCTTAAGGCTCGCACCGCGAGCAAGCAGCGCCGTGTAATGGGGCTGGATTGCATGTGCATCGATCCGCTCGGTGCTCGTGCCCATGAGCCCCGCCTCTACCGCGGGCTGCACCTTGGCGTTCGTGCCCGCCGAGGTCAGGCGGAAGCCCATACTGTCTCCCTCGCCCACCGGATCGACCGTGAGCTTGCCACCGCGCGGGATCGCCGCCGCCGCGATCAGCAGGAGGTTCAACAGAAGCTTTACCCGGTTCTTGGCGAGAAGTGTCCGCGGCAAATTCCAGACGAGCGTCAGCCGGTCGTCCTGCAGGAGCCCGCGCGCCACTCCCTCCGCATCGCCGAGATCAAGTTGCGCGCCCGCCGATCCCGCCGCACCGAAGGCGAGCCGCGCGAATTGCAGCCGGGCCGAGGCCTGGGTCGCGCTCTTCTTGATGAGATCGAGCGCCTGCTGCTTCATCGCCTCGTCCTTCTCGTCCTCGAGCACTTCCAGGCCGTTGACGATGGCGCCCACCGGGCTGATCACGTCGTGGCAAACGCGCGAGCAAAGGAGTGCTGCAAGATCGAGAGCATCGAGAGTCTGAGGTGCGTTCATGCCGGGATTCCGCTCGCTGGCGTCGAATCGAATCAGTCGCGTTGGTCGAGACGGCGGCGTGTGATACACCGCCGGCGCGCGAGGCACCAGTAGCAGGCTCGAATGACGGCAACGCGGCAAGCGCTTGGACGCGGAGAGGCCACGCGCCTGCTCGCATCGGTCGCCGATCTTGCGAGCACGGCAGGGGCGCGCATTCTGGTGATCGCCGCGCAAGGCGCCGCACCCCGTACCAAGCCCGATATGAGCCCCGTGACCGCCGCGGACGACGCAGCGGAGGAGATTTTATCCGCGGGTCTCGCGCAGCTTCTCCCGGGTGTGCCGATCGTCGCCGAAGAAGCCGTGTCGCGCGGCGACAAGGCCCGGCCGCGCGGAACTTATCTGCTTGTCGATCCCATCGACGGCACCCGCGAAATGATTGCCGGCCGGGGCGAATACACCGTGAATATCGCGCTGGTCGAGGCCGGCGTCCCGGTACTCGGGATCGTATATGCCCCGGCACTGCAGGAGATTTACGCGGGCGCCGAAGGTCGCGCGCTGCGAGCAGCGCTCGCGCCGGGACATAGATTTGAGCCGGACCGCGCCGAGACGATCCGCACGCGGCCGCGGCCCGCGCGGCTCCTCGCCATGGTCAGCCGCTCGCACCCGGATCGGACGAGCGACGAATTCCTTGCCCGCCTGCCGGT
Source organism: Xanthobacteraceae bacterium (assembly GCA_040901465.1). Taxonomy (GTDB): domain Bacteria; phylum Pseudomonadota; class Alphaproteobacteria; order Rhizobiales; family Xanthobacteraceae; genus JAUSIF01. The sequence continues at coordinate 8,588 of JBBDYN010000055.1, forward strand.
CGAGAAAAAAATTCCACTGGGATCGTCGCTGAAGTTCGCGCGCTTGGCTGAGGGCGCAGCTGATGTCTATGCCCGCCTGACGCCGGTGAACGAATGGGACATCGCCGCCGGCCACGCATTGCTGGCAGCCGCCGGCGGCAGCGTTACCAAGCCCGATGGAAGCGCCCTCACCTTCGGAATGCGCGAGACGGGATTCAGGATCGACGGATTCGTCGCCTGGGGTGACGTGCCGAAACTCTAGGCTTCGCGAAATTCAGTGGACGAGCGAGCGCCGCACGAGCGGCCAGGCCGCACGGGCGGCCTCGATCGCCGGTCCCGGCTCGGCAAGAAACCTCGTTCGATTCTCGAGCTGGTGGAACAGGAACAATTGTCCCTCGTGCACGACGAAGAGCGACGGGTGCCCCGCAACCGGCGCGCCGCGCACGAGCGCGATCGGGTCGTACCCGCCGAACCGCGGCACATAGACGTCCGGCTGCGCCCGGAAGGCGGCGCGATTGGCCTCGCTCCGGAAATGCCAGGTCAGTCCGCCGAACGAGAGCGAAAAGAATTCCTGTCCGATGCGCGCGCTTCCGTCGAGAAAATAGCTCACCGGGTCGAAGCCGAACAGCGCAATGCCAGCGAGCTGATCGGCCACAACCAGTTCGTTCGTCACCGCCGCCTGCACGCGCACGGGCGGCAGGGCCGCAACAATAAGCGCGAGCGCGCCGGCCAAGGCCCCGCGAACCCAAGAATGCGCACTCGTAAATTGCATCCGCTGCGTTTCCTGCAGACGCGCCATTCAGGGGCCCGTCCTGCGATCGGCAAGTAATTCAGATGGTACGAAAAGATAGTTTCTTCCGGTGTGCGCCGGGTTAAGGGCGCCCCACCGACCATTGGTCAAGCGCTTCGTTAACGAAAATCAAACGTTAACCGCTGACACTCGGCTTCGAACCCGTTTCGCAATTCTCGAAGTCGGAGATACCCATGGCGCCGTTCCGCGCATTCCTTCTCGCCACCGGCCTGTTCCTTGCGGCCGTCTCCCCTGCGTCCGCCCAAACCCCGGCCGCAGCCAACACCAATACGTTCTCGTCCAACGAAATCCTCGACGCGGGCCACCGCTTCTTCGGCGTGGTATCGCGCGATCTCGCGCTTCTCGTTGAGAAGGCTACGAGCCAATGGGGCGAGCCCAACGGCTATGTCCTCGGACAGGAAGCCTCCGGCGCGATCACGGTCGGCCTGCGCTATGGCGAAGGCGTATTGTATACGCGCAACGCCGGCAACCGGAAGGTCTATTGGCAGGGCCCGAGCCTCGGGTTCGATCTCGGCGGCGACGGCGCCCGCACCATGATGCTGATCTACAACCTTTACGGCGTCGACGAAGTCTACAAACGCTTCGCCGGCCTCTCCGGCTCTGCCTATCTGGTTGGCGGCCTCGGCATGACTGCACTCGCCGCGGGCAATACCGTGGTGGTCCCCATCCGCTCCGGCGTGGGCGTGCGGCTCGGCGCGAATATCGGCTATTTGAAATTCACCCAGAAGGCGACCTGGAACCCATTCTGATCGGCATCGTCGTCCTCGATCGGCGGCAGACGCGTCAGCCCGCAGCCGCGGCCGCATTACCGCCGCAGCTAAGGTTAATCCTTTGCATTGCTGGTAATCCGCGCGATGCCGTGCAATGAATTGATAAGCACATTCACTGAGTGAGGCACGCGGCATGATCGAAGCGATCATGTTTTTCGCCCTCGGTTTCCTCGCCGCGAGCTTGATAGCGCTCGTGCTGCTGTCGGCCGTCTGGCACCGCGCCGTGCGTCTGACGACGCGGCGCATCGAAGGCGCGATCCCGGTCTCCATGGCCGAGATCCAGGCCGACAAGGACCAATTGCGTGCCGAGTTCGCCATGTCGACGCGCCGGCTGGAGACGAGCGTCGAGCAACTCAAGCTCAAGACCACCGAACAGCTCGCCGAGATCGGCCGCAAGAGCGAGACGATCCGCCTGCTCAAGGCCGAGGTCGAGGAAAAGTCCGCCTCCGTCACCGCGCTCGAGGCGCAGGAACGCACGCTTCGCGACCGGTTGCGCAGCACCGAGGAAGAGCTCTCCGTCAAGGCGAAGAACTTGCACGAAGCCGAGTCGGAACTCGCATCGAAGTCGAATCAGATCGCGCAGCTCACGCGCTCGCTCGGCGACACGACCTCCGAAGCCGAAAGCAATCGCGTCGAGATCATTGCTCTGGAGACCCAATGCACGGCGCTGAAGGGTCGGATCGGCGACCTCGAGCGCGAAGTCGCAGTGACTGAGGAACGCCTCGCGGAGGAGCGCGGCCAGGCGGAGCGGACCTCGCGCACGCTCACCGACGAGCGCGAGAAGATCTCGGTCCTCAACCGGCGCCTTGCGGAGCTGGAAAATCGTCTTGCCGAGGGCAAGGCCGAGGCCGAGGGGCTCTCGCGCACCGTCGCAAGCCTCGAGGCGGAATCGCGCCGACAGGCCGAGCTCTCCGCCAAGCGCGAGAAGGAATTGACCGCAATGATCGCCGAGCGCGACCAAGCGCTAAAAATTGCGCGCACGGATCTCGAGAACAGCAAGTCCGAAACGATGTCGCTGCACCGCGAGATCGACGAGGCGGCGCGTTCCTATGCCGCGACGATCGAGCACCTGAAGTCGGAGAAATCGATGCTCGAGGGCGGCCTCGCGCAATTGCGCGGCGACCGCGACCGCTTCCAGCACGAAGTCGTGGCGCTGAAGCAGGAAGCCGAAATGGCCTGGTCGAACGAGCGGGTCGAGAACGCACTCCTGCGCGAGCGCATCAATGACGTCGCCGCAGAGGTCGCCCGGCTCGCAGCCAATCTGGAAGGCGCCGACTCTCCGATCGAGCGGATCATCAGCGAAGCGCCGACCACGGCCCCGCGGCAGAACGGACCCGCGCGCGGTGCTCCGGAACAGGCGAACGACGACCGTCCGCTGTCGCTCGCGGAGCGCATCCGTGCGCTACAGGTTCGCTCCGGCCGGCGCTGAATTCCGAATTCTGTCCGCAGCCCGTTGTCTGTTTCGCGAGCTACTTGCGCTGCAGGTAGGCCGGATTCATGTAACAAAAATCGGCCGGCTTGGTCTTGCTGGCCCAGCATTGCATGAGCGTGTTGTAGCGGCACAGCGTCGTGCCGCCGCCGCCGCGGCCGCCGCCGGTCTCCTGCAGGCAATAGCGATAGGTCGGCGCATTCTGCGCAAATGCCTGCGAGTGAAGCGCGATCGCAGTCGCGATCACCGCGCCGGTCAAGATCAATGCCTTCATGGTTCGCTTCCTCTGCTCCGTCGGTAAGGACCCGATCTCTCAATCGCCCGAACGATTCTTGTCAAAATAACGCCACGCCAAAGCTGCCGCGAATATCGCGCCCGCAGGCTTACCTGCGCGGCTGCGGGTACGCGGGGTTCGGGTAGCAAAAATCGGCGGACCCGTTCCTGCTCGCCGCGCATTGCGCGAGCGTGTCGAAGCGGCACCACGTCATGCTATTCCCGTCGCGTCCGCCCGATTCCTGCAGGCAGTAGCGATAGATGGGCGCGCCTTGCGCAACGGCCTGTGCGTGAAATCCGCTTACACTCGCGATTACCGCACCGGTCAATATCAGCGTTTTCATGGTCCACATCCTCTACTCCGTCGGTCGACTCCAATCACCCCGGACAATTGCGTCAAGTTAGCGCCGCGCCCGTAGTGCAGCAATGGCGCTCCCTAGGGGACTCGAACCCCTGTTTTCGCCGTGAGAGGGCGACGTCCTGGGCCGCTAGACGAAGGGAGCGTCCGGCCTCGACGATTTAGGCTTAGCGCCTCGCATCCGCACCATCAAGCCTCGAGGGCCTCAGGGCGTCTGCTCGAAAATGAGCCGCCCGCGCGGCTGCAGCGTGCCGAGATCGAACAGGCGCACCTCGGTCACGCCCTGGACCTCGATCGTGACCACGAGCTTGCCGTCGGAGACTGCGCTCGAAATCACCCGCGCCCCCTTGGGAAGTCGCACGTTCGCCTCGGCGGGCGCGGTCTCCTGCGAAACCGTGGATAGGCGGTAGCCGATCACGCCGAACACCACGATAAAGCCGCCAATCATAATAAGACTGGAAAACACCATCAGCCGGCGGAGACGTCGCACGACGTCCGTTTGTGCCGGGTCGAGGGGTTTTTCGTCGCGATGAAGTGATTGGGTCATCGATTGAGCAAGAAGCCGGGCAAGGCGGGGGACGAAGTCGTCAAGGCAGTTGCGGGCGAGGGAGACGCGGGCACTCGGCTCGATCGCTTCCTTGCGGCGCACGCACGTGACTTCAGCCGCTCGCGCCTGAAGCAACTGCTCCTCAAGGGTGAAGTCCGCGTCGGTGCGCGGACGATAAAAGACCCGGCATACCGGGTCAAATCAGGCGACGCGGTGCAGCTGCATGTGCCGCCGGCGAAGCCTGCCAAGCCCGCGCCGCAGAAAATTCCGCTCAATATCGTCTATGAAGACGAACAGGTCATCGTCATCGACAAGCCCGCTGGCCTCGTCGTGCATCCGGCCGCGGGCAATGAAGACGGCACGCTCGTCAACGCGCTGATCGCGCATTGCGGTACGAGCCTCTCCGGCATTGGCGGCGAGAAGCGCCCCGGCATCGTGCATCGCCTCGACAAGGACACGAGCGGTTTGCTGGTCGTCGCCAAGACCGACAAGGCGCACCGTAAACTCAGCGAGCAGTTCGCCGATCACGGCCGCACCGGCCCGCTCGTGCGCGGCTATCTCGCGCTGGTCTGGGACGTGCCCGAGCCGCGCCGCGGCGTGATCAATGCGCCGATCGGTCGCGATCCGCGATCGCGCGAGCGCATGGCCGTGCTGCCGGGGGGACGCCGCGCGGTGACGCGCTACGAATTGCGCGAGCGCTTCGCGGCTGAGAACGGCCTGCCGGTCGCGAGCCTCGTCGAGTGCCGGCTCGAGACCGGCCGCACCCATCAGATCCGGGTCCACCTGACGCGGATCGGGCACCCGCTGCTCGGCGATCAGGTCTATGGCGCCGGCTACCGCTCCAAGGCCTCGCAGATGCCTCCAGACGCTCGCCGGTTGATGGCGCGCTTCCGCCGCCAAGCGCTGCACGCATATCTGCTAGGCTTCGCGCACCCGACGACCGGCAAGCCTTTAAGGTTCGAAAGCCCGCTTCCCGCAGACATTTCCCGGATGATGGACGCGCTCAAATCCCCGTGAACGGGTAGCCTTTTTTGCAGCGCAGCGAATTCCTATATATCTCGGTCGCAGTCGGCTGTTTGCGGCTGCCCGGCTTGCCGAAATCGGGAGCCTGAAAGGAAGGTACTTAATGGCCCGTCGCACATCTTTGCCGGCCTTCACCGCCGAAGGCGGCCTCTCCCACTACCTCGAGGAGATTCGGCGGTTCCCGATGCTGGAACCGCAGGAGGAATTCATGCTCGCCAAGTCCTGGCGCGAGCACGGCGACCGCGACGCCGCTCACAAGCTCGTCACCAGTCACCTGCGTCTCGTCGCCAAGATCGCGATGGGCTACCGCGGCTATGGCCTGCCGATCGGCGAGGTGATCTCCGAAGGCAATGTCGGTCTCATGCAAGCGGTGAAGCGCTTCGATCCCGACAAGGGCTTCCGCCTCGCGACCTACGCCATGTGGTGGATCCGCGCGGCAATTCAAGAATACATCCTGCGCTCGTGGAGCCTCGTGAAGATGGGCACGACGGCGGCGCAGAAGCGTCTGTTCTTTAACCTGCGCAAGGCGAAAAGCCGCATCTCCGCGTTGGAAGAGGGCGACCTCAAGCCGGATCAGGTGAAGCAGATCGCGACCCGCCTCGGTGTCACTGAGAAGGAAGTGATCGACATGAACCGGCGCCTCGCCGGCGACGCGTCGCTCAATGCGCCGATCCGTCAGGACGCGGAGTCCGGCGAGTGGCAAGATTGGCTTGCCGACGACCACAACGATCAGGAGACTGTACTCGCTGAGACCGAGGAGCTCGACAACCGGCGCGAGGCGCTGAAGTCGGCGCTCTCCGTGCTCAACGACCGCGAGCGGCGCATTTTCGAAGCGCGCCGTCTCGCCGACGAGCCAATCACACTTGAAGAATTGGCGGCCGAGTTTGGCGTCTCACGCGAACGCGTCCGCCAGATCGAGGTGCGCGCGTTCGAAAAGGTGCAGCACGCGGTGATGAGCCGCATCAACGAGATGGAAACCCCGAAGGCGCTTTCCGCAGACAAGGCGCTGCCGGCGAACTAAGTCCGCTCAGCCGCCCCAGGCGGCGACTGCTTCGTTCACCGCGCGCTCGCCGGGCGTGCCCTTCTCGATCACGAGCACCGCACGGCGGCCGTTGTTGTAGACGAACGGCACGTCGAGCCAGCCGCGTTCCCGCAATAGGCTCAAGTTCTGCTCGCGATCGGCGTCGATCGCGGACAGGCCGACCAGGAAGAAGCCCGGCATCACGCGGACGACCAGGCCCACGAGCGGCGCGCCCTGTGCCGTCTCGGTGGTCTTGGCGCGGATGCCCGGCAAATTCGCGACGCCGCCGAACGGATCGCCCGGCGTCGCGAACTGCACTTCGATCGTGTGGCTCGCGGGCAGCGTCTGATCCGGATTGCGCCGGATCGTCATCGTCACCGCCATCTTGCGGTCCGGCACTTCCACTTCGACGCGCAGGCCGAGCTCGGGCGGACGGCCCGGCCCGGGATTGACCGTCTCGGTTTTCCACACGGCAGTCCCGACGAAGGTCTGAAGTTGCTGCGCAGTCGCGCCCGGATTTTCCTCGTAGAGCACCGCGCGCTGAGCGACCGCGGCGGCCGGCGCGGTCGCGCCGCCCGGTTGCGCGGGCGCGCGGGCTTCCGTCTGCGGACTGGGTGTCACTCGATCAGAGACTTTCGGTCCTTCGCCCGACTGAGCCGCCGTCCGCGTCGGTGCCGAGCCGAGGCCGAACGAGGCAAGGATGCGGTCGCGATGCACGTATCCGATCAGGATCGCGACCGCGAGCAACGCGCCCACGATGCCGCCGACGACGAGCTTCGCCTTCAGCGCCTTGCGCGCGTCGGCCTTGGCAAAATCGATGTTGCGCGCCTTCGGCGACCGCTGCAGCGGCTCGCTGAGTGCGTCGATCGGCTTCTCTTGTGCGCCCGGCCGCCCACGGCCATCGGGCGCTTGCTCAGTCGCCGTTTCCAATTGATAGGCGGCCTGCGGTGCATCGCCGAATACGTCGCGCGCCGAACGCGCGGCTTCCGCGGTGGCCGCGCCAAGTTGCTTTGCGTCCGCGACTGCTTCGCGCACGACCTTCGAACCGCTCGCAGGCTCTGGCGCACGCTCGCGCGCCGCCGCTGCCGGCGGACGCGGCGAGGGGGCGGCTGGCGCTGCTCCGCTGGGAGCGGCCGGTGCGCGCGGTCCGGACGGTGGAGGAGCGGCGGCGGGCTTAGCCGACGCTTGCGCCGCCATGGGCTCGCCCTTCGCCGATTGCATCTCGGCGCGCCGAATCGCCTCCTCAAGCGCGAGCCGCTCCCGCGTGATCTCGGACTCGGCGAGCGGCGGGTTCATGGACCGCAGCTGATTCACCAGCGCCTGCCGCGCCCGGTCATAGACGGCCCGGCGGCCGTCGGGACTCTTATCGAGGCTCGAAACCGCGCGGGACAGTAGGGGCAGGTAGTCGGTCATCGATTTGCGTTTCCGAATCCGTAGCTTGCTCTGGCTAGATCACGTTTGAAACGGATTTTGGACCAGAATTGTGTCGTCGCGCTCCGGACTTGTCGACAATAGAGCCACGGGGCAATCGATCAGTTCCTCGATGCGGCGCACATATTTGACCGCTTCTGCCGGCAAATCGGCCCAGGAACGGGCTCCGCGCGTCGACTCGCCCCATCCTTCAATTGTCTCATAGACCGGTTCGAGTCGGGCCTGAGCGGCCTCTCCAGCCGGCAAATAGTCGATCTCTTGCCCATCGAGCCGGTAGCGCACGCAAACCCGAATCGGATCGAAACCATCGAGCACGTCGAGCTTCGTGAGCGCGATCCCGTTGATTCCGCCGGTTCGCACGGTCTGCCGCACCAGCACCGAATCGAACCAGCCGCAGCGCCGCGCCCGGCCCGTCACCGTGCCGAACTCCTTGCCGCGCTCGCCGATCCGCTTGCCGATCTCGTCCTCGAGTTCTGTCGGAAACGGCCCCTCGCCCACGCGCGTCGTGTACGCCTTAGTGATGCCGAGCACGTAGCCGACGGCGCCCGGACCGAGACCCGAACCGGTCGCCGCTTGTCCCGCCACCGTGTTCGAAGAGGTCACGTAAGGATAAGTGCCGTGATCCACGTCAAGCAACGCGCCTTGCGCTCCTTCAAATAGAATCCGGTCGCCCTGCCGGCGGCGATCGTCGAGTAGCGCCCATGTGCGATCCATGTACGGCAGCACTTTGTCGGCAACGGCGAGCAAATCCTTGCGCATTGCGTTCGTCTTCACTTCCGCCAAGCCGAGGCCGCGGCGCAACGCATTGTGGTGGGCGAGCAGGCGTTCGAGCTTGTCGTCGAGATGATCGGGCTCGGCGAAATCCACCAATCGGATCGCACGTCGCCCCACTTTGTCCTCGTATGCGGGCCCGATGCCGCGGCCCGTTGTCCCGATGCGCTTATGCGCCGCGCTCTCGCGCGCGACATCGAGTTCACGATGCAGCGGCAGGATCAGCGCGCAATTATCGGCCACGCGCAGGTTGGCGGGCGTGACCTTCACGCCCTGCCCGGCGAGCCGCTCGATTTCTTCGATGAGCGCGCCGGGGTCGAGCACGACCCCGTTGCCGATCACGGCAAGCTTGCCCGGCCGCACGACGCCGGAAGGCAGCAGCGACAGTTTATACGTAACCCCGTCGATCACGAGCGTGTGGCCGGCGTTGTGACCGCCCTGAAACCGGACAACCACGTCGGCCTGTTCGCTCAACCAATCGACGATCTTGCCTTTACCTTCGTCGCCCCACTGGGCCCCGACGACGACGACGTTCGGCACCTCGATCACTCCCCGGTACCCGGGCACAAAAAATTTACCGCATACAGTCGAAGCCCCGGCACAACCGGGCCGGGGCTAGGTTTCTGGTACCGGATCGGGGCCAAGGTGGCAAGGCGCGCGCATGCCACCCATGTTCCAAAGTCGGACTTTGCCTCTTGCACCTCATGCCGATCAACCCAATCTGCACGCCATGACCGCCGTCACGGCGCCTGCCCCCGCCAAGTCTTCGCAATCGATCCTGCCCGCGGCCACTACCATCGGCACCGTCACCTTGCGCGTTGCCGACGCGGAGCGTTCGCTTCGCTGGTATCGCGACATGATGGGCCTGCAATTGATCGAGCGCAGCCCGGGGCGGCTCGTGCTCGGCGGGGGCGGTCAGCCGTTCCTCATTCTGGAAGTCCGGCCCGGCGCGGCCCCGCGCGACGAGAACACGACCGGCCTCTACCACGTGGCGATTCTCGTGCCCGACCGGCCGACGCTCGGCGGCGTGCTCGCGCGCATCGCGGCGGCGGGCGTACGTCTCGGCGCCTCGGACCATCTCGTCAGCGAAGCGCTCTATATCTGGGACCCGGACAATAACGGCCTGGAAATCTATCGCGACCGCCCGCGCAACGAGTGGCAATGGGACGGCCGCGAGGTTCGCATGGCCACCGACCCGCTCGATCTGCGCAATCTTGGACAAGAAGGGATTGCCGCCGGCAAGGAGCGCGAGCCCATGCCCGCGGGTACGCGCATCGGCCATGTTCATTTGCAAGTTGGCGATATCGAGAAGGCGGGCAGTTTCTATTGCGACGTGCTGGGCTTCGCGAAGATGGCGGGCCGACACGGTGCGTTGTTCGTTTCCGCCGGCGGCTATCATCATCACATTGGCATGAACATCTGGCACAGTCGGAATGCACTGCCACCCGCGGAGAACGCGGCCGGTCTCGTGATCTTCGAGGTCGTGGTGCCCGATCGCGCGGCACTCGCCGCGACGAAGGCCCGCTTGGAAGCGGCCGGCTTCGAGACGAAGCAGGACGGCGACGGCTTCCAGTTCCGCGATCCTTGGCAGATCGCCGTGCGCGTCATTCCCGCGCGCAATTGACCCCTCGCCTTTCCCCGCTGGGGCAAATGCACTCGCTCGTTCAGCGCCTCTTTGGCCGGCTCTACAACGCGCCGTATCTCCTGCTCGTGCTCACGACGTTGTTCTGGGCCGGCAACATCAATGTCGGACGCTACGCGGCCGGATATGTGCCGCCGGTCGCGCTCGGCACGTTGCGTTGGGTCGGCGCAGCGTTGATTCTCCTCCCCTTCGCGCTTCCCTATCTGCGTGCGGATTGGCCGGTGATCCGCAAGCATGCCGCCATGCTGACGCTGCTCTCGCTCCTCAGCATTTCTGCCTACAACACGCTCACCTATTACGGCCTGCAATTCACCGAGGCGATCAATGCCGTGATCCTGCAATCGACCGGATCCCTGGTCGTTGTCGCCTTTGCGTTTCTATTGTTCGGCGAGCGACTTGGGCCTTGGCAATTGTTCGGGATGATCCTGTCGTTCGCAGGCGTCGCGGTCGTCGTGAGCCGCGGCGAGTCTGCGGCCCTTCTCGACTTTCGCCTCAATATCGGCGACCTGATCCTGCTCGCGGCGATCGCCTCATATTCGCTTTACACCGTGCTGCTAAGGCGCAGGCCGCCGATTCACCCGCTTTCGTTCGTGACGCTCACCATGGGCTGGGGCGCGATCCTCCTGCTGCCATTCTGGGCTGCGGAGATCGCAGGTGGCCGCACCGTGCCGCTCGAAGCTGCGTCGCTCGCGATCGTCGCCTATGTGATCATCTTTCCGTCGCTGCTCGCACACTTCTTCTTTTTCCGCGGCGTCGAGATGATTGGCGCGAACCGGGCCGCGCCGTTCATGTATCTGATTCCGGTGTTCGCCACCGCCCTCGCGATCCTGTTTCTCGGCGAGGAACTTCACCTGTTCCATGCCGCGGGCTTCATGCTCGTGATCGGCGGGGTATTGATCGCGACGCGGCGTCAGCAACTTCCCGCCGAAGTCAAAACCTGAGCAGTTTCGCCTGCTGCACCTGCGGCAGCGCGCGCACCTTCGCCAGCACATCGGTCGGCAGCTCGCCATCGATCTCGATCAGCGCGATCGCGTTGCCGCCCGGCGCCTCGCGGCCCACGTGGAACGTCGCGATGTTGATCCCGGCGTCGCCGAGCGTCGACGAGAACTTGCCGATGAAGCCGGGCTTGTCGAGATTGGTGATGTAGATCATCGACGGGCCGAACTCGGCGTCCATCCGGATTCCCTTGATGTTGACGATGCGCGGCCGGCCGTCGGCATAAACGGTCCCCGCCACCGTGCGCTCCTGCCGCTCGGTAACGACCGTGAGCTTGATCAGGCTGTCGTAATCGCCCTCGGCCTCGCGCGTGGTCTCCTCGACCACCATGCCGCGCTCCTTCGCGATCACAGCCGACGACACCACGTTGATGTCGCCGAGCATCGGGCGCAGGAGCCCCGCGAGCGCCGCCGAGGTCAGCGCCTTGATCTTCATCTGCGCGACGCTGCCCTCGTAGGTGATCTGCACCTTGCTGATGCCTGTCTCCGTGAGCTGCCCCGCGAACGAGCCGAGCTTTTCCGCAAGCGCGATGAAGGGCTTGAGCCTGGGGGCTTCTTCCGCCGTGATCGAAGGGAAATTCACCGCGTTCGAGATCGCCCCGCGCAACAAGAAATCCGACATTTGCTCGGCGATCTGCTGCGCGACGTTTTCCTGCGCCTCGGTGGTGGCGGCGCCGAGGTGCGGCGTGCACACGACGTTCGGATGTCCAAACAGCGGATTCTCCGTCGCCGGCTCAATCGAAAACACGTCGAACGCCGCCCCGGCGACGTGGCCGGTGTCGAGCGCCGCCCTGAGCGCGTTTTCGTCGACAAGTCCGCCGCGGGCGCAATTGATGACGCGCACGCCCTTCTTGGTGCGGGCGAGGCTCTCGGCATTCAAAATATTTTTCGTCTTCTCCGTAACCGGTGCGTGGAAAGAGATGAAATCCGCACGCGCAAGAAGATCATCGAACTCCACCTTCTCGACGCCAATGTCCTTCGCCCGTTCGGGCGAGAGATACGGGTCGAACGCAACCACTCTCATGCGCACCCCGAGCGCGCGGTCCGCGACGATCGAGCCGATATTGCCGCAGCCGATGATGCCAAGCGTCTTCGCCGTAAGCTCGACTCCCAGAAAGCGGTTCTTCTCCCACTTGCCAGCTTGAGTCGAAATGTCGGCCTGCGGAATCTGCCGCGCGAGCGCGAATAGGAGCGCGATCGCGTGCTCGGCGGTCGTGATGGAATTCCCGAAAGGCGTGTTCATTACGATGATGCCCTTCGCGGTCGCGGCGTTCACATCGATATTGTCGACGCCAATGCCGGCGCGGCCGATCACTTTCAGGCCATTCGCGGCGGCAATCACCTTTTCGGTCACCTTGGTTGCCGAGCGCACGGCGATGCCGTCGTACTTGCCGATGATTTCGACGAGCTGGTCGCGATCGAGCCCGATCTTCACGTCGGTCTCGATGCTGCGGTCCTTGAAGATCTGCGCGGCCGCAGGCGAAAGCTTGTCGGCGATGAGAACGCGGGGTGCCATGTGCGCCTCCCTCACGCGCTCTTCGCGAGTAGAGATTCGGGCATCGCGGCCTTGGCCTGCGCGAATGCCCAATCGAGCCACCGGAAGAGCGCCTCGAGGTCGGCGCCCTCGATCGTGGCGCCGGTCCAGATGCGCAAGCCCGGAGGCGCGTCGCGATAGAACGCAATGTCGTAGGCGACGTTCTCCTTTTCGAGCATGCCCGCGATCGACTTCGCGAACGCGGCCTGCGCGTCCAGCGCGAGCGCCTTGATCGCTGGATCGGCGAACACAAGGCACACCGACGTGTTGGAGCGGGTCGCGGGCGCTTTCGCGAGATGCTCGATCCACGGCGTCCGCGCGACCCAGGCGTCGAGCTTCGCGAAATTTTCGTCGGCACGTTTGCGTAGCCCGGAAAGGCCGCCGATCGACTTCGCCCATTCCAGTGCATCGAGATAGTCCTCGACGCAGAGCATCGACGGCGTGTTGATGGTCTCGCCCTGGAAGATCGCTTCGTTGAGCTTGCCGCCCTTGGTCATGCGAAAGATTTTCGGCATGGGCCAAGCGGGCGTGTAGGATTCGAGCCGTTCCACCGCGCGCGGGCTCAGGATCAGCATGCCGTGCGCTGCTTCGCCGCCCAGCACCTTCTGCCAGGAGTAAGTCACGACATCGAGCTTGTCCCAGGCGAGGTTCTGCGCGAACGCCGCCGAGGTCGCGTCGCAGATCGTGAGGCCCGCGCGGTCGGCCTTGATCCAGTCGCCATTCGGCACGCGTACGCCTGAGGTCGTACCGTTCCAGGTGAACACGACATCATGCGAGAAATCGACTTGGCCGAGGTCGGGCAGCTCGCCATACGGCGCTTTCAGCACGCGCGCATTCTTTAGCTTGAGCTGCTTGATCACGTCCGTGACCCAGCCCTCGCCGAAGCTCTCCCAGGCGAGCAAGTCCACGGGCCGCGCGCCCAGGAGCGACCAGAGCGCCATTTCCACGGCGCCGGTGTCGGACGCGGGCACGATGCCGATCTTGTAGCCGGCCGGCACGCCTAGCACTTCGCGCGTGAGATCGATCGCGCGCTTGAGCTTGGCTCTGCCGGGCTTCGACCGGTGCGACCGGCCGAGCAGAGCGTCCGTGAGGATTTCGAGATTCCAGCCGGGGCGTTTGGCACAGGGGCCGGACGAGAAGTGTGGCACGCGCGGGCGGGCGGCGGGCGGGTTCGCCATGGTGTCTATCCTTCCAGATAGTCGCCCCTCGTTGGGGAGGGGTGTCCCGCCGATGGGGATAGGCTCAAGCGCCCAAGGCCGTCAAGGACGGCAAAAGTTCATGGTGTCGCAGCGTTAAGCTTCTTCTCCTCCCGCTTGCGGGGAGAGGGTGGCTGCCGCGCCGACGAGCGAAGCGAGGATCCGCCGCGGCGATTCAAGAAGTGCCCGCGCTGCCCGCGCGCTTCGCTCGATGCTCGCCACCCTCTCCTCGCAATCGGGCAGAGGGAAAAAAGAAAACGGCGCGGACATGCCGCGCCGCCGAGGCCGAAGGACGAGGATCCGGCGCGGCGACAATAAGCGCGCCGCGCCGCTCGCTCGCGAATTCGAATTCGCTCAGTACTTGGTGACGATCGGAGGCTGCCAGTGGCTCACACCCATGTCGGCGAGCATCCAGCGCACGCCAAACTTGATGTCGTGCGAGGTGATGCCCTTGAATTGCACAGGAAAGCACGGCGGAGTCACCTGACACCCGACGCCAGGATCGTCATTTCGGAAATCGCCGGTTTTTGCGTCACCCAGATTCAAGTAGCGATAGGCGAACTCGACGGTAAAACTTGGCGTGACTTCGTACGATAAACCAGCATACAGCGCCCACGCTAGATCCCATTTCGATCCCGTATCGGCGAACCCTCCGGCGCCGCCGATTACGTTCGTATCCTTAAAGTGGCTGATCGTATTCCGTGTTGCGCCGATGCCCGCACCAACAAACGGCGTGATACTCTTCCAGGTGCCGAGATCGAGATATGCGTTGAAAAGGAACAGCCACTCGGATTTGCTGCCGGTGTAGTCGTTCGTGTTGATGGTGCCGCCGTTGTCAAACTGATCAAGCGCATGAAAGTCGGCTTTGCCGCGGTATTCGCCGGTAATGTCCCAGCGAAACCAGTTGTTGTGCTCGTAGCCGATGCCGAGACCAAAGAATGGCGCGCTATCGAAGCCGCCTTTGTCGAGCCAAACGAAGTCGGTGGCCGTTTCGAACAAGGGGTGCTCGAGTCCCTTGAGGCGTTGATTGCTCATCCCGATATCGCCCCGCAGGTACCATCCGCCGTATTCCTCGATTGGCGGCGGCAGGAGCGCCGGCAAATCGGCGGCGCGCACGTTGCTTGACGCGAGCACGGCCAATGCGGCCGCCGCGACGGCGAAGGTCTTGAGGCTGGCCATCTTCCCATCCTTCTGAACTGGCAGGGCGCGCACGCAGCGATCGCCCGTCGGTTTCCGAAGAGGCGAAACTGGCAGCGAATGTTTAAGAGGGGCTTAACCTTAATATTTAACCACGACCGCTCACCGGGCCGGACAACAGGGACCCCTCATGCGCGGGCTTGACCCGCGCCTGCAGGCGCACGTTGCAACCAGCAATGCGCTCGGCCTGGATTGCCGGGTCAAGGCCGGGCAATGAGGAGGATTTTAAGATTCTGTTAACTGATCAGGCGGCTGCCGATTTCGTCAGCGCATCGACGATGTCGTTGACGACCGCTTCCACGAGCGCCCGGTCTTCGCCTTCGCCCATCACCCGGATTACCGGCTCCGTGCCTGACGAGCGCACGACGAGCCTGCCCTGCCCGTTCAGCCGCTGCTGCGCCGACGCGATCACGGTCTTGACTTTGCTGTCGTCGAGCGGCTTGCCGGTCCGGTAGCGAACGTTCTTCAGAATTTGCGGCAGCGGCTCGAACCGGTGGCAAACCTGCGATACCGGCTTTCCCGACTTCTGCACGACCGCAAGCACCTGCAGCGCCGCGACGAACCCGTCACCGGTCGTCGTGTAGTCGGACAGAATGATATGGCCGGACTGCTCGCCGCCGACATTGTAGCCGCCGGTGCGCATCCGCTCGAGCACGTATCGGTCGCCCACCGGCGTGCGCACGAGCTCGATCCCGATCCCGGCGAGATGACGTTCGAGGCCGAGATTGGACATTACGGTGCCAACGATTCCGGACCGCGCGAGTCGACCGTCTTCCTGGAAGCTTTCGGCAACGACCGCGAGCAATTGATCGCCGTCTACGAGGCGCCCCTTTTCGTCGACGAGCACGACGCGGTCCGCGTCGCCGTCGAGCGCGATGCCGATATCGGCGCGCATTTCGCGCACTTTAGCGACGAGCGTTTCCGGCGCGGTCGAGCCGCAATCGCGATTGATGTTGAAGCCGTCCGGATCGACTCCGATCGGAAAGACTTCTGCGCCAAGCTCCCAGAGGCCCGCCGGCGCGACCCGGTAGGCCGCGCCATGGGCGCAATCGACCACGACTCGCAGCCCTTCCAGCGACAGATTGCGCGGCATCGTGCGCTTGGCGAATTCAATGTAGCGGTCCTGCACGCCGTCGATACGCTTGGCGCGGCCGAGGTCCGCGGGCTTGGCGAGCTGCTTGCTGAGATCGGAGTCCACTCGCTTCTCGATCTCGCCCTCGATTTCATCGGACAGCTTGTAACCGTCCGGACCGAACAGCTTGATGCCGTTGTCGTCGTATGGATTGTGCGAGGCGGAGATCATCACGCCCGCGTCCGCGCGCATGGAACGCGTCAGCATGGCGACCGCCGGCGTCGGCATCGGACCGGTCAGGAACACGTCCATGCCGACCGAGGTGAAGCCGGCAACGAGCGCGGTCTCGATCATGTACCCGGAGAGGCGCGTGTCCTTGCCGATGAGCACCCGGTGCCGGTGCTCGCCCCGCAGGAACACGAGGCCCGCGGCCTGCCCCACGCGCAATGCCAGGTCCGGCGTGATCGCGCCGTTCGCCCTTCCGCGAATACCGTCGGTACCGAAGTATTTGCCCATGTGCTTCCGCCCGCCGAGCCCTTTGCCGGGCATTTCCCCGTATTGCGGCGGCATTTATAGTGCAATCCTACCCGACAAACCTTCAAAGTATATGAGCATCGGTTACCGTTCGGCGTTCGGTTAATAGGGCGTTTCGGCTTGCGGGGCGCGATCCATGTCCGCCGCCTACGAAATCCACGGCCACGCCATTGTCTCCGACGACGACAGGATCGCCCACGCCGCGGGCGTCATGCCGGCTACACTTCAGAACGCCGCGGATTGGCAGCGTTTCCAGGCCTCGCTCGCTCGCGCCGCTGTCATAGTCCTCGGCCGCAAGGGCCACCTCGCTCATCCGAATACCCATCGCCGCAATCGCCTCGTCGTTTCATCGTCGGCGCACGGCATCGATCGCCGCGACGACGCCTGGTGGTGGAACCCCGCCGAAGTGACGCTTGCCGACGCACTCGCCACCGCCGCGCCCGCCGGCGGGCGCGTGATCGTGCCGGGCGGGCGGCGCGTCTACGATCTCTTCCTCGTCCATGGTTTCGACGAATTTCACCTTGCCCGCGCGCGCGGCGTTCTTATTCCGGGGGGCGTACCCGTATTCACTGAATGCACTCCGCGCCGGCCCGCAGACGAAGTGCTCGCCTCACGCGGCCTCGTGCCGGACCCGGTGGAAATTCTCGATGCAGACGCCGGCGTTTCGCTGACGGTGTGGCGGCGGCATCGGCCGCGTGCAGAGTTGAAGGAACCGAGAGCCAAGGGCTAGGAATGCAGAAGGATCGCGCCGAAACCAATCCGTGTTTCAACCACCGCAAGCTGAAGCTCGGCACCTTCCAGACCAATCTCGAAAGCGGCTGCGTGATGTCCGATCTCGACGGGCGCCTGCGCATCAGCTGGCCGAGCACGCTGGCCCTCGCCAGGCTCGCCGACGAGATGGAGTTCGAGGCGCTCGTACCCGTCGCACGCTGGCAGGGGTTCGGCGGCGTCACCAACCCGCAGGGGCCTGGATTCGAAGCCTATACCTGGGCCGCCGGCATCAGCGCGCTCACCGAGAACGCGGGCGTGATTTCGACGTCGCACGTAGCGCTCAATCATCCGATCATGGCGGCCAAGCAGTGCGCCGTCATCGACCACATCTCCGGCGGCCGCTTCACGCTCAATGTCGTGACCGGGTGGAACAAGCCCGAGATAGACATGTTCGGCGCGACGCTGCTTCCGCACGACGAGCGCTACGCCTGCTCTGAGGAGTGGCTGCAGATCGTCAAACGCCTGTGGACCGAGGACGAGAGCTTCGACTTCGACGGCAAGTACTATCAAATCAAGAAAGGCTACCTCGAGCCGAAGCCGATCCAGAAGCCGTATCCCGCGATCATGAACGCCGGCGCATCCGAGCGCGGCCGCCACTTCGCGGCGAAATACTGCGATCTCGTCTATACAGTTGTCCGAGGCGGCGGCGCCAATATCGACGACTACAAGGCGCACGTCGCCGCCTATCACAAGCTCGCGCGTGAGGAGTACGGCCGCGAGATCCGCGTCTGGAGTCTTGTCAATATCGTGCAAGGTGAGACGGAAAAGGAAGCGCGCGAATTCTTCGACTATTACGTGCAGCAGCAGGGCGACTGGGAAGCGGCGAAGAACGTGGTCGACACGTTCGCGCTCGAGGTGAACGCGCGCGATCTGCCGCCCGAGCGCATGAAGCTGATGCAAGAGGCGATGATTGCGAGCTGGGGCGGCTTCAATCTGATCGGGGCGAAGGATCAGATCGTCGATGGCTTGCAGCGCATGTCGGGCGCGGGCCTCGACGGTGTGATTCTATGCTGGCCGCGCTACGAGCAAGGCATGCGCGAGTTTCGCGACGTCACCTATCCGCTACTCCGGCAGGCCGGCCTGCGCGATTTCACGGCATGAAGGCGCGCCATGCGGCGGCCGCGGCCATACCGGCAGCAACCGCCAGGTAATCCCTGCGCCAGACGAGCATGACGGCGCCACCCGCAAGAATGGCGAGTGCCGCCGGCACCCCCTCGCGCACGATGATCGGCAGGATCGTCGCGACGATCACCGCGCCCGGCGAGGCCTCGAGCATGCGTCGCACGCGCGGCGTGAGCAGCACGCGGCCCATGAGCCAATAGCCGCCCGCGCGCATCGGATAGGTCGCCGCCGCCATCGCGAGGATCGCGAGCAACACGCCGCCGTCAATCGCGGTCATCGACGAAGCCTCCCGCGAGGCTGCCGGCAAGCGCGCCGGCAACCACGTACCACCAGCCGCCGAAGAGATAGTTCACGAGCAACGCGACTGCGCCGGCGACAACCCACGGGATCGCCCGCGCCGGGCCGCGCCAGAGCGGCACGAGCATCGCGGCGAAGAAGATCGGCATCACGAGATCGAGCGCGATCGCACGCGGATCGGTCACGAGCGCGCCGAGCAGATAGCCGGCCGTCGTCGCCGCCATCCAGACCGCCAGAATGAGCAGGCTGCCGCCGAGGAGGACCGCGGCATCCGAGCCGCCTTCGCCGCGGTAGCGCATGGCGACGATCCAGCCTGGATCGGTGAGAAGATGCAGCAGGGGATAGGTTTGCCAGGCGGACAGCGGACCGAGCCAAGGCCGCAAACCCGCGCCCAGCAAGAGCATCCGCGCGTTCACCGTGGCCGCGATCAGCGCGAGCGCGAGGATGGCGGCCGGGGTCATGCGCTCGGGCCAGACTTCCAGCGCCACCATCTGCGACGCCCCCGCATACACGAAAACGTTCATCAACGTGCTTTCGAGAAAGCTGAGGCCCTTGGCGGCGGCGGTGCTGCCGACGGCCACGCCGAACGCGATCATGCCGGGCGCAAGCGCGAGCACCATGCGCGCGCCGAGCGCGAGCCCTTCGAGCGACCAATAGGGTGCGGGCGAATCGCTGGATTTCGACATGGCGTTTGCAAAAAGGGCGCGAGCCCTAGCAAGCGGGGCACGCGCGGGCAATCCAATCCAGCATAAAAACGGAAATCGCCGGGAAAATCCCGGCGATGCTATTCATCACGGACTTGAATGCTTCATGCTTGCGGTTGCGGCTCCATGCCGCCGGTTCCCGGACGCGGGCGCGGGCGGCCGGCAGTCGGCACCGCCGAGGTGCGCGGCGCCGCAGGCTCGGTAACGCCTTCGCGCACCGGCGGCTTGCCCGCGAGCAGGTCCTTGATCTCGTCGCCGGTCAGCGTCTCGTACTCGAGCAGCCCCTTGGCAAGCGTTTCCAGCTCCGCGCGGTTCTCGGTGAGAATGCGCTGCGCGTCCGCGTAGCCGGTCTCGACCAGACGCCTGATTTCGCCATCGATCTTCCTGACCGTCTCCTCGGAAATGTTTTGCTGCCGCGAGACGGAGTAGCCGAGGAAAACCTCTTCCTGGTTCTCGCCGTAGGCGACCGTGCCGAGCTCCTCCGACAATCCCCAGCGCGTGACCATCATGCGCGCGAGCCGCGTCGCCTGCTCGATGTCGCTTGCGGCACCCGAGGTGACCTTATCGTGGCCGAACACCAGCTCTTCGGCCACGCGCCCGCCCATCATGATGGCGAGTCGCGAAGTCATCTGCTCGAGGCTCATCGACAGCTTGTCGCGCTCCGGCAACTGCATGACCATGCCGAGCGCGCGGCCGCGCGGGATGATCGTCGCCTTGTGCACGGGATCGGTCGCCGGCACCTTCAGTGCGACGATGGCGTGTCCGCCCTCGTGATAGGCGGTGAGCAGCTTCTCTTCCTCAGTCATCACGAGCGAGCGGCGCTCCGCACCCATCATCACCTTGTCCTTCGCGTCCTCGAATTCGTGCTGGGTGACCATGCGCTTGTTGCGCCGGGCCGCGAGCAGGGCCGCTTCGTTCACGAGATTAGCGAGATCGGCGCCGGAGAACCCCGGCGTGCCGCGCGCGACGGTCTTCAGGTTCACGTCGGGCGCCATCGGCACCTTGCGAACATGCACCTTCAGAATCTGCTCGCGGCCGACGACGTCGGGATTCGGCACCACGACCTGACGGTCGAAGCGGCCGGGGCGCAGCAGCGCCGGGTCAAGCACATCGGGCCGGTTGGTCGCGGCGATCAGGATAATGCCTTCGTTCGCCTCGAAGCCGTCCATCTCGACCAGCAACTGGTTGAGGGTCTGTTCGCGCTCGTCGTTGCCGCCGCCGAGCCCGGCGCCGCGATGCCGGCCGACCGCGTCGATTTCGTCGACGAAGATGATGCACGGTGCGTTCTTCTTCGCCTGCTCGAACATGTCGCGCACGCGCGAGGCGCCGACGCCGACGAACATCTCGACGAAGTCGGACCCGGAAATCGTGAAGAAGGGCACGTTCGCCTCGCCCGCGACCGCGCGCGCGATCAAGGTCTTGCCGGTGCCCGGCGGCCCGACCAGCAGCACGCCGCGCGGGATGCGCCCGCCGAGGCGCTGGAATTTTTGCGGATCGCGCAGAAACTCGACGATCTCCTCGAGGTCCTGTTTCGCTTCGTCGACGCCTGCGACGTCGTCGAAGGTGACGCGCCCGTGCGCTTCGGTGAGCAGCTTCGCGCGCGATTTGCCGAAGCCCATGGCCTTGCCGCCCGCGCCCTGCATCTGGCGCGAAAGGAAAATCCACACGCCGATCAGCGCGAGGAACGGCAGCCACGAGACAAGCAGCGAAACGAACCACGGCACGTTGTCCGACGGCGGACGCGCCGTAATCGAAACATTCTTGCCGTAGAGCCGCTCCACCAGTCCCGGATCGTCGGGAGCGTAGGTCTGGAATTGGCGGCCGTCCGAGAACTGGCCAGTGATCTCATGGCCCTGGATCACGACGTCGCGCACGCGGCCCTGATCGACTTCGCTCAGAAGCTGGGAAAAGCTGATGTCATTGGTCGCCGGGCGCTGGCCCGGGTTCTGGAACAGCGAGAACAGCGCGAGCAGCAACAGAACGATAACGACCCAGACGGCAAAATTGCGCAAATTCGCGTTCATCGCTGACCTTTGTCGCGGGCCCGAACCCGCACGAGGAAAGCCCCGGAAACGGAAATTTCCCCCTGGTACCTATCCCAGTATCGTTAAAATAGGGCGCAGGGGTGTCCTTGCCAAGGGAACGCGCCGTCGCGGGCGGAAATCTCTTCGTAATGTGAATGCCTTGTCATTTCCGGCTGCGACGCGCCGGAGCGCGGGCGACCGTAAGCGCCGCGCGATCGAGGCTGACGACGGCCCCTGCGAGCGTCCGCCGCAGCGGTGTCCCCGTGCGGCGTGCGCCGGCAAGCGCCGTATGCATCGCTTCGAGCTTGGCGAGTTCGACCGGCCCCTCGTCGCCAGCGCGTTCGATAGCCCTTCCGAGCAGCCGGACGGAGATTTCCTCGGGAATCTTGAAAAATGCGCCCGGATTGAACTCCAGCGGACCGCCGGCCGGCCAAGCGCCGTCACCATCTCTGCCGACCACGTGCCGCAATTCGTCGGCCACTGCCTCGATCGCCGCGTCGGCGCGAGCAAGGCGGCGTGCGGCGAGCGCGAGTCGCGCGGACGTGAGGCCCTCTGCGGCGAGCTCCAGCGCGAGCCGACGCAGCCGCACGCGCGTGTATTTGGGGTCCGCATTCGAGGAATCTTCCGCGAAGGGAATGCGCGCCTTCCGCAAGGTCGCGACAAGCCGCACCTTCGGAACTTCGAGCATCGGACGCAGCAGCGGCAGCCCTTCACGCTCGCTCGTACGTCGCATGCCGCCGAGCCCGGTGAGGCCCGAGCCGCGCGCCAGTCGCATCAGCAAGGTCTCGGCCTGATCGTCGAGCGTGTGTGCCGTTACGATCGCGTCGGCGGCGAGCTTGCGTGCCAATCGAATGAGCAACGCATAACGCGCCTCGCGTGCGGCTTCCTGTAATCCACTGGCGGGTTTCTTGCCCGACCAGACGAGGATGTGGTGTGGCACGCCAAGTCTTCTCGCGAGCGTTCCAACCTCTTCCGCCTCGCGCCGCGCTTCCGGCCGCAGCCGGTGATCGACTGTTGCCGCGACCAATTCGGTCGCTTTGCGGTTTCCCGCACTCCATCGCTGCGCGAGCACGAGCAATGCGGTCGAATCCGGCCCGCCGGAAACGGCGAGCAGGACGCGGCGATAATTCGTCAGATCGGAAAAAAAAGACGCGAGCTCGTGGTCGGCGATCGGCTCGCCGTTCCGCTCAGCAGCGGGCACGCTTTTGTTCCTGCTCGACCGCCCGCTTCACGGTAGCCGACGCCTTCGGATACTTCGTCAGCACGTGGCCGAGCGACGCGCAGGCCGTCTCGCGCTCGCCGAGGGCGACGAGCGACTGACCAAGCCGCAACAATGCGTCCGGCGCTTTTACCGCGTTTGGATAATCGGTGGAGATTTTCAGAAAAATCTCCGCCGCGTCGTTGTATTGCTTGCGCTGGAACTGGCTTTCGCCAAGCCAATAGTGCGCCTCGGGCACGAGACGCTGCGCTTCCGGTTCGCGGCTGCTCCCGTGGTGCGCGAGAAAGGTGCGGAAGCCGTCGACAGCAAGATCGTAGTCCCGCCGCAGGATCGCGCCGTACGCGAGATCGTATTCATCCCTGGCGCTGTTCGAGGGGGCGAGCACCGCCTGCGGTCCGACGGGTCGCTGCGCGGGCGGCGCGTCGATCGCGCCGCCGGGCGGCAACTGCTTCACGCCGGGCGCGCCCGGGCCGGCAAGCGAACCAAGATCGAGCGGCGAGCCCGGCGGGCGCGACGACGGATCGTTCGGACCCGACGGAATGGTGCCAAGCGTGCGCGGAGCGCCGGGTGCATCGGGCGCGGTCGCCGGATCGAAAACGTCACCGCGACGTCCCTGCTGCGCGACCGGCGGCGGACTGTCCGGTTGCACGATCGGCGGCGGTCCGGAGCGCGACGCGACTGGCGGCAAGGCGGGCGGCAACGCCGGCGGCGGCGAGATCGCCCCGCCTTGGCTGCGCGACACCGGAGGCTTTCCGGACGGAGTCATTTCCTGGAAACGGAAATCCGTGTCCTGCTGCACGCGCTTGAGCTGCTGCTCGAGCTGATTGTTGCGGTGTTGCAGTTCCTCGATCAAGCCGGTGAGCTGGCGAATTTGATTTTCCAGCCGGCCCAAGCGGGCCACGAGATCGGAATCTTCCCCGCGCTGCCCGAACAGCTGCGCGAGTTGGATCGGCACGGCGGCCGGCGCGCGCGCGGCATCGCCGTCAGCGGCAGACAAGCCCGCTTCGCCCGCCGCGGTACCGGCGGCAAGCATGGCAAGGGCGGCTACGAACGATCGGACGGACATTTGCGGCATGTTCACTATTGGATACGCGCCAGCATAGCGTGGCCGGCGGCGGTCGGGCCACCGCCAGATAGCGGCCCGAGTAAGTCCAAAATTGGGCCTTCCCGGTACGCAATCGGCGCCCGCGGGGCGCCGATTGACACTGATAATTCTTGGCCCGGTCAGACGCCGGCGTTGAGCACCGTCACGACGCGGCGGTTCTGCGACCAGCAGGAAATGTCGTTGCAGACCGCGACCGGCCGCTCCTTGCCGTAGGAGATCGTCCGCATCCGCGACTGATCGACGCCGCGCGCGATCAGATAGTCGCGCACGGTGGTGGCGCGGCGGGCGCCGAGCGCGATATTGTACTCGCGCGTACCGCGCTCGTCGGCATGGCCCTCGACCGTGAACGCGTAGCGGTTATATTGGCCGAGCCATTGCGCCTGTTTATCCAGCGTCGCGCGCGCCTGGGGCGTGAGCTCCGAAGAATCCGTCTCGAAGAACACGCGATCGCCGACATTGACCACGAAGTCCTGCGCGCTGCCCGGCGTCGCCGTCGCGTTGGCGCCAGCCTGGTCGGTCGGGTTCTGCGCGCACGCGGCGATCAGGAACACCGCGCCGACAAGCGCCACGAACCGCGCGCCGCGCAGGAACCGATTGATGTTCGTCATAGCTCCGGCTCCCTTCATCCCCTGTTGGAACTGTCCCCTTATCAGCCCCTCGGTTAAGCGAATATTCCGTCAACCTTGACGATGTCTTGGCGAAGCCCAGAAAATTCGATTTTTTGCCCGCGACCGCGACAAACTGGCCTGATTGGTTAGCGAATCGTGAACGCGCGAACCTTTCGCCCCAGTGCGGCCATATCGTGGCCGTCCGCCGGCCTACGAAAGGATCGGCGACCAGGCCGGATCCGACGCGTAAGCGGGCGTCGGCACGCGTTGCTCGTTGTAGCCGGTGAGGTCCACAGTGAAGAGCTGCGGCCCGGCATTGCCGCCCGGATCGCGGAAGAACATGAGCACGCGTCCGTTCGGCGCCCAGGTCGGCCCTTCGTTGTGGAAGCCTTCCGTGAGGATGCGCTCGCCCGATCCGTCGATGCGCATGACGCCGATCGCGAAGCTGCCACTGCCTTGCTTCGTGAATGCGATCACATCGCCCCGCGGCGACCAGACCGGCGTCGAATATCTGCCCTGACCGAACGAGATGCGCCGCGCGCCGCTGCCGTCGGCGTTCATCACATAAATCTGTTGCGATCCGCCACGGTCGGACTCGAACGCGATCTGTCGTCCGTCCGGCGCGAACGAGGGCGCCGTGTCGATCGCGGCTGCGTCCGTGAGCCGCGTCGTCCGGCGCGAGCGCAGGTCCATCAGGAAGATGTTCGAATTGCCGCCCTGCTGCAGGCTCATGATCACCCGCTGCCCGTCCGACGAAAAGCGCGGCGAGAACGTCATGCCGGGAAAATCGCCGACGACTTCGCGCTGCATCGTTTCGATATTCAGGAGCAGCACGCGCGGGTCGCCGCGGCCGTACGACATGTACGCGACTTCCTGATTGGTCGGGCTGAAGCGCGGCGTCAGCACCAGATCCTCGCCACGCGTGAGATAACGGACGCTGGCGCCGTCCTGATCCATGATCGCGAGTCGCTTGACGCGCTTGTCCTTCGGGCCGGTCTCGTCGATGAACACGATGCGCGTGTCGAAATAGCCCTTTTCGCCTGTGAGCCGTTCGTAAATCTGATCGGAGATGATGTGCGCGATGCGGCGCCAGTGTTCCGGCTGCGTGAAATATTGCTGGCCCGTGAGCTGATTGCTGGCGAACACGTCCCACAGACGAAATTCCGTCTTGAAACGTCCGTCCGGTTGGCGCGTCACGCGGCCCGTGACAAGACCCTGCGCATTGATCACGCGCCAATCCTGGAAGCGAGGAGTGGGGTCGAAGCTTTGAATCTTCTCGATGAAGGCGCTGGGATCGATCGGCTGGAACAGGCCGGAGCGCCGCAGATTATTCGTGATCACGCCGGTCAGATTCCGGCCGAGCTCCTGATCCTGAGGCGCGCCGCCGACGAAATCCGGGACCGCGACCGGCAACGGCTGGATCGTGCCCTGGGTGATGTCAAGCTTCAGCACCGCGTGCGCGTCACGCACACTGAGCGCAACCATCGCAGCGGCACCGCCCACCGTTCGCAGCAGGCGGCGGCGCGACAGCGGAGTGCGGAAGATCGGCGTCAGGCAAGCGCTCTCAATCATCAAACTGATCCCGTAACCTGGACGCGGCGCGGCTCAGCCGCCGAACATATCGCGCGGATCGAAGGTGACCTCGACGTCGCGCCACACCTCATACTTTGCCGCCGGCAACGTATAGGGCTGGCAGCGCCGCACCGCGCGCATGGCGCTCTCGGCCGCCACCCGGAAATACGGGGACGATCCGCTGTTCACGAGCGCCGGTTCCGCGGAGAGCGTGCCGTCGGTGCGGAATTGCACGCGCAGCCGCACGATGAGTTCTTGCGCGTTTTCCGCTCCGACCGGCGGATTCCAGCACGCCTGAATTTGCGCGCGCAACGCGTCGATCTCGCTCTGCGTCAGCCGCGGCGCGTTGCCGGTGGAAGCCCCGAGCGCGGCCGTCGGCGATACTTCGTCCGCCGCACGTTGCCGCTGCGGCTCGCGCCGATCGAGCAGCGCCGCGATCTTGTCAGGATTGAAGTCGCGCTGCTTCGGCGTGTCGGCTTTCGCCGTCTCCGGCGTCTTCGGCTTCGGCGGAACGCGCTTCGGCGGCAAGGGCGCCGCGACCGGTTCCGGCTTGGGATCGGGTTTGACTTCTTCCTTCTTCGGCAGCGGCTCGGGCTTCGCCTCCTGCGGCGGAGGCGGCGGCGCGGCCGCGGTCTTTACCTCAGGCTTGTTTGGCTTCTTCTCCGGCTCCGGCGCCTGCTTCGGTTCGGCGATCTTGTCGGCGGCCTGCTTTGCCTTCTCCTGCTTCGGCGCGCTGCGACTGCCGGCCTGGAGCTGTGTGATGTCAGTGATTGGCACGAGGTCGACCGGCATCGCCTCGGTTGGCGGCACTTCCAGCGGCGAAGGCGCGAACGTGATCAGGCCCCAGCCGAGCAATACGGCGTGCCCGATGCTCGATACGGCGAGGCCGGTGCGCAATCTAGCTTCCTTGTTCGACTTCGGTGACAAGCGCCACCCGTCTGTAGCCGGCGGCCGACAGCCGCCCCATCACCCGCATCACAGTACCGTAATCGACCTTGCGGTCGCCGCGCACGTAAATGCGTTCCTCGGTCCCGTTCTTCGCGATCGCCTTGAGCTTGGCCACGAGCTCACCGACCGGGATCTCGGTGTTTTGCAGGAAAACCTGGCCTTTGTCATTCACCGAAATCGTCAGCGGCTCGCGGTCCTGGTCGATCGATTTGGCCTGGCTTTCCGGCAGGTCGATCGGCACGCCCACCGTGAGCAGCGGCGCCGCCACCATGAAGACGATGAGCAACACCAGCATCACGTCCACGAACGGCGTGACGTTGATTTCACTCATCATGGCACGGCGCCGGCCCCGCGAACTCCGGCCGCCGCTGGAGACACCCGCCCCCATTTTTGGTCCTCACATCTTCTCGTCGACCTGGCGCGAGAGGATCGCCGAGAATTCGTCGGCGAAGCCTTCGAGGCGCTGGGTCTGGCGGTTCACTTCGTTTGCGAACTTGTTATAGAAAATCGTCGCCGGTATGGCGGCCACAAGGCCCATGGCGGTGGCGAACAGCGCTTCCGCGATGCCGGGCGCCACCACCGCAAGGCTCGTGCTCTTCGAGGCCGCGATCGACTGGAAGCTCGTCATGATGCCCCAGACGGTGCCGAACAGGCCGATGAACGGGCCCGCGGAACCGACGGTGGCGAGCACGAGCAACCGCCGCTCCAGCCGTTCCACCTCGCGCGCGATCGTGACGTTCATCACTTTTTCGATGCGCTGCGTCAGTCCCAATAGCGACCGCGCGCCGCCTTCATAGGTTCGCTTCCACTCGCGCATCGCGGCGACGAACAGCGCCGCCATGGAATGATTGGGTCGCGACGAAAGCGAGCGATAAAGTTCCTCGAGACTCTCGCCCGACCAGAACACCTGCTCGAAGCGATCCATCTGCCGCCTGGTGCGCGCAAACAGGATCGTCTTGTCGATCACGATCGCCCATACCCAGACGGAGGCGATCATCAAGCCGATCATTACCGCCTTGACGACGAAGTGTGCCTGCCAGAACAGGCCCCAGAGCGAGGCTTGGGCAGCCGGGAGGTCGAGCGCCGCTTGAGCGACTTCGGCGGGATTCATTCGGCAAACCTCGGCGTCCGTTTCGCAACGGGGCCAGCGCGTGTGATGGGGGATCGAAGGCTTCGGCTCGCGATTGGCTGGCTCCGGCAATTCGCGCGGGTCCGTCCCGACCCGCCCCGCCGCCCTTCGGTCCGGCCCAAATCGGGACCGAATCTGTCCAAACTTGGGCGCTTGGCGCCCCCGTCCGCCCCGAGCAAGCGCCCGGCGTCGTTAATGTTGGGTTAGCGCCACGGGGCGCGCAGCCTTAGCCCACGCCCAATGCCTTGCGGAGCGCCGCCGGGATGCGCTGCGGCTTTTCGCCCGCAACAAAGGCGATCCGCACGTCGGCCTCGATCAGCGTCTCGTCGCCGCGCACAATGCTCTGCTTGAGCAGGATCGACGCTCCCCCCACCTCGCCGGGCCTCGTCACCACCTCGATCACTTCGTCGACCCGCGCCGGCTTGAAGAAGTCGAGCTTCATCGAGCGCACGACGAAATGGAAGCCCGGGGCCTCGCGCGCCGTCTGCTCGAACAGCTCGCCCTGATCGATGCCGAGCAGACGGATGAAGTCGGAGCGGCCCCGCTCCATGAAGCGCAGATAGCTCGCGTGATAGACGAGCCCGGTGAAATCAGTGTCTTCGTAATAGATGCGGATCGGAAGCCGGTGCGCGCCGTCGACGATCTGCCCCGAGAGATGCCGCCATTCCTCTTCGCTCGCCCTCACTTGCCGTCCCCCTGATCGAACAGCGGGATCTGCGCAGCGTCACGCTTCGGCTCGGCGAGACCGAGATGCTTGAAGGCGTGCGAGGTCAGCATGCGCCCGCGCGGGGTGCGCTGCAGGAACCCCTGCTGCACGAGGAACGGCTCTATGATTTCCTCGATCGCATCGCGCGGCTCGGAGAGCGCGGCGGCGAGCGTCTCGACGCCCACCGGCCCGCCGCCGTAGTTGAGCGCGATCACCGAGAGATAGCGCCGATCCATGGCGTCAAGGCCGCCCGAATCCACTTCGAGCTGCACGAGCGCGCGGTCCGCGGCTTTCGCATCAATCGAGCTTTGCCCGTCGACGGACGCGAAGTCGCGCACCCGCTTCAAAAGCCGGCCGGCGATGCGTGGCGTGCCGCGCGCTCGGCGCGCGATCTCTCGCGCACCGTCCGCGCTGATCCCGATGCCGAGCACACGCGCGGCGCGCGTGACGATCGTTTCCAGTTCTTCCGGCGAGTAGAAGCCGAGCCGCACCGGAATGCCGAAGCGCTCGCGCAGCGGAGTGGTGAGCAGGCCCGACCGCGTAGTCGCGCCCACGAGCGTGAAGCGCGCGAGATCGATCTTTACCGACCGCGCCGCCGGCCCTTCGCCGATGATGAGGTCGAGCTGATAGTCCTCCATGGCCGGATAGAGAATTTCCTCGATCGCCGGATTGAGCCGGTGGATTTCGTCAATGAACAGCAAATTGCGGTCCTCGAGATTGGTCAGCAGTGCCGCGAGATCGCCGGCTTTCGCGATCACCGGGCCCGAGGTCGCGCGGAAATTCACGCCGAGCTCGCGCGCGACGATCTGTGCGAGCGTGGTCTTGCCGAGTCCGGGCGGGCCCACGAGCAGTACGTGATCGAGCGCTTCCTTACGCGAGCGCGCCGCCTCGATGAACACGCCGAGATTGGCGCGCGCCTGCGGCTGGCCGATGAACTCGGCGAGCCGCTGCGGGCGCAGGCTCACTTCGACGACATCGTCGTCGCGGCGCTCGGGAGCAAGCAGGCGCGGGGCCATCACCGATTACTCGCGCGTTTCCGCCATGCGGAAAAGCCTCAAAAACCGGGCCAATCCGGCGCATATCAAGGCTGAAATCGTCACGATGATCGGGAATTCGATGCTGAGCCCGTGGAACCAGAGCATCATCAGATAGCTCACGAAGGCCGCGACCGCCGCCGACGCGATCGCCGCCATCGC
The DNA here is from genome assembly GCA_040901465.1 of Xanthobacteraceae bacterium. Taxonomy (GTDB): domain Bacteria; phylum Pseudomonadota; class Alphaproteobacteria; order Rhizobiales; family Xanthobacteraceae; genus JAUSIF01. The sequence continues at coordinate 38,572 of JBBDYN010000055.1, forward strand.
GAACGAACGCCGTGCCGGATAGACCCATGCCGCCGTGAGCCCGGCCGCGCCGAATACCAGCGCCGTGTTCAGCAAGATGCTGATGAAGAGGATGAGCCCGTCGATCGTCCGTTCGTCGGACGGCGCCGACAGTGGCCCGCCCAGCACGATCCGGTAGCCCACCATCGCGACGATCGTGCCGACGAACGCATAGAAGATCACGAACAAGGCGGCGCGCGTCATCTTGCGAGCTCCTTCAATCCGAGGCGGATGAGCGCCTGCGTCGTGGCATCGTCTCCCGCGGACCGCACGGCGGCCGCGATCGCGACACTCGCTTGAATTTCGCCGTACCCAAGATTGATGAGCGCCGAGACCGCATCCGCCACCGGCTGCGGCGCGCGCCTCTCCGCGAGATCGCCGGAGAGCCGCACCACCGCCGGATCGACGCTCGCGAATTGCGGCGCCTTGTCCTTCAGCTCGGTAACGATGCGCTGCGCGAGCTTGGTGCCGACGCCCGGCGTGCGCGCGACCGCGGCCTTGTCGCCGAGCGCGATCGCGTTCGCAATCTCGGCGATCTTGAGCGTCGAGAGCACCGCAAGCGCGACCTTGGCGCCGACGCCCTGCACGCCGGTAAGGAGTCGGAACCATTCGCGTTCGAGATCGGTCGCGAACCCGTAAAGCCGGATTTGATCCTCGCGCACCCACGTCTCGATCGCGAGCGTCGCCGCTTCGCCCGCGGGCGGCAGCGCTTGCAGCGTGCGCGCCGAGCAATGCACGAGATAGCCGACGCCGTGCACGTCGAGCACGACATTGTCCTCGCCGTAGGTGTCGATCACGCCGCGCAGCTTGCCGATCATCGCCCGCTCCCCGCCGCGATGCGGAACGCCGGCGCGCTGCGATGATGCGCGTGGCACACGGCGACCGCGAGCGCGTCGCATGCGTCCTCGGTCGCCGGGTCGGCCTCCGGCAAAAGCACGCCGATCATCATGCGCACCTGCGCCTTCTCCGCACGGCCCGCGCCGACCACGGATTTCTTCACGAGGTTCGGCGCGTATTCGGCGACCGCGAGCCCCGCCTGCGCCGGGACGAGCAGCGCGATCCCGCGCGCCTGCCCGAGCTTGAGCGCGCCGCGCGAATCCGCGTTGACGAACGTCTCCTCGACGGCCGCCTCGATCGGCGAAAAGCGGGCAAGCACGGCACTCAGCCCCTCGTGCAGCGCGGCGAGGCGCGCCGCAAGCTCGGCCTTCTCGTTCGTCTCCACCGTGCCGCAGGCAATGAACGAAAGCGCATTCCCCGCGCTCTCGATCACCCCCCAGCCGGTCCGGCGGAGCCCGGGATCGATGCCCAGAATGCGAATCGGGCGTGCGGCCATGGCCCCTCCAAACTAGCCCGGAAGGCCCCCGGGCGTCAGGCGGGTGTGGACCGGCGCGCGGCCATGGCACCGCTGGCGAGCGCGACGCCGATGCTGGTCGCGGCGATTCCGATGATGGCAGCCATGTCGGGCACTTCGTCTAGCACCGGGATCGCGATCAGCGCGGCCATGCCCGGCGCCAGCGCCGCGTAGGCCGCGGCCTTGGAAGCCCCGAGACGAGATACCGCGATGCCGTAGCAGACCAGGCCGAGGATGCCGGAGAAGACTCCTTGGATCACCATTTGGGCGGCGATTTCCCAGCCGTGGCCCGCGCGCCAAGCCTCGACCAACGGCGGCGTGCCGAACGGCAAGAGCAGCAGCGTGGACCACAAGCCGATCAGCGCCGCGGCTTCGAACGCGCCGAGGCGGCTGCGACGAAACGCGATCGTGTAGATCGCCCACAGGCAGGCTCCGACGAGCACGAGCCCATGCCCGCGCCAGGCGCCGCTGGTGAAATCGAACATGCCGCGACCGGCGATCGCGACGATGCCGGCGACGATGAGCGCGTAGCCGATCAGGCGCGCCGGCCCAATGCGCTCGCGGTCGACGAGCACGGCGAGCAGCGCAGCGAACAACGGCATGGTGCCTGGCAGCAGCGGACCGATGTCGGCCGCGGGCGCGAACTTCATGCCGGTCGCCACGATGATGAAGAAGGGCGCGCCGGCGCCGAGCACACAAAGCGCCACGAGAACCCGGATGCCGCGCGGCGCCGCTCCGATGCGCAGCCACACGGGCGCAAACAGGAGCGCCGGCACGATCATGCGCAGCAGGCCGACCGCCTCCGGCGGAAGCGTGCCGGTCACCGCGTGGCGCGTGCCGACGATCCAGGCTGCCCAGATCGTCACCGCAAAAATCGCAGCGCCGGTGCCGATCAAGATGTTGTGCCGGGTCACGGGAGGCTCTGCAAGCCGTGACGATCGCCCTGAGCCTCACGCGCTCATCTTGGCGATGAGCGCGTCGGAGACCTCGAAATTGGCGTAGACGTTCTGCACGTCGTCATTGTCTTCCAGCGTCTCGATCAACTTCAAAATTTTCTCCCCGTCCTCGTCGCCGACGGCCACCGCGTTTTGCGGCCGCCACGCGAGTCCGCTCTTCCTCGGCTCACCGAACTTCGCTTCCAGCGCACGCGCGACCTCGTGCAGATTCTCCGGTGCGCAAATGACTTCGTGACCCGATTCGTTCGAAGTGACGTCGTCGGCGCCGGCCTCGATCGCCGCTTCCAGCATCGCGTCGGCCGACGCTTTATCGGCGTCGTATTGCACGGCGCCTGCGCGGCTGAACATGAAGGCGACCGCGCCGGTTTCTGCGAGGCTCCCGCCGCTTTTCGTGAACGACGCGCGCACTTCCGACGCCGTACGGTTGCGGTTGTCGGTGAGCGCCTCGACGATGATAGCAACGCCACCGGGCCCATATCCCTCGTAGCGGATTTCGTCGTAATTCTCAGCCTCGCCGCCCTGCGATTTGCGGATTGCGCGCTCGATATTTTCCTTCGGCATGTTTTCCGCGCGCGCCGCGAGCACCGCCGCGCGCAATCGCGGATTCATCGCCGGATCTGGCAGGCCCATTTTCGCCGAGACCGTGATCTCGCGCGCGAGCTTGGAGAACAGCTTCGCCCGGGCCGCATCCGCGCGGCCCTTCTTGTGCATAATGTTCTTGTATTGGGAATGGCCGGCCATCTTCCCTCCGGAACCGAGCGCGCCGTTATATAGGTGGACGCCGCTTTTTTGTCATCATTCCCAGAATGTTGGCCGGGCCTCGGTCAGCCCGGCGCCGAGACGAACGGGGGCGACGCGCATCGCCAGCCCCGACTTGTCGTCGACCTCGACCGCGAGGCCGGAAAGCGCCGCCGCACCCGTCGCCGCCTCGAAGCGGGCCGACGGTAGCCGCGTGAGAAACCGCCGCATCGGCTCGTCCTTGGCCATGCCGATCACGCTGTCATAGTCGCCGCACATACCGACGTCGCTCATGAAGGCCGTGCCGCCCGCGAGCACCCGCTCGTCGGAGGTCGGCACATGGGTGTGCGTGCCGATCACGAGGCTCACGCGGCCGTCGAGGAAATGTCCCATGGCCTGTTTCTCGCTCGTGGTCTCCGCGTGCATGTCGACCACGATCGCGTCGCAGCCCTGCCGGAGCGGAAAGGCGGCAAGCTCCTGCTCGATCGCCGCGAACGGATCGTCGAGCGGGTCCATGAAAACGCGGCCCATGAGATTGACCACGAGCACGCGCGCGCCGCTCTTGGCCGGCGCGATCACCGAGCCGCGACCCGGCGTGCCGGCGGGATAATTGAGCGGCCGGATCAGGTGCGGCGCACGCTCGATGAAGACCAAGGCTTCGCGCTGATCCCAGGCATGATTGCCGAGCGTGATGACGTCTGCGCCGGCATCGACCAATTCTTCGTAGATCGCCTCGGTGATGCCAAATCCGCCCGCCGCGTTCTCGCCGTTGACGATGACAAAATCGAGCTTCCAGTCCTTGCGCAAACGCGGCAGCCGCTCGATGACGATCGTTCGTCCCGACCTGCCGACCACGTCACCCAAAAATAACAGACGCATGCGCTCACGCTCCGCGGCAATCGATCGCTTCGCGCTCCGTTAGCACGAGATCGAGGCGCGCGTCGTGGGGGAGAAAAGGAACTTCTTCCACTTCCTGCGCCGCATAGGCGATGCCGATCGCAACGACGGGCTTGCGGGCGCGCGCCGCCTTGATCGTCATGTCGTAATAGCCCGCCCCGTAGCCGATGCGATGTCCGCGCCGGTCGAACGCCACAAGCGGGACCAGCAAGAGGTCGGGCACGACTTCCGGCGCGGATACGTCCGGCTCGCGGATGCCCCACTGACCCGGTACGAGTTTCTCCCCAACCGCCCAAGCACGCAGGCTGAGCGGCATGCCGCGCGCAACGATCGCCGGCAGCGCGAGTTGCGCGCCTGCGTCCGCGTATCGCCGCAGAAGCGGCAGCGGATTGATCTCGCTCTTGATCGGCATGAAACCGGAAACAATGAAGCCCGGCTTGATCGCGACCGGCGGCGGCCGCGCCGCGATCGCCTCGGCCGCCGCCGCGCGCGCGTCGGGGGCGAGCGCATCGCGTCGGCGGAGCGCCTCAGCGCGCAACGCGGCCTTCTTCGCGATGATCGAAGCGTCGGAATTCATCGGCCCATTGAGGTGAGTGCGGAGCCACGGTGGCCGTCGAGACAGCGATCCCGGGAAACCTACGAAGTAGGTGGGTGCCGTATGTCCAAGCCCAGGGGCGAGGACAGGAACAGCTCCCGTTGGGATCGATAAGGCCCCGGGGAAATGGTCTCTAACGCGCCCCGCAGCCCCGCGATAGCAATGTAATCGCGATCAACCGCGAACGCCACCGGCCTCGCGCCGAAAGTCTGCAATGATCAGCTCGGCACGGCCGAGATTTTTTCGCCCCCCGTGTCGATTTGGGGTTTATTCGAACGTCATTGGTATGGCGGCGCTGATGCCGCCGGACCATCGGAGTGTTCACCATGCAACAGTACCTGATCATGATCTACGGCAACGAAGCCGGCCTCCAGGCCGCGAGCAAGGCCAGTCTCGAGCAGATGACGGCCGCCTACGCGTCCTATTCCGACGCCCTGAAGAAGGCAGGCGCATTGGCCGGCGGAAATCGCCTGCATCCGAGCGCGTCGGCGACCACGGTGCGCGTCACCAACGGCAAGACCAACGTGCTCAACGGTCCCTACGCGGAGACCAAGGAGCAGCTTGGCGGCTACTACCTGATTGACGCCGCCGATCTCGACGCCGCCCTCGCGTGGGCGGCCCGTTGCCCGGGCGCCAGCGTCGGCGCGGTCGAGGTGCGCCCGGTCTGGGCGATGTAACCTTGCCATGAGCGAAAAAGGCGAAGAGCTCGCCCGCGCCGCCGCCGAATCCGCGGCGCGGGCCAGTTACGGCAAGCTCATCGCCTTCATCGCAGCCCGCACCAACGACGTCGCGGCGGCCGAAGACGCCGTCTCCCAGGCTTTCACGGCGGCGCTGCTGGATTGGCCGGCGAACGGAATCCCCGATCGTCCGGAAGCGTGGCTGATCGCCGTGGCGCGCCGCAAGCTCATTGACTCGGCGCGGCGCCAGGCGAGCGGTGCCAAGGCAAGCGAACATCTCCGACTCATCACGGACGAACTGGAAGCCGCGGCAACAGGCGACCCGGATGTTCCCGACGACCGGCTTCGCCTGATGTTTGCCTGCGCGCATCCCGCAATCGAATCGACGATCCGCGCGCCGCTCATTTTGCAAACCATCCTCGGCTTCGACGCGGCGGAAATCGCTTCGGCTTTCCTGGTTTCGCCGGCGGCCATGAGTCAGCGCCTCGTGCGTGCAAAGACAAAGATTCGCGAAGCGCGCGTCCCGTTTCGGATTCCCGAGCGAGCTGAACTTCACCCACGGCTCGATTCAGTGCTCGAAGCGATCTACGCCACATTCGCGGAAAACTGGACCGATGCCTCGGGAACCGAAGCGCGCCGCCGCAATCTCGCCGACGAAGCGGTGTGGCTCGGCCGTCTCGTCGCTTCGCTGCTTCCGGAAGAGCCCGAGACGCTCGGTCTCCTCGCTCTGATGCTGTACTCCGAAGCACGCCGCCCGGCCCGCCGCGATACGCAAGGCAATTACGTGCCGCTCGCTAATCAGGACCCGGCCGCGTGGAACGGCGAGCTTGTCGAGGAGGCTGAAGCGCTCCTGTCCCGCGCGAGCCGCGTCGTCCTCTCGGACGCAACGAAACGAGTCACGAGCGACGCCGCGGCCGCTGTCGGCATCGGCCGTTACCAACTGGAGGCCGCGATACAATCGGCGCACGTCGTGCGCTGGACGACAGGTCAGGCCGATTGGGCCGCCATCGCCCGGCTGTACGAAGCGCTCTCGTCGCTCACCGGCTCGCCTGTCGTGGAGATCAATCGCGCAATCGCAGTTGCCGAAACCGACGGCCCGGCGGCAGGGATCGCGGTGCTCGATGCGGTTGCGAATGATACGCGGCTCGCCGACTATCAGCCCTACTGGGCGGCCCGCGCCGAGTTGCTTGCCCGCACCGGCGAGATCGAGGCATCCGATCAGGCATACCAGCGGGCGATCGGACTTGAGCCCGATCCGGCCGTGCGCCGCTTTCTGCAGCAGCGCCGCGCATCCTTGCGATAACGCGGATTCTGGTTCGGCTAGCCCAGCGCGACGGAGGGGCCCGGACGCCCGTTCAGGCTATGGGCGAGCTGCTCGATGCGCTCAGCCGCGTTCTCGATCGCGTTGGCGACGGCACGTTCGCTCGTCTCCACGCGGTCGCCCATGGCGAGCCGCGCTTCCTTCAGGCTCTCGACTTCCTGCTCGCTCGCCTTGATTCGCCGGCGCGCTTCGGAAAGCTCGTCCGCGATCACGAGCGCCGCCATTACGGTCAGCCTCGTGTCGCCGATTTCGCCGAAGGACTCCCGCAGTCGGCCGATGCGCGCATCGAGTTCCCGCCCCAGGCGCACGAGATGATCCTCCTGCCCGTCGTCGCAGGCCATCCGGTACACGCGGCCGTTGATGGTGACGCTCACCTGCGCCATGGCGGTTCCCCGGTCAGCGCTCTTGGGCCTGAAGCACGGTGCGGATCGTGTCGACCGCACGCTCGAGGCGGCGTGAGACTTCGCGATTGGCGGATTCGATGTCCACCGAGCGCGCCCGCACGTGGTCGAGCTCCGACGCGAGCTTCGAGCGGTCGCTGCCGAACGCCTGCAGCTGCGCTTCCAGCGCGTCGCGCTGGCGATCCTCTTCGTGGCGGCGATTGACCGCGGCCTCAAGCGTATCGACGGCTGCCCCCAGCCGACCGGCCGCCCGATCGAGCGACGACTCGTCTCCATTTTGCCGCATCGCGAATCTCACCCGACAGATTCGACAGTAAAGCGGTGACCGCCTATCGCCGTCAACTTGAAGTCGCGGCGTTGAAAGGGGGGGTGTCCGGTGCTATCTGTCCCGCCCCGCGGGCGGGGCGGTCGCGCAACGGCGTGCGCGACTCATGCTAGATCACCCCGTCCGCCGATCCGGGCCAGCACGAGACAGAATCATGGGCCGCGACACCCACGACCGCATGGCGAATGCCATTCGCGCACTCGCCATGGATGCGGTCGAGGCCGCGAAGTCGGGCCACCCCGGCCTGCCCATGGGCGCCGCCGACGTGGCGACCGTGTTGTTCACAAGATTCTTGAAGTTCGACCCGGCCGACTCCGCCTGGCCGGACCGGGACCGCTTCGTCCTGTCGGCCGGCCACGGGTCGATGCTGCTTTACGCGGCACTCTATCTCCTCGGCTACCCGGACATGACGATCGAGGAGATCAAGCGCTTCCGCCAGCTTGGCTCGAAAACCGCCGGCCACCCCGAATACGGCCATGCCGCCGGCATCGAAACCACGACCGGCCCCCTCGGCCAGGGACTTGGCAATGCGGTCGGCATGGCGCTCGCCGAGCGGATTCTCGCGGCTCAATTCGGCGAAGAAGTCGTCGATCACTTTACCTACGTCCTCGCCTCCGACGGCGACCTCATGGAGGGCATCAGCCACGAGGTGATCGCGCTCGCCGGCCACCTGAAGCTCACCAAGCTCATCGTGCTGTTCGACGACAACGGCATCACGATCGACGGCAAGCTCTCGCTTGCGGACTCCACGGACCAGGTCGCGCGCGTCAAAGCCTCCGGCTGGAACGCGACCCGGATCGACGGCCACGATCCCGACGCCATCGCCGCCGCGATCAAAGCCGCGCAAACATCCGACCGCCCGACGCTGATTGCCTGCCGGACCACGATCGGCTATGGCGCGCCGACAAAAGCCAACAGCGAGAAGGCGCACGGCGCGCCGCTCGGTGCCGACGAAATCAAAGGCGCCCGCGAGAAGCTAGGCTGGAATCATCCGCCGTTCGAAATTCCCGTGGACATTCTCGAGATGTGGCGCAAGGCCGGCGCGCGCGGCAGCGATGCGCGCAAGGCTTGGGCCGAGCGCGTCGCCAAGCTCGGCACGACCGGACGTGCGGAGTTCGAGCGTCGCATGAGCGGCAAGCTCGCGCCCGCGCTCCCCGCCGCCGTGCGCAAGGTGAAGGAAAACGCCGCGGCCAAGCCCGAGGAGATCGCGACCCGCAAGGCGTCGGAAATCTCGCTCGAGTCGCTCGTCGAGGCGCTGCCGGAAATGATCGGCGGCTCCGCAGACCTCACCGGCTCCAACAACACGAAAACCAAAAACATGAAGGCGATCGCACCCGGCGACTATTCGGGGCGGTTCATCCATTACGGCGTGCGCGAGCACGGCATGGCTGCCGCCATGAACGGCATGTCGCTGCATGGCGGCGTGATCCCCTACTCGGGCACGTTCCTCACATTCTCCGATTATTGCCGGCCGTCGTTGCGTCTCGCCGCGCTCAAAGGCAAGCGCGTGATCCACGTGATGACGCACGACTCGATCGGCCTCGGCGAGGACGGGCCGACGCATCAGCCGGTCGAGCATCTCGCGGCGCTGCGCGCGATCCCGAATTTCTGCGTCTTCCGTCCCGCCGACCTCACCGAGACCGTCGAGTGCTGGCAGCTGGCGCTGGAGCAGGCGAAAGCGCCGAGCGTGCTGGCGCTCAGCCGCCAGAACTTGCCCGCGCTGCGCTTGCGTTTTGTCGAGGAAAACATGTGTGCGCGCGGCGCGTATGAGTTGTCGCCCGCCAGCGCCAAGGCCGCAGTGTCGATCTTCGCCACCGGCTCCGAGGTGTCGATCGCGATCGCCGCGCAGGCCCAACTTGAGAAGAAGGCCGTGCCGACCCGCGTCGTGTCGGTACCGAGCTTCGAAATCTTCCGCGCGCAACCTGCGGCCTATCGCCATTCCGTGATCGGCACCGCTCCCGCCAATGTCGCGGTCGAAGCGGCGATCCGGCTCGGCTGGGACGAGATCATTGGCACCGACGGCGCCTTCGTCGGCATGAAGGGCTTCGGCGCGAGCGGCCCCTATAAGGACGTCTACAAGCACTTCGGCATCACCGCCGAGGCGGTGGTCGCCGCGGCGCTCAAAGCGCTCGGCCGCGAACAGACTGCCGCCGGCGTTAAGGCTGCGCGCCGCTCGTGAGCCGCCGGCACCTGACAGCGCCGTGAGAGCCGTCTAAAAGAGGCGCCCCAAAGAGACGAAAGGAACCAGCATGGCCGTGCGCGTGGCGATCAACGGGTTCGGACGCATCGGGCGCAATATCCTGCGCGCCATCGTCGAGTCCGGCCGCAAAGACATCGAAGTGGTAGCGGTGAACGATCTCGCCCCGGTCGAGACGAATGCGCATCTCCTGCGCTTCGATTCCGTGCACGGCCGCTTCCCCGGCGAAGTGAAAGTCTCCGGCGACACGATCGACGTGGGACGCGGACCGGTCAAGGTCACCGCGATCAAGGACCCGGCCGAGCTTCCGCACAAGGACCTCAAGGTCGACATCGCGCTCGAATGCACCGGCATCTTCACGGCGAGAGACAAGGCTGCCGCGCATCTCACGGCCGGCGCCAAGCGCGTGCTGATTTCGGCGCCCGGCGAGAACTCCGACCTCACGGTCGTCTACGGCGTCAACCATGACAAGCTCGCGGCATCCCACAAGGTCGTCTCCAACGGATCCTGCACGACCAACTGTCTCGCCGTGGTCGCCAAGGTGATCCATGACGCGGTCGGAATCGAAAAAGGGTTCATGACGACGATCCATGCCTATACCAACGATCAGCCCACACAGGATCAATTTCACAAGGATCTGTATCGCGGGCGCGCGGCGGCGCTTTCGATGATCCCGACGTCGACCGGCGCGGCCAAGGCCATCGGCCTCGTCTTGCCGGAACTGAACGGCAAGCTCGACGGGGTATCGATCCGTGTACCCACACCGAACGTCTCCGCCATCGACCTGAAGATCGTGTCAAAGAAGCGAGCCTTAAAGGAAGAGATCAACGCTGCCGTCAAGCGCGCGGCCGAGCAGCAACTAAAGGGCATCCTCGGCTTCACCGAGCAGCCGAACGTTTCGATCGACTTCAATCACGACGCCCATTCGGCGGTCTTCCACATGGACCAGACCAAAGTGATCGACGGCACGCTCGTCCGCGTCATGGCCTGGTACGACAACGAGTGGGGCTTCTCGAACCGCATGGCCGACACCGCCGTCGTCATGGGCCGGCTCGGCTGACCCCCGGGACATGGCCTTCCGCGCGCTCAAGTCAAAAACTGTGCGCTGGCGGCCGGCCAAGGGCAGCGGCCTCGAACATCTAGAAGTCCGCGCCGAGAAAAACGCGATCGTCGCGCGTAGCGTCGTGATCGGCGAATACGAAGGAAAGCCATACGGCGTGCACTATACGGTGACATGCGACAGGCGGTGGACCGTGCGCAGCCTCGCCATTGCGACGTCCGACGGACGCCAGATCAGCTTCACCTCGGATGGCCGCGGCCGCTGGCGCGACGCCAAGCGCCGCCGGCCCGAGTTCGACGGTTGCGTCGACATTGATCTCGCCGGCAGCCCATTCACCAATACGTTGCCGATCCGCCGGCTCGGGCTCGATGTCAGGCGTGGGCCGGTCGACTTCATCATGCTTTGGTTCCCGTTCGACACGTTCGAGCCGTTCGTCGACGGACAGCGCTACACGTGTCTGCGGTCGCGCCGGCTCTATCGCTTCGAGGCACTGGACGGGAGCTTCGCCGCGAATCTGCCGGTCGACCAGGATGGCTTCGTTCTCGACTATCCGACGCTCTTCAAGCGGGTCCCCTAGAAGGAAGCGATGGCCAAGTTTCGAACGCTCGACGGGGCCGACCTCGCAGGCAAGCGGGTCCTCATTCGCGTCGATCTCAACGTACCGATGGAAGCCGGCAAGGTAAGCGACGACACGCGCCTGCGTGCGTCAGCGCCCACGATCCGCGAGATCGCCGGCAAGGGCGGCAAGGCAATCCTCCTGTCGCATTTCGGCCGGCCCAAGGGCCGCGACGAGACGCAGTCGCTCAAGCAGATCGTCCCCGACTTCGCCGAAGTGATCGGCAAGCCCGTCGCCTTCGCGCCGGACTGCATCGGACGTGAAGCCGAGAAGGCGGTCGCGGCGCTAAAGCCCGGCGACGTTCTCGTACTCGAGAACACACGCTTTCATCCCGGCGAAGAAAAGAACGCGCCGGATTTCGTCGCCGAACTGGCAAAGTTCGGCGATCTTTACGTCAACGACGCCTTCTCGGTTTCGCACCGCGCGCACGCGTCGACCGAAGGCCTCGCGCACAAGCTTCCCGCCTTCGCCGGCCGCGCCATGCAGGCCGAACTTGAGGCGCTCACACGCGTCCTGGAAAATCCCGAACGTCCCGTGACGGCGATCATCGGCGGCGCGAAGATTTCCACGAAGCTTGAGCTCATTGGCAACCTGGTGACGAAAATGAATTTCCTCGTCATCGGCGGCGCCATGGCGAATACGTTTCTGGCGGCCCTCGGAAAGCCGATCGGCAAGTCGCTGTCGGAAAACGACATGCTCGAAACCGCACGCAAGATCCTGCGAGACGCAGGCGCGAAGGGCTGCGAGATCGTCCTTCCGACGAACGTCGTGGTCGCGAAAAAATTCGCGGCCCACGTCCCATCGCGTGCGGTGCCGGTCGACCGCGTCGAGCCCGACGACTTGATCCTCGACATCGCGCCGAAGAGCGTCGAAGTGGTGATCTCCACCCTCGCCCGCTCGAAGACGCTGGTTTGGAACGGGCCGCTCGGCGCCTTCGAACTGGAACCCTTCGACATTGGCACGATCGAGGTGTCCGAGGCGGCCGCCGAACTCACGGCCGCGGGCAACCTCATCTCGGTTGCAGGCGGCGGCGACACGGTGGCGGCCCTTAACCAGGCGGGTGCGGCGTCCCGCTTTACCTATGTATCCACAGCCGGCGGGGCGTTTCTTGAGTGGATCGAGGGCAAGCCGCTTCCGGGGGTCGAGGTGCTGCGGGTAAAATGAACGCCACTGCTTCGCCCAGGACCGGCGATACGGATTGTCCGGAACGAGCGAAATCGAACGTAAGGAAAGCCCCATGGATCTCGCAGCGCTGAACAATGTGGCCCAGGCGATGGTCGCGCCCGGCAAGGGCATCCTTGCCGCCGACGAGAGCTCGGGCACCATCAAGAAGCGCTTCGACGCGATCGGCGTAGAGTCCACCGCCGACAACCGGCGCGACTATCGCGAGCTCCTGTTCCGCTCCACCGAAGCGATGAGGAGCCACATCTCAGGCGTGATCCTCTATGACGAGACGATCCACCAGAACGCGAAGGACGGCACGCCGCTGGTGAAACTCATTGCGCAAACCGGTGCGCTGCCCGGCATCAAGGTCGACAAGGGCACGAAGCCGCTTCCGTTCAATCCGAGTGAGGTGGTCACCGAAGGCTTGGATGGATTGCGCGAGCGGCTGATCGAATATCGCGGCCTCGGCGCGAAATTCGCGAAGTGGCGCGGGGTCTATGACATCGGTCCGCGCATGCCAAGCTATAGCTGCATCCGCGCAAACGGCCACGGGCTCGCGCGCTACGCCGCGCTCTGCGTCGAGGAAGACATCGTGCCGATCGTCGAACCAGAAGTCCTGATGGACGGCGATCACGACATCGACACCTGCTACGAGGTCACCGAGTTCGTGCTGAAGGAGACCTTCCAGGAACTTTATTATCAAAAGGTCCCGCTCGAAGGCATCGTGCTGAAGCCGAACATGGTCGTGCCCGGCAAGAAGAGCGCGAAGCGCGTCTCGATCGAAGAGGTCGCGGAAAAAACCGTGAAGCTCCTCAAGGCGTGCGTGCCGGCCTCCGTCTCCGGTATCGCGTTCCTGTCGGGTGGACAATCGGACGAGGAGGCGACGGCCCACCTCGACGCCATGAACAAGATCGGCGGGCTCCCGTGGAAGCTCACCTTCTCCTACGGCCGCGCTTTGCAGGCCGCACCGCAGAGGGCGTGGTCCGGCAGGAGCGATAATATCGCGGCCGCCCAGCGCGCCTTCGCGCACCGCGCAAGAATGAACGGTCTCGCCTCACTTGGCCAATGGAAGGCGGACCTCGAAAAGAAGGCGGCATAATTTCGGCTTGTTCGCGTTCTTCAGTCGAACCCGCGAGGCATCATGTAGCGTAAAGGATGCGGCAGAACCATGGACGCACGAAGCGAACAGGAAGCAATCAGACCACGCCTTATCCTGACAACTCCGATCATCGAAGACGCGGCCGCCTTCGCGCCGTCGCTCGCCGCCGCCTGCGGCGCCGCCGACGTCGCCGGGGTCGTTCTCCGCCTCAAGACAGCCGGCGACGCCGAGCTTCTTGAAAAAATTCGCGCGCTCGCGCCGGGCGTGCACCGCGTGGGAGCGGCACTTATCCTCGAAGACCTCGTACAGCTCGTGAACACCGTGAATGCCGATGGCGCTCACATTACAAAAAGCGACGCGCTCGCGGCGGCACGCGGTGCGCTGAAAGGCGACCACATCCTCGGCGCGGGCCGCCTGGAGAGCCGACATGATGCGATGACCGCGGGCGAGAGTGGCGCGGATTACGTTCTGTTCGGCGAGCCCGACGCCAACGGACGCCGGCCGACCATGCCGTCCCTCACCGAGCGCGTCACCTGGTGGGCCGAAGTATTCATCATTCCGTGCGTCGCCTACGCGGCACACATCGACGAGATCGCGCCGCTCGTGCGTGCGGGCGCGGATTTCATCGCACTCGGGGATGAAGTGATCTGGGGTACGGCCGAAGATCCGGCCGCGGCGCTTGCGGCGGCGTCCGTCTATCTTGGAGTCGCGGAGCGTGTCTCATGAGCGCATGCCGCATCATCGCGCTCGTGGCACTTTGCGCTTCGCTCCTCGTGGGATCGGCCAGCGCGCAAAAGAAAGACACTGCGAAAGAACCGCAGCAATCAGTGGCCGACGTCGCCTACGGCGCATTCCAGCAGGGCCATTTCCTGACCGCCTACGCCGAGGCGACGCGCCGCATCGAGGAGCGCAAGGACCCCAAGGCCATGACGCTCGTGGGCGAATTGCTTGCGAACGGCCTCGGCGTTAAACGCGACGAGAAACGCGCCGCCTATTGGTACGATCTCGCGGCTAAGGCCGGCGACCGCGAAGCGATTTACGCGCTTGGTCTTCTCCATCTGGAGGGGCGCGGCGTCGAACAGGACCGCGCCGAGGCGGGACGCCGATTCCGTGCCGCGGCCGAGCGCGGCCATCCGGCCGCCGCCTATAACCTCGCGCTCCTTTATCTGGAGGGCAAAATCTTCCCGCGCGATGTGCTTGCGGCGATCCGCTGGTTTCGCGTCGGCGCCGAGCAGGACCTTGCCGACGCACAGCACGCGCTCGGCATCCTCTACAAGGAGGGCGACGGCGTGCAGAAGGATGCGACGCAGGCCGCACGCTGGCTCGAACGCGCCGCCAATCTCGGCCACGTGCCGGCCATGACCGAATTCGCCATCGCCGTGTTCAACGGCGACGGCGCGCAACGCGACGAAAAGCGCGCGGCGAAGCTGTTCCGCGAGGCGGCGTTGCGCGGCAATCCGGTCGCGCAAAACCGTTACGCGCGTCTGCTCGCCATCGGCCTCGGTCTCGCGCAGAACTCGGTCGACGCCTGTGCCTGGCACATGCTTGCCCGCGCCCGGACCGTCTCCGACCCGACGCTGGACCGCGTGTGCGATACGCTCGCGCCCGCCGGCAGGGAGGCCGCCGCGAAGCGCTTAGAGAACTGGCTGAAGGGCGGGACAGAGAACCACACTTGACGCATGCCGGCGCCGGCTGGCACGAGGAACGCGCCCACCACACGAGTAACTCCTGATGAAAATCAACGGCAACGAAATCCGGCCTGGCATGGTCATCGAGTATGACGGAGGCCTGTGGGTTGCCGTGAAGTCGATGGCGGTGAAGCCCGGCAAGGGTCCGGCCTATAACCAGGTCGAGCTCAAGAATCTGATCGACGGCCGCAAGCTCAACAACCGCTTCGGCTCCGACGAGCGCGTCGAACGCGCGCGGCTCGAACACAAGGACTATCAATACCTCTATCGTCAGGGCGAGAACCTCGTTTTCATGGACATGGACAGCTACGAGCAAATCGAACTGCACGAGGACTTCGTCGGCGAGCGCACAGCGTTCCTGCAGGACGGCATGAAGGTGACGTTGGAAATGCACGAGGAACGCCCGATCGGCATCCAGCTGCCGGATCAGGTGACGCTGCAGATCGTCGAGGCCGACGCGGTCGTGAAGGGCCAGACCGCCTCATCGTCCTATAAGCCCGCCAAACTCGAGAACGGATTGCGAGTCATGGTGCCTCCCTTCATCGGCGCCGGCGAACGGATCGTCGTCGACACGAACGAGGTCACCTACGTTCGCCGCGCGGAATAATGTCGTCATGCCCGGGCTTGACCCGGGCATCCATAAGCAGTTCATCGCGGCACAGTCGAATGGATTTCCGGGTCAAGCCCGGCAATGACGCATTGATTGAATGGCAACCGCGTAATGATCCGCTCCCCCATAATCACCGTAATGGTGCAGGCCGCGCGCAAGGCGGCGCGCGCGCTCGTGCGCGACTTTGGCGAAGTCGAAAACCTTCAGGTCTCGCTGAAGGGTCCGGCGAATTTCGTATCCGCCGCCGACCGCCGCGCGGAGGAAATTCTCTACGCCGAACTTTCCAAGGCGCGACCCGCCTTCGGCTTCCTGATGGAAGAGCGCGGCCGCATCCAAGGCAAGGATCCGAATCATCAATGGGTCGTCGATCCGCTCGACGGCACCACGAACTTCCTGCACGGAATTCCGATCTTCGCGATCTCGATCGCGCTCGTGAAGGACGGCACGCCGATCGCGGGCCTCGTCTTCAATCCCGTCACCGATGAGACGTTCGTCGCCGAACGCGGCAAGGGCGCTTTTCTCAACGAGCGCAGGCTCCGCGTTGCCGCGCGGCGCGATCTCGACAACTGCGTCGTCTGCTGCGGCATTCCCCATCGCGGCCGCGGCGACCGCGCCCAGTTCCGCAAGGAACTCGCCGCGGTCCAGGAGCGCGTCGCCGGCCTCCGGCGCACCGGCGCGGCCGCGATCGACCTGGCCTGGGTCGCTGCCGGCCGCTTCGACGGCTTCTGGGAGCGCAGCCTTTCGCCCTGGGACCTCGCCGCCGGGCTCATCCTCGTGCGCGAAGCCGGCGGCTATGTCACCGATCTCGACGGCGGCGACGCAGCTCTTGATAAGGGCTCGGTGCTCGCCGGCAATGCGGACATCCACGGGGCGCTCTTGGCCCTGCTGAAATCCGCCTGACCTTGCCGTCATTCCGCCTTTCCCCGGCGGCATTTCATTTCCGCCCGTCTGTGCCATATTCGGCGGGCGCAATAGCGAGGCCCCATGGCGCGAGACGCCGATCTATTCGTCAAAGTCTCTTCGCCCCGGATCTTTCTGGTCCGGATGCTCGTCTTCCTCATCCTGGCCGCGTTGATCGCGGTCCTGATTTATCGCCAGATCTGGTCCGCCTTTCTCGCCAACCCGAGCCTGAACGGCATCATTCTCGGGGCGCTCCTGGTCGGCATCGTCATGGCGATCCGGCAAGTGATGCGGCTCTTCCCCGAGGTGCGCTGGATCAACAGTTTCCGCCTCGCCGATCCCGGGCTCACGGTGAACCGTCCGCCGGTTCTACTCGCGCCCATGGCGATGCTCCTCGGCGACCGCATGGGCCGCATGTCGATCTCGCAGGCGACCATGCGCGGCATTCTGGATTCGATCGGGACGCGCCTCGATGAATCGCGCGACGTTGCGCGCTACCTCACCGGCCTGCTCGTGTTCCTTGGCCTCCTCGGCACCTTTTGGGGCTTGCTCGACACGATCGGCTCGATCGGCCGCGTGATTCAGTCGCTGCAGGTCGGCGCCGACTCCGGAAGAATTTTCGAAGACCTGAAGACCGGCCTCGCCGCGCCGCTCAGCGGCATGGGCATCGCGTTTTCTTCGTCGCTGTTTGGCCTCGCGGGCTCGCTCATCCTCGGCTTCCTCGATCTGCAGGCGAGCCAGGCGCAGAACCGATTCTATACCGATCTTGAAGACTGGCTCTCCACCACCGTGCGCGATCTCGGCGTAGGCGAAGCCGCTCCCGCCGCCGCGCGCATGGCCGATGCTTACCCGAGCGGCGTCGTCGAGGAATTCGCCGCCGCCGTCGATCGCTTCGAGCAGACCATGAAGTCGCGCGGCGGACCGCTCAGCGGCGAGCCCGCGTCCATGGCCGGGCTCACCGCGATCGTTCACCGCCTTGAACAGGCGCTTAAGCCGATTTCGAAGATGCCGGAATTTCCGGTCGGCCAGATCACTGCTGCGATCGAACGGCTTGAAAAAGTGGTCGAGGACACCGGCACGCACCGCGCCACCAATGCGATGGTCAAGCTTGCCGAGAGCCTGCAGGCGCTTGTGCAGCACATGCGCAGCGAGCAGCAATTGCTGCGCGACTGGGTCGAGGCCCAGGCCGACCAGCAGAACGAAATCCGCGGCCTCCTCCAGCGCCTTGCCCGCAAAGAGGCCGGCGAGAGGATCTAAGCCATGGCGATCGGACGCGCGCGCGCTCGTTTACGCACCGTCGACTATTGGCCGGGCTTCGTCGACGCGCTCTCGACGCTGCTGCTGGTGTTCGTGTTCCTGCTCTCGGTCTTCGTGCTCGCACAATTCTTCCTTAGCCAGGAAATCACCGGCAAGGAAAATGTCTTGACGCGCCTCACCGCTCAAATCCGCCAGCTCTCCGAAATTCTCTCCCTCGAGCGCGCCAATACCGGTTCGCTCGAGGAGCAAATCGCCTCGCTGCGGGCGAGCCTGCGCACCGCCGAAGGCGAGCGCGACCGCTTGCGCGGTGCCGGCGGCGGCGTTGACGTGAAGGCACTCGCCTCCGAGCTCGAGAGCGAGCGCGCCTTGAGCGAGCAGCAGATTTCACAGATCGCCCTCCTTAATCAGCAGATCGCCGCCCTTCGCCGCCAGCTCGCCGCTCTCGAAGACGCCCTCGAAGTCTCGGAGAAGCGCGACCGCGAGAGCCAGACCAAGATCGCCGATCTCGGCCAGCGTCTGAACGTGGCGCTCGCCCAGCGTGTCCAGGAACTGCAGCGCTATCGCTCGGAATTCTTCGGGCGGCTGCGCGAAATCCTCGGCAATCGGCCGGAAATCCGCGTCGTCGGCGACCGCTTCGTGTTCCAGTCCGAGGTCTTCTTCGACCGCGGCTCGGCGGCGCTCCGCACCGAGGCGCGGCCGGAGCTGGACAAACTCGCGGCCGCTCTCCTCGATCTCGAAGGCAAGATTCCGAGCGACATTCCCTGGGTCTTGCGCGTCGACGGCCACACCGACACGCGCCCGATCGCAACCGCGCAGTTCCCGTCGAACTGGGAGCTCTCTGCCGCGCGCGCGATCTCGGTGGTGCAGTACCTCATCAGCCGCGGGCTCAAGCCAGACCGCCTCGTGGCCGCGGGCTTCGGCGAGTTTCAGCCGCTCGATTCCGGAACAACCGACGAAGCCTATAGCCGCAATCGCCGCATTGAATTGAAGCTGACGGAACGCTAGCGCATGATCCCGAAAAGTGGGTGCCGGTTTTCGGAACAAATCATGCGCAACGGATAATGCCATGCATGACGAGGTCCGCTTGCGCCCGTATCGCACAGACGACGTCGAACCAACGATTGTCCTCTGGCGGAGCGCCTGGCGCGCGGCCATGCCGGAGGTCGACTTCGATGCGCGGCTCGATTGGTGGCGCAAGCGCTGGGTCGAAGAACTGGTTCCGGCCAACACGATCGTCGTCGCCGAACGCCACGGCAGCGTGGCGGGATTCGTCGTAATTGATCCAGCGACCGGCTGGCTCGACCAAATGGTGGTTGAGCCGGAAAAGTGGGGATCCGGGATCGCAGAAAAATTGATCGACGAAGCCAAGCGCATTTCGCCGGCGAGCATCCGCCTCGACGTCAATCAATCGAACGCACGCGCCATCCGCTTTTACGAGCGGGTTGGATTCGTCCGCACCGGTTCCGGCGCCAATGCAAATTCCGGAGCGGCGACGTTTCTCTACGAGTGGAACCCGTGACTCAAACCGCGACCGCGCCGAACTGCAGTTCGGCAAGCCGCGCATAGAGGCCGCCCGCGGCGACAAGGCTCGCGTGCGTCCCCTCCTCCACGATGCGTCCGCGGTCGATCACGATGATGCGGTCGGCGCCGAGCACGGTCGCGAGCCGATGCGCGATCACAAGCGACGTGCGACCCTCCATCGAGCGCTCCAGCGCTTGTTGCACCAGCGTCTCGCTCGCCGCGTCGAGCGCCGATGTCGCCTCGTCGAGCAGCATGATCTTGGCGTCGCGCAGGATCGCGCGGGCGATCGCAATGCGCTGGCGCTGGCCGCCGGATAGTGTCACGCCGCGCTCGCCGATCTGAGTGTCATAGCCCAGCGGCAACGGGCGCGCGAACTCGTCGACGAGGGCGAGCGCCCCCGCGCGCCCGATCTCCGCGTCGGTCGCATCGATCCGCCCGAGCCGGATATTCTCGCGCACGCTGGCCGCAAAAATCACGACGTCCTGCGGCACGAGCGCGAGCCGCGATCGCACCTCGCGCGGGTCGGCCGCCGCAAGGTCGATACCGTCGATGCGGATATGGCCGCTCTCCGGATCATAGAAGCGCAGCAGCAAATGAAAGAGCGTGCTCTTGCCTGCGCCCGACGGCCCGACGATTGCCACCCGTTCGCCGGGCCCGACCGTGAAGGAGACATGGTCGAGCACGCGCGCGTCCGGCCGCGTCGGGTAGTCAAACGACACGTCATCGAACTGGATCTCGCCGCGCTGCAGCTTCGGCAGTGGCGTCGCCCGCGCGGGCCTGCGGATTTCCGCCTCGACATTCAGGATCTCGGCGATGCGCCCGGCGGAGCCCGCCGCCTGCGCGATCTCGCCCCATACCTGGCTGAGTTCGCTGAGCGCGCCCGCGGCAAACACGGCATAGAGCACGAATTGGCCGAGCGTGCCGGCGCTCATGCGGCCCGCGAGCACGTCCTGCGCGCCGGCCCAGAGGATTCCCACGACACTCGCGAACACGAGAAAGATGATCGCGGCCGTGAGCAGTGCGCGCGCCTTGGTGGAATCGCGCGCGGCCGCGAAGGCGCGTTCGACCTCCCGCGAGAAGCGATCGATCCCCGCATTCTCGCCGGCAAAGGCCTGGATCGTCCGCACCGCGCCGATCGCCTCCACCGCGTAGGCGGAAGCATCGGCGAGCGTGTCCTGCGCTTCGCGCGAGCGCTTCGTGACCATCCGTCCGAAAGCGACCAGCGGCAGCACGATGAGCGGTATCACCACGAGCACGAGCCCGGAAAGCCGCGGGCTCGTCACCACCATCATGATCGCCGCGCCGAAGAACAACACGAGATTGCGCAGCGCGATCGAAGCTGATGCGCCGAACGCCGCCTTGATCTGCGTCGTGTCCGCCGTGAGCCGCGAGGCGATCTCCCCGACGCGCTGCGTGTCGAAATAGCCGGGCGAAAGCGACATCAGGTGCGCGAACACGGCGGCGCGCACGTCGGTGACGACCCGCTCGCCGAGCGTCATCACGAGGTAGTAGCGAAGCGCGCTCGCAGCCGCGAGCACCGCCGCCACCACGAGCATCATCGCGAAGTATCGGTCGATGAAGGCGGCGTTCTCGGCGGCGAATCCGAAATCGATCATGCGGCGGACGGCGAGCGGTACGGCGAGCGTCGCAGCAGCTGCAAGCACTAGGGCCGCAACCGCTGCCGCGATCCGGCCGCGATAGCGCAGCACGAACGGCACAAGCGCAAGCAATGGCTTCAGGCTGCGGCGATCCGCCCGAGCGGCCGCGTCCAGGGCGGCGGCGGCCTCGGATTCGGCAGGCGTGGCGGCTGCAGGCGCGACTTGAGTCAAGGTCCGCTCTCGGGTATGAAGCCCGCGAATTGAGGATCACGAGCCATGAAGCCCGACATTCACCCCGATTACCACGAGATCAAAGTGGTGCTGACGGACGGCACCGAATACATTACGCGCTCGACGTACGGCAAGCCGGGCGAAGTCTTGAAGCTCGACATCGACGCCAGGACGCATCCGGCCTGGACCGGCGGCCAGCAGCAGCTCATGGACCGCGGCGGCCGCGTCTCGCGCTTTCAGAAGAAGTTCGCCGGCTTCATCAAGGGCTGAGCAATCGTCGTCCGAGAAGCTCGCTGAGCGAGTTATCCGGGACCATATCCATCAATCATCATACGGCCCCGGCTCGCGCTCGCCTACGTTCGCTTGGCCGGAACGTCGGATGAATGGGATCAGCGCTCGCCGCCGAAGGCCGCGCGCAAGAGCCCGATCTGCCGCTCGACCGGATTATCGGCCTCCGCCGCAGGCTTCGCGGCACCGCTATAGATCAGCGCATCGAGGCGCATCACCCGCTCGTGCAGGTAGCGCGACTGGTCGATCAAGGCGCGCAGGCGGAACGGCAGCGCCGCGAGCGAATCCTCGTGCGGCGGGTCATAGGTGGAAAGTTTCACTTTCGACTTCTCGGAACGCGCCTGATCGGTTGAGAGCTCGCCCTCGTTCACGGCGCGCTGCAGGAGCAGCCACGACGCGATTTGCATGAGACGCGTCGTGAGCCGCATCGACTCGGTCGCGTAAGCGAGCGCCGCCGAGCGCGACAGCTGCTTCGCCTCTTCGCGTCCCGGTCCGTCGAGATAGGCCGCCGCGGCTTCGACGAGCGACATGCCCTCGCGGAACAAAACCCCGAACGTTTCTCCCGCTGCCATGCGCTGAGCGAGGACGACAGGATCCTGCGGACTCTTGGACGCACCCGACATGACCAACTCCGAACACAACCGCTACGATACCGTATTTCTCATTATTGTTTTGGCAAGAATGAAGCGGAGCGCGAGTGCCTGTAAAGGCCAGACTTGAGACAGCGTTACCCGCGCGCCCGGGGCCCGAAAACCCGCTTGCTGGCACGCAAAACGCACAAAAAAGAGCCGCTCGAGGGCGGCTCAAGGTTTTCACAGGGAGGCGTCAAACAGAGTGGACAGGAGCCACTCAACGTCCAGAAGCTGGACGGTTTTGATAATGGAGGGGAAACCTTAACGTATGGTTAATTTCTTGGGTCGAGACCGGGCGGCTCACCGCGTGCTCGATCAGCGGCGGAAAAACGTGTCAGCCGCGTTTCGCGTCGCCTCCTTGGCGCGGATCGCCGCTTCCAGCCGCTCGATTTCCGCTTTGAGCGTCAGCACGCGCTCCTTCAGCTCCTCCACCGAGAGGAGCGACAGCTCCTCGCCGAGTTCGTGTGCCTTCTTCTTCGGACGGACCGGCTCCTCGTCCATCGCCATCGCTGCCTCCGTGGTGCGCCTCCAGCCTAGCGGAGGCCGCCCGCCGTTGTCATGAGCGGCGCGGAATCGTAGGACATGGCGTCGCCGCACTGGAGTTTCGATGTCGAAGCCGCCGAGCCGCATGACCGCAATCGCGATCAAAAGCCCCGGCGGCCCCGAGGTGCTCGTGCCCGAGGAACGGCCGGTGCCGATTCCGGGCCCGGGCGAGATCCTGGTACGGGTGCGTGCCGCCGGCGTGAACCGGCCCGACGTCATGCAGCGCAAGGGCCAGTATCCGCCGCCGCCCGGCGCGCCCGACATTCCGGGTCTGGAGATCGCCGGCGAAGTCGCCGCCGCCGGCGACAAAGTCCAGCGCTGGAAGATCGGTGACAAGGTTTGCGCGCTCGTCTCCGGCGGCGGCTACGCCGAATATTGCGTGACCGACGAATCGACCGCGCTCCCGGTCCCGAAGGGCTTCTCCTTCGTCGAGGCCGCCGCGTTGCCGGAAACATTTATGACTGTCTGGCACAACGTGTTCGAACGCGGCGCGCTGAAAGCAGGCGAAACACTTCTCGTGCACGGGGGATCGAGCGGCATCGGCACAACCGCGATCATGCTCGCCAAGCAGTTCGGCGCGAAGATCATCGCCACCGCCGGCTCACCGGAAAAATGCGAAGCCTGCAAGAAGCTCGGCGCCGACGTCGCGATCGACTACAACAAGGAAGACTTCGTCGCCGCGACCAAGCAGGCGACCGGAAACAAGGGCGCCGATCTCATCCTTGACATGGTCGGCGGCGATTACATCGACCGCAATTTCGAAGCCGCCGCGGTCGAAGGCCGCGTCGTGCAGATCGCGACCCAGAAGGGCACCAAGGTCAATGTCGACCTCCGCCGCCTGATGCTGAAGCGCCTCACCCATACCGGCTCCACGCTCCGCGCCCGCCCGGTGACCGACAAGGCCGCGATCGCACGCGCGCTCGAAGCAAAGGTTTGGCCGCTTCTCGAATCAGGCAAGGTCCGCCCCGTAATTGATTCGACCTTTCCTCTCACCCGGGCCGCCGACGGTCATGCCCGCATGGAAACGAGCGCCCATATCGGCAAAATCATCCTCGAAGTGCCCGCCTAACGCGCTCAATTCGGCCCTAACGGTATGAAAGTGAACTATGATTGCCAGTCACGCCCGACCCCGCCGCCTTGCCGCCGCCGCAAGCTGCCGGTAGCAGTTGTATGATGGCACGGTGCGGGCCGCGTCCGGAGGGGTTGATTTGCGTACTGCACGTCTCGCCGCGTTCCTGTCCCTTGTGATCGTTTTCATCGGCCTCGCGCCCGCGTACGCGCTCGAGGCGGTGACGATCCGGCTGGGCACGCCCGCGATCGACCTGTCGCCCGCCGCCGAACGCCACCAGACCGACGGCGACCGTTTGCAAGTGTCGACCGCACCGGGCTCGGACGGCATCGTGCGCCGCATCGAGGTGCGCGCGCGCGAGCCGCAGGGCATCACCAACTGGGCCGTCTTTGCGCTCGCCAACAATACCGACGAGCAGGTCGACCGGCTGATCGTCGCGCCGCATTACCAGATGGTCGGCTCCGGCATTTTCTGGCCTGATCTCGGCAGCGTGCGCATCGTCTCGATCACACCGAGCCAGGGCTTCCGTCCCGAGCGTCAGGTGGCGACCGACGCCGACGTTCATCTCGTGACGCTCGACCCCGGCACGACCGTGACCCTTGTGCTCGAACTCACGTCCTCGCATTTGCCGCAACTCTATCTGTGGGAGCCCGAGGCGTACAAAGGCAAGGTCAACAGCTTCACGCTCTATAACGGCATCGTCATCGGTATCGCCGGCCTGCTCGCGATGTTCCTCACCATCCTGTTCGTGGTGAAGGGCTCGATCATGTTTCCGGCGGCGGCTGCGCTCGCCTGGGCCGTGCTTGCCTATATCGGCATCGATTTCAATTTCTGGACCAAGATTCTCGGACTCTCGCCCGCGACCCAGCAATTCGCTCGCGCCGCGGGCGAAGCGATTCTGGCCGCGACGCTCATCGTCTTTCTCTTCGCCTACCTCAATCTCGGGCGCTGGAACGTGCGCTATTCGCACGTCGCCGCGGGATGGCTCGCGTTTCTTGCGCTGCTCGTGGCGGTCGCCCTCGTCGATCCGCCGATCGCCGCCGGCATTTCGCGGCTATCGTTGCTCGCCGTCGCGCTCGTGGGCTTCGGCCTCGTTGTTTATCTGTCGACCCATGGCTTCGACCGCGCGGTGCTCCTGATCCCGACTTGGTTCCTGCTCACGGTGTGGGTGCTCGCGACCGGCCTCACGGTCGCGGGAGTCTTCACGAACGACCTGATCGCACCGGCACTCCTCGGCGGCCTCGAACTGATCGTGATGCTGATCGGCTTCACCGTGATGCAGCATGCCTTCGCCGGCGTCGGCGCCGAAGGCATCGTCAATGACCTTGAGCGCCGCGCGCTCGCGCTCACCGGTGCGAGTGACATCGTCTGGGACTGGGACGTCACGCGCGATCTTATCTACACTAGCCATGAAGCCGAGCAGGCGCTCGGCTTGAAGCGCGGTGCGCTGGAGACCGCCGCCGCCGGCTGGCTTGAATTCCTGCACACCGGCGACCGCGATCGCTTCAAGATGTCGCTCGATAGCGTGCTCGAACAGCGCCGCGGCCGCATCGTGCAGGAATTCCGCCTGCGCGCCGAGGACGGCCACTATCTCTGGTTCAAGTTGCGCGCACGCCCCGTGGTCGGCACCGACGGCGAGGTGCTGCGCGTCGTCGGCACCCTCACCGACATCACCGACAACAAGGTTGCCGAAGAGCGGCTCCTGCACGACGCCGTGCACGACAATCTGACGAGCCTGCCGAACCGCGAGCTTTTCCTCGACCGCCTTGACGCCGCGATCGCGCTTGGCCGCGCCGACGAGCAGCTTCGCCCGACCCTCATCGTCATCGACCTCGACCGCTTCAAGCAGGTCAATTCCAGCGTCGGCATGGCCGTCGGCGACTCGATTTTACTCACGATCGCGCGCCGCCTGGGCCGTCTGCTCAAGCCGCAGGACACGCTCGCGCGCATCTCCGGCGACCAGTTCGGCATGATCCTGCTTTCCGAGCGGGAGCCCGAACGCATCACCGCATTCGCCGATACGATCCGCCGCAGTTTGCGTGCGCCGATCGGGTTCGGCGCGCGGCAGATCTTCCTCACCGCCTCCATCGGCCTCGTTCTTTATGGTGGCCAGACGCGCAGCCGCGACGAACTCCTGAAGGACGCCGAGCTCGCAATGTATCATGCGAAGCAGCAGGGCGCCGACCGCATCGAAGTGTTCAAGCCGACGATGCGCTCGCAGAAGGTCGACCAATTGACGCTCGAATCCGATTTGCGGCGCGCCATCGAGCGCGACGAGATCGCAATCTTCTATCAACCGATCGTCCGGCTCGAGGACCGCACCATCGCCGGCTTCGAAGCGCTGCTCCGCTGGAACCACCCGCGCCTCGGCCGTCTCGGCCCGACCGAGTTCATTCCGCTCGCGGAAGAAACCGGACTGATTTCCGACCTTGGCCGCTTCGTGCTCGAGCGCGCCGCCCGCCAGCTTGTCGCCTGGCAGCGGCTCGTCACCGGCCCGCGGCCGATTTTCGTGAGCGTGAACGTCTCCTCGCGCCAGTTGTTGCGCCAGGATCTCATCCAGGAGATCAAGGGGATTCTATCGCGCAACCTGCTCGCCTCCGGCACGCTTAAGCTGGAACTCACTGAATCGCTCGTGATGGAAAATCCCGAACTCGCCGCTCAGATGCTCGCCCGCATCCGTGAGCTCGGCGCCGGCCTGTCGCTCGACGACTTCGGCACCGGCTATTCGTCTCTGGCGTACCTGCAGCGATTCCCGTTCGACACGATCAAGATCGACCAGCAATTCGTGCGCGGCTCTGGCCGCGGCGCGCGCCCCGTGATCCTGCGCTCGATCATCGCCCTCGCCCATGATCTCGGGATGGAAGTGGTGGCCGAGGGCGCCGAGAACGACTCCGACGCGGTCGAGCTTTATCAGCTAGGTTGCGAATATGCGCAGGGCTATGCGTTCGGAGAGCCGATGACCGCCGACGAAGCGCGCCGCCTAATCTCGCCGACCGAACCGGCGCTGCGCCGCGCCCGCGCAAGCTAGCGCCTCAAGCGTGTCCTGAATCGGAAGAAAGCTTGGCGGGATCAATCCCGATCTTGCGGAGCGCATGCGCGTACTTCGACTCCGCGTCACCGCCAAAAATCAAATCCGGGTCCGCGTCGCAATTTAGCCAGCCATTCGCGTGAATTTCGCTCTCGAGCTGGCCCGGCGCCCAGCCCGCATAGCCGAGCGCAAGCACCGCACTCACCGGCCCCTGCCCGCGCGCGATCGCCTTCAGGATATCGAGCGTGGCGGTGAGGCAAATGCCGTCGTCGATCGGCAGCGTCGAATCCTTGATGAAGAAGTCCGCGGAATGCAGCACGAACCCGCGCCCGGTTTCCACCGGCCCGCCTTTCAGTACGCGGATCGTGTCGGCGCGCGGCGGCACTTCGATCAGATTGGTCGAGGGCACCACGTCGAGCTGAACGAGCAATTCGCGGAAGTTGATGTTCGGCGCGGGCTGGTTGACGACGATGCCCATGGCGCCCTCGTCCGAATGGGCGCAGAGATAAATCACCGCCCGAGAAAAGCGCTCGTCGCGCATGGTCGGCATTGCGACGAGGACCTGACCGTCGAGATAACCCGGCCGCCGGCTCGGCTCGATTTTGGTTCCGCCGATCTTCATCGCGAAAGACTAACCCGGCGCTGCGGCGTTGCAAAATTGGGCGGTATCGCGACAAGGATCACGCAATCGTAATTGGGTACCGAATAGCGCCAAGGCTTATGTGAATTCATGCTTTCGGGACCGCACAGCCTGTTCACCGGTTTGGCGCTTGCCGGCCTGTTTCTGTCTCCGGCGGTGGCCATCGCGCTCGAATCACCCTGGATCGATACTGGCAAGGCGACCGTGCGGCTTCTCGCCGCCGGTCCGGCCGCCGCCCGTACGCCGCTGCGCGCCGGCATCGAAATTCGTCTCGCGCGCGGCTGGCACACCTACTGGCGCTATCCCGGCGACGCCGGCGTGCCGCCCCGTTTCGACTGGTCGGGTTCCCACAATCTTGCCGCGGTCGAGGTGCGTTGGCCGGCGCCCGAGCGCATCCCGGTGGAAGGAGGACTGGAGTCGATCGGCTATCATGACAACGTCATCTTGCCGCTAAGCATTCGTGCCAAGGACCCCTCGCTGCCCGTATCGCTCCGCCTCAAGCTCGACATCGGCGTGTGCGAGAAAATTTGCATCCCGGCCGTGGCCATGTTCGCGCTCGACATTCCTGCTGGATTGAGCGGGAACGAACCCGCGCTCGACGCTGCCGAAGCGCGCGTCCCGGCAGCCGCCCGGGTCGGTACGAACAAGAGCTTTGGCGTGCTCGCGGCCAAGCTCGAGCGCGGCAAGGAGCCGCGCGCGCTGATCGAGGTCGTCGTCCCCGTCGGAAAGCCGTTCGATCTCTTCGCCGAAGGGCCAAGCGACGACTGGGCCCTGCCGCTGCCCAAGCGGCTCGAGGCGAGCAACGGACGCGCCCGCTTCGCCATTCCAATCGACGGCGCTCCCGCCGGCGGCGGCCCAACGCCGTCGAAGCTGCGTCTGACGCTCGTCGCCGGCAGCGAGGCGGTCGAGGTCGTGGCCCCGCTCGACTAAGCCGAGCCAGACGTTAGGATACTCCCCGGTACCGTCCCGATGCTCGGGGCGATCGTGGGGACGACGAAGATGATCAAGGTCGGCGACAGGCTTCCCGAAACGACGTTTCGCACGGTTGACGACGGCAAGATGGTCCCGCGCACGGCCAGCGAAATTTTCAAAGGCAAACGCGTGGTTCTCGTGGGCGTGCCGGGCGCCTTCACGCCGACCTGCCACAAGAATCACGTGCCCGGCTTCGTCCAGAAGGCTGACGCGATCCGGGCCAAGAACGTCGACACGATCGCCGTCACCGCGGTGAACGACCATTGGGTCATGCACAACTGGTCCGAAGCGAGCGGCGGCGCCGGAAAGAAAATGATCTTCCTTGCCGACAACAATGCCGAGTTCGCCAAGGCCACCGGCCTCGAGTTCGACGCAACCGCCGGCCTCGGCGGCACGCGCTCGAAGCGCTATGCGATGTTGGTGGAGGACGGGGTCGTAAAGGCGCTCAATGTCGAGCCGGAGACGGGCAAGGCCGAGGTCAGCAGCGCGGATAATTTGATCAAGGCACTCTGAGCACTTCGTCATCCTGAGGAGCGAGGCGCGGAACGCGCCGAGCCTCGAAGGATGACGTATCGCCAGCCGTATCTGCGCCGTCGTCCTTCGAGGCTCGCGGAGTTTATCCTTGGGCGCGCCGAAGGCGCGACCCGAGGGCTCGCGCCTCAGGATAACGGCTTCGCGGAGCCGCGTTACGCGATGATGTCCGGAAACAATTGATCTTCGATTCGTGTGATCCGATCGCGCAGTTGCAGCTTGCGCTTTTTCAGCCGCTGCACCTGGAGCCGGTCATAGCCAGAGACGGCGAGCAGCGCCTCGATCGCCGAATCGAGATCCCGGTGCTCCTGCTTCAGCCGCTCGAGTTCCGTACGGAGCTCGCGCTCTTCCTCTGATTTCATCGCCCGCCGTCGCGCCGCGGCCGTGCCAACGGCCTGGCACTAAGTATTGCGCCCGGGCGAAAGGCCTGCAAGCCAGCCGCCCATCGGCCCCGTATGCGCTGCCGCCGCAATTTACCGGTAGTGGATTGTTGCGCCCCGGCAGGTCGACTTGGAAACGCCCTCGTGTCACAATATCTTTGTCGAACCCTGAACAAGGGAGAGATCACACCCATGACCAGACATCCTGAGCTGGCCGATCTTGAGCACCAGCACCAGGCATTGGAGCGCGAGATCCAATCCGAGCTCGCGCGTCCGGGGTCCAACGACTTGAAGGTGTCCGAGTTGAAGCGGCGCAAGCTGCAAGTGAAGGACGAGATCGAACGGCTACGTCACTCGGTCGAAGGCAGCGTTCACTAAGCCGCCGATTTCGTTCCCCAGCGAACCCGAAATGGAGCCGCCGGTCATTCGACCGGCGGTTTCGTTTTGCGCGCGGCTGCGATGAACAGCGCCGCGACGCACGATTCGCTACACCGTTAACGTGAATTCTTGAGGCTAATTTTTCAGCCTAATTATTTTGCCTAAGATCATCCTTCCCACGCCGCCGTTTTTTATTTTGCTAGTTGAGAGTCGGCTCGATGAGTTGGAGTCGACGGTGCGAAGTGAAGGCGGTGTTTCGTTTGCGAGGATCTGGTCCGAGTTCGGCCTCAAGCTTCGCGCGATCGAAGCAAAACTTCTCCCCCAAGCCGATTTCCAGCCGCTTCGATTTTTCCTCACCGAGCAGAACCCCGGGAACGCGTCGTTCGCGCAGCAAGCGCGGTGCGGCACTCCGGATAACGCGTAACGAGTGAGGGATGTCATGCAATTGAAGAAAGTCATCGGCGCCACGTTGGCCGGCGCGCTTGCGCTGGGCGCGGTCGTCACTTCAACATCGGCCCATGCGGTTTGCTACGGCTACTGTCCGCCGCCGCCGCCAAAAGTCGTCGTCAATGGCAGCAGCGGTTTTCCGATCGTCGTCGGCTGCGTGATGGGCTCGGCCTTCGGCCTGATCGCCGCTTCGATTCGGAAGGGCGGCGGACTGAAGCTGATGTCGCAGAAGGAGTTCGAGACCACTCCGCGCGACAAGTCGAAGGAACTGACCAACGAGCAAGCGCTGCGAATCATGGTCACGTGCGGCCTGGCCGCGTTCCTTGTTGGCCCGGCGACAGCAGCTCCGAAGGTCGTAAAGGCCAAGTTCTGATAGCGAGTTCGTCAAAACTCGCCGATCAAACAAGAAAAGCCCGGCGCGAGCCGGGCTTTCCCTTTTGGTTCGTGTCCGGTCGCGATCAGGCGGCCGACAGGTTCGTCGCCGCGGTCTTGCCGCGCTCGGTGGTGATCTCGAAGTTCACCTTCTGCCCCTCATTGAGGGTATACATGCCGGCGCGCTCGACGGCGCTGATGTGCACGAACACATCCTTGCCGCCGTCGGACGGCTGAATGAAGCCAAAGCCCTTCTGAGCGTTGAACCATTTCACGGTACCGGTAGCCATCGTGTCTTCCTTTCGACGCACGCTTAGTGCGGTCTCACCGCGCGACCATCGCGCGGTTTTCACAAGCCGAGTTTTGGGGTTTCCTTGTAGCGCAGCACCCAAATTCGGGAGCGTGGTCGCAAGAGGTAGCCAAAACCTTGGTTGCGAGCCGAAACAGACTCGATTTTTGCGGCAAGGTCAAGGCGGATCGGAACTTCATTTTTTCACCAAGTCGTAACGAAATTTTCCGCCTGCCGATGCCTGCGCGGACACCCGCTCGCCGGCGCAGTTCGCTATCATCGATTCAATTTTCAAACAGCCGACCTCATTCTCGCGGCGCGCATTCGCGCCCGAGGCTTGATTTGGTCTCCCTCGCTCGCAAGCGAGGGGATGGAGCGCCGGTGGGCGCGTCCATTCGTTCTTGGTCGCGCTCCAACGGGAGCGCGGCGCCTTCCGGCGCTCCATCGCGGCGTCTTCCAGCCCGGGCCGCGCTTCTCGGGAG
>JBBDYN010000056.1:0-12649 GCA_040901465.1 Xanthobacteraceae bacterium
CCTGATCAAGGAGCGCCTGGATCACCATTTCCGCGCCGGTCATTTCCTTTTGCATGTTCCGCTCCGTCACTCGCTCGTTTAGCTCGCTTGCTCGGCCTCAGAATCGAAAAGGGCCCCAAGGGCCCTTTGCGCGCCAGCCAAAAACAGCCCGTCGGCCGTCCTCAGGCGGCGCGCCTCCCTACAACGATAATCGCAAGAAAATTGCGCATAGCTGGCCGTTTTGGTTCCAATGTTGCGCCTGACATTATCCACAAGAACGCGCCGCGTCAAGCGCCGCAGGCGCATTTGCGGTCTGCGGCAGCCTCAACACTACTCCCGAACCCCTACAACATCGTGAACGGGGCCGCATTCGGCGCTAGGTAACACGCCAGTATTGCTTCCCGAATTCGAAGCGGACCCGGAACGCCTCATGCCCTTCCTCCGCGAAAAAACCGGTAACTGGTCGCCCGAGAAGATCGCGGCCTTCGCGCTCGCGATCCTGCCGCTGCTTTGGCTGATCGGCAGGATCTTGCTCGACGACCTCGGCGCGCGCCCGATCACCGAGGTGACGCACTTCACCGGCCGCTGGACCGTGCGCCTCATCCTGCTCGCGCTCGCAATCACGCCGGCTCGGCGGCTGCTCAACTGGCCGAAGCTGATCAATACGCGCCGCACGCTCGGCGTCGCCGCAGCCTGCTACGCGGTGTTCCACTTCTCGCTCTATATCATCGATCAGAAATTCAAGCTCGGCGTGGTGGCGTCCGAGATCGTGCTGCGGATTTATCTGACGATCGGCTTCACGGCGCTGACCGGTTTGATCGCGCTCGGCGTGACGTCCACCGACGCCGCCGTGCGCCGGCTCGGCAAGCGCTGGGGCACACTGCATCGCCTGGTCTATGTCATCGGAATTCTCGCCGTCGTGCACTTCACCTTGCAGAAGAAGCTCGACATCTACGAGCCAACGCTGATGATGGGATTCCTGATCTGGCTGCTTGCCTGGCGCGGCGTGCAGCGCTGGCGGCGCGAAGTCGGTCTCGCGTGGCTGATTGCGCTCGCAGTCTTCGCCGGATTGGCAGCCGCCGCGTTCGAAGCCGGTTGGTTCGGACTGCTCACCGGCGTCGTTCCACGGCGCGTGCTCGCCGCGAACCTGATGTTCGAATTCTCCATCCGCCCGGCCTGGTGGGTGCTCGCAACCGGCCTCGGCGTCGTCATCGCGAGCCTCGTCGCCCAATGGCTCTGGCCGCGCGAGCCCGCGCGCGCGAAATTGCGCCCGGAGCAGTTCAGTGCAGAGCGGCCAGCAGCAGCTCGCGCGCCCGCTCCGGCTCAGCCCACGTCCAGTCTTTCATCTGGTGCCTGAACCAGGTTTCCTGCCGCTTGGAATATTGGCGCGTATCGACCTTGCCGCCCGCGGCCGCCTCTTCAAGTGAAACCTCACCGGCAAGATGACGCATAAGCCACGGCACGCCATGCGCTTTCATCGCCGGCAGCGAGGGATTCAGTTCGCGCGCTGCGAGCCGCCGCACTTCTTCCAGCGCGCCGCCGGCCAGCATGGCGTCGAAGCGTTCGTCGATCCGCCGCCAAAGCTCCTTGCGCTCGATCGAGAGAAAGACGGCCGCCGTTTCCTCCCGCCGCAGGATCGGCACGCCCGGGCTCTGCTGCCATTCCACGAGCGGCCGCCCGGTCGCGGCGAAAATCTCGAGCGCGCGGATCACGCGCTGCCGGTCCGATGGCCTCAGCGCCGCCGCCGTGTGCGCATCGATGCGCGCGAGCTTCGCATGCAGATCGGCTGTCGAAACTTCGGCGGCTTCCCCGCGCACCCGCGCCCGCACTTCCGCCGGCACCGGTGGCATCGCCGAGAGCCCCTGTTTCAGCGCCTTGAAATAGAGCCCGGTCCCGCCCACGAAGACCGGCAGGCGCCCGGCGGCCGCAACCTCCTTGAGCGCCCGCTCGGCGTCGGCGACCCAGCGCCCGGTGGAATAATTCTCCGCCGCGTCCACATGGCCGTAGAGAAGATGCGGCACTCGCCGCTCCTCCTCTGGCGTAGGCCGCGCCGTCAGCACCCGCAGGTCGCGATAGACCTGCATCGAATCCGTATTGATGATCGTGCCGCCCACCTGCTCCGCGAGCGAAAGCGCAAGCGCCGACTTGCCGCTCGCGGTCGGACCGGCGATCAGGATGGCCCTGGGCTTGCTCACGGGGCGCCAACTAGACCGTGGCAACCGATCAAATCAACCACGTGTGTCTCCGCGGCGGGCAGCGAAAACGACGCATTCCGTCGATATTGAACGCGCGCCGATAGCCCACTAGACCAAGGCATCAATTGCCCTCCCATACGGAGAAATTCGTTGACGCTTGTTCGCCCTTTTCGTGCCCTGCGTCCCGCGCCGGGCCGGGCCCCCGACGTCCTCGCGCCGCCCTATGACGTGCTGTCGAGCGCCGAAGCGCGGGCACGCGCCAAGGGCAAGCCGTGGAGCTTTCTTCACATCTCCAAGCCCGAGATCGATCTCGACCCGGGCATCGATCCCCATGATCGCGCCGATTACACAAAGGCCGCCGAAAACCTCGGCCGCATGATCGCGCAAGGCGTCCTGATCCGTGAGCCTAAGCCCAGCTACTACGTCTATCGCCTCACTTGGTGCGACCGCACCCAGACCGGGCTTGCCGCGGTCGCTTCGCTTGTCGAGTACGCCACCAACCGCATCCGCAAGCACGAGCTGACCACTCCGATCAAGGAGGACGACCGCGTGCACCAGATCGAGGCGGTCAATGCGCAGACCGGTCCGGTGATGGTGGCCTATCCGGCAGCGCCCGCGATCGACGCCATGCTGGCGAGCGCCGCCGCGCGCACGGCCGATGTAGACGTCACCGCCGACGACGGCGTCCGCCACCAGCTGTGGGTGATCGGCGACGACGCGGCGATCGCGGCGCTGACCCGCGCGGTCGACGCCTTGCCGGCGCTCTACATTGCCGACGGGCATCATCGTTCGGCCGCCGCCGCGCGGGTTGCGCAAGCCCGCGGCGGCGGCGCGGCCTCACACCACTTCTTCCTTTCGGTGCTGTTTCCGCACCACGAAATGACCATCCTCGACTACAACCGCGTCATCCGGGATTTGAACGGGCGGAGCCCGGAAGCGCTGCTCGCCGCACTCGGGAAGTGCTCTACGGTCGAAGCTTCCGATCGGCCGGTCCGCCCCGCCGCGTCCGGCGAGTTCGGCATGTTTCTCGCCGGCCGATGGTACCGGTTGACGATCCGCCCCGAGCTGGTTCCGCATGGCGATCCGATCGGGCGGCTGCCGATCACGCTGCTCGCGCGCAACGTGATCGAGCCTCTGTTCGGCATCACCGATCCGCGTACCGACAAGCGCATCGACTTCGTCGGCGGCGCGCGCGGATTGGCCGAACTCAAGCGCCGCGTTTTGTCCGGCGAAATGGCGGCAGCGTTCTCGCTCTACCCGACAGAGATGACGGACCTTATGGCGGTCGCCGACGCCGGCGGGATCATGCCGCCCAAGTCCACCTGGTTCGAGCCGAAGCTCGCCGACGGCATGGTCAGCCACGTGCTGGATTGACCACCGATGGATGCACGGGCGCCGAGCCTGCAAAAGTGCCGTCATCCTGACGAGCGAGCGAAGCGAGCCTCGAAGGATGGCGGCGCCATTCGCATGTTTCTCCGAGCGTCATCCTTCGAGGCTCGGCGCGTTCGCGCCTCGCACCTCAGGATGACGCCGGGATTGGACTCCAGAACTACGGAATCGTCACCGGCACGAAACGCTGCTCGCCGTCGGCCGTCGACAGGAGCAGAAGCGCCGTCTTCTTCCCGTCCTTCTTGAGCGCGTCGATGCGCTTCTGCAGGTCCGCGGGCGAAGCAATGCTCTCGCCCGTGATCTCGACGATCACGTCGCCGGCCTGCACCCGCTGATCGGCGAGCGGCGAATTGTTCTCGATCGACACGACGACCACGCCCTTGACGTTGTCCTTGACCTTGAAGCGCTTGCGCAAGTCGTCAGTGAGCGACGACAGCTCGAGCCCGAGCAGCCGTCGCGTGACGGACTTCGGCTCCGGTCCAGGCGGCTTCACCGCCGCCTGCTGCGCCTTCTCTCCGTCCTCGAGCCGGCCGAGCGTGATGCGGAGCGGCGTTTCCTTGCCCTTGCGCACCACCACGACATCGACCGCCTTGCCGTCCGCCGTGTCGGCGACGACGCGCGGCAGATCGCGCATTTCCCTGATGTCGGTGCCGTCGAATTTCACGATCACGTCGCCGGATTGAATGCCGGCCTTCGCCGCCGGGCCGTTCTCGGTGACGCCGGCGACGAGCGCACCGCGCGCCTTGCCGAGTCCGAGCGTCTCGGCGATCTGGTCGTCGAGTTGCTGGATGCGCACGCCGATCCAACCACGCCGCGTCTCGCCGAACTGGCGCAACTGGCCGATCACGGCCACCGCGGTCTTCGCCGGGATCGAAAAGCCGATACCGATCGATCCGCCCGAGGGCGAGATGATCGCGGTGTTCACGCCGACGACCTGCCCTTCCATGTTGAAGAGCGGCCCGCCGGAATTGCCGCGGTTGATCGCGGCGTCGGTCTGAATGAAGTTATCGTAGGGCCCCGCGTTGATGTCGCGGTTGCGCGCCGACACGACGCCGACCGAGAGCGAACCGCCGAGCCCGAACGGATTGCCGATCGCCATCACCCAGTCGCCGACGCGCATCCGGTCGGAATCCCCGAACCCGACCGCCACGAGCGGCTTCTCCGGCTTCACCCGCAGCACCGCGATGTCGGTCTTGGTGTCGCGCCCGACGATCTCCGCCTTGAGCTTGGTGCCGTCGTTGAAATTTGCGAATACCTCGTCGGCGTCGGCGATCACGTGATTGTTGGTGATGACGATGCCCGACGGATCGATCACGAATCCGGAGCCGAGCGAGGACACCCGCCGCGGCCGGTTGCTGTCTTCCTCGCCGCGTCGCTTGAAAAATTCCTCGAAGAACTCCTCAAACGGGGAGCCCGGTGGCACCTGTGGCATCGGCACGGTGCGCTGGCCGGTGACCGTCTGCGAGGTTGAGATATTGACCACCGCGTCGAGCACCTTCTCGGCCACGTCGGCGACCGAGTCCGGGCCGCGCCGCTGCGCGGCGACATCCGTCGCGGCCGCCATCGAAGTGATCAGCCCCGCCGCAAGCGCAAGCGCCACGGCCGAACGGCAACGCACGCGGAAGGAACAGGCCTCGAGCGAGCCAAGCATGGTCGGTCCTCTGTTGCGAAGAACGCTCTCTAACGCTGCGCCTGACCCTGCCCCGGCGCAAGGGCTTCCCCTCAGTGCGTCGCAATTCCGGCGGAATCTAGCCGCGCACGAACCAGACGACCAGCACGCCGACGACCGCCGCCGCAATCCCCGCCGCTCGCAAACTTACGTCCGCCGTTTCCATCATCGTGGCCATGGCGCGGCGACTCGCCGCGGGGAACGCGGCGAAGGCCAATCCTTCGATCACGAGCACAAGCCCGAGCGCGGCGATGAAGTCGGCCATCGGGCCGCGATCAGCGGACGGCCGCTCCCCCGCCCGCGGCCGGCGGCGCCCCTTGCGACGGCAAGCGGCCGGAAGCGTCGTTGAAGTAGCGGAAGAAGTCGGACTCCGGCGCGAGCAGGAGCCGGGTATCGCCCTGCTTCAGTCCGGTTTCGTAGGCCAGCATCGTCCGGTAGAAGTTGAAGAAATCGGTGTCCCGGCCGTAAGCGTCCGCGAAGATTCGGTTGCGCTCGGCGTCGCCCTCGCCGCGCACCTGCTCCGATTTCGAGTTCGCCTCGGCAATCAGTACGGTCACGTCGCGGTCGGCGCGTGCACGCGTGCGCTGCGCCTGTTCGGCGCCCTGCGCACGGATTTCGGCCGCTTCGCGTTGGCGCTCCGTCTGCATGCGCTGGAAGATCGCCTGGCTGTTCGCCTCGGGCAGGTCGGCGCGGCGGATTTTCACGTCGATCATAGTGACGCCGAAGTTCTGCGCCTCTCGATTTACCTGATCGCGGATACGGTTCATCAGTACCGGGCGCTCATCGCGCACCACCTGGATGAACGTAGACTCGCCGAGCACACGCCGCAGCGACGAATTGAGGAACGTCGCAAGACGCGAATTTGCGCCTTCGATCGTGCCGACCGACTGATAGAAGCGCAGCGGGTCGGCGATGCGGTAACGCGCGAACGCGTCGACCACGAGCCGCTTCTGGTCCGACGCAATCACCTCCTGCGCCGGATTGTCGAGATCGAGAATGCGCTTGTCGAGAAACACCACCGTGTCGACGAACGGCACCTTATATTGCAGGCCGGGCTCGGTGATGATCCGCCGCGGTTCGCCGAACCGCAGCACGAGCGCCTGCTCTGTCTGATGCACGTAGAAGAGCGCGGTGTAACCGGCGATCGCGGCAAGCGCCACGAGAACCGCAAGGACTCCGGCAATGCCCTTTATCATCGGTTGCCTCCCTGGGTGGCCGTCGCTGGTTTCTGGGTCTGAGTCTGAGTCTGCGGCCGCGCGGGCTGTTGCTGCGGTTGACGTTGTCCGCCGCCCAGTTCGCCGAGCGGCAAGTACGGAACGACACCGCCGCCGCCCCGCGAAGTGTTCGGATCGACGATCACCTTATCCATGCCGCTGAACACCCGCTCCATGGTTTCGAGATACATGCGCCGCCGCGTCACCTCCGGCGCCTTACGATATTCGTCGAAGATCTTCAGGAAGCGGTCGCCTTGGCCGCGCGCTTCCAGGACGGAGCGTTCGCGATAGGCTTCCGCCGCCTGAATGACACGGGCTGCGTCGCCGCGTGACTCCGGCACCACGCGGTTGGCGTAGGCCTGCGCTTCGTTCTGAAGGCGCTCGGCGTCGGCGCGCGCCGCCTGCACGTCGCGGAAGGCGTCGATGACTTGCGCGGGCGGATCGACCTTCTGCAACTGCACCTGTGTGACCTGCACGCCCGCTTGGTAGTCGTCGAGCGTCTTTTGAATGAGATCCTGCACCGCCGCTTCGATGTTCTGGCGGGCGCCGGTGAGGATCGGCTGGATTTGGTTGCGTCCGATCTCTTCACGGATCGCACTTTCCGCCACCGCCTTGATCGTCCCTTCCGGCTGCTGCACGTTGAAGAGATAGTCGGCGGCGTTCTTGATTACCCAGAACACCGACACGTCGACGTCGACGATGTTCTCGTCGCCGGTGAGCATCAAACTCTCTTCGGGCACGTCGCGCATCGTGGTGCCGCGCCGCGGATCCTCGATCAGCCGCATGCCCATGTCGATGCGGTTGAC
Organism: Xanthobacteraceae bacterium; assembly: GCA_040901465.1. Lineage (GTDB taxonomy): Bacteria > Pseudomonadota > Alphaproteobacteria > Rhizobiales > Xanthobacteraceae > JAUSIF01. Next base: position 7,253 of record JBBDYN010000056.1, read on the forward strand.
GCGCGTCACCTTCGGTGTAACCGCGGTCTCGATCGGATACGGCCAGTGATAATTGAGGCCTGGCTGCGTCAGCTGAACGAACTTGCCGAAGCGCAGCACCACGCCCTGCTCGTCCGTGTTCACCCGATAGAAGCCCGACAGCATCCACACGACGATCAGCGCGACGACGAGCAGAATGCCGCCGCGTCCGCCGAGTCCGCCGGGCAGAAAGCTGCGCAGCCGGTCCTGACTGCGGCGGATCAAGTCCTCGAGATCGGGCGGCGTCGGCCCGCCCGATTGCGGACCCGAGCCCCACGGGCCGCGGGGGCCACCGCTGCCACCACCGCCGCCCCATGGGCCGCCACTCTGGTTCTTCCAGGGCATAATAACCTCCGGCGCGTTGCACACGCGTTTCGCCTGCGGTTATAGGGGACCGTGCGCCGCCGTACAACGCGGCGGCAAGACCGCCGGCGGCGCGAATCCGCTCGCGCCATCAAAGAATTGATCAATTCGACGCGAACTCGATCGATCGAGCCGCCCGTCTAGCCGCCGGATGAACCGGATGTCGCACCCGCGCGGCCGGTCGAGCGAAAATGATCGAGCACGAACAGCCGGATCGCCGACGAGAGATTGCCTTGTGACCGCGACGCGTCGATGCTCGCCACGAGATCCGACAACGTCGCCTTGCGACGCGCGGCGATCTCCTTGAGCGCGTCCCAAAAGTCGTCCTCGAGGCTCACACTGGTCTTGTGACCCGCGATGACGATTGAGCGCTTTACCACCGGACTCTTCATCGAACGCCCTCGGTTTGGCACAAGGCGCCCTCGGGGTACGACGCAGGTTTCGGATTTGGCAACGCGACGTGCTGCCGCTCGTGCGCACCATTGCCGCCAACGTTGGGCGACAGTCGTTCGCGGTGAAAAAATTTCGACTCGGCCATCGGTAATCTCCACCCCCCGCTGGAGACCACTGAGCGAGAATCCTCAAACGCCGTCCGCTTTTTTTCTCATTACGATTCACGCCGGACAACGGCAACTTTAATGGCCGTGCGACAGATCGCAACCCCTTCTCTACTACCGCCCCCTTCAATTTACGCGCGAATCATGCGCACGCCGGCGGCTCCCGAACAGGTTCGATTTGTGGCGCGGCGAGTCGCCGGCCGGCCGCGAGTTTGGGCTTAGTCCCATGTCCATGCGCGCGTTTCCGCTACCGGCCGCGCGTGCTAGAAGCATCGCGCCTTTCAAGAGTCCTGACTGCATGGCCAAGACCCGCACCGAGACCGACACCTTCGGACCCATCGAGGTCCCCGCCGACCGCTATTGGGGAGCGCAGACCGAGCGGTCTATCGAGAACTTCAAGATCGGCGGCGAGCGCCTGCCGAAGCCGATCGTGCGCGCGTTCGGCATCCTCAAGCGAGCCGCGGCGCTCGTGAACAAGGACATGGGGCTGATCGACGGCAAGCTCGCGGATGTCATTGCCGCCGCCGCCCAGGAAGTCGTCGACGGCAAGCACGACGAACAGTTTCCGCTGGTCGTCTGGCAGACCGGATCCGGAACGCAATCGAATATGAATGCCAACGAGGTGATCGGCAACCGCGCGATCGAGATGCTTGGCGGCGCCATGGGGTCGAAGAAGCCGGTCCACCCCAACGACCACGTTAACCTTTCGCAATCCTCGAATGATTCGTTTCCAACTGCGATGCATATCGCGGCCGCGGAGGAGATCACGCGCCGGCTCATCCCCTCGCTCGAACATCTGCACGCCGCGCTCGCGAACAAGGCAAAGGAATTCGACAAGATCATCAAGATCGGCCGCACCCATACCCAGGACGCGACGCCGCTTACGCTCGGCCAGGAATTTTCCGGCTATGCCGCGCAGGTCGAGTCCGGCATCGGCCGGCTGAAGCTCGTGCTGTGCGAGCTCTGCCTCCTCGCCCAGGGCGGCACTGCCGTCGGCACCGGCCTGAACGCCAAGAAAGGCTTCGACGTCGCCTTCGCGAAGAAGGTCGCCGAGATCACCGGTCTCCCCTTCGTCACCGCGCCCAACAAGTTCGAAGTCATGGCCGCCCACGACGCCTACGTGTTCGCGCACGGCGCGCTCACCTCGATCGCGACCGCGCTCTTCAAGATCGCGAACGACATTCGCCTGCTCGCCTCCGGCCCGCGCTCCGGCCTGGGCGAATTGTCGCTGCCCGAGAACGAACCCGGCTCTTCGATCATGCCGGGCAAGGTGAACCCGACCCAGAGCGAAGCACTGACCATGGTCTGCTGCCAGGTGATCGGCAACGGCACCACGGTCGCGGTTGCCGGCTCCCAGGGCCATTTCGAATTGAACGTCTACAAGCCGGTGATGGCCTACGCGCTGCTGCAGTCGGTGCGGCTCCTCGCCGACGCGTCGCGCTCCTTCGCCGACAACTGCGTCGTCGGCATCAAGGCGAATGAGGAGCGCATCGCGCATCTCCTGGAAATGTCGCTGATGCTCGTGACCGCGCTCGCCCCCAGGATCGGCTACGAAAAGGCCGCACTCATCGCCAAGACCGCGCACAAGAACGGAACCTCGCTGCGCGAGGAAGCGGTTAAGCTCGGGTTTGTGACCGAGAAGGAATTCGACGAACTCGTGCGCCCGGAAAAGATGATCGGACCGGGCTGATGCATTCCGCCGCAATTCCGCCGTGTCTGTTACGCGATGCTTTCCGGTTCATTAAAAAAATTTCATCTGCATTACCGAACCTTCATTTGAACCGCGCCCGCGCCGTTTGCATGATCGCATCCTCGAATTGAGCGCTCCCGCTCATCCAAGAGGACCGATCCATGAAGAAGGGTCTGATCATCGCCGTTGTCGCTGTCGTTGCGGTCGGCGGCTCCGCGCTCGCCTACAAGGCCTACGCGCGTTACGACAACTGGGGCCACGGCCGCTGGCATGGCCGCATGAGTGCCGGTGACATGACCGCCTTCGCCGACGCGCGCATCGCCGCGTTGAAGGCCGGGCTCGCGCTCAACGCCGAGCAGGAGAAACTCTGGTCGCCGGTCGAGGGCGCCCTGCGCGAGCTTGCCGGCAAGCGCATCGAGCGCCGCGAGCAGTTCCGCGCCGAGCGCCGCGATCGCCAAGGCCCGGCCGATCCGGTCGAGCGCCTGCGGCGCGGGGCCGAGCGGCTGACCGAAACCGGCGCCGGCCTGAAGCGCCTCGCCGACACAACCGAGCCGCTCTATCAGTCGCTCGACGAAGCCCAGAAGCGGCGCTTCAACATGCTGGCGCGCGCCGGCATGCGCGGGATGCACCAGGAAGGCCGCAATTGGCGGCGTCACGGAGATTTGGGCGATGAGGGCCGCCACATGGGTCCGCGCGGCCGGGGCCCCGGCGGATGGCACGAGCGCATCGAGATGCAGGAAGCGCCCGGCGCCGAACGCCTCTGATTTCAAGTGTGACCTCCCCCTCGGACGGGCCGCCTTCGGGCGGCTCGTTTCGTTTGCGACGCGCTACACCGCCACCTTGGCCTTGATCGCCGGGTGCGGGTCGTAGCCCTCGAAGACGATGTCTTCGTAGCGGTAAGCGAACAAATCCTGCACCGCCGGATTGAGCTTGAGCTGCGGCAGCGGGCGCGGCGCGCGCGTGAGCTGCAGCCGCGCCTGCTCCAGATGGTTGGAATAGAGGTGCGCATCGCCGAGCGTCAGGATGAACTCGCCTGCTTGATGGCCGGTCACCTGCGCCACCATCTGCGTGAGCAATGCGTAGGAGGCGATGTTGAATGGCACGCCGAGAAATGCATCGCCCGAGCGCTGATAGAGCTGGCATGAGAGCCGCCCGTCCGCGACGTTGAATTGAAACAGGCAATGGCAGGGTGCCAGCGCCATCTTCGCAATGTCCGGCGGATTCCACGCGGTCACGATCAGCCGCCGCGAATCCGGATTGCGCCGGATCTCCGCGAGCACCTGCGCCATCTGGTCGATCGCCTGCCCGTCCGGGGCAGGCCACGAGCGCCATTGCCGGCCGTACACGGGCCCGAGCTCGCCGCGATCGTCCGCCCATTCGTCCCAGATCGTGACGCCGTTCTCGCGCAGGTAGCGCACGTTGGTGTCGCCGGCGAGGAACCACAAAAGTTCGTGAACGATGGATTTGCGATGCAATTTCTTGGTCGTGACGAGCGGGAAGCCCTCGGCGAGATCGAACCGCATCTGATGGCCGAAAACCGACAGGGTTCCCGTGCCGGTCCGGTCATTCTTGCGGACGCCGCGCGTGAGAATACGATCGAGCAGTTCGAGATATTGCCGCATGATTCCGTCGACTCGGGATTTCGCCGCACGCTAAGGCGCTCGGCCCGGCCGCACCAGCGCGCCAGAAGACGCGGCTTGAGAAAATGGCGGAAAAAAAGGAAAAGGCGTCCCGAGTCGGGGTCAACTCGGGACGCCACTTCGCCGCTGCGGCAGCGGGGGCTGGGGGGAGTTGCCGCTAGCAGCTTCTCTGGCTCAAGCGCCTCACGTCAGGAAGGCGCCGAGCACCAAGCCAACAATCATCGCGGAAACGAGATAGGAGCCGATCATTTCTGCCTCGCGGACCCAGCCGCGCTCCATTCGACCCGTTAACGCGCGTTCACGATTCCGGTTCCCGGCCCTCCCCAATCAGTTCCCCTTTTCGATTTAAATAGAGCCGTAAATCTAGAATTCAATGGAACCAGCGACGGTGGCGCTGATCGCTAAATTAGAATATAAATTCTATATCCGCCTGATTCGCCCCAGGACCGTCCGCCTGAGGAGGCGCCATGGGCCGCCGCGCGCACATATCCGACGCCGATCTACTGACGGCAGCGACCCGGATTTCCGCCCGCCTCGGGCCCGGCCGGGCCACGGTCGCGGACATTGCGCGGGAGGCCAAGGTGCCGATCGGCTCGGTCTATCATCGGGTTCCGTCGCGGGCCGCGCTCATGGCCGACGTCTGGATCGCCGCCGCCGAACGCTTCGGGACCGAGTTTCTCATGCTTCTCGCCGCCGCGGATAAGCTCGACGCCGCGGTCGAGGTCGCCCTCCTCACCCCGCGTTTCACGCGCACCAACCATGCGGCCGGCGTGGTGCTGCTCGCGCACCGGCGCGACGAATTCCTGGATGACGCGCCGGAAGAAAGCCGCACCCGCGCCGCGCGCCTTTCCTCCGATCTGCAGAAAGGCCTGACCGAAGCCGCGCGCCGGCTGTTGCCGCGCGACAAGCGCGGCCGCGAGCGCCTCGCCGTTGCGCTGATCGGCGTGCCTTATGGGGCTGTGCGCGTGTTTCTGCCGCAGGCCATGCCGCCCGTGGAACTCGATCCCGTGATCGCGGCCGCCGCGCGCGCGGCGCTGGGCTGAAGAGTCATTCCGGGGCGCCCCTTTTTTTCAACGTCATTCCGGGGCGCACGCCGGCCCCCGCGTAAGCGGGGAGGCTGGCGAGCCCG
>JBBDYN010000057.1:0-28804 GCA_040901465.1 Xanthobacteraceae bacterium
GAGCGGCTGATCGCGGCGCTCACGCGCGTGAAATCCTATCTCGATTACGGCGCCTTCACGCCGGTGCAGGTCGCTGCCGCGGCCGCGCTCAACGGCCCGCAGGAATGCATCGACGAGATGCGCGCGACCTATAAGAAGCGCCGTGACGCGCTCGTGGAGAGTTTCGCGCGCGCCGGCTGGACGATCCCGGCGCCGAAGGCGTCGATGTTCGCCTGGGCGCCGCTGCCCGAGCGCTTCCGCGAGATTGGCAGCGTCAAGTTCGCGGAACTGCTTGTCGAAAAAGCACAGGTCGCGGTTTCTCCCGGCATCGGCTTTGGTGAGCATGGCGAGGGCTTCGTGCGCATCGCGCTTGTCGAGAACGAGCAGCGTATCCGTCAAGCCGCGCGCAACGTGCGCCGCTTCCTCGATTCTGCGGACAAGCTGTTGCACAACGTCATTCCTCTCGCCGCGCGCGGATAGCGCGCAACTCCCGGTCTCGTCATGGCGCCGCTCAAGGTGGGTCTTGCCGGTTTGGGCACGGTCGGCTCGGCCGTCGTGAAAATGCTCGCGCAATCGCGCGAGCAACTGACCGAGCGCGCCGGGCGGCCGATCGAGCTCGTGGTCTATGCGTCCAAGGATCCGCCCAAGGACAAGAGCATCGATCTCTCGAAGCTGAAGCAGGTCGCGGACCCGGTCGCGCTCGCGAAGGATCCCGGCATCGACGTGTTCGTGGAATTGATGGGCGGGGAGGGCGATCCCGCGAAAAGCGCGGTCGAGGCCGCACTCAGCGCGGGCCGCGCCGTCGTCACCGCGAACAAGGCGTTGATCGCCAAGCACGGCAACGCGCTCGCCAGGCTCGCCGAAAAGAACGACGCCGCCTTCGCCTTCGAGGCATCGGTCGGCGGCGGCATTCCGGTGGTGAAGACGCTGCGCGAGGGTCTTGGCGGCGCGAAAGTCTCCCGCGTGTTTGGCATCCTCAACGGCACCTGCAATTATATCCTGACGAAGATGCAGCAGGAGCAGCGCACCTTCGCCGACTGCCTCAAGGAGGCGCAACGCCTTGGCTACGCAGAGGCCGATCCCACCTTCGACATCGGCGGCTTCGACACCGCGCACAAGATGGCGATTCTGACGAGCCTTGCCTTCGGCACCGAGATCGACGCCGATGCCGCGCACGTGGAAGGGATCGAGGCGATCACCCTCGCGGACCTGCAGGCCGCGGACCAGCTCGGCTACAAGATCAAGCTTCTCGGCGTGGCAAGCCGCACCGATGCCGGCATCGAGCAGCGCGTGCATCCCACGATGGTGCCGAAGGGCTCCACGATCGGCGGCGTCGATGGCGTGCTCAATGCGGTGGCGATCGATTCCGACGCGATGAGCGTTACCCTCGTCGGCCCCGGCGCCGGTGGCCCGGCGACGTCGTCGGCGGTGGTCGCCGATCTCGTGGACATTGCCCGCGGGCGGCTTTCGCCGCCGCTCGGCCGTGCTGCGGCGCATCTGACGAAGCCCAAGCAGGCGCCGATCCAGCGCCACGAGGGCGGCTATTACATCCGCCTCGCGGCTCTCGACCGGCCCGGCACCATGGCGGCGATCTCGCGGGCCATGGCGGCGGAGAACATTTCGCTGGAATCCATCGTGCAGCGCCACGCGAACGCCCGCCCGCACGGCGGCGACGATCCGAAGAGCGCGGCCGGTCCTGCGCCGGTCATTCTGATCACCTATGCTACCAACGAGGATGCAGTGCGCCGGGCGCTCGCGGCCATCGAGCGCGAAGGCGTCCTGGCCGAGGCGCCGCAAATGATCCGCATCGAGAAAAGCTGACTGCAAAGGATATGAAATATTCGGGCTACGTCATCCTTCGAGGCCCGCTTCGCGCGCACCTCAGGATGACGTAGATTGAATGCTGCAAATGCCGCCACCCTGAGGCGCGAGGCGCGGAACGCGCCGAGTCTCGAAGGATGACGGAAGATGACTGCAAAGGGGGAGCGCGCCGTGGTTTCGATCACTGTTCAACCCGGTCTGGTGATCGAACGGATTCTCAGCCTCGAAATCGTGCGCGTGACCGAGCGTGCGGCGGTGTCCGCAGCGCGCCTGCGCGGCCGCGGCAACGAGAAGGCCGCCGACCAGGCCGCCGTCGACGCCATGCGCCGCGAGCTGAACAATCTGCCGATCGACGGCACGGTGGTGATCGGCGAGGGCGAGCGCGACGAGGCGCCGATGCTGTTCATTGGCGAGACCGTCGGCAACAAGAAGGGCCCGAAGGTCGATATCGCCGTTGACCCGCTCGAGGGCACGACGCTCTGCGCGAAAGACATGCCCGGCGCCATCGCTGTCATGGCCATGGCCGAGGGCGGCACGCTCTTGAACGCGCCCGACGTCTACATGGAAAAGATCGCGATCGGCCCCGGCTATCCCGCCGGCGTCGTCGATCTCGATGCGCCGGCCGACGAGAACATCCGCTCGCTTGCCAAGGCCAAAGGCGTGCAGGCGGACGAGCTCACGGCGCTCGTCCTCGATCGCCCGCGCCACGCCGACTTGATCGCCGCCGTTCGCAAGGTCGGCGCCGCGGTGCGGCTCATCACCGACGGCGACGTGGCGGGCGTCATCCACACCGCCGACCCGAGGAACACCGGCATCGACATCTACATGGGCATCGGCGGCGCGCCCGAGGGCGTGCTCGCGGCGGCGGCACTCCGCTGCATCGGCGGCCAGATGCAAGGCCGCCTCGTCCTCGACACCGACGAGAAGCGCCAACGCGCGGCGAAAATGGGCGTGAAGGATCCGAAAAAGAAATACGCGATCACCGACATGGTGCGCGGCGATTGCCTCGTGGCCGCGACCGGCGTCACCGACGGCTCCATGCTGCGCGGCGTGCGCTTCGAGAAGGAGCGGATTCGCACACACACGTGGGTAATGCGCTCCGTCACCGGCACCGTGCGCTGGATCGACGCCGAACACCGCCAGCTCGAGAAATTTCACCTCGACTGATCGCGAGCGCCCCGTGGCCGCGCAAAAACCGGAAATCCGTCCGATCGGCAAGGACGAGCGCGTGAACTGGGAAGTCGTTTGGCAGAGCTATCTTGGCTTCTACGAGGCTTCCCAGACGCCCGACGAAACGGACGCGGCTTGGTTACGGCTGCATGATGCAGCCGAACCCATGCACGGGTTAGGCGCTTACGTCGACGGGAGACTTGTCGGAATCGTCCACTATCTCTTCCACCGCTCGTTCTGGACGATCGGCAACTATTGCTATTTGCAGGATTTGTTCGTGGCGCCCGATGTTCGGGGCAGTGGCATCGGCCGCGCGCTGATCGAGGCGGTCGAGAAGGCCGCGCGCGAAGTCGGCGCGAGCCGCGTCTATTGGTTGACGCAGGAGAGCAACGCCGCGGCGCGGGCGCTCTACGACAAGCTCGCCGACCGCTCCGGGTTCATTCAGTACCGAAAGATTTTTTTGAGCACCACCTTCAGTAACCCTCATCGCCGGGCTTGACCCGGCGATCCAGGCGGACGCGAAGCAAGTGCCGAACGGCCGTCTGGATGCGCGGGTCAAGCCCGCGCATGAGGGCTGAAGGATGTTAGATTCGGCCATGATCGAATCCCGCCCCTTCCTCGGCGTCGAACGGTCCGTGACGGGCCGCGTCTGGCGCGACCGGCTCGACCCGCGCGCGGGCGCCACGGCCCTCGCCATCGGCCAGCGCCACGGCCTGCCGGAATTGCTGTGCCGGGTGCTTGCCGGGCGCCAGGTCGATCTCGACGAGGTCGAGGGCTATCTCGATCCGACCGTCAAACGCCTGATGCCGGATCCGAGCACGCTCACCGACATGGATGCGGCGGCCACGCGCCTCGCCGACGCGGTGGTGCGCGGCGAACAGGTGGCGATCCTCGGCGACTATGACGTCGACGGCGCGACCTCGACCGCGCTCCTCGTGCGCGTCCTGCGCGCGGCCGCGCTCGATCCCTTCTTCCACATTCCCGACCGACTGTTCGAAGGCTACGGCCCGAACGTCGAGGCGATCCGCAATATCAGCGAGCGCGGTGCAAAGCTGCTGGTGACGGTCGACTGCGGCACCACGAGCAGCGAGGCGCTCGCCGAGGCGAAAAAGCTCAACCTCGACGTGGTCGTGCTCGATCACCATCAGGCCGGAGAAAAGCTTCCCGTCGCGGCGGCGCTGGTCAATCCCAATCGTGAGGACGATCTGTCGAAGCTCGGCCATCTCGCTGCCGTGGGCGTGACCTTCATGGCCGCGGTCGCGCTCGTGCGCGAACTGCGCGGGCGCGACTTCTGGTCCGCCGCGCGGCAGGAGCCCGACCTTCTGCAATTTCTCGATCTCGTGGCGCTCGGCACGGTCGCCGACGTCGTGCCGCTCAAGGGCCTGAACCGTGCCTTCGTCAGCAAGGGTCTTGTCGCCTTGCGCGCGCGGGAGAACGTCGGCCTGCGCGCCCTTATGGACGCAAGCCGCTTGACCGGTCCGCCCGCGCCGTTTCATCTCGGGTTTCTGCTCGGGCCCCGCATCAATGCCGGCGGCCGCATCGGCGACGCGACGCTCGGGACGAAATTGCTCGTCACCGACGATCCGGCCGAAGCCGCGGCCATCGCCGCGCGCCTCGATCAGCTCAACAACGAGCGACGCGATCTGGAAAGGTTGACGCTGGAGCAGGCCGAGGCCGAAGCGCTCGCCTCGCTCGGCCACGACGAAAAAGGCGCGATCGTGCTTGCGTCAGGCGAGGGCTGGCATTCCGGGGTCGTGGGCCTTGTTGCCGCGCGCCTGAAGGAGCGATTTGGCCGGCCGGCATTTGCCATCGCCTTTCTCGGCCAGACCGGCACGGGCTCCGGTCGCTCCATTCCCGGTGTGGACATGGGCCGCGTCGTGCGCCGCGCCGTGGAAGAGGGCCTGTTGGAAAAGGGCGGCGGCCACGCCATGGCGGCCGGCCTCACGGTCACGCGCGGCAAGCTCGGCGCGCTCCGCGCCTATCTCGAGGAGCATCTGCGCGACGCCGTGGAGACCTCGCGTTCGGCCGATCATCTATCGATCGACGGTGCGATCACGGCGGGCGCCGCGAACGGCGAGTTGTTCTCCATGATCGACCGCGCCGGCCCCTTCGGCGCGGGCAATCCCGAGCCCGTGTTCGCGCTCCCTTCGCACCGTGTGTCGTTCGCCGATCCGGTCGGCGACGCGCACGTGCGCCTACGCCTGCGCGCGGGCGACGGCAAGCAGATCGGCGCGATCGCTTTTCGTGCGCTTACGCGTCCGCTCGGCGATGCGCTGCTCGCGGCCCGCGGCCGGCCCATGCACGTTGCCGGTACGCTGTCGGTCGATCGCTGGCAGGGAGCGGAACGGGTTGAATTGCGTGTGCTCGACGCCGCATCGGCCGAGCCGCTCGCCGCGCGATGACCTGCGAGTTCAGCGCTCCGACGGCAGCACCACGAGCCGCGCGCAATTCTTGTGGCCCGCCATCAGGCAATCTTCGAGCCATGCGTTCGCGCGCATGGTCCCGAGCAGCCAGACGCTCGCGACGATGAAGAGCGCGAGACATGCCCCGACCGTGAGCAGCGTCCGGTCGCTGATCGGATAGTCGTCCGGGTCGTCCGAATGCGGGTAGGCGGGTTTCGGCGCGGCACGCGGCCTGCGCCGTGCGACCCAAGGCAGGGGCACGACCTTGGCGCCGGCCGCCTCGCGCCTGCTCGCCTTGCAGTCGTGCGTGCGTGCCATTGCGATTCTCGACGGCAGCTTAGCGTTTTTCGCGCAGCGTCCCGAGATAGGCGAGGATCGCGGCGATCTCGTCGGGTTCGAACTCGAACTCCGGCATGGCTGGATGCCCGCTGGTCAGGCCTTCCGCAAGCGCTTCCTCAAGGTCTTCCGGCGCATACTGCTGCATGATCGCGCGAAATGACGGCGCGATGGCGAGCGGACTGCGGCCGATCATGCCGACTTGATGGCAGCGGCTGCATTGTTTGGTAAGGATTATCTTGCCCTGCGCCGCAAGTTGCTTTTCGGAAGGCTGCGCGACCACCCCGCTGGCCGGGAGGAGGGCAGCGACAAACGCCGCACGGATCATCGCGCGCATCATGTGACCCCCAATGGCGGGGCAGTCGGCCCGGAAGTCCAATGAAGATCAATTTCCGCACCCACGTCAAGAATGCACGTATTCTCAAGTAGATATTTACCCCCGTACGCCCGGGAAGCTAAACACCCTAGGATCGCTCCGAACCGGGGGACGGCCGATCGTGACGCCAAATGCGCGCCGAGGATTTCCACTTTTCGCCCTGTTGTTTTCGCTCGCGGCCGCGGCTTCCGCGGTCCCGGCCGCTGCCTGCTCGGCTGAGGATTGTTTCCGCGGCAAGACTATTTCGCTCGTGGTCGGGTACGGCGCCGGCGGCGGCTACGACGCCTACGCGCGCCTGATCGCGCCGGACCTCGAGCGGCTCACGGGCGCGACGGTGGTGGTCAGAAACCGCCCGGGCGCCGGCGGCCTCATTGCCTTGAACGAAATGGCGCGCGCGCCGGGCGACGGGCTGACCCTCGGGGTGGTGAACGTTACCGCGGCGGTCGTCGCGCAGGGGCTAGGCGTCGAAGCCGTTCGTTTCGACATTGGAAAGTTTTCCTGGCTCGCGGGTATCGGCTCGGAGCAGCGCGCGCTGGTGACGGCCGCCGATGCCTCGACCCTGCCCTGGAAGTCGCCGAAAGCCGCCTCACAACCGGTTCGCTGGGCCGCCGGCGGGCAGACGGACGAAATGGCGATCAACGCCGCCTTGTTGTCAGAGTCTCTTGGCCTCCGGGCGCGCATCGTCACCGGCTACAAGGGTAGCAACGAAGCTGTGCTCGGCGTCGTCCGGGGCGAGGCGGATGCCGTGATGATCTCGGCCGACTCCGCGCGGCAATACGCGGACGCTCGCGCGATCAAGGTCGCGGCACTCGTCTCCTCCTCGCGCTCGCCGTTCTTTCCCGACGTGCCGACGATCTTCGAGGCTGCAGCGGGCGCCGACCTCGGAGGCGACTGGATCCGCCTGCTCACCGGTTTGTCGGCGCTCGGGCGGGGCTTGGCTGCGACGCCGGGAACGCCGGACGATCTCGTCGCGCACTTGCGCACCGCGCTTGGTAAAATTCTCACCGATAACGAGTTCTTGCGCCGTGCGAAGGCGGCCGAACGCAATGTCGACTATCAATCGCCGAACGATTTGGCCGGCGCCGTCGCGTCGACGCTGGCAACGGTGAAGCGGCAGCCCGAGTTTCGGCATGTTGTGCTCGAAAAATATTATTGATCGACCGGCGCGCTTGGCCTCGATCCGCGTCCCGATGGCTCGGCAATGATCGAAGCGAGTGCGCTGTTCACGCTCCCAGTGCTGGGGGCTCTCTTCGCCGGCGTGTTGGCCGGCCTGATCGGCGGCGCGCTGCCGGGCATCAACGGCATCACCACGCTGACCCTGCTCTTGCCCTTCGTCTTGACGCTCGATCCGGCGGTCGCGCTGACGTTGCTACTTGCGTCCCATTCGGTCGTCTATACCGGCGGCGCGATCACCGCGATTACGTTCGCGATCCCGGGAACGCCGCCCAACGCGGCGGCGCTCGAGGACGGACATCGGCTCGCCAAGCTCGGTCTCGCCGCGCGCGCGATCGCCATCGCCGCAACCGCGTCAGGCATCGGCGGCGTGCTCGGCTTTTTCGTGCTGCTCGCCGCGATCCCGCTCGCCTTACCGATTCTGCAGACCGTTGGCGCGCCGGAAATTTTTGTGGCCGCCTTGGTGGGATTGATTTGCGTGGCCAGAATCGCGGCGACGTCGTTCGAGAAGGGCCTGATCCCCGCTGCCTTGGGCATCTTTCTCGGCTCGGTTGGCTATCAGGACGCGAGCGGCGTGCCGCGTCTTTGGTTCGAGCAGACGCCGTTGCTCGACGGCATTGGCCTCATTCCCCTCATCGTGGGCCTGTTCGCGGGGCCCGAACTCGTGCGGCTGGCAAAACTCCGGCCCGGAGAAGCGGTGATGTCGCACGACCGCCATTTCGAGCAGATCGGTCAGGGCGTGCGCGATGTGCTGGCGCGCCCGGCACTCGTGCTGAAATCCGCGAGCGTTGGCAGTGTTGTCGGTCTCGTTCCGGGAATTGGCGGCGAGGTTGCCGCCTTTCTGGCCCACGCCTGGTTTGGGCGGCCGAAGCGGCACCGATCGGAGATCGACGATCGCATCACGGGTGTCGTTGCCGCGGAGACCAGTAACAATGCCAAGGAAGGTGGGGCGCTCGTGCCGACGTTGACGCTGGGAATTCCTGGCAGCGCCGGCATGGCAATCATGATCGGCGCTCTCGTCCTGCTCGGATTCCAACCCGGCCCAGCGCTGATGGCCGAACAGACCGGGCTCGTCATCTTGCTCGCGTTCGTGCTGGCGATTTCCAATGTTGCCGGCAGCGTTCTTGTGCTGGCCTTCGCGCCGGCGTTCTTGCTGCTGATCCGTACGCCGGTGCGCACCCTCGTGCCGGTCGTCGTCACCCTGGCCGTGATCGGAATCGTCGCCTATCGCGGCAGCACGTACGATCTCGTCATCGCAGCCGCGGCGCTCGCGCTTGGCATGGGCCTGGTTCGCTACGATTACAGCCGCGCCGCGCTGCTGCTCGGATTCATTCTGGCGCCCTTTGTCGAGACTTACGGCGCGATCTCATACGCGGCCTACGGCGTTTCATTTCTATGGCGCCCGAGTGTCCTTGTTCTAGCGGCGCTGTTGCTCGCCTTCGTCGTCCCATGGAATTCCATAATCCAGCGCATGCGTGGCACGCCATGATCACTTTGCGAGGCGAGATTGCATTCCTGCTGACGATCACAGTCGGCCCGGCACTTCTTCTGGTCGCCGACGCAACCGCATACGATCGATCAGTGCCGGTCCTGGCCGTGCCGGCCGCGGCAGCCGTGCTGCTTCTGCTGCTCGGCGCCATCAGCCTCGTGAACACGCGCGCTGCAGACGCGGCGCCGACCCGAACCGACGCGATTGCGGGGTCGTTCTGGGAGCTCGTCTATCTTGCGGCCGTCGTTCTTGGGCTGTTTTTGCTTGGGCCAAGGATCGGCCTGCCGGCGTTCGGCCTCGTGTTTGCGCGCGCGATGGGCGCGAACTGGTTCGCCGCGCTTGCAACCGCTGCCGCGTGCGCCGCGTTGGTCGAGTTCATGCTCGTTCGCGCCCTGAGCCAGCCGCTGCCGTTCTTACCGATCCTTTCCTCATTGGGCGGGTGAATCTATGGCGAAGCGCCGCCGCACCGCAGAATTGCTCGCCCGCATCGAACGTATTGCGTTTCCGGGCGAGACCGCGCGGCAGCTACTCGCGTATCAAGCCAATCTGGAGGCGAGCCAGTGGTGGCCGGCATCGAGGCACCTCGAATTCCAGACCGCGCAATTGGGCAATCTTCTCGCGCACGCCTATCGGCAAGTGCCGTACTATCGGAAGCTTCTGGATTCAGTCAGGCTGAAGCCAGGATCGCCGGTCGATTGGAATCGGTGGCGCGAACTCCCGTTGCTGACGCGAGATCATCTGCAGGATGGTGGTGCCGCTCTGCATGCGCGTGAATTGCCCCCTGGACAGCAGGAGATCGATCGCCTGCGCTCGTCGGGCTCCACAGGCCGTGCCGTGGAAGTGATCACGACGAACTTCAACGACCTTTGGCAGAAGACGCTGACCCTGCGGACGCAGATTTGGGCCGGCCGCGACTTTGCCCGTACCATGGGCGTGATCCGAAAGTTGCCGCCGGGCGAGGCGCCGCCGCCAAACGGCGACGTGATCGAGCACTGGGGCGACGCAACGACGTTTCCGTTCCTCACCGGAGCGTGCGTCCGCCTGTCCGCCACCGCGGAAATCGGCGCACAGATGGCGTGGATCGGCCGACGCCTGCCCGACTATCTGACGTCGTACCCATCCATCCTGCGCGAGTTGGCCGCGTCGCCGCCGCCGGAGATCAACGGCCCATATTCGGTGAAAGGCGCGAGCGCCCTCGGCGAGACCGTGGATCAGGAGCTGCGCGATCTCGTCGCGCAGAACTGGCGTTGCCGAGTGTTCGATGCCTATTCGGCCGAGGAGGCCGGTTGCATGGCGATCGAATGTCCCGAGGGCGACGGCTATCATGTGCAGGCCGAGGCGGTGCTGCTCGAAGTTCTCAACTCGGAAGGCGAGGCGTGCCAGCCGGGCGAGATCGGCGAAATCGTCGTCACACCCCTGTTCAATTACGCGATGCCGCTCTTGCGCTACGCGATCGGCGACTACGCCGAGGCGGGTGGACGCTGCGGCTGCGGCCGCGGGCTGCCCTTGCTGAAGCGCATCCTCGGCCGCCAGCGCAACATGCTCGTGCTCGCCGACGGCCGCGTCTACTGGCCGACCTTCGGTACCCGCGCCTTCGCGAAGATTGCGCCCATCCTGCAGCAGCAATTTCACCAGGCAGAATCCGACCGGCTCGAGGTGCGGCTCGTGGTCGGGGCGCCGCTTGCCGCGCAACAGGAGCAAGCGTTGAAGGACAAGGTTCAGCAGGCGCTGCCAGCGCCGTTCCGCATCGATCTCGTCTACGTCGACGAAATAGCGAGGAACGCCGGCGGCAAATTCGAGCTGTTCACGAGCGCGGTCGCCGCGGCAGGTCACCGCCGCTCGGCGACGATTTCCGCGTAGCGCCCGCCGCGCGGCAGGCCCGGGCCCTCGATGCCGCTGACGCGCCCCGGCCATTCGCGGATCTGTGCATGCAGCAACTCAAATCCAGCGCCGACGAAAAGCGCGACCAGCTCCTCGATGTCGCGGACCGCGTGCGAAGGCGAACGCTGCTGCGCGTACTCGTGCGCCGCATCCCCCAGGTCCGAAGGCGAGATTTCGATTTCGCGTGTGTGCTCTGCTGCCCGTCGTCGCACTTCCGCGGCGAGGCGGTCGGCGGCCTCGCCGGAAAACGAAGTGGTCGTGCCTGCCGGTCTCAAGCGCACGACCGTGATCACTCGCCCGCCCGAGGCGAGCAAGGCGAACCACGTTGCGATCAGGCGCGAACGCCCAGCTGTGTCGAACTGCCCGAGAAACGAATGCGTGACGATCACGTCGAACGAGTTCGCCGGCCGATAGGCAAGGATATCGGTTTGCACGGCCGACAATGCGACCCGCGCATGCTCGGCGTATGACTGATTGATTGCGAGCGGCGTCGCGCAACGATCGAGCGCGGTGATGACCGGCGTGCACGACGCCGCGACGCCCGCTTCCACCACCATCGCCGCCATGGCCTCGTCGGCGCTGCCCGAGATCAATACGCGCGGCCCCGCGCGCGCCAGCGCCTCGACCAGCGCAGGAAACAGGAAGGCGCGCTGATCTTCCGGCTCCGCGGCGAGGCCGAGCCAGCGCATGAATGGCCGCACCCGATGATACGTTTCGCAGCCGGCGCCCACCTGCGGGCAAAGCCGTGGGGCCGTCTCCCAGGCGAGCTGCGCAGAACGAAGAGCGCCCCGCCTTATGGTCGTTCTCTTGCCCGACGAGTCAGTGTTTGGCGTGACGATGTTCTTACGGGGCGCCCGTTGTGAACTTGCCGCGCAAGCCGACCATGATGCTGTGTGCCTGGTAGTCGTCACTGAAGCTATATGTGGCGAGCCCAGCGGCACCCCTGAAGGTCGGATCCATCGCGTGGAAATAGCGGTAGTCGAGCGTAAGCGCGACATTCGGCATAAAATGCCACGCCGCACCGGCGCCGAGCTGAAACGCAAACACGGTGTCGCTGTCGTTTACCGGAAAGGGGCCGGGAACGGTAACGGAAATGTTGCTGACTCTCAGTCCCACCCTTGCGGCTCCGATGCCTCCGCCCGCGTGAACCGTCACGTTCGGAGCGACATTGAAGTCAGCCCACGCGTTCGCCATCAGCGCGAGCGCGGTGACACGACCGGAGCGCGAGGCTGTGCCTTCGGGCGCTACGGTGACTGAGCTGAGTCCATTTCTCCGGTAGGAAAGCTCGCCCTCGATGCGCAGCCAGTTCCAGCCGGGAACGCAGCGCCCCACGGCGCCGCCCACGACATAACCGTCCTTGAATTGCAACGAGCGCGGATCGTCCAACCCGACTCCGGAATACGAGTTGATCGACTCGACCGAATTCCATCCCCCGAACAGCGACCAATACGGTGAGCATTCCGCGGCGCGAGGCGGGGCCTTCGTGTAGACCGGAGTTTTCGCGACCGGCGCATCAGCGGCAAGGACGCTTCCGCCCATTGCGAACGCCGCCAGAACCAGAGTCGAAGCCCCAAGTCCGACTTTCAACGGGTGTCCCCAAGAGTCGCAACGCCGCAACATTGACATAGAGGTGGCCCGCTCGCCACGGGGGGCGGACAATCGCGGGCACGAAGCCACTTCATGTTGCCGGCCGGCAACACCGGCGAAATTCCGTTCCCACGCGCGGCTTTAGCGCGGGCTCTTCGACCTAACGGGCGATCGGAGCATCCCGCATCCAAAATTCCGACCGAAGTACGTTCGGAGCGTCGGGCAGGAGGCCGCCTTGGCGGCAGGCGGACCAGATCAGATCAATGAAATTCTTGGCGCTCCCCGCCGGAGTCGAACCGGCCTCTCCACCGTGAAAGCACTGTTCCATTTGCACAGGATGATTGTAGCCCAAGGCACGGTGCCGGCCGCTAAGAAGAAAGCAGCAATCCACGTAGGATGAAAATCGACACGCTAATCGTCATCAATAAATAGCTAAACATATGCAACAGAAAGCGTGCATTCCGACCTGGCCAATCAGTTGCACGGCGATCCAGAATTGCGGCGCCGATGCTGATGCCGGCGGCTGAGAATGCCGTGCTCACCATGAACCACCACAAAACGTTGTCCTCGATCGGCATGCGGTCAGCAGCATCCTCCGCCACCTGTCACCTTGGTTGGGATGAGCCTCTCAGCTGTAACAAAAATCGACCTTGGACCTGCGTTAAATTTGCCCACGACGGTGAGCTGATCGCCCACGGCCACGGTCAGCCGCGCATTGTTGACTACCCGAAGAGGACGCTGCGAAACGTCCTGTAGCAAAAACTCATTCTTCGCATCACCTTCGATAACCAAGCCATAGATCTCAATGGTGCGGCCCGCAAATGCATCAGGATTTGCGACTAGTTGCGCAATGATTGGCCGCAAAACCGAAGCCGACTCGGATTCAGCATTTATTCGAGGCAGCCCCAGGATGACAGCCGATGTGGCGAGGAGGATCGCGAGCAGGGCAATCGCCAGACGCATCAAGATGCTCCTGGGCCGTGCCTTATTTCGAAGGCTTCAACGAGATCAGCGGCGCTGGTGCTGCCAGATGCAAACGCATCGACCGCTTCTCGATACAACAGGGACAAAGCGGTCCTTTTCAGTTCGGCGTACTGTTGCGTCTCGAATATGGAGACGTTCCGCGGCCGCGGAATATCGACATCAATTACGTCCTTCGTGGTCGCTGGCGAGCGAGAGAGCAATACGATCGTGTCGGCAAGCAAAATGGCCTCGTCGATTTCCGAAGTAACGAAGAGAATTGTCTGACCGCTTCCTTCAAAAAGACGCAACAGATACTCCTGCATTAGCTGTCGCGTCATGGCATCCAGCCCGCGGAACGGCTCATCCATTAGAAGGACGCGGGGTCGATTGATAAGGGCGCGCGCCAATTCTGCGCGGCGCTGCATTCCCCCAGATAATTGGTTCGGGTACTTATCGCGAAAATCCTTGAGTCCAAATCTTGCCAGTAGCGCGTTCGCTTCGCTATCAGTGTCGGACGACTTAGCTTTACGCTGAACAGACGGTCCGTAGGTCACATTCTGGAAAACGGTCATCCACGGAAACAGTGCCGTCTCCTGAAAGACGACGAGGCGCTCGCTTGTCGGTCCGGTTATGGTCTGCCCGTCCAACGTGACGCGACCCAAAGTCGGTTGATCGTAACCGGCAATCAAGTTGATGAGTGTGGTCTTCCCACAGCCGGAAGGACCGATCAGCACGGTGAACTTGCCGCGCGCTACCTTGAACGCGCAATCTTGAACAATTGTCTTGCTGATAAACTCATCGCCAATCGCCTTGGTGACATTTTCGACGATGACCTCGCCCGAATCTCTATTGCTATCGACGCTCGCCATGATTGTTCACCAATAAAAATAGACGTGCTGCGCCGCGACAACTGCAGCCACGGCCAGAATTAGGAATGGAAGATACGGCAGAAAACCATGTGTTATCTTCATTCTGCGCATCCCGTTGGTTGCTACAGCCGGAATGGAAGCTCGACGAAGCCGCTCACGATGTACAGCGCCCCCGCAGCAGCCGTAATTGCACCAAGCATAAGCTTTAAGAGCGGTTGAGGAACGAACCGCTGAGTCTTTGCGGCAAACCAGGCGCCGAGTATGCCGCCCGAGGCAGCAAACAATCCCCACGCCCATTCTGGCGCTGCCCAGACGCCGCTAAAATAGGGAATTATCACGCTGTAAGTCACGATGCTAACTGCCGATAGGGAAATTACATACGGAATTGATGCGGCGACGAGGACATAGATTGGTAGCCTATAGAAAATCGCGAAGATTGGGACGAGCAGAAATCCGCCGCCGACGCCAAGCGCAGAACTAATAATGGCGACGCAAAGACCGATGACAAACAGGATGCGTGTGCTCATCGTCCAAGTCTCGCCCCAATACGAGATCGTCAGCTGGCCGCCGCCCTTCCTTACCGTTTCAATGGGAATGCCTTGCGGTAGACCCGACGGCGACCGGCCGGCCTTTCTCTCGCGCAATGCCGCGTCGGCAAACTTCGTCTCAAACGCATCCTTGGTGCCGAATCCGCGCAATCCAGTGACGCATAAGTGGATTCCAGTCAGTGCAAGCGCAAAACCAACCACGACCGTGAAGGGCTTTGGATCAAATAGAAGATTGAGCCGCACGAACGGGCCGATCAGCGCACCGACTGCACCGCCAGCGCACACCCACAAGGCAAAATGCCAATTGGTTTGACGCGTGCGGTGAAATCCGAGGAGTGCCCCGACCGGGTTCAGGAATGTGAGAAGCTGCGTTGTCGGCGTGACGGAAATACTGCTGAATTGCAGGATCGACATCTGATAGGGCAGGGCGAAAATGCCGGCGGCCTCGCCCACCACCGCCATCGTGTAGCCGGTCCAAAATCCCATCCAGACGAGATGCCAGATCGGAACGCTCACGCCGGCGAGGGGGAACGGCACCTCGCCGCCGGGTAAAAATCCATGCTGCCAATAAGCTGCGGCAATGCCGACTCCAAACGTTAGAATAACAAGCGGCAATTGTTCTACAAATAGTTCGCGTGTAACCGACACGCCCCGCGCGGGCGCAACTTCGTTTGTCAAAATGTGAGACTGCCCTGCCATTTGGATTTGAACGGCTATCTCAGTGCTGGCGCTGCCAGGGGGCGGCGAACCCCCCGAGCTGGCGAATTATCCCGGACGAAATATATCCGGCGATTCCAATCGAGACCATGCACACAATTACCTGTGCGAGCGCGTTGATCTCAAAGGACTGCCAGAGCAAATAGCCGAGCCCGGTACGGCCGGCGATCATCTCCGCGGCGATCACCATTTCCCAGGCAATGCCCATCCCAACGGCCATTCCAGTGACGATCGACGGAATCGTTGCAGGCAAAATAATGCGCCAGAAGAGATCGCGCTGTGTCGAGCCGAGCGAAAGTGCGGCACGCTTATAGTTTTGGTCCACGTTAGACGCGCCGCCGATCGTATTCAGCAGCACGATCCACAATGCGCCTAAAAAGACGATGAAGACCACGCTTAGTTCGCGTGTCGGCCAGAAAATAATGGAAACCGGAATCCATGCGACCGGCGGAATCGGACGCAAAATTTCGACGATCGGAAACATCGTATCGAATGAATTTCGATGCATGGCCATCATAAGGCCAAGCGGAATGCCGACGATTTGTGCGGCAAGAAACCCGAGCGTAATCCGCTGAACGCTCAACATCCATCCTTCCCAGTAGAGCCGCGATCTGAGGAGTTTTGCGGAAGCGCTGACCACTTCACTTGGGGCCGGTACGTTGCGGACTCCCGGTATTCCGAGCGGCTGCGCATACTCCCAGAGCAATCCAAGCGTTCCGATGGAGATCACGCCGAGCAACAAATTCAGATTCCAGAGCCCCACAATCCAACGACGCAGACGCGCTC
This sequence comes from Xanthobacteraceae bacterium, assembly GCA_040901465.1. GTDB lineage: Bacteria > Pseudomonadota > Alphaproteobacteria > Rhizobiales > Xanthobacteraceae > JAUSIF01. The sequence continues at coordinate 16,098 of JBBDYN010000057.1, forward strand.
CCGTTGCCTGCTTGTCCTTGGCGATCAGGGACCGGGTAGTTGCGGTCGTCATCAAGCGAGCTCCCGTTCGCCGGCTTCGAATGCCTTGCGAGCCTCATCGTGGATTGCTTCGCGCACTTCATTTTCGATGCGCAAAAAATGCGGTGTCGTCAGCACTTGGTGATTGCGCGGGCGTTCGATATCGACATTGACGATCTTCATGACTCGTCCGGGCCGCGTGGTCATGATTACCACCCGATCCGCGAGAAACGCCGCTTCTTCGATGTCATGAGTGATGAAGAACACGGTCTTTGGAGTGAGATCGTACAATTCGAGCAAATACTCCTGCACGACACTCTTTGTCAGCGCATCGAGCGCCCGGAATGGCTCGTCCAGGAGCAGAATCTTGGGATCATTCATTAACGCGCGCACGATTTCGACACGCCGCTTCATGCCGCCGGAAAGCTCGCCGGGGTATTGGTTTTCGATCGAGGTCAATCCGACGCGGGCGAGCAGGTGCGTCGCGTGCCGCTCTGCTTCACGACGGCTCATCCTTCCCTGCTGAATCGGTCCGCACGTCACATTCCAAAGAACCGTCTTCCATGGAAACAGCGCACCTTGTTGAAACACCACCATTCGGTCGGCGCCGGGCAATAGCCGTTTGCCCGGCGAAGTCAATAATTCTCCGTCAAGCAAGATCTGGCCGGCGGTCAGTTGATCGAATCCTGCGATCGCATTTAGCAATGTAGTTTTCCCGCAGCCGGACGGGCCGACGATCACACAAAACTCCTTCGCCTTGATTTCAAACGTTACGTCGTCTAGCGCCACAACGTTGGAGCCGTCCGGGTCGTAAATCTTTCCCGCGTGGCGAATGGAAAGTGTGCCGCCATTTGAAGAATCCGTGCTCATCACACGCCTGCCAGGATGCGTGCGCGCCAACGCATCAGCCGATTGCCGACCATGCGGACAAGTGCGCTTGACACGTAACCGAGAAAGCCAAGCGTCGCCATGATGATGACCATCGTTTCAAACTGAACGTAGTAATAGGCTTCCCATACTTTGTAACCGAGGCCGGCTTGGCCCGAAACAATCTCGGAAGCAACGAGGGAGAACCAGCACGCGCCCATTGCGATCTGCAATCCGACGAAAATGTAAGGAAGAGCACCAGGAACGATGACGTGAAACAAGATCGCAGTCTGGCTGAAGCCCAGCGACCGTGCCGCGCGAAAATAAACCGGATCGATCGATTTTACGCCCAAGAGCGTATTCAGAATTGTCACGAAAAATGCGGCCAGGAACGTCAAGCCGATGATCGGCAACTCGCGTCCTGGGAGCAGAATAATGGCCAGCGGAATCCAAGCCAGAATGGGAATCGGCCGCAGCAATTCGAGAATCGGAAATGTGAGTCCGTAAAAAATGCGCCGCCAGCCCATCAGAATGCCGATGGAAATCCCGAGTCCGGTCGCACACAGGAAGGCGACGAAGACGCGATACACCGACGCCCACATATGATTGTAATATTCGGCCGTGAAGAGCGAAACACCATAGACCGGATTCGGATTGATCCACTCGCGCACGCTCGCGACAAATCCCGGCAACTCGCGAAATCGCCAAAATCGCAGCACATCGACCAGAAGATACCAGGCCAGGAAGAACGCAATGATGCCAAGTAGCGCGAGGTAAGGGCGACGGCTCCTCAGGAGCCGTCGCAATCGCACGTTCCAGGGAACGTTAACTGCGCCCGCATCCCCAATGGCTGTTGGGGCTGTTGCGATGAGTTGAGCCATTCCCGAATATTCCCGCTATCAATCGGAAGTTCTTCCCGCGGGTCAGAGTTTGAACAGGTCCACGTATTCTGCGATACGCTTCGGATCGTTCACGAGCGGGAATCCTTTCTCAATCGGCACCGCCTTGATCCGCGTGAGCGGGGAGGTGACGTTCATCTCCTTCATTGCTTCGCGTGCCATGCTGTCGTCGATGGCCCCGGGCAGCAGCTCGTTCGACGGAATGACCTTTTCCTGAGCGAGATAGTCGATGACGCGCTTCTGCAAAGCACGCACGTCGTCGTTCCATACGAACAGTTTCTCGTCGCGAATGGGTCCGCCGTAGTATGGCTCTGGGATTAGGCCAGCCAGCGAGAACCACAAAGATTTCTGCGTAAAGCCTGTGACGTATTTTTCCGCGATCTTCAGCACTTCGGCGTGGTTGCGCGGATCGTAGTACCACATTTGCGTTTCGATTTCGGCCTTCAGCCACGCTTTGAGGACTTCCGGGTTCTGGTCCATGAAATCCTTGCGTGCGACGATCGTGCCGGAGTCGCGTTCCTTCCAAGCTTGGCCGGTCGCGACGATGCGCGCGATGCCTTCGCCGGCGATCGTGCTTACCGCCGCGCCCTGCGGATCCCAGGTGGCGGCGCCGTCGATGCGCTTGGTGCGAAGATTCGTGGTGATCACGCCGATCGGCTGGTTAAGATATTCCTTGGGCTTGATCCCCTCGCGCTTGAGGACGTCCTGGAAAAAGCGATCCGAGCAGCTCCCCTTCGGAGTCGCGACGACCTTTCCGTCGAACCAGCGCATCGCTTCCTTTGAGTCTTTGAACTCCGGCGCGTCGATCCGTGCGAGGATCTGGTAGCAATGGTAGCCGCTCGGCGAGCTGCCGATCAGGCCGATCGCACGAATATCGACACGCTCCCGCTGATAGGTTGCGATCAGCCCCGGCGCATCGCCATTGTGGCCGATCTGTACCTTGTTGGCGATGAGTTCGTTGGTGACGATGCCGCCTTGAATCGGGTGACTAAATTCGACTTCGCTCCCTTCGGGCAGATATTTCTTCCAGATCTTCTTTTCTTCGTTGACGACGCCGAACCACCCTTGCGTCCAATCTGGGCGGACGGCGACGCCGATCTTGACCGGCTTGCCTTTAATTTGCTGACCGTAGGCAAGGTCGCCCCATGGAAAACCGGAAGAACTCATCGCCGCGCCGGCTAAGCCTGCGGCGGTGCGCACCATGAACTGACGGCGGCTGAACCGCGCCGCAGCACGTTTGGACTTCGAGTCTGATTGCTTCCTGGCCATTATTTCCTCCCGAGATGCCGCGAACCGCGGCGCTATTGCGTTCCGCAGGCGATCTTGCGTCGCCTGGATCAGTGACTACGCAACTGGGTCAACTGTTCGAAAAATACTAGCGAGGGCCTGCTTTATGTCTGTCAACAACATGACAGAAGGGGTCTCCAGCGCGCGTTTCTTAGCGGCGCCGAGCCGGAACCAATGGTGCAATAAGGAGCAGGAGATAGGAGGTCTAAAGACGATCGATTAATTCGACGGCGGGTTCGGGAAGAACGCGCGCGTGCTTTGATTCTTTCCGGTCGACCCCTGCGCGATAGCCACGCAATTCGTCAGGATTAAAAACAACCGTTCGGCAGCGGCCGACGCGAATTAGGCCTTCGTTCTGAAATCGATCCAACGTCATCGTCACCCATTGGCGCGACGCACCAACCATCTGCGCCAATGCCTCATGCGTGAATGGCTGGCCAATGGCAATGCCGTCCGACGCTTCGACCCCGTGAATGTCCGCAAGACTTGCCAACAGCATGCCAAGTCGTTCGGAGACCGAACGAGTGCCAAGCATCTGCAATAAGGCTGACAGACACTTGCCCTTAAATTCCAACGCTTCGACGATGCCAATGGCCAGCGACGGAATCTCGTGCATCAATTCACGCAAACAATCACCTTGAAACGCAAATACGTCCGTCTTCTGCACGGCAATGCCGGACCACATATGGGTCCCGGTGCCGAGCACCTGGGGCGTGCCCACAACGTTGCCTGGCTGCCAATAGGCAAGCGTGATCTCGCGTCCCGCCGGAGAAGTATAGAAGGTTCGAATGAGGCCGCTCTCGATGAGAAACACGCCATCGTGCTGTTCGCCTTGCGCGAACAGCGTTTTGCCGGAAGTCACCCGCTGCAATGTGCCGCGCGACATCACCCGCCGCAAATCCGCCTTGCTGAGGCGGGCGAACATATTCGGTTGGCGATCGACGTTAAAATGACGTGCAAGCGGTATCGCCGCCAAATTTGATTGGCTGCGATTGGGCGCCACTTTGCAGACACGCGCAGACACCACAAACCGCCTCGTTTAGATCCTGATCCGCGACCCTTTCGGATCAAAGAACGGGATCGGTACGATCTTCGCCACGAGCGTTTCAGAACCTGCGGTGAGCGTCAATTCATTTCCGTCGTGCGCTTCGCTCGCGCTCACGTAGCCGAGACCGATGCTCCTCTGCAAGGTCGGGCTGAAGCCCACGACAGTAACGTGGCCGACCTGCTTCCCCTTGATCTGGATCGGGCTCTTGCCTGCAACTGTGACGGGTTTGTCTCCGACTTCGAAACCGACCAGCTTTCTGCTCGGACCCGTTTCCTTGATTCTTGCGAGCGCGCTGCGTCCGATGAAATCGCCTTTGTCCAATTTCACCGCACGGCCCAGGCCTGCCTCGAACGGGTTCGTGGTCTCATCAATGTCGCGAGTATAGACGTGGTAGACTTTCTCGAGCCGGAACATGCCGATCGTCCGGTTGCCGCAGAGCGCCAGGCCGTCGTCTTTTCCGGCTTCGACGAATGCGTCATACATTCTCCAGGCATGCCCCGGGTCGTAGAAAATTTCATAGCCGAGCTCGCCGGTCACGCCGAGGCGCGCAATCATGCAGTCAATGCCGGCGATCTTCGTATTGACGAACCGATAATAGGGCAGCGCCGTGTCGGAGACATCGCACTCGGCAATCTTCTGCATGATCTTGCGAGACTTCGGGCCCTGGATCTCGATACATGTCGTTCCCGCGGATAGGTCAGACACGCAGACATTCATTCCTGTCGCATGTTTCTCGACCCATGCGGGAGTCTTATGCGTATTGAACGCCGCCATGGTCAGCAAATAATGATTTGGCGCCAGGCAGAACACGACGAGATCGTCGAAGATGCCGCCCTCCTCGGTGCACAAGGCGGTGTAGACGAGCATGCCCGGCTGCGCTTTGCCGATGTCGTTCGCGCATAGTTTTTGCACCGCTTTCAGGGCGTCCTTGCCCTTGATGTGCAGCTCGCCCATCGCGTGGCCATCGAACAGGATTGCGGCGGTGCGGCACGCCTTGGCCTCTTCGGCCAACGACGAAAAATGCGTCGGCATGTCCCAGCCGGCGAAATCGAAGAATTCTTTCGCGCCGTGCGCGACATACTGACCGTAGTGGGGCGAGCGTCGAAGCAACCGCGCCATGAAGGGTTCCTTTCGGTGTGATTGCGAGTCGAAGTGTTTGCGTTCGATCAGGTTATTTGTTGCGGAACTTTACGTTCGTTCCCTGGTGCCAGGTGTCAAAGTGATCGAGGTGCGTCTGCAAATAGGCGCCCTTCTTGAAATATTTGTCGTAAAATTCGAGATCGAGGTGGTGCACCTGAATGAAATAGAGGAGGTGCGTCGTATCGTTGAACGCCGGGAACTTTCCGTAGGTGTCATAAATATAAGTGCAAATGTCTTTCACGCACGCAATGCCGTCCTCGCTGATCCCGGGCACGCCCTTTTCAAATTCCTGGTTCGTGATCGCATGCGGCAACACCATGCCGCGCCGTTCCCATTCGTCGAGGCTCTCGCCCATGTCCTTGACCGCGGCATCGACAGCGTCGGCCATGGTCTGGTAGTAGGGCGGACAATAGCCTTCGAAATATCCGTCGAGACCCACCGGATTGGGCAGGGGTTCTTCTTTGCCCTGGACGAAGCGAAACCCGAGGCCTTTACACACGGGCGTCCCGCCCATGACGATGAGCGGCGTGAAGCCGCCGTGCATCCAGCCGCCGAGTCCCATCGCCGCCATGGCGAGCTGCATCAGCGTGCCCATCATCGCGCCTTCGGCGCACAACCAGCTGACGATGATCTTCTCGAGCGCGCCGAGGGGGAGCGGCTTGTTCTTGTCGAGGAGCCCCTTGGCGGCCCACTTCTCGCAACCGGCCGCTCGCATGCCCTTGCGCTCATCGACGATGTAGTAGCCGCCGCCCTCGATGTAGCGACCGCCTTTGGGATCGCACATGTTGATCATCAGCCGGATGAGGTCCTTGCTGATGTCGGTGACGGGCATGAATAGCGTGCTGCCCGGTTTGTTGGTGACCCAGAGATTGTGATGAAACAGGCCGGGCGTCTTTCGCGGCAGATCGAGGCGTTTATCGGACAGGCGGACCGTATGTTTGCGATAGAAATCGAGAATCTTGTCCCGATCATCGGCGGTTTCGTACTCCTTCATCTTGGTCATCTGCTGCTGCGAGCCGCGAAACAGGAAGAGGCCATCGTCATTGGTGAAAAAGAGCTCGGTGCGATGCGATCCGACCGCGGACGGGTGCGGGCGTCCCACGGATTTCACCATGCCGCCCTGAAATTCGCCCTCGCAGAGGATCGCGCCTGTGACGCCGGTTGCGGCCGCGATCAGCATCGCGGTTTCGGCTTCGTCGAGCGGCACCGGTTCCTTGTCGGACTTGTACGTGAACGGCCCGTGCTGCAATTCCATACCGAAGCCGAAGCGGCGCGAGCGGCGACCGACGATGGCCTCGAAGAGCGGGAAATTCCACGCCTTCTCCACCTGCGGCAGCAGTCCGTAGTGGGCTTGCGGATCGATGCGGTTCACGGGTCCCTCCCTCAGACAAGCGAGCAGGAGTGCAGATCGAGCTTCATACGCTGGCGTCCGTCTTCGTGCGCGCGGCGAGGAAGGGTGCTCTGAGCGCAAACAGGATCACCGCCGGGGACAACAGGAGCTTGCCGAGCAGTCTCAGGAACTCGCCGGCGCCGACATGGGTGCGAGCGTCCCACACCCCCATACGGCCGACGATGATGAGTTCACCCTGCTCGATTTGAAAACTGTCGATTGTGATCGGAAACTCACCGGCTGGCGACTTGATGAGCAAAGATTTGTTCCTTGGCGATGCCGCGGGGCGCGGTGGTCTTGCGCAAGATCGACAAAGGGCGCGTCGCCGTCAGTCAAAAAGTTGACAGAGTGACGGAAGAGTTGATCCACTGAGTGGGCCTTGGCGATATCGGCCGGATGTGCGGCCCGGCACGTCGTTGAATGGAGCGAATCCGTTCGCAATCCGGGCGTGCGCGAATAAGGTTTCCGGGCCACGTCCCCGTCGCGGATACTAGGCAAAAAATAGGTATCCGCTGGCGGTCGGGGCAAGAAGCGCCGCTAGAGCATTGAAATACTTGGCGCTCCCTGCCGGAGTCGAACCGGCCTCTCCACCGTGAAAGGGTGGCGTCCTAACCGATAGACGAAGGGAGCTAGATCGCCGCGTCATATAAAGAGCTTTGCCGCGGGCGGCAAGAAAGCAACACGCGGCCTAAATTTACGGCGCGCGCCCGCGCCGCCTTGTCTGCTTACGGCCGCACCATCAAGATCGAAAGTCTCTGGTGGGGCTAACAGGGACTTGCGACCATGACCAAACGATCGTTTTCGAGGGGCATGCTGATTGCCGCCGTGTCCGCGGCGGCAATCGGCCTGGCGGCATCCGGCGCAATAGCGGCCGGAGAAAAGAAAGACGCAAAAATGGCGGCAAAGCCTGCGGGACCGGGCCTCTGCACGGCGAACATGAATTCGATGCATTGGGGCTGGCTGAACTATCGCACCGCGGGCGGCAACGTATTGCCGACCGCGATGTGGTGTCCGGAGGCGAGTTGCCCGGCCAAGTGCTGAGCAACCGATCTCCAGCTGGGGCAGGGGCCAGACGGCGGCGTTGAAGGCTTCTTTCGCGCCGAACTCGAGCCGCCGTGCGAGCGAGCCCGAACGCGGACCCGGGCTCGCTCGTTTTATTTCCGGCGAACTTGTCGGCCCCAACCGCAGGTATAAGATCGCGGTCTCGCATTTTGGGGGAGGCCAGTACCATGGGTACGCGTGTTGTCACGAAAACACTGCTAGTCGCTGCCGCCTGCGCGCTCGCCATCGCGCTCACGCCGGTAGATTCGATCGCGCAGCAAAAATCCAAAGGCAAGATGGTGCCGGTGCCGCCGGGCGGTTGCGGGATCACCGCGGCCGCACTCGAGAACGGCCAAACCTGCGCCGATAAATGCACCGCCGAGAAATGGTGCCCGGTCAAATGGTGCGTTCAAGGCAAGTTGGAGGCGACGATCTTCTCCTGCTGGGATCCGAGCGGCGTCTGCAATCCGAAGTGCTGATCGGCCCGCGCTGACGCCGACACCAGTCTAGGACGATCGCGACGCGTGCGCGGGCACGCGTCGACCTCTGTATTCGTCATGGCCGGGCCGCCGCGGCCCGTCGCGCTAGCGAGCGAAGCGAGCAGCCAGCGCGACGAATCAAGCATGCGCGCGCCGGACACTCGCGCTGCACCGGGCTCGTCGGCGCGCGGTGATGACGAGGAGCGCGCCCTACCACTTGCCCGCGTTCGGCATCGACTTCCACGGCTCCTGCGGCGGAAGCGCTTTGCCGCGTTGCAGGAGCTCGATCGATTGCCCGTCGGGCGAGCGCACGAACGCCATCTCGCCGTCGCGCGGCGGCCGGTTGATGGCGACGCCAGCTTTCATCAGCCCTTCGCAGGTCGCGTAGATGTCGTCGACTTCGAATGCGACATGGCCGAAGAAGCGCGCTTCGCCCAGATCCTCCGCATCCCAATTGTAAGTGAGTTCCACGAGCGGCGCGGCGCGACCATTCTTCTGGCTTTCAGCGACCATGTTGGCGTCGCCCGGTGCGGCCAGGAATACGAGCGTGAATCGGCCCTTCTCGCTCTCCATGCGGCGCACCTCGGAAAGAGCGAGCTTGTTGCAATAGAAATCGAGCGCCGCATCGAGATCGCTTACGCGCAGCATGGTATGGAGATATCGCATCAATCCCTCATCTGATTGGGTCAGCCAATCTTATGCGATGCGAACGGAATTGCGCCATGGCCGATCCGATCCTGCCTGGACTGCTCGGCACCTGGAAAATCGTATCGGCGGTGCGGGAGGAGGTGCCGTCGGGCGCCCGCACCGATCTATTCGGCGCGAATCCCGTCGGATTTCTCAACTACAGCCCGGACCAGCGCATGATGACCGTGATCGTGCGCAGCGACCGCAAGCGGCCGGCAGGGCATCCGATCGGCAACGACGATGCAGTGCATCTGTTCCGCAGCCTGATGAACTACGCCGGCACGTTTGAGGTGCGCGAGAACGAGGTATTCCATTACGTCGACGTCTCGGCGAACGAGATCTGGACCGGCACCGAGCAGCAGCGGTTCTACAAGATCGAAGGCGACCGCCTTGCGCTCACCAGCCCCGTGAACCACGATCCGATCGACGGAAAAGTTAGCGTCCGCAGCATGATATGGGCGAAATTGAAATGACCGCCCGAGGCGCGGGGAACAAGCGATGAAGACGGCCATGCTCGCCTTGAAGCGCAACGCGGCGATCGAACGACTTTCCGAATTGCTCGCGGGTTCCGGCCGCGGGGTGGCTTTCACCGGAGCCGGCATCTCGACGGAGTCCGGCATACCCGATTTCCGCTCGCCGGGCGGGCTTTGGACGCAGAACCGGCCGATCCCGTTCGACGAATTCCTCGCGAGCCGCGACGCGCGCAACGAAGCCTGGCGGCGCAAGTTCGCCATGGAGGACAAGTTCCGCGCCGCGCGCCCCGGCCGCGGCCACTGCGCGCTTGCGCGACTCGTCGAGCGCGGCAAGCTCTCGTCCGTGATCACGCAGAACATCGACAATTTGCACCAAGAGTCGGGCGTGCCTCATGAAAAGATCATTGAGCTGCACGGAAACGGCAGCTACGCAACCTGTCTGGAGTGTTCCGAGCGCTACGAGATCGACTGGGTGCGCAAGCGTTTCGACGCTGCGGGCGGCGTCGCGCCCGATTGTCCGGCCTGCAATGGTCCGGTGAAGTCGGCGACGGTCTCTTTTGGCCAGTCCATGCCTGAAATGGCCATGCGCCGGGCCGAGACGGAGACGCTCGCCGCCGACTTGTTCATCGCGGTCGGATCTTCGCTAGTCGTTTGGCCCGCCGCAGGTTTTCCGGCTATGGCGAAACGCAACGGCGCGCAACTCGTGATCCTCAATCGCGAGCCGACCGAGTTCGACGACATCGCCGATCTCGTTGCGCGCGACGATATTGGCGATGTCCTTGAACCGTTCCTCGCGTAATCGATTGTTCGCCCGGAATAATTGCTCGCGTCGCGCTGCATAGTTGCCCGCAATCAACACTATCCACCGAATGTCCACTGTTGCCTACACTTCGACTCAATTTGCTGTTTGCGCGCGTTCTCGCAATGATATTGTTATAGCCACGATTCGGCGTCCGGTTGGCGGACGTCAAATGCGGTGACGTTGGCGGCGTCTCTAGGCGGCGAGAATGGGGTCGGAGCGGCTGGGGCCGAAGCTCGCGTTTGGCGAGCATGAGGCAAGAGTTGAAGATCTCACCGAAGAAGCGCCGGTGGGGCTCGTCGAAATCACTGGCTTCATCAAGTGGTTCGACGTCTCTAAGGGGTATGGCTTCATTGTCCCCGACAACGGCATGGCGGACGTGCTGCTGCACGTGACATGCCTGCGTCGCGACGGATTCCAGACAGCGTACGAAGGCGCGCGCGTCGTCGCCGAAGTGCTGGAGCGGCCGAAAGGCCTGCAAGCTTTCCGCGTTCTTTCGATGGATGAGTCGACCGCCGTGCATCCGTCGCAGCTGGCGCCCGCGCGCACGCATTTCGCGGTGACGCCGACGAGCGGGTTGGAGCGCGCTTGGGTCAAATGGTTCAATCGTCTGCGCGGTTTCGGCTTTCTCACGCGCGGTGAGGGGACGCCCGATATCTTCGTGCACATGGAAACCCTGCGCCGTTACGGACTTACGGAATTGCGGCCGGGCCAGGTGGTACTCGTGCGCTACGGCCCCGGCCCCAAGGGATTGATGGCCGCGGAAGTACATCCCGATACCGGCGGCAACATTCCCTCCTCGCACTGAACGCGATTTCCGCTACAATCTCAGCATGTTTGCGTCCGGACGGCTTTCGCGCGCCTGCCGCGTGCTCCTCGTAGGCGCGCTTGCGCTTCTCCTGCAAAGCGGCCTTGCCGCGGCCGCGACGATCGAACCGCTCGAAATCGTCACCCGCTCGGGCGTGCACGTTTTCGACGTCGAAATGGCCACCACCCCCGACGAACGCAGCAAGGGCCTGATGTTCCGGCGCGAGCTCCCGCAGGGACGCGGAATGCTGTTTGATTTCGAGGGTGAAGGCCCGGTCGCCATGTGGATGAGGAACACCTACGTCTCGCTCGACATGATCTTCATCCGCGCCGACGGCCGGATTGCCCGCATCGCGGAAAACACGAAGCCCCTTTCCGAACAAACGATTCCGTCAGGCGCGCCGGTGAAGGCCGTGCTCGAGGTGGTCGCCGGCACCGCGAAGCGGCTCGGCATCGCGCCCGGCGACCGAGTTGCGCACCGGATTTTTCGCGGACGGTGAGGGCTGTGCTGGCATTTTTCATTGCGCGCGCGAGACCATTCGGTATTCTTGCGTTTGCGGTCGGGGAACTTCCGGTACGAGGCTGGCGGGGCCTGAACGCGATCACTGGGGGCGCACATGAAAAAGATTGCCTACGCGGCGCTGGCCGCGGCCTTTGCGGTTTCCGTTTCGGCGGTCCCGGCCGCCGCGCAGGCCGGCACCGGACTCGGCCTGATCATCCATTCTTCGATCGTGTCGAAGTGCCAGAACCGGCAGCTGACGCAGGAAGAGGCACAGAAGACGATGTGGTTCCCGCTCACCGGCATCTGGCAGGCGATGAAGGATTGCCGCACCGCCAGCGAAAAGAAAAAATAAGCTCGCCCACGCCACCGGAATTGCGAGCAGCGCCCGGCCCTTAGCGGCCGGCACTGCGCGCTTGCCCGAAGGCAACCGGGCATGTTAGCGAAATCGCAAGGCGCTACCGCTATTTGGATGGCGCATGGCGCGGCGGGGCATAGCGCAGCCCGGTAGCGCGGGAGTTTTGGGAACTCCAGGTCGCAGGTTCGAATCCTGCTGCCCCGACCAGCCGCCGCTCTTCGAGCTTCGGCTCGGCGAGCCTTACCCGAGCCGAGACGTAAGCGAGATTAGAGCGGGGCTGCCGCGCCGAAGCTCTACGGGAGCGAAGGCGGGCGAACTGCACGAAGGTGAGCACACCATGGCCGCACGCATCTACAAGCCGGCGCGTACCGCGATGCAGTCCGGCCAGGCCAATACCAAGGAGTGGATCCTGGAATTCGAGCCCGAAACCGCGCGCCAAGTCGAGCCCTTGATGGGCTGGACCGCGTCGGCCGATATGAAGCAGCAGCTTCGCCTGCGCTTCGACACCAAGGAGGAGGCGATCTCCTACAGCGAACGCCACGGCATTCCGTACCGGGTGTACGAGCCGAAGGAGCCGGCGCGCCGCAAGATCGCCTACGCCGATAATTTCGGATACAGACGCATCGGTCAGTGGACGCATTGAGGCGCGCCCGCGAGGCGCGCTCCGCCCGGTTGGCCCCGTAGCTCAGGGGATAGAGCAGCAGCCTTCTAAGCTGTTGGTCGCAGGTTCGAATCCTGCCGGGGTCACCAATCCTTTCCCATGCGCTCTATTGCATCGTGCGGCGACAATCCCGGCCGGAATCCTCCAAGTCGAGGGCCCGGAGAATCCCGAGATCTTCAAGGATCACAATCCAGCGAAGTCGGGCAAGTCCGTCTCGCATTAGCGGACACATGGTCCAGCAAGGTCGTGCGTGA
>JBBDYN010000057.1:28904-66019 GCA_040901465.1 Xanthobacteraceae bacterium
ACCGATCGGACAGTGGTGAGGAATCGATCGTTGACATATTCTACAGCGCCGATCTGCGAAAGGCCGGCAATTCACCTCAACTCGCTCGCGAAAAAATTGAAACAGGACTAGTTTCGCGGCGATCCGTCGGCCCGGCCGCGGCGAATGCCAGTCCGGACGGCGAGTTGGCAAGTTTGAGGGAGGAGTTTCATGAAGCTTTATATGCATCCGGTCTCGATGACGAGCCGTCCGGTTCGTCTGTTCATCGCCGAGAACGGGATCAAGGTCGACGAACAGGTCGTCGACCTGATGAAGGGCGAGCACGTCCAGCCGGCCTACACGGCCATCAACCCGAGCCAGCTCGTGCCCGTGCTCGAGGACGACGATCTGCGGCTGACCGAGAGTTCCGCGATCCTGAAATATCTCGCCGACAAGATCGGCTCGCCGGCCTATCCGAAAGACCTCAAGAAGCGCGCCAAGGTCAACGAGGTGATGGACTGGCTCAACACCCAGTTCTATCGCGACTGGGCCTATAACCTCTGCTATCCGCAGGTTTTCCCGAACCACAAGCGGAGGAGCGACGAGGCGCACGCCGGCGCGGTCGACTGGGGCAAGGAAAAATCCAAGAAGTGGGTCGGCATCCTGAACGACCACTGGATCGGCAAGAACCAGTATCTCGTCGGCAACGAGATCACGATCGCTGACTATTTCGGCTCCGGGCTCGTGACGCTGGGGGAGGTTATCCACACCGACTTCAGCAAGTACCCGAACGTGCACCGCTGGCTCGGCAACATGAGGAAGCTGAAGAGCTGGGACAAAGTGAACGAGGTGTTCAACGGCCTCGTCGGCTCAACCAAGGGCAAGCAGTTCGAGACCGTGTAATTCGCGGCATATTGCCCCGACCGGAATGAAGCGCGGCCCCAAGCGGCCGCGCTTTCTTCGCGGTATCCGGCGCTCGCTGCCGCTTCGGAGCCGTCGCTTTGGGCATACGTTCTGCTAGCTTCCCGCGCGCGAGAGGCCGGGCGGGCGGCCGAGGCGGGTAAGGGGCATATTCAATGCAGTCGGCAGGAACAATCGACGTCTCCGGTCGATTGGACGCGAGCCTTGATTGGTTGACGGCGTCGCATCGCCGCGCCGCCCTCGCGCTCCTCATCATCGCCCTGATCTGTCTGCTTCCCGGCTTTGCCTCGCTCCCGGTGACGAACCGGGACGAAAGCCGCTTCGCGCAGCCGGCAAGGCAGATGATCGAGACCGGCGATTACATCGACATCCGCCTGCAAGAGCAGTCGCGCCACCGCAAGCCGATCGGCATCTACTGGCTGCAAGCCGGTGCCACGCGCGCCGCCGAAGCGCTCGGCTTCGACAACGCGCGCAATCGTATCGTCTTTTATCGAGTGCCTTCGCTGCTCGCGGCGATCGGCTCCGCACTGTTGACCTATTGGGCCGCGCTTGCGTTCGTAACGCGGCGCTACGCATTTCTGGCTGCGTTTGGTCTCGCGACCTCCATTCTGCTCGGCGTCGAGGCACGCATCGCCACGATCGACGGCGCGCTCTTGCTCACTGCGGTCGCGGCGCAGGGTGCGCTCGCACGCGTCTATCTTGTGTGGCCGCCAAACGCGTCGCCGAGACACCAATGGAAGCACGCTGCGATCTTCTGGACCGGCATCGCCGGATCGATCCTGCTCAAGGGCCCGATCATTCCGGCGATCGTCATTTTGACGGCTGCGAGTCTCTGCGTCGCCGATCGTCGATGGCGCTGGCTCCTGCGCCTGAAGCCTGCGGCTGGAATCTTTTGGACGCTGCTTCTCGTCATGCCGTGGTTCTTGGCCATCGCTTGGCGATCCGACGATTTCTTCCAGCAATGGCCCGGCCGCGATTTGATGAGCCGTCTGCTCAGCGGCGCGGAAGGACATTGGGGTCCGCCCGGCTATTTCTGGCTCCTGTTCTGGGTGTGCTTTTGGCCTGCGGCCGCGCTTGCGCCGATGGCGACCGCGTTCGCCTGGGCACACAGGCGCGAGCCGGAACTGCGCAGCCTGATCGCCTGGATCGTTCCGGGCTGGCTCATGTTCGAGATCGTGGTGACGAAGCTCCCGCACTACGTGCTGCCGCTCTACCCCGGCATCGCGATCCTGATCGCGCTCGCGCTCGAGCGGAAGGCGCCGCCCGACGGCTGGACCAAGGGCACGACGTTCCTTTGGCCTGTCGTCGCGATCTTGCTGAGCGTCGGTGTCGCGGTGCTCGCGATCATGTTCGAGGGCCGCTTCGGCCGTGCCTATTGGCCGGCGGCCGCGATCGCGATCGTGCTCGCCGCACTCGCCTGGTGGCGGTTCCTGATCGGCCAGATCGAACGCGCGTTCGTGTTCGCGCTGATCGCGGGCATGACGACCGCGCTTGCGGTTTACTCGGTGCTGCCGCGGATCCAGGGCATCGCAGTCGCCGCACGCCTGGTGGCCGCGGCCAAGACCGCGCCGTGCTCGAACCCCGCGCTTGCCTCCGCCGGCTACCACCAGCCGAACCTGGTGTTCCTGGGCGGCACCGAGACGAAGCTCGTTTCGGGCGCCGGCGCGGCTGAGTTCCTGCGGCTTTCCGGTTGCCGGGTCGCCTTCGTCGAGCGCCGCGACCAGCGCGCTTTCGCCGATCGGGCGGCGGCGATCGGCATCTCGGCGGTCCGCATCGCCGAGGTTCAAGGCTTCGACTACAGCAATTTCCGCAGGGTCTCCTTCCTTGTTCTGATGCCGAAGGAAGGCAACTGAGCCGGCCCACGCTTGCGGCCCGCGTTCGCGGCGCGCTAAGACCCGCGCGCCATCGAAGGGCGCATGAGCCGGCGGGCGGCCGGTGCGGTTTGAGAGGGTACCTTGTCTGGTTCCGGGGGAAGCGGAGATGGCCTGCCGGGCGTCGCGGTCGTGGTGCCGGTGCACAACGAAGCTGAGAACGTCGCTGCCCTCGTCGACGAGATCGCGGCCGCACTCAAGGGCCGCGAACCCTTCGAGGCGATTTTTGTGAATGATGGCTCGAGCGATGACACCGAGGCGACTCTCTTGCGTCTTGGCGCGTCGCGCCCGTGGCTGCGCCAGATGAAGCATGCTGCGAGCTGCGGCCAGTCCGCGGCGATCCGCACGGGTGTGACGAGCGCACGCGCACCGATCGTCGTGACGCTCGACGGCGACGGTCAAAACGACCCTATGTTCATCCCGAAGCTGCTCGATGCACTGCTTGCAGCGGGCGCCGAGGTCGGTCTCGTGCAGGGCCAGCGCGACCGGCGCAAGGGCGGCTTCAAGCGGTTCCAGTCGTGGATCGCGAACACGGTGCGCAGTTCAATTCTGCGCGACGGCACCCGCGACACCGGTTGTGGCCTCAAGGCGTTCCGCCGCGACGTGTTTCTGAAGCTTCCTTATTTCGATGCGCTGCACCGCTTCACGCCGGCGCTCATTCGGCGCGAGGGTCTTGAATTAAAATATATCGACGTGGTGGACCGGCCGCGCATGCACGGCCGCAGCCACTACGGAATGTGGAACCGGCTCTGGATCGGCATCGTCGATCTTGCCGGCGTACTTTGGTTGATCCGGCGTCGCCGTCGCGTGCCGGAAGTAACGGAGGTTCGAGGCGATGCTCGTTGATTTGACTCGCGCACTCGGCGATTACCTGCACGAGGTGTTCGTCGCGCAACTGGATTGGTGGGTCGCGCTCGGCTTCCTCGCCCAGCTCCTTTTTACCGCGCGCTTCCTTGTGCAATGGCTCGAGAGCGAACGGCAGAACAAGATGGTGATCCCGGTCGCCTTCTGGTTCTTCTCGATCGCCGGCGGAATCTTGCTTTTGATCTACGCCGTCTACCGCCGCGACCCGGTGTTCATCGCCGGCCAGGCGTTCGGCGTGTTTGTCTATGCGCGCAATCTGTATTTCGAACTTCGCGACCGCCGTGAAACAAGCCAGGTCGCGAGCTAGCTCGCAAGATGCTTGAAGCCGTTCTCGAGGTCCGCGATCAGATCGTCCGGGTCTTCCAGTCCGATGTGCAGGCGCACCGCCGGTCCGCCCGGATTCCAGCGCGTCGCCGTGCGCACGTTCGAGCAATCGAACGGAATGATCAGGCTCTCATAGCCGCCCCACGACGCGCCAATCCCGAATAGTTCAAGCTCTTCGATGAACGCCGTGACGGCAGCCTCGGGGCGCGGCTTCAGAATGAAGCTGAACAATCCGCACGCGCCGCGGAAGTCGCGCTTCCAGAGCGCGTGTTGCGGATGCGATTCAAGTGCGGGATGAACGACGCGCAAAATTTCCGGCCGGCTCTCAAGCCAGCGCGCGATCTTCAAGCTGGACTGCATGTGATGGCCGAGTCGCACCGCGAGCGTGCGCAAGCCGCGCAGCACGAGGAAGGCGTCCTCCGGGCCCGGATTGAGGCCGAGTGAGCCAACCGTCTCGCGGACCTTCGGCCAATGATCGGCCGTCACCGAGATCGTGCCGAGATTGGCGTCCGCGTGCCCGCCGATATATTTCGTGCCGGCAAGGATCGAAAGATCGACGCCGAAATCGTGCGGACGGAAATAAAGCGGCGTCGCCCAGGTATTATCCAAGAGCGTGACCGCGCCACGCTGACGTGCCACTTCCACGATCGTCGGCACGTCCTGGATTTCGAAGCTGAGCGAGCCGGGAGACTCGAGAAAGATCGCGCGCGTATTTTTCTGAAACAGTTCGGCAATCTTCGCCCCGATAACCGGATCGTAGTAGGCGACCTCGACGCCCATTCGCTTGAGCAGTGTGTCGCAAAAATGTCGTGTGGGGCCATACGCCGTGTCCGCCATTAGAATGTGATCGCCCGCGCGCGCGATCGAAATGAGCGCGGTGGTGATGGCCGAGAGGCCGGAGGAGGTGAGCGCGGTCCCCGCGCCCCCTTCGAGGCTCGTGATCGCAGCGGCGAGCGCCTCGGTGGTTGGCGTCCCGCGTCGCCCATAGAGGTAGCGCCCTTTTTTCCCGACGAAATCGGCGACCGTCGGCGAGAGCACGGTGGAACCGCGATAGATCGGCGTATTGACGAACCCGTGCTGCTCGAACGGATCGCGGCCGGCCAGCACCACCTCGGTCGCGGGCCGGAATTCGCGCCTGCGTCCGCCGTCTTTTTTCCTGGCCATTCGGTTCTCCCCGACGCGCCGAGCGCGCCGATTAGGCGCACCGTGGCGCCGCCGTCAAGATAAGCGCGCGGCAAGCACTTGACCCGTATTCGGCTTTGGCTTGTGATGATGGTCGGTAGCGTGCGGGAGAGAAGGAGTTCGTATGATGAAACGAGTTTTGTGGGCGCTGTTCGTGCTCGCGGGCCTTGGCGCACCCGCCGCCGTCGTAGAGGCCGCCGTGCTGGATCAGGTGAAGAGTAAGGGCTTCCTCCAGTGCGGCGTCAGCCAGGGCCTTCCCGGATTTTCGAGTCCCGACGACAAGGGCAACTGGACCGGCATCGACGTCGATCTGTGTCGCGCGATCGCGGCGGCAATCTTCGACGACGCGACCAAGGTGCGATACACGCCGCTTACCGCCAAGGACCGCTTCACCGCCCTGCAATCGGGTGAGATCGACGTGCTCTCGCGCAATACCACCTGGACCAGTTCGCGCGACACCTCGCTCGGTCTGAACTTTGCCGGCGTGATTTATTATGACGGCCAGGGGTTCCTCGCTCGCAAGGACAAGAAAGTATCCTCGGCGCTCGAGCTTTCCGGCGCTTCCGTCTGCACCCAGACCGGCACCACGACCGAGCGCAACGTCGCGGATTTCTTCCGCGCGCGAAATATGAAGTATGAGGTTGTGGCCTTCGCGACCGCCGACGAAACCGTCAAGGCCTACGAAGCCGGTCGCTGCGACGTGTTCACGAGCGACGTCTCGCAACTTTACGCCATGCGCCTCAAGCTCGCGAACGTCAACGACCACGTCGTGCTGCCGGAAATCATCTCGAAAGAGCCGCTCGGCCCCGTCGTGCGCCACGGCGACGATCAATGGCTCGACGTGGTGAAGTGGGTGCTGTTCGCGATGCTGAATGCCGAAGAGCTCGGTGTCACCTCGAAAACCGTAGATGACATGGTGAAGTCGAACAATCCCGAAGTGAAGCGCCTGCTCGGCACCGAAGGCAATTACGGCGAGCAGCTCGGCCTCACCAAGGATTGGGTCGTGCGCGTCGTCAAGCACGTCGGCAACTACGGCGAGTCGTTTGACCGTAATGTGGGCGCGGGTTCCAAGCTCGCGATCGAGCGCGGTCTCAACCGGCTGTGGAACAAGGGCGGGCTGATGTACGCGCCGCCGATCCAGTGAGGTGAGGGGCGCGGGCTGCTTCCACGGCGACGGGTTTGGCGCGAAGTCCGGGGACGCCGCCGCGGCGGCGAGGGGAAATGGCCGAGACGCCTGACAGGCGCCCGCGGCGCCGCGCGCGGTCGATCGCGACTGATCCGCGTTTTCGCTCGATCGCCGTTCAGCTCATCCTCTTGATTGGCGTCGTCTGGCTCGGTTGGGAATTTTATCAGAACGCCCGCGCCAACCTCGCCGCGCAGAACATCGCTTCCGGCTTCGGATTTTTCGAACAGACCGCGGGCTTCGCGATCGGCCAGGCGCTGATCCCGTATCAGGAGAGTTCGTCTTACGGCCGCGCGTTTCTGGTCGGTCTCTTCAATACGCTGCTCGTCTCCGCGCTCGCTATCGTGTTCGCGACGATCATCGGCTTCGCCGTCGGCATCGCGCGGTTGTCGAGCAATATCCTGCTCGCGCGGCTCGGTGGCGCCTATGTCGAGACGCTGCGCAACCTGCCGCTCCTGTTTCAGATCCTGTTCTGGTATCTCGCCGTGCTCGGCACGCTACCCGGCCCACGCGAGAGTAAGCCATTGTTGGAAATGGTCTATTTCACCAATCGCGGGATCCTCATGCCGCGCCTGCTGTTCGAACCGGGCAGCGGAACGGTGATTGCGGCACTCGCAATCGGGATTTTTCTGGCGCTGCTTGTGCATTTCTGGGCGCGCCGACGGCATTACGCGACGGGTAGACATTTTTCATCGGGCCGTATCGCCGTTGCCCTGGTCATTGGCCTGCCGGCGGTTGCGTTCCTTGCCGCCGGCGCGCCGATCGCCGTCGAGCTACCGGAATTGCGCGGGTTCAACTTCGTCGGCGGTGCCCGCTTGAACCCGGAATTCATGGCGCTCCTGTTCGCACTCTCGACCTATACCGCGGCGTTCATCGCCGAAGTTGTGCGCGCGGGATTTTTGTCGGTGCCGCGCGGTCAGGCCGAAGCGGCCTATTCGCTTGGCCTGTCGCGCCGCCTCACGCTTCGCCTCGTCGTCGCGCCGCAGGCCATGCGCTTGATCGTGCCGCCGCTGACGAACCAGTATTTGAACCTCACCAAGAATTCCACGTTGGCCGCGGCGATCGGTTATCCCGATCTCTTTTACGTCTTCGCGGGCACCACGCTGAATCAAACCGGGCAGGCGATCGAGATCATCGCCATCACCATGGCGGTTTATCTCGTGATTTCGCTCGTCACCGCCGCCTTCATGAATTGGTACAACCGCGCCCTGGCGCTGCGCGGGGCCTGACCGCCATGGCCGGCCGCGCGTTTGTCCGCACCGCGCTCGCACCGAGCGAGGCGCCCCCGCCGGAGATCGGCACCGCGCTTGGCCGGCTTGGCCGCAGCCTGTTCGCGAGCCCGCTAAATCTCGCGATGACCATCTTCAGCGCAGCGGTGATTGCGCTCGTGCTGCCGCCGCTCATAAGGTTCATGATCATCGATGCCGTGTGGCACGGCACAAGCCGCGAGGATTGCCTCGGCACCACAGGCGCCTGCTGGCCCTTCGTGCGCGCCAAGTTCGGCCAGTTCATCTACGGCTTCTACCCAATTGCCGAACGTTGGCGGCCCAATGTGGTGTTCGCGCTCGGCGCGATCCTGCTCGCGCCGCTGCTCGTGCCGGCAGCGCCCTTTAAGCGCCCAAACGCCCTCCTATTCTTTGGCGTCTATCCGGTCGTGTCGTTCGTGCTGTTGACGGGCGGCGATCTCGATCTGCGGAATTTCCTGCTCGGCCGTTTGTTTAGTTGGGACGTTCTCACCGGCGTAAGCCTGAGGGCGGGTTTGCGCTGGAGCTTCTGGAGCGATTACCTGCTGACCGCCGCGCTCGTGACGGCGCTCATCGCCGCCGCCGCGGCGTTCCTCGGCGAACGTATCCGTTCGGCGGTTTTCGCCTCGCTCGCCCTATTCGCCGTCCTTGCCCTCGTGCTCCTCGCCGCCGACCTCGATTTTGGGCTGCGGCGCGTCGAAACGCGTCTTTGGGGCGGCTTCCTCGTGACCATGATCGTTGCGGTCACCGGCATCGTGGTCTCGCTGCCGTTCGGCATCTTGCTCGCGCTCGGCCGCCGCTCGAACAAGCCGGTGGTGCGGATCTTGTCGGTGATTTTCATCGAGTTCTGGCGCGGGGTTCCGCTCATCACCGTCTTGTTCTTCGCGACCTACATGCTGCCGTTGTTCCTGCCGCGCGGGGCTTCGTTCGATACGTTTCTGCGCGCGCTTGTGGGCGTCGCCATGTTCGCGTCCGCCTATATGGCGGAGGTTGTGCGCGGCGGGCTGCAGTCGATTCCGCGCAGCCAATACGAGGCCGCAGCCGCGCTCGGCCTTGGCTATTGGCGCACCATGGGACTCGTCGTCCTGCCGCAGGCACTGACCCTGGTCATCCCCGGAATTGTCAATGTTTTCATCGCGTTATTCAAGGACACGACACTCGTGTTGATCGTCGCGATCTTCGATCTGCTCGGGCAATTACGCGCCGCCTTCTCCGACCCGAACTGGGCTACGCCGGTCACGCTTTACACCGGCTTCGCCTTTGCCGGCATGATTTATTTCGTGTTCTGTTTTGCCATGTCACGCTACGCGCTGTTCGTGGAGCGCCGCGTGGCCGCGCCGAGCCGGCGCTGAAGGGAACGGGTATGAACGGCTCAGCCGGCGGCACGAGCGTCGCGGTCGAGATGGCCGGCGTGCACAAATGGTTCGGCCAGTTTCACGTGCTGAAGGAAATCAATCTTACGGTCATGCGCAGCGAGCGCATCGTGATCTGCGGGCCGTCGGGCTCCGGCAAGTCCACGCTCATCCGCTGCATCAACGGACTCGAGGAGCATCAGCGCGGCCGCGTCGTCGTGAACGGCGTCGAGCTGACGCAGGACATCCGCAGCATCGAGACCGTGCGCCAAGAAGTCGGCATGGTGTTCCAGCAGTTCAATCTGTTTCCGCATTTGACCGCGCTCGAGAATTGCACGCTCGCGCCGATCTGGGTGCGCGGCATGCCGAAGCGCGAAGCCGACGAAATCGCCGTGCATTATCTGAATCGCGTGCGCATTCCCGAGCAGGCCGCCAAATACCCGGCGCAGCTCTCCGGCGGCCAGCAGCAGCGCGTGGCGATCGCACGGGCGCTCTGCATGAGTCCGAAAGTGATGCTGTTCGACGAGCCAACCTCGGCGCTCGACCCGGAAATGATCAAGGAGGTACTCGACGTCATGCTCGAGCTCGCGCGCGAAGGCATGACCATGATCGTCGTCAGCCACGAAATGGGCTTCGCGCGGGAGGCCGCGAACCAGATGGTGTTCATGGACGACGGCCAGATCGTGGAGATGAACGAGCCCGGGGAATTCTTCGAACGCCCGCGCCATGAGCGGACGAAACTGTTCTTGAGCCAGATTCTTCGTTGATGGGCAGCGGACGGCCTAACGGATCAGCGCGCGAAGCGCCGGAATTTTCGCGTTTTGCGGGCCGCCAATTTTCTCAGACAGGTAGCGCTTTTCCCGATCATCGAGTCTGACCCGCTGGAATTCCCGGACGGCCGTCGCGTAGTGACCGCAGGACCAGAGCATAAGCGGAAGCGCGAGTTGCACCGAATGGCGGCGGAGCCGC
Source organism: Xanthobacteraceae bacterium (assembly GCA_040901465.1). Classification (GTDB taxonomy): domain Bacteria; phylum Pseudomonadota; class Alphaproteobacteria; order Rhizobiales; family Xanthobacteraceae; genus JAUSIF01. Next base: position 38,773 of record JBBDYN010000057.1, read on the forward strand.
TCCGGCGGAATCGCGCGGCATAGCCGCTCCCACGCAGCCTCGATGACCGTCCGCGAAAGCATGTTGGGCAAGTCGTTCCGAAAAACACTCTCATGCGCAGAAATGCCGGATGTGGCCGAGAAGACGACCGTGCTGCCGTTCCGGCAATAGATCGTGGGCGTGATGCCCGGAATGAGCATCGTAAGGAAGATCAGCTTGTAGGCCGGGAAATAGAGAAAATCCTGAAACAGGATCATCGGCGGCTTGCGTCCGGACGCGAGACGATCGCTGAAGAACCGCAAGAGCCGGGAATTGTCCGGCCAGCCCTTCGAGGCGTCGACAAAAAGCGCGCCGATCTTGCGGCCGGCCGGGAGCGCCGGCGACAGCCGAGCGTCAACATTGGACAGCGTGCCGCGCACGGATCGAATTTTCGCTGCGCGCGGCCCCATCAATGTGCGAAACGTGCCTTCGAAGGATTGCCCCTTCCTGAGCGCCTCGGTTGCGTCGTCCGCTCCTCGCTCCGCGGACAGCCGCGAAAAATGCCTGTTCCACTTGAAGCGGTCGAAGCAGATGAGCCGCCAGTCCGTCGTGCGCTCGCTCAGCCCGTCACAGATGCGCTGCGTGCCGCGACCGAGCCACGGACCGATTTCCACAAAGGCGCGATCCGGGTCGTACGACTCCCGCGCCACGAAATAGTAAAGCTTTTCCTCGGCAACCGTGAGCATGCCGGGGTTGGCGACCTGCGCCAGATCAGGAATTGCCGCGTCATCGAACTCGCGCGCTGGCGCATCGCCGGCACGCTGGAGGCCATCGAGCAGCCTTGCTTCGAGTGACGTGCCTTCGATCCCTCGATTGGGGTTCGATAGTGCCCACTTCTCGAGCCGCTGAATGGCCGCCTGCCAATCGTCCTGTTCGAGCGCGGCCTCGGCATCGTAGAGCGCGCGATGGCGCGCGCTGAGGCGCATCGTCGAGCGGTAAGCGCGCCGCGCGAGCGACTTGCTCGCATCGCGAAAGACAGCAGGGATCGCGTTGGGCGCGCTTTGACGGGCGGCCCGCCAATAGCGCGTGACGATCGAATCCATTTGACGAAGACGCTGTTAGGAGATGCTGGCGATGCGAACGGTTTCAAACTAGGCCGCCGGCGGTTGCGCGGCAACCAATCACCGTTCCACCGGCCCGCATGCTTTCTTCCAGGCATCGATGCCGCCCTGGATGTGCGCGGCGCTCTTGAGACCCGCGTCCTGTGCGGCTTGCACCGCCATGGCCGAACGCTCGCCGAACGCGCAGTAGAACAGCATCTGCCCGTCGCCCTTCGCTCCGAGCTTGTGCAGGAGGCCGCCGGGCCGGACGTGGGCGGCAAGGTCGGGGTAGGGCGCGTGCAGCGAGCCCGGGATCACGCCGTGCCGTTCGCGCTCGCTCGTCTCGCGGAGATCGATGAATTCCACGTCGTCGCGGCCGACGAGCTTCATCGCCTCGTCCGCCGAGAGCGCCCAACCGCGGCGCGCGACTTCCTCCTGATGCAGGCCCTGCCGCAGGTTGGCGGGAACGGCCACGTCCATCATTTTCGGATTGGGAAGCTTCAGGTTGCTCATGAGATCGACATATTCGTCGATCGACTTCACCTGAAGGCGAGGATTGTAGCGCTTCTCCTCGCCGATCGTGCTGACCGTGTCGCCCTTATAGTCGTGCGCCGGATACAGGAGCGTCTCTTCCGGCAGCTTCAGGAGCTTGTTGAAGATCGAGTCGTATTGCGCGCGCGAGTCGCCATTCTGGAAATCCGTGCGGCCGGTGCCGCGAATGAGCAGCGTATCGCCGGTGAAGATGCGGTCGCCCGAGAGAAAGCTGTAGGAGTCGTCCGTGTGGCCCGGCGTGTAGAGGACGTCGAGCGCGAGACCTTCGATTTTCAGCTTGTCGCCTTCGGCGACGCGCATCGACACCACGTCGACCTTGCTCATCTCGCCCATGACCGTGATGCAGTGCGTGCGGTCGCGCAGCGCGCCGAGGCCCGTGACGTGGTCGGCGTGGATGTGCGTGTCGACGGCCTTCACGAGCTTGAGGTCGAGCTCTTTGACGAGCTGCAGGTAGCGGTCGACCTTCTCGATCACCGGGTCGATGATGAGCGCCTCGCCGCCGCGTCGGCTCGCGAGCAGGTAGGTGTAAGTGCCCGATACGCTGTCGAAGAGTTGGCGGAAGATCATGGCGCTTCCAGTCTAACACGTCGGAGCGTGACGGCGCAGGTCTGCCGCGCCGCAGCGCCGACATCCAATGCCTATTTCTTCTCGATTTCGATGCCGAGGCTGCATAATAAAGGCGCGCCCAGCCGAGCCCTGGACCCCAGTGCCTAATCGGAACCGGTCGCGACCGGCCTGTCGGCGCGCGAACCCCAGTCGGCCCAGGACCCATCATAGAGTGCTTGCGGCGGCTTGCCGATGGAATCGAGCGCAAGCCACAGGATGGCCGCGGATACGCCCGAGCCGCAACTCGTGATCACGGGCTGGCCCGGATCGACCCCGCTGGCGGCGAGCGCGGCCCTGATCTTGTCGGGCGGGACCAGCGTCCCGTCGGCGATGATCTCCGTGAAAGGAACATTGCGGCTTCCCGGCATGTGTCCCGAGCGGACGCCGGCGCGCGGCTCCGGCACCTCGCCGCGAAAGCGGGCGGCCGGGCGCACGTCCACGACCTGCGCCGAGCCGGATTTCAGCGCCTGCTCGACGCGGTCGAGATCGGCGACGAGCGCAGCATTGAACTTCGGCGTGAATTTCGCGGGCTCGCGGCTCGCCATGCCGATTTCAGTCGGCCGACCTTCCGCACGCCATTTCGGGAAGCCGCCTTCGAGAATGAAAACGTCCTTTGTGCCGAACACGCGGAACGTCCACCACACGCGCGCCGCCGAGAAGATTCCCATGCCGTCATAGACGACGATCTTCTTGCCGTCGCCGATGCCCAGCCGGCGCATGTGCAGCGCGAACGCGTCCGGCGGCGGCAGCATGTGCGGCAGGCCCGCGCCGTGATCGGAAATCTCATCGATGTCGAAATGGACCGCGCCGGGAATATGCGCCGCCCGATATTCCTTGAACCCGTCGCGGTTCATCGCCGGCAGGTACCAGGAGCCGTCGACGACCACGAGACCGCGACCGGACAGATGCTCGGCGAGCCAGTCGGTCGAGACGAGCCAGCGCGAGTGGGGACTTGCCGCGGTCATGCTCTTGTTCCGGATTGCCGTTAAGTCTACACGCCGACAACATCAGGTAATTGCGAATGGAGCGCAACGGGGATCGACGCCATGATCAGCCTGGTAGGATGGACCATGCCGGAAAACGCCGACGCCCATGAAGCCTTTTGAGGACGCAGATTTTTTCGGGAATATTGAAGAAAAACGTCGAAGGATTTCAGAAGATCGAATTGTATCGCCGCCCGGCCGGTGATGAGGTCGAGTTTGTCACCGTGATGTGGTTCACCTCAATCGAGGCTTTGCAAGCTTTCGCCGGCGAGGACGATGAGGTCGCGGTGGTGCTGTTCGCCGCCCGCACCGTGCTCAAGCGCTCGACGATCGGTCGAAGCATTACGAGGAGCGCGAGACGCGCACGCCTTGAGGATCACGCGTGCTTGCTCGCGGCGACGCCGCTGGCTGGCTGTAGCGAAACCAGTGGGACCGGCGATTTCTCGTCAATCGCTCACGCGATGACGTTCGGCAACTTCATCTTGCGCTCGAGCCAAGCCGGCACAGGCAAGTTCTGCGACCGCAGGAAGGCCGGGTTGAACAGTTTGGATTGGTAGCGCGAGCCGAAGTCGGCGAGCACGGTGACGATGGTCTTGCCGGGGCCGAGCTCCTTCGCGAGCCGGATCGCGCCCGCGACATTGATCCCCGTCGAGAGGCCCATGCAAAGACCCTCGTGCTCCAGCAGATCGAAGATGAGCGGCACCGCTTCATCGTCCGGAATGATATAGGCCTTGTCGACCTTGATGTCCTCGATGATCGGAGTCGATCGGCCGAGGCCGATCCCTTCCGTGATCGAGTCACCGCGCGACGCCTTGGCCGCGCCTTCCGTGAACAGACTGTACATGGCCGCACCGCGCGGGTCCGCGACGCCGATCATGATGTCTTTTTTCTTCTCCTTCAGGAACATCGACGCGCCTGCGATCGTCCCGCCGGTGCCGATCGAGCAGATGAAGCCGTCCACCTTGCCGTCCGTGTCGCGCCAGATCTCGGGGCCGGTGGAGACGTAATGGGCCTGACGGTTGTCGAGGTTGTTCCATTGGTCGGAGAAGAGGACGCCGTTCTTGTCGGTCTTGCGCAATTCGTCCGCCAGCCGCTTGCCAATGTGCTGATAGTTGTTTGGATTGCTGTAGGGCAGGGCCGGCACTTCCAGCAGCACGGCGCCGAATTGGCGCAACGCGTCCTTCTTCTCCTGGCTCTGCGTCTCCGGAATGACGATGAGCGTGCGGTAGCCGCGCGCATTGGCGACGAGCGCGAGCCCGATGCCGGTATTGCCCGCGGTCGCCTCGACCACGAGGCCGCCCGGCTTGATCTCGCCGCGCTTCTCGCCCTCGAGAATGATCTGTTTAGCCGCGCGGTCCTTCACCGACTGGCCGGGGTTCATGAACTCGGCCTTGCCGAGGATCGTGCAGCCCGTCGCCTCGGAGGCGCGGCGCAGCTTGATCAGCGGCGTGTTGCCGATCGCGTCGATGACGTCTTTCTTGAAGTCCATGGAGCGGAATCGTAATCACAGCGAAAATCTGCAGAATGTAAAATTTACCGTAGAGTAGCGGTGAACCGATGGCAACGCCGCCAAGGGATACGCGCGTTGCGTGCGGCTCATGGATTGCGCGACTTCCGGACGGCGCGCGTCGCGAGCGACTCGCGTGCGTGAAGGCGTACTCCACGAACGGCACGCGATTGTCGTGGCGCGCCTCCGCATTCAACGGTTGGGACGGTGCGACTTCTGCCCACCGCCCCGGCGCTTATCTTCCGCACTCGCTTCTGCTATCGCAACGAACGAACCAAACGCGAATTCCATCCGAGCGAATGAACAAACCTATTGCCAGCGAGACCGGCGTAAGCGGGCAATTCGAGCGAGCGCTCCGCTCCGGCCGCTTCGTGACAACGGCCGAGGTGACGCCGCCGGTCTCGACCGAGCGCAGCGATCTGCTCGCGAAGGCGATGCCGCTGCGCGGCCTCGCCGACGCCGTGAACGTCACCGACGGCGCCGGCGCCCGCGCGCATCTCGGTTCGCTCACCTCCTCCCTGATCCTGCAGGAGAACGGGATCGAGCCGATCGTGCAGTTCACCTGCCGTGACCGCAATCGCATCGCGCTGCAGAGCGATCTTCTTTCCGCCGCCGCGCTCAACATCCGCAATATTCTCGTCCTGCGCGGCGACGATCCGAAGCAGGGCGACCAGCCCGATGCGAAGCCGGTGTTCGATCTGGAATCGAAGACGCTGCTTGAGACCGCGATTTCAATCCGCGACCGCGGCGAGCTTCCACACGGCCGCAAGGTCGCGGGCAAGGCGCATTATTTCATGGGCGCCGCCGAGGCGCCCGTCGATCCCGCGCCCGATTGGAGGCCGAAGGGCCTGCAAGTCAAGATCGCCGCCGGCGCGCAATTCGCACAGACGCAATTCTGCATGGATGCCGGCGTGGTCGAGCGCTACACGCGCCGGCTCGCCGACGAAGGCATCCCTGAAGATTTTTATCTGCTCATCGGCATCGCGCCGCTGCGTTCGGTGAAGTCCGCGCGCTGGATGAAGAAAAACTTGTTCGGCACGATCATCCCGGACGAGACGATTGAGCGGATGGAGCAGTCGAACGACGCGCTTGCCGAGGGCCGCAAGATCGCCGTCGAGCTGATGCAGGCGTTCGCGGAAATTCCCGGCGTCGCCGGTGTGCACATCATGGCGCCGAACCACGAGGAAGCCATTCCGGAAGTGCTCGCGGCCTTCGGCCGCCGCCAGCGCAAGCAGCGCGGCAAAGCGTCGGCGCTGGCTGCGGCGGACGCTGAATTCAGTTATCTCGGATAGGCGAATTGACCAATTGAAGGGCAGGGCATGGCCGGACAGGAACACTTCGAGACGATCGCCGGATGCACGATCCGCTACCTGCGCGGCGGCAAGGGTGCGCCGCTTCTCTATCTGCACGGCGCGCGCGGCGGCGGCATCTGGATGCCGTTCATGGAAAAGCTGTCTGGGCATTTCGACGTGATCGCGCCCGAACACCCCGGTTTCGGCGCGTCGGAGACTCCCGAATGGCTCGATAATGTCGGCGATCTCGCCTATTTCTATCTGGACTTCATCAAGCACTTCGGCCTCGAGGATCTTACGCTCGCCGGCGGCTCGCTCGGCGGCTGGACCGCGGCCGAGATCGCGGTCCGCTCATGCCATCACTTGCGGGCGCTCGTGCTTTCGTGCCCGGCCGGCATTCACGTGAAAGGCGTGTCCAAGGGTGACATCTTCCTCTGGTCGTCGGAGGAAATGGTCCGCAACATGTTCCACGACCAGAAATTCGCCGACGAGATGCTGAAGGTGCCGCTCACCGACGAGCAGCAGATGACGCTCGCGAAGAACAAGCTCACGTCCGCCAAGCTCGCGTGGCAGCCACGCCTGTACAATCCGCACCTGCACAAGTGGCTGCATCGCATCTCGGTGCCGACGCTCCTAGTCTGGGGCGACGACGACAAGATCATCCCGGCGGCCTATGGTCCGGCGTATCAGAAGCTGATCCCCGGCTCGAAGCTCGTTGTCTTCAAGAACTGTGGCCACATTCCGCAGACGGAGAGAATGGACGAGTGGATCGACAACGTCGTCGCTTTCTCCAAGGAGGCCGCCTGATGAAGTTCTTCTTCTTTCATCTGATGCCGTATGCGGCGCTCGATCCAGATTACGACAAGAAATACAATTCGGCCTGGGTGACGCTGCCGAATGCCTATTACGATCCCAAGATCGGCCACCAGCTCTACAATCGCTATCTCGACGAGATCGAGTACGCCGACGAACTCGGTTGGGATGGCGTCTGCGTCAACGAGCACCATCAGAACGCCTATGGTCTGATGCCGATTCCGGGCGTCATGGCCGGCGCCCTCTCGCGCCGCACGAAGAACGGCAAGATCGCGGTCCTCGGCCGCGCGTTGCCGCTGCTGAACAACCCGCTCGTCGTCGCCGAAGAATTCGCGATGCTCGACAACATCACCGCCGGCCGGCTGATCGCGGGCTTCGTGCGCGGCATCGGCGCCGAATATCACTCCTGGGGCGCGAACCCGGCGGAGTCGCACGATCGCTTCCACGAGGCGCACGATTTGATCCTGCAGGCGTGGACGCAGCCGGGCCCGTCCAAGTTCGAGGGCAAGTACTATCACTTCGAGTACGTGAACACTTGGCCGCGGCCCTATCAGCAGCCGCATCCGCCGATCTGGATTCCCTCGCAGGGCAGCCGCGAGACCATCGAATGGGCCTCGCATCCGGATCGAAAATACACGTATCTCCAGACCTTCAGCCCGGTTACGGCGCTCGCGCGCTTCGTGAAGATGTATCACGAGGCGGCGGCAAAGCACGGCTATCAGGCCACCAACGATCAGATCGGCTGGTCGCTGCCGGCCTACGCCGCCGAAACCGACGAAATTGCGCGCCGCGAGGCGAAGCCGCACGTCGAGTTCTTCCTGAACAAGCTTCTTCGCATGCCGCAGGAAATGTTGCTGCCGCCCGGATACATCTCGCTCGCGTCGATGAAAGGTATCCTCGCCGCCAAGCGCGGGATTTCCGCCGGCCCGCGCACGATCGACGAGGTCATCGAGCAGGGCATCTTCCTGTGCGGAAGCGCCAAGACCATTTGCGAGCGGCTGGAAAAATATCAGAAGGAAATCGGCTTCGGTTATCTTCTGCCGCAGATGCAATTCGGCACCCTGCCGCATGAGTTGGTGACCAAGAACACCGAAATCTTCGCCAAGGAAATCATCCCGTATTTCCGGCGCCCTGCCGGCCAGGAAGCAAAGCCCGCGCGCGCAAGCGCCTGATCGGCATCGAAGATGAGCGGTCGCAGGAAGATCGGTTTCATCGGCATCGGCAACATGGCTGGCCCATGGCGGCAAACCTCGTTGCCGGCGGCTTCGACGTGACCGCGTTCGACGTCCGGCCCGAACAGGCGAGCCGTTGGGCCAAGGAATGTTCCGGCAAGGCCGCCACCGATCTCGCGCAGCTTGGCCGTAGCATCAACGTCGTTGTGACGATGCTGCCGACCGGCCGCGAAGTGCGCGACGCACTGCTCCGCATGGACAACGGTGCACTGGCTGCGAACCTGCGCGCGGGAGCGATCGTCGTCGACATGAGCTCCGCCGACCCGGTCGGCACGCGCGCGCTCGGCAAGGAACTGGCGGAGCGCGGCATCGCGCTCGTAGATGCGCCGGTATCCGGCGGCGTGCGCGGAGCGAAGGACGGTTCGCTTGCCATCATGATCGGCGGCGATCCCGCGGCGATCGCGGCGGTGCGGCCAATGCTGGAAAAGATGGGCAAGCGGCAGTTCGAGGTCGGCGCGCTTGGCTGCGGCCACGCCATGAAGGCGCTCAACAACTTTATCGCCGCCACAAACTTCGCGGCCGCGGCCGAGGCGCTGCGCGTCGGCCAGGCGTTCGGGCTCGACCCCGCGACTATGGTCGACGTCGTCAACAGCTCGAGCGGCCGTAGCAGCGTGAGCGAGAACCTTCTCAAGCAGGAGGTGCTGAGCGGCCGCTTTGCGTTCGGCTTCACGGTCGGGTTGCTTGCGAAGGACGTGGCGATTGCCGCCTCGTTCGGCGAGCAGATCGGCATGGATAATCCGATCGGGCAGCTGACGCGCGACTTATGGGCGGAAGCATGCGATGCGCTCGGACCCGAGCGCGATCACACGGAAGCGGCGCGGGCCTGGAAAGGTCGCAAACGTCCCGGCGCGAAGTAGGCTCTATGTCCGCTCTTCGATGAATCCGAGCTGCCGCGAGAGTTCGGACGCGGCGCTTGCAAGCGATCCGCGCACGTGCGCATCCGCCTTCGCATTCATGCCCTCGAAGCGTCCGACCGCGCAGATCACGGCGACAAGTTCGCCGCGATAATCGAACACGGGTGCAGCGATCGCGTCGACGCCCGGCATCATTGCGCCATAGGCGATGGATAGTCGTGTCTCGCGAATTCCCGAAAGCCATTTCGCGAGCTGCTTTTCCGAGGGTGGTTTCGTTGCGCGCGAGACAGCGCGCTGCTCGGCGGCGACGAACCGCTGTGTGAGCGACGGCGGCAGAAACGCAAGGAACGCCCGGCCGATCGCGGTCGTCGTGAGCGGCAGCCCGGTGCCGATCCGCACGTTCATCGTAACCACGTGGTCGCTTTCCTCGATGGCGATCACGGTGGCACCCATCTCGCCCCAGATCGCCGCCGTCACCGTCTCGTTGATGCGGTCGCGCAGCCGCGGCAGCGCCTCGACGAGCTGGCGTACCGGGCTCATGCGCCCGAGCCCCACGAGCCCGATCGTCACGGCCGCCGGCCCGATGCGGTACTCGCCGCTCTCCGCATCCTGCGCGACTAGGCCCGCGCTCCGGAGGCTCGCGAGATAGCGGTGCACCTTGGCACGCGGCATACCGGTTGCCGCCGAGATCCACTTCAGCGGCAGCGCGCCCCCTTCTGCGGCGAGTGTTTTCAGGATTTTCGCGGCGACGGCCACCGACTGCACGTTTGCGCGATCGTGCGACTCCGCGGGAGGCTCGATGCCGGGCGCGGGAACCGGACCCAGACCGTTCGCCTCGACAGCCTTCTTCACCGCGTGATCCATCGCGCGCGCCTTGACGCTCCATTGTCTCAGATTAAGATACACGTATCGCATAGCGGAACAAGCAGGTGCAGATCAGGGAGGAAGCCGGCATGGCGACGAGCCTGAAGCGCGTGAAGATCGCCCCCAAAGGCATGGGCCTGAATGATTTCGTGGCGAAGCAGGAAGGCTTCTTCGAAGCCGAAGGCCTCGACGTCGAATTCGACTGGAAAACCTTCAAGGGCACGCAGTCGAGTTGGAAGGGCATGGAGTATTTCCAGCGCCCGCAGGACAAGCCGTACACCGAGAGCAAGGAAGACGTGATCCAGGGCGCCTGCGTCTGGGGCACGATCTGCAATGCGAGCGCCGGCATGGGCCGCGTCGTCGCCGAGGGCTATGGCGATTCACCCTGGGCGATCTACGTCCGGCCGGACTCGAAGATCCGCAAGCCCGAGAATCTCGCGAACGTTCCCGTCTCCGTCGGCCTGCGCGCCGGCAGCCATTTCAATGTGCCCTATCGGCTCGAGAAATATTTGCCGCTCGACCAGATCAAGGTCGTGAACACGGGCGGCTTTGGCGCGCGCCTGCGCGCGCTCTTGGACGGCGAAGTGGAAGCCGCGAGCCTGCTGCCGCCGCAGATCGACATGGCCGAACAGCTGGGGCTGCGCAAGATCATCGACGATCGCTTCAAGACGCTCTGGTGGTCGCCCGCAAACGCGGCGCCCGACGTCGTGCGCGGCTATCTCAACGCATTGCAGCGCGCCGAGGAAGCGCTCGAGGCGGACCTGCCGAAATATCTCCCGCTCTGGAAAATCTCGATCCCGGCTGAGTTCGAGGACATACATCCGTGGGACTTCTCAAAGTTCACCCGCGGCGAGAAGTTCGTCTACCATGCGCTGCCGCGCGACGAGTTCGACGACACGCTCGCGCAGGTCGAGCGCTGGGGCCTCGACCAGCATTTGCAGGAGCGCAATTTCGAGAAGCTCGTGCAGCCGGTCCGCTAGAAGCGCGAGATACGGGTTCAGCACGCAGCGGTCGCTGCCGCCGGTCCTCGATACCTGTCACTGATCCGGAGTCGCGAGGTGGCAGATCGGGGCCGGTCGAATCGATGGCTTCCACGCAGTAGCGTTGGTTGGCGGGCACCTGCGTCTGCACGGCGATAGCCGGACACTGACAGCGCGAGTGCACAATCCCCTAGCCCGCTATCCATTTTTTCGTGCTGCAATCATGATTTTGCCCGGCCTTACATGATACGGCCGTTCGACGAGTGCAAATCCATGTGCCGTCGCCAGGTCGTTAAAGAACGAATGGGGATACAAAAATTTCTTGGGAGGTACCTTCTCGGGCTTCTGAGAGTTCCAATAGGAGAACAGGAAAATCGAGCGCGGGTGCATGATTTGGCCGATTTGAGCGAAGCATTCTTCGATGCACGCCGCAGGCAAGTGAGTGAATACGGAATTGGCCAATAGGTAGTCGAACGGCGTGTTGAATTGTTCGAACCGCAAATCCTTGCCCACGCTTAACAACAGGCGCGGACTCTTTTCCCAAAGGCCCTCATCGCGAACAAGTGCTTCCGCAAACGCGATGGCGTTGGGGGAAATATCCATGCCGGTGTAATTGCCGGCCTCAAGGTATCGGATCAGGTGTCGGCCCGCTCGTAGTGTTCCACAGCCAATATCGAGCAACGAATGCCTTGGCCGTAGACCATTGCCGATCAGCAGATCCAGCTGAAGCCGCCCAACTTCCTCCCACCGACCGCCGACGGCCTCGTGAGGATCGGCGAGCGTGCGTAGATCGGTGTGGGCGGCGTAGGCCTCGAGATATGGCAGAGTTTCGTACAGCTCGCGCACGCGGTCTTGTGAAGGCTCGGCAACGACATTGCACTCCCGGTCCGATGCAAGACTTTGGGTGCGCGCCTTGTACTTTCGCGAGCCGGACAGCGAACGCAATGTGGTGGTTAGCCAACTCATCCTTACCACACAATCCGAGGGTCGAGCAGGAGCAGTATTTGGCTCCCCGGGCCGGATTCGAACCAGCGACCGATCGATTAACAGTCGATTGCCCTACCACTGAGCCTCCGGGGCCCCAGGTGTCTTGCCCCCGCGCCGACGGGCGCAGTCGTAGTAGTAATACGGGATGTGCCGCCAGCGAGATCGCGACCGGTCCGCATGCGCGGAGCGGGGACGCACATCGAGGAGTCCAGAGCAAATACCTGACTCGCCACGAATAAAGCAACGCTCATTCGATTCGCCCGCCCTGTGTGAAAATTGCAACAGGTCGCCTCAAAATCACTCGGGCCCAGGTACCGTCACTCGCCCGTCGTTCCAATGGGTCGGATGTTACCTTAGCCTGCGTGTAACAGTTGGCTCTTCCCGTCGAAGGGGGCGCGACAATGAATGCATTCGAGCGACTCGAGGCTCTAAGAGACAGGGTCATTCCTGTTGCGATCAATCACGCTGCGCGGCCGTTCTTTGCCGCTCTTGAGACGTGCGACGGAAGCAATCCCGTCGTCAGGATTCATTCGAGCAAGATGGTGGCATCGAGCGCCGACCGGCGCGACCTGCTCGCGCGCGTACGCGAGGCCTGCGGCGACGCGACCGTTCGCATCGAGGCGCACGGGGCGAAGGGGTTGCAGGAGGCGACTTCTCTCGAGGCGTTCGTCCGCCCGATGAAGGGCGAGATCCTGTTCGACCCCACTGGCACTATAACGCACGCGCGCCGGCTCGTGGCTTATGCCGCCGAGCTGCGCGACGAGTTCGGCCGGCAGGTGAAGGGCGTGTTCTGGTCCGGCGAGTGGCGCACGGCCTACGTCGTGTTCGACGCCGAGCGGACGTTCGTCGACGGCAAGATCAAGGTTAGCTTCCTGCGGGACGCGGAGTTGGCCGCGCGACGGTTATTGCTCGAGACCTGTGGCGCCGATGCGACCGATTTCGTCGCGGCCGTGCGGCTCGGATTCGAAGCGCCGCCGGTTCCCGTGATCGCCGTGGACCGGAGATCCGACTGGCTCGCGCCGACGCTGATCAACACGTTGCGCCGCAGGGCGAGCATGTCCGCGCTTGCCGCAGTGTTCGGCCTGAGCACGGCCGGCATCGCCGCGGCTGCGGATATCCCTGTCGCAGCCAAAGCTCCGGTGCTCGGGCCCGCGCCCGCGGTGTCTGGCCCGAACGGCAAGATCGCGATCATGGGCGGTGTCGTGAAGGGCGAACCGGGCCTGTTTGTCACGGCCCCCGGCTTTGCTGTGCCCCTGTTATCGGTCGGAGGCGACAGCCGGGGCGTCATCATCGGCGAAGGCTCGGTGAGCTTACCTATGGGGCACTCGTTCGGCCTCCAACTCGATGGGGCAATCGGCACGGATGACGACAGCCATACGATGTGGGGCGTGGGCGGGCATTGGTTCTGGCGCGATCCGGCGAAGGGCCTGCTCGGAATTGTCGGATCCTATTCGCGCATTGAAGAGGACCGCCTGTTCCTTTTTGGCAGCACCGGCGCCGCTCCCACCACTGGCAAACCTGACATGAGCCGCCTCGGGGTCGAGGGTGAGCTGTATGCGGCCAACTACACCGTTGCCGCGATGGCAGGGCACCAGTGGGTGGACACGGTTCCGGGCAGCAACAATGACGGCTTCTTCGGCAAGCTCGATCTCATCTGGTACGCGACCGAAAATCTCGCGCTTTCTATCGGCGCCGAGTATTCGAAAGGTCCGGGCGCATTCGTCACCGCGGGTCTTGAACTTCAATCCGGCCTTACCGGGCTTACCTTCTTCGCCGATGGTGCATACGGCGAACACGATCAGTATCGCGCGCTCGCCGGCGTGCGGTTCTATTTCGGCGCGGCACCGAAGAGCCTCAAGAATCGCCATCGCTACGACGATCCGCAGACCAATCTCGCGACACAGAGCATTACTGGCGGCTTCCAACAGCAATTTGGCGGCTATTTCCAGTGAGCGCGAAGGGGTAAGAACACCAAGAGCACTCGCGAACGGATGGCAGGAATGGCGGCACTCCGTGTGCCGCCATTCTCTTTTGTGGCGGCAGATGGATCGCGTTACCCTTGACTTTGCGCCGTACCGCCGTTGACGCGTGCGTCCTGAAGCCGGGCAATGCACGATGAAGACCGTTCTGTTCGCTTGGGAGTTTGGTGGCGGCCTCGGCCATGCGGCGCCGCTCCTCTCGCTCGCCGGCGCGCTCGAGCAGCGCCGCGCCGACATCCGCCCGATCTTTTTCTTTCGCGACACGGTCTACACGCGCTCCCTGTTGGCCGGGCGGGATTGGCCGATATTGCCCGCGCCGGTGCTACATGCGCTTCGCGAAGGACAGACGGGCGAAGCAAGCTATGCGCAGGTGCTGGCCGCGGCGGGCTTCGTTCGTCGCCGTGACCTTGCCGCGATGGTGGCCACATGGGACGACGTCTTCGCGATGGCCAAACCCGACTTGATCGTCGCCGAGCACAGCCCCATCGCGAGTCTGGCGGCCCGTGGGCGCATCCCGGTCGTGGTGACCGGCACCGGTTTCACCGTTCCGCCGTCGCACACTCAGCACTTCCCAGCGTTTCGCAAAGGAGTTGACCCGCCAGCCGTGCACCGGCGCATGCTCGATGTCATCAATTCCCTGCTTCAGGCACGGGGCGTCTCGCCGCTGCAACGCGTGCCCGAACTCATTGCCGGTGACCGGCGGGCGATTTTCAGCCTGCCTCACCTCGATCCTTATGGACCTTTGCGCAAGGATCGCTTGCTCGGTCCATATGTCGGTCGACTGAAACCCACGCCGCCGCCTAAACCGTCGATCTACCTTTACAGCCGGGCCACGGAAGAGCGGCTCGACGACATGGTCGAGGTGATCCTCGGGTTCGGCGGTCCGGTCAGCGCCTATATCACCGGACCGGATTGCCCGGCCCGCACGCTGCTTGAGAGCCGCGGGGCGAGAATCTACGACCGCCCTCCGGACATGCAGCAGGCCCTGGGCACGGCGAACATCGTGGTTTCCAACGGCGGGGCCGGCGTCACCGGCGCCGCGCTGATGATCGGACGCGCGCAGGTCATCATACCGATCCACGTCGAATCCGAGGTGAATGCCGCGCGCGTCGAAGCGACTGGCTCGGCGATGATCGTCGCTCCCTTCGACAAGCGGACATTCTGCGAAGCCATCGAGACGGTGATGCAGGTCCGCCTATTTCACGAGCGCGCCGAGGCCACCGCCAGGGAGATCGCCGCGCTCGATCTGCCGGAGAATCCGCTCGATGAGGCGGCCCGACTTTGCGATGAGTTGTTGTAGGCTAGGGTTTCGCTGCGCTTCCTGTCACAGCGCGGATCGACGCTTCAGGACAATCTCGGTGCAATAGTCGTTGTAACGATCCGCGAGGCGCGGCGTCGCCGGACGTTGCCGCCCGTATCGCCTGGCAAAGTGCTTGAGACCTCTCCGCCACCCACGCTCATAGGAGAGCCGCGCGATCAGCGTCAGAATGCAGCGGATGCAACGACGTGGGGCCGCCGCGGCGCGATTTTCCGGTTTGTTCCATTGCGCCCGCGTCGAGCTCCAGCTTGCGGTCAGCGATGCGCGCAATGAACCGTCCGTGTGCATGGCCGCTACGCGCCAATCCTGCTCGCGGACGACGTATTGCGCGCCGCCAAATCCATAGCCGAAGAATTTCGTCCGCAATTCGCGGATCGTTTGAACCGCACGATGGCCCGTGAAGAGGTGAAGATCCACGAGCCAGCTTCCCCCGGCGGCCAAGATCTTCTGCGTGATGAAGCAGTCCTCGGTCGCGCCGGTCATGTCGTCGGCGAACCCACCCGCCTTTTCAAACAATTCGCGCCGATACATGGCGTTTGCGGTGACCGCGGTGATCAGATGCGGGTCATCCACCACCGGCGACGGGGTCGCATTCGGCACGTGTGCGATCTCGCGCAGCACCCAACCGGCGGGAACGTCGATGGGATAGGTGCTGCCGGCGAACATGTCGACGTCCGGATACGTGGTTGCCAACGCGAGCAGCCGGTCCAGCCAATCCGGCGGCGGCACGCAGTCGTCATCCGTGGAAACGAGGTAGTCTTCGGATGCCCCGGCAAATCCGGCCTGCCGCGCCGGTCCCGGACCTAGACCGCGCGCAAGACGCAAATAGGTGATCGGCGTGGCCACGCCGCTAATCACGGCATCGTACCGATCATCGTGGCTGCCGTCGTTGACGACGACTAGGTGGAATAGCGGCAGGCGGACAAGCTGCGGTGCGAGACGCGCGAGCAGCCGCTTGAGCAAATCAGGCCGCCGGCGCGTCGGAACGACAATGCGAAAGCTTGGGTGCGTCGCATCGGTTGCCGCAGTCGGATCTCCTTCGCTCATTTCATCGGCCTAAGGCTCGGTTGCTCGAAGCGAATTTCGCTCCGCCGCCAGCGCCTCGTAAAGCGCGATGTCAATCTCGTTGCACCGCCGGATCAACCGCCGCAGGTCGCGGTCGGCACGTACGGCAAGGTTTTCCGGCGAACGCGCGGTCGCATTGACTTCGCGCCGCGCGAGCGGCGGAGCCGGGCTCGCACCCAGCGTTGCGAATAGCCGATCCATGCTCCACTCGAGCGTATCCTGAAAGCCGATAAAGTCGAAACGCGCCGCTTCGGCCCGCGCGCGCGTGAATAGGTCTTCGCCGTAGTCGAACTCCACAGCGCCGGGCTCGATCGCGCTCCTTGCCGCAATCTGCTTGGCTTGCGAATCGAACAGATGCGCGCGCACGAACGGAGTGGCCGATTGCAACAACTTCGCGAGCGGCTCACGCCGGCACTCGGCCAATTGCCGCGCTGAATCCGCCGGCAGGCCAGCGAGATCAACCTCCTTCCAAAACAGATAGTTGGACAGCACTCGTTCCACCGGGTCGCGGACAAAGGTCGCGCTGAACAATGGAAAGCGGAAACGCCGCATGAACTCCGTGCCGAAATGTCCCCAAATCAATCGGAAGCCGGCGAAGGTCCACGGGTCGGTGCGCCAAGCGTCCGCAAGATCGTTCGGCCGCATCAGCATGCGATGCGGTCGATCGGGCCAGCGCATGAGCAGGGCGACACGCGCCGGCGTGCTCGCAGTCTTCATGATGTGCATGAACACGATGGGCCGGCCTTCGCCCCCATGGCGGCGCGCGCGCATCGCGGGCCGGAACAGATTCTTCAATGCAACAAGCATCGCGATCCGCCTGCCAATGGCGAAACCGGGACATGCTTCCATATTGTCCGCCGCCGGGATAGCCTATGCTCTTGAAAATGAGCGCTGAATCTGGCGCGGCAACGAACTCTGTCGCCTGACGTCTGGGTAGCGAAGCCACGACACGAAACCAATGCTTGTCCGATCCGCGCGCGTCGGCCACGACCAGTCGAGTCGGTCATGAAGGCGGCAATACTTGCCGGCGGCCAAGGGTCGCGGCTCGGCGGCTCGGAAGGCACTCCCAAGCCGCTGGTTGAGATCGGGGGCCGGCCGATCCTTTGGCACATCATGATGCACTACGTGACCTACGGCTTCCGCGATTTCGTGATTGCACTCGGACATGGCGGCGATGCGATCCAGCGGTTCGTCGCCGAGCTCCGTGCCGGCGGAGCGGGGCCATTCGGGAGCGTCGAATTGGTCGAGACCGGTGGACCAACGATGACCGGCGGACGCATCAAGCGCCTTCAACCATATCTCGGCGATCGAACTTTTATGCTCACCTGGGCGGACGGCATTTCCGACGTCGACCTGCGGAAGCTTGCCGATTTTCACGCGGGTCATGGACGTCTAGCCACCGTCACCGCGGTGCGGCCGCCGCCGCGCTTCGGCCGGCTCACGCTCGACGGCAATCGCGTGACCGAGTTCAGCGAGAAACCGCACGACCAGGACGGCTGGATCAACGGCGCATTCTTCGTATTGGAGCCGGCCATATTCGATTATGTCGAGGGCGATGCCACCGAATGGGAGAGGGGCCCGCTCGAACAACTCGCGCGCGACGGCGAGCTTATGGCGTATCGGCACACCGGGTTTTGGGCTTGCGTCGATACGCCGGCGGACTTGAAGCAGGTGCGCAAACTCTGGGACACCGGACAGCGTCCCTGGGCAACATGGGAAAAGCGAGCATGCGCATCCTCGTAACCGGCCATCGCGGTTACATCGGGACCGTGCTGACACCCATGCTCGGGGCCGCGGGACACGATGTGACGGGCCTCGACATCGATCTGTATCGTGCGTGCTCGTTTCCGCGCGATGCGTCATTGCCGCCGGTCAAGACGATCAGCAAGGACATCCGCGACCTGGAGGTGGGCGACCTCGCCGGTTTCGATGCGATCATTCATTTGGCGGGCCTCTCGAACGATCCGCTTGGAGAGATCGACCCGAACCTGACCTTTGCCATCAATCATCATGCAACCGTCCGACTCGCCGAATGCGCCCGACAAGCCGGCGTGCGACGGTTCCTGTTCGCCTCGTCGTGCAGCAACTATGGCGTCGCAGGCGATGAGCTTGTCAGCGAGGATTGGTCACTTCGGCCGATCACTGCGTATGGGCGCTCGAAGGTCGCGGCTGAGCGAGACATCGCCCGTCTCGCCGCGGCGGGCATGACCGTTCTGTCGCTCCGTTGCGCGACCGCATTTGGCGACTCGCCGCGCTTGCGCTTCGATCTGGTGCTCAACAACCTGGTCGCATGGGCGTGCGCGACCGGGCAAATCTATCTGAAGTCCGACGGCTCGGCCTGGCGCCCGTTGGTCCACGTCAAGGACATCGCCCAGGTTTTTGCCGCTTTTCTCGACGCGCCGGCAGCGGCGTTTGCCGTCGGCACCTGCAACGTTGGAAGTGACGGCGGCAATGTCCGCATTCGCGACTTGGCGGATGTTGTCGCGACGGCGGTGCCAAACAGCGCGATCACGTTTGCGCCCGGCGCCGAGCCGGACAAGCGATCCTACCGTGTCGACTTCGCGCGCCTTCGGCGAGCCTTACCGCATTTCAAGCCGCAGTGGACCGTCAACGCTGGCGCACAATCCGTCGCGCAGTTGTTGATCCGAATGCCAATTGGCACCGACGAATTCGAAGGTGTCATGTATCAGCGCCGGGCACACCTGCTTGCGCGGATCAAGGCAGGCGAACTTGACGACGAACTTCGCTCGGCTCGTGGCGCTCCCATGAAGGCGAAGATCGTTGCGTCCTGATCTCGACCGCGGCACACGCGCTCCCGAATTCGCGGCGCGCTGTAAGGCTGCGCGCTGCCGGGCTTGCGGCCGCCCCGGTCTCCGTCCGGTGGTCGATTTCGGCATGATGCCGCTGTCTGATGGCTTTGCCCCTGCCGACGCGGCCGCTGTCGATGCGCGGGAGCCGCTTGCACTGGCGTTTTGCGCGGGCTGCGGGTTGGCCCAGCTTCTCGATACACTGAGCCCGTCGCGGCTGTTCGGGCCGGATTATGTCTACTTATCCTCGGTTTCCGCCACGCTTGCGGAAGCAGCCCAAGTCAATGCGGAGGAGCTGAGTTCGCGCTACGGCCTCGGCAAGAACAGCCTCGTTGTTGAGCTTGCGTGCAATGACGGGGGTCTGCTCCGCCACTTCGCCGCGCGTGAAATCTCCGTCCTGGGAATCGAGCCAGCGCCGATTCCTGCGGCGGCGGCGCGCGAAGCCGGCGTACCGTTGCTGGAATCTTTTTTTTCGTTCGATCTCGCGCGTGAGCTGGTGGCGCGCGGGGTCAAACCCGACCTCGTCATCGCGAACAACGTGGTCGCCCATGTGCCCGATCCTCACGACTTCGTCGCCGGCGTGGCCTCGCTGCTGGCGCCCGGCGGGACCGCGGTCGTTGAAGTGCACTCGCTCGCCAGCCTTGTCGCTCAAGGTCAGTTCGACACGATCTATCATGAGCATGCGAGCTATTTTTCGGCGACCAGTATCGCAGCGCTTTTCCGGCGTCACCGGCTGGAACTCGTCGACGTCAAGGAGGCGCCCCTGCAAGGCGGATCGCTTCGATTGCATTTCACCCGTGACGTCAGTCCGTCGCGCAACGTGTCGGATCAGTTGGCGGCAGAAGCGCGCGCAGGAATTGCCGATGGCTCCGCGCTTGCTACGTTTGCGAAGCAAGTCGCGCGGTCGGTCGCGCGCATTCGCAGTGTTCTTACGGGCTTTGCATCCGAAGGCTGCTCGATCGCCGCCTATGGCGCTGCGGCCAAGGGCACGATGCTCCTAAATCATGTAGGCCTGGGTGAACGCGTCATTCGGTATGTCGTTGACCGCAATCCGCACAAGCAGGGCCGCCGGGTGCCGGGCGTGAAAGTTCCGATTTGTTCGCTCGAGCGCCTGCTCGCGGAACCGCCGGACGTAATCCTTATTCTGCCTTGGAACTTGCGCGACGAGATTGTGGCGAGCCTTGAACCCTTGCGGAAGAAAGGCGTGCGCCTTGTTGTGCCGTTGCCAGACGTGGAAATTCTGTGAGCTTGGAAATCGCGTGCCCCGCCTGCGGCGCCGCTGGCGCGGAAACGATGTACCGCGCCGAACGGATTCCGGTTCACAGCACCGCCTTGCTGGATGATGCGGCCTCGGCCATCGGGTACCCGAAACGCGACCTGGAACTCGCGCTCTGCCGCCAATGCGGCTTCATCTTCAACCGAATGTTCGATCAGGCATTGGCGGCGTACTCAGGCAGATTTGAAGAGTCGCAACATTTCTCGGAGACGTTTGGCGCGTTTGCCCGTGCATTCGCCCGTGAGATCGCCGACCGGTGCGGCCTGAAGCCGGGGCGAAGCGTACTGGAAATCGGGTGCGGCAAAGGCGAGTTTCTGGCTGAACTCTGCCGCGTCAGCGGCTGCAGCGGTACGGGCATCGATCCTGCATTTCGCGACGACCGGCTGGGCGATGATCGGCGCGCCGGCTTGTCGTTCGTTGCCGATACGTTTGGCCCGCAGCATTACCACCGACTCGCCGATGTCGTCCTCTGCCGTCATACTCTGGAACATATTGGTTCCGTTGGAGAATTTGTCGCCTCGATCCGGGAGATGATCGGCGATCGGCGCGATGTCCATGTCGTCTTCGAGACTCCTGAGGCGCTCCGAATATTTTCCGAGGGCGCGTTCTGGGACGTCTATTACGAGCACGCCGGCTACCTCACGGCGGGAAGTCACGCACGGCTGTTTCGCCGCAACAAGTTTGAGATTGTCGATTTGGCGCTGGTCTATGGAGGACAATACATCGTGCAATACGCGATGCCAGCGACGCAGAAGGGACAGGATCAATATCCGATCGAACACGATCTCGATCGGACGATCGCGCTCGCGCGAGAGTTTCGCGAGCGCGCGGAGAAACAGGTTCGGCAGTGGAGCGAGGCGATTGCTGCGGCCGACGCCTCACGCAAGCGCATCGCGATTTGGGGCGGCGGCTCGAAGGCGGTCGCATTTCTGACGGCTCTCGGAATTAGCTCCGACAGGTTGTTGGTCGTCGATAAGAATCCGTTCAAGCAAGGGCGTTATCTCCCTGGTTCGGGCCATCGAATTCTGGCGCCGGAAGCACTGCGCGGCCTGCCGCCGGACCTAGTCGTGGCGATGAATCCGATTTATCAGGCTGAAATTCGTGAGGACCTTGGCGCGCTCGGGCTCTCGCCATCCGTTGTCGCATTGGGCTGCTGAGCGGCCGCGCGCAGCGGCGCGTTGACCGGCCATCGATCGAGCCGAACGAACTCGTCGAAACGCTTGACGAAAGGTCCCCACCGGCGCGCGCGATGGACCGCGTACGTGACGTGCGAGCGAAGAACGAAGACAAGGAGATTCCAAAATAGGCCGAGGTCGAAGGGCGCTGCCGGCCGGCGGAACATTGCGCGCGCAACCGGCAACAGCGGGAGCCAGCGCGGCCAGCGGCCGGCATAATATCGGTCGAATTCGGCAATGTAGTTCTTGAGCGGAGTGAGATCCCGCTCCATCAGTACGACGGGCAGTTCGGCATGGTTTCCATGGGCAAGCGTCCGGGCGACAAGCACGAAATCCCAACCGGGAAACCACACACCGGGAAACTTTCCCATCATCGCCGCCCGCCGGTAAACGCCGAACGCGCGCCCGTTCTCTGCCGGGTCGGCGAAATAGCTGCGTAATCGATGGCGGTGCGAGCCGGTCAGTGGTCGCGTACCCGTCGAGATATACCGAAATCGTCGGTCGCTCACATACGCGATCCGGCAGCAACAAGCTGCCACTTCCGGACGTGCGTCCAAAAGTGCGACCGCTTGCTCGACGAAGCGCGGATACCAGCGATCGTCCGCCGGAGCGAACATGAAATACTCTCCGCGAGAATTCTGTAGAGCACGCTTGAAACTCTCGAGAATATCCACGCGCTGATCGAAGCCGATGACGCGCACGCGCGCGTCACGCCTTGCGAACTCCGTCGCGATTTCAACGGTCCGGTCTTGCGACGCGTTATCGAACACCAAAATTTCGAGATCGCGGAATGTCTGCGCAATCAGATCGTTGAGCGCGAGCGCAATTGTCATTTCCGCATTCAGAACGGGCATACCAATGCAAACCCGCGGCGCGGCACGATTACCGGCTGGTTTGTCGTCGTTTCTCCGCATGGTGTGGCCTGGACAAGAACCCGCCGGTCGATAGTGACTGCGTTCGCTCGCTTGGAATCATTGTGCAGTGGCTCCCCGGGCCGGATTCGAACCAGCGACCGATCGATTAACAGTCGATTGCTCTACCACTGAGCTACCGGGGAACGGGCCAAGCCCGAAGTCACGCATATAAACGCCGCTCGCTCCCTTGCCAAGCCAATGAATTCCCTCGTCACCGGAGCAGGATCGTGCGGAGCACGTGCCGGGCCTCCGCGGCCCGCAAGGCCGAACGTACGGCCGCGGGAATTTGGCCCTGATTTGCACGCCGCATGATTGAGCGGACGGCGCCGAACGGAAGTCGATGACGAAGCTCGGCTAGCGTCGGGCGAAGCCCGAACGTCTTGACGAGCAACGAGAGGTTCTCGGCGAACGCGGCGAGAACCTGTTCCCCCCTGAACTCGTCGCGCCGCGGGCCCCGCAGCGCGTCGATGGCCTGGTCGAGGATGCCCCAGAAGCGGCCGGGCTCGGTGCGTTTGGAAATTTCGTCGGCGCGTTCGAGCACGGCACGCAGCAATTCGCGCCGCCGACGCGGTAGCCAATTCTCCGCGCGGCCGGTGCCGCCCAGGAAGCCGGTCATGCTCGGAGTCTGGCCGAACAGGTTGGCGCCATGAATGCGGTACGCCGATAGCGGCCGCTCGATCATCGCCGAACCCGCGAGCCAATGGCAGAAGCGCGCGAAATAGCCGTCCGCCGACAAAATGTTCAGCGCGTCGACGCCGCAGCGCGGGCGCGCGAATTCGAGCAGCGAACGGCGATAGAAGTTCGCTGACCCGGTCGACCACAGCCAGCCCTTCTTGGTGTGACTGAGGCTGACGACGCTCGATCCCAGCCGTTCGTATGCGTCGTCCGGGATGGTCGCAAGCCGGGGAACAGTATCTTCCGCGCGCAATCCACGTTTTGCCGGGTCCACTTTGTATGCGACTTGTTTGCGGCCGCCGGCGAGCATCGCCCCGTCAACTGCGATCTCGACGACGTTGCTGGAGGTGAAGGCAACGCTGCGCGGTAGCGCCAGGTGCACCTGCACGTGCGTCGAGACGAAATTGCTGAACAGGCAATCGTCCGCGTCGATGAAGCCAACGAATTCACCCGACGTTGCCGCGAGCCCGCGCAGCGCCGCGCCCATGACAAATTCGTTTCGATCCGCGTGAATGATCTTGAACCGCGCATCGCCGCCGACATGCTTCGCAATCACTTCCCTGCTGTTGTCGGTCGAAGCGTTGTCGATCACCGCGACTTCGAGCCGCGGATAATCCTGCGCGCGGATCGAGTCGATCGCCGCGCCGACAAACTGGGCATAGTTGAAATTGATCAAGACGAGGGAGGCAAGGGGCAGCTTGACTTCACCGCTCGCAAGCTCGTCGAGTGAACGTCCATCGACTTTCGGCGCGGCGAGGGCGGATGCCGATTGCGGCCCCGGCCTCGGCTCGAACGGCCAAATTTCCGCGGACGGCTTGCTCACCCCGCTCACTCCCCTCGCACGCCTCTCATTCGATTTCGGCGCCCAGGCAGCGAAGCATCATGGGCGCAACGCGAGGAGTTTGTCGACCCCGCGCCCCTGCGAAGAAATCGCTCATGAAAAAAAGGCTGTATCGCAACCAGGCACGCGCGGATTTGGAGGCCACGCCCGGAATCGAACCGGGGTATACGGATTTGCAGTCCGCTGCGTAACCACTCCGCCACGTGGCCGTCTTTGCCGCCGGAGGCTGCCCCCCGGAAGCGGGCCCTGATAGCAAACGCGCGCCCCAACAACAATGGCGACCTTGCCTTTTGGCAAACGCTGGATCATTCCTCGTCCGGCACGGCGGCATGCATTTTCCGAGGGCACGATGATCGACTTCACTCGGCTGCGGCAGTCCATGGTGGACAGCCAGATCCGCCCGAACGACGTGACCGACCCGCGCCTCATCGCCGCGATGCTCGAACTGCCGCGCGAGCGTTTCGTGCCGGCGGAACGGGCGGGGCTTGCCTATCTCGATGACGACCTGGCTGTGCGCGACGCCGCGGCCGGCCGGCCGGCGCGTTATCTCGTGGAGCCGATGGTGCTCGCCAAGCTCATTCAGGCGCTCGAATTGTCGGGCGAAGAACGCGTCCTCGATGTCGGTTGCGCGACCGGCTATTCGTCCGCCTTGTTGGCGCGACTCGCGGACCACGTCATTGCCATTGACGAAGACGAAGAACTCGCGCTCGCCGCGCGACGGACCTTGGCCGATCTTGGCATCGCCAATATCGAGGTTGTTACGGGCCTGCCGCAAAGCGGGGTGCCCGAAGCAGGACCCTACGACGCGATCCTGCTCAACGGCTCGGTGCAACTCGTCCCCGATGCGTTGTTGTCCCAGTTGAGGGAAGGGGGACGGTTGATTGCCGTCATCCGGGACGGCCCGTTGGGGCGCGCGACCTTGCATTACCGCACTGTCGGTGTGGTGAGCCGGCGGCCGCTTTTCGACGCCGCCGTGCCGATGCTTCCCGGCTTTGCGGCTCCCGCAGACTTTATTTTCTAAGCTGCCCAGAATAGCGCCAAATAACTGTGGCCTTCCTGCCTCTGTGATGGGGAAAACGTCCCCTGCGACGGTTCCGGCGGTTTTCCCGGCGCAGGCGGGCCTCTATCTTGTTGACGCCGTCGCACACAAAAAACCTGAAAACAGTGCGGCGGCGGTCACGGGGTGAAGCGATGCGTCGTGGGTACGGAGCGGGGCGGCCGGCGGCCGCCGTGTTTGGGCTCGCGACGGCGTTCGCCTTGGGCGCGCCTGGGGCGACGGCGCAAACCCTCGAACAGGCGCTGGCGCAAGCCTATCAAAACAATCCGACCCTGAACGCCCAGCGCGCGGCAAGCCGCGTCGTCGACGAGCAGGTGCCGCAGGCGCTCTCCGGCTTCCGGCCTCAGGTATCGGCCGGTGCCGACGCCGGCATCGTTTGGTCGCGTACGCGAACCAAGGCTGGCGTCACGACGTCGGGCACCGTCCGTCCGCGCGGCTACGGTCTCACGGTGACCCAGGACGTCTTCAGCGGGTTCCGCACCGTGAACCAGACTCGTTCCGCCGAGGCGCAGGTCCTCGGCGCGCGCGAAACGCTCCGCAACACCGAGCAAAACGTCCTGTTCGACGCGGTCACGTCCTACATGGACGTGTTGCGCGATACCGCGATCGTCGATCTGCAGCGGCAGAACCTCGAAGCCCTGCGCGAGCAATTGCGCGCTACGCGCGATCGATTCGAAGTCGGTGAGTTGACGCGCACCGACGTCGCCCAGGCCGAGGCGCGCGTCGCGCAGGCGGAGTCCTTGCTGAGCGGTGCACAGGCGCAACTCAACGCATCGCGCGCGGCGTTTCGCCGCGACATCGGGATCGAGCCGCGCAAGCTCGTGGCGGCGCGCCCGGTGGAACAGCGCTTGCCGCGAGCGCTCGACGCAGCCATCGCGGCGAGCGAGGGACAGCATCCGGCGATTGCTGCGGCGCGTTACGGCGTCGACGCGGCGAGCTTGCAGGTGAAGGTCGCGGAAGGCGAATTGCTGCCCATTATTTCACTCGAGGGCAACGTATCGCGGCGCCATGACCCGAGCTTGGGCGTGGACAAAACCGCCGACGCCTCGGTGTTCGGCCGCCTGACCGTGCCGATCTATCAGGGCGGCGGCGAATATTCGCGCATTCGCGAGTCGAAGGAGACGCTCGGCCAGCGCCGTCTCGAAGCCGACGTGACGCGCGATGAGGTACGGGCGGCGGTCGTGCAATCCTTTGGTCTTCTTGCCGCCTCGCGCTTTCAGGTGGAAGCGGCGCAAGCCCAAGTCAACGCCGCGCAAATCGCGCTCAACGGCGTGCAGGAAGAATACCGGGTCGGGCAGCGCACCACGCTCGACGTCTTGAACGCCCAGGCCGAACTCGTGAGCGCCCGGTCGGCGCTCATCACCGCCGAGCGTGATCGCGTGGTGAACTCCTATTCACTATTGTCCGCGGTCGGCCGGTTGAGCGCCGAACAGCTGCGGCTCCGGGTGCAGGCCTATGCACCCGAGGTGCACTACAATCAGGTCCGCGACAGCTGGTTCGGCGTCCGCACGCCCGACGGCCGCTGACCGAATCGAATCACGCACCTGGTTCCGCATTGCGCCTTGCATCCACAATGACATACTGATTCTCTGTTGCGGCGGCGATTCTCTCCCGGCAGATTCCGGGTAGGGATACGGATTCGGTCGGAGCGGCGCGGGCCATGTCCAAAACTGCCAGGGTTCCGGAGCCCTCGATGGAGGAAATACTCGCCTCCATCCGCAGGATCATTGCAGACGACAGCAGCAACCCGCAGCAGGCGGGAGCGCCGGTCGCCGGAGCGCCTGCCGCGCCCATGGCGAAGCCGGGGGTCGAGCTCGGTCAGTCCGATATCGATGCGCTTCTCGCCGCCCGCGACGCGCAGCCCGGCAATGCCGATATCCTGGAGCTGACCGAGCCGGTCGAGCCCGGGCCGGCGCCCGCCTTTACGACTGTGCGCGGCTCGGACGTGATGTTCCGCGAGGAGCAGCGCCACCAGGTCATGCCGATGCCTGCGGAACCGCCCGCGCCGGTCACCGCGCCCGCTCCTAGACGGGGGCTCGCCATGAAGGACTCTGATCTCATGTCGCCGTCCTCGACCGCCGCCGTGTCGGCCGCCTTCAACTCGCTCGCGACGACGGTGCTGGCCGAAAACTCGCGGACGCTCGAGGACCTCGTCAAGGAAATGATGCGGCCGATGCTCAAGCAATGGCTCGAGGAAAACCTGCCGGGGCTGGTCGAGCGGATGGTGCGGGCCGAAATCGAGCGCGTCTCGCGCGGCGGGCGCTAGCCGATCACGAAATCCCTCCCCCGCTTGCGGGGGAGGGTGGCGAGCGGCGAAGCCGCGAGCCGGGTGGGGGGTATGCCGCACGCGGTCACCCGACCCGGGGGGGGGGGGGGGGGGGGGGGGGGGGGGGGGGGGGGGGGGGGGGGGGG
>JBBDYN010000058.1:0-11835 GCA_040901465.1 Xanthobacteraceae bacterium
CCGAAAACCGGTTCCCACCCCGGATCAAGTCCGGGGCAGGCTTTTTCGGGATCACGCGCTAGAGCCCGACGGCGCGGCGCACGTCCTCGGGTGTCCAGCCGGTGGCGCGGAGATCGCGCAGCGTCGTCGACGCATCGCGTTTGGCAAGCTTGTTTCCGTCCTTGTCGAGCACGAGCCGGTGGTGGTGATAGACGGGCGCGGGAAGGCCGAGCAGTTCCTGCAATAGCCGGTGCACCGCGGTGGACTCGTAGAGATCGAGCCCGCGCACGACGTGGGTGACGCCTTGCAGCGCATCGTCGAGCACTACGCCGAGGTGATAGCTCGCGGGCGTCTCCTTGCGGCCGAGGATCACATCGCCCCAACGCGCGGGTTGAACCGTGATCTTGAGGACTTCTCCGCGTGCGGTTTCGCTCCACGTGAGCGGAAGGTCGACGCGAGCGAGCGCTTTGGCGAGATCGAGGCGCAGCGCGTACGGCTCGGACGCACGGCGGCGCGAGCGCTCCTGCGGCGCAACCATGCCGGCGTTGCCGGGGTAGAGTGGCGCGGCGTCGGGATCGTTCGGCCACGGCTTTCCGGTCGCGGCTTCACGCGCCGCGATGAGGCGCGCGATCTCGGCGCGGCTCTCGAACGCAGGATAGACGAGCGCCTCGCGCTCCAGCCGCTCGAGCGCCGCGCGGTACTCGTCGAAATGCTCGGACTGCCGGCGCACCGGCTGTTCCCATTCGATCCCGAGCCAGGCGAGGTCCTGGTAGATCGCCTGCTCGAATTCCGGCCGGCAGCGGGTCGGGTCGATGTCCTCGATGCGCAGCAGCAGGCGGCCGCCCGCCTTCCGCGCCATGGCGTGATTGAGCAGCGCGGAAAGCGCGTGCCCGAGATGCAGGTAGCCGTTGGGCGAGGGGGCGAAGCGGAAGATCGGCATCTATTTTGTCATATCCAAAGTGTGCCGAATGACTTTATGGATTGCCCGGTCAAGCCCGACAATGACATGTAAGAGAATGCCCTCGCGTCTCGAAACCGAAGCTGATCTCGCAACCGCATTGGCCAGGCTGATCGAACGTGATCCGCGCATGGCTGAGCTGCTCGCGGTCGGCGGACCGCCGCCGCTGCGGCGGCGGCCCGGCGGTTTCCCGGGTCTCGCCTCGATCGTCTGCTCGCAGCAGCTATCAACCGCGAGCGCCGCGGCGATCTGGGGCCGGCTGGTGGCCCGGTTCGATCCGCTCGACCATCACGCGGTGCTCTCGGCGCGCACGCCGCAACTGCAACGCGCCGGGCTTTCGATGCCCAAGATCAAGACTTACCGGAATATCGCGCGCGCGTTGCGCGACGGCGCGATCGATCTTGATGCACTCGGCGACATGCCGGCCGAGGAGGCGCATGCGGCGCTCGTCGCGCTCAAGGGCATCGGCCCCTGGACCGCCGACATCTATCTCCTGTTCTGCATCGGCCACGCGGACGCGTTTCCCGCGGGCGATCTCGCGCTCCAGGAAGCCGCGCGCATCGGCTTCAAGAAGCGCAGGCGGCCGACTGCGAAGCAACTGGAGAGGCTCGCCGAGGCGTGGCGCCCCTATCGCGGCGTGGCGGCGTGCGTGCTCTGGTCCTATTATCGCGCGGTCAAGCGGCGCGACGCCGTCCCCATCCAATCAGCATGAAGGGAATTCCGTGATGGCCGCTGCCCTCGACGGCCCGCGACTCGAGCCGCGTTCCGGGAAAGCGCGGCAGCTCGTCGTTTTCCTGCACGGCTATGGCGCGGACGGCAACGACCTGATCGCGCTCGGCCAGGAATGGCAGGCGCTCCTGCCGGATGCCGCGTTCGTCTCGCCGCACGCGCCGGAGCCGTGCGCGGGCGCACCCGCGGGCCGACAATGGTTCGAGCTTACGTTCCGCAATCCCGACGAGCGTTGGCAAGGCGTGAATAAGGCCGCACCCGTGCTGCAGAGTTTCCTCGACGCGGAATTGGCGCGGCGCGGATTGCCGCCGGAAGCGCTCGCGCTTGTCGGCTTTAGCCAGGGAACGATGATGGCGCTGCATGCAGGACTGCGGCGCGCCAAGGCGCCGGCCGCGATCGTCGGTTACTCGGGTCTTTATGTCACGCCGGAGGGGGACGGCGGGCCGGAGCGCGCGCGCGCCGAAATACGCGCGAAGCCGCCGGTGCTGCTCGTGCATGGAACGCAGGACGATCTCATTCCGGCACAGGGTTTGTTTATCTCGGCCAATCTTCTGTCGGCTGCGGAAGTGCCGGTGGAATGGCACTTGTCGCATGGTGTCGGGCACGGAATTGACGCAGACGGCTTGCGCCACGGAGGCATGTTCCTGACGCGCGCCGTCCGCGGCCGGTGAGACATTTTGGCTTGCCACGCTTGTTACGGCGAACCGGTGCCCGCCCCGGATCAGGTCCGGGGCAGGCTTTCGCCGAAAAGCGCTTTGCCGGCGCGCTTCACAAGACCGACATCGACCCGATATATTAGGCGCAACAAGATTTACCGGAAGCACGGGCGTCTTTCACCTCCCGAATTGCCTCCGGCGGTTCAGGGAGTCGTTCGTGAACGTGGCGATATCAGCCGGGGGCTGGCCGGCGCTGGTGCTCAACGCTGATTACCGGCCGCTGAGCTATTATCCGCTGTCGGTGTGGTCGTGGCAGGACGCGATCAAGGCGGTGTTCCTCGAGCGCGTGAACATCGTCGCGCTCTACGACAAGGCCGTGCACAGCCCTTCGATCGAAATCATGCTGCCGAGCGTCGTGTCGCTGAAGAGCTACGTGCGTCCGGCGCGGCATCCGGCGTTCACGCGGTTCAATGTTTTTCTGCGCGACCGTTTCTCCTGCCAATATTGCGGTGCGCGCGAGGATCTGACGTTCGACCATCTCGTGCCGCGCTCGCGCGGCGGTCACACGACGTGGGACAACGTGGTCACGGCCTGCTCGGACTGTAACTTGCAGAAGGGCGGGCTTGCGCCGCGCGAGTCCGGCATGTGGCCGGCGCAGAAACCGTTCCAGCCGTCGGTCAGCGATCTGCACCGCAACGGTCGGCTGTTCCCGCCGAATTACCTGCACGAGAGTTGGCTCGATTATCTCTACTGGGATACCGAACTGGATCCATAAAGCATGTCATCCCCGACATGTGTCGCGCATCACGAGGTGGCCTTACGCTCATCGGAGTTCATGGGATGACGCAGGAAGAACGCCCCGTCCGATTAGCTCTCCGCTTTTGGCCAGGATCGCATTGTGCAAACCAGCGTCAGTGATTTCCGCAACGCGCTTCGCCGGTAAAAATCTTTTCATCTCGTCGAGAAACGACCTAGCGGTGGATTCCATTGCAATTTCTTCGATCCTGCGCTTGGCCTTTGTTTCGACATCTGTGGTTCCGTAGTCGATGAATTTGCGCTGGATGATGTCGCGATCAATTTGCGCATTCAACCTATTGGTAAGGTACCAAGCGTCCCAAATATCGCGATATTTCAGGGCTTCTCTAGCCGTCAACGCGACTGCCTTATCGGCAAGGATTTCGTTTGTGCTTTCGACGGCTAAGATGACGTCCTGAATCTGCACCAGTCCCGGCGTAACGCGCGCGACGCGAGGGGCGTTGTCGTAGGACGGCACATTTGCGAATTCGATCTTGATGCGTGATTTTGAAGACCGCGGAGTCTCACTGATGGGCACTACGATTTGCCACGCGGCCACGGCAACGGCGGCGCCCTTGATCGCCATCGGATGTGCGGGTTGCTTATACGTGATCTGATCTGAACCGATGTCGAAATCACGTTGCAACGAGTACTTTGTTGCCTCTAATGCATCTCGAATCAACTTGTCGAATTCGATCTTGTCCAGATAGGAGCCGGATTTGCCGCAGACGAAGTCGAGATCTTCGCTGTAGCGCTCTCCGCCATAACAAAGTCGAAGCGAAGTCCCACCCTGAAACACAACATGACGTAGAATACCCGCGTCTGAAAGCGCCGATAACAGATGAAGATGGATTGCTTCCTTGACGAGATTTTGTTCCATCTCACCAGGAATGCCACGCCGGACCATGAAGTCGCTGACCACGCTCTTAAGGCTTGTAGCCTTGCTGTTCATGATGCCTCTCTTCGGAGATCGCTTCGGCAAGGCTATCTTCGTCGATCAAGTTCGCATTTCTGCCCACACGGCGTAAGTCGCGCGCCGCTCTTTCGACATCGGCCTCAAGCACCCCATCGTTTCGCACGTACACGTCGGCACCGAGTTCGATGCCGCGATCGGTGTGGGTGAATTCGACCACCCCCCAAGGGGTATCAAAACGCCCAGGAGAGCCGGTCGTCATGCATGTTAGAGCCGTCGTGACTTGAGAGATGACTCCGGCCTCCGACAATTTGGACTCCAAGCTTACGTAACTGATCTCGCGCGGTCGAAGGAACCGAATGAGCCCGCCTCGCACGTCTGCTGGCATCGAACGTGCGTGAGGATTCACATAGACGCCGCGCGCCGCCCTGGTCAGCACGCCTTGATCCGCCAAGCGCTTCATCATCAGCCTGAGGTAGTTGGGTTCGACGTCACCGAGGAGGGCCGAGAACGTCGTCGGGGTAAACGCCCAGACGCCGTTTCGGTCTGCCTCAATGAACTTCTGCGACAGCTGACTACGTCTCATAAGTCGTATATTAGTTATCAAAAACGATAACGTCAAGTATACTTAACCGTAGCCAGGCAGCCCTTTCGTGACCCGCGCCAAACGCGAACGGCCTGCGATTGTAAGGGCGGCCCCACCGTTCCGGATCACCACCGAACTCGTCTCGGCCTCCAGGCGCGCATTAAAACATGATGACCTGCCGCACCGCTTCGCCGCGGCGGAGGCGCTCGAAGCCGACGTTAATGTCGTCGAGCTTGATGCGGTCGGTCATCAGCCGATCGACCGGCAATCGTCCCTGGCGATAGAGCGAAATGTAACGCGGCAGGTCGCGCAGCGGCACGCAGCTGCCGATGTAGCTCCCTTTCACCGTGCGCTCCTCGGCCACCATGTTCACGAGCGGAACGGCGAGCGTCGCATCGGGCGGCGGCAGGCCGATCGTGACCGTCGTGCCGCCGCGGCGCGTGATCCTGTAGGCGGTCGCCATGGCGTCGGCGGCGCCGGCGGTTTCGATCACGTACTCGAGGCCGCCGCCGGTTGCGGCGCGGATTTCTTCGACGACGTTCGGCATGCTCGCATTGAACGCGTCGCTCGCGCCGAGCTGGCGCGCGAGCGCAAGCTTATGGTCGAGGAGATCGACGGCGACGACACGGGAAGCGCCCGCGGCGAGCGCGCCGAGCACGGCACTCAAGCCCACACCGCCGAGGCCCACCACGGCGACGGTGCTGCCGGCTGTGACCTTCGCGCTGTTGACGACCGCGCCCATGCCAGTGAGCACGGCGCAACCGAACAGTGCCGCGATGTCGAGCGGGAGCGCGGCGTCCACCTTGAGCAGCGAGTTGCGCGAAAGGACGGCGTATTCCGCGAACGCCGACACGCCGACCTGATGATTGATCTCTTTCCCGTTGCGCTTCAGCCGGCGCACGCCGGAGATCAGCGTGCCCGCCGTGTTAGCGACAATGCCCGGCTCGCACAAAGCAGGGCGGCCTTCGGCACAGGGGATGCAGCGGCCGCAACTCGGCATGAAGACAATGACGACGTGATCGCCTTGCTTCAGATCGTCGACGCCGGGGCCGGGCTTCGCGACGATGCCTGCCGCCTCGTGGCCGATCACCATCGGCATCGGGCGCGGGCGGTCGCCGTTGATGATCGACAGATCCGAGTGACAGAGCCCGGCGGCCGCGATCTTCACCAGCACCTCGCCCGCGCCCGGGTCGTCGAGGTCGATGGTCTCGATTGAGACGGGTTTGGACTCCGAATAGGGCGGCGGGACGCCCGTTGCATTCAATACGGCGGCGCGG
The DNA here is from genome assembly GCA_040901465.1 of Xanthobacteraceae bacterium. Taxonomy (GTDB): domain Bacteria; phylum Pseudomonadota; class Alphaproteobacteria; order Rhizobiales; family Xanthobacteraceae; genus JAUSIF01. The sequence goes on from JBBDYN010000058.1 coordinate 5,894, forward strand.
ATTTTCATTGAACCCCCCATGAAGCGGCCGACTACGCGGCGCGCGCGCGACGGCCATACGCCGCGGCAAACGCGAGCAAGGCAAGGGCGCCCGCGATCAGCACGTTGTAGCCGGCGAGCGAGATGCCGAGAAAGCGCCACGCCGCTTCGCTGCAGGAGATGACGCGCTGGGTTCCCTTGAGCGAGGAGAGAATGTCGCCGGCCGGCGTGGACGGTGCGCCGCCCGCGCACGCGGCGGGGCCTTCCCAGAACCCCCATTCGATGCCGGCGTGATAGGCGCCGTAGCCCGCGCCCACGAGCAGCACGAACCCAAGCATGACAAGGCCGAGACGCGCGAGCAGCGTGCGCGATGGATCGCGCCCGAGCCAGCCCACCAGGAAGCCTAGCGGCACGGTGATGTAGTAGGGCACTCGCTGGTCGAGGCAGAGCGGGCAGGGGTCGAGTCCGAGCGCGAGCTGGAAGAACCAGGCGCCGGCGAGCGTGGCCGCGGCGGCGGCAGCGATGCCGAAGCCTGCGACCGAAAGCGGGTTGGTGCGGATGCGTTGCGAAAGGGGTGCCATGCCGGTCACGGGCGGCGGCATAACGCGGCGGGCCGCCTGAGTCCACGTTGCGCGGAACCTTCGCGCCGCGGGCTAGTTTCCACACCGGCGGAAGCGCGGCGAGTGCCGCGGCGCTGCACCGGTCGGAGAAGAGGGGGCGGACTGCCGATCGATCGGGAGTAACAGATGCGGTCGGTCAGCCAGTATCTGGCAATCGTCGCGGCGCTGGTGAGCTTTGCCGATTTCGCCCAGGCGCAGTCCTCGTCGCGCGGCCAAGCCTCCTACTACAGCCACGCGGGCCGCACCGCGAACGGCGAGACGTTCCGGCCTGGCGACTTAACGGCCGCGCACCGCAATCTGCCGTTCGGCACGCGCGTGCGCGTGATCAACGTGAGGAGCGGGCATTCGGTCGTGGTGCGGATCAATGATCGCGGGCCGTTCGTGCGCGGACGGATCATCGACGTCTCGCGCGGTGCGGCGAGCGCGCTCGGCATGATCGGGCGCGGTATCGCGCAGGTGGAAATCCAGGTGCTGCGCTGACGCAGCGACGCGCGGCCGAATCCCTTGCCGCGCACGCGTCGCTGGCTATGATCCGCCCCGAGCCCCCGTGGCGGAACTGGTAGACGCGCCTGACTCAAAATCAGGTTGTCGCAAGGCAGTGCCCGTTCGACTCGGGCCGGGGGCACCATTTGCGCACGGGTCGGCTCGTCGATTTTTCGTCCAGGTAGGCTCCATGTCCGTCGGTCCGGCCTCGCATCGAGTGACCAACAAGCTCGTCGTCTCGCTACTGCGACAGGCGGGAAAGATCGACGGCGAGATCCTCGATATGGGTGCCGGCAGCGGCTATCTCACACGGCTTCTCGCCGAGGAACGCGCGCGGCGCGGGCTGAAACCCGGCCTAGGGCTATCGGCCTGCGATATCGACGCGGCGCCTTTCTCCGCTGAAGGGGTCTCATTCACACGCTGCAATGTCGATGAAGGACTTCCATTCCCCGAAGCAGCCTTTGACGCCGTAGTCGCGATCGAGGTCATGGAGCACACGCGCACTCCTTATCGCGTGCTCGGAGAGATCGCGCGCGTGTTGCGTCCGGGCGGGACGCTCGTGTTCTCGGTGCCGAACGTCGGGCACATGCTCTCGCGCATCACGTTCGCGACGAGCGGCCACTATTCCATGTTCCCGAGTCCGAGCACGAAACCAGAGAACGCGGGACGGCTGTGCGGGCACGTGGCGCCTTTGCCGTTCCAATATTGGCACTATGGTCTGCGCGCGGCCGGATTTCCCAATATCCAACTCTACCCGGATCGCATCAAGAAGGGCGCGGCGGGATTAGCCGTGCTATTTTGGCCGATTATCCGGCTCTCGACCGCACTTCACTTGCACCGGCTTGCAAAACGCGAGCCGCCGCTGTTCGACGAGACCGCCGAAGTGGTGAGGCAATCGAACAGCTGGGCGGCGCTCGCCTCGCGCAGCCTCGTGTTTCGCGCGACCAAGCGATAGCTATTTCGGATTTCGCGCCGACATGACGAGCCGGCGCGCGTAAAGCGATCCTGGTTCCGCCGCCGTCTTCCAGTATTTCCGTTCCTCATCGGAGGTCGCCTTGCGCGCGCGGCGCCGGCAGTAGAATTTCATCGGCAGTGCAAGCAGCTTTTCGTGCAGGTGCGTTCGCTCGTCCTCCAAGCACGGATGCAGCTCGATATCCGTGAAACCAGCCAGCGCAAGATGCAGATAGAGTTGCGGCCAACTCCAGGGCATGATGTGCATGTGCGTGCCAAGCTTGATGTGGCCGGCGAGCGATGCAGGAGGTGGGTCTAGCGGGCTTCCGAAACGGCCTTCTGCAACACCTCTTCCATGGCGTCGAGCATCGCCGCTGCCGTGAACTTCGCCGCCACGTCCTTGCGGCCGGCGTCGGAAAGCCGCCGCGCTAAGTCAGGGTTGGACAGAAGGCGAACGATCGCGTCGGCAAGGGCGGTCACATCGTTCGCCGGCACGATCAGGCCGGTTTCGCCGTCGCGCACGAGTTCGAGGCCGGCCCCGGAGGGTGTGGTCACGACCGGGATTCCGCAGGCAAGGGCCTGTTGGATCGCTTGCGGCGTCGTCTCGTGGCCGGTGGAAGGAAGGGCAAAGACATCGCACGCCTGCAGCCAAGGCACGACATCCTTCTGTCGGCCGGCAAAATGCACCCGGTTGGCGACGTTGTCGGTGACGGCTTGCTCCCGCAACGCCTGCTCTTGCGGCCCGTCGCCGACGACCACGAGTTCTGCGGATGCGAGACGGGGGTCGCCAAGCGCCGATATGAGAAAGCGATGCCCCTTCCAATGGCGTAGCGTCGCGACGATTGCGACCACCGGACCGGTGCTGCCAAGGCCCACCGCGATACGGGCCTGGGCCCGGTCTCCGGGCTGAAATCGCGACAGATCGGTGCCGGTCGGGATCGAGAAGACCTTCTCCGGATCAAGCCTAAATTTCTCGACGAGTGCATTGCGCGTCGCCTTCCCGGTTGCCACGAGAAATTTAGCGGCGCGGCCGTAAAGCCAGCGGTTCAACGGTCCGCCGGCGACCGGTGTCGAAAGGTGACGCATGCGTATGACGACGGGCCGTGCACTAGAGACGCGCGCAGCGAGAGCGACCAGCCAACTGTCTGTCGAACTGTGAGTGATCACGACGTCGGGCTTGAACGATGCGAGCAGGCGGACTACTGCGCGAAACGCGCCTAGACTGCGGCGATTGATCGGAATCGCATGGAGTGGAACGCCGTAGTCCTTTGCGGCGGGAACGATCTGGGCTTCCGCCGGCGCCGCAATCTGCACCTCATAGCCTCGCTCGCGGAGGCCGGAAGACTCGTTGAGGATGCGGATCTCCTGTCCGCCCCAACCGGTCGAGGCTTCGGTGTGCAGGACGCGCAGCGGCCGCTTCCTGGTCGTCATGCGTGCGCACCCGCACGAAGCCCGGCATAAACCGAGAGCATGCGTTCGATCATTCGGTCGATATCGTATTCGGACGCGATCGCACGGGCGGCATCGGCAGTCGCCGGTTTGCCGGCAAGTTCGAGTGCGCGACGCACCGCTTCGGCGAGCCCCGCGATGTCGCACGCGTCGCGCACGAGACCGCGATCGAGCCGCGCCACGGCATCGCGCGCGCCGCACGTCGTGCTGGTCACGACCGGCAAGCCACAGGCAAGCGCTTCGATCACGGTCGAAGGGAACGGATCGTAGATCGAGGGCAGGATCAGTACGTCGGCGGCGGCATAATAGGGCAGCGGATCGGGCACGGGCCCGATCAGACGGAAGCGCGGCGCGAGCCCTGCGCGCTCGGCCATCGCTGTGTAGCTGCCGGAACGGCTGTCGCTTCCGACGACCCAGAGCTCGGCATCGGAGCGGCTCGCTGCCAGCGCCGCGATTGCCGCGTCCAGTCCCTTGCGCTTGTATCCCGAGCCGACGAACAGAACGGCCGGCCGCGCTGAGTCGGCACCGAGCCGCTTGCGGACTTCCGCGCGATGCCGCTCGCGCGCGGCGGACAAGAAGCGGGCAAGGTCGATGCCGTTCGGGACCAGATGAATTCGCTCGCGCGGATACGAGAAATGCCGGACGACCTCGTCCGCGACCATCGCCGAATTGGCAAGCACGGCCTTGAGGCGCGGGCTTGCGAACATTTCCCGCTCGAGGGCGAGGGTCGCGCGATGGAACGGATGCAGCAACATCGCTGCGCGGCCAAGCGCGCTCAATCCGCGTGCGCGGTGTTCGAGAAAGGCCGCATGCACGCCGTCGCCGGCGCGAAAAATATCGCAACATGGCATGCGCTCGTGAGATTGTACGAACGCATGTTCCTCCCGCTCCAATCGTTCGCAAGCAGCCCGCGCGAAGCGTCGCTCGCGCGCGAAGCGCGGAAAGCGCGGCGGATCGCAGCGAATGATCTCGATGTCCTGGCGCCCCGTCCACCAGCGGCAGAGCAGGGCCGCGCGTCCCCCGCGCGCCATGATCGCGGTGATCATGCGGTCGAGAATCAGTTCGCCACCGCCAAACGGCGTGAATTGCTGGCGTACGAAGATCAGCCGCGACGGCAGGCGCGCCGGCTGGACGGGATTGGGCGGGTGCGGCATGGTCGCGGCATTCATGTTGGCTGACTTTTCGGAGCAGTCGTGCCGCGTCTGTCCTTGATCGTCATTACCCGGAACGAAGAAGCCTCGATCGAACGTTGTCTGCGCTCAGCCGACTTCGCCGATGAAATCGTGGTAGTCGACAATCACAGCACGGACAAGACGGTTGACATCGCCCGTTCGCTCGGCGCGAAGGTCGTGGAAGCGCCGGATTGGCCGGGGTTCGGGCCGCAAAAAAACCGTGCTCTCGATGCCGCCACCGGCGACTGGGTGCTTTCGCTCGATGCCGATGAATGGATCGAGCCCGCGCTCGCCGCTGAAATCCGCGCCGTCGTCGCGGATCCGGCGGCAGCCGACGGCTACGAAATGCCGCGGCGCTCGCGGTTTTGCGGCGAGGTGGTCAGGCATTGCGGCTGGTGGCCGGATTACGTGCTGCGTCTATGGCGTCGCGGGCGCGGGCGGTTCGTCGACGTGCCGGTGCATGAGCGGGTCGTGGTCGAGGGGAAAATCGCGCGCTTCCGGCAGCCTATCGAGCACGAGGCGATCGCCGATCTCGCCGACGCGCGCGACAAGGCGCGCCGTTATGCGGTTGCGGCCGCGTCCGAGCTTGCCGCCCAAGGCAAACGCTCCAGCCGAGCGAAGGCGGTCGTGCGCGCGACGGCGGCGTTCCTGCGGACTTTTATCTGGCGCGCGGGGTTTCTCGATGGAATGACGGGCGTCCGCGTCGCGCTTTACAATAGCGACTATACTTACCGAAAGTGGATTTCAGTTGCCGAAGGAAGCAGTCACAATCATCGCCCGTCAGGAAAGCGCCTGCACGGCGTCATCTGACCGCGACATGAGTTGCTCGTAGGCGGCGTTCACTCGGCCGACAGTATTGTCGATCAGGAAGCGGCGGCGGATGTTTTCCTGGCTGCGGGCGACGCCGAAGTCGAGATCGGGCCACTCGCGCAGGACCCGTTTCAATGCGGCGGCCAGTTCGTCGGGCCGCCCGGGCGCGAACAGCATTTGCGGCCGTTCCTGCACCTGCTCCATCACGCCGGTACGGCTCGACAGCAACGGCACGCCTGCGGCCAGCACCTCGATTGCCGCCATGCCGAAGGTCTCCATGCGGCTCGGGTTGATCACGAGATCATAGCTGCGTGAGAGATCGCGGAATGCCTCCACGCGGCCGAGGAAATTGCAGCGACTGGCCTTGAGCCGTCCGAGCTTGAGATCATTCAATGTGGGATCCGGCCGATTTCCGGTGAAATCGATTTGCATCGGTGGCAGCGCGCCTTCCTGTTCGAGCCGGAACAGCGCCTCGGTCA
>JBBDYN010000059.1:0-63394 GCA_040901465.1 Xanthobacteraceae bacterium
GCGGTTGATCGTATCGAAGCGGGCCGACATCGAAGCGGGAGTACGCGGGTTGTTGAACAGAAGCATGTTCCCTGCGACAAGGCCGAACCGAGGGATTGACACCCGGCCTCCCATCACAGAAGCCCGGCCATGAGGAGACATGGTTGCGCGGGTCTCCTTGCGATCGAATCGCCAACGCGTTCGCGCAAATTGACGCGCGCCCCGGCACCGACTAACTCTCAAAGCACGCGTTCCGGGAATCGCATGTCCGTCTTCGACTCCGCCAGAAAGCAGCTCGCGCCGATTCATCCCGAAGGCCTGCCGTTCATCGGCGGCTTCGCGCTGTTGGCGCTGATCCTTTTTTGGCTCTGGACGCCGCTCGGCTGGCTCGGCGTCGTGGCGACCGCCTGGTGCGCCTATTTCTTTCGCGATCCGCGCCGCACGACACCCGTGCGCGAGGGATTGATCGTTTCTCCCGCCGACGGCCGCATCTCGCAAATCGTGATCGCGCCGCCGCCTGTCGAGCTCGAAATGGGTCCGGCGCCGCGCCCGCGCGTCTCGATCTTCATGAGCGTGTTCGACGTGCACGTGAACCGGAGCCCGGCCTCCGGCCCGATCGAGCGCGTCGCCTACCGCCCCGGCAAGTTCATCAACGCCGACCTCGACAAGGCGAGCGAGGAGAACGAGCGCAACGGCATCGTCGTCCGCACCGGGTCCGGCCGCATCGGCATCGTGCAGATCGCCGGCCTGCTCGCGCGCCGCATCGTTTGTTTCGTGCGGGAAGGACAGGCGGTAAACGCCGGCGACCGCATCGGCCTGATCCGCTTCGGTTCCCGCGTCGACGTTTACCTTCCGGAAGGCACGCGGCCGCTCGTCGCCGAGGGCCAAACCTCGATTGCCGGGGAAACGATCATTGCCGATTTGTTCGGCGGCGGCGCGCCGGAGGCGTTCCGCGCGAGCTGATTGGCGCTTCCGTCGCGCCGCGCGGCGTCGTATTCTGCCCGCATGACCAATATCTTCGCTCCGTTCGAGCCTGAAGGCGACGAGCCGCGGCGCCGGCGCTTCAAGCCGATCCCCGTGCGCGTGCTCTTGCCGAACATGATCACGCTGCTGTCGCTGTGCCTTGGATTGACCGCGATCCGCATGGCGATGGAAGGCCGCCTCGAGCTCGCGATCGGCGCGATCGTGCTGGCGGGCGTGCTCGACGCCCTCGACGGCCGCATCGCGCGGCTCCTGCAAACTTCATCGCGTTTCGGCGCTGAGCTCGACTCGCTCGCCGACTTCGTCTGCTTCGGCGTGGCGCCGGGCATCATCCTTTTCCAATGGGGCATCAGCAACCTGCGCGGCGTCGGCTGGATCGCGATCCTCGTGTACGCGATGTGCGCGGCCCTTCGTCTCGCTCGATTCAACGTCATGCTCGAGGATCCGACGCGGCCCGCTTTTGCCGGAAATTTCTTCGTCGGCATGCCCGCGCCGGCGGCGGCGCTCGTCGTGTTGCTCCCGGTCTATCTCGGATTTCTCGGCCTGCCGCAGACGATCGTGACGTCGGTGTTCGCGATGCTGTACGTGCTCGCGATCGCGCTGGTCATGGTGTCGCGCATCCCCACGTGGTCGGGAAAGAAAGTCGGCAGCCGCGTGCCGCGCGAGTACGTGCTCGCCGTCTTCGTGCTGGTCGTTCTCTTCACCGCGCTCTTGATCAGCTATCCGTGGGAAGTGCTGTCGATCGGCTCGCTGCTCTATCTCGCGGCAATCCCGGTTGCCTACATGCATTACAAGAAGCTCGAGCGCATTCATCTGGCCGCTGCCGGCGGCACGGTTCACCCGCCCGCCGAGCCCGACGAGCCGGACGAAGAGGATCGCCCGAGCCGGTTCAACTGATCGTCGCGCGTCGATTTCACACACTGAATAATTCCGCACGTGGACGCCGCGCGCTTCACCCGCTATGTCCTTGCCTGACGCGCCGTAGGGAGAACCGACAATGATTGCCATGCTCGATCCGAAAACCTTGACCGTGCTCGTGACCGGGGCGACCGCCGGTTTCGGCGCCGCCACCGCCCGCCGCTTCGCGCAAGCGGGCAGCAAGGTGATCGCGACGGGCAGGCGCGCCGACCGCCTCGCGGCGCTGAAGAAGGAATTGGGCGCGCGCTGTCACATCGCCGCGTACGACGTCACCGATCGTGCGGCGGCGGAGAAGATGCTCAAGGAGCTTCCCGCCGAATTTGCCAGGATCAATATCGTCGTCGCCAATGCCGGCGGCGCGTTCGGCCTCGAGCCCGCGCATCAGGCCGATCTCAAGGACTGGGAGAAGATGATCGAGGTCAATATCAACGGACTGCTGTACACGATTCGCGCGACGCTGCCGGGCATGATCGAGCGCGACGAGGGGCACGTCGTGACGCTCGGCTCCGTCGCCGGCGACTATCCCTATCCCGGCGGCAACGTCTATGGCGGCGTGAAAGCATTCGTAAAGCAGTTTGCGCTCAACGTGCGCGCCGACATTCTTGGCGCAAACGTACGCGTCACCAATGTCGAGCCCGGACTCGCGGAAACCGAGTTCTCGATTGTCCGCTTCAAGGGCGACAAGGAAAAGGCCGCGAAGGTCTATGAAGGCGTGCAACCGATGACCGCGGAGGATATCGCCGAGCAGATTTTCTTCGTCTGCACGCTGCCGCGCCATGTGAACATCAACCGCATCCAGTCGATGGCGACGATGCAGGCCTTCGGGCCGTTCGCGATCAAGCGGAAATAGACAGCTCGCCGTCCATTCAATTTCCCTCATGGCCGGGCTTGACCCGGCAATCCAGCCACCGCTTCGATCCTGCAATACTCTGGATCACCGGGTTTCGCCATGCTCGGCTTCGCCTCGCATAGCGGCCCGGTGATGAGGGGAGAGGTGGTCAGTGCGCCGCGCCCGCGACACGCAACTTTGATATTCAACGAATGAGATAAACCGACGCCCCACCCTCCGCCTGGCCGTCGAAGCGGAACGGGCCGGTTGGCTGCAGCCGGCCGACGACGCCGCGCGATTGGTTGCGCAGCACGAGCTCGGCGCCCTGGATTTCCCAGCTTTGCACCGCGGTGAGCGCTTGCGGGCAGTCCGCTTCGCTGCGCGCCGAATAGGCGGCGCCGATCAGGACGCCACCGAGGATGATGCGGCACTTGCGGCTGCCGCCGTTCTCTCCGAGCGTCCAGTTTCCGAACAGCGATTGCGCCGGGATCAAAGTCGCGTCCGAACTTGTGCTCGCCGGGGCGGCGGAGGCCAATTCCGCTGGGCGGATGGCCGGCGCGATATCGCCCTCGTCGCGGAACGCGGTCTTTTGCGACGCGGCGGTCGATGATTGAGCGATCTGTTTGGAATCCGGCTTGGAAACCGTGCCGCGCGTCTTGGCGGTGTCGATTACACGCGGCTTGGCCGACGCAGCGTCAGCCTCGGGTCCGAGCAGACCATCGGTCTGGCAACCCGCGAGCACGCCCCCGACCAGTGCGAGGGCAATAACCCTAAGCACCCCAACCATTTACCGACGCCCCGCCGACACTTACGACTGATTGTCACATCCTACACGCGGTCCGGGCGATTCGCCACCGATACCCCTGTGGATAGTTTACCTCGCGGGCAGCGGATGACCCGGCATCAGGTCGTAGGGATGCGCCCAGCCCGGCAGCGCGCGGATGCGTTCGCGCCACGCGCCGATTGCGGGAAAGTCCGCGCCGATGTCGAAGCCGAATTCCTCCGCCGGGTAGAACAGGTAGCCGGTGAGCGAAACGTCGGCGATCGTCGGCCGCTCGCCGACGAGGAACGGCGCCGTGTCGAGGCGCTTGTTCACGATTCCGAGATTGTTGTCGATGCGGCTTTTCAGGAAACCGAACACCGCCTGCTCCGGCGCGGGCTTCGCCCAATTGCGCAGGAATCGGTAAGGGCCGAGAAAGCCGTTGACCTTTTGATTGTCGAAAAGAATCCAACGCAGCGCCTCGAGGCGTTCCACCTCATTGCGCGCTTGGAACTTGCCGTGCTTGTCGGCGAGATAAGTGAGGATGACGCCCGATTGCGAGAGCCTTTTCGCTCCGTCCACGAGCACCGGCACCTCGCCCATCTCGTTCACCTTCTCGCGGTATTCGGGCGTCCGCTGCACCGCGCTTTTGAAGAAGTCGATCCAGAGCGGCTCCCATTCGGCCCCGATGAGATTGAGCATCAAGGCAGCGCGATAGGCGTTGCCGGACTGGGCGAAGCAATAGAGTTGGTACTCGGGCATGTCGCTCATCCCTTCGGACGCTGACGGCACCAAGGAGCCGTCCTCAGCCTGCAGCGGCGAGCAAGGGGTGTTCTCGCTGTGGAAGTATGGTTAGACTCGACTACGAGAAGCTCGTGGTGTGCGACCCATGTCTACGTCAAATGATATCACGTTTGTCCTCACCAGCTGCAACCGCTTCGATCTCTTAAGAGAAACCGTCGAATCGTTCCTGACATTTAACACCTGTCCGATCGCGGAATACTTGTTCGTCGAGGACTCGGGAAACGATCAAATCTACGAACTCGTGCGGTCGTTTGGTCCGGCGATCAAGGTCATTCTGAACGATCCGCCGATTGGCCAGATCGCAAGCATCGACAAGGCTTATGCCGAGTTGCATACGCCTTATATCTTTCATTGCGAGGACGATTGGCGCTTCTTCAGAAAGGGCTTCATCGAAGAATCGCTGGTTCTGCTCGACTCCGTCCCCGAAGTCTCGGTCGTCTCCGGCCGACGCCGCGGACAGAAGCCGGACTTTGACCGGCGCTTTTTCAACTCGCCGCAGCGCCATTGCAACGGCATTGGCTACCGATTTAACGCGCCCGAACCTGAACAGATATGGGGCGGGTATACGTTCAATCCCGGCCTGCGTCGCTTGCAAGACTATCGCAAGCTCGGCTCGTTCGGCGCGGTCAGTACCGAAGCCGACATCAGTCGTTGGTTTCTGAAGCACGGAATGCACGTCGCGCATCTGGAACACCCGGCGTGCGAGACCACCGGACATGGACGGCATCTCGTCGACCCGTCGGCCGCAAAGCGGCAAGGGCGTAGAATCGAGCTGACGATCCGCGATCGAATCCCGGTTTTGCGAAAGCGCCTCTCATCCGCTGATGGGATTTTTTTGGCTGAACTTCCGCTGCTTTGGTTCGCAGCACGATTCCTGCCCGAAGCAAAGTGGTGCATGGTTTCCGCTGCGATGCAGCGCGTGAAAATCCCTTTTGGTCGGACGAAGATTAAGCGCCGCGCCGCGAAGATCGCCGCCGCGCTCGGATTGCCCGCCGCCGACACGCGCGCTTTCGCGATCGCTCGCGCGGCATCGGCGCGGCGGACCGAGCATCGAGTCCAGTTGCTGAGGGAGCTAAGCCGCGCAAGCTGGAAGGCTAATATCGTTCTAGAGGGCGAGAATGAGCTTCGGTCCGCGCTCGATGAAGGCAAGGGCGCCGTGCTGTGGATCGCGCACACGGCATTCAACACGCAGGCGACGAAAATGGCGCTGCATCGCGCCGGCTGCGCCGTCTCGCATATTAGCCGGCCCGAGCACGGATTCTCGAAATCCCGGTTCGGCATTCGTTTCCTGAATCCGAAACGGTGGCAGGCGGAGGCGAAGTATCTCAAGGAGCGCATCATCGTCGATCGCAGCCAGCCCGGAAGCGCACTGGCGCGCGCCGCGGCCGTTCTCGATAGCAATGGAATCGTGTCGATCACCGCCGGCGCCTGGGAAGGACGCCACATCGCGCGTACCGAACTATTCGGGAGACGGCTGGAGTTGGCGACCGGCGCTCCAAGCTTGGCGCAGGCGACCGGTGCGCGTCTCTTGCCTGTATTTACCGTGCGCGATGGAGATGACGGTAGAATCACCGTGCGCATCGGCCCGAGCATCAAGGCGGTCAACTGCTCCAATCGCGATTGGGCAATTCAGCAAGCGGTTCGCGAATTCGTGGACGACTTGGAGCAGGTCGTGCGCGAGCACCCTGACCAATGGCGGGGCTGGGATGATTGAGACATTCTTCTTTCCTGTTTGGCCGCGGCACCGACGGTAAGCGTCGAGCCGAGCGGGATGCGGGCGGCAACAGGAATCGGTCACGTCGACAGTCGGAGCCGGTACTTTTACTCGTTCGCTGACGCTTATTTCATCGTCGGAATGACGAACTCCGCGCCGTCCTTGATGCCGGACGGCCAGCGCGAGGTGACGGTCTTGGTCTTGGTGTAGAAGCGCACCGAATCCGGCCCGTGCTGGTTGAGGTCGCCGAACATCGAGCGCTTCCAGCCGCCGAACGTGTAATAGGCGAGCGGCACGGGGATCGCGAAATTGATCCCGACCATGCCGACGTCGACCTTCGCCGCGAAGTCGCGCGCGGCGTCCCCGTCGCGCGTGAAGATCGCAACGCCGTTGCCGTATTCGTTCTTGCTCGGGAGATCGAGCGCTTCCTGATAATCCTTCGCGCGCACCACCGAGAGCACCGGCCCGAAGATCTCGTCCTTGTAGATTTTCATCTCCGGCTTCACTTCGTCGAACAGGCACCCGCCCATGTAGAAGCCGTTCTCGTAGCCCTGCATCTTGAAGCCGCGGCCGTCGACTTTCAGCTTGGCGCCTTCCTTGATGCCGGTTTCGACGTAGCCCATCACCTTGTCGAGGTGCTGCCTGGTGACGAGCGGACCGAGATCCGCGTCGGTCGAAGTCGACGGGCCGATCTTGAGGCTCTCGACGCGGGGGATCAGCCGGTCCACGAGATTGTCCGCGGCCTTCTTGCCGACCGGCACCGCGACCGAGATCGCCATGCAGCGCTCGCCGGCCGAGCCGTAGCCCGCGCCCATCAGCGCATCGACCGCCTGGTCCATGTCGGCGTCCGGCATGATGATCATGTGGTTCTTCGCGCCGCCGAAGGCCTGCACGCGCTTTCCGTGCGCGGTGCCGCGCGTGTAGACGTATTCCGCGATCGGCGTCGAGCCGACGAAGCCGACTGCGCGGATGTCGGGGTCGTCGAGGATCGCGTCGACCGCGACCTTGTCGCCGTTCACGACGTTGAGGATGCCGGCCGGCAGGCCCGCTTCGATGAACAGCTCCGCGATCCGCATCGGCACCCCCGGATCGCGCTCCGACGGCTTCAGGATGAACGCGTTGCCGCAGGCGATTGCCGGCGCGCACTTCCAGAGCGGGATCATGGCGGGGAAATTGAACGGCGTGATGCCGGCAACGACCCCGAGCGGCTGGCGCATGGAATAGAGGTCGATGCCGGGCCCGGCGCCGTCGCTGTATTCGCCCTTCATCAGGTTCGGAATGCCGCAGGCGAACTCGACCACTTCCAGCCCACGCTGAATGTCGCCGCGCGCGTCGCCGATGGTCTTGCCATGCTCGCGCGCAAGCAGCTCTGCGAGCTTGTCGTACTCCTTCTGCACGAGCTCGAGGAACTTGAACATCACGCGCGCGCGGCGCTGCGGGTTGGTCGCGGCCCAGGCCGGTTGCGCGGCCTTGGCATTCTCCACTGCCGCGCGCACCTCGGCCGCGGTTGCGAGCGCGACCTTGCCGGTCACCTCGCCGGTCATGGGTTGGAATACGTCGCCCGTGCGGCCCGACGTGCCTTTCACGTGCTTGCCGCCGATGAAATGGCCGATCTCGCGCATCTTGCCGCTCTCCCGTCGCTCCGGGCGTACGCCCGATTGTTGCGATTTTCACCGTTCCTAGCGCAGACGCGGCGGGCGCGAAAGTGCGCTGCTGCGCGCGCGCCCGACGCTAGGCATCGGCGTTCCGGCGTCGCACATCGAGTACATCAATGACCGGGCACTCGGGGACCGCTCTGCCGGAACACCGCTTGATCGTCTTATTTAAGAGAGATTCGAGTTTCGTGAGGTCCGCAATCTTACCCTGGATGTCCTTGAGGTGGCGTCCCGCGATTTCTCGCACCTGCGCGCATGTTGCATTCGCGGGCGCCCCCAAATTGAGTAGCGCGCGAACTTCGTCGAGCGTGAAGCCAAGCTCGCGGCTTCGACGGATGAAAGCGAGCGTCCGGGTTTCCCTCGATCCGTAAATTCTTCGACCGCTCCCCGTGCGCGACGGTGCGGGCAAGACGCCCACTTTCTCGTAGTAGCGAATTGTCTCGATATTGACGTCGGTGAGTCGGGAGAGTTCACCGATCGACAGCGTCGGGCGCTCGCGCATCTGTGATCTCGCAGGATTGGAATACCCTTGTTCCTGTAGTGGCTACAGGATGCATCGTCTACCTATGACGATCAAGGAACATTCTCGCATCGCGGCGGTACGAGCTGACGCGCACCCGGCCGCGGGCGGCTTGACCGCCGCCGGCAGCGTACTCGCCGCGGTTGCCGTGTCTTCCTGCTGCGTTCTGCCGCTAGTGCTGTTTGGTTTGGGCGCTGGCGGCGCGTGGATGAGCACGTTGACCGCGCTCGCGCCGTATCAGCCGTATTTGATTGCGCTCGCACTAGCATTGCTTGGATACGGCTATTGGCAAGTCTATCGGCGCTGGCGCGCTGTTTGCGACGACGATCAGGCTTGCGCGAGGCCCGCCTCTAACCGGCTTGTGATCAGCACGCTCGTGGTCGCGTCCGCACTCGTCATCGTCGCGATCGGTTTCAACATCCTGGTCCCCTATCTGCTCTGATCGAGGAAGGAAAGTCGTTCCATGAGAAACGATATTGCTGCTCTCGCGCTCGCTGCCAGCCTCGCAATAAGCACATCAGCATCGGCCGGCGAGCGCACCGTGACGCTGGCAGTCGATAACATGTACTGCGCCGTTTGCCCGCTGACCGTGAAGAAGAGTCTCGAGGGTGTCGCCGGTGTAAACAAGGTCACGGTTTCGTATGCTCGGAAGACCGCGGTTGTGACCTTTGACGACGCCAAGACGGACGTGGACGCCCTCACGCGAGCCACGACCAACGCCGGCTACCCGTCGGCGCCTAAGAGTTGACGATGCGTGCACACGTAGGTGGCGTCACCGGAAATCAGCCCTACGATCTCGCGGTCATCGGCGCGGGTTCGGCAGGGTTTGCTGCCGCAATCAGCGCCGCCGAGCAGGGCGCGCATGTGGCGCTCATCGGCCACGGTACGATCGGCGGCACCTGCGTGAACGTGGGCTGCATTCCGTCGAAGAACTTGATCCGCGCCACCGAAGCCCTCCATCAGGCGAGTACGGCCTCGCGCTTTGCCGGCATTCGCGGCGATAGCTCGCTCAAGGACTGGCGTTCGCTCGTGCACCAGAAGGATGAGCTTGTCGGGTCGCTGCGCAAGGCCAAATACGTCGATCTCCTCCCGCAGTACAATACCGTGGCCTATATCGAGGGACGCGCCCGGCTCACCGCGAAGGGCGTCGCAGTGGACGGCAGTTTCCTCGCTTCGGACAAAGTGATTGTCGCGACCGGCGCCTCGCCCTCGCTGCCGCCGATTCCCGGCATGGACAGCGTGCCGTATCTGACGAGCACGACCGCGCTCGAATTGGAGCGACTGCCGAAATCGCTGCTCGTGATCGGCGGCGGCTATGTCGGCTGCGAGCTCGGCCAGATGTTTGCCCGCGCCGGCACCGCGGTCACGATCGTTGATCTCGTTCCGATTCTTTCCACCGCGGAGCCCGAGATTTCCAAGGCGCTGGCCGGCTATTTGCGCGAGGACGGCATCGCGCTGCGAGAAGGCGTAGCGCCGCTGTCGATCCGGAAGGCCGACGGCGGTATCGCGCTTGAAGTCGCGGCAGGCGGGAAACCGGAGACGCTCGCGGCCGAACAGGTTCTGGTGACGACCGGCCGGCGACCGAACACCGAAGGGCTCGGCCTTGCCGAAGCCGGGGTCGAGTTGCTTCCCATCGGCGGCGTCAAGGTGGACGACCGCATGCGGACGACGCGCGCCGGCGTCTACGCCGCCGGCGACGTCACCGGCCGCGACCAGTTCGTCTACATGGCCGCGTACGGCGCCAGGATCGCCGCTATGAACGCTTTGAATGGTGACACGCTGCGCTACGACAACAGCGCGATGCCCTCGGTCGTCTTCACCGATCCTCAGGTGGCGAGCGTCGGTCTCACGGAGGCGGAGGCGCGCGCGACCGGCCATAACGTTCGAACTTCCGTATTGGATCTCGATCAGGTTCCGCGAGCGCAGGCCGCGCGCGATACGCGCGGGCTCATCAAGCTCGTTGCAGACGGGAAGACGAACAGGTTGCTCGGCGCGCACATTCTTGCGCCCGAAGGCGGCGACAGCATCCAGACGGCGGCGCTTGCGATCCGGCAGGGGCTGACGATCGACGATCTTGTCGATACCGTCTTCCCCTATCTCACGACGGTGGAAGGGCTGAAGCTCGCGGCACTGGGGTTCGAGAAGGATGTGGCGAAGCTCTCATGCTGCGCCGTGTAGCTGGCGTCAGAGACAATCCACGACGGAGACGGCCGATCATGACGCGGAACGAGATCGTGACAGTCGAAGAGATGTGGGAATCCGTGGCTCGAAGCTTCCCGGTGCCCTTGGCGGAGGAGCAGCGTGTCGGCATAGTGCTTCTTCGCGAACTGGCGGGAGGCAAACCGGTCGCTGTCGCTCGGCTCGCGGAGGCTCTCGGCGCCTCGCTTCCCGCCACGGAGACGCTCGTCCGGAATTGGGCTCTGGCCCCGCTGGTCCATTTCGGGGACGCAGGCGAAATTCGGGGTTTCCATGGACTTGCGGCAGTGCCTATGTCGCACCGGTTCGCAATCGGTGGGCGTACGTTGTGGACATGGTGCGCATACGACACGCTCTTCCTCCCCGAGCTCCTGGGTCAGACCGCGGCGGTCGAGTCGAGCGATCCTGAAACCGGCCAATTGATCCGCCTCACTGTCTCGCCGGACCGCGTTGAGACCGCGGAGCCGGCCGACGTGGCCGTGTCAATGGTACGGCCGGGAGCCTGGGACCTCACGTCGGCGCTCCGCATTATGACGTCGGCCTGCCACCACATCTTCTTCTTCGCGTCGCGCGCGGCGGGAGAGCGCTGGCGGGTGAAGCATGCCGATGTCGTCCTGCTGTCGCTCGATGAGGCCTTCGCGTTCGCAAAGCGCTTCAATGCCCACGTGTTCGGTGCGGAATTGGCGCGGCGCCGGGCCCGCGCGGCGTAAAGTCCCCCGACTGCGTGTCGGCAGACGTGAGGACGCGCCACGCCCCGCACCCGTGCGTTTACGACCATTTTCAGGCCACTTAACGCTCTCTTAGGCCGGTCCGGGCTAAGCAAAGCGTGGGTGAGCCGCGCCAGGACGGCGCGTGCACGGACGGAGAAACCGATGGATCTCACCACCGGGCTGGGCCTGTTTGCCGGGGCCGCGGTGGTCGTCTCGCTCATCCTGATGGGCGGCGACCTCCGGACATTCTACGACGTCCACGCCATCATCGTGATCTTCGGCGGTTCGTTCGCCGCGACCCTCATCCGTTTTCCGCTCGCTTCGATCCTGCACGGCGTGCCGCTCGGGATGAAATACGTCTTCACCATGCGTCGCATGACGCAGCGCGATCTCGTCGACGAGATCGCGAACCTTGCCGACGTCGCGCGCAAGCAGGGCCCGCTCGGTCTGGAAAAGGTCGAGGTCGAGGATCCGTTTCTCGCCAAGGGCGTGCGCTACGTCGCCGACGGCTACGACGCCAATTTCATCCGCGAGACGCTCACCCGCGATCGCGAAACCTTTCTCACGCATCTCGACGAGGGCCAGAAAATCTACCGCGCGATCGGCGACTGCGCGCCGGCCTTCGGCATGGTCGGCACGCTGATCGGCATGGTGCAGATGTTCGCGAACATGACCGATCCCTCGAAGCTCGGTCCCTTCATGGCGATCGCGCTGCTCGCGACGCTCTACGGCGCGCTCGTCGCCAACATCCTGTGTCTGCCGATCGCCGACAAGCTGCACGGTAAGCTCGCCGACGAGGAAGTGAACCGCACGCTGATCATCGACGGCGTCCTGATGCTGCGCGAGGCCAAGAGCCCGCAGATCGTGCGCGAGATGCTGCTCGCCTATCTGCCCGAGGCGAACCAGGAAAAGGCGGAGACGGTCCCGGCCTGACGCCGAGCCGGCAATAGCCAATGTCGAAAAAGCGCGGTGCGGCTCACGGAGGCGGTCACGGCTGGTTCGTGACCTTCGCCGACCTCATGGGCTTGCTCGTGAGCTTCTTCGTGATGCTGGTGGCCTTCTCGACCCAGGACGCGGCCAAGCTGCAGATCGTCGCCGGCTCCATGCGCGAGGCCTTCGGCACCCAGAAGGAAAACCGCTATTCCGGCATCGTCGAGGTGGACGGCCTGCCGACGCGCGCGCGTCTGAAGAACGCCGAGAAGATTCCGCCCGATCTCGCCACCGACCGCCCGTCGCCCGACCAGCTCGACAACAAGCTGCAAAAGGGCCTGCGCGAGATCACCGACCGCCAGTTCGCGCTCGCCGCGGCCTCGCTACGCCAGGCGCTGCAGGAGCTTCCCGAGATCACGGAAATCTCCAAGCACATCGTCGTCACCGAGACCAAGGAAGGGCTGAACATCGAGATCGTCGACCAGGACGGCCGCTCCATGTTCCCCGAGGGCGCGAAGGAGCCGTATGCGCGCACGCGCCGCGTGATCGCGAAAATCTCGGAAGCGGTCCGCAAGCTCCCCTATCGCGTGACCGTCACCGGCCACACGGCGGCGACGGGCCAGGCGCAGCGGCCCGGCTACGGCCCGTTCGATCTAAGCGCCGACCGCGCCAACGCCGTGCGCCAGATTTTGCAAGAGGAGGGCGTGACCAACACGCAGTTCTATATGGTCGCCGGCCGCGCCGACACGCAACCGCTGTTTCCCGAGGACCCCTACCTCGCAGCCAACCGGCGCGTTTCCATCACGCTCATGAAAGAGGCGCCGCCCGCGCCGTTTGACGTGAGGCCGTAACGTCTTCTTCCCTCTCCCCGCAAGCGGGGAGAAGGAAAGGAAGGACGTGCTGCGCTTGACCGCGCCCGCCTGCTGTCCCACATCTGCGGGGACAGGAGCGCGCCAAGGAACGTTTTTTCATGAGTGACCCCGCCGGCCCCAAGGTCGAGGACCTGACGCCCGAGCAAGTGAAAGCCGGCCTCGACGCGGGCGAGATCGTGCTCGTGGACGTGCGCGAGCCGCACGAGAACCTGGCCGAGCGCATTCCCGGCGGCGTCCTCAACCCGCTGCAGAGCTTCGATCCCGCCGCCGTGCCCGAGCCCGCGGGCAAGCGCGTGGTGTTCTATTGCCGCTCCGGCCGCCGCTCGGTCACCGCCTCGCAGCTCACGCAGGCCGCGGGCGCCCCGCACGACGCGCATCTTGCCGGCGGCATCCTCGCCTGGAAGGCGGCGGGGTTCGACACCGAGAGCGGGTGAGCCGGCTGCTTACCTTTTCACCACGCATAGCCGGAGATTGGACTGGATGGCCGGGTCACGCCGCGCCGAGAAAGCGCGGCGGCCCGGCCATGAGGAATTGTATTTTGCGTACCGCATTTCAATCTGTCCCTCATGCGCGGGCTTGACCCGCGCATCCAGGGCCCACGCATCGGCTGACGAGATTTCGCGAGCCGGAGGAGGACCGTGAGAATGCCCCGTCTCTTCCTGAATTTCACCCTTGCCATCGCCGCGACCTTCGCCGTCGCGCTCGGCGTCGCGCTGTTCGCCGCGCCCGCGCCGGCACAGGAGCGCGTGGTCAACATTTATAACTGGTCCGACTACATCGACCCCAAGGTGCTCGAGGACTTCACCAGGGAGACCGGCATCAAGGTCGTCTATGACGTGTTCGATAGTAACGACGTGCTCGAAACGAAGCTGCTGGCCGGCAAGACCGGCTATGACGTGGTCGTCCCCTCGCATACCTATCTGCAGCGCCTGATTGCCGCGGGCGTATTCCAGAAGCTCGACAAGGCGAAGCTGCCGAACCTGAAAAACGTCTGGCCCGAGATCGGCGGGCGCCTCGCCAAGTTCGATCCCGGCAACGCCTATGGCGTGAACTACATGTGGGGCACGACCGGCATCGGCCTCAATCTCGACCGCGTGAAGGAGCGCCTCGGCAACGAGCCGCTGAACACCTGGGACGTCGTGTTCAAGCCGGAGCTGCTCGCGAAGCTCAAGGATTGCGGCGTGCACATGCTGGACGCGCCCGACGAGCTGATCCCGACCGCGTTGCGCTGGATGGGCCTCGACCACGATTCCAAAAACCCGGCCGAGATCGAAAAGGCCGGCGCGCTGCTCGCTAGGCTGCGCCCTTACGTGAAGAAGTTTCATTCCTCCGAATACATCAACGCGCTCGCGAACAACGAGATCTGCCTCGCCGTCGGCTGGTCCGGCGACGTACTGCAGGCGAAAACGCGCGCGCGCGAGGCGGCGGCGGGTGCGGGGCGCAAGCCCGCGCGCATCGACTACCTGCTGCCGCGCGAAGGCGCGCACATGTGGTTCGACAGCATTGCGATCCCGAAGGACGCGCCGCACGCGGACGCGGCGCACGCCTTCATTGATTACCTGTTGCGGCCCGAGGTGGCGGCGAAGAACACGAACGCCGTCTCCTACGCGAACGGCAACCTCGCCTCGCAGCCGTTCATCGACAAGGAGATTTTACAGAACCCGTCGATCTACCCGGACGCGGCGACGATGCAGCGGCTGTTCGTTTCGACGCCCTATGCGCAGGCGGTGCAGCGCGTGGTCACGCGCGTCTGGACGCGGGTGAAGACGGGGAGATGACAGCGATGCTGTCATCCCGGGCGCAGCGCAGCGCGAAGTGAAACGAAGTGGTGCGCTGCAGACCCGGGATCGTTCGATGTGTCAGTTCCAATGTCCCTCTCCCCGCTGGCGGGGAGAGGGTGGCGAGGCGCGAAGCGCCGAGCCGGGAGAGGGGCAACGGCAAGACCGCAACTCAGTCCATGCAGTTCGTCCGCACGAGCACCGTCATTGGATCGATCTCGAATTCCTGCTCGAGCGTTCGGTCGAATAGGGCGAGCCAGGCGCGCTGCGCCTTGTAGGCGTCCTTCTCGCGCTCCTGCGGGCAGGTGAATTTCATGCCCGCCGCGTTCTGCAGGTGATGCACGAGTTCGTGCACCAGGACCGAAACTTCCGCTGGCGTGGTGCCGGTCCAGCCCTCATGCAGGTAAATGATCCGGCGCGTGTCGACGTAGAGCGCATAGACGTCCTGGCCGACGTCCGCCGGCGCCGAACGGCCGGCTTCCGCCGCGACGTTGGGCGCCCGGTCCGACGCGAGCCCGCGGTAGCGCACCGCCGCCATCCGCGCCGAAGTCACGGTCTCCACCTGCGGGTGGTCGTAGTTTGCCGGCAGGCCGAAATTGATGGAAAGCCACGTTACGAGAACGGTGAGCAGGGCTTGCATGGCGAAAATCCTCCCTCGTCGCCGGCGCGGAATTTCGTCCGCTCGCCGAGGAACTTGCTGGCGCGCCGCGTCACAATGAATCAGCGAGGCGTCTTGCTACCGAAGTCGCGCCGGCCGCCGCACGACTGAAGAAACCGTTGTCTCTCAATGGCATGCGGCCCAGTGGAGCGTCCGCCGGACAAGTGCTTTGGTCCCGGTACTGAAGTATTGTCGCCCCGGCTGCATGGACGCGAGTATTCTCGCGGCGGATGAGCGGGCGAGTGCGTCGAATGAAAATTCTCGTCGTCGACGATCACGTCTTGATCCGCGAGGCGCTGCGCGGCGTGCTCAAGGAATTGAAGGCCGACGCCGCGATCGTCGAGGCGCCGGATTCGCGCCAGGCGATGCAACGGGTCGAGGAGAATCCGGATCTTGAGTTGATCCTGCTGGATTTGCGCTTGCCGGATCGGGACGGTCTTGCCGTGCTGGCGGAGTTGCGGGAACGTTATCCGGCCGTTTCCGTCGTGGTCATGTCGGCCAGCGACGACCGCGAAAACGTCGCCAAGGCGCTTGAAATCGGCGCGCTCGGATTCATCCCGAAGTCGTCGCCGCGCGAAGTGATGTTGAGCGCGCTCAATCTCATCTTCTCCGGCGGCGTGTATATCCCGCCCGAAATACTCGGCCGTCAGGCGCGGGCGGCGATTCAACAGGCGCCCGCTGCGCGCGCGAGTGCCGCCGATCTCGGCCTCACCGAGCGGCAGATTGACGTGCTCGCCTTGATGATGCAGGGGAAAAGCAACAAGGCGATCTGCCGCGTGCTCGATCTTGCCGAGCCCACGGTGAAGAACCACGTCACCGCGATCCTGAAGGCGCTGAAGGCGACGAACCGCACGGAAGCCGTGATCGCCGCGGGCGCGATCGGCCTCGGGTCCGCGAAGGACGCGCCTTAGCCGCTACTCCGCCGCCGGCGCGGTCATGTCCGCGTGCCGGGTTTTCAGCAGCTGATTGAGCATCGCTCTGAGCCGCATCGGCGGCACCGGCTTGTGCAACAGGTGATAGCCGTTTTCGCTGGCGTCGCGCAGCCGCTCGGGCGCAGTATCGCCGCTGATGAGGAAGGCGGGGACCGGCGCGCCGAGCGCCTCGCGCAGGCGCTCGATCGCCTCGATGCCGGTCTTGCCGCCGGCCAGCCGATAATCCGAAATAATGAGGTCCGGCTGTCGCGCTTGTGCGGCGACGCTGGAAAGCGCGGCTTCCTCGGAGTCGGCGGTCATGACGTGACAGCCCCAGCTGCGCAGGATTCCGCCCATGCCGTCGAGCACGAGCGCGTCGTCGTCGATCACGACGACAAGCTTGCCGTGTGCCGGGTCGGCGATCGCCGCAGGCGAGATCGGAACCTCGGCCGCGCCGTGCCGCTCGGCGGCCAGGGGAATCGATATGGAGAAGCGCGAGCCCCGGCCGGGCCGGGAATCCAGCTCCACCGCGTGATCGAGCAGGCGGCCGAGTCGATCGACGATCGCAAGGCCGAGGCCAATGCCGCTCCGGCGTTCCGCCTCGAGAGCGGCGAGCTGGTAGAATTCGCGGAATATGTTGCCTTGTTGCTCCTCCGGGATGCCCGGTCCGCTGTCGCACACGTCGATGCGCAACTTTCCGCCGTGTCGTCGGCAGCCGACCACGACTCCGCCATGCGTCGTGTAGCGCACCGCATTGGACACGAGATTCAGCAGGATTCGCTCCAGCAGGATGAAGTCGCTGCGCGCCCAGGCGCTGCTCGACACCACCTGCAACCGGAGTCCCTTCGCGCGCGCCGCGTCGGCGAAAGTGGTTTCGATGCGTTTGAAGAGCCGTTCGATGGGAAACGCGGAGAGGTTCGGTTCAAGGATGCCGGCCTCGAGCTTCGACATGTCGAGCAGCGATTCGAACAACTCGTTCATCGAACTTATTGCGGCGTCGATGCGGGCGACGAGCCGGCCGCGTTCGGCCGGATTCGCTTCGGTATGCAATTGAGCCACAAACAGGTTCAAGGCATGCAGCGGCTGGCGAAGATCGTGGCTCGCCGAGGCGAGAAATTGCGACTTGTATTTGTTCGCGATTTCCAGCTGCCGGGTCTTGTCCTGGATTTCGTCGAACAGCCGCGCGTTTTCGATGGCGATTACCGCTTGGTCCGCGAAGGTCTTGAGCAATTCCTCCTGTGCCTTTGAGATCGGTCCGCGCTCGGCCCAACCGACCACGATGACGCCGACCGGTTTGTCCTCCCGCAGCATCGGGACTCCCAGCATGCGCCGCCATCCCATCGCCATGGGGAATCGTTGGTCGTAGTCGGGATCGGTGAGGGCGTCCTCGAGCCGAATCACCGACTTGGTGAGCAGCACTCTTCCGGATATCTGAGAAGAGTCGGGCCGCATCGGGTACTTCGTCTGGAGCAACTCCACGTAACTTGGGCCGACGTTGTGACTGGCGACGAAATGCAACAGCTCGCCGTCGAAACGGAACACGTTGGCAAAGAGACTGCCGGAGAGAGCGACTGCGTTTTGCACGATCGTCTCGAACACGGGCTGCGCATCGGTCGGCGAGGTGCTGATCACGCGGAGAATTTCGGCGGTCGCTGTCTGTTGTTCCAGCGCCTCGCTCAGATCGTGCGTCCGCGCTTCGACCACCTGTTCGAGGCGCGCCGCCGTCTCCTCCCGCTCCTCCAACAGCCGCTCAAGTTCAATCGCGTTGCGGCGAAAGACCTCCACTGCCCGGCCCATTGCCGCGATTTCGTCGACTCCTTCCGCCGCGACCGGCGCGTGCAGTTTGCCGCCGGCAATTGCAAGCATGCCGTCACTGAGCGCGGTCAGGCGGCGGACGATGTTTCCGCCGACATAAAGCCAGACGATCAAGACGGAGGTGAGGAAGCTCAATGCGACGAGCGCGATGAGGGTGCGGGTGCTTACCCGCTGAACCGACAGCGCGTCGCGGATTGCCGTGCCGATATCACCCTTGGCCGTGCTTCCGAGCTGGTCGACTGCGGCGGTCAGTTGCGCAGATAGTCTGCTGGTTTCGGCCAGTAGTTTCTCGCCTTCGCCGACCAGCGCGAGTTCCTGCTTGCGAGCTTCCGCTATGGCGTTCGGTCCCTCGGCGAACTCACGCAGCTTTCCCACCTGCTCCAGGAGCAACGGGCGCAGCTTGCGATCGAGGCCGGCCGCCGTCGCATCCAGATCGCGCAGCGCAAGGCCGAGCTGGAAGGCGAGGATCCGGAGACGCTGACCCTGCTCGGTGGTGGAGGCTTGGTTCAGCATGTCCACGACGGCGGAGACCTGCGCCTGCGTGGTTCGCGTCAGCCGTTGCAACTCGATCAAGGAGGCGAGCCGCTGTGAATCGTCGCCGCCGCCTCCGGCGCCTGCGCTTCGCATAGTCTCAACGATTGAGGTGATCTCGCTGCTCGTGACCTCGAGCCAGGGCGCGAGCAGCCGCTGCGTCTCGTCATTCGTCTGGAAGACTCCGCGGCGCAACGTCCGGATGCGTTCGCTGGTATCGAGCCGGCTTGCGACCAGCTCCTCGAGCGCGGCGAGCTTGGCTGTCAGCGAGGATATGATCGGCTCGATTTGCAGGAGCGGCGAGGACGTCGTCGCGTCGCTTTTTAGTTCGAGCAGCTTGCCGTTCAGGCGCCCGATCTCCGCTTGCAGCTCGGCCTTGATGTGATCGCGTTGGTTGCGGTCGCTCGCCGCCAGGAACGCGGGCGCCGCGGCGATGATGCGCTCGGCCGAGCGCGAGAGTTCGAGCGAACTGAGCGTCGGCGAAACACGCGTATCGACGATATCGAGCCGTTCGCCGACTTGCCGGAAAGCATAGATTCCCGCCGCGGCCGCCAATACCGCGAAGGCGGCGATCCCGAAGAACGCGAGCAACAGCCGCGCGCGCACGCCGAAGTTCCAGCTCCCGCGTGCCGAAGTCCCGGTACCTTCGGATGATGTCGTCACGACCGTATCCGCGATATCCATCCTTAGATTAGCATGAGGCCCGAAGGACCGTTGCAGCTAAGTGGAGGCGGTTAATGAGACGCAGGGATGTTCTGGCCGGCGCGGGATTGGCCGCGGGCGCGGGATTGAGTTTCCCGGCGCCGGCAATCGCGCAGGGAATCCGGCAACTGACCATGGTCACCGACTATCCCGACGGGCCGGGAATGCTGGCGAGCGCGCGAAGGCTCGCGCGGACGATCAACGAGGCCTCGCAGGGCCGCATCCGCATCGAGGCTTCTCCCGGCGGCGCCGTGGTGAAGCCGCTGCAGACCTTCGACGCCGTGCAATCCGGCATCGCCGACATGTTTCACTCGCACATCGGTTATTTCGAGAAGAAATCGCCGGCGTTCCATTTCTTTTCCGGCGTGCCGTTCGGCTTCACCGCGAACGAGCTGTTCGCATGGGTCCATTTCGGCGGCGGGCAGGAGCTTTGGGACGCGCTCGCCGGCGAGTTCAACGTCAAGCCGCTGCTCGCGTGCAGCACCGGCTCGCAGATGGGCGGCTGGTTCACGCGTGACGTTGCCTCCACGGATGCATTCAAGGGGCTGCGCTATCGCATGGGCGCGCCCGCCGGCGAGGTGTTTCGCCGGCTCGGCGCGATCGTTGTGCTCGTGCCCGGCGCCGAGATCGTGTCGGCGCTGAAGTCCGGCGCGATCGACGCCTGCGAATGGATCGGGCCGTGGATGGACATGGCCATGGGCCTGCACAAGGCTGCGGGCTTCTACTACTACCCGGCGTGGAACGAGCCGGGCGGCGCGCTGACTCTCGGCGTCAACAGGCGCGTGTGGGAGAGCTTCGACGAGGGCGAGCGGCGGCTGATCGAGGCCGCGGCCGCGAGCGAGTTTGCCGTCTCGCTCGCCGAGTTCAACATGAACAACGCGCTTGCGCTGCGCAAGCTGCGGGCGGAGGGCAGCGTCAAGATCCGCAAGTTCGACGACGCCCTGCTGCGGACGTTCGCCGAGATCAGCAAGGACATCGTGGCGAAGACCGGCTCCGGCGACGAGCACGCGAAGAAAATCTACGCGAGCTACCAGGACTTCCGCACCTTGATCAGGGAATGGAGCGACATCGCCGAAGGCGCGTACCTCGGCATTCGCAAGCTCGGCTGATCGAACCCGTGGGAACGTTGGTCTGCAGTGGGCCGCGCTCAGGCCGCGGGCGTCGGCCGGGCACGTTCGGCTTGAGCGCAGACGGCAGACATGCCGGCGGCACGATCGCCGCAGGCCACGGGTCACCGTCCGCGGGCGAAGCGAGGTGGCGGGCGAAGATCACGAACGCCGTTTCCTACGCCAACGGCAACCTCGCCTCGCAGCCATTCATCGACCGGGAAATTCTGGAGGTGACAGCGATAGCTGTCATCCCGGGCGCAGCACAGCGCGCGCTTCAGCGCGTGGTGCGCTGCAGACCCGGGATCGCTTTCAATTTCGCAATGAATTTCTCTCTCCCCCGTGGGAGAGGGCGCGCGCTGAAGGTAATTGCGACGGGAGATGGCTGGGGGTCCATGTAAATTCACTCCGTATCCCCGAACGTCTCCCACATACCGAGAGCGATCTCGCGTCTGTGGTGCACCTCTCCGCTTCGCTACGCGCGGCGCCCGCCGTTTCCCCTCACTCCAACCCCACCCGCAATCGTCTCCCCACCGCGCGGCGCAGCGTCGCGAGCGTCACCGATTGATTGCGCGGATCGAGCAGCCGGTCGAGCTGCCGGCGGCTCGTCCGCATGCGCGCGGCCATCGCCGATTTGGTGATGCCCTGCTTGTTCATCGCGACCTGGATCTGGTATCCGAGGGGGAATTGCAAAGCTGGCTGAAGCCGCGGCGATTGCCTTCAGCTGCGGCCTCGGGGCGTTCCCCGTGATCGCAAGCTTCAAGAAACCGGCGGCCGTCACCGCCAAATACTGATCGCCGCGAAACGAATCCCTCCCCGAAGAAGGCGGAAGGAATTCGCTCCTAATCGCGTCATAAGAAAAAATTACCAAGCACGCTATGTAAAACCGTCGCGCGGGAAAGGCGGACGCGCAAAGCAAACTTGAACGCGCACGCCTGTCGAGTTCCGCCGCGCTGAATCGGTCGCAGCCCCGCCGGATTCCAGCCAAGAATTCCTCCGCGTTGCGCCGGAATCGGTCGTGCTCGTGGCCACATCAAGGCCGTCGCCCGCGCAATAATCAAAAAGCGCGAAAAACCCGCGTCGATTCATTAACGAAAAAGGAACCACGCGCCGCATGCGGCGTTCCCATGCGCGTGGGCTCTGAGTGTAGGAGCGTCGTTGCCCCGCTTGGTTCGGCGCTCCCGTATGAGTGAGGAGCGTCATGAAAACCCCCAGCAAAATTATTGCGACCGTGCTCGCGGCAACGCTTGCCACCGGTTCGATGGCGGCGCCCGCTTCCGCCTGGCTCTGGGTCCATCCCCCCATAAAAAAGAAAGTCGTCCACGGCGGCGGCTCGAGCAAGACCGGCGGTTTGGTCGTCGGCTGCGTCATGGGTTCGGCCTTTGGCCTGATCTCGGCCGCCATCATCAAGGGCGGCGGGCTCAAGTGGATGTCGCAGAAGGAATTCGAGACAACTCCGCGTGACAAGTCGAAGGAACTGACGAGCCAGGAAGCTGCGGTGATTGCCTTCACCTGCGGCCTCGGCGCGTTTCCGGTCATCGCAGGCTTCCGGCGGCAGCCGCAGCCGCAGCCCATTCGCACTCGCTACTGACGCGGGATCGGCGCGGCGATCGTTCGAATTCGCGAATGGTCACGCGCCGGCCTGGGATGTGCGGAGGAAGGGAAGGTTTCGCGTCGACCTCCGTCATTTCCCGGGCGCGAGCATCCGGACGACAAGTAGCGCCGATCAGGATGCTCGCGAGGCCGCGCCGCGAACTCGTGGCCCCTCTCCTGAGGAGAGGCGAAGTGGCGTTCAGTCCCTCCACCTTCGATGCAGCCAGAGCCATTGCTCCGGGTGCTCGCGCACCCAGCCCTCGATGATCGAGGTGATGGTCTGCATCGCACCTTGGATCTCGATCTTCCCCTCGGCGTCGCGCGGCAGCTCCACCGCGCGCGTGAGCTCGATGCGGAAGCGGTTCTTCGGCAGCCGGATCACGCGCGCGCCGTGCACCGGGCAGTCATAATGCCGCGCGAGCCGGGCGAACGCATCGTTCGCCCAGCACGGCCGCCCGAAGAACGTCACCCGCGTGCCGGGCTTGCGGTGCTGGTCCACGAGCATGCCGAGATGCGCGCCGCGCTCGAGCGCGCCGCCCATGAACAGCCCCGCCGCCGAGCCCGCGGGCACGAGCTGGCTCATCATGTCGGCGCGTGTCTCGTGAACGAGTTCGGCGAGGAACGGATTGCTCGGCACGCGGAACAGCACCGCGGAATCGAGCCCGTACTTGCGGCCGGCGATCGCGGCAACCTCCCAGTTCGCGAGGTGCGCGGAGAAGATCAGCGCGGGCTTCCCGTCGGTGTAGAGCCCGATGAAGCGGTCGACGTTGAAGGTCTCGATCCGTCCCGCATTCGGCCGCGCGTCGCTGTAATCCCACATGCGGTCGAGATGCACGAACTCGCCGCCCACGCGCCCGAGATTTTCCCACACGCCCGCCAAAATCGCCTCGATCTCGGCCTTGCTCTTCTCGGGGAAGGCGGCGCGCAGGTTGGCGCGGCCGATGCGGCTCGCCGGCAGCCACGGCCCGAACGTGCGCGCGAACTGCCCCACGAAATCCGAGGAGGCGTCCGGGTCGCGGCGGGTGAGCCCGCGCACGAGTCGGCGCGTGATCGCCGCCACCACGTAATCGATCCCGAGCCCGATCGGGCGCGTGATCGGCCACAAGAATTTTTTGCTGCGCTTGACCGCGACAAAGATCTGCCAGCGCCAACCGCTGCGTCTGCGCGGGGCTCGCACGCCTAGAATCTCACCACGATCTTGCCGAACACGCGCCGGCTCTCGAGCCGCGCGAGGCCGTCGCCGAAATCGGCGACCGCGATCTCCGAATCGATCACGGGAAGTATGCCGCTCGCCATTTTTTCCAGGCTGGTGCGGATGTTTTGGATGGTGAAGCCGAACGAGCCGAAGATCTTGTATTGCTGCTGAAATAGCTGCATCAGGTTCATCGTCGTCGACGGGCCGGAGGTGGCGCCGCAGGTCACGAGCCTGCCGCCGCGCTTCAGCGACAGGAGCGAGCCCTGCCAGGTTTCCGCGCCCGTGTGCTCGAACACGACGTCGACGCCTTTCTTCTGGGTAAGCTTGCGCACGACACCCTCGAAGCGGTCGGCGCGGTAATTGATGACGTGGTCGGCGCCGAGCGCCTTCGCCTTCGCGACCTTCTCGTCGTCGCCCACGGTCGTGATCACCTTTGCGCCGATCGCCTTCGCAAGGCGGATCGCGGCGGAGCCGATGCCGGAGCCGCCCGCCTGCACGAGCACGGTCTCGCCGGGCAGGAGCTTCGCATTGTCGAACAGCATGTGCTCGACGGTGGCGAAGGTGAGGGGGGCGCAGGCGGCGGCACTGATTGCAATGCCGTCCGGCACAGGGATCGCGAGCCGCGCCGGCCAGTTGTACAGATCGCGCGCATAGCCATCGACATGAAAGCCGGCGAGACCATGCACGTTCTCGCAGAGATTGTCGCGCCCGGCGCGGCATGCGGCGCACTGGCCGCAGGTGAGCGCGCCATACGGCACCACGAGATCGCCCGCCTTGAAGCCGGTGACGCCTTCACCGGCGGCGGCGATCTCGCCCACCGCCTCGGCGCCGACCACGACGGGGAGCTTGCGTTTCGCGAACGCCATCCCCCGCCATCCCCACACGTCGATATGGTTGAGCGCGATCGCCCGCGTCCTGATCCGCACCTCCCCCGCGCCGGGGGCGGCGGGCTCCTCGACTTCGGCTAGCTCCAGATTTCGATCGCCAACGAGACGCAACGCGCGCATGCGGGAACAGTCCGTACCAATGGCAGCAGGTCGAAAAATCAGAAGGCGGCCCCGCTCAATTCGGCTCCCCGCCGACCACGAGACACACGTTCTGGCCGCCGAAGCCGAATGAATTGGAGATCGCCCGCCGAACCTTCGCGTCACGCGCCTGGTTCGGCACCACGTCGAGCGGAATCGCCGGATCGGGAACCAGGTAATTGATCGTCGGCGGGATTCGCTGGTGCCGGATCGTGAGCAGCGAGAACGCCGCCTCGATCGCGCCCGCGGCGGACAGCGTATGCCCGATCATCGACTTGTTGGACGAGATCGGCACCGAGTGCACGCGCTCGCCGAACACGGCGGTGACGCCGATGCACTCCATTCTGTCGTTTTCCGGCGTGCCGGTGCCGTGCGCGTTGATGTAGTCGACGTCGTCCGGAGTGACGCCCGCGTCGGCGAGCGCGTTCTTGATGCAGCCAATGATCGGCTTGCCGTCCGGGCTCGAGCGCGTGCGGTGGAAGGAGTCGGCCATCTCGCCGCAGCCCTGAATGATGCCGAGGACTTTCGCACCGCGCGCGCGCGCGTGGTCGAGATTTTCCAGCACGAGCGCGGCAGCCCCTTCCGCCATCACGAACCCGTCGCGGTTCTTCGCGAACGGCTTCGCCGCCCCTTGCGGCGGATCGTTTTGCGTGGAAAGCGCCGAAAGGAGCGCGAAGCGGATCAGCGCCTCGGTGTTCACCGAGCCGTCGGTGCCGATCGACAGCGCCACGTCGCATTCGCCGCGCTGGATCGCCTCGACGCCGAGCTGGATCGCCGACGCGCCCGACGCGCACGCGGTCGAGAGCGCGATTGGCGACCCCTTGGTGCCGAGCCGCTCCGCGAGCCGCTCCGTCGTCCCGCGATAGAGGAAGCGTTCGTAATAGGGCTTGAAGCGCTCGGTCGCAGCAATCCGGATCAATTCGTCATAGCCGACGGTTTCCGAATTGCTCGCCGCCGCCATCTCGATTCGCTGCGGCCATTCCACCTCGACTGGCGGCACCGCGACGAACAATGGCCCCGGGAAGTCCCCGACGCGGCCGACGCCCGCTTCCGCGATCGCTTCCTGGCTCGCGACCATGGCGAACTCCTCGGAGAGCGCCGGCGCGCACAAGGGATCCGCGGGAATGAAATCGATCGTACCCGCGACCCTGGTGCGCAGGCCGTCGGTCGGAAAGCGCGTGATCTCGTGCAGGCCCGATTCTCCGCCGGAGAGCTTGCGCCAATTGTCTTCCTTGCCGATGCCGAGCGAGGTGAC
The DNA here is from genome assembly GCA_040901465.1 of Xanthobacteraceae bacterium. Taxonomy (GTDB): domain Bacteria; phylum Pseudomonadota; class Alphaproteobacteria; order Rhizobiales; family Xanthobacteraceae; genus JAUSIF01. Next base: position 25,438 of record JBBDYN010000059.1, read on the forward strand.
GATGCCGATGCCGGTCACGGCAACGATCGGCCGGTCCCAATGATCTCGCAGGTTCGTGCCCATCACCCCTCCGTCAATCATGCCGCTTCGACGAGCGCCAGTCCTTCGCCGCGCCAGGCGCTAATTCCGGTCACGAGCACCTGGCCGAGCGTTCCGGACCAGGGCAACTCGAAGCCGCTCGGATCGAGCCCCGGCCACAGGGTGCCACGCGAAACCGCAAGCGCCGCGAGCCCGACATTGAGCGGAAACTGCGCTTCCACTCCGTGCCCGATCACCGAGCCGGTGGCGCGCACCGGAACTTTGCCGAGCTTCTCGAGCGCAGAACGCTCGGCCTGTGTTGCCGGTGTTGCCCCACTCGCCGAAGATAGCACCGCATAGCGCCCGCTGGCGAGCCACGGCGCAACGCCCTCGATCAGCCGCGAAACCGCGGCTTGCAACGAATCGACGTGGCGCCGGCAGCGGTCCGCGGCGATGTGCGAGAGCTTTGCATAGGCGCGCGCGCCGCGCGCTTCTGCGTGCGCGCGCGACTCGATCACGAGAAACGCGCCGATCGAGCCAACCGCGATTCCGGGGTGGTTCTTGCCGCGCGTCCATACCGGCTCGTAGGGCGCGGTCAGCGCCTCGCGGCCGAACGCGAGCTGCAACAGAATGTCCTTGCGCTGCGCGTTATAGGCGCCGCCGACGAAGCCGATCTCGCTTTGCCCGGCGGAAATGCGCGCCGCCGCGATCCGGAGCGCGTCGACGCCCGCGAGTTCTTCGCCCATGAACGTGCGCGAAGAGCCGACGACGTTGAACACGATCGAGATATTACCGGCGAGGAGATTGGCGAGCTGCGCGAGCGACAAGGTCGGCCGCAGGTCGTTCATCAGCCGCTCGTTCAGATAGCGTCCCGGCGCCTCTGCGCCTTTCAGGCCGGTCAGGATCGAGCCGTCCACGTTGGTGTCGCGCTCGCCGCCACCGGCCGCGACCAGCATGTCAACATGGCTCAGGATTTCCGTGTTGCCCTTGATGCCCGCGTCGTCGAGCGCGAGACCCGCCGAATAGCAGCCGATGCGCTGCCACGGCTCCATCTGCCGCTGATCGCCCTTCTTCGGGATCTGCAGATCGAAATTGACCGGCGCGAGCGGATGAACGACGAAGGGCGCGAAACTCGTCTCGTCGATGACAGGCTTCGCCGCGACAAATCCGTTCCAGTGCGCATCCAGGCCCTCGCCGAGACAGGAGACGAGCCCGATCCCCGTGATCAGAACGTCGCGCTTGTCATCCGGCATTCGGCGCGTACTCCGCCGGGAAACCCACATTCAATGCGTGAGCGGTAACGGTCTGCTTGAACACGGGCGAGGGGAAGGGAAGCACGCGGAAGGTCGTGGTGGCTTCGCACTTGACCTTGTCGCCGACCAGCACCCGATTGGAGGTGCGTGCGAAGCCGGAACCTTCATGCAGAAGTTTTGCTTCGATCAGGAGTTCAGTACCGGGAGTCACGAAGTCACGCAGCTTCGCGTCGTCGATCATGGAGAGAAACGGAAAGCGCTCGAATTTCGTCAGCGCGAGAATGAGCCAGCCCGCGGTCTGCGCCATGGCTTCGACCAGCAGCACGCCGGGCAGGATCGGATGGCCGGGGAAATGCCCCTGATAGATCGTGGACTCCATCGGCACCGTGGCTTCGCATTGCACCAAGCCGTTTTCAATCGACAGCGAGCGAATGCGGTCGACCATAATAAAGTACTCGATACGCATTTTGGGGACTCAGGCGCCCTTCGCCGCTTTCAGCTCGTCGATGCGCTCGCACAAGTTCTTCAGGACGAAGTACTGTTCGGTCGTCGCCTTGCCCTCATTGACCTCTTGCGTCCATTGCTCGAGCGGCAACTTAATTCCGAACGCCTTGTCGATCGCGAACGCGATGTCGAGGAAGTCCAGGCTGTCGATCCCGAGATCGTCGATGGAGTGGCTCTCCGGCTTGATATTTTCGCGCGGGATATCGCACGTCTCGGCGATGATATTGGCGACCGTATCGAAGGTCGTGGACATGAAAGGTCTCCACTCGAGCGGCGCGCAGCCTTTGGGGACAAATTAAAAGGGCCGAGACGGAAGCCGACCCGGCGGGGATCGTTCATTGCTTTCGGGCTCCTATAGCGGACGGCGCATGGGCTTTCAATGGCGCTGCACTGCACCAGGATGCAGAAAAGTCGCGTGCTGCTGCTGCTTTGCAGCGTCGAATGGCCGCCCTGTGGATGAAGCTGCTGGGGGTGTAAGTAGAGAGGTCAGCATTGCGGCCTTCGGGCCGGAGGGCATCTCATGCGAAGCCACACAATCATTGGACTCATCGCCTTTGCATTCGCGTCGATTGTTCAGGGCGCCGGTGCTCACGAATTCCCCAAGGGCTCGCTCCACATCGCGCATCCCTGGTCGCGCGCGACGCCCCAAGGCGCGAACGTCGGCGCCGGCTATCTCGTGATCGAAAACCGAGGCGCGGCCGCCGATCGCTTTATTTCCGTCTCGGTTTCGGCAGAGATCGCGGGCCGCGCCGAATTCCATGAGATGGCGGTACAGGACGACGTGATGCGCATGCGTCCGTTGCCGCGTGGCGTCGAGATCGCGCCGGGCATGGCGGCGAAGTTCGAGCCGGGCGGATTGCACGTGATGTTTCTCGATCTGAAGCGGCCGCTCGAGAAAGGCGAGCGCTTCAAGGCCACGCTCAACTTCGAGCAGGCCGGCCCGGTCGAGGTCGAATTCGTCGTCGAGGCCATGGGCGGCGCGCCGCAGCATATGAGCCACTAAGCGCCACCGCTGGCGCGTTTTCGTCGGCTGGGGCATGTTCCGTCCCGCCCGACGAAGTTCGCCGCCATGAATCCGATCTTTGCGAACATCCAGACTTCCGTGTTCGAGGTCATGTCGCGCCTCGCGCGCGAGCATGACGCCGTCAATCTCGGCCAAGGCTTTCCCGACGATCCCGGGCCGGAGGACGTGCGCAAGAAGGCGGCGGAAGCCGTCGTCGGCGGCTGGAACCAGTATCCGCCCATGATGGGCCTGCCGGAATTGCGCCGCGCCGTCGCCGATCACTACAAGCATTGGCACCGACTCGCGCTCGATCCGGAATCCGAAGTGATGATCACCTCCGGCGCGACCGAGGCGCTCGCGGGCGCAATGCTGGCGCTGATCGAGCCGGGCGACGAGGTCGTGCTGTTCCAGCCGCTCTACGACGCCTACTTGCCGCTCGTCCTGCGCGCGGGCGGCGTACCGAAACTCGTGCGCCTGAAGCCGCCCGACTGGCGCTTCGACGAGGAGATGCTGGCGAACGCATTCACGCCGCGCACCAAGGTCGTGCTCTTCAACAATCCGCTCAATCCGACCTCGACCGTCTACGGCGCGGACCAGCTCTCGCTGCTCGCGCATTTCTGCATGGCGCATAACAGCATCATCGTTGTCGACGAAGTCTGGGAGCATGTGATCTTCGACGGCCGCAAGCACGTCCCCATGATCACGCTACCAGGCATGCGCGAGCGCACGGTGAAAATTGGTTCGGCCGGAAAAATATTCTCGCTCACCGGCTGGAAAGTCGGTTTCGTTTGCGCGGCACCGGAAATCATGCGCGTACTCGCCAAGGCGCACCAGTTCATCACCTTCACAACGCCGCCGAATTTGCAGGCCGCCGTGGCGTACGGGCTCGGCAAGGACGATTCCTATTTCGAGCGCTCGCGCCGGGCGTTCGAGCGTTCGCGCGATCGTTTCAGCACGGGGCTTAAACAGATCGGCTTTCCGGTGCTGTCGAGCCAGGCGAGCTATTTCGTCAGCATCGATCTCGCGCCGCTCGGGCTCAACATCGACGATGAAACGTTCTGCAAGCGCCTGGTCACCGAGCACGGCGTGGCGGCGATCCCGGTCTCGGCTTTCTATGCGGAGGAGCCGGTCAAGAGCGTGGTCCGATTCTGCTTTGCCAAGACTGACGCCACCCTCGACAAGGCGCTGGAGCGGCTCGCGGGCGCCGCGCGCAAGTACCGTCCGGCCTGACAGCGGTCCGTCCTTGGCTTAGCCAAGGATAGGTAAGGCCGAAAACGGGCATCGGGCAGCGCGTGCGGTGCCTAAAAATTTCATCAACTTGCATCCCGCGCTTTTATTGCGACTTCAAGTCCGGCCGATACGAACGGCGTCTTGTTCGGCTGCGGGATTCTTCATGGCATTGCTCTCCGGATTCAACGTCTCCATCAACGAAGTCAAACTGTTCAGTGAGGCCTCCCGCGCAGCTTTCGACGGCGGGTCGATCCCGAGCGGATGGAGCGTGGTCACGCCGGGCGACCTCGGCCTGGCGGCTGAATATCACGACGGAAACTATTTCCGCGGCGGCAGCAGCGGCGCGAGCGCGATCGTTCTGAAGAACGGCAACGAATACATCGTATCGTTCCGCGGGACCGACGGCGCCAATGACGTCAGCCGCTATTTGGAGCTCTATACCGGAAAGTACATCGACCATTTTAAGCCGCTATTGGACGCGCTGGCGGCACAGGCGCCTGGCGACGCGACGTTCAGTTTCACCGGCGCGAGCCTCGGCGGCGGGGCGACGAACCTGATGGCGAAGATTGCCGCAAGCGCCTACGACGGGCGCTTTGCGGATGCCAAATTCGTCGCGTTTGCATCGCCGAACATCACGAACGCAAACGGGATTCTCAACATCGGGTTCGAGAACGATCCGGTCTACAAGGCGGTCGGCCTTCACAAGGATTTCGCTTCGTCGCTCGACAATCTGGTGCTTGCCACTGCCGAATACATGGCGGGCAACACGACCGGCCGACAGCCGTTCAACATGTACGCCCACTCGGCCTCACTCGGCTTTGAGGCCGTCAATCGGCTCGCCGAATCCCAGTTCTACGATTTAATGAAGCCGGACTCGGTCATCATCTTCGATGCGGCGGATGACTTGGTGCAAGATCGTATGTCAGGCCGCACCAAAACCGGCGCCTTCTATCTTGGAGAATCCGTCGCCGACCAGATCACAGGGCGTGACGGCAACGATTATATCGAAGGGTTCGGTGGAAACGACATTTTAAAAGGCGGCAAGGGCAACGACAGCATTCGCGGCGGCGACGGGGCCGATCTCGTCCAAGGGGAAGCCGGAGACGATATGCTCTACGGCGACGCCGACGACGATACCCTCGCGGGAGGCGCGGGCAAAGACAAGTCGTACGGAGGCCCGGGTGACGATACTTTCGTCGTGTCCGGCACGGACGCAGAGAACGATACCTTCGCCGGCGACAACGGAGTCGACCGCATTCTCGTTACTGGCTCGGTCGTTCTGACGCTCGCCGGGTTCAATGCGGCCGCCTCCTCGATCGAGGTCTGGAATGGCAATGGCGTGGCGATCGCCGGCACCAAGAATGCCAATGTGTTCGATTTCAGCGGGCTGAACGCGGTCACAGACGTTCCTTATATCGACGGCGGCAAAGGGAACGATACGATCATCGGGTCGAACTTTGCCGATGAGCTGCGCGGCGGCGCCAACAATGACACGCTCAACGGCGGCGGCGGCGACGATCGGCTCGTCGGCGGAGCCGCCAACGACATGCTGACCGGCGGCGAGGGGGCCGATACGTTCTTGTTTTCGGAGTCAGGCACAAAGAACAAGGACACGATCCTCGATTACGACTTCGGCGAGAACGACGTGATCGATCTTGCGGCGCTGCTCGATGCCAAGTTCGGGCCGTCGAGCGTCGTCAATGATTTTGTGAGACTGACGGTTTCAGGCCTTGATATTCTCGTGCAGATCGACGCGAACGGAGCGACCAGCGGCGCCAAGTTCGTCGATGTTGCGGTTCTGTCCGGGTACTCGACCGCGGGCGTCGACCAGGTGCTCGTCCAATTCGAGCAGCAGGCACAAGTGCTCGCGGCGTGAGCCGCTGATCTAGCGCCATTCCTCGCGCTTCAGTTGCTCCAGCTCGCGGCGAGCATCCGCGGCAAGCGGATGATCCGCGTGCCGCGCGAGAAACCGCGCCAGCGCTTCCGCGTTCCGACGTGCGAGCTCGAGCTCCTCGCGAACTGCGGCATCCGGATCCCTCGGCGGCGGCAATGTCTCGTTTCGGCTGCCTTGTGCAACGCGATGTTTCCGTTTTGCATCCGACATCGGACCCGATCCTTCCAGACTGATACTCTGCTCCGCCTGTGACACCGCCGGCGAGCCAGCGGGCCCGGTCGCAGCGATCAGAGTCAGCAGAGCGGCTGTGCGAAGCCTCATCGCCGCTTGGTACCGCATCACGCCCAAGATCCCGCTATTGGCACCGGACAATTTATTGAAACTTTGAATCAAGTTCGCATGGCGGCACTAGGCCGTTCGGCACGATTGCCGGCGTACAAGGGCGCATCGCAAACCAGCTGAAGGGCCCGGATTTTCTTTCATGTGTGAGTTGTGTCGGGCCTTCGGCAGCGAATACAGCACTGTATTCCATAGCGACTCCTTGCAGCCGTCGGCCGGCAGCAGTGAATCGAGCTATGCCGGTCCGGCCCCGGCCTACGCGAGCGCCGTTGGCATCGGCGCGACGGGCAATCAGAATATCGACGGTCTTCTGTCCGGCTATCGCTGGAGCGGAACCGTAACCTACAGCTTCCCCGACTCTGCCAGCGACTATCCATCCAATTACGGCTACGGCGAGCCGACCGCGTCCGGCTTCGCCCAGATCTCCGCCCAGCAGCAGGCGGCTGTCCACAAGATCATGGGTCAGATCGAGAACCTGACCAATCTCGATATCGACTTCGCGGGCAGCAACGGCGCCGACATCCGGCTCGCCCAATCTTCCGCCGCCAACCCGACCGCCTACGCCTACTATCCGAACAGCGCGTACAGCGAAGGCGGCGACGTCTGGTTCGGTACCAGTTACAACTACACCAACCCGAAACTCGGCGACTATTACCACCTCACTCACCTGCACGAGCTCGGCCACTCGTTCGGCCTGAAGCACGGGCAGAGCGGCGGCGGCGTCGCCAACACGGCGTTGCCGGGCGACCACGACGCACTCGAATATTCGGTGATGACGTATCGAAGCTATGTCGGTGGGCCGACGACCGGCTACACCAACGAGGCTTTCGGATACCCGCAGTCGTTCATGATGAACGACATTCTCGCGCTGCAGACGATGTACGGCGCGGACTACACGTTCAACAACGGCGTGACGGTCTACTCGTGGAGCGCCACGACCGGCGAAACATTCGTCAATGGCGTCGGCCAGGGCCGGCCCGGCGGGGATTCCGCCGGCGCATCCGCGAACCGCGTCTTCATCACCATCTGGGACGGCGGCGGCGAAGACACCTACGACATGTCGACCTACTCGAACGCGGTGATGATCGATCTTCGCCCCGGGTACTCCTCGACCACGTCAGGCGTTCAGAAGGCCTATCTCGGCGCCGGGCATTACGCGAGCGGCAACGTCTACAATGCATATCTGTTCGAAAACAATTCCAACTCGTACGTCGAGAACGCGATCGGCGGCAGCGGCAACGACGCGCTGATCGGCAATGCCGTGGCGAACCGGCTCGACGGCGGGCTCGGCGACGACACGCTGACCGGCGGCGGCGGCGATGACACGTTCGTCTACGACGCCGTTGGCGGCGCTGACGTCATCACCGACTTCGTCGTCGGCCTTGGCACCGTCGACCGGATCGACCTCGTCGGCTTTGCCGACATCGAGTCCTTCGCGGAGGCGATGGCGTTCGCGTCGCAGGTCGGCAGCGGCACGGTCTTCAATTTCGGCGCCGGCTCGACCCTTACCCTGCTGAACGTGCTGCTGTCGGCTCTTGCCGCGGACGACTTCACCTTTGACGCGGCGCCCGCCGGCCCCAACGAGGCGCCGACCGGGCTCGAGCTGTCGGGCACGACGGTCGCCGAAAACGCCGCCGGCTCGGTCGTCGGCGATCTGACGGTCGTCGATCCCAACGGCGACGTCGTCTTCTCGTTTCTCGTCTCGGACAATCGCTTCGAGGTCGCCGGCGGCCCGGGCGCATATCGGCTCAAGCTGAAGAGCGGCGCGGCGCTCGACTACGAGGCGGAGTCGCAGGTCGCGCTGACGATTACGGCCGCGGATTACGGCGGCATGTCCGTCGTTCATGATTTCATGATCGACGTCGTCGATGTATCGGGCGTCGTCATCGTCGGTTCGTCGTCAAAGGACACGATCGACTCCACGAGAACAGTCAAGAGTCAACTCAATCCGACTTCCGAGGACGACTGGATCTACGGCAACGGTGGAAACGATACGATTCGTGCGCTGGCGGGCGACGACTACGTCGATGGCGGCCTAGGCAACGATCTGCTCTACGGCGGCGATGGCGACGACGTGCTGGTCGGCGGCGCCGGAAATGACAAGATGTATGGCGACGGCGGCAACGACACATTTGTCGTGTCCGGTGCGGATGCGCAAGGCGACACGTTTTCGGGCGGAAGCGGCGTCGACCGCGTTCTGGTCAGCGGCAACGGCAGCCTGACACTCAAGGGTTTCAACGCGGCTTCGGCATCGATCGAAGTCTGGGTGGGAAACGGTCAGGCCGTCCTTGGCACGACCAGCGCCAACACGCTGAATTTCAGCGGGCTCACCGCGCTGAGCGGCATGTCCTACATCGACGGCGGCAATGGCAATGACACGATTACCGGCTCGGATTTCGCCGACGAGATCCGCGGCAGCGCCGGCAACGACGTCCTGTACGGCCGCGACGGCGATGACGTGCTGATCGGCGGCGCCGGTACCGACAAGATGTATGGCGATAGCGGCGACGACACCTTCGTCGTTTCCGGCGTGGATGCGCTGAGCGACACGATCTCGGGCGGCGCCGGCGTCGACCGCGTTTTGGTCACCGGCGGCGGCAACCTGACGCTCAAAGGTTTCAACGCGGCTTCGGCATCGATCGAAGTCTGGGAAGGCAACGGCCAGGCCGTCTTCGGAACGACCAGCGCCAATACGCTGAATTTCAGCGGCCTCACCGCGCTGAGCGGCATGTCCTGCGTCGACGGCGGCAAGGGCAACGACACGATCACCGGCTCGGATTTCGCCGACGATCTGCGCGGCGGCGCCGGTAACGACAAGGTCCAAGGCGGCGGTGGCGACGACAGGCTCGATGGTGGAGTCGGAAAGGATACGCTCACCGGCGGCGCGGACGCTGACACGTTTGTGTTCAAGCTCTCCGGCGCGACCAACTTCGACGTCATCACGGATTACAACTTCGAAGACGGCGACGTGATCGAGCTTTCCGCGTTGCTCGACGCGGGCTACGGACCCACGAGCAATGTTAGCGATTTTGCCCGCCTGTTGACCTCGGGAAGCGATCTTCGCCTTCAGGTCGATTTGAACGGGTCGGTCGGCGGCCAGAGATTTGTCGATGTCGCGCTATTGCAGGGCTATGCGACAGCCGACTTGAATCAGGTGCTCGTCCAATTCGAGCAGCAAGCCCAAGTCCTGGCCGCCTGAAGATCGGGCCTGCATTTCTCATTACATTTGGTCAGGCGGGACTCCTGGTTACGGTACAGATGCCACCCGCTTCTTTTAGGCGCTTGCAGAGTTCTTCCGCTTCCGAGCGCGTATCGGCCGCGACGCGCACGAGCGTCTGCTTTGCCGCGGATTTCCCCCCCGACTTGACCGCCACGACCTTCGGCGAGCGCTTGCCGAGAATCTGCGGATATTTCTTGCTGAGACGTGCATAGGTCGCGAGCGCCTTCTTCTCGGACCAGTCTCCCGCGAGCTGCGCGCCCCAGGATTGCTTTTCCGCCACGGTCTTCTTGACCGGCGGCGTTCTTTTGATCAATGCGAGCGCGGCGCGCATCGGCCTGACATTGCAGCCTTGCACCTTGAATGCCTCGGGATGCGCTTCGCCGTAGATCGTTGCCTCGGCCCAATCCTCGGCGCGCAGACCCGTGATGAGCACCACGTAGTCGCGCGTTTCCTTCGGCAGCCCGCCTTTGCCGGCGAGCCAGTCGCTGACACGTCTCGGGCCGCTGTTATAGGCAGCCGCGGCAAGACCAAAATTGCCGAAGCGCCCCATCAGCTCGCGCAGGAAGTCGGCCGAGGCCGGCAGCGCCTGGATAGGGTCGAACGGATCTTCGAGTCCGCGCTCGGCGGCAGTCTCCGGCATGAATTGCGCGATGCCTCGGGCGCCGGCGTGGCTGACGACCTCGCTGCGGAAACGGCTTTCCTGCCAGATCAGGCGGGTGAAGAGCGGCACCGGAAGTTCGTTCTCGGCCGCGGCCTCTTTCAGGACTTGGCAGATTTCCGCGCGCGACAGCGGCCGGCGCGCCTGTTCGGTTTGATCCGGCTCCGGGTCGATTGCCGCGTCGCGCGCCGCGCCGATATCGAATTCCTGCGGTGGCTCGGCCGCGCTCGGATCGCGTGAGATCGACGCCGGGACGACCTTCAATCTGCCAAGAAATCTCATGACTGGCTTGACGATTCCGCTCGGCGAAGATCGCTCGGTCCGGTCGTTCGCGCGAACGAAGCTGCGCGTGAGCGACGTATTTTGCTCGCCTGAACCGGACGGTTTCGAACCTGGTAGGGAGAAGCCGGTGACGATGGAAAAGAGCGCGCAAATGAGCGCCGTCGCTGCGTGCCGCAACATTCAAGGACCCCGAAGTCCGGGCTTGGACACGTCCGGGACCCCACCCGCGTACGCGAAACCAAACCGACAGGTATGCGCCACCCAGCGCCGCCTTTAATCAGCAGCTTCTGGGCATCAATGCGGCAAGGCGGGAGACGCTAAGCCCCCTTGGCAAGCTCGTTGCATGCATAGATCGAAGGGATGGACAAAAAATCCGGCGCTAATTTGGACACTGCCCCCGAATCTGGAGAGCCCGATGCCGCGAAAGTTCCTCATTCCGAGCCTGCTGGCCGTGTCGTTCGCCGCCGATGCGGCCTTGGCGCATACCGGGGCAGGGACGGTCTTCGGTTTTTCCTCGGGCTTTCAGCATCCGCTGGGCGGGCTCGATCATTTGCTCGCCATGTTCGCCGTCGGGCTTCTGGCGGCCCAGCCCGGCGGCCGCGCGATCTGGCGCGTCCCCGGCGCTTTCGTCGGCATGATGATCGTCGGTGCGCTCGTCGGGCTTGCCGGGTTCGAGCTTTCAGGCGTCGAGTTGGGGATCGTCGTGTCGATCGTTGCGATAGCGCTGCCGGTCGCGTTCGCGCTCGGCATGCCGGCCGCGCCCGCCATGGCTTATGTCGGCTTCTTCGCGCTCTTCCACGGCCATGCGCACGGGGCGGAATTGCCCGTCGACGCCGAGGCCGCGCCCTATATCGCGGGCTTTGCGCTGGCGACTGCGATCATTCACGCGGCCGGCGTCGTTGCGGGGCTCGGCATTGGACGGGTCGACGCCCTTCGTCGGAGCCACGGCTTGCGCATTGCTGGCGCGCTTGTTGCCATCGCGGGACTCGGCCTCGCCGTTGGCTGATCCGAGCAGCTGCACAAATTTTATGCTACGATATCGAGGCAGCCTAAGAAATAGGCGATTGCCGGTTTTTTAACTCCGGTTCGCGCTCGGCACTTTCCGCCAGCGCCTTGAATCAAAACAACGAATCTGCCGCGTGGCTGCGCTGGCATGTGCGTTGCAACAGACCCTGTAGCGCGCGGGGGAATCCGCGTGTCTTTGGCCTGCAGGGAGAATTCGACATGAAACTGTTTTCGTCGGCGGGGGCGCCCGCCATTCGCAATTTGCTAGGCGCCGGCGCGCTCGCGCTTGCGCTCACCGCTGGGCCCGCCACCGCCCAGGAGACCATCAAGGTCGGAATTCTGCATTCGCTCTCCGGCACCATGGCGATCAGCGAGACCACGCTGAAGGACGTCATGCTCATGCTGATCGACGATCAGAACAAGAAGGGCGGCTTGCTCGGCAAGAAGCTCGAGGCTGTGGTCGTCGACCCGGCCTCGAACTGGCCGCTGTTCGCCGAAAAGGCGCGCGAGCTGATCACGAAGGAGAAAGTCTCCGCGGTATTCGGCTGCTGGACCTCGGTTTCGCGCAAGTCCGTGCTCCCGGTCTTCAAGGAGCTGAACTCGATCCTGTTCTACCCGGTTCAATACGAAGGCGAGGAGAGCGAGCGCAACGTGTTCTACACGGGTGCCGCACCCAATCAGCAGGCGATCCCCGCCGTCGACTATCTGATGAAGGACGAGAAAGTACAGCGCTGGGTGCTCGCGGGCACCGACTACGTCTATCCGCGTACGACCAACAAGATTCTGGAGGCCTACCTCAAGGCCAAGGGCGTCGCCACGGCCGACATCATGATCAACTACACGCCGTTCGGACACTCCGACTGGCAGACGATCGTCGCCGAGATCAAGAAATTCGGCTCCGCCGGCAAGAAGACCGCGGTGGTGTCGACGATCAACGGTGACGCCAACGTTCCCTTCTACAAGGAACTCGGCAACCAGGGCATCAAGGCGACCGACATTCCGGTCGTCGCGTTCTCGGTCGGCGAAGAAGAACTCGCCGGCCTCGACACTAAGCCGCTCCTCGGACATCTCGCCGCCTGGAATTACTTCCAGTCGATCAAGGATGCGAAGAACGCCGAATTCATCGCCAAGTGGAAGACCTTCATCAAGGATCCGAAGCGCGTGACGAACGATCCGATGGAAGCGCACGTGATCGGCTTCCAGATGTGGGTCGAAGCGGTGAAGAAGGCCGGCGCCACCGATCCCGACAAGGTGATCGATTCGGTCATCGGCGTGAAAGTGCCGAACTTGACGGGCGGCATCTCGGAGATGCTCCCGAACCACCACATCACCAAGCCCGTCTTCATCGGCGAGATCAAAGCCGACGGTCAATTCGACGTGGTGTGGAAAACTTCCGGTCTCGTTCCCGGCGACGCCTGGTCCACGCATCTCGACGGCTCGAAGGACCTGGTCGCCGATTGGAAAACCCTGAAGTGCGGCAACTACAACAAGGTCACCAAGAAGTGCGGCGGCTCGTGAGTTAAGCTACGCTGAATTGGTATCGACCTGAACCGGCCGGGCGGGAGGTACACTTCCCGCCCGGTCCCGCCAAAGAAGACGGACTTGCCTACAGATGCGAAACCGCGGGGCTCTTCTGCATTGGCTTGCCGCTGGACTGTTCTCGTTGCTCTTCGGCATCGTTCCCGCCCGCGCTAGCTTCGACAGCGCGCTCGAGCTGCTCACCACCGACTCTTATTCCGACACCGACACCGCCATTGGCGAGATCGCCGCGAGCGGTCATGCGAAAGCGCAGTCGATCGTCGAGGCGCTCGCCGACGGCCGGCTCCTGTTTCATGCGGAGAGCAAAGCCGTTTTCATCAAGGACAAGGACGGCAAGCTCCTCAATCCCGCGACCGGCGAAGCCGCCGCGAATGCGCCCACCGACCTCAATCCCGTTCGAGTGAATAACCGTGTGCGCCGTGCGCTCCAGGCGGCACTCGGCTCGCTCACCTTGCTTGCCCCCGACCCGGCGAAGCGGCTCTCGGCGGCAGCGGCGGTCTTCCGCGCACGCGACGCGGGCGCATTCGAGACGGTCGAGGCGGCACTCGCCAGGGAAACCGACCCCGACGTGAAACGCGCGCTCGTCGCAGCACGCGCGGCGATTCTCTTCGTGAAACCCGATGCACCCGTCGCCGACCGCGTCGCCGCCGTCGCAATTCTCTCCGCCCGCGGCGATCAGGATGCAATCTCGCTCCTGCGCTCGCTCCCGTCCGACGCGCCGCCGGCGTTGCAGGAGGCGGCAACGAACGCAATCGCCGCGATCGAACGCGATCTCGTCGCCTGGGAGGCCGGCCAAAATATTTGGTACGGACTGTCGCTCGGCTCGGTGCTGCTGCTCGCCGCGATCGGCCTCGCCATCACCTTCGGTGTGATGGGCGTGATCAACATGGCCCACGGCGAAATGGTGATGCTCGGTGCCTACGTCACCTTCGTCGTACAAGAATGGATCCGCGTGAACAATCCGGAGCTGTTCGTCTGGTCGCTCGCAATTGCGATCCCGCTTGCGTTTCTCGTGGCTGGCGCCGTCGGCGTCGCGATCGAGCGCGGGATTATCCGCTTCCTCTACGGCCGGCCGCTCGAGACGCTGCTCGCCACCTTCGGCCTTTCGTTGATCCTGCAGCAGGCCGTGCGCACGGTCTTCGGCCCGACCAATCGCGAGGTCGGCGCGCCGTCCTGGATGGCCGGATCGTTCGAGGCTGGCCAGCTCAGCATCACCTACAACCGACTCTGGATTCTCGTTTTTTCGTTGCTCGTGTTCGTGGCGCTCCTGTTCGTGCTGCGCTTCACCCGCTTTGGCCTCGAGATGCGCGCGGTCACGCAGAACCGCCCTATGGCTGCCTCCATGGGCATCCGCACGAGCCGCGTCGACGCGCTCACGTTTGGCCTCGGCTCCGGCATCGCCGGCATGGCGGGCGTCGCGCTCTCGCAGATCGACAACGTCTCGCCCAACCTCGGGCAGGGCTACATCATCGACAGCTTCCTCGTGGTCGTGTTCGGCGGCGTCGGCAACCTGTTCGGCACGCTCGTCGGCGCCCTCAGCCTCGGCATCGCCAACAAGCTGCTCGAGCCTTATGCCGGCGCCGTGCTCGGCAAGATCCTGCTCCTGGTGCTGATCATCCTCTTCATCCAGAAGCGCCCGCGCGGCCTGTTCGCGCTCAGGGGCCGGGCGGTCGAGGCGTGAAGCGCCCCTTCATCCTCGGCCTGCTCGACGGCCGTGCCGCGATCTTCCTCGTGATCGTACTGGGCCTCGCGGTTATTGTCCCGGCGCTCAATCTGCTCGTGCCGCCGTCGTCGCCGCTGCACGTGCCGAACCACGTGCTGCCGCTGTTCGGTAAGTATCTCTGCTACGCGCTGCTGGCGATCTCCGTCGACCTGATCTGGGGCTACGCGGGAATTCTCTCGCTCGGCCACGGCGCGTTCTTCGCGCTCGGCGGGTACGCCATGGGCATGTATCTGATGCGCCAGATCGGCAATCGCGGCGTGTACGCGCATCCGATCCTCCCGGACTTCATGGTCTTCCTGAACTGGCCGGAGCTTCCGGTCTATTGGTACGGCTTCAACTGGTTCGTTTACGCCGCGCTCATGGTCTTGCTGGTGCCGGGCGTGCTTGCCTTCGTGTTCGGCTGGTTCGCGTTCCGCTCGCGCGTCACCGGCGTGTATCTGTCGATCATCACACAGGCGCTGACGTTTGCGCTGATGCTCGGCTTCTTCCGCAACAATTTCGGCTTCGGCGGCAATAACGGCCTCACCGACTTCAAGGACATCTTCGGCTTCAACGTGCAGGCGGAGACGACGCGCGCCGCACTTTTCGCGGCATCCGCGCTCGCGCTCGCGCTTGGCTTTCTCGTTTGCCAATGGCTCGTGAAGTCCAAGTTCGGCAAGGTGCTCGTCGCGATCCGCGATGCGGAATCGCGCGCGCGTTTCATCGGCTACCGCGTCGAGAACTACAAGCTCGTCGCCTTCGTCGTCTCCGCCTGCCTCGCGGGGATCGCCGGCGCGCTCTACGTGCCCCAGGTCGGCATCATCAATCCGAGCGAGTTCGCCCCCGCGAATTCCATTGAGATCGTGATCTGGGTTGCCGTCGGCGGCCGCGGCACGCTCGTCGGCGCCGCTCTCGGAGCGGTGCTCGTGAACTACGCGAAGACGGCGTTCACGACCGGTGTACTCGCGCCCTACTGGCTGTTCGCGCTCGGCGGCCTTTTTATCTTTGTTACGCTCGTGATGCCCCGGGGCATTGTCGGAACCCTGTCCGATTGGATCCGTCAGATGAAAGCGCGCCGGGATGGCGGCGCTTCGGCGAACGGGGCGCTCGCCGCCCGCGTCGAGCATCAGGCCGCGGAGTAGCCCCATGAGCGAACTCACGAGCGCGCTTCTTTATCTCGACGGTGTCACCGTTAGTTTCGAAGGCTTCCGCGCCCTGAACGAGCTCTCGTTGATCGTCGACCCCGGCGAGATGCGCGCGATCATCGGCCCGAACGGCGCCGGCAAGACCACGATGATGGATGTCGTCACTGGCAAGACCCGCCCCGACAAGGGCGAGGTGTATTTCGCGGGCAATGTCGATCTCACCAAGCTCGACGAAACCGAGATCGCCAATCTCGGTATCGGCCGCAAATTCCAGAAGCCCACCGTGTTCGAGCACCACACGGTGCTCGACAATCTGCGCCTCGCGCTCGCCGGCGATCGCCGTGCGCGCACCGCGACGCTGTGGCGCGAAAGCGACGAGGAAAAGGCGCGCCTCGTTTCGATCCTGAACACCGTCCGCCTGCGCGATCAGGGCGAACGGCTCGCCGGCGGACTTTCCCACGGCCAAAAGCAATGGCTCGAGATCGGCATGCTGCTCGCGCAGGAGCCGAAGCTGCTCCTCGTCGACGAACCCGCCGCCGGCATGACCGATGCCGAGACGCACCAGACCGCCGAGCTTCTGCGCGAGATCAACCGCGAGCGCACCGTGATCGTGGTCGAGCACGACATGAGCTTCGTGCGCGCGCTCGGCGTGCGCGTGACCGTGCTGCACGAAGGTTCGGTGCTTGCCGAAGGTTCCCTCGATCAGGTCAGCGCCGACGAGCGCGTGATCGAAGTCTATCTGGGCCGGTGACATGCTCGAGGTGAAGAACATCGACCTTTATTACGGCGCCGCTCAGGCGCTGCGCGGCATCACGCTGTCGGTCGAACCCGGCAAAGTCACCTGCGTGCTCGGCCGCAACGGCGTCGGCAAGACGAGCCTGCTGCGCGCGATCGTCGGCCATCACCCGGTTTCACGCGGCGACATCGCCCTGAACGGACAGAGCATCAATGGCATGAAGCCCTCCCAGCGCGCGCGTCTCGGAGTCGGGTACGTACCGCAAGGTCGCGAGATATTTCCCCTGCTCACCGTCGCCGAAAATCTCGAAACAGGCTTCGCGCCGCTGCCGCGCGGCGAACGTTATGTTCCCGAAGACATCTTTTCATTGTTCCCGG
The DNA here is from genome assembly GCA_040901465.1 of Xanthobacteraceae bacterium. GTDB lineage: Bacteria > Pseudomonadota > Alphaproteobacteria > Rhizobiales > Xanthobacteraceae > JAUSIF01. Next base: position 42,343 of record JBBDYN010000059.1, read on the forward strand.
CACTGAAGGATATGCTGCGCCGGCGCGGCGGCGACCTGTCCGGCGGCCAGCAGCAGCAGCTTGCGATCGCGCGCGCTCTCGTGATGCGCCCAAAGCTCCTGGTGCTCGACGAGCCCACCGAAGGCATCCAGCCCTCGATTATCAAAGACATCGGGAACGCCATTCGCTACTTGCGCAATCGCGGCGATATCGCGATCCTGCTGGTCGAGCAGTACTTCGACTTCGCCAAGGAGCTTGCGGACAGTTTCGCCGTCATGGAGCGAGGCCATTTCGTGCTGGGCGGCGACCGCGAGATGATGCAGAACGAAGATGTCCGTCGACGTCTCTCCCTTTGAGCTTGCCGCGGCCGCCGGAGAAGCTCCCGTTCGCGCCGTGGGCGTCGCGCGCCTGAAGGCCGAGCGCATCGCGGGAGCGACCGTGGCGATGGACATCGACGAGCGGGGCCCGTTGCGCCTGCGCTTTCCCCGCGTCAAATCCACCGACAGTCTCGAGACCGTGATCGTCAATACCGGCGGCGGCATTGTCGGCGGCGACAGGCTCGCGTTCGAGATCGACGCGGGCGAGGGTGCCTCCGTCTCTGTGACCAGCCAGGCCGCGGAGAAAATCTATCGCTCCCTCGGCGCCAATGCCGAGATTTCCGTGCGTCTCGCGGCGGCACCGCGCGCGCAAATCGCGTGGCTGCCGCAGGAGTCGATTCTATTCGACCACGCTCGGGTGACGCGCTCGATCGAAGCCGAGATCGCGGCCGACGCGTCGCTCACGATCTGCGAGTCCATGGTGTTCGGCCGCTCCGCCATGGGCGAGCAAGTCGCGACCGGCTTGCTAAAGGATCGCTGGCGTGTTCGCCGCGACGGAAAACTGGTGTTTGCCGACACGCTGATTCTGGACGGCCCAATCGGAAAAATTCTCTCCGGTCCTGCGACCGCGGCGGGAGCGAGCGCGATCGCGACCCTCGTGCAGATCGCGCCCGACTCGGAAAACAAGATCGACGCGGTTCGCGCGGTTTTCGGCAATCACGAGATCGAAGCCGGTGCGAGCGCCTTTGACGGCATTCTCGTGGCGCGGTCCCTCGCCAAAGATGGTTGGGTGCTACGCTCCGCAATTCTGGCAGTGCTCGACGCGCTCGGCACGATCCCACCGCGCGCCTTTACGCTCTGACAATCCCGGAGAAAAGCAATGAACCTCACGCCACGGGAAAAAGACAAACTCCTCGTCGCCATGGCCGCCATGGTGGCGCGCGCCCGCCTGAAGCGCGGCGTCAAGCTCAACCACCCCGAAGCGATCGCGCTGATCACCGAAGCGGTCGTGGAAGGCGCGCGCGACGGCAAGTCCGTCGCCGAATTGATGAAGCTCGGCGCGAAGGTGCTGAAGCCGAGCCAAGTGATGCCGGGCATCGCCGAGATGATCCACGACGTGCAGGTGGAGGCGACGTTTCCCGACGGCACCAAGCTCGTCACTGTCCACAATCCGATCCGCGGCGGCAAGGCGAAGAGCGTGCCGGGCGAGGTCAAAGCCGGGAAGGGCGAGATCGAGCTCAATGCCGGCCGCGAGACGATCAAGCTCAAGGTCGCCAATTCCGGCGATCGGCCGGTGCAGGTCGGCAGCCACTATCATTTCTTCGAGACGAACCCGGCACTCAAGTTCGAGCGCGAGAAGGCGCGCGGCATGCGCCTGGCGATTCCAGCCGGCACCGCAGTCCGCTTCGAGCCCGGCCAGACGCGCGAGGTCACGCTCGTCTCGCTCGCGGGCAAGCGCGAAGTCTATGGCTTCCGGCAGGAGATCATGGGGAAGCTATGAGCTTGCAACGAATCAACGTGTTAGGCACCAGATTCCTTACACCGTAAGGAGAGGCCAATGCCGTACAAACGCCCGTACAGGCGCACTGTGACGCTCACGAGCAAGGGGCAGGTCACGCTGCCGGTGGAGCTACGCCGCAGCTGGGACCTGAAGCAGGGCGACCAGCTCGACTTCGTGCTCACCGAGGACGGCTCCGTCCACGTTCGCAAGCACGTCCGGCTTTCCATTCACGACGACACCGACCGGCTGTCGCTCAACCGGTCGTAGGGCTAGTTCCGTTTTGAGGTCCGCCATGAAGATGTCCCGCGCCGCCTACGCCCACATGTTCGGCCCGACGACCGGCGATCAGGTGCGCCTCGCCGACACCGAGCTCATGATCGAGATCGAAAAGGACTTCACCACTTACGGCGAGGAAGTGAAGTTCGGCGGTGGTAAGGTGATCCGCGACGGCATGGGCCAGAGCCAGGTGACGCGCGCGCAGGGCGCGGTCGACACCGTCATCACCAACGCCGTGATCGTCGATCACTGGGGTATTGTCAAAGCCGACATCGGCATCAGGGACGGCCGCGTCCACACGATCGGCAAGGCCGGCAATCCGGACATCCAGCCGGACGTCGACATCATCGTCGGCCCGGGCACCGAGGTGATCGCGGGCGAGGGCAAGATCGTCACCGCCGGCGGCTTCGACTCGCACATCCATTTCATCTGCCCGCAGCAGATTGACGACGCGCTGATGTCGGGCGTGACCACCTTGCTCGGCGGCGGCACCGGTCCCGCGACCGGCACCAACGCCACCACCTGCACGCCCGGCCCCTGGCACATCGCGCGCATGATCGAGGCGGCCGACGAATTCCCGGTCAATCTCGGCTTCGCGGGCAAAGGCAACGCATCGCTGCCCGCCGCGCTGGAAGAGCAGGTGAAGGGCGGCGCCTGCGCGCTGAAGCTGCACGAGGACTGGGGCACGACGCCCGCCGCGATCGATTGCTGCCTCGGCGTTGCCGACGATCTCGACATTCAGGTGATGATTCACACCGACACGCTGAACGAGTCCGGCTTCGTCGAGGACTCGATCAAAGCCTTTAAGGGCCGAACCATCCATGCCTTCCACACCGAAGGCGCAGGCGGCGGCCACGCGCCGGATATCATCAAGGTGGCCTCGCTCAAGAACGTGCTGCCGTCGTCCACCAATCCGACGCGGCCGTACACCGTGAATACGCTCGACGAGCATCTCGACATGCTCATGGTCTGCCACCACCTCGACCCTGAGATCGCCGAAGATCTCGCCTTCGCTGAAAGCCGAATCCGTCAGGAGACGATCGCGGCCGAGGACATTCTCCACGATCTCGGCGCGCTATCCATGATGGCGTCCGACAGTCAGGCCATGGGCCGCGTCGGCGAGGTCATCATCCGCACCTGGCAGACCGCCGACAAGATGAAGCGCCAGCGCGGGCATCTGCCGGGCGAGAAGGGCAACGATAATGTGCGCGTGAAGCGCTACGTCGCGAAATACACGATCAATCCCGCGATCGCGCACGGCGTCTCCAAGCACATCGGCTCCGTGGAGCAGGGCAAGCTCGCCGATCTCGTGCTCTGGTCGCCGGCTTTCTTCGGCGTGAAGCCGGACATGGTGATCAAGGCCGGCTCGATCGTGGCCGCCGCCATGGGCGACCCCAATGCCTCGATCCCGACCCCGCAGCCCGTGCATTACCGGTCGATGTTCGCGGCCTTCGGCAAGGCGCGCATGCGCTCGGCGCTCACGTTCGTTTCGCGCGTCTCGCTCGAGGACGGGCTCGCCGCGCGGCTCAATGTCGAGCGCGCGCTGGTCCCGGTCGAGAACACGCGCAACATCTCGAAGAAGGACATGATCCACAACGACGCGACGCCGGAGATCGAGGTCGACGCCGAGACCTACGAAGTGCGCGCCGACGGCGAGTTGCTCACCTGCCAACCTGCCAAGGTTCTTCCAATGGCGCAGCGGTATTTTCTGTTTTGAAGACAGGCGAGGGTGTGTGCGCAATGCATTAGATCGTCATGCCCGGGCCGGCGCGCAGCGCCGAGTCCCGGGCATCCATGCCTTGCGGCCAATCAGAAAGACGTAGATGGCCGGGACAAGCCCGGCCATGACGTAGAATTGGCGAGAGAGGTCGAGTCAGATGATCCGCGCGAGTAAAGTGCTGCCGGCCGGAAGCTGGGACCGCGCCAAGGAGACCGATCGCGTGGAGCTCACGCACGACGGCCGCCATCGCCGGCGTATCGCCATGCGCGGAGAGCGCGGCACGGAATTTCTGCTCGATCTAGCGGACGCTGCGCTGCTGCGCAACGGCGACGGGCTCGCGCTCGACGACGGGCGCATCGTGCGCGTCGTCGCCGCCGACGAGGCGGTAGTCGAGATCTCGGGCGACGCGCATTTGCTCGCGCGCGTCGCGTGGCACATCGGCAACCGCCACGTGCCCGCGCAAATTCTTCCCGATCGCATCCGCATCGGCCGCGATCATGTGCTGGAGGAAATGATCGAGAAGCTTGGCGCCAAGGCGGCGCGCGTGACGGCGCCGTTCGATCCTGAGCCCGGCGCCTACGCGGGCGAAGCGCACTCGCACGGCCACGGCGACGATCACAGCGCGCATGATCACGACCACGATCATTCGCACGGCCACGATCACGGCCATCCGCCTAAGCACGGGCACCGCCATGGCCACTGACGCGACCCGCGGAGATTTCTTGCCGCTCATGGTGTGGCTGAGCCCTAGCTTTCCCGTGGGCTCGTTTGCGTACAGCCATGGCATCGAATGGGCGGTGGAAGTCGGAGATATCAAGAACGCCGAGACCTGCGCTGCGTGGCTCGCCGATCTCCTGCAACACGGCGGCGCCTGGTCCGACGCGGTGCTGCTCGCAAGTGCGTATCGTGCGATTGAGGCGGGTAACGACACGGCGCTCGCTGAAACGGCCGAACTCGCCGCGGCGCTCGCGCCATCGAAGGAGCGCAGGCTGGAAACCCTGAAACAGGGGGACGCCTTTCTGCTCGCCGTCCGCAATGCTTGGCCGTCGGCTGCGCTCGATCGTCTAGCGAAAGCTTGGAATGGCGAAGCCGCATTCCCGGTCGCCGTCGGCGTCGCGAGCGCCGGCCACGGCCTCGCGCTGCAGCCGACGCTTGAGGCTTATCTCGTCGCCTTCGTCACCAATCTTGTCTCGGCTGCGGTCCGCCTTGTGCCACTCGGCCAGACCGACGGGACGAAAATCATCGCGCGCCTGGCACCGCGCGTCCGCGAAGTCGCCGCCCGCGCCGCGCAATCCGCGCTCGACGACGTCGGCGGCGCGGCGTTGCGCTCCGACATCGCGTCGATGCGCCACGAGACCCAGTACACAAGGTTGTTCCGCTCATGAGCACAGGCCCCCTCCGCGTCGGCATCGGCGGGCCGGTCGGCTCCGGCAAGACCGCGCTCATGGAGGCGCTCTGCAAACGCTTCCGCGACCGCTATCAACTCTGCGCGATCACCAATGACATCTATACGAAGGAGGACGCCGAAATTCTCACCCGCGCCGGTGCGCTTGCGCCCGAGCGCATCATGGGTGTGGAGACCGGCGGTTGCCCGCACACGGCGATCCGCGAGGACGCCTCGATCAATCTCGCCGCCATCAGCGAGATGCGCGGCAAGTTCCCCGGCCTCGATTTGATCCTGATCGAATCGGGCGGCGACAATCTCGCGGCCACCTTCTCGCCCGAACTCGCCGATCTCACGATCTACGTGATCGATGTCTCCGCCGGCGACAAAATCCCGCGCAAGGGCGGCCCGGGCATCACCCGTTCTGACTTGCTTGTGATCAACAAGATCGACCTCGCGCCCATGGTCGGCGCCTCGCTCGAGATCATGGACCGCGACGCCCGCAAGATGCGCGGCAGCCGGCCTTTCATCTTCACGAACTTGAAATCCGGGGAGGGGGTTGCCGAGGTCGCCCGGATGGTCGAAGAATCCGGTGGTTTGTCTGCCTAGAGCCAGTTTCGCATTGCGGAAATTTAACGAATAATCGTGTGGTTCGTGGTAGGTTCTGGCGCCCAGGAACGACCGGGAATCCGGGGCTGGGGAGACAGCCCCGAAGCCAGCATGATAACTGCGTCCTCGGTCAGGAAAGCGTAGGAACGGCCCCCGCATGCATGCGCCGCACGACAAGCCGCGCGACGATCAAGCCAAGCCGCCATCCGACAAGAGAAAGTCGGCGGGCTCGGTGAAGCGCTGGGTGCGTTCGGAATTTGCCACGGTCGGTCTGGTGCTCGCGGCGCTCGCTTTGGCCGGCGGTGCCGCCTGGTGGGCGGCGTCGGGCGGTGCCGCCTCGGCCCAGCAGAAAGGCGCCGTCGCCCAACAAAAGGGAAAAGGTCCGGCCGGCATTCCGGTCGAAGTCGCCATCGCGCGTGCGACCACGACGACGACCGATATTCCCGCGGTTGGCAGTTTGCGCTCCGACGAAAACGTGAAGATCGCCCCCGAGCTCGCCGGCCGCATCGCCGAGATCGGCTTTCAGGAAGGCGAGCCGGTCAAGGCCGGCGATGTCATCGTCAAGCTTGATGACGCTCTTGCGCAGGCGGAGGTCGCCGACGCCGAGGCGCGCTTCAATCTTGCCAAGGCGAATTTCGACCGCGCGGAAGCTCTTTCCAAGACCCGCAATATCGCCGAGCGCGCACACGATGAAGCGCGCGCAAATTTCGAGACCGCGCGCGCCGCGGTCGAACTCGCGCGCGTCCGGCTTTCCAAGCACACGATCACCGCGCCGTTCTCCGGCATCGTCGGCGTGCGCGCCTTGTCGGCCGGCGCATTCGTGACCGCCGGCACCTCGTTCGTGAATCTCGAGAAGATCGACGTGCTGAAAGTCGATTTTAAGATTCCGGAAGTTTTTCTCGCCGATCTGCGAGTAGGGCAAACCGCGGACGTATCCGTTGACGCGCTGCCCCGCCGCACCTTTCCGGGCGAGATTTACGCGATCGATCCGCTGGTCGACGTCAACGGGCGCGCGCTCCAGGTTCGCGCGCGTCTGAAGAACCCCGATCTCGTCCTTCGCCCCGGCCTGTTCGCCCGCATCGTCGTCAAGGGCCAAAAGGAACGCGAAGTCGTGCTCGTGCCTGAAAGCGCGATCGTGCCGCGCGGCGGCGAGACGTTCGTCTACCGTATCGAAGACGGTAAGGCGGTTGAGACGAAAATAAGCGTCGGCAACCGCCGCGAGGGCCAGGTTGAAATCGTTGACGGCCTGACGCGCGGGGCCACGGTGGTGACCGCCGGTCACCAGCGCCTGCGCAATGGCGCGACCGTGGACGTATTGACCAACAGCGCGAGGCCGCAAGGGCGGGGCAGCTGATGGGTCTGTTCGAATTTTGCATCCGCCGCCCGGTCTTCGCGACGGTTCTCAGCCTCATCATAATTCTGCTCGGCGTCGTCTCCTACGATCGTCTATCGGTCCGCGAATATCCCAACATCGACGAGCCGACGGTTTCCGTGGTCACCCGCTATCCGGGGGCGTCGCCGACCATTATTGAGAGTCAGATCACGCAGGTGCTGGAAGGCTCGATCGCGGGCATCGAAGGTATCGACGTGATCGAGTCGACGAGCCGTGCGGAATTCAGCCGTATCACTGTGCGTTTTCGCCTCGGCATCGACCCCGACGTCGGCGCAAGCGACGTGCGCGACCGCGTGAGCCGCGTGCGACAGCGCCTGCCCGATGAAATCGATGAGCCGACGATCGCCAAGGTCGAAGCCGACGCGCGCGCGATGATGTACCTCGTATTTCGCAGCGAGCAGATGTCGGCGCTCGAAATCACCGACTATGTCGATCGCTACATCGTCGACCAGTTGAAGAACCTCGGCGGCGTGGCGGATGTCGTAATCTTCGGCGAGCGCCGCTATGCGATGCGCATCTGGATCGATCGCCAGCGGCTCGCGGCGTTTAATTTGACGGTCCAGGACATCGAAAATGCGCTGCGCGCGCAGAACGTCGACCTACCGTCGGGACGCATCGAGAGCCAGGACCGCGAGTTTGCCGTGCTCTCGCGAACCGGCCTCAGCACTGCGGAGCAGTTCCGCAATGTCGTGATCAAGCTTGCCGAGGGGCATCAGGTGCGGATGGGCGAGGTGGCCCGCGTCGAACTTGGCGCCCAGGATGAACGCCGCGACAGCCGTTACAATGGCGGACCTTCCATCATCGTCGGCATCATCAAGCAGGCGGTCGCGAACCCGCTCGACGTATCGAACGCCGCCCGGACCGTGTTGCCGAAAATCAACGAATCCCTCCCCGACGGAATGTCCGCCCAGATCGGCAACGACGACGCCGTGTTCATCGACCGCTCCATCAAAGCCGTGTTCGTGACCATTGCCGAGGCGATCGGGCTCGTCGTGCTGGTGATCTTCTTCTTCTTGCGCTCTGTGCGCGCCTCGATCATTCCGATGGTCACGGTACCGGTTTCGCTGATTGGCAGCTTCACGCTGATGTATGCCGCGGGTTTCAGCGTCAACACGCTGACGCTCCTCGCCATGGTGCTCGCCATCGGTCTTGTCGTCGACGACGCAATCGTCGTCTTGGAGAACATCTATCGGCATATCGAGAAAGGCATGCAGCCGGTTGCGGCCGCAATCAAAGGCATCAAGGAGATCGGCTTCGCGGTGATCGCGATGACGCTGACTCTCTCTGCCGTCTATGCGCCGGTGGCTTTCGCTCCCGGGAGGACCGGCCGTCTGTTTCTGGAGTTCGCGCTGACGCTTGCAGGCGCGGTGTTGATCTCGGGGTTTGTCGCGCTGACGCTCACGCCGATGATGTGCTCGAAGCTATTGAGACACAACGACAACCCGAGCCGGATCTTTGCGGCGATGGAGCGGCGCTTCAAGGCGTTCGAGCGCGGCTATCGGCGCATGCTCACCGCCTCGCTGCGGGTACGTCCGATCGTGGTCATGGTCGCGGTCGGCGTTGCCGCCATGAGCGCCGTGTTTTTCTTCGCATTGCGCTCCGAATTGTCGCCGATCGAGGACCGCGGCGTACTCATCGTCCGCGGCACCGCGCCGGAAGGCGCGACTCTCGCCTTCACCGGTCGCTACAGCGCGCAAGTGGACCGGCAGCTGCGCGAATTTCCCGAGGTGGCCTCGTCGCTCGTCATCAACGGCTTTCCGGATGTGTCGAGCTTCATCGCCATCGGTCGGCTGCGCGACTGGAGCGAGCGCAACCGGAGCCAGCAGAGCATGACGGCGGAGCTTTCACCCAAACTGCGGCGCATCGCCGGCGTGCAGGCATTCGCCAACAATCCCGCCTCGTTCGGCCAGCGCGGCGCTTCGCGCCCGATCGAGTTCGTGATTCAGACGTCGGGTACTTACGAGCAATTGCAGGAACACGTCGACAAGATGATGGAACGCATCGAGCAGAACCCGGGGCTCGATGGCGTCCAAGTCGATCTCCTGCTTAATACGCCCGAGTTCCGCGTCACGATCGACCGTGCCAAAGTCGCCGATCTCGGATTGGATGTCGCTGCTATCGGGCGCACGCTTGAAACTTTGCTTGGCGGGCGTCAGGTGACGCGCTTTGAAATGAACGGCGAACAATACGATGTGTTCGTGCAGCTCGCCGGCGGGGATCGCGCGTCTCCCGCGGCGCTCGCGACGATCTTTATGAGGTCGCCGTCGGGGCAAATGATTCAGCTATCGAACATCGTGACGGTTTCGGAAGCCGTTGCGCCGAAGGAACTCAAGCGCTTCAATCAGCTGCGTGCGGCGACGATCTCAGCCAATTTGGGGCCCGGATATTCCCAGGGCGAGGGTCTCGACTTCCTTGAGCGGACGGCACGTCAAGTATTGCCGGAAAACATTCAGACCGACGTGACCGGCCAGAGCCGAGAATTCCGGGCGGCCGGCCAAAGTCTCGCGCTCGTATTCGTGCTGGCGCTCGGATTTATTTATCTCGTGTTGTCCGCCCAGTTCGAAAGCTTTCGCGACCCGTTGATCATTCTGTTGTCCGTGCCGCTGACGATGACCGGCGCGCTGGCCGCCCTCTATTTTTCGGGCGGAACGCTCAACGTCTATTCGCAAATCGGACTGATAACGCTGGTTGGCCTCATCACCAAGCACGGCATCCTGATCGTCGAATTCGCAAACCAGCAGCAGGAGCAAGGCCGCGACCGGATGACGGCCGTCATCGAAGCGGCATCGCTCCGGTTGCGCCCGATCTTGATGACCACGGGAGCCATGGTGTTCGGCGCCTTGCCGCTTGCGCTGGCGTCCGGCGCGGGCGCGGAAAGCCGCCATCAAATCGGCTGGGTCGTCGTCGGCGGCATGTCGCTCGGCACGATGCTCACGCTTTTTGTCGTGCCGACGGTCTATAGCTTCCTCGGCTATCAGCGTCCGCAATCCGAGGCGGAGAAGTCAGCCCACCACGTTCCCGCCGAATGACGTCGGGGAGGGCGTCAGCCCTCCGGCCCGATCCTTCCAACGACGCGAAAGCCGTCCGCCGAACCCTGTACCGGCAAAAGCACGACGCCCTGGGCAGTTCCCGGATTGATGCCCGTGAGCGCGCCCATGGTCGACCCGTGGGACACCAGAAGAAGATTGCCGGGTCCTTTCCAGGCCGCGATCAGTTTGCGCAGTTCTTCAACCTGCTGCGCCCGGTTCTGCGGACGGCCGAATAAGTTATTGAGTGCCCTGAATTTTTCGACCTTGCCGGCGTCGATCAGCTCGGCCGTCTCGATGCATCGGCACCATTCCGACGACAACACGCGATCGATCGCAATGCCGCGCTCGCGCAGGAGCCGCCCGAGCTTGCGCGATTCCTCGCGGCCTTCTTCGATCAGATTGCGCTGCGTCACACAGTCCTCGAGCTTGAAACCGAGCGGGTCGCCCGAGCCCGGCGTCGTCAGCCCGTGGCGGATCATCGCCACGTGTGCGCCTGCCTTGAGCGCGGCGAGCCCCGCGTCGTCGGCCCGCGCCGCGGATAGAGCGAACGCAAACAGAATCGCGGCGGCAACAATCGCGCGGCGCATGATTATTCCGCTGCGGTTTTCGCGGCGAGCTTCGGCGCGAAGTCGCGCTCCAGTTCGCGCCGTATGCGCACCGTGTCGTCCTCGGCGATGGCGACGTCGTCCCAGCTCACGGTGGCGCCTTCGGCCACCGGCCGCGTGACCCTGATCTTGTGGGCGAGGCCGATCGGCAGCGCTTTCTTTGCAAGCGAGTCTTCGCTCCGCATGAGCTTGCCAGAGACGCAATAACCGCCTTCGCCGTCGAGCATATCGCCGGGCTTGAGCGCCTTCTTCGCGGTTGCGGCCACGTCGGAATGAAACGTCTCGACCGCGCCAGTCGGCTCCTTGCGCAACGCCGCGGAAGCGACCGAAACGCCGAGCTCGAGTCCGATCAGGTGATAGGGCCGGTAGAGCGCGGAATAGCGGCCGGACGCGTCGGTGATCATGCCGTATTCGGCGAAGCAGCGGCGCGTATAGGCCGCGCGCGCGTCATCGGCGCCGGCCTCGAACACGATATAGACGCCCCAGCGCAAGTCGCGCGGCACCGGCTTGCCGTCGCGCGCAAGACTTGAGATCACCTCGACGAGCCCGGACTCTTCCAGCACGCCGCCCGCCGCGCGCGGGATCAGCATCTTCGCGAGATCGTCGGCGCCGCACGGCGGGAATGCGAGGCCATCGCGCGGCGCGCGCAGGCCGGTCGCGTTCGAGATCGCCGCCATCTCGATCGCCGACTTCGTGCCGTCGATGAAGCTGTTGAACATCTGCGGGTTCATGCCGCCGGCCGCCGCGGCCTCGGGCGTGATTCCGTAATGCGTCCACACCGTTTCCGGCGTCGAGCGCTCGTACTCGGGGAGGTACTTCGTGCCCTTGCCGGCGGCCACGACGCGGAAGCCGGCGGCCTCCCCCCAATCCACCATCTCGCACACGAGCGCCGGCTGGTCGCCGTAGGCCATGGAATAGATGACGCCCGCCTTCCGTGCGCGCGCGGCGACGAGCGGCCCCGCGAGCGCGTCCGCCTCCACCGTCACGTTGACGACGTGGCATCCGTGTTCGAAGGCCGTCAGTGCATGCCGGATGGCCGCAGCCGGATTGCCGGTGACCTCGACGATGACGTCAGGCCGCGCAGCGATCAGCGCGCCGGCGTCCTCGGTGATCACCGTGCGTCCCGACTTGCGCGCGCCGTCGAAATCCTTGGAGACCTGCGCCGAAACGTCCCAGCCGGTCCGCTCCAGCGCGGCGCGGGCGCGTTCCCCCGAAAGGTCCGCGATGCCGAGAAGATGCAGGCCGGGCGTGGTGCGCACCTGGGCCAGGAACATCGAGCCGAACTTGCCCGCGCCGATCACGCCGACGCGCACCGGCCGGCCTTCTTCGGCGCGCTTGCGCAGCATTTTCCCGAGGTTCATGCCGCCACTCTATTGCGCTCAGGCGGACGCGCAAGCCGAGCTGGCAGGCCATGGGCCGGGACGCTATAGCCACTGCCGCCATGCCGCTGACCCTCGATGAACTGAATGAGGCCGACAAGGCGGCCTTCGTCGCCGCCCTGGGCGAAGTCTATGAGAACTCGCCCTGGGTGGCAGAGCGCGCGTTCGCGCGCCGGCCGTTCGCGACCGTCGCCGCACTGATCGACGCCATGGCCGAAGCTGTCGCCGCGGCGAGCCGCGACGAGAAGCTTGCGCTCGTTCGCGGCCATCCGGACCTGGCCGGCAAGGCCGCGCGCACCGGCGATCTCACGCGGACATCGCGCGCAGAACAGGGCGCACTAGGCCTCGACCGGCTCTCCAACGCCGAATATGCTCGCTTCCAACGACTGAACGAGGCCTATGCAAGCAAGTTCGGATTTCCGTTCGTCATCTGCGTGCGGCGGCAAAGTCGCGACGCGATCCTCGATGCGTTCGAGGCACGATGCAGGAATCATGCGGATGCCGAACTGGCGACCGCGCTCGCAGAAATCGATCTCATCGCGCGGTTGCGCATTGGGCAGTTTGTAAAGGGCCCCGGCATGGCCAAGACCGACGGAAGACTGTCAACACACGTCCTCGACACGCATTCGGGACGGCCGGCGGCCGGTGTGAGGGTCGAGCTTTACGAAATCGCCGCGAGCGCGAGTTCGCTGCTCGCCGAGGCGGTGACCAACGCCGACGGCCGCACCGATACGCCGCTGCTCTCCGGCGGACCCCTGCGCGTCGGCCGCTATGAGTTGCGCTTCCATGTCGGCGATTATTTTGCCAAAGGCGGTGCGAACCTGCCGAAGCCCGCCTTTCTCGACGTGGTTCCGGTGCGCTTTGCGATTGCCGAGCCCGAGGGGCATTATCACGTGCCGCTTCTGGTCACGCCCTGGAGCTATTCGACCTATCGCGGCAGTTGAGTTGATTCAAAGGTCCCTGCCCCTTGGGGGAGGGTGGCGAGCGAAGCGAGCCGGGTGGAGGCTGCTTCGTGCAAGGTGCACCCCACCCGGCTCGCCGCGTTCGCGGCTCGCCACCCTCCCCTGAAGGGGGAGGGGATGAAGGAGATGACCATGAGCGAAGCGCGCGCAAAATCGAAGCCGACCGGCGCGGCCCGCGCGGTGTTCGATTGGGCTGACCCCTTCGATCTTGAAAGCCAGCTTTCCGAGGACGAGCGCCAGGTCCGCGACACGGCCCGTGCCTACGCGCGGGACAAGCTGATGCCGCGCGTGATCGCGGCCTATCGCGAGGAAAAGTACGACCGTGAAATCGTCAACGAGATGGGTCGGCTCGGCCTGCTTGGCGCGACCATTCCGGAGGAGTACGGCGGTGCGGGGCTGAGCTACGTCTGCTATTGCCTCGCCGTGCGCGAGATCGAGCGAGTCGATTCCGGCTATCGCTCCGGGATGAGCGTGCAGTCTTCGCTCGTCATGTACCCGATCTACGCCTATGGCGATGAGGCGCAACGCAAGAAATATCTGCCCAAGCTCGCGAGCGGCGAGTGGGTCGGCTGTTTCGGCCTCACCGAGCCCGATTTCGGCTCCGATCCTGGCGGCATGCGCACCCGCGCCGAGAAGACGAAATCCGGCTATCGGCTCACCGGAGCAAAAATGTGGATCAGCAATTCGCCGATCGCCGATGTGTTCGTCGTGTGGGCAAAATCTCAGGCGCACGGCGACGAGATTCGCGGATTCATTCTCGATCGCGGCATGAAGGGCCTCTCGACTCCGAAGATCGAGGGTAAGCTTTCACTCCGCGCCTCCGTCACCGGCGAGATCGCGATGGACGGCGTCGAGGTGCCGGAAGCGGCGCTGTTGCCGAACGTCGCCGGCCTGAAGGGACCGTTCGGCTGCCTCAACCGCGCGCGTGTCGGAATTTCCTGGGGCGCCATGGGCGCCGCCGAGTTCTGCTTCCATACCGCGCGCAATTACGTGCTGGAGCGCAAGCAATTCGGCCGCCCACTCGCGGCCAACCAGCTCGTGCAGAAGAAACTCGCCGACATGGAGAGCGAAATCGCGCTCGGCCTGCAGGCGAGCCTGCGCGTGACAAGGCTTCTCGACGAAGGCCGCTGCCCGCCCGAGACGATCTCGATCGTCAAGCGCAACAATTGCGGCAAGGCCTTGGACATCGCGCGCATCGCCCGCGACATGCTCGGTGCGAATGGAATCTCCGAGGAATATCACGTGATGCGCCACGTTGCTAACCTGGAGACTGTGAATACCTACGAAGGCACCCACGACGTGCACGCGTTGATCCTCGGCCGCGCCATCACCGGCATTCAAGCCTTCTTCTGAGAACTTCGCCCGCGCTGCCGCCCGGGCAAACTGGTTTCGCGTGGCGTTTCCACGCGGACGTGCTCGGGTCGGAAACCGATTCCGACGACGTAAGCAGGAATTCGCCGCAATCTCGGAAAGCGCGCGAGCAGCCGCAGCAGGAACGGCGGTTGCGCCAGCTCCTTGCTGCGCAGGATCGGCTTCAGCACGCGGTTCTGAATGAAAACCTGCAGTATCTGCGTGATGCGCGCTGGCAACTCGCGCCGGTGCTGCACCTGGCGCAAGTGCTCGATATTCACGCCGCCCTCACGCAAAGGTTCCGAGAGAATATTTGCCGCAGCGATCGCATCCTGAATTGCGAGATTGATGCCGACGCCGCCGACCGGCGACATGGCGTGCGCCGCGTCGCCGATGCAGAGCAATCCCGGTCGATACCATTGCACGAGCCGGTTCGCGGAAACCGTGAGCAATTTGATCTGCTCCCAGTCGCGCAACTCCGCGACACGGTCGCTGGCGAACGGCGCGAGTTTGGCCACCTCGCTCCGGAATGAATCGATCCCGCGGCGGCGCACTTCATCGGCCGTGCCCTTCGGGATGACGAAGCCGCATTGCCAATAGTCGCTGCGATTGATCATCACGAAGAACTCGCCGGCGCCGAGCCGCAACGTGGTATCGGGCGGATCGGCAGTTACCCGCGACAGGCGAAACCAGAGCACGTCCATCGGCGCGCCGAGTTCACGCAGATCGAGATCGGCCAACGCGCGCAGGTGCGAGTTGCGGCCGTCCGCCGCCACCACGAGATCGGCCGCGATTTCGAAATCGCCCGTCGGCGACTTCGCCGTGACGCCCGTGACGCGCCCATCGCGCTCGATGAGGTCCGTCGCTTCCACTTCCATCAATAAATTGAACCCGGAATAGCGCCCCGCCTTCGACGCGATGAAATTCAGGAAGTCCCACTGCGGCATGATCGCGATGAAGGGATAGCGCACCGGCAGATGCGAGAAGTCGGCGACCGGGAAGGTCTCCGAGCCGGCGTGAAAGGCAAGCGAATGCACTTTCTCGTGCGGCAGCTTCAGCAGTTCCTCGGCAAGCCTGAGTTCATGCATCACCTCGAGCGTCGAGGGATGAATTGTGTCGCCGCGGAAATCGCGCAGGAAATCCTTGTGCTTTTCCAGCACCAGCACGTCGATCCCGGCGCGCGCGAGCAGAAAGCCGAGCATAAGGCCGGCCGGCCCCCCGCCGGCGATGCAGCAGCGCACCGAAATGCCATCGCTCGCCATGAAATCCGCCCGAAATCGCGCAAGACCATCGGGGTCGCTGGTCCAGCCGCACAACCTGAACTACCCTCCGCCCGGATAGTTCAGTGAGGCAATGCCATAGGCAAAACAGATTGGCTTGGAGGAATCATGGCCGACATCGAAATCTTTAATCCGGATTCGATCAGCACCCCCGGCGGCACCTATTCGCACGTGGCCGAAGTAGGGCCGGGGGCGAAGCTCGTGGCGATCGCGGGCCAGGTCGCGCTCGACCGGGACGGCAACGTGGTCGGCACAGGCGATTTCGACAAGCAATGTGCGCAGGTCTACGCCAATATCGGTGCGGCGCTCGAGGCGGCCGGCGGCGACTGGAAGAATGTGCTCCAGTTCATGAGCTTTCTCGTTCGCAAGGAGGACATCGCGAAATTCGCCGCGTTCCGGAAGCGCGAGTTTCCGAAGATCTATCCGAACGGCCAATACCCGCCCAATACGCTGCTCGTGGTCTCGGCGCTCGCGAGCGACGCGCTGCTCCTGGAAGTGCAGGCGATTGCGGCGATCTAACGCGGCTTGAGCGTTCCACATTGCCCCGCGCGGCCTTCAATGTGCTAAGCCGCTGGCGTTTTGTCGCCAAATAGGTTCTGCCAAGTCACTTCATGCAACCCGTAATCTCCGTCTCCAATCTGTCCAAGATCTACGCCACCGGATTCCAGGCGCTTGAGCGCATCAATCTGGAGATTCGCCGTGGCGAGATTTTCGCGCTGCTCGGGCCGAACGGCGCCGGCAAGACGACGCTGATCAATATCATCTGCGGGATCGTGAATCCTTCCGGAGGAACCGTCTTGGTCGATGGCCATGATATCGTGCGGGACTACCGCGCCGCCCGCACGAAGATCGGTCTGGTGCCGCAGGAACTGACGACCGACGCATTTGAGTCGGTGTGGGACACGGTCACCTTCAGCCGCGGCCTGTTCGGCAGGCCGGCGAGCCCCGAACACATCGAAAAGGTGCTCAAGGAATTGTCGCTCTGGGACAAGAAGGACGGCAAGATCATGACGCTGTCCGGCGGCATGAAGCGCCGCGTGCTGATCGCCAAGGCACTCTCGCACGAGCCGGAGATCCTGTTCCTCGACGAGCCCACCGCCGGCGTCGACGTCGAGTTGCGGCGCGACATGTGGGAGGTGGTGCGCGCGCTCCGCGCCTCGGGCGTCACGATCATTCTCACGACCCACTACATCGAAGAGGCCGAACACATGGCCGACCGCATCGGCGTGATCAATCGCGGCGAGCTGATTCTGGTCGAGGACAAGGCCGAGCTCATGCGCAAGCTCGGCAAGAAGCAACTGAAGCTCCAGCTTCAGAAGAAGATCGAAGTGGTCCCAGGCGAGCTCGCCGGTTACCGGCTGACGCTCGCGGCCGAGGGCCTCGAACTCATCTACACGTACGACACCCAGGGCGAGCGCACCGGCATCACGGCGCTGCTCGGCGATCTCAACAATGCGGGAATCAGATTCAAGGATTTGCAGACGACGCAGAGTTCGCTCGAGGACATCTTCGTCGGAATCTTGGGGCACGGCAAATGAACTTCCGGGCGATCGGCGCGATCTATCGTTATGAAATGGCGCGTACCTGGCGCACGCCGTTGCAGAGCCTTCTTTCGCCGGTGATCTCCACCTCGCTCTATTTCGTCGTCTTCGGCGCGGCGATCGGCTCGCGCATCACCGAGATCGAAGGTGTGGCGTATGGCGCCTTCATCGTGCCGGGACTGATCATGCTCCTGCTCTTGACGCAGAGCGTCTCGAACGCCTCGTTCGGGATTTATTTTCCGCGCTTCATCGGGACGATCTACGAGCTGCTCTCGGCGCCCGTCTCCTACATCGAGATCGTGATCGGCTACGTCGGCGCGGCCGCAACCAAGTCGATCATCTTGGGCGTGCTCATTCTCGCGACCGCCGGTCTCTTCGTGCCGCTGCAGATCGCGCATCCCTTCTGGATGGTGAGCTTTCTCGTGCTGACGGCCGTCACCTTCAGCCTGCTCGGCTTCATCATCGGCATCTGGGCGGACAGCTTCGAGAAGCTGCAGACCGTGCCGCTCCTGATCATCACGCCGCTGACATTCCTCGGCGGCACGTTCTATTCCACGAGCGTGCTGCCGCCGTTTTGGCAGACGGTGACCCTGTTCAATCCCGTGGTCTATCTCATCAGCGGCTTCCGCTGGAGCTTTTACGAGATCGCCGACGTGGGCGTCGGCGTGAGCCTCGGGATGACGGCGCTGTTCCTGTTCATATCTCTCGTCATCGTGTGGTGGATTTTCAAGACCGGCTACCGGCTAAAGAACTAAGGCGGCTCGCGCGTCCCCGCGACGCCGCTATAATCAAATCATGCACGAACCCAGGAACTCACAGACGCTGAAGCCCCGCACCGGCGCGCGGCTGCTGGTCGATGCGCTCGCGGCCAACGGGCTCACGCGCACATTCGGCGTGCCGGGCGAGAGCTTCCTCGCCGTGCTCGACGCCATGTACCAGAGCCCGGTCGAGTTCGTGATTTGCCGCCAGGAGGGCGGGGCGGCGATGATGGCGGAGGCCGCCGGCAAGCTCACGGGCAAGCCCGGCGTCTGCTTCGTCACGCGCGGGCCGGGCGCCACGAACGCAAGTGCCGGCGTACACGTGGCGCAGCAGGATTCGACGCCGATGCTCTTGTTCGTCGGCAACGTGGCGCGCGGCTTCCGCGGCCGCGAGGCGTTTCAGGAGATCGATATCGAGGCCGTGTTCGGCACCCTCGCCAAATGGGCGGTGGAGATCACCGATCCCGCCCGCGTGCCGGAGATCGTGGCGCGTGCCTTGCGTGTGGCTACGCAAGGGCGTCCCGGCCCGGTCGTGGTCTCGCTGCCCGAGGACATGCTGACCGAGGAGGCGGCGGTCCCCGACGCGCCGGTCGTCGAGGCTGTCGAGACCTGGCCCGCGCTTGCCGACATGATGCGCTTGCAGAAACTGCTCGCACAGGCGTCGCGCCCGCTCGCGATTATCGGCGGCAGCCGCTGGTCGGAAAAATCCGTCGCTGCGCTCAAGCGCTTCGCCGAGCGCTTCGACCTGCCGGTGGCCGTGAGTTTTCGCCGCCAGATGCTGTTTCCCGGCGACCATGATTGCTACGCAGGAGAGGTGGGTCTCGGCGCCAACCCCAAGCTCATCGAACGCATCAAGTCGTCCGATTTCGTGTTGCTGCTCGGCACGCGTCTCGGCGAAGTGCCGAGCCAGGGCTACACGCTGCTCGGCATTCCCGAACCCGGCGTGCCGCTCGTCCACGTCCATGCCGAGGCGGGCGAACTAGGCCGCGTCTACCAGCCCGCGCTCGCGATCCATGCAAGCCCCAATGCGTTTGCCGCGGCCCTCGAAGGCGTCGAGCCCCCACGCGAGATCAAGTGGCGCGAATGGCGCAAGGCCGCGCGCGCCGATTATCTGAATTGGTCGCAGGAAATTCCGCTGCATCCGGGCAGCGTGCAGATGGGCACGATCGTACGCTGGCTGCGCGAGAAGCTTCCCGCCGACGCGATCCTGTGCAACGGCGCGGGAAATTTTTCCGTCTGGCTGCATCGCTTCTACTGCTACCGGCAATTCGGCACGCAGCTCGCGCCGGTATCAGGCTCCATGGGCTACGGCGTCCCCGCCGCTGTTGCGGCGAAACGCCTCGCGCCCGAGCGCACGGTGGTCGCCTTCGCCGGCGACGGCGATTTTCTGATGACGGGGCAGGAGCTGGCGACCGCGGTCCAATACGATCTCGCGGTCAGGATCGTGGTGATCGACAACGGTACCTACGGAACGATCCGCATGCACCAGGAGCGGCACTATCCCGGCCGCGTATTCGGCACGGATTTAACGAATCCGGATTTTGCCGCCATGGCGCGCGCCTGCGGCGCCGAAGGATTTTCTGCTGTGCGCGACGAAGAAGTCGTGCCCGCTCTGGACAGAGCGTTCGCCGCAAAGGGCCCGGCGCTCGTGCACGTGAAGCTTGATGCGGAAGCGATCACGCCGACGACGACCTTGTCGGAGATCCGCGCCCGCGCGCAGCGTAAGTAAATTAGTGGCAGATGCGGCCGGTCACGATCGCCTGCGGCAGCTCCTCGCGCGTGACGCCGCGCGCGGCGAGCGCCTCGTCGGACAGGCGCGACAGTTCTTCATAGCGGCGCGCGATTTCCTGGCCTTCGCCAAGGCCCGCGAAGATGTCGGTGAAGAAGCGCACAAAAGCCTTGAGACGTGGCGCGCCACTTTTCAGGGCGAGGGCGAGTGCGGTCATGTTCAATCCTCTATGGGCTCGATTCACGGCCGTACATATAGTGATATTCAGGAATAGAATCGGCTACTTACCGCATGACAGGAATGATTATGGTGCATAGCAATATGCGATTGGAATCAATCGCTTCCGCGAATCGTGCGGAAAATTGACGGCCGGCAGCGGAACTTGCTTCGCCGGAACGCGTCGTCTCGGCGATGGGGGATAGTTCAACGGTAGAACTGCAATTTCCACTGTAAGCAGCTGATTTGTCCGGGCTCGCATTTTCAGTGACTGCCGGAATCGGCCCCGATAAATCCGATCTTGTCAGACCGCTTTGCAAAACGACCTGATCGACTAAAATTGCAGGTGGCGGTTCCTTTTTTACTCTTGGCGGGTGCCAAACATGACCGGTTCAAGGCCAATGATGGCCAAGAGAAATCGTTTGGATCCGAGGGGTTCATGGCTCGTGCCTTCACGAGCGTCGGGAGGCGGCGACATTAGTCCGACGACCTGGTAGCTGTGAGAAAATTCACTCAACGATTTGTTCGAAACGCATTCGCACGGTTGGGGCGGGTACGCTCGGTCGTCGCGGTCGCGGAAGCGGCGCTGACTGCAAAAGGCTGGCCGCAAGACGAGGGCGTGGCCGGGAACTTCTGGCAGGTCGAGTTGGTCAGCGAGGCGGTACGCGCCATTGACATGGTCGCTCGGGTTGATCCGCTCGCGGCCTCGCTATTGCGCACAAGGCTCTCGACACGGCTCTTTGCCCCGCTTTTTGCTTCTGCACCCGCGAAGCCTTTCGCGACCGAGCAAACGCGCCTCGCATATATTGCGAGTTCACGAATGCCGAGCCGCGCGGCGAACAGTGTGCAGGTAATGAAAATGTGCAGCGTCATGACTGAAGGCGGTGTCGATGTCCGCCTGATTTTCGTGAAAAGCGAGGGTACGGGTGAGTTGGACCGCAAAGAGCTGTTTGCAAGCTATGGTGTGCGGAACGAATTTCCGGTCGTGTCAATCGAAACCAGCGGTAAAGAAATCGGAGACGCG
>JBBDYN010000060.1:0-11123 GCA_040901465.1 Xanthobacteraceae bacterium
AGGTGGTGCGCGACAAGAAGGACAACTGCATCATCGTCTGCTCGATCGAGAACCTGGACCCGATGGGCGTGCACACGGGCGACTCGATCACCGTGGCGCCGGCGCTCACGCTCACCGACAAGGAATACCAGATGATGCGCGACGCCTCGATCGCGGTATTGCGCGAGATCGGGGTGGAAACGGGCGGCTCGAACGTGCAGTTCGCGGTCGACCCGAAGACCGGACGGCTCATCGTCATCGAGATGAACCCGCGCGTGTCGCGCTCCTCGGCCCTGGCTTCGAAGGCGACCGGCTTTCCGATCGCCAAGGTCGCGGCGCGGCTCGCGGTCGGCTACACGCTCGACGAGATCGCGAACGACATCACGGGCGGCGCGACGCCGGCCTCGTTCGAGCCCACGATCGATTACGTGGTGACGAAAATTCCGCGCTTCGCGTTCGAGAAATTTCCCGGCGCGGAGCCTTTGCTCACGACCTCGATGAAATCGGTGGGCGAGGCCATGGCGATCGGACGCACGTTCAGGGAGTCGTTGCAAAAGGCGCTACGGTCGCTGGAAGTCGGGATCAACGGTCTCGACGAGGTCGAGATCGAAGGACTCGGCCAGGGCGACGACACCAACGCGATCCGCGCCGCGCTCGGCACGCCAATGCCGGACCGCATCCTCAAGGTGGCGCAGGCCATGCGCCTCGGATTCCCCGACAGCGAAATCTACGAATATTGCAAGATCGATCCCTGGTTTCTCGCCGAGATCCGCGCGATCGTGGACACGGAAGGGGAGATCAAGGCGAAGGGCCTGCCCAGGACCGCGGGCGCGTTGCGGCGGCTGAAGGCGCAAGGATTCTCCGACGCGCGGCTTGCGACGCTCACCGGTCTCAGCGAAGAAGAAGTGGCGAAGCGCCGGCGCGCGCTCGGCGTGCGGCCGGTCTACAAGCGCATCGACACGTGCGCCGCCGAATTCGCGAGCCCGACCGCCTACATGTACTCGACCTACGAGGCCCCGTTCGCCGGCGCGCCGGCGGACGAGGCGCGGCCGACGGACAAGACCAAGATCGCGATCCTGGGCGGCGGGCCGAACCGGATCGGGCAGGGGATCGAGTTCGACTATTGCTGCTGCCACGCGGCGTTCGCGCTGTCGGAGGCCGGTTACGAGACCATCATGATCAATTGCAATCCCGAGACGGTGTCGACCGACTATGACACTTCGGATCGCCTCTACTTCGAGCCGCTCACCGCCGAGGACGTTCTGGAAATCCTCGCGCGCGAGCGGGAGAACGGCACGCTCAAGGGCGCGATCGTGCAGTTCGGCGGGCAGACGCCGCTCAAGCTCGCCGATGCGCTGGAAAAGGCGAACATCCCGATCCTCGGGACGTCGCCGGACATGATCGACCTCGCCGAGGACCGCGACCGCTTCAAGACGTTGCTGGAAAAGCTCAAGCTGCGCCAGCCGGAGAACGGCATCGCCAAGAGCGCGGCGGAGGCAAAGCGGGTGACGGAGCGCATCGGCTATCCGGTGGTGATCCGGCCGTCCTATGTGCTGGGCGGGCGTGCGATGGAGATCGTGTACGACGCGCCGTCGCTGGAACGCTACATGAAGGAGGCCGTGGTCGTGTCGGGCAAGAGCCCGGTGCTGATCGACCGCTATCTGTCGGACGCGATCGAGGTGGACGTCGATGCGATATCCGACGGCAAGGACGTATACGTCGCCGGCATCATGGAGCACATCGAGGAGGCGGGCATCCATTCCGGCGACTCGGCCTGCTCGCTGCCGCCGCATTCGCTGAAGCGCGAAGCCATCGAGGAACTCGAGCGCGAGACGCGCGCGCTCGCGCTCGCGCTGAACGTCGGTGGGCTGATGAACGTGCAATACGCGATCAAGGACGGCGACATCTACGTGCTGGAGGTGAACCCGCGCGCCTCGCGCACGGTGCCCTTCGTGGCGAAGACGATCGGCATTCCGGTGGCGAAGATCGCGGCGCGCGTGATGGCGGGCGAGACGCTCGCGGGCATCGGTCTGGGCCGCCCGAAGTTCAAACACATCGCGGTCAAGGAGGCAGTGTTTCCGTTTGCGCGCTTCCCGGGCGTCGACACGGTGCTCGGACCGGAAATGCGCTCGACCGGCGAGGTCATGGGCCTCGATTTCGATTTCTCGATCGCGTTTGCCAAGAGCCAGATCGGCGGCGGCAGCATGCTGCCGAAGTCCGGCACGGTGTTCGTGTCGGTGAAGGACGAGGACAAGCCGCGCATCCTGAACTCGATGCGGGTGATGACGGGCCTCGGATTCCGCATCATCGCCACGTCGGGCACGCAGCGCTTCCTGAAGGAACACGGCATCGAGGCCGACAAGGTCAATAAGGTGCTGGAGGGGCGCCCCCACATCGTGGACGCCATCAAGAACGGGGGGGTGCAGCTCGTATTCAATACCACCGAGGGGGCGCAAGCCCTTACGGACTCACGCTCTCTTCGGCGGGCGGCCCTCTTGCATAAAGTGCCGTATTACACCACTCTTTCAGGTGCCGTTGCGGCAGCGCAGGGCATCAAGGCCTATTTGGCCGGCGATTTAGAGGTCCGCGCGCTGCAAAGTTACTTCGGAGGCCGGGCCTGATTCGCTCGCCCGGCCCCTGCGGCGACGGCGGTGTTCGTAATCCGTTCCGCGGTCGCGGCGGCCGGTCGTTCCGGACGCGCGACGGCGGATTTTGCTGACTCGGCCGGGTCACGGGCCGGCCGGGTGAGGAGAGAAAAAGATGGAAAAGATCCCGATGACGGCTTCCGGCTATTCCGCCCTCGAAGCCGAATTGCGCCACCGCCAGACGGTGGAGCGGCCGCGCATCATTCAACAGATCACCGAGGCCCGCGGCCACGGCGATCTCGCGGAGAACGCGGAGTATCATGCGGCCAAGGAAACGCAGTCGCTCAACGAGGGCCGCATCGCGGAACTCGAGGACAAGATTTCGCGCGCGGAAGTGATCGACGTGTCCAAGCTCAAGGGCGACACGATCACGTTCGGCGCCACGGTGACGCTCGTCGACGAGGATACCGACGAGAAAAAGGTCTGGCAGATCGTGGGCGAGACCGAGGCCGACGCCAAGGCCGGGCGCATCTCGATCACGTCCCCGCTCGGCAAGGCGCTGATCGGCAAGAAGAAGGGCGCCTCCGTCGAAGTGGTGACGCCGAAGGGCGCGAAGGGTTACGAAGTGCTTAAGGTCGAGTGGCGCTGAGGCGCCACAATCCGGCTTTATCCTTCGATGGTCATTGCAGTCGGTGAATGACGACGCGCCTCGAACGGAGGATGTCAGATGAACCGTCGTGAATTCACGTTTGGGCTTCTGGCCGGGGCAGCCGGTTTTTTGCTTGCGAAAGTCCTCGGCGACAGCGCAGCATTTGCGCAGTCAGGCCAGCGGTTCAGCGCCATCGTCGTCGATACCAAGCCGCTGGAGGCGCGCGGCGCCAGCGGCGCGGCGGCGATTATCCGGCCGCAATTGCAGGCGAGTCTGCAGCGCGAAATGGCCGGCCGGATCGGGCGCGGCGGCCCGACGCTCGTGGTTCGTATCGAGACCGTTTTCCTTGCGGCCTCCGCGATCGAAGGCGGGGGCCGTCGCAGCGCGAGCTATTCGGATTATCTCGAGGGCGAGGTGATCGCCGGCCAGCAACGCTTTCCGCTGTTCGCGACGCAGAGTTCCAGCATGGCCGGTGCGTGGTATGCGCCGGACAACGAGGCGCGTCGGCTGCGGGCGCTCGCCGTTCAGTTCGCGGGCTGGGTCAGCCGGAAGGTTTGAATCAACCGGGCGGCGCTTCCAGTTCCAACGGCACCATGGCCTCGTCCTTGGAACGCCGCAGCGTGAGCGCGGTCTTCACGTTGCGCACGTTGGCCGCGGCGGTGAGCTCGGAGACGAACTTCTGAAAGGTCGCCAGGTCGGGCGCGACGCATTTCAGGATGAAATCGACCTCGCCCGACAGCATCCAGCATTCGCGCACGATCGGCCAATCGCGCATGCGTTTCTCGAACGCGGCGAGGTCGGTTTCGGCCTGGCTCACGAGGTGCACCATGGCGAAGACGGTGACTTCGTAGCCGAGCGCTTTCTCATCCAGAAGCGCGCGATAGCCGTGGATGATGCCGGCTTT
Organism: Xanthobacteraceae bacterium; assembly: GCA_040901465.1. Classification (GTDB taxonomy): domain Bacteria; phylum Pseudomonadota; class Alphaproteobacteria; order Rhizobiales; family Xanthobacteraceae; genus JAUSIF01. The sequence goes on from JBBDYN010000060.1 coordinate 4,118, forward strand.
TTCCAGCGCGCGCATGCGGCGCAGGCAGGGCGGCGCGGAAATGCCGACGCGGCGCGATAGCTCGACGTTGGTGATGCGGCCGTCGCGCTGCAACTCGTTCAGAATCTTCCAGTCGATGGCGTCGAGCCGGCCGCGCATTGCGACTCCCTGTCCGTCCCATCCCCACCGATCTCGGGTTTACCCGAGATCGGCACCTTGGATGAACAAGTCGGCTAAAGCCGACTTGTTTGGCGCGTTCGGACGCTAATCGCGAGCACCACGAGGTGCAAGCGCGGGCCGTCGGCACGAGCGAACGCATGAAACGGCGATTCCGGCGATGTTCTGCGGGCCGCGAAATGACGAATCCGTGAATTGGGGATAGCCGTGAAAATTGCGCCGGGACGGCCGGCAAGGCGGGTTTGCAGGATCGCTCCCGGCGCGCCATATCTAAGCCCCGCCGAACGTTTCTCACCGAGGCAGCAATGGCCACCGAGCACGTCCGCCTTTTGATCATTGGCTCCGGCCCGGCCGGCTATACGGCGGCAATCTATGCCGCGCGCGCGATGCTTGCGCCGGTGCTGATCGCCGGCCCGCAGCCGGGCGGCCAGATGACGATCACGACCGACGTCGAGAATTATCCCGGGTTTGCCGAAGTGGTCCAAGGGCCGTGGCTCATGGAGCAGATGCGCCTGCAGGCGGAACACGTTGGCACGCGCATGGTCGGCGATCACGTATCGAAGCTCGATCTATCGCGGCGCCCGTTCCGGGCGGAGTGCGAGTCGGGCGCAGTTTACCTCGCCGACGCGGTGATCGTCGCGACGGGCGCGCAGGCGAAGTGGCTTGAGCTTCCCTCGGAGGAAAAATTCCGTGGCTATGGCGTGTCGGCTTGCGCCACGTGCGACGGTTTCTTTTTCCGCGAGAAGAAAGTGGCGGTGATCGGCGGCGGCAACACCGCGGTGGAGGAGGCGCTGTTCCTCACCAACTTTGCGTCGAAGGTTACGCTCATCCACCGGCGCGATGCATTGCGGGCCGAGAAAATCCTCCAGGAACGGCTGTTCAAGCATCCGAAAGTCGAAGTGATCTGGGATACGGTGGTCGAGGCGATCCTCGGCTCGGACAATCCGCTCAAGGTCAGCGGGCTTGCGTTGAAGAACCTCAAGACCGGCAAATTGTTCGAAGGGCGTTTCGACGGCGTATTCGTCGCGATCGGCCATCAGCCTTCGACCGAGCTCGTGAAGGATCAAGTCAAGATGAAGCCGAACGGATATGTCTGGACCGCCGCGGATTCGACCGCGACCTCGGTGCCCGGGGTGTTCGCGGCCGGCGACGTCACCGACGACGTCTACCGGCAAGCGGTGACGGCGGCGGGGCTGGGCTGCATGGCCGCGATCGAGTCCGAGCGCTTCCTTGCGCACAAGGCATCGGTACGCACGCGCGCCGCGGCGGAATGATTTGCCTCATGCTCGAGGCCATGGATTGAAGGCTGGGCTCAACGGCGATGGATTGGGACAAGTTGAAAGTCTTCCACGTGGTCGCCGACGCGGGCAGTTTTACGCACGCCGGCGAGACGCTGGGGCTTTCGCAATCGGCGGTGAGCCGGCAGATTTCCGCGCTCGAGCAGGAACTGAAGGTCCCGCTGTTCCATCGTCACGCGCGCGGCCTGATCCTGACCGAGCAGGGCGAGCTTCTGTTCCGCACGGTGCACGAAGTGTTCATAAAGCTCGAGGCGATGCGCACGATGCTCACCGACAGCAAGGAAAAGCCGAACGGCGAGCTCAAGATCACCACTGCGGTCGGGCTCGGCAGCTATTGGCTCTCGCCGCGGCTCGGCGAATTCCTCGACCTCTATCCTGACATTCGCATCAAATTGCTCGTCTCCGACGAGGAACTCGATCTCTCGATGCGGGAGGCGGACGTGGCGATCCGGTTATGGCAGCCGGTGCAGCCCGATCTCATTCAACGGAAGCTGTTTACCGTGCACTTCCACGCGTATGCGTCCGCGGATTATCTGAAGCGGCACGGGCATCCGCACTCGCCGGAGGAGCTCGACAGTCACCGCATCCTGCTCGTCGGCGGGCAAATCCCGCATTATTACGAGCGGCTGAACTGGCTGCGCGAAGCGGGCCGGCCGGCCAACAATCCGCGCGAGGCGGCGCTGACCGTAAGCAACGTGATCGCGCTCAAGGCGGCGGCCGAGCATGGCGTCGGCATCGCGACCTTGCCGGATTTTCTCACCGAGAGCGCCGAGGGCCTGGTGCAATTGTTCTCGGAGACGGAAGGGCCCACGCTCGAGGCGTATTTCGTCTATCCGGAGGAATTGCGTTCGGTCGCGCGCGTGCAGGTGTTCCGTGATTTTCTCGTGGCGAAGGCGCAGCGCTGGCGGTATTGATCGGCCGTCAATTTTCCGTTCACCCTCATGGCCGGGCTTGACACCCAAGTCGGATTTATCCGACTTGGGCATTTTGACTGCGCAACTCGGGCAAGCCCGAGTTGCGTTGCCATCCACGCCTTCCTTCGCTTCACGTCCAAAGACGTGGATGCCCGGCACAAGGCCGGGCATGACGTGGAGATCGGCGGCGCGAACGCAACGCGCGCGTCACATAAACAGCTTCTCTTTCTCCAGGCCCTTGTACATGGCGGCGACGAATTCGCCGTAGCCGTTGAAGAGAAGCGTCGGGCGGCGCTGGCCGGTGCCGATGACTTCCTCGGTCGCTTGGCTCCAGCGCGGATGCGAGACTTGCGGGTTCACGTTCGCCCAGAAGCCGTATTCGCTCCCTTGCGCTTCTTCCCAGTAGCTCATCGGGCGCTTGTCGGTGAAGGTGAAGCGCACGATCGACTTGATGGATTTGAAGCCGTATTTCCACGGCATCACGATGCGAAGCGGCGCGCCGTTTTGCTTGGGCACAGGCTTGCCGTACAAGCCCGTCACCAGGAAGGCGAGTTCGTTGGTGGCCTCGGCCATGGTGAGGCCTTCGACGTAGGGCCACGGATATTGCGGCATGCGCTGGTAGGGCGCGACCGACGGATTAAGGAACGTCTCCATGCGCACGTATTTCGCCGACGCGAGCGGCTTTGCCATCTCGACCAGCTTCGCCATGGGGAAGCCGGACCAGGGCACGGCCATGGACCAGGCTTCGACGCAGCGCATGCGATAAAGTCGCTCCTCGAGCGGCATCTTGCGAATGAGGTCGTCAATGCCGACGGTCTGCTCCTTCTCCACCATGCCGTCGATCTTTACGGCCCAGGGGCGGATCGGCAGTTTCTGCGCGGGCGCGACGATGTCCTTGTCGAAGCCGAATTCGTAGAAATTGTTGTAACTGGTTGAGACCTTTTCCGGCGTGATGTCGCGGTCGAGCGCGTATTTCTCGTTGCGCTTGACCGGATAGAGATCTTTGGTCGGATCGGGTGCGTCGGCCACGCGCTGCGCGAGCGCGCCGGCGGGCAGCGCCGAAGCGGCGGCGATCGTCGCCGCACCGCCGATCAAGGTGCGGCGATTGAGGAAAATATGTTCCGGGGTTGCCTGAGATTCCGGGATTTCCCAGCCGCGGCGGCGGATGACGTGCATGATTTCCTCCAAAAACCCTATTATTCAGAGCTACACCGGCGCGCCGATCAGGGGCAAGTCAACTGCCCGTGCGCAAGCGGCCACTCCTGAATACGCGTCCGGCGGGCTGAATGTTACTGGTCCTTGGGAGGCGCCGGGGCGGCTGACGGCGGCCTCACGACGACGCCGGCGTATAATGTGATGCGTGCGAACCGAGTCTCTTATTCGCCGTTTGAATATTTGGAATCGTCCGGTGCGATGAAGCCGCCGAGCTCGTCTTCGATCAATTGCGCGAAGCCGAGCGTAGTGCGGTCGTCGAGATAGCCGCTCACGAGCTGCACGCCGGTCGGCAGACCTTCGGTGAAATGCCTGGTCGGCATGACGGTCGAGGGCAGGTTCACAAGCGTGATCAATCCCGGCCAGATGAGATTGTCGAGATAGGGGAGCGTGGCGTTGCCGACCTTCATGGTGCGGCGGAGTTGCGCCGTGTGATCGGCGCCGGAGGTGTCGTGCGGAAACGCGGGCGTTATCATGACCGGGCAGATGAGAATATCGTGATCGCGGAAGAACGCCTCCCATACGCGGCGCAGCTTGGCGCGCTTTTCCTGCAAGCGATCCCAACTCCTCAGGCTCTGGCCCGCGGCGCGGCCGATGCGCGCCGCCCAGCTCTTGTCCGAGGGGTCGAGGCCCGCGGTAGCGGCGAGGTAGGCATCGAAAATCTCGTCGGGTAGTCCGCCACCCCATATGCCGAACAAGGTAGAGATGTAGATCTCGTTGCTTTCCTCGGTGTCGATCGCGGGCCGCGCCTTGTCGTCGATCTTGACGCCGAGCTTGCGCAGATCGTCGGCGAAGGCATGGATCGCACTGAGGTAGCCGGGTTCGACGGGATAGTTCTTGGTATCGGCCCAGAGCGCCACGCGGAAATCCTGCAGGCGCTCGCGCCGCGCCGGCGGCAATTTCCAAGCCTTGCCTTTGCGGTCGAGGTCGTTGGGCTTGGCGATTACGTCGAGCGCGAGCTCGAGATCATAGGCGCTGCGGGCCAGCGGTCCCGCGACCTCCATCTCGATGTCGCGCAGCGCGCCCGGCTCGGGCGGGATGTGGCCGGCGAGCGGCACGAGCCCGTGGCTCGGCTTGTGCCCGAACACGCCGCAGAAATGCGCGGGGCAGCGGATCGAGCCGCCGACGTCGCTGCCGACTTCGAGCGAGGTCATCGCAGTGGCGACGGAAGCCGCGGCGCCGCCGGACGAGCCGCCGGCGGTGCGATCGAGGTTCCACGGATTGCGCGTGATGCCGTAGATCGAATTGTAGGACTGATGGTCGCCGGCGCCCTCGGGGACGTTGGTCTTGCCGTAGATGATCGCGCCGTTCTCGCGCAGGAGCGTGACGACCGCCGCGTCGCGATCGGGCACGTAATTGCGCAGCGCCTCGATGCCGCAAGTGGTCGCCATGCCGGCGGTCTCGAACACGTCCTTGACGGTCATGGGCAGGCCGTGGAGCGGACCGAGCGGTTTGCCGCGCGCCGTCGCTTCGTCGGCGCGCTTCGCGTCGCGGCGGGCGAGCTCTTCGTCGAAGGCAACAACGGCGTTGATGGCCGGATTAACCTCCTGCACGCGGTCCAATTGGAGCTCGAGCAGTTCCAGCGCGCTGATCTGGCGGTCGCGCAGCATCCGGGTGAGTTCGCGAACGGTCAGAAATACCGGCGACTCCCGATCGCTGTCCATGCGTCCCCCAATTCCGCCAACTCGACTGCGAAAAATCGGCCCTCATTGCCGGGCTTGACCCGGCAATCCAGCCGATCTTCCGATATTTCATTCGAGCTGGCTGGTTGCCATCCGAACTCGGCTATAGCCGAGTTCGGACATGTTTTAAATATGGCGAGCCGGGTCCAACCGGCTCGGTGTCAAGCCCGGGCATGAGGGGTGAAAGCTTTTTTTTATTCGGCGGCCCGCTTGGCGGCAATCACCTGATCCGCCTGTTTGCCGGTCAGTTCCTGCAGGTGATCGAACTTGAACGTAAGGCCGCCGACGCCGGCGGTGGCCGAGCGCACCTCGATGATGAGGTCGCCGATCTCCGACTCCGGCAGCAAGGCCTTGACCACGTCCCAACCGGGCCAATCCTCGCGCGCGTCGAAGCCGAGAATTTGGCCCCGGCGTTGCGAAAGGATGGCATTTATTTTCGCCGTGGCGTCGTTGGGGCAGACGATCTCGACCGTGTCGATGGGTTCCAACAGCACCGGCTGGCATTGCGGCATGCCTTCGCTCACGGCGAGACGGCCGGCGAGCTGGAACGCCATGTCGGAGGAATCGACGTCGTGGTAGGAGCCGTCGGTGAGCGTCACGCCCACGTCGACCACCGGGAAGCCGAGCGGACCCGACTTCAGGTAGCCGCGTACGCCTTCCTCGACGGACGAGAAGTACTGGCGCGGCACGGCGCCGCCGGTGATCGATTCCTCGAACTTGAAGCCGGAGCCGCGCGGCAGCGGCTTGATGTCGAGCACGACATCGCCGAACTGGCCGTGGCCGCCGGTTTGCTTCTTGTGGCGGCCGCGCTGGGTGATGCTCCTGCGGATGGTCTCGCGATAGCCCACACGCGGCGCGCGCGTGGTGACGCCGACGCCGAAGCGGCCGGAAAGCCGCTCGGAGGCCACGCGAAGATGCATCTCCCCCTGGCCCCAGAGCACGATCTCGCCCTGCTCGGGATTGTGGATGACCACGAGCGAAGGATCCTCGTCGGTGAGCTTGGTGAGTGCGGCGCCGAGCTTGACGTCGTCCTTGCGCTCGCGCGCGGAGATGGAAGCGGCCATGACCGGCGCAGGGAGGGTGAACTCGGCAATCGCCTTGGGGGCGGACTTGCCGGTTGCCAGGGTCTCGCCGGTGGCGATGGGATCGAGCTTGGCAAGCGCGACGGTTTCACCCGCCTTGGCGGGACCGCGCTTGTCGATCGCGGCGCCCTGCATCTTGAAAACGCCGGCGAGGCGCGAAGATTCGCCCTTGGAGCCAAAGACGGTCGCGCCTTCGGCGATCTCGCCGGCAAGCACGCGCGTGATCGACATCTTGCCGGCGTGGGGCGTGTGCACCGATTTCACCACGATGCCGGTGCCGTTGTTTCCCGTTACGCCGAGGCGGGCGGCGGTGACTTCGACGCCCGGGGCTTCGTGGCGCAGGGCCTTCATCAGCCGGAGCACGCCGTTCGTGCGCGTCGCGGAACCGATCAGCACCGGGCAGATCACGCCCTCGCGCAATTCCTTGACGAGATCATCGAATACCTTGTCGCGCGGCGGCTCGATGTCTTCCAGCAACTGCTCCATCAATTGATCGTCGTGATCGGCGAGCTTCTCGAGCATGGTGAAGCGCGCCTCCTTCTTGCGATCGAGATTTTCGCCGTCGACCGGGACGACTTCGCTCGCCGCGTGCTCGCGATAGATGAACGCGCGCTCGAGCGCGAGATCGACGAAGCCTTCGATGATGTCGTTCTTCCAGATCG
>JBBDYN010000061.1:0-59839 GCA_040901465.1 Xanthobacteraceae bacterium
TGGGGCGTAGCCAAGTGGTAAGGCAGCGGATTTTGATTCCGCCATTCCCAGGTTCGAATCCTGGCGCCCCAGCCAAAACCATCCGAAGCGGCGAGAGATTCCGTTTCACGCCCAGTCGGCCGCGGCGACGGGTGCCGGCGCATCCAGCGCTTCGCGCACCTTGATCGCGAGTTCCTTGCGGTGGAACGGTTTTGCAAGAAAGTGCAGGCCCTCGGCAAAGCCGTCGGTGAATTCCGGCATGGCGCCGTCCGTATAGCCCGAGGTGCAGAGTACTTTGAGGTCCGGCCAACGCTCGCGCATGCGCGCCGCCAGTTCGCGTCCGTTCTTGCCGCCGGGCATGATCACGTCCGTGAACAGCAGATCCGGCTTGCCGACGAGTACCGCAAGCTTGAGTGCTTCATCCGGATTGCGCGCTGACGTGACGCGATAGCCGAGTTCGACGAGCTGGCTCTCGGTATACTCGCGCACCAGTCTGTCGTCTTCCACGAGCAGGATCGTCTCGCTTCCGCGCGGCAATTGTTCCGGAGTCGACGATTGCAGGTCGGGGACGATCGAAGGCGCGTCGGCGCGCGGGATGTAAAGCCGCACGACCGTTCCGTGGCCGACCTCGGAATAAATCTTCACGTGCCCGCCGGACTGCTTGATGAAGCCGTAGATCGTCGGCAATCCGAGCCCGGTGCCCTTGCCGACTTCCTTCGTTGTGAAGAACGGCTCGAACACGCGCGCGACGACTTCCGGCGGCATGCCGGTACCCGTGTCGGACACCGCGATCACGACATAGTCGCCGGGCTTCACGTCGGGGTTCAGTTGCGCATAGCTCTCATCGAGCTCGACATTCGCCGTCTCGATTGTAACGCGGCCCCCGTACGGCATTGCGTCGCGTGAATTGACGACAAGGTTGAGAATGGCCGTCTCGAGTTGCCCGGGATCGACGATGGCCGGCCAGAGGTTTTCCGCGCGCAAGTATTGAACCGTGCTGTTTTCTCCGGCCGCCCGCTCGATGATATCTTCCATGTCGCCCAAGAGCAGATTGGCGTCGGTCGGCTTTGGCTCCAGCATCTGGCGGCGTCCGAACGCGAGCAGCCGCTGCGTGAGCGCCGCGCTGCGCTCGGCCGCGTCGAGCGTGACCTGCGCGAGCGGTTGCAGCCTCTCGTTGCTCTTCAGCTCCGCTGCCAGCAATTCGGCATTGCCGATGATGACCGTGAGTAGATTGTTGAAATCATGGGCGATTCCGCCGGTGAGTTGGCCCACGGCTTCCATTCGGTGGGCATGCGCGAGCTGCACCTCGGTCTGCTTCTGATCGGTGATGTCCGTGCCGATCGAGCCGAGTCCTTCGAGCTGGCCGTTGGCGTCAAAGATTGGAAACTTGACGAACAGGACCGAACGCATCCCGGCTGAGAACGGCGCCTGGAATTCGCGCTGCATCGGCACCTTGGCTTCCATGACCTCGCGGTCGAAGGCGTTGTGTTTCTCGGCGTATTCGGGTGGGAAGACATCGTCGGTCGATTTCCCAAGCAGATCCGCCGCCTTCACGCCGAGCCACCGCTCCAGGGCCTTATTCATGAACAAATAGCGGCCGTTAAGGTCCTTGAGCACGACGGACGCGGGTGCGTGATCCATGATCGTTCGGAACCAAGTCTCCGACCGTCTCTGCTCCGTGAGGTCCGTAGAGAACGACGCGACCGCCTCGACGTTGCCCCGCGCATCGAACAGGGGAAACTTGACGAACAATGCGGTGCGCGTTCCGTTCTCGTTTTCGTAGGAGAGTTCGCGTTGCACCGGCGCCTTGGTATCGATGACTTCCTGGTCGAGGGAGCTGATCAAGCCCGCGGGAACGCGGGCCGCGATCTCGTGCAGTGTCTTTCCCTCTGCATCTTTCAGTGATGTGCCGAGCAGCTGCTCCAGCGCCCGGTTCATGAAAGTGACGCGGCCCTTGGTATCCTTGACCGATATCAAAATCGGCACCTGGTACATGATTTCGTTAAAGCGCGCCCGGTTCTCGCGCAGCGCCGCGTCCGCCGCGGCTCGCGCGCGAATTTCGCGGTTGATGAGGTAGCCCGCAATAAGAAGCAGGAGGCCGATGACGCCGACGCCGAGCGCCGAGCCCCACAATTCGCGCAACCATTGCGCCAGAACCGCGTCCTCACTCAGTGAGACGGCGAGGATCAGGCGCGGATTCTTCAAGGTCCGAAACGCGCTCAGATAGGCCGGTCCATCCGGGTCAAGCCGAGCCTCCAGGAATCCATTTCCGGATTGGGCAGCCGCCGCGGCCGCAAACAGCGGATTGCTATGTGCAGGCGCGCCAATCGGATCGCCGTTTGAAGGCTCGCGAAAAAGAACGATGCCCTCGGGATGCAAGACAGAGATTCTCGCGCCTTCACCGAGGTCGACCGAACGATAGAAATTGCGCAGTTGCTCGGGCTCGAGCGTGGCTGCCACGACGCCCTCGAACTTGCCGTCAGGCTGCGCGAGACGCCGCCCGAGCGGGATGATCATGCGGTCATTGATCAGGCTGCGAAAAGGCGTGTCGGCGACGAGGCCGTCCGTCGGGTCGCTTGCCATATGGCGGAACAGAAATTGCGTCGCGCGCGACTGGCCGATGATCGACAAGATTGTCGAATGGGTGATAAGCCCGGAATCGTTGAGGACCGTGATCGATCCGACGCCGGCGAGACCGGATTTGGCCGCCTGCAGCACCGGATTCCAGAACGGAGGCTGCGCGTTGGGTCCGCCCACGCGGTCGCTATGGAGAGCGAGCTGCGACAGCGCGGCATCGACGGTCGCGATCGTCTGTTCTAGATGCCCGCTCAGAACAAGAGCGAGGCTTTCCGCCTGCCGTCTGTGCTTGACGATGATCTCGTCATGCCTCCACCAAAGATTGACGACACGAAAAACGACGAGCATCCCGAACATGGCGACGAGCAACAGGCACACCGCTCGGCGAAGCCGGTCGGCGCTCGGCACGGTGAGATGCGAATGGATTCTGTCGTCAGGCATTTGTCTTCGCGGATTGGAATCTGCGTCATCGTTAATCGAATGGAATAAAGAAAGGCGAAAAGGCCGGCGCCGGGTAGCAATCCGTGCCGTCACAATCGCCGAGTCTGGTTAACCGATCGTCAGCCGCTCAGTTCTCGGCCAGCAGCGCCGCATTGCCGCCGGCGGCGGTCGTATCGACCGAGACCACCTGCTCCACCGCGAAGCGGTGTAGGTAGTGCGGACCTCCGGCCTTCGGGCCGGTGCCGGACAAGCCTTCGCCGCCGAACGGCTGCGCACCCACCACCGCGCCGATTTGGTTCCGGTTCACGTAGGCGTTGCCGACCCTGAGCCGGGCGAGCAGCCGCTCGATATTGGCGTCGATGCGGCTGTGAATCGAGACCGTAAGGCCGTAGCCCGTAGCATTGATTCTGCCGGCGACCGCGTCGAGCTTGTCCGACGAGTAACGCACCACGTGCAGGATCGGGCCGAATACCTCGCGCGTCAGCAACTCGATCGAGGGAATCTCAAATGCGCGCGGTGCGAAGAAAGTGCCTGCTTGTGCGTCGCCGGGAAGGGGCACGGTGAATAGATGCTTCGCTTCGCGTTGCATCCGCGCCGCGTGCTCTTCGAGCATCTGCCTTGCATTTTCGTCAATCACAGGCCCGACATCGGTCGCGAGCCGGCGCGGATCGCCGACCTTGAGTTCGGCCATGGCCCCGGTCAGCATCTCGATCGTCCTGTCGGCTATTTCCTCCTGCAAGAATAGGACTCGTAGCGCAGAGCAACGCTGCCCGGCGCTGTTGAATGCGGATGTGAGCGCGTCGCGCACGACTTGCTCGGGCAGCGCCGAGGAATCGACGATCATCGCGTTCTGCCCACCGGTTTCGGCGATGAACGGCAGGATCGGCCCTTCGCGCGCGGCGAGCGCCTGGTTGATCACACGCGCGGTATCGGTCGACCCGGTCAGCACGACGCCGGCGAGGCGCGAATCGGCGAGCACTTGTCCACCAATGCGCGAGCCGCTGCCGGTGAGAAGATTTAGGGCATCGGCCGGAACGCCGGACTTCAGGAGTAGCCGCACTGCCGCGGCCGCAATGAGTGGCGTCCGCTCTGCAGGCTTCGCGAGCACGCTGTTGCCGGCGGCGAGCGCCGCCGTGACCTGTCCGGTGAAGATCGACAGCGGAAAATTCCACGGCGAGACGCAGAAGAAGACGCCGCGCCCATGCAGCGCGAGCGAATTGTCCTCGCCGGTCGGGCCGGGCAGGCGGGTAGGTTCGGAAAATTCCGCGCGCGCCCGTGCCGCGTAGTAGCGCAGAAAATCCACTGCCTCACGCACTTCGGAGATCGCATCGGAGATGGTACGCCCGGCTTCTCGGACGATGAGCGAAATCAGCCGCGATCGCTCGGACTCGAAGAGATCGGAGGCGCGCTCGAGAATCTCAGCGCGCAAGGAACCACCGAGCTTGTCCCAATCCGACTGCGCCGCTGCGCCAAGGGCGACGCCCCGGTCGATCGCGGCAGCGTCCGCCTCGATCACGTGCCCGACGATTTCGTCTCGTCGCGCCGGATTGGTCACCGTATGCCGCGTGCCGTCTCGCTCGTCGCCGCCGACGATCGGCCGCGCCGAGGCGAGCTCATCCGAGGCCGCCTCGAGCGTCGCTGCGAGCGGCTCGACAACGAGCGGATCGGTGAGATCGAGGCCCGTGGAGTTGCGCCGCTCGGGCATGAATAGGTCGGCGGGAAGGGCAATCTTCGGATTGGCCACCGGATCGAGTTTCTTCGCCGCCTCAACCGGATCGGCGATCACCTCGGCTACCGGCAGCCGGTCGTCCACGATCCGGTTCACGAACGAGGTGTTGGCCCCATTCTCCAGCAGACGGCGCACCAGATAGGCCAGCAATTCTTCGTGGCCGCCCACCGGCGCATAGACGCGCACGTGCCGCGACCGGTTGGTGCGCAGCACCTCGTCATAGAGCGCCTCGCCCATGCCGTGCAACCGCTGAAATTCGTATTGCGCCTCGCTGGCGATTTCCTCGACCGCGGCAAGCGTGCGCGCATTGTGCGTGGCGAAGCACGCGAATAGCGCGTCCGCGTTCGCGATCAACTTCCTCGCGCACGCGATATAGGAGACGTCGGTCGCAACCTTGCGCGTGAACACCGGATAGCCCGGCTGACCGCCTTCCTGTGCGCGCTTGATCTCGCTGTCCCAATAGGCGCCCTTCACCAGCCGCAGCATTAGCCGCCGCCGGTCGCGTCGCGCCATCTCGGCGAGAAATTCCAGAAGATCGAACGCGCGTTTCTGATAGGCCTGCACCACGAATCCGAGGCCGTCCCAGCCAGCGAGCGATGGCGCCGAAGAAAGCGAGTCGATGATGTCAAGGGAAAGATCGAGCCGCTCGGATTCTTCCGCGTCAATGAAGAAGCTTATTCCAGCGGCTTTCCCCTGTTCAGCGAGCGCACGCACGCGCGGCAGGAGTTCGCCAAGCACGCGCTCGCGCTGCGCGAGTTCGTAGCGAGGATGCAGCGCCGAGAGCTTCACAGAGATTCCCGGCGCGTCGAAGATCGTGCGCCCGCCCGCGTGCACTCCGACTACAGCGATCGCGTGCGAGTAGGCTTCGAAATAGCGCTTAGCGTCGCGTTCGGTCCGCGCCGCTTCGCCCAGCATGTCATAGGAGTGGAGCACCCCGCGCGCCGCGTCCGCCGCGCCGCGTTCGATCGCCTCTTCGATCGTGCGGCCGAGCACGAACTGCCGACCGAGCACGCGCATGGCCTGCCGCACTGCTTCGCGGATCACCGGCTCGCCGGTGCGCTGCACGAGCCGCCGAAGCACGTCGCGCCAGTCGTGCTTCTCGTCCTCGGGCCGCACCACGAGACCGGTCAGCATGAGCGCGAAGGTCGAGGCATTCACGAGCAGCGAGTCGGAATGACCGAGATGGTGCTCCCAGTCGCCGGAACCGATCTTGTCGCGGATTAGCGCATCCGCCGTCTCCGCATCGGGAATGCGCAGGAGCGCCTCGGCGAGGCACATCAGAACGATCCCTTCGCCGCTCGACAATCCGTATTCGTGCAGGAATGCATCGAGGCTCGATGCGTGGGTGCGGTCGCGCCGCACCGCTTCGACAAGCGCCGCCGCCCGCGTGTCGATCCGCAGCCGCGCATCCGCCCGCAGCTCGGCGGCTCGGATCAGCCGCTTCAGCGCCTCCGCTTCGTCCATCCGGTGGGCACGGCGCACGGCCGCGCGTATGGCCGTTGGCTCGGGCAGCCGCTGTGGGAAACCAAAGGCGGGCATCGTTTGGTCCTGATCTTCGACATGCCTACCGATCTTGCGCTCCACGGGCCACCGCGGTCGAGCGGATACAATTGACCAGCCGCGATGGAACGATTTCAACCCATGATAGGTTGTGTGGCGTGGCGCGAAGGAGGGGCGAATGACTTACGGGACATTGCCGCCGGTCGGATATCCGGCGAGTTCAAAACTGCTGCATTGGCTGGTTGCGATTTGCGTGCTTGTGACAGTCCCGATTGGACTCATTCTCCCCTATACCCCGAAGGGCCCGCCGCAGGACAACCTCTATAACTTCCACAAGTCGCTCGGCGTCGTGATCTTGGTGCTCATGCTGCTGCGGATCGTCAATCGCTTCGCGATCGGTGCGCCGGCGCCCGAACCGGGGCTCGCCGCTTGGCAGCGCGCCGCTTCAAGCGCAGTGCACGGATCACTCTATTTGCTGCTGACCTTGCAGCCGATCATCGGCTATTGGGCGAACTCCGCCTTCGGTGCTTCCACACCCATGTTCGGCATTTTCCAGCTGCCGCCGATCGTGGCGCAGAACCAGGACTTCGCCGGACAACTCTTCACGCTGCACCGCTGGATCGGCATCGCGATTGCATTGCTCGCCGCCGTGCATATCGGTGCGGCACTCCAACATTACTTCATCTTCAAGGACGGCGTGTTGCAGCGGATGCTGCCGCGGGCGCTCGGCGGCCGCTAACGCATGATAATCGTCATGGCCGGGACGAGCCCGGCCATGACGATGAAGAAATCCCGGTGTGCATCATCGCGCAGGCGGCAGCGCCAGTAAATCTTCATGGCCGACGGTGCAGGAGACGCCGTCGGCCGTTCGCGCGGCTCGCCACTCCTTGATCGTCGGCTCGGGCACCTCTCCGGTTTCGCGCACGGCGTCGGCCCATCCTTGGGCGAACGCCGCGATCAACTTTCTGTCGTCAGCACCGAGGAGCCACGGACTCGGCGCGCGTTCGACAGTGTAGCTCGCCTTCGCGAGACCTTCGGCGATCAGCCGCGTCGATTGCCCGCCGACCGACGGGCCGAAGCCCTTGTCGCCGCCCAAATGACCTTCGAACGCCGCGCGCATCGTCGCGTCGGCGGGATGCGCGGGCTTCCACGCAGTCTCCGCGTTATGCGTGAGCACCGTGTAGAACGGCAGTTGCGACCGCGCGAGCGCCGCAACGAAACGCTCAATCCATTGCCCCGACACGAGATCGAACAGTGCCGCCGCCGTGACGAGATCGGGCGTCGCGCCTCCCCACGCGGCCGGATCGGCGGCGAGGTCATGGCGCCTTAACTCGACATGCAACGAACGGCCATCCTTGCGCGCCTCGACGCCGCTCGCGGTGGGCCGCGCGGAATCCGCCCAGTTCGCGATGGCTTCGCTCGCGGCGGTCAGCAAGACCGGGTCGTGGTCGATCAGAATCCAATGCTGCCGCGGCGGTAATGCCGCACAGGTTCCCCGTAGATTGGAGCCGAGCCCCGCGCCGAGATCGAAGATCGTTGTTTCCGGTCGGTGCGCGAAATGCGCGCCCATTTTCCTGAGCAAGTCCGCGTTGCGGGCGCGGTGATCGGCGCTCTCGCGCAACCGCAGCCAGTTTGGGTCGAAGCCGCTCACGCAATCTTCTCCTTGTGCGCGATGTCGAGTGCCGCTGCGAACTTGGCCGCTGTGTCGCGCCAGCGCGGGAGCCGCTCGGCGTGCCGCCACGCCGCGTCGGCGCGGAGGGAGAGTTCCGCCGGGTGGGACAGAAGTTTGCGCAGCGCCGCGGCGAGTGCATTTGCATCGCCCGGCGGCACCAGCACGCCCGCGTCTGCCGGAACGGTCGTAGTCACCGCGCCGCCTGCGCATCCGACGATCGGCAGACCGCGCGCGAGCGCCTCCGCGAACGCCATGCCGTAGCCTTCGAAATGCGAAGGCAGCACGAACAGCCGCGCCCGGCCGTATTCGGCGGCAAGCGCCTTCTCGTCGAGGGAGCCCAGAAGGGCGACGCGCTTCTCGAGCTTCGCGCGAGCGATCGCTTCGCGCAGCGCTTTAGGCGCCATTGGATCGCGATCGAGGCTGCCGACAATCCGGCTTTCCCACGCAAGATCGGAGATCTGCGCAAGCGCCGCCACGAGCGTGTCATATCCCTTGCGCGCGGTGACGGAGCCGACGCTGAGGAGACGCGGAGGGCCGTCGCTGCCACGCGCCCGCGGCGCGGGCTCGGTGCCGGGCGTTGCGACGCTGATGCGCGCCGCCGGCACGCCAAAGTCGCGTGCGAGCAACTCCGCGGTCGATGGACTCGTGGCGATCACGCGGATGGTGCGTGCAAGCGCCTCACGCTCCGTGCGCACCAGATACGCTACGCGTTCCTTCGCGATGCCGGTTTCGAGTGCGAGCGGATGATGCACGAGCCCAATAATCCGTTGCTTGATGCGGCCGACCAGTTCAGCCGGCATCGCGCCGAACGCGAGCCCGTCAATCACGAGCAACGCGTCGGCCGGCGTAGCCGCTAGCAATTGCCCCGTCTTGTCGAGACTCGCTTTGGTCGGCTCCGGATAGTCACCCGGCAACTCGATATGCCGCACCTGCCAGCCGAATTCCGGCAGCAGCTCGATCACGCGCTTGTCGTAGATATAGCCGCCGGTCGGCGTATTGATATCGCCCGGCACGGCGAACGCGACTTCAGGCACCGACGCTGCCCTCGTACCACGCGCGCGCCACGTGCGACTCGTGCAGCGTCACTCGAATCTTCGCGACGCCTTTCGATTCCTCGCCGAGTTCGTTCTTCCTCAGCGCGTCCGCGATCCGGTCGAAAACATAACGCGCGAGCGCCTCGGTCGTCGTGCGCTTGCCCTTGAATTGCGGCAGCTCGTCGAGATTGTGGTAGTTGACGCCGCCGAGCACCGCCTTCAGCACTTCGTGCGCGCGGCCGATGTCGACCACGACGTCGTTCGGCCCGAGCTTCTCGCGGAAGAACGCGACGTCGACCACGAAGGTCGCACCGTGCAGTCCCTGTGCCGGCCCGAAAAACTCGCCCGGCAGGCTGTGGGCGATCATGATGTGGTCGCGGACTTCGACGGCGTACATGGCCTTTCCTCGGGTTGATCTAATAGCGCACGAGCGCGCCGACGCCGGGCGCATCGGGTGCAAGCACGCGCGGGAGATGCATCGGGAGGTCGGCGAAAGGAATTTCTTCGCCGAGCAGTGCGTCGAAGCGATCGTCGGCGAGAAGCCGCAATGCTTCTTCCATGCGCTGGCGGTGCGTCAAGCGAGCGCGCTGCGACGGCGCCACGGCGCCGACCTGACTCGAGATCAGGCGTAGACGACGGGAATGAAACGCGCCGCCGAGCGGAACCTTCACTTGCCGGTCGCCGTACCAGCTTGCTTCCACGACCGTCGCCTCGAAGGCGGCAATGTCGAGTGCGAGCGCGAGGCCGGCGTCGCTCGCACTTGTATGGATGACGAGGTCGGCATCGCGCGGCGCGGCGTCAGGCGGCGCGAATTTCGCCCCGAGCTTTTGCGCGAGCGTTGCCCGTGCCGGGTCCTTGTCGATGATCGTGACCTCTGCGCCCGGCAGCTTCGCAGCCAGCGCAGCCGTCAGCAGCCCAACAATCCCGCCGCCCACGATCGCGATCCGCTGCCCAGGCGCTGCCTCGCCGTCCCAAAGAATATTCAACGCGGTTTCCAGGTTGGCCGCGAGCACGGCCCGCCGCGCCGGCACTCCGTGCGGAACCGGCACGACCGCGCCGGAGGGCAAGACAAATCGGTCCTGGTGCGGGTGCAAGGCAAACACCGTCCGACCCTGAAGCTCCGCCGGGCCTGCTTCCACCGTCCCCACCGCCGCGTATCCATACTTCACCGGGAACGGGAATTCGCCGTCCTGCGTCGGAAGCCGCATGCGCTCGTATTCGCCTGGCGGGACCCGCCCCTCGAAAACAAGCCGTTCTGTACCCCGGCTAAGCCCGGAATAGAGGGAGCGAATCAGGACGTCCTCCGGTCCAGGGTCGGCGAGCGCGCTCTCGCGCAACTCCGCCTTGCCCGCCGCCACATACCAAAGGGCACGTGCTACAGCTTTAGTTCGTTGGTCCGGCGCCTTCACTTGTGGCCTATTCGCAGGTGGGGGATCGTTCCGGCCCCGCACACAATTCCGCCACGGGGTTGTAGCGATTTCCGGGCGGAAGGCGAGGGCGCCTTCGGGGCGAAAACACGCAATGACTGCAGACCCTTCATCGGTCAAGCTGCACGCGGCCGGCGTACCTCTCGAGCCGACCAAGACGCCCACCGGCACTCAATCCATCGTCGTGCTGGCGACGCGGCGATTTCTGTTCGGCGCGCTTACGGTCGCGATGCTCGTGACGCTTGCCTGGTGGCTTCTCACAATTCTCGCCGCCGATGGCTTCGGCGTACTCGATATTTTCCTGCTCGCGACTTTCCTGATTTACGCGCCATGGGTCGTGATCGGATTCTGGAATTCGGTGATCGGATTCCTGGTGCTGCATCTCAGCCGAAATCCGCTCCGCAGCATCATCCCGCTGGTCGAGCGCGCACGGCCCGACGATCCGGTGATCGTCGGCGTCGCCGTCACCATGACGATCCGCAACGAAGAGCCCGCGCGCGCTTTCTTGCGCCTGCGGACGGTGAAGCAGAGCCTCGACGCAACCGGCCACGGCGACAAGTTCGACTACTACATTCTAAGCGACAGCTCGCGGATCGAAGTGATCGAGGCCGAAGTAGCCGAGTACGAGCGCTGGCGCAGCAATGTCGGCGATTCCGCCCGCGTCATCTATCGCCGCCGGGAAAAGAACACCGGCTACAAAGCCGGCAACGTGCGGGACTTCCTGGATCGCTGGGGCGCCCGTTACGACCTCATGGTGCCGCTCGATGCCGACAGCCTGATGACCGGGAAAGCGATCCTGCGCCTTGTGCGTATCATGCAGGGCAATCCGCGCCTCGGCATTCTGCAAAGCCTTGTCGTCGGCATGCCGAGCCCGAGCTTCTTCGCGCGCGTCTTCCAGTTCGGCATGCGCCACGCGATGCGTTCGTTCATCAGCGGCAGCGCGTGGTGGCATGCTGACTGCGGACCGTTCTGGGGACACAATGCGGCGCTCCGTGTGGCGGCTTTCCGCGAGCATTGCCGGCTACCGGAATTGCCGGGCCAGCCGCCGTTCGGCGGACCGATCCTCTCGCACGACCAGATCGAAGCGGCGTTGATGCGGAACGCGGGCTTCGAAGTGCGCGTGCTGCCGGAAGAGGATGGCAGTTGGGAAGAAATGCCGCCCGCGCTGCCGGATTTTGCCATGCGCGATCTGCGTTGGTGCCAGGGCAACCTTCAATATTTCAAGCTGATCGACCTGCCGCGACTGGCCACGAGCCGTTTCAACATCGCCTTTGCGATCCAGATGTTCATCGGCGTCGCGGCGTATGTTTTGTTCGTGGTACTCGCCGCCTTCGCGGCCGCGACTTCCAGCGCCGACGACGCGTTTCCGATGGACTCCGCGCTCGGCCTCTACCTGGTTTGGGTTGTGATGTACCTCACGCCCAAGTTCGCCGGAGTTGCTGACGCTGCCTTGCGTTCCGCCAAGCGCTATGGCGGCATCGCGTGGCTACTTCTCGGTGGCGCGCTGGATGTCGTCTTCACCTTCCTTCTCGGTTCCATCTCCATGGTTGGGCAGACGATTTTCATGGCCGCGCTTCTGTTCGGCCAAAAAATTACCTGGGACGGCCAGCGCCGCGACCGTTACCGGCTCGCATGGCGCGAAGCCTTCGCGATTTTCTGGCCGCATACACTGTTCGGCCTGACTCTGCTCGTGATCCTCGTCGTCGGTCAGCCCCGCGCGATCGTCTGGCTCCTGCCGTTCCTTGCCGGTCCGCTCCTCGCCATTCCATTCGCGGTCATCACCGCCTCGCCATCGCTCGGGGCGCTCGCGGCTGAGCGCAAGCTCTGCGCGATTCCCGAAGAATTCGACGCGCCGCCTGAACTCTCCGCCATCCTGCCGCGGCCGGGCGCCTGAGAATTCGCTTGCGCGATACGCTGCTCACACTGTTCGGCGTTGCGCGGTCGCTGCGCATCTATTACGGCGACAAGAACCGCCGCCGCGCCATGGACACGCTGCACGCGCGCTTCCTGCGCGCGGGCGATCTCGCTTTCGATATCGGCGCGCACGTGGGCGACCGAGTTGCTTCGTTCCGCCGCCTCGGCGCACGCACGGTTGCGGTTGAACCCCAGCCCGTGCTTGCGCGCACGCTGCGTGTGCTCTTTGCCTTGGATCAGGGCGTGTCGATCGAGCCCGTGGCAGTCGGCCGCGCAGCCGGTGAGCTCGAGCTCAAGCTCAATCTTCCCAATCCCACCGTCGCGACCGGCTCCGACGGATTTATTCAAGCCGCCGCCGGTGCCCCGGGGTGGGAGCAGCAACGCTGGACGCGCTCGATCCGCGTGCCCATGACGACGCTCGACGCGCTGATCGCCCGTCATGGCGAACCGCGCTTCGTGAAAATCGATGTGGAAGGTTTTGAAGATGAAGTGCTCGCCGGGCTCTCGCGTCCGTTGGCGGCACTTTCCCTCGAATTCACGACGATCCAGCGCGACGTGGCGCTGCGTGCGATCGCCCGCCTGGAAAAGCTCGGTGCGTATGTCTTCAACGCCGCACTCGGCGAGAGTCAGAAATTCGCCCACGCGGCGCCGCTCGATGCACGGGACATCGCCCACTGGATCGAGCAGCTGCCCGTGACCGCCAATTCCGGCGACGTCTATGCGAGCCTCGATCCCGCGCCGTTGCGTTCCACTGGCGAACACGCCTAACCAGATACATTGTCGAGTGCGGCCATGAGGGTAGTTTCCTTCCGTCGTGCGACCGGCTATAGGCCAGTCGAGCGCGCCGCCTATATTGTGCTTCGGAGCGAAGCGGCCTCGATGCCGCCGGCGAGCGCTGTCTGGAGGAAACCGTGACTGACCCCATTCCCTATAGACCTCAGGACAAAGGCGCCTGGCCGCCGTCGCTGTTCCCGCCTTACGCCTCGACCGTGAAGCGCGCGCCGAAGCAGCCGCTGATCCTCATTCCGCAGACGCTCTCCGAAGTGACCGGTCCGGTTTACGGGCAGAGCAAGGTTCTGCCCGAGGATTCCGACCTCACGAAGGACCACAAGGGCGAGCCGCTCGGCGAACGCATCATCGTGACGGGCCGAGTGCTCGACGAGAACGGCAGGCCCCAGCCCGGCACGCTGGTCGAGATCTGGCAGGCGAATGCGGCCGGCCGCTACCAGCACGTCGTCGACCAGCATCCGGCTCCCCTCGATGCGAACTTCACCGGCGGCGGCCGCGTAATCACCGACGCCGAGGGCCGCTACCGTTTCACCACGATCAAGCCCGGCGCCTATCCGTGGAAGAACCATCACAATGCGTGGCGTCCCGCGCACATCCATTTCTCGCTGTTCGGCCCGAGCTATCTGACGCGCCTCGTGACGCAGATGTTCTTCCCGGGCGATCCGCTGATCCCGATCGACCCGATCATGAACGGCGTGCCGGACCCGAAGGCGCGCGAACGCATGATCTGCAAGTTCGACATCAATCTGACCGAACCCGAATGGGCGCTCGGCTATCAGTTCGACGTCGTGTTGCGCGGTCGCAACGCGACGCCGCTCGACGACGACGAGGGCCACTGACGTGGCGCTCGGCCAAACTCCTTCTCAAACCGTCGGACCGTTTTTCCACTTCGCGCTCCCTTTGTATGCGGGGCCGGTCCTCGTAACCGACAAGACCAAGGGCGAGCGCATCAAGATCGAGGGCCGCGTGCTCGACGGCGACGGCCAGCCGCTCAACGACGCGCTGATCGAAATCTGGCAGGCCAATGCCGAAGGCCGCTACGATCATCCGGAAGACAAGCAGGACAAGCCGGTTGATCCGGAGTTCCACGGCTTCGGCCGCTGCGCGACCGATAAGGATGGCCGCTACGGCTTCCAGACCATCCGTCCGGGTCCGGTGCCAGGGCCGGGCAACACCTTGCAAGCCCCGCACGTCAATGTGACCGTTTTCGCGCGCGGCATGCTCAAGCAACTCGTCACTCGCCTCTATTTCGAGGGCGAGAAACTGAACGCCGACGACCCGATCCTCGCGCGCATTCCCGATGCGGAGCGCCGTACCACGCTGATCGCCCACCGCAAGAACGGCAAGGATGCGCCGTTTGTTTTTGACATCGTGCTTCAGGGCAAGGGCGAGACGGTGTTCTTCGACGTCTGATCCGTTTCCAAGCCGGCGACATCGATGAGCCAGTCCGGCGGGTCGTCTCCGACCTGCGCGAGCCTTGGAGCGTGATCGTGCTCGCGAGCGTCTTTTTTGAAGGGATGATCTTTTTCGGGGCTTATACGTTCGTCGGGTCCTACCTGTGGACGCGCTTCGGTCTCGGCCTGGATTTGATCGGGCTGATTGTCGCAGGTTTCGGCGGCGGCGGACTGATCTACGCGGCTGCCGCGGGACGTCTCGTGTTTTGGCTCGGCGAGCGGGCCTGGTCGCCTGGGGCGGGGCGCGCGTGGCGGTATCGTTTGTCGTCATAACGATCGCACCAACGCCGCTTGCCGTCGTGCCGGCGACGGTTCTTGCAGGTTTCAGCTACCACATGATTCACAACGCGCTACAGACCCACGCGACGCAGTTGGCGCATGCTGCGCACGATCTTGCCGTGGCGACATTCGCGAATTGTCTATTTGTCGGGCAGTCGGCCGGCGTGGCGATCGCCGCGCCGGTCGATGAATACACCGGAGGCGCCCCCATATTCCTCGCCGCCGGCGGATTACTTTTCGTTCTCGGATTCGTCCTTTGAGCTTTGCTCTTGCGTCGTTCCTGAATCGGATTGCTGCACTGCAAGGTAAATGAGGGCTTGCCCCTAGGTGCCGCGAATTTGCTAGAGTGCGACGAGTGCGCGACGAACGTGCACCGTGAATTTTGCGCGGCGTGCAGATCGCGTTCTCCATCGTCGACGATGGTTTTCCCCTAGGGAGGTATACATCATGCCAAAGAAGAATCGCGGCGGCGCTCCAGAAGCCGGCCGCCGGAAATTCCTGAAGACTGCCGGTCTTGCCGGGGCTGCTGCAGCGGCCACGATTGCGATGCCGCAGATCTCACGCGCTCAGACGACCACATTCAAGATGCAGGGTTCGTGGGGCGCCAAGGACGTCTTCAACGAAATGGCGCTGGACTATGTCGAGCGCGTCAACAAGATGGCCGGCGGCCGTCTCAAGATTGACTTCCTCGTCGGCGGCGCGGTCGTGCATCCATTCCAGGTGCTCGACGGCGTGCACGGCGGCCAGATCGACGGCGCGCACACCGTGACCGTGTACTGGTACGGCAAGCATAAGGCGGCATCGCTGTTTGGCACGGGTCCCGTGTTCGGCTTCAACGCCAACGAGGGACTTGGCTGGATTCATAACGGCGGCGGCAAAGAGCTCTTCGAGGAACTGCAGACCCAAATCATGAAGGTCAACGTCAAGAGCTTCTTCGCGATGCCGATGCCAACCCAGCCGCTTGGCTGGTTCAAGAAGCCGGTGACCAGCGCCGCCGACATCAAGGGCCTCAAGTACCGCACCGTCGGTCTTGCGGCCGATCTGTTCCAGGCCATGGGCGCCGCAGTCGCGCAGCTTCCGGGCGGCGAAATCGTGCCCGCCATGGAGCGCGGCGTGATCGATGCGTTCGAGTTCAACAACCCGACCTCGGACCGCCGCTTCGGCGCACAAGATGTGGCCAAGAACTACATGATGGGCAGTCACCATCAGGCGACGGAATACTTCGAGATCATGTTCAACCGGACGAAGTTCAACGCCCTGCCGGCTGAGCACCAGGCGATCCTGCAATATGCCGCCGAGGCCGTCTCCTCCGCCAACGAGTGGAAGGGGTTCGACTACTACTCGAAGGACATGCAGGAGTTGATCAGCAAGGACAAGGTCAACGTGCTGCGCACGCCGCAAGGCGTGTTCGACGCGCAGATCAAGGCTTGGGACGGCCTTATCACTGAACTGAACAAGGATCCCTTTATGAAGAAGGTGATGGACTCGCAGAAGGCGTGGGTGCGACGGGTCGTGCACTACACGCAGTTGAACTCGACCGACTACAAGGGCGCCTTCAATCATCACTTCCCGGGCGTATTGAAGACCTGATCGAGTTCTTCAGCGCGCTGATTCAATGATAAGAAAATAAATAAGAGAATGGGCGGCGCGGCATTCGCGCCGCCCAACCGTTCCGGGGAGGGGCTGAATGCGGCGAGCGCCGCAGCCCAGCGATGCATGACGCGCTTCTTGCATTTCATCGATACGCTTAGCACCTGGGTAGGCAAAGCATTCGCCTGGCTGATCCTGGTGCTGACGTTCGGTATCAGCTACGAAGTATTCGTCCGCTATGCGCTGCGTGCGCCCACCACTTGGGCCTTCGATTTCAGCTACATCAATTACGGCGCACTTTTTCTGATGGCCGGGGCCTACACGCTCGCGCGCAACGGACACGTGCGCGGCGACGTGGTCTATCGACTGTGGAAGCCGCGCACCCAGGCGAGCATGGATCTCCTGCTCTACGTCATTTTCTTTCTGCCCGCGGTGGCAGCCTGGATCTATGCGGGCTACCCATACGCCGCCGCGTCGATCCGGTTTCGAGAGGTGAGCATCTTCAGCCCGGCCGGCGTACCGGTATTCCCGCTCAAGACTTTGATCCCGGTAGCCGGCTTGTTCCTGCTGATCCAGGGAATCGCCGAGATCATCCGTTGCATTCTCTGCATCCGCCTCGGCTACTGGCCGCGGCGGTTGCACGACGTCGAGGAAACGGAGAGCGTGATTCTACAAGAGCAGAAACTTCATGCCGGCGAAGGCGATTCGGCGCAAACGGGTTCGAAGGGGGCTTAAGCATGACCGACCCGCAAGTCGGCATGTTGATGCTGGGATTGTTCATCTTCATCATCATGCTTGGGTTTCCGATCGCCTTTACGCTGATCGCCATGGGCGTCGGCTTCGGCTTCTACGCCTATTACACGCCCGGCCAGGAGATCATCCAGAATCGCGTATTTACGCTCCTGGTGCAGAAGACGTTCGAAGTGGCGTCGAACGACGTGCTCGTGGCGGTCCCGTTATTCCTGTTCATGGGTTACTTGGTCGAGCGCGCCAGCATTCTCGACAGGCTGTTCCACGCGTTGCAGATTTCGATGAAGAACATCCCCGGTGCGCTCGCGGTGGCGACGCTCGTCACCTGCGCGATGTTCGCGACTGCGACCGGTATCGTCGGCGCAGTGGTGACGCTGATGGGACTGCTTGCCTTTCCGGCCATGCTGCGCGCGGGCTACGACGTGAAGCTTTCCGCCGGCGTGGTGTGCGCTGGCGGCTGCTTGGGAATCTTGATCCCGCCGAGTATCCTTCTCATTGTCTATGCGGCGACCGCGGGCGTGTCGGCGGTCAAGCTGTACGCGGCGGCCTTCTTGCCGGGGTTGCTGCTCACCGTTTTCTACATCGGCTACGTGATCGCGCGTGCCATCATTAACCCGAAGCTTGCGCCGAAGCTGCCGAAGGAACAGACGGACATTCCATTTATCGAAGTGTTGACGGCGCTCGCCACTTCGTTCCTTCCGCTTGCGCTCCTGATCGTCTGCGTGCTCGGCGCGATCCTGTTCGGCCTGGCGACGCCGTCGGAGGCCGCCGGCGTCGGCGCGCTCGGCGCCATCGTTCTCGCTGCCGCCTATCGCGCGCTCAACTTCACGATGTTGCGCGACTCTGTCTACCTCACCGCGCGCGCGACCGCGATGGTCTGCTATCTGTTCATCGGCTCGTGGACGTTTTCGTCGGTGTTCGCCTATCTCGGCGGGCAGGGGGTAGTGGAGCGGTTCTTCCTGGGACTGGATCTATCATCCACGCAATTCCTGATCCTCACCCAGGTGATCATCTTCCTGCTCGGCTGGCCGCTGGAATGGACCGAGATCATCATCATCTTCGTGCCGATCTTCCTGCCGCTGCTCGACGATTTCGCCGTCGACCCGATCTTTTTCGGGATTCTGGTGGCGCTCAACACGCAGACCGCGTTCAACACGCCGCCGGTGGCCATGGCGGCGTTCTATCTCAAGGGGGTCGCGCCCCCGTGGGTGAAACTGACCGATATTTTCGCCGGGGCGTTGCCGTTCGTGATCATGGTCTTCATGACCATGATCCTGGTCTATATCTTCCCGCAGATCACGCTGTGGCTGCCCGACTATCTGTATACGGCGCGGTAAGCGGCGTGCGGCGTATCGCGGCGGGATAGGGACCATGAGCCTCGGCGCTTTGAGTCTGACAGAGGCCGCCGCGCACATTCGCGAAGGCCGGATCAAGTCGGTCGAATTCGTGCGCGACTGCCTCGCGCGCATCGACGAGGTCGATGCCGGGGTGCAGGCTTGGGCCTATCTCGACCGCGACCACTTGATGCGACAAGCCGAGGCCGCCGATCTGCATCGCATGCAGGGCAAGTCGCTGGGGCCGCTGCACGGCCTTCCGATCGGCATCAAAGATATTTTCGATACCAACGACATGCCGACCGAGCTCGGCTCGCCGATTTGGGCCGGCCGTGCGCCGCGCGAGGACGCCTTCGTGGTTGCCCGCCTGCGCGCGGACGGCGCGCTCATCATGGGCAAGACCGTGACCACGGAATACGCCTATTTCCATCCCGGCAAGACGCGCAACCCGCACGATCCTTCGCGCACGCCTGGCGGCTCCTCAAGCGGCTCCGCCGCTGCGGTGGCCGCATTCATGGTGCCCGGCTCGATCGGCTCGCAGACGAATGGCTCGGTCATCCGTCCAGCGGCGTTCTGCGGCATCGTCGGCTTCAAACCGACGCACGGGCTGATCCCGCGTTCGGGCGCGCTCTGGATGTCGCGCAGTCTCGACCAGGTCGGCGTGTTCGCGCGTTCGGTCGAGGACGCGGCACTCCTTGCCGAGTCGCTCGTCGGATTCGACGAGGAAGACCCGGATACGCGGCCCGTCGCCCGTCCGCCTTTTGCCGCCGTTGCCGCGTCCGAGCCGCCATTGCCGCCGCGCTTCGCCTTCGTGAAATCCCCGGTCTGGGACCAGGCCGAGCGCGTGACGCGTGCGGCGTTCGGCGCTCTCGTGGAGACGCTCGGGGAGACGGTCACCGAAGTCGAGCTCGCCGGCGGGTTCGCCCGCGCAGTCGAACTCCACCGCACCGTCATGGAAGTCGAGATGGCCCACAATCTCCATCGCGACTACGAAAAATTCGGCGACCAGCTGAGCGACAAGCTGCGCCGGCTGATCGAGCGCGGCCGTGGTCACAAGGCGGTCGACTACGCCGGTGCGGTGGCTGCGATGGGTCCGCTCAACGCAACCCTCGACGAACTGTTCAACGAGTACGATGCGATTCTCACGCCCGCTGCGCCGGGCGAGGCGCCGCGCGGACTCGAATCTACCGGCAATCCGATCTTCTGCACGATCTGGACCTATCTCGGGACCCCCGCGATCACGCTGCCGCTATTGCAATCGGAGGCGGGTCTGCCGCTTGGGGTCCAGCTCGTCGGCCGCCGCGGTTATGACGCGCGCCTCTTGCGCGCCGCCCGCTGGCTGGTCAAGAATGTCGGCGGCAAGGCTCGCCGGCGCAAGAAATCCGGCGCCTGAGACGCAGGCGGCTGGAAGGGGAGGTCGCGATGACGGTGATGATTTTCATTGGCGGCGTTATCGGGATCGCATTGTATGCGGCATTCCTCGGTTTCATGTTGTTGTGGGTTCCGGCGCCGCCGCTCATCGTTATCGTGGTGGTGTGCACGGCCCTGTTGCTTTTCGATTTCTACCACACTTTGCGTTTCGGAGAGACCCACGGCAGGCGGTGAACGCCTGGCGCGGACCATTCGGAATTCCTTGTGCAGGACGTTGAGCGGGAGCAGCGCCGGAACTGGCGCTGCTCCGTTTCTTTTCATGGATCGCAGCGCTCAGGACGGCCGCGCCGCGCCGAGGTGCTCCTTGAAGAACGCGATCGTGCGGCTCCAGGCGAGATCCGACGCAGCCTTGTCGTAGCGGCTGCTGGTGTCGTTGTTGAACGAGTGATGGACGTTTGGATAGCTGAAGACGGTGTAGCGCTTGCTGTGCTGCTTCAGCGCCGTCTCGTACGCCGCGCTTCCGGCATTGATCCGGTCGTCTAGACCGGCATAGTGCAGTAGCAGCGGCGCCTGTATCTTCGCAACGTCGGCAGTCGGGGGCTGCCCGCCATAATAGGCGACGCCCGCGTCGAGTTCGGGACTCAGGACGGCGACGCGATTGACCATCCCGCCGCCCCAGCAAAAGCCAACCGCACCGACCTTGCCGTTCGACTCTGTGTGTTTTTCCAGGAACGGGACCGCCGCCGCGCGGGGCGGCCGCGTCGCTCTGATTCAGTTTACGGTGCAACTCGCGCGCCTGATCCTCGCTGGGCGGGGTGCCGCCGACGAGCGAGAGGATATCGATGGCAAAAGCGAGAAAACCCTCGGTCGCGAACCGGCGCGCCACGTCCTCGATGTGTGGATTGAGCCCGCGGTTCTCGTGGATGACGATGATCGCGGGCCGCTTGCCGCCCTCTTTCAGGCGAACGAGATAGCCGCCGATCTTTCCGCCCGGCGCGTCGTAGGACGCGGTGCTTACGTTGAGCCGCGGGTCGTTGGGCGCGACGCTCGCGGCCTTGGCGTAATCGTTCTTCAGGAGCGGCAGGATCGCGGCCGCTGCGGCGGTCGAACCGGCGATGCCGGCGAGCCGATCGAGAAATTCCCGGCGGTTCATGCCGCCGTGGGTAAATTGGTCATAGAGTTTGATAATTCGCGCATCCATGGTGTCGTAATCCTCCGGTAAAGAACGAAGCGATTTTAGTCTTGGAATCCGACCGGGTTGCGCCGGACCGCGGTCAAAACTTCGCGAGGAGAGAAACGCAGGACAGGGCCTTCGATCAGGCGATCAGCGCACTCGATTGCCGCTGACGGTGAGTTGCGCGAAGCGGCTTTCCAGATCGCGCGCAAGATCGCCGGTGATTGCCTTGTCCCGGTCCATGCCCATCACGGCGCCGGTGCTCGCGCCCGCGATCAGGTTATGGGCGACGAGCGCCGACCCCGCACCCGGCGCGACCGAGACGCCGATCCCGATCGGCGCGGCGCGTACCACGTTGCCGGTCACCGTCACGTCGCGTTGAAATTGTCCCCACCCCACGAGAATCCCCGCCAAAGGTGCGCCTTCGACGACGTTGCCGGTGACGGCGGCATCCGCCTCGACGGCAATTCCGATTCCGAAACCCGCTTCGATCTTGCCGCGGCTGAGATTGCGCACCAGATTGCCCTGGCACACGGAAAGCCGTCCGCCTTCGTTGAAGTTCGCGATCGAGATGCCGGTTGCGGCGCCTTCCACGGAGTTGCCGGAGATCACGGCGCCTTCCGAGCCGTGCACGACATGAATGCCGATGCCGCCGAGCGCGGACGCCGTATTGCCGCGAACGTGCAGGTTCCAGTTGGACTCGCCGCGTACCGCCGAGCCCGAGCAATTCCTGATGCGGTTGTCCGCGACGATCACGTTCGCCGCAAGCAAGACGCTGATGCCGTTGCCGTTTTGGCCCGTGTCGCCGTCCTGTACGACGACGTTCTCGATACGGTTCGCTAGCACCTGCGTTCCGTCGTCGCCCGCGCGGCTGCGGCGGACCTGAATGCCGGTGTGAGCGCAATTGAGAACCGTGTTGTTGGCGATGACGATGCCGCGTCCGTCGAGCGCGTGGATCGCGCCCTTCGCAGCGCCGATGATCGTGTTGTGCGCGATCTCGCCCTCGCTCGTTTCGAAACGGATGCCGATGCCGCCGCTCTGCTGCACGGTGCAATCGAAAATGCGCATGCCGCGTGTTTGGCGCAGCGAGATGAGTCCGCGTCCCTCCGGCAGCGGCTGGCCGTTGCCGTCGAAGATCAGTCCTTGCAGCGTCACCTGATCGGCTTGCGCTGACGCGGCGATCGACGCGCCATAGCCGAGCAGAAGGCGTGTGGCGCCTCGGATGCCATAGAGCTGCGCGCCCGACGGCAGCACGAGATCGCTCGCGACATAGGTGCCGGCCGGGAGCCACAGCGGCACGCGCGCTGCGGCCGAGGCGTCGATCGCGCGCTGCAGCGCCTGCGATTGGTCGTCGGAGCTGCCCGGATTAACCCCAAAATGGGTCACATCGAGCCCGAGCGAGCCGAGCGGCATCGGCGTCGCGCGGCTCGGCGACGGCAGCAACGTGCTCCCCGCGCCCGCGGCGGAGAGCCCCAAGAGTTCGCGGCGATCGATAGCCATGTGTCCTCCCGTCAAGACCGGGAGTCCACCGATACAAACGTTGTGCCGCGCGTTTGTATCGTTGCTGGACGTTAACTGCGTTTGTTAGCGGCGTTGAACGCGACGAGCGCGGTCTCGGCGGCGCGGACGAGATCGGCCGCGGTCGGCCGCGATGAGGGACGGCGCGTGCGCGGACTGGGAATATGGATGAAGGCGACCTGCTTCGGTCGGCCCGTGCGCCGCGCGGCGTCGAGCCCGGTGAAGAGGGCCGCGTTGCAGATATAGCGCCCAGCATCGCGCGAATGGCGTGCAGTCACGCCTGCAGCGCGGATTGCTGCCGCTATCCGCTGTAAGGATGCGCGTACCTTCAACTCGGCCGGTGCGCCGCAAATGATTTGCCTCGTCGCGAGCTTTTGCCGGTGCGCGTCGGGGTGAATGAGCGACGCGGCATTGACCGCGCGGGACTCGATCCGGACAAATTTTGCGCGCGTCGCAAGCCCGAAGAACAGCACGAGGTCCGGATCGTATCGCTTGAGAAGCGCTGGAAGCTCAATCGCGGCGTAGGTAGTCGGAAGCACAGCGCCGACGACCCCCACATCCGCGAGCGCGGGCCGCCGCCGCCGCGCGAGCGCGCGCACGAGATCTGCGCTCGGATTTTTCGGCGCGCCGGGAAACGGACCGAAGCCCGCGACGAGCACCGTCACCATGGTCAGAGCTTGAGCAAATCGGCGATTTCGCCGGCGGCGAGCGCGGGCGGGAGCTTCCCGGCCGCGACCGCAGCTTCGAGCGAGCGCAGCCGCGCCTTGATCGCGGGATCGCTGCGCAACCGGTCGCGGAAGCGTTCCTCGATCAAAGTCCACATCCAGCGCACCTGCTGCGCGCGCCGCTTCTCTGTGAGACGCCCGGATTTGTCCAGCCGCGCGCGATGCGCGAGTGCGGCGTCCCAGACTTCCGCAATGCCGTTCTCCTTAAGCGCGGAATAGGTGAGTACCGGCGGCTCGTCGCCCCCCGCGCTGCCCGCGAGAATATGCAGTGCCGCCTTGAGCGACGTCGCCGCGGCCTTCGCGCGCGCGAGATTGTCGCCGTCCGCCTTGTTCACGGCCACGACGTCGGCGAGCTCGAGCAAGCCCTTCTTGATGCCCTGCAGCTCGTCGCCCGCACCGGGCAGCATGAGCACCAGGAACGTGTCGGTCATTTCCGCGACCGCGACTTCCGACTGGCCCGCGCCGACGGTCTCAACGAGCACCACGTCATAGCCCGCCGCCTCGCAGAGCAGCATCGTCTCCCGCGTGCGGCTCGCAACGCCGCCGAGCGTGCCGGCCGAAGGCGACGGGCGGATGAAGGCGCGCTCATCTGCCGCGAGCCGCGGCATGCGCGTCTTGTCGCCGAGGATTGAGCCGCCCGTGCGCACGGAGGAGGGATCGACCGCGAGCACCGCGACGCGATGCCCCTGCTCGATGAGGAACGTGCCAAGCGCATCGATGGTCGTCGATTTGCCGACACCCGGCACGCCGGTGATCCCGACCCGCACCGCCTTGCCCGTCGCCGGCAGGAGCGCCTTCAAAAGCTCCTGTGCGCGTTCGCGATGCTCGGCCTTTTTCGACTCCACGAGCGTGATCGCGCGCGCGAGCGCCGCGCGGTCGCCTTGCCGCACGCGCTTTGCGAGGTCGCGATCGGAGGCGGGGGCGGCCTTCGGGCTCACTTCTTCTTCACCGGCACGTATTTGATGAGTGGTTCCGTCGGACGCGCGGCAAGCTGCTTGAGGAAGCCCGCGCGATCCGGCACGCCGTCGAGCACGCAATCGTCGGCGGTTACCTTCACGCCCGCGCGTTGCAGCAGCGCTGTGTCGATCGATTTGCACTGAAACGCCGCAACCAGGCCCTCGCCGCCGCGGACTTCCAGGACACCATAGGCGTAACGCCCGTCGCCGAAATCGCCCTGCGCGAGATAGCGATTCGGCCCGAGCGAATGAAACGTGTAGCTCTCGTCGTCGTCCGGCTTGCCGGAAGCGCCCACCTCGCGCACC
Source organism: Xanthobacteraceae bacterium (assembly GCA_040901465.1). Classification (GTDB taxonomy): domain Bacteria; phylum Pseudomonadota; class Alphaproteobacteria; order Rhizobiales; family Xanthobacteraceae; genus JAUSIF01. Next base: position 24,520 of record JBBDYN010000061.1, read on the forward strand.
AGCTTGTCGGCGCTTGCGACGAGTACGATTTCCTTGTCGTCGAGCTTCCACGGGCCCTTTGCCGTTTCGCGTTGAAAGATCTGGAATCGCGTTCCCGACGCGAACGGCACGACGCGGGTCTCCGGCCCGAACACGGGCTCCTTCGAGATCACGCATCCGCCGGCGAGCAAGGCCATGGTGAGCGCGACAGCAATCGGCCGGAAGACGGGCATGAATCGCTCCTGTCGTTCGATCCTAGCCGATCCCGCGCAATGCGGCATCGGGCGGCGGCTCAATTGATCCTGGCGAGCTTCGGCTCGATGGCGAGCACGAGCGCCTTGTAGGCGCCGAAATCCGCGCCGAGCGGCCAGACGTGCTGCGGGAAGGCGCGCGTGAGCCCGTCGGCATAGAAGGCCGCGTGCTCCTCCCGGCAGATCATGAACTTGGCGGCGGCCACGATATCTTCGCGGTCGACCACGCAGAACACGCGCATCTCCGGATGCGCGCGGAGAAACACATCGACCGTGAGCGCGAGCGTCGGATAGCCGGGGTGCAGCATGTCGTCGAGGCAGATGACGCCGCGCGGGTCGATGGTGGCGTGGGCGAGGGCAAGATCCTTGGAAAGATGATCCGGCGTGTGCTCGCCGTCGATATGGAAGAAACGGATGCGCTTGCCGGGCGCCTTCGCAAGCAGCTCCTCCGGCTTGAGCTTTCGGCTGTCGGCCTTGAGCGTGATCATGCGGCCGGTGGGCCCGTGCTTCGCGCAATTCTTTTCGAAGCGGTCGATTAGGCCAGTGTCGGGCCAGGTGAACGTGTCGATACCGATCGCGCGTTCGTCCTCGCGCAGCGCGTGCGCAAGAGCGAGAAAAAAGCGGCCTTCGAACGTGCCGATTTCCGCCGCGTGGCCCGCAATCCCGTTTTCCGATTGTAGGCGCATGGTGGCGCCTGCGATCACCGCCGCAAAGCGCGACGACATGCCGGGCACGGAGAGAAAGCCGTCCGCGAGATAGCGGTCGACGGCGGAGATTCCGGATGAAAGATTCATCTTCTGGGAGAGGCCGTCACTCCGCCGCGGCGCGCTGATGCCCGAGGCGGGCGGCGAGCTTGCGCAAGAGTTCCTCGGCGGCTTCGGCGACCACGGTGCCCGGCGGAAAAATCGCCTCGGCGCCCGCGGCCTTGAGCGCGTCGTAATCCTGCGGCGGCACGACGCCGCCGACTGCAATCATGATGTCGCCGCGGCCTTCCTTTTCCAGAGCGCGCTTCAGCTCCGGCACGAGCGTGAGATGCGCCGCCGCGAGCGAAGAGACGCCCACCACATGCACGTCGTTCTCGACGGCCTGGCGCGCGGCTTCCGCCGGCGTTGAAAACAGCGGGCCCACGTCCACATCGAAGCCGAGATCGGCGAATGCGGACGCGATCACCTTCTGCCCGCGATCGTGACCGTCCTGGCCGATCTTGGCGACGAGGATGCGCGGCCTGCGGCCTTCCTCGGCCTCGAAGGCTTCGACCTGACGCTGTACGCGCTGCACCGCGTCGTTCATGCCTCCAGCCTCCCGTAGATAGACGCCGGTGAGCGTCCGCGTCTCGGCGCGATGCCGGCCCCAGACCTTTTCCAGCGCGGACGAAATCTCTCCAACCGTCGCCTTCGCCCGCGCTGCATCGACTGCGAGCGCGAGGAGATTGCCTTTTCCCGTATCCGCCGCCCTGGTCAGCGCGTCAAGCGCGGCCTCAAGCGCCTTCGGATCGCGTTCGACGCGCAGCCGCTTGAGCTTGTCGATCTGTAGCGCGCGTACGGCGGAATTGTCGACTTTCAGGATTTCGATCGGAGCTTCGTGCTCCGGCCGGTAGCGGTTGACGCCGACGACCGTCTGCGCGCCGCCGTCGATGCGCGCCTGGGTCTTGGCCGCGGCTTCCTCGATGCGGAGTTTCGGCAGGCCGGCCTCGATCGCCTTGGTCATGCCGCCGAGTTCTTCGACTTCCTCGATGTGCTGCCAGGCTTTCTTCGCAAGCTCGCCCGTGAGCCGCTCCACATAGAACGAGCCGCCCCACGGATCGACGATGCGCGTCGTTCCGCTCTCCTGCTGCAGGAAAAGCTGCGTGTTGCGCGCGATGCGCGCGGAGAAATCCGTCGGCAGCGCCAGCGCCTCGTCGAGCGCGTTCGTGTGCAGCGATTGTGTATGGCCCTGCGTCGCCGCCATCGCCTCGATCGCGGTGCGGATCACGTTGTTGAACACGTCCTGCGCCGTGAGCGACCAGCCGGACGTCTGGCAGTGGGTGCGGAGCGAAAGCGAGCGCGCGTCTTTCGGCGCGTGCTGCTTCATCAACTTCGCCCAGATCATGCGCGCCGCGCGCATCTTGGCGATTTCCATGAAGAAGTTCATGCCGATCGCCCAGAAGAAGGAGAGGCGAGGGGCGAACTGATCGATGTCGAGGCCGGCCTTGAGCCCCGCGCGCACGTATTCCGCGCCGTTCGCGAGCGTGTAGGCGAGCTCCAAGTCCTGCGTCGCGCCCGCTTCCTGCATGTGATAGCCGGAGATCGAGATTGAATTGAACTTCGGCATGTTCGCCGCCGTGTAGGCGAAGATGTCGGATACGATCCGGAGCGACGGTTCGGGCGGATAGATATAGGTGTTGCGGACCATGAACTCCTTCAGGATGTCGTTCTGGATCGTGCCCGCGAGCTTCTCCGGCGGGACGCCTTGCTCCTCGCCCGCGACGATATAGAGCGCAAGCACCGGCAGTACCGCGCCGTTCATGGTCATCGACACGGTCATCTCTTCGAGCGGGATGCCCGAGAAGAGCGTGCGCATGTCGTAGATGGAATCGATCGCGACCCCCGCCATGCCGACGTCGCCCGAAACGCGCGGGTGGTCGCTGTCGTAGCCGCGGTGGGTCGCGAGATCGAAGGCGATCGAAAGGCCCTTTTGTCCGGCGGCGAGATTGCGCCGGTAGAAGGCGTTGGAATCTTCGGCCGTGGAGAAGCCCGCGTATTGCCGGATCGTCCAGGGCTGAGTGACGTACATGATCGGATACGGCCCGCGCAGGAACGGCGCGATGCCGGGCCAGGTGTCGAGGAAGTCGAGGCCCTTGAGATCGTCCGCGCCGTAGACCGGCTTCACCGGAATTTCCTCCGGTGTCATCCACGGCTCGCCCAAAGAAGCGTCCGACTGCGGCGGAACGAGCTTCGGCTCGCGCCACTCGGTCTTGGTGAAATCGGGCAGGCGGCTCATATCAAGGATTATATCATAGGCCGCGCGCGGCTATTCAAAGGGCTCGGCAAGCCGCTTGGGCGGCAACGGTTCGAATTCGATTCCCTTCGGCATCGCTGGGACCTTCACCGGCGATACGTCCAGCACCTCGACCGGCGCCTCGTCGGGATTGAGGAATATGGTCGCGCCGGTCAGGAGATCGCGGCGGTCGGCCACCGCCTTCCGGCGCTCGGCTCGCACAGTCGCGACCTTTTTCTGAATCAATCCTTTTTCCAGCGCCGCAGCCGCGCCGCCCGCACGCTCGATTTCCTGAAACAGCGACCACGCCGCTGCACTCAGTTTCACGGTCAGGTCCTCGATGCCGCCGGAACCAGCGGCCGGGTCCGCGACTTTAGCGAGATTCGATTCCTCCAGCAGGATCAGCTGCGTGTTGCGCGCGATCCGCCGCGCGAAGCGGTCGGGCAGGCCAAGCGCCGCCGTGAACGGAAGTACGCTGATCGCGTCGGCGCCACCGAAGCCCGCGGCCGCGACCGCCACTGTCGCCCGCAGCATGTTCACGTAGGGATCGCGTTTGCTCATCATTCGCCACGCGGTCTCGGCGGAAATGAATACGGGCTTTGGCGTGAGGCCCGACGCCTCCTCGACGCGCGCCCAAAGTTTTCGCAGCGCGCGGAACTTCGCGGTCGTCAGAAACTGGTCCGCATCCGCGGCGAGCCGGAAGAAAATCATGCGGCGCGCGTTGTCCAGCGCAATGCCGCCTGACTCGAGAGCACGCAGGTATGCGACGGCATTGGAAAGCGCGAAGGCGAGCTCCTGCGTCTCCGATCCGCCGGCCGCGTGCACCGGGCGCGCGTCGGCGACGGCAAAGGGACCGCGCCATCCTTGGTACGCAAGGTCGCCGACGAGACGAGCGAAGACCGGCGCAAGCTCGCTCCAGGCAACCGGGCTCCCGCCGCGCTGCGCTATGAGCCCGAGCGGATCAAAGCCCGCGCGAATATTTGTCTTCGTGGGATCGATGCCTCGCTGCTTGATCAGCCGTGCGATGCCCGCCGGAGCGTCGCGCGTCTGCGACGACAATTCACATTCGATTGCAATCCCGGCGTCAAGGATCACACCATCGAGCACGCGCGCGATCGTTGCTTCCGATCCGTCGAGACCGTACGCGTTCGCGCCGACCGATCCCGCGAACACGAGCGAGAGCGCGGTCGCGCCGTTTTCGAGATCGTGCAGCGCTTGCACGTTCGCCGCCGCGGGATCCGGATGATCGACGCGCTGGACGATCTGCCACGGGGCGCCTGCCGCACGCCCGGCAATTGGCTTCGCATCCGCTGCCCGCTCGTAGAGCGGCTCGACCGCGAGCCCGTCATAGGTTTTCGATTTGAGCCTCTCGAACGGCGCGCCCTTCAGGACCTTCGCGACAAGCGCGAGCCAGTCCTCGCGGCGCGCGAGCGGAAATTCGGAGGCGAGCGTAAAATCTGCCATATTTCAGGAACTTAGGCTTTCCACGGCGAATTTGCCACGCCCGTCCGCTTGCGCCAATGGCGGCGGGCCGCGGCGATTACCGCGCCCGGTAGGGCACGACGCCGGTGCGATCGAGCCGCGCGAGTGCGTCCCGGATCGCGACGCCGTTCACCGCGAGATCGGGCGCGATCTCCGCGAGCGGCACCAGCACGAATGGCCGCTCCATCATTCTCGGATGCGGGATTTGCAGCTCAGGCTCCTGCATCGTGAGGTCGCCATAGAGCAGAATATCGAGATCGATTGTGCGCGGCCCGTAGCGTTCCTCGCGCGCGCGGTCGCGGCCGAGCGCGCGCTCGATTTCGAAAAGCTTCGCGAGTAGCGCGCGGGGAGGAAGCTCGCTCGACCCGCTCACCACCTGATTGAGGTAGCGGCCTTGCGGCACTGGCCCCCAGGGTTCGGTCTCATAAATCGAGGAAGCGCTCGTGTTCGTGAGCGCACCGCGCGCGAGCGCCGCGCGCGCGGCCGCGAGATTGCTCGCACGGTCCCCGAGATTGCCCCCGAGCCCGAGAAATACCTCAGCCATCGCGCTTGCGCGCAACGGTCACCGTCGCCGCCACGTAATCGATCGCGGCGGGCACCGGCGCCGAAGGCTTTTTCACTTTTACGCGCACCGAGGCAGCGCGCGGGAAATGCGCGAGCACGGCACCCGCCACGTGCGCGGCGCTCGCCTCGATCAGATAGAAGTGCCGGTCGCGGAACGCGGCCTCGGCCACGGCGACGACTTCCCCGTAATCCACAGTGTCCCCGAGCCTGTCGCTCTTTGCCGCAGCCGCGAAATCAAGCTCCAGCACGAGATCGAGGATGAACCGCTGGCCGTGTGCCCGTTCTGACTCATGCACTCCGTGGCGCGCGAACAGCACGAGCCCGGCAATTTCGACCGTACCCTGCATCACGTTGCACCTCGGATCGCGCTCGCCACACGCAGCGCCTGCACGGTTTCGCCGACGTCGTGCACGCGCACGATATTGGCGCCGTTCTGTACCGCGAGCAGGTTACCGGCGATCGATCCGCCGAGACGCCTGTCCGGTGCCGTCGGCGAGATGGAATCGATGAAGCGCTTGCGCGAAAGGCCGACCAGGATCGGCTTCCCGAACGCGCGGAATTCGTCGAGGCGCGCGATCACGGTGACGCTCTGCTCCGGAGTTTTGCCGAAGCCGACGCCCGGGTCGAGCACGATCCGGCTCTGCGCGATCCCCGCGCGCGCCGCAATCTCGAGCGAGCGGGCGAAGAAATCCTTCACGCCGGCAACGATATCGATCGCCGGATCGGCTGTTTCCCGGTTATGCATGACCACGACCGTCGCTTCGTGCTCGGCCACGACCCGGGCCATATCCGGGTCGCGCTGCAGGCCCCACACGTCATTGACGATTACAGCACCTTCTTCCAGCGCCCAGGCCGCGACCTTCGCTTTCATGGTGTCGATCGAAACCGGCAAGCCGATCTCCACCGTTGCAGGGAGAACCGGAGAGAGCCGCGCAAGTTCCTCGTCGAGCACCACGGGCTTCATGCCGACATAGGGGCGCGTGGACTCACCGCCCACGTCGAGAATGTCGGCGCCCTCGTCCGCGAGCCGCTTCGCGTGAGCGATTGCCCGCGCCGCCTCGAGGAACTGGCCGCCGTCGGAGAATGAGTCCGGCGTCACATTGACGATGCCCATGACGAGCGCGCGGCCGTCGGCGGGCAGCTCGAGGCCGCGCACATTGCGCGGGCGGGAGGGCGGTTGATCGAGCATGCGGCGACAATAGCACGCGCACCCGTCTCAGGCGCGGATCGAAAGCAGCGACAAAGTCTAAAAAAGGCCGCCTTCCCAAGCGCTTGGGGCTGCCTCAATAGGTGATCTTCATCGGTAGCGAACTAGCCTGCGCGATCCATTTCTTGATCGTGCTTTCGCTTGGCAGGAGCCGCACGAGCTTGCGGCGTGCATTGGCGGCAGCCATTGCTTCGGCGAGTTTTTTCGGGTTGCGGTGCTTCAATTCCCGCACCGTGTCGACGCCTGCTGCTTCCAGCAATTCCGAATATTCCTCGCCGATCCCTTTGATACGCATCATGTCGGCCAAATTGGCCCATTTCAAAATCCGGGCAGAGTCGATCCCGGTCTTGGCGGCGAGCACCTTGCGGCCGCGCGGATTTTTCGCGACCTCGAGCAGACGAGTCGTCGTGCGAATTCGCATTCCCTTGAGTCGGTCGGCAACCGCCGGCCCGATCCCCTCGATATCGGTGATCGGATAAGTCATCAAAGCACCCCCCGCTATTACGACTTGTTCGCCCGCATCCGTGCCTTTCCCGATTATGAGCGGCTGTCTTCATTCGGCACAAGCGCAAAGATTTCGCCCCCTAAGTCGGACTGGACAAAGCTTTCGCGATGTTGTTGCAGCGCAAGCGGCCACGTAGCAAGCGGGCGGGCAGGGGACTATAAGGTTCCTGCTGGTTCTTTTCGGGAGAGCGGCAATGGCGCGTGCGGAATCCGACGGCAAGATCTTCGTCGGCAAGAGCGGCAAGCCGGAATACCTGACTCTCAGACTGGCCAACCGGCACGGCCTCGTGACCGGCGCCACCGGAACCGGCAAGACGGTGACATTGCAGGTACTTGCCGAGGGTTTCTCGCAAGCCGGCGTGCCGGTATTTGCCGCCGACATCAAGGGCGATCTGTCGGGCATCGCCGAGCCGGGCGAGGGCAAGGACTTCATCCTGAAGCGCGCCAAGGAAGTCGGCATCAAATACGAGCCCGACCAATTCCCGGTGATCTTTTGGGATCTCTTCGGCGAGCAGGGTCATCCGATCCGCGCCACTGTTTCGGAGATGGGGCCGCTTCTGCTCTCGCGCCTCATGGGGCTGAACGAGACCCAGGAAGGCGTATTGAACATCGCCTTCCGGGTCGCGGACGAGCAAGGACTTTTGCTCCTCGACCTGAAAGACTTGCGCGCGATCGTCGGCTTCATCGGCGAGAATGCCGCCAGCCTGACGACGTCCTACGGCAACGTATCGACCACGAGCGTCGGCGCGATCCAGCGCCAGTTGCTCCTGCTCGAGAGCCAGGGCGGCGCAAAATTCTTCGGCGAGCCGACGCTCGAAATCAAAGATCTGATGCGCACCGACCGCGACGGCCGCGGCACGATCAACATCCTCGCCGCGGACAAATTGATGAGTTCGCCGCGGCTCTATTCTACATTCCTGCTCTGGCTCTTGTCCGAGCTGTTTGAGGAAATGCCCGAGGTCGGCGACCCGGAAAAGCCGAAGCTCGTATTCTTCTTCGATGAGGCGCATCTTCTGTTTGATGAAGCGCCTAAAGCGCTACTCGAAAAAATCGAGCAGGTGGTCCGCCTCATCCGCTCGAAAGGCGTCGGGGTCTATTTCGTGACGCAGAATCCGCTCGACGTGCCCGACACCGTGCTCGCGCAGCTTGGCAACCGCGTGCAGCACGCGCTCCGCGCCTACACGCCGCGCGACCAGAAGGCGGTGAAGGCGGCGGCCGACACGTTCCGCCCCAATCCCAAGCTCAAGACCGCGCAGGTGATCACCGAGCTCGGCGTCGGCGAAGCGCTCGTCTCGTTCCTGGAGGACAAGGGCGCCCCCTCGATCGTGGAGCGCGCATTGATCCGGCCGCCGGCGGGGCGGCTCGGCCCCGTGAGCATCGCGGAGCGCAAGACGATCATCGGTCAGAGCCCGGTGCGCGGTCAGTACGATACGACGATTGATCGGGAATCGGCCTACGAAAAACTGCAAGCGCAGACGCAGACCAAGATGGCCGATGCCCGGCAGCAGCAAGAGGCATCGACAAGCGGTATCGGCGGAATTCTGGGGTCGATCTTCGGCACCAGCCGCAAGCGCGGGGAGCGCCTCACAACGACCCAGACGGTCGCCCGTGAAGTGACCCGGACGGTCGCGAACCGGGTGGCCGGCCAGATCGCCGCCGACCTCGGCAAGAGCTTCGGCGGCAAGATCGGCGGCTCCGTGGGCCGGGCCATCGTGCGCGGCACCCTCGGGGGCATCCTGCGCCGCTAGAAGTCGCGCTCCGGCCACCGGCGCGGCCATTTCCCCCTGCTAGCCCGTTGCCATGGAACCGGAATTTGCTACCTTATCGCTCACGAAAATGTGAGGACCAGAATCGGTCGCGCCAGGGCGCTCGAACGGCGCGATCCAAGTCATTGACAAAAATGAGAATTTTATCGTCCGCTCGCATTGTCGTCCTGGACGCCTGCCCGGAACACCGGGCGTTCCTGTGCTCGGGCCTCTCCGGCCTCGGAATGTTGCGGGTCTTGCCCGCTGCGAGTGCCGACGAGGCCCAGCGGATCGGTGCCGAGCAGGCACCCGATCTCTGCGTCGTCGACCCACGCCGCCTGCCGAATGCGATCGCCGAGGTGACGCCGCGCATCCCGGTGAACCCGTTCGATCCGGCGCGCACGCCCGGCATCCTGATCGCCGTCGACGCGACGCGTGAGACGCTGAAAGCAGCCGCTGCCTCCGGCTACAGCGTCGTGCTCGCATTGCCGGTGGTTCCGCGTCTTCTCTACCGGCGCATCGGCTCCCTCCTGCAGCGGGTCCGCCGCACCGACCGGCGAAACGAGATGAAGCTCGTCGTCGAGGCGGCGGCCGTTAGCGCGGAATTGCAGGAGCGCTGAAAGCGGCTGCGTGTGTCGCGCCACGATGCCGGCTTGCTTGGCAACAAACGGCTGTTAGCTTGCGCGCGCCACAGAGGATCGCATGGCGCTCGACCACGTACTCGCATCCATCGACCGTGAACTCGACAAGAGTCTCACGCGGCTGTTCGCGCTGCTCCGGATCCCGAGCGTCTCTACTGACCCCGCCTTCGCTGGCGCGTGCCGCAAGGCCGCCGATTGGCTCGCGAGCGAACTGATTGCACTCGGCTTCGAGGCTGCCGTGCGTCCGACCAAGGGCCGCCCGATGGTGGTCGCCCATTCGCGCGGCGAAACGTGCGCGAAAGCGCCGCGCGTTCTCTTCTACGGACACTACGACGTACAGCCGCCCGATCCGCTCGATTTGTGGGAGACGCCGCCATTCGAGCCGCGTCTCGTCGAGAAGAACGGCCGCAAGCAGATCGTTGCGCGCGGCTCCGCCGACGACAAAGGCCAGTTGATGACGTTCATCGAAGCCTGTCGCGCATTCGTCGCCGTCGACGGCAAGTTGCCGCTGCCGGTGACGATCCTGTTCGAAGGCGAGGAGGAGACCGGCAGTCCGTCATTGAAACCTTTTTTCGACGCGCACAAGGACGAGCTCAAGGCCGATGTCGCGCTCGTCTGCGACACCGACATGTGGGACGCGGACACGCCGGCCGTGACCACCATGCTGCGCGGGCTCGTGCTGGAGGAAGTTATCATTCAGGGCGCGAGCCACGATCTGCATTCGGGGCTGTTCGGCGGACCGGCGATCAATCCGATCCGCGTGCTCGCGCGCGTGCTCGCCGAAATCCACGGCGCCGACGGCCGCATCGCCATTCCAGGTTTTTATGATGGCGTCGGCGAACTCGATCCGGAAATCCGCAGACAATGGATGAATCTCGCCTTCGACGAGTGCCACTTTCTCAGCGATATCGGGCTGAAGGTGCCGGCGGGCGAAAAGGGCCGTCACGTCCTTGAGCAGCTCTGGTCGCGGCCGACCTGCGACGTCAACGGCATTATCGGCGGCTACACGGGCGAAGGGTCGAAGACCGTCATTCCGGCCAAGGCATCCGCAAAGGTTTCCTTCCGTCTTGTCGGCGACCAAGATCCCGACGCCATACGCGACGCATTCCGCGCATTCGTGCGCGCGCGATTGCCGGCCGACTGCAAGGCCGAATTCATTCCGCACGGCGCCAGTCCCGCACTTCGGCTGCCGCTCAATTCTCCGTATCTAGCGAAGACGCGCGGGGCGCTCGAAGCCGAATGGGGCCGCCCGGCCGTATTGAAGGGATCGGGCGGCTCGATCCCGATCGTTGGCGCCTTCAAGCGTGATCTTGGAATGGGTTCCTTGCTGGTCGGCTTCGGCCTCGACGACGACCGCATTCATTCGCCGAACGAGAAATACGATCTCAAATCATTCCACAAGGGCGCGCGCAGCTGGGTGCGGATTCTCGCAGGGCTGGCGCAATAAAAGGGTCGTCATCCTGAGGTGCGAGCGCGCAACGCGAGCCTCGAAGGATGACGGCCATGTTCAAGACGACACCGCCGTCACCCTTCGAGGCTCACCCGGCTTCGCCGGGTTCACACCTCAGGGTGACGGCGTAAAATAAATACGATTGTTCTTATTTCGCCTTCGCGAACAACTCGGCCGCGTAATCCCAATTCACCAGATTTTCCACCCAAGCCTTGAGGTAGTCGGGGCGGCGATTGCGGTAGTCGATGTAGTAGGAGTGCTCCCACACGTCGCAGCCGAGAATCGGCGTGCCGCCGTGCACTAGCGGGTTCTCGCCGTTTGCCGTCTTCGTCACGGCGATCTTGCCGTCCTTGACTGTGAGCCACGCCCAACCCGAGCCGAACTGCGAGACGCCGGCCTGGATGAAATCTTCCTTCATCTTGTCGACGGAGCCGAGGTCCGCGACGATCTTCTTCTCGAGGTCGCCCGGAATCTTGCCGCCACCCTTCGGCTTCATCCATTTCCAGAAGTGCAGGTGGTTGTAGTGCTGGCCGGCATTGTTGAAGAGGCCCGCATTCTTCCCGAATGATCCCTTCACGATCTCCTCGAGGCTCTTGCCTTCGAGCCCCGAGCCTTGCAGCAGCTTGTTGCCGTTATCGACGTAAGCCTTGTGATGCTTGTCGTGGTGATACTCGAGCGTCTCCTTTGACATGTACGGCGCCAGCGCGTCGTGCGGATAGGGAAGATCTGGCAAAGTAAAGGACATTGGGGCTCTCCTCGCGGACGAAAATGGGGTCAATCGGCCTCTATATGGCCCTGATCGGGCCATCCTGCAAAAGTTGGAACTCGATATAATCGACTATTGTTCCAATTTCGAGCCGCTGGTACGCGGAGAAGGTGCCGCCGATTCGCCCCCTTCCGCTGCCACGCAGGCCGAGCGAATTCGTACGTTGCGCGCGTGACGGCGCCGGATCCGGCGCCCGGAGCGAAGCATAGAATGCCGCAAGCGCTGATGATCGTGGGAGCCATCCTCGTTCTCGTGGGGCTGGGCGGCATTGCCGCGGGCGCGCCCGATTGGGTGCTCGGCCTTTCGCTCGGCGCGACCTTGATCCAGAGCGGCGCAATCGCTTTCGTCGGCGGCATCGTCGTGATCGCGCTCGCGCTTGTCCTGAACACGCTCCAGCAACTTCTGCGTCGCCTCGACTCCGTCGTTCCTGCGCAGACCGCGCGTTCCGCTTCCACGCAGTCTGCGCGCCATGGCACCGAGCCCAAGAACTATTCCATCGTGCCCGCGCCCGTCACGCCCGCGCATCCTGTGCATGAGCCGCATGCCGAAGAGCCGCGGCATTGGCCGGGCGAAGACATGCCGGAAGAGGAGCCGGTACGCGCTCGCCGCGACGCAGCACCGAAATTCGGTGAAGAACCGCCGCGCTCGCGGCGCGAAAGTCTGCCGCCGTTTGCCTCGGACGAACAGATGCGCGTGCGGCGCGACGCGCCGCCGAATTTGGCCGGCGATGAGTCCGCGCGCATGCGCCGCGATCGCTTTCCGGATCTTTCCGGCGCCGAGTCCGCGCGCCCGCGCGATGCCGCCGCGTCCGCACGCCGCGACGAACCCGCGCGGCAGCGGCGCGAACTTCCGCCACCGTCTCCGCCGCCTCCGCCACCGCCGCTTCCAATGCTGCCCGACGAGCGTCGCCGGCCGCGCTACCCGGGTGATGCGTCAGCAATCCCGGGGTCGCCACTAAGACTCCGTCCGGCGGCGCCATCGACGGGCGCGGAGCGGAGTTCGGCCGAGACAACCGTTGTGCGTTCCGGCGTGATCGGCGGCATGGCCTACACGCTCTATGCCGACGGCTCGATCGAAGCCGAACTGCCGATCGGCACCGTGCGCTTCGGCTCGATCGCCGAATTGCAGGACCACGTCTTGCGCACCGGCGCAGAGGCCGACGTCGACTTCAAAGAATCCGCGCGCTGAGAATTTTCAGGCCGCCCGCGGCCGGTTCACGAGCCAGATCCCGACAGCCACGAGAGCGAGCGACAGCACGAGCGCGACGCTCACGCGCTCGCCGAGCAGCACCGCTCCGAATACGAGCGAGAACAGCGGTGTGAGAAACGTGAACGTGGAAAGGATCGACGCCGGATAGATCCGGACCAGCGCGAACCACGCAAGGTAGGACGCGCACGCCACGATCGTGATCTGGAAGATGAGCGAGCCGATCACGAGCGGGGTCGGATCGAAGATGCCGCGCTCGCCGAGCAAAAGCGCCATCGGCGTCAGCACGATGCCGGAAACCGCAAGCTGATAGGCGAGCGTCTTCGCCGGATCGATGCGCGCGAGCTTGGTTGCCTTGACAAGCACGGTGGTCGCGCCCCAGAGCGCCGCCGCCGCGAGCATCATCGCATCGCCGATCAGCGCCCGATAGCTCGGCAGCATTAACCCGTCGGAAAAGGCGATCACCACACCCGCGAACGCGCAGAACAGTCCGATCGTCTGCTGCCGCCGCAATTGTTCGCCCGGCACGAAAAAATGCGCACCGACGGCGACGAAGAACGGCGTCGTGTAGAGAATGATCACGCCGCGCGCGACGTCGGTGAACACAAGCGCCCAATAGATGAACGCGAACTCGGCGGCGAACATGACGCCCGCCGCGATGCCGACGAGGAGCGTGCCTTCCGGCGCGAGCAGCGCGACGCCGCGCAGCCACGACCAGAGCCACAGGAGTGCGAGCGCGCCGAGCGAGCGCAGCCCGCTTTGGAATGCGGGCGAGATGCCCGCGTTCGTCAACTTGATCGCCACGTGCCCGAGGCTCCAGAGCGCGCACAAACCCGTGGTCGCCGTCGCAGCGAAAATTCCGACCCGATCGCGTGGAGTCATGCAGCTAGGCAAGCCCCATGGTATTCAGCGCGAAGACGTAGCCGAGCGCCACCTCTTCGAGCCGGTCGAAGCGGCCGGCGGCCCCGCCGTGGCCCGCGTCCATGTTGGTGCGGAGCAGGAGCGTGCGCCGGTCGGTCTTGGTCGCGCGCAGCTTCGCCACCCATTTCGCCGGCTCCCAATAGGTCACGCGCGGATCGGTCAGTCCGGCGAGCACGAGCATCGACGGATAATCCTGCGGCCGCACGTTGTCGTACGGCGAATAGCCGCGCATGCGCCGGAACGCCTCGATGTCGACGATCGGATTGCCCCATTCGGGCCATTCCGGTGGCGTGAGCGGGAGCGTGTCGTCGAGCATGGTATTGAGCGCGTCCACGAACGGCACCTCGGCGAGAATCCCGCCGAAGAGATCGGGCCGCATGTTGGCGACTGCCCCCATCAAGAGCCCGCCCGCCGAGCCGCCGTGCGCCACGATGCGGCCCTTCGCGGTGAATCGCTCGAGCACGAGATGCTCGGCAGCCGCTATGAAATCGCGGTAGGTATTCTCTTTGTGTGCGAGCTTGCCCTCGCGATACCAGCGCCAGCCCTTTTCCGTGCCGCCGCGGACGTGCGCGATCGCATAGACGAAGCCGCGGTCCACGAGCGAGAGCCGGTTCGTGTTGAACGCCGCCGGCATTGCGGCGCCATAGGCGCCGTAGCCGTAGAGGAGAAGCGGTGCCGAGCCGTCGATCTTCGTATCTTGGCGGTAGACAAGCGAGATCGGCACCGTCTCGCCGTCGTGCGCCGGTGCGAAAATGCGGCGCGTGACGTAGTCCTCGGGATTGTGTCCGGAAGGAACTTCCTGGCGCTTTTTCAATTCGCGCTCGCGCGTAGCCATGTCGTAGTCCCACACCTCGCCGGGCGTGGTCATGGATGAATAGGAGAAGCGCAGCGAGTCGGTCTCGAACTCGTAGCCGTCGGCGATGCCGAGCGAATAGGCCTCCTCCGCGAACGCGATCGAATGCTCGCCGCCGTCGGCAAGTCGCCGTACGACGATGCAGGGCAAGCCGTCCGTGCGCTCGATCCGGACAAGCCAGTCGCGCAGAAGCCCAATGGCGAGCTGCAGCGTGCCCGGCCGGTGCGGCACGAGCTCGCGCCACGACGCGCGGTCCGGGTTCGCGAGTGGCGCCAGCATGATCTTGAAGTCTTCCGCGCTGTCCGCGTTCGTGTGTATCACGAGCGTCGGCTCGCCGCCGAGATCGGGATGATGCTCGACATCGTAACGCTCGCCGGTCTTCCGGGGCGCCACGAGCCGCGGCGTGGCGTTCGGATCGGCCAAGTCGATCAGATGGACTTCACTCGTCTCGTGATCGCCGCCGGAAATCGCGGCGAATTCACCAGCCTGCAATTCCGAGAGGTTGAGGAAGAAGCCCTTATCCGGTTCCTCATAGGCGAGCCGGTCCTGCTCCGGCAGCGTACCGAGCTTGTGCAGGAACACGCGCGTGGGCCGATGCTCTTCGTCGAGTCGCACATAGTAGAAAGCGTTTGCGTCCGTGGTCCAGACCGCGCCGCCCGTCGTGTCGGGCACGATGTCGGCGAGGTCGCTGCCGCTTTCGAGATCGCGCACGCGGATCTTGAAGTATTCCGAGCCCGCGTCGTCCACCGACCATGCAAATCGCTCGTGATCGGTCGAGTGCCGGCCGCCGCCGAGTTGGAAGTACGCGTGCCCCTTGGCGAGCGCGTCGCCGTCGAGCAGCAACTGCTCGGGGCCGCCTTTGGACGGCCGGCGGCAGAGCAGCGGATGCTGCCCGCCTTCGCGATAGCGGACGAAATAGGCGTACGGGCCATCGCGCGCGGGCACCGTGGAGTCGTCCTCCTTGATGCGGCCGCGCATTTCCGCGACGAGCGCGCGCTTGAGCCCGTCGAGCGGCGCGAGGTTGGCTTCCGCGTAGGCGTTCTCGGCTTCGAGATACTTGCGGATTTCCGGGTCGAGCTTGCCCGGATGGCGCATCACCTCGCGCCAGTTCGCATCGCGCAGCCAGGCGTAATCGTCAACGAGCTCCTCTCCGTGGACGATGCGCTTGACCGGCCGGCGTTCTGCGTCCGGCGGCGCGAGGGGCTTGCCCTTTGCCGCGGCCTTACTTTTTGCCACCGGCACCGTCCTCGGGCATGAGCTTGAGGGCGGTGCCGTTCATGCAATAGCGGAGACCCGTGGGGTCCGGCCCGTCCGGAAACACGTGGCCGAGATGCGCGTCGCAGGTCGCGCAACGGATCTCGACGCGCCGCATCAGCATCGAAAAATCTTCGTGTTCAATCACCGCGTCCGGACTTACCGGCGCCCAGAAGCTCGGCCAGCCGCTGCCGGACTCGTATTTGGCATCGGACTTGAACAGCGGGCTGCCGCAGCTCACGCACGCATAGACGCCGTTGCGCTTCTCGACATTGAGCGGGCTCGTGAACGGGCGTTCGGTGCCGTGCTGCCGCGTGACGTAATACTGCTCCGGGGTGAGTTCCTTGCGCCATTCGGCGTCGGATTTCTGGACTTTGGGGCGGGCGGTATCGGCCATGGACGGCTCCAAATGTTCGGGGGACTTCGCCTGTGAAGTAAGTCTGAAGGCAAGCGGCGGCAAGTCCGCAAGAATGCACGAACTCGCGAGCAAACTTGCCATTGATCGATTGTATTGGCGGCGGCCTTTCTTTTCGAATTACAGTATATCGCGAAGTAGAGCTTGCGAAGTGCCGGCGCATAGTTTTATTGGATGGAGCCGAGGCAGATTCGCACCATGAGCGATCCCATTCAGCAACCGAAATTCATCGAACTCGCCGCCGGTATTGTGTCCGCCTACGTGAGCAAGAACGCGATCGCGGCCTCTGACATCCCCGCGCTCATCAACGAGGTGCACGCCGCGCTCACCCGCGTCGCGCGCGGCCCCGACGCCCGGCGCGAGCCGCAAAAGCCCGCGGTGCCGGTGAAGCGCTCGATCACGCTCGAGTACATCGTCTGTCTCGAGGACGGGAAGAAGTTCAAGTCGCTGCGCCGGCATCTGCGCAGCCAATACAATATGACGCCCGAGCAATACCGCGAGCGCTGGGGCCTGCCGCTCGACTATCCTATGGTGGCGCCGAATTACGCCGCCACCCGCTCGGCGCTCGCGAAGAAGATGGGGCTCGGCCGGCAGCGCGGGCGGCGCAAGTAAGCTTCGCTCACCGGCGCTTGCGCCGCATCAGCCGTTCGAGCCCGGCGAGCACGAGATGGCGCACCGGGTCGTAGCCGGGGCCGCCGCCCCGTGCCGCCCGCCGTTCCCCACGCAATGCGCGCGCGAGGCGCGGCTCAAGGCGCGGCTCGGTGCCACCGGCTTTCGGCTGTTCGGCACCCAGCACCAGCGCCCATAGCCGCCGCTCGATCTGCGCGCGCACGTCGTCCTTGCGGAATGCGCGAAGGCCCCCGCGCGCTCTTGCCCGGCCCGACCGCCTATCGTCGTCTTTTTTCTTCTGTGCCATCGCATGATCTCCCTGTCTTCGGGAGACGATTGCGCAGCCGGCCGCAGAGAGGATAAATTCCTAGCCAGAGGCCTGCATTCGGGCCGCTTATCCCCACCTCAAGGTTCTGATTCCCCGAGCAATATCTCCGGTCGAAAAAATCTTATCCCCACGCCCGCTTAATGCTGCAAAATGGTAATAAGGATATATTCCTAGTGAAAGGAGAAGCCGATGACGTCCGATCGAACCGTGCGTGGCGCAGGACACAAAATGCGGCCCAGCCCCCGATCCTCTCCCGAACCCCGGCGTCCCGCCGCCGGCAAGCGCCCATCGGGATTACCCGCACCCGCACATGCGTGGCCCGACCCCCGTCGCTCTTGCGGCCTCGCCCGGCGTCTCGCTGCCGGGCACTACGAGGTGCCGCTCGCCGACATCACGGCGAAAACGCGCCGCTCGCGCCGCGCATCGCGGGCGCGGCATGTCGCGATCTATCTCGCGCACGTGGCGCTCGGGCTGCCGCTCGGCGCCGTCGCCGCCGAATTCCGCCGCGACCGCACGACCGCCGAATACGCCTGCCGCGTGGTCGAGGATGCGCGCGACGATCCGGCCTTCGACGCGGCACTCGCCGGCCTCGAGCTCACGGCCGGCATCCTGCTCGAATTCGACCGCAATGAGGGCAAGGAATGAGCAGGGCGAGGAAGCGCGCCGCCGCAGCCGAGGGCGAAGCATTCGACCGATTCCGCGCGCAGCATGCAGGCATCGCGCGCCGCGCCCGGTTAGGGGACGACGCGATCGGCGCAGCCTATGTCAACGAAGCCGAGAGCCCGCTCGCCTGGCTTGCGCGGCGCAAGGATCGCGACGGCCATCCCTTGCTCCAGCCGGTGCAGCTTCTCGCGGGCGAGCGCCTGCGGGCCGATTTCACACGCGCCGGGCTGACGCCGCGCGTGACCGCGAACTGGATCGCACCCGCGGCGCAGGCACGCCGCGGCGCCGCGAGTGACGGCGCCGGCGCGTTTGCCGATTTGGTGTTGGCGGCAAAGGATCGTCTCGCCAATACGCTCGACGCCATGGGGCCGGAATTCGCCGGTCTTCTGCTCGACGTCTGCTGTTTCCTGAAGGGCCTCGAGACGGTGGAGCGCGAACGCCGCTGGCCGCCGCGCACGGCGCGCATCGTGCTATCGCTCGCCCTCGATCGTCTCGCGCGCCACTACGGCATCGCTGCCGAAGCGCGTGGACCCGCGCGCGCCCGCACGCGCGCCTGGCAGGCGCTGGGTGCAAGACCGACGATCGATGGAAGTTAAGGTTAGACCGCCTCCGCGAGCGCCGCGCGCGCGTCGTTGCGGATACGCTCCACCATGGAGCGGAAACCGTTCGAGCGCTGCGGCGTCAGATGTTCGCCGAGCCCGAGCCGATTGAACAGCGTGATCGCGTCGGTATCGAGGATGTGCTTCGCCGGCTGGCCCGAATAGAGCGCGAACAGGATTGCGATCAGCCCCTTCACGATATGCGCATCGCTGTCGCCGCGGAATTCCACGACCGGCCCGCTGCCGTTCCTGGCCGGTTGCGTCTCGCTCACCATCCAGACCTGGCTCGCGCAACCCTGCACCTTGTTCTTGTCGCTGCGTGCCGCCTCGGGAAATTGCGGCAACGCGCGGCCAAGCTCGATCACGTACCGGTAGCGGTCGTCCCAGCTATCCAGCACTTCGAAGTCGTCGATGATCTGCTCAATGCTCATGCTTCGCCGTCGGCGAGCACCGCGCCCGCACAGGACATGTACAAGATATAAGGTGCCGCGTACGGGCGGCGCAACGGCGGCGGGAAGACAGGATTAAGCGGCCGCTCAGGCCGGACGCCGGGGCGGGATTGGCACCGGCCTCGGTCCCGGGCCGTTCCATGTAGGCGCCATGTCGTCGGGCGTCAGCGTGTGCTGGCCTGGCCGCGGCTGCGTCTTGATCGAACCCGTGGCCGGCTCCGTCTTGGCGGTGAAGCGCGCCGACAGGAACTCATAGAGCAGCTTCGCGCCGTGCTGCGCCTTCTCGCCGAAGGTCTGAAACGCCTGCGATCCGATTACGCACGCCTCGGGCTTGCGCGAGCAGAACGCGCTTGCGTCCTCGACCGCGGCCTGCGCCGCGCCGAGCGCCTCGATCGGTCCGACCTGCGCGCGCGCGGGCTCGCCCTGCTTGGCGGCGTCCGCCGGCAAGAGCAGCACCACGATCGTGAGCCAGAAGGCGACCTTGACAAGGAACCGCATCGTCCCGTCATGCTCCCCGCGGCTTGTCCCGCCGCAATGAACGCACCCTAGCGGGGAGGGTTGAAAATATTATTCGGCCTTTGGCCCGCATTCGGCTCGAATTTTCATCCATTGGCAACGAATTGGTTTGCGGTTTTGCAACCATGGCGATCCTTGCGTGTGCGCGATCGGAAGCGCGGCGCTCTCGCAGGGACCGCAGCGCGCGCATGCGTCGCAACGCTTCGTTCACCATGCAATCCAGTTCTCGTGGAAGCTCTCGTGCAAGCCCCATCGTGCTGAATAGCAAGTGCCTTCTCGCTCGCCCGGCTTAGAGTTCGTTAAGCGTGCGATGCCACGATCCCCGCGCAGGTGAGGGGACGGTGCGGTGGCGATCGCACCGCTGTTGTATTGCGTAGCTTCGTCCAACTCGATCCGGTCAAAGCCTATATCGAGGCATTGGTGCATCCGTCCGCGCGATCGGATGCGCTGACGGCCGCGCGCCACCGTTCCTTTATTGCGGTCCGGCTGCTTGGCGGCCTGACCGTGCTCGCAGCGATCCCGATCTACTTCGCGGTGCGCGGCGCGCCCGCGCCGCTTGAGGCGCTGATTTTCGCTTGGCTGATCTCGCCGCTCGTCGTCGTTTGCTATCTGTCACGCATCGGCGATCTCGAGCGCGCGCATCTGTTGTCCGCGTGCTTGCTCGGCGGCCTGATTGCGATCCTGGCAGGCGCTACCGGCGGCGTCGCGTCGTTTGCCGCGCCCTGGCTTGCCGTGTTGCCGCTGGAAGCCGTGCTATCCGCCTCGCGGCGCGTGATCCTCGCCACGATTGCACTCGCGATCGCACTCATGCTTGGCCTGTGGGCGCTCGGCGCGGGCGGAATGCTGCCGCAGCCAGCCCGCTTCGACGCTTCGTCCGCCTATCTCTTCGGCGCGCTGTCCGCGGCCCTCTATGCCGGTGCAATTGCGCTTGGCGTCGGCGCGCTTGCCACGAGCGGCGAGCGCGTAAAGCTCCTGGGCGAAGCGCGGTATCACCTGCTAGCCCAAAACATGACCGACGTGATCACGCGCCACTCACGGAACGGCGCAGTCACCTTCATTTCGCCCGCGGCCGAGCGGCTCGTTGGCGTATCGGCCGCGACGCTCACGGGTCACGGCCTCTACGAGCACGTGCATGTCGCCGACCGCCCGGCTTTTCTCACCGCGCTGGTCGACGCGGCGCGCGGCCACGACGCATCGGTCGAATATCGTCTTCGTCAGGGTCCGCTCACGAGCGACAATCGGCGCGCGCCTGTTTTCGTTTGGGTCGAGACGCGTTGCCGCGCGCTCGAAAGCGGGCGCAATCTGTCGAGTGGGGAAGCGGGCGAGGTCGTCGCCGTTACCCGCGACATTTCCCGCAACAAGCTCGATGCCGAGGCGCTCGAAGCCGCGCGCGCCGAAGCCGAACGCGCGAACGAGGCGAAGAGCCGGTTTCTCGCCACTGTAAGCCACGAGCTGCGCACGCCGCTCAACGCGATCATTGGCTTTTCCGACATACTGACGAACGAAGCAAGCGTGGGCCTCGACGATGCGCGCCGCACTGATTACGCGCGCGTGATCCGCGACAGCGGCCAGCATCTGCTCGCGGTCGTGAACGGCATCCTCGACATATCGCGCATCGAAGCGGGCGCCTTCGAGCTGAATCTGGCGCCGTTTGCCATCGGCCCGCTGTTCGAGAGCTGCTACGAAATGATGATCCTGCGCGCGCAGCAGTCGGGTGTGCGCTTCGACATCGAGCTCGCGCCTGACTTGCCGGAGATCGTCGCCGACCGGCTCGCGCTGCGCCAGGTTCTGATCAATCTTGTTTCGAACGCGATCAAGTTCACTCCGCGCGGCGGCGGCGTGGATCTTTCCGCAAGGCTTGTGGGCCCGGAGCTATTGCTTTCCGTCGCCGATACCGGGATCGGCATCACCGAATCCGATCTCGCGCAAGTCGGCCGTCCCTTCTTTCAGGCGCGCTCATCCTATGACCGACCCTACGAGGGAACCGGCCTCGGCCTTTCCGTGGTCAAGGGATTGGTCGAACTGCACGGCGGCCAGATCGAGATCAAGAGCAGGCTCGGCGAGGGGACGCGCGTGCTCGTGCGGCTGCCGCGCGCCTGCGTACCGGCAGCGCCGGCACCGAAGCCTTTCGTGGTCGGCAATCCGGTTCCGCGCCTTGTCGGTTCCGAATTCGAAAAGGTGAAGCGCAGTGCGTGAATTCGATCGCGGACGGGAATTTGCGGTGGCCCGCCGCCGCGGCGCCGATCTGCGCGCGCCGCGGCGCGGACAGCCCTCGCGCCTGCGCCGCGCGCTGCGTTGGCTGAAGCCGGCGCGTCCTGCCGACACGGTTGCGGTCGCGCTCGCCGCGTTTGCGACCGCCGCGGTACTCGTGAATGCGCTCGTGCTCCAACACGTACCGCATCCGGCGCCGATGTTGGCCGACGAGCGCCGAGCCATGCCGCCCGTGCATCAGCGAAAGGTCGCGTTGAAGCCGACGGTGCCCGCGGCACCCGCACCGCCCGCGATCACGGCGCCGGTTCCGCCGCAGCGTCCCGACACCGCAGCCGTCCGCACGCGTTCGGACCTCGTCGCCAATATTCAGCGCGAACTCTCGCAACTCGGCTTTTATGACGGCGTTGTCGACGGCCTGCTTGGGCCGCGTACCGATCACGCGATCCGAGAATTTGAAAAGGCTCAGGGCCTCAAGATCGGCGGCGAGCCAAGTCCGATGCTGCTTGACGTGATGCGGCGCGCGCGTGCGAAGCCCGAGATCACCGGCTCCGTCGCACCGGCCGAGCCGCGCCCGTCTACTCGCGTGCTTGCGGTCCAGCGGGTGCTCGCCCGTCTCGGCTACGGCCCGGTGAAGCTGAGCGGCATTCCCGACCCCGCCACGCGCGCAGCGATCGAGCAGTTCGAGCGCGACCGCGGGCTCGCTCGTTCCGGTGAAATCGGCGACCGGTTGCTCGCCGAACTCGCGACCGTGACGGGCGCGCCGGTTCAATAGGCGCGCCTTGCGTCTCAAGAGCGCGATCTGGGTTGCCGCTTATGTGCGGCGCTGTCACCTGGAGGGAGCCTTCGCCGTGGTTCGCCGCCGCGGCGCCGAGGAGGCGGGCGCGATCTTCGTCAAGATTTCCCGGCTGGACGGCACCGCCGCCCTTTACGCGCCCGCGCCGCAATCCGCCTTCGAGGAGGCCCGGCCCGGAGACCGCAAGTTTGCCCTGTCTTCCGCCGGCGGCTTTGTGCCGGATGCCGATGTCGAGGCGCGCCTCGAGCGTGAACGGAAGTTCGATACCGATCTTTGGATCGTCGAGGTCGAAGACCGCGCCGGCCGGCATTTCCTTGATTTGGCGGAGGGTTAAATGCTGACTTGGAGGGCATATATTGCGGCTTCGCCGCACCGCACGATCCCTCCTCATGTGCGTCGGTATTGCTTTCCGCATTGCGGCGGAGACAATTCGCCGCTAGTGAATTGCCGGATTGGGCGGCAATTCGCTTAAAAAGCAGTCAAGGTGCTACCGCTACTCTCTCGCTGGTCGATTGTATGCGCTCCCCGCAGACTGGGCTCGCCCGCCCGCAGAACACGCTCGGCGATTTTCGTTTGTCGACGATCGCGCTGCTGTTCGTTGCGCTGATCGCGGCCGCGTCGATCCCGGTTCTGACGCACCAACTGCCGCCGCTCGCCGACTACGTCAATCACCTCGCGCGCACGTACGTGATCAATGCGATCGACTCCGACCGCGATCTTGCGCGCTACTACATGATCGATTGGGAGATCATCCCCAATCTGATGATCGACCTGATTGTCCCGGTTCTGAATTTGTTCACGAATGTCTATGTCGCCGGACAGATTTTTACGGTGTTGACGTTCATCGTCATCATCTCCGGCACGCTTGCACTCAATCGAGCGCTGTTCGGCCGTTGGTCGGCATTGCCGCTCATCGCGATTCCGTTGCTCTACAACGGTGTGATGCTCGTCGGCGTGATGAACTACGTGTTCGGTATCGGTCTGGCGCTCTGGGCCTTCGCTGCGTGGATCGTGTTGCGCGACCGCTTCTGGCCGTGGCGCATAGTGGTTTCGACGCTCTTTGTCGTGGCTCTTTTCTTCTGCCATCTGTTTGCCGCGGGTCTTTATGGACTCGAGCTGTTGGCTTTCGAGCTGCATCGTCTCTGGTTGAGGCGAGCGGAGCCGCTCCGGCCGCGCTTGATCGACTTTGTTGCGACCGGAATTCCATTTCTGGCCGTCCTCGTACTCTTGGTCTCCGGCCCGACTTGGACCATCGACGATGCCGCTCCGTATTGGGAACTCGAAGGCAAGCTTGACGGTGTGCTGCTCGCGGTCATCGTCTATTATCCGTTCGTCGCCTATGGAATGCTCTCGGTCGTCGCGGTCGCAGCGGCCTACGCTGCGTATCGTGGAACGCTGCGCATTCATCCGGTTGCATGGGCGATCTTTGTCGTCGGCGGCGTCATTTATCTGGCGATGCCGCGCGCGCTCTTTGCCGCGCACCTCGCCGACCAACGGCTGCCGATCGCGCTCGCCTTCATGCTCGTGGCTTGCCTCGATATCGAGCTGCGCACTCGTTTGGCGCGCCAGGCGTTCGTCGGATTGTTGGTCGGTCTGGTCGCGGTGCGCGTGTTCGAAGTGCAGTCCGTCTGGGACCATCTTGCATATCGCACTGACGATTTTCTTCGATCGGTAAAGACGATGGAGCGCGGCGCGCGCGTGCTCGTGGTGCGCGACTACGATACGGACACCGGCGAGATCAGCGACAATGGCCTTGTCCACGCCGCTTCGCTCGCGACCATCGAGCGCTCGGCGCTCGTGACGACGGCGTTCACGGTGAAGGGGAAGCACATTCTCCAGGTACGTGATGAGTTCCGCAAATTCGTCGAAACCGAGGACCAGTTGCCGCCGTCGGTGAAGTATTTCGTGCAGGCGGCGGATCGCGTTCAGGGGGGCGCCTCATATTTCTGGAATCTATGGCCGCGCAAATACGACTACGTTTACATCCTGCTGACGAAAAAGGGCGCGCAGAGCCCCGACCGCAGGCACCTGACGCTCGTGCACGAGGGCCCGGGTTTTCAGCTCTATCGTGTGAAAAAGACGGGTTGACCGTTTGACCGGCAATTGGCGCGAATTCTGGGACCGGCCACATCGCATTTATGTGAACGACCGGCACCTGGGGGTGCACTATGCGCGCGTGGCGGACGATTTTTTAAGCGAACTTCCCGAAAAACCTGGTGTCGTTCTCGACTATGGTTGCGGTGACGCGCTGGATGCGGAGCGAGTGGCCGCGCGATGTGCACGACTGCTGCTCTGCGACTCCGCGCCATCGGTGCGTGCGGCGCTCGCCCGGCGTTTCCGCGACAATCAAAGGGTCTCCGTTCTCGGGCCCGAAGACGTTGCCGAATTGCCCGAAGCAAAGCTCGACCTGGTCGTTGCGAATTCCGTTCTCCAATATTTATCGCGCGAGGAGTGCAAGGATTTCTTGGTCACGATCCGGCCCAAGCTGGCGCCGGGAGGCCGGCTTATTCTTGCCGACGTTGTGCTGCCTGGCGGCGGCATCGTCGCCGACGTTTCATCATTGCTGAGCACGGGGTTACGCAACGGATTTCTGTTCGCCGCGCTCGCCGGTCTCGCGCAGTCGTTTGTCTCCGATTATCGTCGTCTGCGCCACGAAGTCGGGTTGACGATATATGAGGAAAACGAAATGCGGGCGCTGCTCGAGAGTTTGGGCTACACGACTGAGCGCCGCGCGCGGAATTTCGGATTCAACCGGCGGCGCATGACCTTTATCGCGCGGCCATCGAACTGAGCCGCGCCAATCGGCATCCCGCGGCCGCAAGGTCGGCCGGAAACTGCGCCCCAGAAAGATATACAAGCTCATCCGCCCGGGACGTCGTGACGCTGTCGAGGCGGGCGAGCTCGGCGTCCGGTCGCCCGGGATGACACATGATCAGGAGTCCCGGCTCCACCGCGGATAGATAGCGCTGCATCAATTCGCGGAATGGCGTTTGCTCGCCGAAATTCCGCACTCCCGCGAAGTCGGCATTGGTCGCGAGCCCGGCCTTGCGCCACGCGCGCCGCGCTCCTCGGCCAAGCGCCGCGATTGCCGCCGTGCGCGCGATCGCAACATTGCGGGCCAGAATTCGCTGGGTCTTGGTCGCCGTGTTTCTGATCCACCCGGGGCGCGCGCGGGCGCGCCATGTCCGCGCAACAACGGCTCGAACGCCGGGAAGTTGATGCACGTGATGATGCCCGTCAAGGAAGTCCGGATCTCGGCCGGTGGCGGCGACGAACGCATCGATCTGCCGCGTGAGCTCCGCTTCGATCTCGTTGAGGTCGAGATCGCGGCGCAGGGCGCGCGCATAGAGCGTACGCATGGCCGGAAACGTTCCATCCGAAGCGAGATTCGGCATCGGGCCGAGCGACTGAAGCTGCGTTAGCGTGAAATGCACGCCGATGTCGTGCTTGCCGAGAAGCGGCTTAAGCCGCGCCGACGCCTTGGGCCAACGCGGCGAGGCGGTCATGCAGGAAAGCGCCGTAATTCTCCCTTGCTCGGCCAGCGTCAGGATTCCGTCGTCAACGCCGGACGCGAATGCAAAGTCGTCGGCGCACAACGCGACTGGAACAGGCTGACTGGCCGGCCATTTCATTGCGGATTGTTCCGCCGGCGGCATGGCATGGCGCCGGAGCGAATAGTCTACACGATCGGGGTCAGGATTCGGATGCCGCGGCAGGCCGCGCGGGCGTCATTCCGCGCAAGATCGGCCGCGCGGCGGAGCGAGTTTTGCGCGTCGGATGGCGGTCTTGCATCCTCCGCTCGATGCCAACGCGATTGGGCTTTGCTGCCGGCATCATGCCGCACCATGCGCCCACGAGACGCCGTGCGGCCATCGGTACGATCTGCTCGAATCCTTCCGAAAGCGCGAACACCTGCTGCGCCGACGCGCCGATTTCCGGATTGAGAAACAGGAGAATCCGCGACGTAATATTGAACGGGATTTCCAGCGCGCGGCAGATCGCCACGATCGGATCGCCGGATGGATCGGCGGCCGCGCGTGCAGCCAACTCTGGCGGAAGTCCCGCGCTCTGTTGCAACAGCAATGAAAATTCCTGCGGCCGATGCCGGAGCGCTGCACGTTCCAGGCGTTGGCCGAAGCCGCGATCGATGCGGCTAAGCCGCTCCTCATGCTCGACCGGCGGGCAAGTGGGCAAGGCGGTCAGGATCAGCCGCCGCTCGTGCGGACTTGTGACCAAATATCTCCGCGCGAGCGCCGTCGTCAGTTCGGGCCCGTGCTGTGGCACCACGATTGAAGAAGTGCGCAACGGCTCGTTCGACGTGCGGCGCGGCGCGCCGCTCCGGCGCAATCGCTTGGCGATGCCTTCGGGAAGGCCCGGCCGCGCCGCTATCGCAATCGCGTGCGCGATCCCGGTCGAATCCAAGATCGAATGCAGCTCGGCTTCGCCCAATACCGGGGACAGGCGCAGGATCGGGTCCGCGATCATGATTTCGTCGCGGGCGAGCAGTGACGCGACGATCGGCGGCGTGGCCGGATACGGCGCGAGCTTTTCCGCCACTGCGGCGCGCGTCGCCGCGTCCACGCCGCAGAGCAGCCGGCAGACGAGCTCGGCGAATCGCGACCGCTCGGCCGGCGAGTGACCAGATTCCTGGACGTAGAGGTCGGCCAGTACGCGCACGAGCGTCGGACGAATATCGACGCCGTCACGCTGGGCGAGCTCGATCAAACCCTGAATACTCGGATGCTGAGACGCGGACATGGACCTGACGCCACAAGGACGGGCGAAGCTACCCGCATTGCGTTAGCGAACTATTAACCTTGACCGAACCTAACTAGGCGGTCCGCGCGATCCGCGGGCGCGACCGCGAGGCCAGAGGAGGGCCAGATGGGGACGGTCCTGAGATTTCCCGCCGAGCGGGTGCGCGGCGCACTCTATCCAGCGCACCGGCCGGAGCCCGCCGCGATTCTGATTCTGCCGGTGGTGCAGATCAAGCGGGAGGCAGCGCCCGACGACGGTCCGTCACCGGGCTTCGACGCCGCCTCGGGCAACAACGCCAATAACCGCCGACGCCGTCGCACACCGCGTTCCTGATTTTCACACATCCGGGGAATTCGTCAGGCATCCGCATGCGCAACGGCCGATCGGCGGTCTTGTTTGCGTTGCTGTTTCTCGCGACGGGCTGCGCCGCTCCGACGGGCGACTTCGGCCGGCCGCGCGCATCCTATTTCAACGATTCGATCCTGCCGAACGTCGGCGCCACCGTGGCGTACGTGCGCGGCGAGCCGGTGTCGTTCGCGCCGCATACGGATGAGGAGCGCGAGCTGCGCGATCTCGCCTACGCGATCCTGATGCCCGCCGGCGATCGCAAGCAATGGGACGGGATCATGTACGAACTCCGTCGCACGCGAATCTTGCCGGACGACCGTCCGGTCTTCGACATAGCCCAGTACTCCGAATCGCTGCTGTCGACCGCGTACCGCTCGGCCACCGGCCGATACTCGCGCCTGATGGAAGATATCCGCGCCGACTCCACGCGCGCCGGCCCGTTCTTCGCGACGGCCACGCGTGTGATGGAGATGGATGCCGTGCGCGAAAAGGCGCTCGCGAACATGTACCACTTGTCGCCCGAAGATCGTGAATCTGCCGGAGCCCGGATCTACGAGAACCGCGTACTCATCGCCTGGGTGCGGCAACGCTTCCACGAGCGCTTCGCTGGTTTTCGCCTTGCACTGGATCGTCTCGTGGTCGTCACGCCCGCGCCTGCCGCAATCGAGGCGGAACGCACGCTTCGCGTGCTGCAAAAGCGTGTCGAAGAAATGCCGCAGGTAGTGCAGATCGCGGCGCTCGCCGGCCCGCCGCCATCACCGCCGCAAAGCGTAGTCATCAGCAAGTAGCGGCGAAGAAAAAGGCGGGACCAAAGTCCCGCCTTGTTCCGATTTGCAGTGCTGGAAGATTATTTCGGCGCGCGCGTCGCCTGCCACTTCGTCTCGCTGTCGCCCGACCTGGCGGTGCCTTCGATCGTGTTGTCGCCTACGCGACCGATATAGACCGTCCGTCCCGCCGTGAACGTGATCTGATCGCCGATCAGCTTGCCGTTCACCGGCGCGTTGACGTTGTCCGCCGTCAGCGATCCGGACACCGATTGATATTTCTGCTCGAGCGCGAGCTCGCCGGCAGGCAGCTTCCACTTGCCTTCAACCTTCGCCGGCACCATCCAGAAATAGGCGCGGCAATATGACGAGCAATCGCCGGTCGCCTGCACGGTCTGGTCCGCCGGCCAGTCGCCCATGTCGAACGTATTCGACACGACGCGCGTGCCCGGTTTCATGTCGAGGATGAGCGGGCGCAGCCGTTGGTTCAGGCTCGGCAGCAGGAATAGCGTGATCACGGTCGCCTTGGAGAAATCGCTTTCGAAAATATCGCCGCGCACGAACGTGGCCTTGTCGGTGACGCCGGCCTGTTCGGCGTTCTTCTTGGAGAGCGCCACCATGTCGGGATTGTATTCGATGCCGTGCGCCTTCACGCCGCGCTTGGCCGCGGTGATCACCGTGCGCCCGTCGCCCGAACCGAGATCGATCACGTAATCGTTGGGTGTCACCTGCGCCATGTCGAGCATCTTGTCGACGAGCGCCTGCGGCGTCGGCACCCAGACCACGTCCTTGCCTTCTTGGCCGACGGTCGGCTGGTACTCGCTCGCCGGCGCCTTCGCTGCCGGCGTGGAGGCGCCCTTCACCTGCTGCGCCAGCGCGACATTGACGACGACAACAGCCGCGAGGCTGGAAGCGGTTAGAAGGCGCGGGAGAGACTGCGGGAACTTCATACTTTCCTCCGATGAAAATGCGATGACCAGATCTGACCGTCGCCCGGCGGACCATAGCGGGGCAACGTTCCGTTGTCAGTATGAGCACCGGTGCGCCCGGTTTATTCCGGACATCCGGGCCATTGGGGTGACGTGCGATGAGAAGCTGACGTCTAGGCCGGTGACGCCGCGCAAACCCCGTGTAAGCGCTAAGCCGGTAGGGACGCGCGCGGGTGCAACGCCCTCACTGCCGCGATCGTCAGGATGACGAATGCAACCAGCACGATGCCCTGCACGATCGCGAACGGCGGCTCCGATTCCGTCGGAGCCAATGCGTGCAGCGCCGGGATTTTCCGGAATAGCTGCACGACCAGAACGAAGGTGTTGAAGTAAAGCGCGATCATTGCGCATGTGACGTAGATCCAGCGCCAGGCGCCGGTGAGGTCGAATACGTAGAACGCCGGTACAGCGAACGCGAGCGCGATGAGCGACAAGATGCCGACCACGTGAGACGGTAGGAAGGGAGTCAGCGAAAAAAAGAAAAAGCCCGTCACGCTGGTCGCGAGCGTGCTCAGAAGAAAGATCGCAGTCCAACCATCGCGCCTCTCCGATTGGAGAAGCCCGATTGCGACGACGAGGCCCGATACGATTCCGATCAGACTCAGCACGACATGCGCGAATGTCAACGGCGTCATCCCGAGGATCATGACGGTGTCCCCCTTGCGTCCGGCACGGAACTTAATCCAAGGTCGCGGACTACGCTACGCGCACATAAAGACGCAGAATTGAGTCAAATAAATCTGCGCGGCTGCCCTCATCCCATCGGCGCACACCGCGCCTCGTTGAGCCGCTCGAGCACCGCGTCGAGCACCCCGCGCTCGCGCACGAACGCGCGGATGAACACGATCCCTTCCGTCGTCGGCGACTCCACGATCAGCCGGTCGGCGGCGGTGATCTCTTCGTCTTCGGGCAGTGCGGCGCGCTGCGCGGGGGTCATCAGTTGCAGATCGATCAGCCTCTGCGCCGCCGCCCGGTCGTTCAGCGCGTAATAAGGAAGGCCGTGCCGCGAATAGAACGACACCGACAGGTAATCGGGCGCGAGTGGCACCACGACCCGGAGCGCCGCCTGCGTTAGATCGTAGCGGCACACCGCGTGCACGAACGCCGGGTCCATACGCGGCAGCACCGTCTCGAACGGCGTCGGGTTCGGCACCATGTGCACCTGGTTCGCGGGGCCGAGCCGTTCGAGCCGCGTATGGGCGTCCTCGAGCGCGAGCCGCGGCAGCGCGAGCACCGTGGTGAGATGCACGAGGCCTCCGAGCACGAGGCCGACCACGATCGGCAGCGCGTCGATCCTCATGGGCACGCCACTTGCGTTACGGTCGGCACGTCGACCGCTTCACCCGAGCGCGTCGCGAGGCCGATCGGCGCGTCATAGAGCCGGAGCACGAGCACGACGCGGTCGCGCTCGCCCGTCGGCAGCCAATTGCCGCTGCGCGCGCGCGGCGCGAGCGTCACGTCGAACGTGCCGCCCGGATTCCAGACGATCTCCGTGCTGTTGAAGCCGTAGCGGTCGGACGCGTTGTCGATCAGCCGGCCGCGCGAGTCGTAGACCGTGAGCGTCCAGAACCGCGCTGCGGTCAGCCGCCCGGAAATGCGGGTCTCGCAGCGCCCGTCGAGTGCCGCGCCGCTGTCGGTGCTGACCGCCTCGAACACAAGCCCGTCGGCGCGCTCGAGCGGCAGCTCGCCCGAGCGCGCGAACGCCGCGCGCGCGTAGGGATCGGCGTCCGCGGTGCCGCTCCGCGGCCACACGGTCCAGGCGCCGAGTTGCACCGCGCCAAACCCGTTGCTGCGCGCGGACGCGAGCCAGGTGAGGCCGAGGCCGCTGAGCGTCCCGACCACGAAGGCGATGAGAACGACGATGACGCGCAAAGGGGAGCCCGGCTTCAGGAATTGCGCCGCCTGCCGGCGCGGCACCCATCCATGCGGCGGAGGAAGACGCCCGTCAATTGCCTTGCGCGGAGGCCAGCGGGGCCGATGCCCTGCGCTCCGGTTGCGCGGCCAAGGGGATCGGGCTCGCCTCGCGCAGGAGCTTTTCGATCCGCAACAGCCGCTCGACCGAGCGTGCGGAGAGCGTGGTCGGACGCCGTTCCACCGGCTGGCCTGCATTGACGGCGACGAGCGGCTGTCCGGTCTTCGGCGGCGTCCCGTTCAGGCCCGGCACGGGCAGCGGCTCCACCCCCTGGTGCGCATAGGCCATCGCTTTTTGCCAGGTCAGGGCGGGGAGCGAGCCGCCGGTCATGCGCCGCGTCGGCGAGTAATCGTCGTTGCCGATCCAGATGCCGGCGACGTAGTTGCCGGTGTAGCCCATGAACCAGGCGTCGCGATAGGCGTTCGTCGTCCCTGTCTTCCCCGACACGAAAAGCCCGTCGATGCGGGCGCGGCGGCCGGTGCCGTTCTCGACGGCGTTGTGCAGCATCGTGTTCATGTCTTCGACCGCTCGGCGCGGCAGCACCTGCGTGCGCTTCGGCGCGTCGCGGTCGTGGCGCCACACCACTTCGCCAAGCGGCGTCCTGATCTCGATCGCGGCATGGCTGTCGACCGAAAGCCCGCCGCTCGCGAAATGCGCGTAGGCGCGGGTGTGCTCGAGCACGGTGAGGTCGGCGGCGCCGAGCGGCAGCGGACGGCTGATGATGATATCGCTTTCCACGCCCATCTTGCGCATGGTCTCGACGATCTTGTCGCGGCCGACCGCGTTGGCGGTGCGCACGGCCGGGATGTTGCGCGAAAGCGTGAGCGCCGTGATCATGGGCATGGCGCCGGCATAACCGCCGGAATAGTTGCGCGGGCACCAGTTGCCCATGCAGAGCGGGCTGTCGTGCACGGTGGTCTTCGGCGTCATGCCCTGCAAAAGCGCCGTCATGTAGACGTAGGGCTTGAACGAGGAGCCGGGCTGGCGCTGCGCGTCGATCGCGCGGTTGAACTGGCTCTCGCCGTAGTCGCGGCCGCCGACCATGGCGCGCACGAGCCCGTCCGGCTGCATCAGCACCATCGCCGCCTGGCTCGCGCCATAATCCTTGCCGAACTGGCGCAGCGAGGACTCCACCGCTTGCTCCGAGGCGCGCTGGATGTTTGGATCGAGCCCGGTGCGCACGACGAACACGCGCTCGCTCACTTTCCCCTTGAGCCGGCGGTCAATGATGTCGGCGACCTCGCGATAGGCCCAGTCGAGATAATAGTTGGGCGTCTCCTCGTCGCGGCGGTCGATGGAGCGGGCGGGCGCGCGCCGCGCGCCGAACACCTGGCCCTCCGTCATGAATCCCGCTTCCACGAGATTGTCGAGCACGATCGAGGCGCGCGCGCGCGCGGCCGCGAGGTTGATGTGGGGCGCGAAGCGCGCCGGCGCCTTGAACAGGCCCGCGAGCATCGCTGCCTCGGCGAGGTTCACGTCGCGCGCCGACTTCTCGAAGTAGTACTGCGCCGCGCCGTCCACCCCGAACGCGCCGCCGCCGAGATACGCGCGGTCCATGTAGAGCTTGAGGATCTCCTTCTTGCTGAGCCGCGTCTCCAGCCACACCGCGAGGAACGCCTCCTTCACCTTGCGCTCGAGCGTCTTCTCGTTCGAGAGAAACAGGTTCTTCGCGAGCTGCTGCGTGATCGAGGAGCCGCCCTGCACGATGTCCTGCGCCTGCACGTTGATGGTGAGCGCGCGGAACGTGCCGGCGAAGTCGATGCCGAAGTGCTCGTAGAAGCGCCGGTCTTCGGTGGCGAGCACGGCCTTGATCAGGTGGTCGGGGAATTCCTCCAAGGGCACCGTGTCGTTGTGGCGGATGCCGCGCTCGCCGAGCTTGTTGCCGTAGCGGTCGAGGAAGCTCACGGCGAGCTCGCTCTTCTTCAGCCAGTCCTCGTCGGTGGTGTGCTGGAACGCGGGCACGGCGAGGGCGAGCAGCACGACCGCGCCGACCGTGCCGAGCGTGAAGCCTTCCGACACCGCCTCGATGCCGAGCTTCTTGATGCCGGCCACGTGGAAGCGGTCCATGAACGCGGAGTAGTCGTCGTAGCGCGAGCGCGCCCAGGAGCGGAACGCAAACAGCGAATGGTCGATCTGCGCGTCGAGGTCGAGGAACCAGCGCCCGAGGCGGCCGATCTTCGGCCGTTCCAGCGGCGACTTTTCCGGGGTGCCTTTCGGGCGTCGGTTGCGGCGGAAGAACAAGGGCGGTGCTCTCGGTTACGCGGCGACTTTGCTTCTTACCTTGGCGCCTGTCCCCGGACGGACCGAAGGTCCGATCCGGGGATGACCCGGTGGTCCAAGCGGCGCTTCGACCGGATGAACCGCCCGATGGATTGCCGGGTCAAGCCCGGCAATGACGGTTCATTTGATTCGAAACTACCTATGAACCAGCCAGTCAGCGGCCAGTTCCGGGCGGATTCGGGGCGGCCGGTGCGGCGCAGGATAGCAGAAATGGCAGGAAAGTGGGGACGCCGACATGCGCGGGAAAGCCGCTGAAATCCGGCTCGATTCGTGCTAGGAAGAAAGCCGGCGAAAAGGAAGAAAGCCGCCATGGCCCTGAACATCAAGAATGCCGAAACCGAGAAGCTCGCCCGCGAGCTGGCGCGCCGGCGCAAGCAGGGCATCACCGAGGTGGTGACCGACGTGCTGCGCGCGGCGGTCGAACGCGAGCGCAGGAAGCCGCGGCATGAGGACTACGAGACATTCAAGCGCGGCATCGACGAGATCGTCGAGCGGTATAACCGGCTTCCGGTTCTCGACGACCGCACGGACGACGAGGTACTTGGCTACAACGAACGCGGCACCTTCGACTGATGGTGATCGATTCGTCGGCCTTGATCGCGATCCTGCGCAACGAGCCCGAACGCGCTGCGTTCGAAGACGCGGTGTTCAAAGCGCCGGTTCGGTTGCTGTCGGCCGTCACCAAGCTCGAGTCGGGAATTGTCGTGGTCGGCAGACGCGGGCCCGCCGCAGGCGACGAGTTGGATCGTCTTCGTGCTTCGCAGCCGGCGCCCATGCACCGTCAGCAATATTCCCGGAAACGCTCGATGCACGTCGCGAGAACCTCATCGCCGGGTCGCTTCCACCATTGCGTCGAAAGAATCTCGACCTCCTGCGGCCCCGTGTACCCGGCGGCTTCGACGCACGCGCGAATACGGCGCAAATCGATCACCCCGTCACCCATCATGCCGCGGTCGAGCAGGAGGTCCCTGGTTGGCACCAACCAGTCACAGACGTGATGCGCCAGGATGCGTTTGCCGCTGCCGGCGCGGGCGATTTGGCTCTCGAAGTCGGGATCCCACCAAAGGTGATAGACGTCGATGACGACGCCGACGTCGGGGCCAAGTGAGTCGCATAGGTCGACCGCCTGACCGAGCGTGTTCACGCAGGATCGATCGGCGGCGTACATGGGGTGCAGCGGTTCGATCCCGAGCAGCACGCCGACAGCGCGAGCGTGCGCGCGACAGGCATCGATCCCCTCCGCGACCATTTGCCGGGCGCCCGCAATGTCGCGCGAGCCTTGTGGCAAGCCGCCCACCACGAGCACGAGGCACTCGGCGCCGATCGCCGCCGCCTCGTCGAGCGCGCGCTTGTTTTCGTCGATCGCGGCGGCGCGGCCGGCGGCATCCGCTGCGGGAAAAAAGCCGCCGCGGCAATAGCCGGTAACGCGCATGCCGTTATCCTTGATGATGCGCGCCGACTCCGCGAGTCCCGTCTTCGCCACCTGATCGCGCCAGGGATCGATCATGGAAATTCCGTGACGGCGGCAGGCCTCCACCGCCTCGCGCAAATTCCACTGCTCGCGCACGGTAGCGAGATTGATCGAAAGGCCATCGCTGCGCATGGGTACGGGTCTCAGCTGAAGCCGTGAACCGTGAGCAACCTGGACATTCTTGCCGCCGCCCGGTCGGGGTCGTGCAGAACGCGTGCCTGGTCGGCGAGACGGAACAGTTCGGCGAGATGGAGCAGCGATCGGGCGCTTTCCTGCCCGCCGATCATGATGAAATGGTCTTGCAATCCGTTGAGCCAGGCAAGGAAGACCACGCCGGTCTTGTAGAAGCGCGTGGGCTCCTGAAAGATGTGGCGCGAAAGCGGAACCGTCGGCTCCAGCACGCCGTGAAAGCCCTG
>JBBDYN010000062.1:0-39262 GCA_040901465.1 Xanthobacteraceae bacterium
GGACAGCCACCCTTCTCGAAACAAATCCATCACCGCATCTTGACCCGGCGATCCAGCCTTCATTTCAGCGAGCGCTTCGCGTTCTGGATGCCCGGGTCAAGCCCGGGCATGAGGGAGATTGGATTCTTGAATTCATTGGCTTCGAGTCGTGCGCCTTACCAGCTCACTGAGATGTACTGCGTCTCGAGGAACTCCATCAGACCCTCGTGCGCCCCTTCGCGGCCGATGCCCGACTGTTTCATGCCGCCGAAGGGTGCGGCTGGATCGGACACGATCCCGCGATTGAGTCCGATCATGCCGAACTCGAGCTTCTCCGACACGCGCAGGCCGCGGTTCAGGTCCTTCGTGTAGAGATAGGCGACGAGGCCGTATTCGGTGTCGTTCGCGCGTTTGATCGCCTCGCCCTCGGTCTTGAAGGTCTGAATCGAGGCGACGGGGCCGAAAATCTCCTCGTGCAGCATTTCGGCGTTGTCCGGCACGTTCGTGAGCACGGTCGCCGGGTAGAAGAAACCGGGGCCGTCCGGCAGCTTGCCGCCGGTGAGCACTTTGGCGCCCTTCTTCACGGCGTCGCCGACCAGATGAATCACCTTGTCGCGGCCTTCGGCGTTCACCAAGGGTCCGAGCGTGACACCTTCGTCGAGTCCGTTGCCCATCTTGAGCGAGCCCATCTTGTCCTTGAGCTTTGCGGCAAAGGCTTCGTGCACCTTCTCGTGTACGTAGAAGCGGTTCGCGGCGGTGCAGGCCTCGCCCATGTTGCGCATCTTGGCGACCATGGCGCCGTCGATCGCCGCGTCAATGTCGGCGTCGTCGAACACGATGAAGGGGGCGTTGCCGCCGAGCTCCATTCCGGTTCTCACGACATTGTCGGCGGCGCTGTGCAGGAGCTTGCGGCCGACCTCGGTGGAGCCGGTGAAGGAGAGAACGCGCACGCGCATGTCGTGCAGCATCGTGTCCACGACCTTGCCGGAGCGGCGCGAGGGGATGACATTGACGACGCCGGCGGGCACGCCGGCTTCCTCCAGGATCGGCATGAGCGCCAGCATCGTGAGCGGCGTCTCGGAGGCCGGCTTCAGGACGACCGTGCAACCGGCGGCGAGCGCCGGGCCGATCTTGCGGGTCGCCATGGCGGCCGGGAAATTCCACGGCGTCACCAGGACGGCGACGCCTGCAGGCCGGTGCTCGACCACGATGCGCGCGCCGGAAGAGGGTCCGCGGGCCAGGTTGCCGATGTTGCGCACGCCTTCCTCCGCGAACCAGCGGAAGAATTCCGCAGCATAGGCGACCTCGGCGCGTGAATCCGGGAGCGCCTTGCCGTTCTCGATCGTGATCAGCTTGGCGAGCCGCTCCTGGTCGCGCATGATGAGATCGAATGCCTTGCGCAGGATTTCGCCGCGCTCGCGCGGCTTCTTCGCGGCCCAGGCTTCGAAGGCGCCGCTCGCTGCATCGACCGCGGCCTTGGCATCCTCGACGCTCGCGCTCGCGACCGAGGCGATCGCGCGCTCGGTCGCGGGGTCGATGACGTCGAAGCGTTCGTTGTCGGAGGATTTGCGCCAATTGCCGCCGATCCAGAGATCGGTCGGGACATTGGCGAGGAGATTGTCGTACATGGGACCTTCCTTACCTAGCGATCTTCCGCTCATTCCCGCGTAAGCGGGAATCCAGATTGCTCTGGGTCCCCGCTTTGCCGCGCCGACGAGCCCTCCTCGGGCTCGACCCGAGGATCAGGGCGAGTGTCCGGCGCGGCGTCAGTTAACTTGCCGCGCTGGCCGCTCGCTATCGCTCGCCAGCGCGGCGGGGACGAGCGGAATAGAACACAGACTAGCCGTTCATCGATTTCTTCACCCGGTCGACGATGCGGTCGACCGAGGGGAGCGCCGCGTCCTCGAGGATGTCGGCGCAAGGCAGCGGGATATGCGGCGTCGTGATGCGCACCGGCGGGCCGTCGAGATCGTAGAAGGCCTCGTCGGCGACGATCGACACGATCTCCGCACCCCAGCCGCATAAACGTGGGTTCTCTTCCACGGTAAACAAGCGGTGGGTGCGGCCGACGGAGCCGAGGATCGTTTGCGTGTCGAGCGGCACGAGCGAGCGCACGTCGATCACCTCGCAATCGACGCCGTGCTCGGCTTTAAGCTTCTCGGCGGCGGCGAGCGCGCGCGGGACCATGAGCGCGAGCGCCACGATGGTCGCGTCCTTGCCGGGCCGCAGCACGTTCGCGGTGCCGAGCGTGTCGACGATCTCGCCGTCCGGCACCTCGCCCTTCACGGGGTAGAGCGACTTGTGTTCCAGAAAAATGACCGGGTCCGGATCGCGCACGGCGGCCGCCATCAGGCCGATCACGTCGCGCGGGCTCGACGGCGCGACGACCTTAAGGCCGGGGATCATCATGCACCAGTTTTCGACGCTCTGGCTGTGTTGCGCGCCGAAGCGCGAGCCGCCGCCGTTGCCGGTACGCACAACAAGCGGGCATTTGGTCTGGCCATTCGACATGTAGCGGCTCTTCGGGAATTCGTTCGCGATGTAATCGAAACAGACCGCGAAGAAATCGGAGAACATGATCTCGGCGATGGGCTTCAGGCCGGTCATGGCCGCGCCCATGGCGGCGCCAAGGATCGCCTGTTCGGAGATCGGCGCGTCGCGTACGCGGATCGGGCCGAACTGGTCGATCAAGCCGACGGTCGCCTTGAATACGCCGCCGGCCTTGCCGACGTCCTCGCCGATGAACACGACGTCCTGGTCGCGTGCCATTTCCTGGGCGATGCCGCGCGCGACGGCGTCGCGATAAGTCAGTTCCGCCATGCCCAGCCTCCATCCGCATATACGTCGGTGGTCAGAATATCGAGCGGCGGAGGCGGCGCCGCCTTGCACCTTTCGGTGGCCTCGTCGACTTCCTGCTTCACCTCGGCGTCGATTTTCGCGATCACTTCCTCCTCGATCCCGAACTGGAGCAGGCGTTCGCGATAGATCTTGATCGGGTCGCGCGCGAGCCATTTTTCGAGCTCGCCCTCGGGCCGGTACTTGGCCGGATCGGCGCGAGAGTGACCGCTGTAGCGGTAGGTCTTGCATTCGATCAGCGAGGGGCCGCCGCCGGAGCGCGCCTTATCGTAGGCGGTGAGCGCCGCGCGATAGACTGCGTCGGCGTCCTGGCCATCGACGATGATCGATTCGAGACCATAAGAGCCCGCGCGGCCCGCGGCCGGGTGCTCGACCGCCGTCACTTCGCTGATCGGCGTGTATTCCATGTAGAGATTGTTCTCGCACACGAACACGACGGGCAGCTTCCAGACCGCGGCGAAATTCAGCGCCTCGTGGAAGGCGCCGATGTTCGTGGTGCCGTCGCCGAAAAAGCAGACCGAGACGTCCTTGTCGCCCTTGTATTGCGCACGCCAGGCGGCGCCGCAAGCGATCGGCAAGTGCGCCCCGATGATCGCGTAGGAGCCCATCACGCCGTGTTCTTCGGACGTAAGGTGCATCGAGCCACCTTTACCGCGCATCAGGCCGTTGTCGCGTTGCATGAGCTCGCCGAGCACCTGCTCGATCGGTACGCCGCGGGCGAGCGTATGGGCGTGGCCGCGATAGGTGCAGAAGCTGAGGTCGCCCGGCTTCATCGCGGTGGCGAAGCCGGCGGCGACCGCTTCCTGGCCGAGCGAAAGGTGGCTCGTGCCTTTCACGAGATTTTGCAGAAAGAGATCGAAGGCGCGTTGTTCGGCCTCGCGGATTTCCATCTGCGTCCGGTACAACTTGAGCCGCGTTTCCTCGCCGATGTCGTCGTTTGGCGCGCGGGCTGGTTTCCTCGCCATTACTCGACCTCTTTCGGATTGCTGATCCGGACGGGCGCGACTGTTCCGGGTTGATCGGTCTGCCGGCAAATTAGCGCCAGTTATGACATAGGCGCAACGCCACGGGGATTACGGCGGCCATTCCGCGCGCGCATGGTCGGACGCCTAAAGTTCTCCCTTAACCTTGCGCTCGCGGTAGAGGAGGTAAAGGCCGGACGCGATGACGATCGCAGCGCCGGCCAGCGTGTAGCCGGTCGGCAGGTCGCCGAAAACGAGAAAACCGCCGGCCACGTACCAGACGATCTGCGTATAGGTGTAGGGGGCAAGCACGGGGGCGGGCGCGTAACGGTGGGCCAGGATCAGCAACAAATGACCGATCCAGCCGAAGGCGCCGACTGCGACCATGCCGGCAATCACAAGTGGCTCGGTGGGGGCCGTCCAGACCGCCGGCAGGGGAATCGAGGCGGCGATGAAGCCGACGAGCGCCGTATAGAACGCCGTGGTCCCGGTGGAGTCATAGCCGGCCAGGAAGCGCGTCGAAACATTGTAGAACGCGTAGCAGATCATGCTGAAAATGGCGAACACGGCGGCCGGGTGAATCCCGCCGAAGCCGGGACGTGCGATCAGGAGCACGCCGCAAAAGCCGACGATAATCGCGATCCAGCGCCGCCAATGGATCCATTCCCCTAGCAGCGGACCGGCGAGGAGCGCGATGAAGAACGGCGTCGTGAACGAGATCGCCGCGGTCTGATCGAGCTGCAAATAGCGAAGCGCGATGAAGTTGAATACGGTCGAGCCGAACAGGAGCGCCGAGCGGCCGATCTGCAGCCAGGGGCGGCCGGTCGCGAACAGGCCCGGCATGGTCCAGGGGTTCACGACGAAAAGCGACAGGACGAAATGGCTCGCATAGCGCGCCCAGACGATCTCGAGCGTCGGCAGGTAGTTCGTCAGCCATTTGGCGATCGTATCGAGGCAGGCGAACAAGAGGAGCGCCGCACACATGAGGCCAATACCGATCAGGCGCGCGCGGGGGTCGTTCGCGGCCGGGAGCTGGTCCAGCGGCGCGTTAAAAATCTTCTGGAACATCAGGATTCCTGTTCCAGCGCGCTTTCGTGCCAGCGGCGCAGCGCAAGATGCTGGACGAGCGACAAGACCGCGAAGATGGCGATCCCGGCTAGGGAAATCAGCAGGAGTGCGGCGAACATGCGCGGCACGTTGAGACGGTAGCCGGATTCCACGATGCGGTAGGCGAGGCCGGAGCCGCGGCCGCCGACGCCGGCGGCGATCTCGGCGACTACCGCGCCGATCAGCGCGAGCCCGCCGGCAATGCGCAGTCCGCCAAGGAAATAGGGAAGTGCCGCGGGCACGCGGAGCAGGAACAGCGTTTTCAGGCGCCCGGCGCCGTAGAGCGCAAAGAGATCGCGCAGATTGTGGTCAACCGAAGCGAGACCGAGCGCGGTGTTCGAGAGGATCGGGAAGAACGCGACGATCCAGGCGCAGACGAGCACGGCGGTTTCCGGCTCGAGATAGATCAGGAGCAGGGGCGCGATGGCGATGATCGGCGTGACCTGCAGAACGACCGCAAAGGGAAAGAGCGAAAGCTCGACCAAGCGCGAGCTCGCAAACAGCAGCGCAAGCAGCACGCCGCCGATCGTGGCGGCAAGGAGCGCGATGGCCGTCGTCTTAAGCGTGACCGCGAGCGAGGACGCGAGCACGCCCCAGTCGGCAGCGAGCGTCTGAAATACGAGGACGGGACCGGGGAGAATGTAGGGCGGGATCGAATTGATCCGCACCACGAGTTCCCAGAGGACGAGCGCGAGGCCGAGGGCGAACGCAGGCAGGAAGAAGCGCAGCGCGCGTTCGGCCGGGTGCTGTGCGTTGACGACGGGTTCGTGTGCCATCACACCTCTCCCATGACGCGGGCAAGCGCGGCGGAGACCTCGCGACATTGCGCGCCATATTCCGGCGAGGTGCGGAAGCGGCCGGCGCGCGGCTCGGGCGCTTCGATCGTGAATTCCGCGGCGATACGGCCGGGCCGCGGCGTGAACATCAGAATGCGGGTCGAGAGATAGACCGACTCGAACACGGAGTGCGTGACAAACACGACCGTGCAATTCAGCTTTCGCCAGAGCGCCAGGAGATCGTCGTTGAGCTTGAAGCGGTTGATTTCGTCGAGCGCGGCGAAGGGCTCGTCCATCAAGAGCAGCTGCGGGCGGGTTACGAGCGCGCGGGCGATCGAGACGCGCATCTTCATGCCGCCGGAGAGCTCGCGCGGATAGGCGTCGCGAAATTCCTCAAGCCCGACCATGGCGAGCGCTTCAGCGACGCGCGGCTCGGCCTCGCGGCCCGCGACGCCCTTGAGCCGCAGCGGCAGACGCACGTTACTCGCGACGGTGGCCCAGGGCATCAGCGTCGGCTCCTGAAAGACGAAGCCGACTTCACCGCCGGCGCTGCCGGCACGGACAATCTCACCCGCAGTTGGTTCGGTGAGGCCCGCGAGCAGGCGTAGCGCGGTGGATTTGCCGCAGCCCGACGGGCCGAGCAGGCTCAGGAACTCGCCCCGACGGATCGCGAAATCGAGGCCTTCGAGCGCGACCACGCCGTTCGGGAATTGCTTGCCCACGCGGCGAAAGGCGGCATGGGGGGCGCTTGTGTTGTCTCGGGAAATCGCGGCGGCGGGCATGTAGACTGACTATAGCACCTCAGCAAATTTTGATTCCCTCATGGCCGGGCCGCCGCGCCTTAGCGCGGCGAGACCCGGCCAACCAGAGTGTGGTTGAAAAGCCGACTGGATGCGCGGGTCAAGCCCGCGCATGAGCGAGTTTTTTTGGTTCGGCTAGTTCTTCGGCCGCAAGTTCAGGCCGACCTTCTTGCCGACGAAGCGCGTGGTGAACGACCGGCGCCAGTCGACCGTGGGCTTGACGACTTCCGCCTTCACCATCTTGTCGAAGAAGCTCTTTACCCGCGCCTCGGTGATGACGCCGACACCGAGCTTCAGCGCGTCGCCGGAATCGACGATGCCGTATTCGCGCATCTTGGCGACCGAGAAGGCAATGAGGTCGTCGGTCATCTCCGGATTGTGTTGCTTGATCAGCTCGTTCGCCTTGCGATTGTCGCCGTAGATATAATTGTACCAGCCGATGATAGAGGCATCGACGAAGCGTTGCACGAGGTCGGGCTTCTTCTGCACGAGGTCGGTGCGGACTTCGATCGTGGTCGAGTAGGTGTCGAAGCCCTGGTCGGCGAGGAGAAAGATCTTCGGCCTGAAGCCGCCCTGCTTCTCGACGGTGAAGGGCTCGGATGTCGCGTAGCCCTGCATGGCGAGGGTCTTGTCGGCGAGGAACGGCTGCGGATTGAAGGTGTAGGGCCGCACCTGCTCGTCGCGGAATCCGTGTTCCGACTTGAGCCACTGGTAATAGGTCGCGACACCCTCCGCCGAAACGAGGATGTTCAGCTTCTTCAGGTCGGCGAATTTCTCGACGCCCACGTCCGGATGCGCGAGCAGTACCTGTGGGTCCTTCTGGAACATGGAGGCGACGATGATGGTCGGGATCTTGCGCTCGACAGCGTCGAACGCCTGCAGCATGTTCGCGCCCATGTAGAAGTCGATCTTGCCGACGGCGAGCAGCAGGCGGTTGTTGATCTGCGGACCGCCGGGAACGATGGTGACCTCGAGCCCGTATTTCGCATAGGTGCCGTCGGCGACCGCCTGATAGAAGCCGCCGTGCTCGGGCTCGGCCACCCAATTGGTGCCGTATGTCACTTTGTCGAGTGCGAGCGCAGGCGCGGCGAGTAAGGCCACGGCAATCGCGGCGAGCGTTGCTTTAAGAACGAGACGATTGCGAAGCATCGTCGACCTCATCTCCTGCCGGATCGGCGCAGGCCGGCCGCGGCGCCGTTCCGCAGCGCGCAAACAGCATGTCCGACCGCAAGACTCAAGTGCGCGTGCCCGCCCGTCCGCGGGCACGCGCATGAATGTTAATCAAGAACGGAAAATCCTGCCCAACCGGCGGGCAGGTTGGCGCGTCGGCTCCTTGCGGGTCCCCGGGTCTCCTCCTAGGCTGCGGCGCATTTTCACGGGTCCGGCATGCTCCCGAAGCGCCAATGGACTGAAATGACGTGGGAGGATTTCCGCGCGGGCGATCCCGCGCGCTGGATCGCCGTGCTCCCGGTCGCCGCGGTCGAGCAGCACGGGCCGCATCTGCCGCTGGGCGTCGACGGTTTCATCGCCGAAGGCTATCTCGCGCGCGCGGCGAAGCTCGTGCCGGACTCGCTGCCGGTCAGTTTTCTTCCCGTGCAGTGGGTTGGCAAATCGGACGAGCATCTCGCGTTTCCGGGAACGCTGACGCTCTCGGCGGAGACTGCGATCCGCGCCTGGAGAGAAATCGGCGAAAGCGTGCATCGCGCCGGCGTCCGCAAGCTCGTGATCGTAACTTCGCACGGTGGCAACAGCCCGGTGCTTGATATCGTCGCGCGCGATCTGCGCGTGCGGCTCGAGATGCTCGCGGTGACGGCAGCCTGGAGCCGTTTTGGTTATCCGGATGGATTGTTCACGGACATCGAGCGCGCGCACGGCATTCACGGCGGTGCGATCGAGACGTCGCTCATGCTCGCGCTGCAGCCGGGCACGGTGCACAAGGACAAGGTCGCCGACTTCAAGCCGGAGACGATCGCGATCGAGCGCGAGTTCGCGCAGTTGCGCGCCGACCGGCCGGCAGGCTTCGGCTGGATGACGCAGGACCTGCATCCGGCCGGCGCGCTCGGCGATGCGAGCGCCGGGTCCAAGGACAAGGGCGAGAAGGCGGCGGAACATGGTGCGCGTGCCTTTGTCGAACTCCTCGAGGACGTGCACCGGTTCGACTTAAAGCGGCTCAAGGACGGCCCGCGCGGCTAGCGGCGGGACTGGTTATCGGGTCCGGCGCACATATTTATTGTGTCTCCGGCCGAAAATGATATAATGTAACTAAATCGACCGGCGGCGATTTGGCGCCCGATCTTCTTGGCCCTTTCCCATGCAAAGCCCTGCGCCCCATCAACATGCAATCCGCGCACCCGCAACGGTCGCGCCGTCGCTGCTGCGGCTGTCGATCGTGCAGCGGCTTTTGATCGCTACTGTGCTCGCGGCGGTCTTGTGGGGGGCGGTGGCCTGGGCACTCCTCCGGATCGCACCATGACCGCGCCCGTGCGCTTCCGCGACCTCACGCTCGGTTACGACCGGCATCCGGCCGTCCATCACCTCAATGGCGAGGTGGCGGACGGCACGTTGCTCGCGCTCGTCGGTCCGAACGGGGCCGGCAAGACCACGCTGCTCAAGGGTATCGTCGGGCTCCTGCCGCCGCTGGCCGGCGCGATCGAGCGCAATGTTTCACCGCGCGAGGTCGCCTACCTGCCGCAAATCGCCGAGATCGACCGCTCGTTCCCGATCTCCGTCTATGACCTCGTCGCCATGGGCCTGTGGCGCCGCGCCGGGCTCGGCGGGCGCATCGGCAAGAGCGAACGCGAACTCATTCAAAAAGCCCTTGCGACCGTCGGCCTCGAAGGCTTCGAGGACCGCGCCATCGGCACGCTTTCGGGCGGGCAGATGCAGCGCGCGTTGTTCGCCCGGCTGCTGCTCCAGGACGCGCGCCTGATCCTGCTCGATGAGCCGTTCGCCTCGCTCGACGCCGGCACCGTCGCCGATCTTCTGGAGTTGATCCGGCGCTGGCACACGGAACAGCGCACGATCGTGGCCGTGCTGCACGACTACAACATCGTGCGCGAACGTTTTCCCGAAGCGCTCTTGCTCGCGC
Organism: Xanthobacteraceae bacterium; assembly: GCA_040901465.1. Taxonomy (GTDB): domain Bacteria; phylum Pseudomonadota; class Alphaproteobacteria; order Rhizobiales; family Xanthobacteraceae; genus JAUSIF01. Next base: position 9,569 of record JBBDYN010000062.1, read on the forward strand.
GGTCGCCGGTCGCCTGGGGGCCGACCCGCGAAGTGCTCGATCCCGAAAATCTTCAGCGTGCGCGGCACATGTGCGAGGCGTTCGACAACCGCGCCGCCGTCTGCGACGTGCACGCGGCCTAGCCGGCGTCTTCAAATGTACGACTTCTTCATCGCACCGTTCGCCGAGTTCGAATTCATGCGCCGTGCGCTCGTGGGCATGCTGGCGCTGTCGCTCGGCGCGGCTCCGATCGGCGTGTTCCTGATGCTGCGGCGGATGAGCCTCACCGGCGACGCGATGCAGCACGCGATTCTGCCGGGGGCGGCGCTCGGCTTTCTGGTTGCCGGCTTCGATCTCTTCGCCATGACGCTCGGCGGCATCGTCGCGGGCCTCGCGGTCGCGATCGGCGCCGGCGTCGTCGCGCGCGCGACGGAACTCAAGGAAGACGCTTCGCTCGCGGCCTTCTATCTCGTTTCGCTTGCACTTGGCGTGCTGATCGTGTCGATGCGGGGCTCCAATATCGATCTCCTGCACATCCTGTTTGGCTCCGTGCTCGCTCTCGATGACGCGACGCTTATTCTGCTCGCTGCGTTCGCCACCATTACGCTCGGCGCCCTGGCAGTGGTCTGGCGGCCGCTGGTGCTGGAATGCGTGGATCCCGGCTTCCTGCGCTCGGTCAGCCGCGCGGGCGCGCCGGCTCACATCGCCTTTCTCGCCCTCGTGGTGCTCAATCTCGTAGGCGGTTTTCACGCGCTGGGGACACTCCTTGCCGTCGGCATCATGATGCTGCCGGCCGTGGCCGCGCGCTTCTGGGCCACGGACATCACACGCATGATCGTGATCGCGGTTGCGCTGGCCTTCCTGTCGGGATTCGGCGGCCTGCTCGTGTCCTATCACCTAGCTGCGCCGTCGGGGCCGGCCATCATCCTGGTGGCAGGCCTGATCTATCTCGTTTCGCTCGTGCTTGGGCCGGTCGGCGGACTGCGCCGCCGCTTCGCGCCCGGCCGTCATCTTGAAGCTTAGGAGGTTTCCATGCTTACGCGCCGCCTGTTGCTTGCTGCCGCTCTCGCTTGCGCCGTCACGCCGGTCACCGCGCAGGAAAAGCTGCCGGTGGTCGCGACCTTCTCGATCCTGGGCGATTTTGTGAAGAACGTGGGCGGCAAGCGCATCGCGCTCACAACGCTGGTCGGGCCGGACGGCGATGCGCACGTCTATTCGGCGACGCCCGCCGACGCGAAAAACGTCGCTGAGGCAAAGATCGTGTTCACGAATGGCCTCGGCTTCGAGGGCTGGATGGAGCGGCTCGTCAAGGCGTCCGGGACCAAGGCGATGGTGGTCGCCGCGACCAAGGGCGTCCGGGCGCGCAGGGCAGCCGGCGGCCAGGGAAAGGACCACGACGACGAGCTCGATCCGCACGCCTGGCAGTCGGTCGCCAACGCCAAGATCTACGTGGCGAACATTCGGGACGCGCTGATCAAAGCGGATGCCGCTGGAAAGGCTGAGTATGAGGGCAATGCGGTGGCCTATCTCGCCGAGCTCGATGGGCTGGACAGGGAAATTCGCACGGCGGCCGCGGGCATTGCGCCCGCGCGGCGCAAGGTCATCACCTCGCACGACGCGCTCGCCTACTTCCAGGCGGACTACGGCATTCAGTTTATTTCGCCGCAGGGGGTTTCGACGGAGAGCGAGGCGTCGGCGCGCGACGTGGCGCGCATCATTCGCCAGATCAGGGCGCAGAAGATTCCCGCGGTGTTCCTGGAGAATGTGTCCGACCCACGGCTCGTGAAACGCATCGCGGACGAGACCGGCGCAAAAATCGGCGGTACGCTGTTTTCCGACGCGCTATCCGACGCAAAAGGCCCGGCCGCCACCTACATCGACATGATGCGGCATAATCTGCGCCAGTTTGCGGCTGCGCTGATGAGCTGACGCGCTAGCGCACGAGCACGTTCTTGAATTGCCAGGCGTCGGTCGGATCCATGTCTTCGGGGAACAATGCGCCCCGCCCGGTCACGGGCGTCCAGCTGGTATACGTGCCGATCACGGGACCGAGATAGGGCAATTGCACTTCGAGGCAGCGCTTGTAGTCCATGTCGTCCGCCTCGACGATGCCGGCACCGGGATTTTCCAGCGCCCAGACCATTCCAGCGAGCACGGCCGAGGTCACCTGCAGGCCGGTCGCGTTCTGGTAGGGGGCGATCGCGCGCGTCTCCTCGATCGAGAGCTGCGAGCCGTACCAGTACGCATTATTCTTGTGGCCGTAGAGGAGCACGCCTAATTCGTCGATGCCGTCGAGAATCTCGTTCTCGTCGAGAATGTGCCATGTGGGCTGCACCTTGCCGGCGGCGCCGAACATCTCGTGCAGCGAAAGGACAGCGTCGTTGGGCGGGTGATAGGCGTAGTGGCACGTCGGGCGGAAAGCGAGCTTTCCGCCCTCGCGGACGGTGAAATAGTCGGCGATCGAAATCGCTTCGTTGTGGGTGACGAGAAAGCCGTATTGCGGCCCCGGCGTGGGGCACCAGCTGCGAACCCGGGTATTGGCGCCCGGCTGCATCAAATAGATCGCAGCGCCGGAGCCCTCTTTGTGCGTGTGGGCGTTCTCCGGCATCCATTTTTCGTGCGTGCCCCAGCCGAGCTCGGCGGGCTGTAGGCCTTCGGCGACGAAGCCGTCGACCGACCAGGTATTGACGAAGACGTTCATCGGCTTCGGCTTGATCGAGCGCTGCGTGTCGCGCTCGGCGATATGAATGCCCTTCACGCCGGCCTGCATCATGAGGCGGCCCCAGTCCTCCTTCGACTTGGGTTCGGCGAACTGCAGTCCGAGATCGGTGGCGACGTTGAGCAGCGCCTGTTTCACGAACCAGGACACCATGCCCGGATTGGCGCCGCAGCAATTGACCGCCGTGGTGCCGCCGGGGCTCTTCCGGCGGGCGGCGAGAATGGATTCACGCAGCGCATAATTGGTGCGCGCGGCAGTGGGAAGCTTTTCGTCAAAATAGAAGCCCTTCCACGGCTCGGCGACGGTGTCGATGTAGAAGGCGCCGACCTCGCGGCAGAGCTCGATCATGGCGAGCGAGGAGACGTCGACCGAGACATTGACGCAGAAGCCGCGTCCCGGACCCGCGCGCAGGAGCGGCTCCATGATCTGGCGATAGTTGCCCGGCAGCAGCGCTTCCTTGACGAAGCGAATGCCGCGCTGGTCGAGGAGGTGCCGGTCCTTGTCGGACGGGTCGATCACGACGAATTTCGATTTGTCGTAGCTGAAGTGGCGTTCGATCAGCGGCAGGACGCCTTTGCCGATCGAGCCGAAGCCGACCAGCACGATTGGCCCATCGATTTTCGCATAGATCGGCCAATCGGCCATGATCAAAACCTCCAGTCGGTGACGCGAACGCACGCCGAAGCGATGACAAACTGAAGAATCGCGCTTCAAAAGCCATGTTCGCGTGTGCCGCGTCAATGTCTGACGCGGATCAGGGCGAAGAAAACGATGCGAAATTCCACAAAAACAAACCCCCGGCGCTTGCGCCGGGGGCTGTAGAGCGGAATTTGGCGCTGACTTTTCTTCAGATCACATAGGATTTGAGCGGCGGAAATCCGTTGAACGCCACCGACGAGTAGGTCGTCGTATAGGCGCCTGCCGCCTCGATCAGCACCTTGTCGCCGATCTCGAGCGATACCGGCAACGGATAGGGCGTCTTCTCGTAGAGCACGTCCGCCGAATCGCAGGTCGGGCCCGCGATGATGCACGGCGCCGTCTTGCCGCCGTCCCTGGGCGTGCGGATTGGATACCGGATCGCTTCTTCCATCGTCTCGGCGAGACCGCCGAACTTGCCGATGTCGAGGTAGACCCAGCGGACATTGTCGTCGTCCGCCTTCTTGGAGATCAGCACGACCTCGGCCTCGATCATGCCGGCGTCGCCGACAAGCCCGCGGCCCGGCTCGATGATGGTCTCCGGGATCCGGTTGCCGAAGTGCTTGCGCAGCGCCTTGAAGATGGCGCGGCCATAGACCTGCACTTTCGGCACCTCTTTCAGGTACTTGGCCGGGAAGCCGCCGCCCAGGTTGACCATGGCCAGCGTGATCCCGCGCTCGGACATGTCGCGGAAGATCGCGCCGGCGGTAGCGAGCGCCTTGTCCCATGCCTTCACGTCGTTCTGCTGCGAGCCGACGTGGAAGGAGATGCCGTGAGCGACGAGCCCCAGCCGATGGGCGTGCTCGAGCACGCGCGGCGCCATTTCGGGCACGCAGCCGAACTTGCGCGACAGCGGCCACTCGGCGCCGGTGCCGTCGCAGAGGATGCGGCAGAAAACCTTGGAGCCGGGGGCCGTGCGGGCGATTTTCTCGACCTCGGCCTCGGAATCGGCGGCGAACAGGCGCACGCCGAGCTCGTAGGCGCGCGCGACGTCGCACTCCTTCTTGATGGTGTTGCCGAAGGAGATGCGGTCGGCAGTGGCACCGGCAGCCAGGACGAGATCGATCTCCCCGATCGACGCAGTGTCGAAGGAGGAGCCGAGATCGGCCAATAGCTTCAGAATCTCCGGCGCCGGATTCGCCTTCACCGCGTAGAAGACGCGGGTGTCGGGCAACGCCTTGGCGAAGGAGTTGAAATTCTCGCGGATGACGTCGAGGTCCACGACCAGGCAAGGCCCGTCTTCGCGTCGTCGGCGGAGAAACTTGCGGATGCGTTCGGTCACTTCATTCGTCTCCTGTTCCAGTCCAAGCCTTGGGCGGTGACTGCCACTCGATCGCGCTGATGCGCTTCTCCGTGGCGAGCCCCCGCCCGCTCTCGTCGGCCAATGCCGACCTTCCTTTGCGCCGTTGCTTGGATGGGGAGTTTCCCGATCCGCACGCCCGGCAAGAGTAGTGCCTCTTCAGTAACCCCCGGCTCTCCATCAGCCGGTAGAGACAAAGAAGCCCGCTACGTCGTTGCTTTAAGTCGCGTCCCTCGCGGAGAGCGGGGTGGGCCGGTTGACTCCGGCTACCGGTTTGCCCTGACAGCTTTCCGGCCTCTTGTCCGGGTCTCTGTCAACCGGCACGCGACCACAGGCACGTGCGAAATTGGGCAACTTGCGAAATATGCTCTTTCGTCCGCGGGTGCAAGAGAAAATCGCACTCGCGCGCAAAAAAATTTGCGGCGAGGTGGTCGGAGAAGAACTGAATCGTTCGTTAAGAAAAGTTTTTTGTCGCGCGCGACGCTCAGCGCTCGACGAACGGTTCGACGCGCGAGGCGGTGCGCACGAAGGCGACGACGACGGCGACGGCGCCGACCACGAAGACCGCCTCGATGAGGTACGCGCCGATGCCCGCGACGCCGAGCATGCCGGCGATCGCCCAGCCGGTCGCAACCCCGGTACCGATGATGACAGTGCCGATCAGTATTGCGGCGGAGATGACGGTGACGACGTTGACCCAGAGGATCCGCCCCGGCTTGCGCGCGGCTTCGTTCATCGTCTGCTGCTCCCTGTCGCGGCCGGCGGGCTCGCTTTGGCGCTCGCACGCCCTAGAATGGCGCGCAATCTGGCTTCAAACGCCACCTCGATCAAGCCGACAGCCCTTCGAAAGCGTTCCGCATGACCCATGAGAGCGTGAGAGCAAGAGGCGGCATGGTGGCCGCGCCGCATATCGCCGCAGCCGAGGCCGGCCGCGAGGTGTTGCGGGAGGGCGGGAATGCGATCGAGGCGGCGGTTGCCGCCGCCGCTGCCATCACGGTCGCCTATCCGCACATGAACCACCTTGGCGGCGACGGCTTCTGGCTGGTGCGCGAGCGATCGGGAAAGATCCGCTATATCGAGGCTTGCGGCTATGCCGGGGCTCGCGCCACGCGCGCCCTCTATCAGGAGCAAGGGCTCGACCGTATCCCGGAGCGGGGACCGCTCGCCGCGTTAACCGTACCGGGAGCTATCGGCGGGTGGATGGTCGCGCTCGATGCGGCGAAGGCGAACGGCGGACGGCTGCCGCTCGGGCGGCTCCTCGAACCGGCGCTCGCGCTCGCGCGGGCCGGCTATCCGGTGTCGAGGTCGCTCGCCTGGCGCTTCACGACCGAGCGGGGGGCGGCGATCGACGCGCCCGGCTTCGCGGAGACGTTTCTGCCCGGCGGCAAGGCACCGAAGCTCGGCGAGCGGCTGCCGACCGGCAAGCTCGCGGAGACCTTCGAGCAGCTCGCCCGCGCGGGCCTCGACGACTTCTATCGCGGCGATGTCGGCCGCGAGATCGCCGCCGACCTCGATCGGATCGGCAGCCCGGTGACGCGCGCGGACCTCGAACGCTACCGCGCCGTGCCTCGGGAACCTCTGTCGCTTCGGGTGAAAAGTGGTCTGCTGCACAATTCGCCGCCGCCGACTCCCGGTCTCGTCGCGCTGATCATCCTCGGCATTTATGAACGCCTCGGGGTGCGGCAAGCGGAGTCGTTCGAGCACGTGCACGGCCTCGTCGAGGCGAACAAGCGCGGCGTCCGCATCCGCGAGCGGGTGGTGACGGACGTCGACCGGCTGAAGCATGACCCGGCTTCCTTCCTGACGCCGGAGGCGCTCGACCGCGAGGTGAAGGCGATCGATCCGACCCGCGCCGCACCTTGGCCGGAGCCTGCGGGGAAGGGCGACACGGTCTGGCTCGGCGCCGCGGACAGCTCCGGGCTCGCCGTCTCCTACATCCAGTCGCTCTATTTCGAGTTCGGGTCGGGCTGCGTGCTGCCGCGCACCGGCATCATCATGCAGAACCGCGGGTCGAGCTTCTCGCTCGTTCCCGGCGCGCTCAATCCACTCGAGCCGGGGCGCAAGCCGCTGCATACGCTGAGCCCCGCGCTCGCCGAACTCAAGGATGGCCGGATCATCGCGTACGGAACGATGGGCGGCGAGGGACAGCCGCAGACGCAGTCCGCCGTCTTCACCCGCTACGTCGATTACAACGTGCCGCTCGGCGAGGCGCTCGACCGGCCGCGCTGGATCCTCGGCCGGACCTGGGGGTCCACGATCACAAACCTGCGACTGGAATCCCGCTTTTCCGACCAAGTGGTCGACCGGCTGCGGCAGGCGGGCCACGACGTTCAGGTGCTGCCCGAGGCCTATACAGAGGTGATGGGCCATGCGGGGGCGGTGGCGCTGCACCGCGATGGAACCCTGGAAGGGGCCCATGACCCGCGCAGCGACGGCGGCGCGGTCGGGGTTTAAGGCGCTTTCACGCTCCGTTCAGGGCAGGCGGCTACGTATAGAGAGACACGCCTCGAATGCGACCCGGCACACGGGATCGTCAATTGGCGTGGATTGCCCGTGCTGGCGGGCTAATTAGTGTTCTGTGTATCGGAGGGCGGGGGCCCCAATGAATCGTACGGTAAGCTCCTTGCTTGCGGCGGCGGTCCTGCTCGCAGCCGCATCGGATCAAGGCGCGGCAAAGCCGCGGCCCGAACCGAAGCCCAAATCGAACGGCGAGATCGTCGAGTTCGAAGGCGACCAGGCGCGTGGCACGATCGTGATCCGCACTTCGGAGAAGCGGCTCTATTACGTGCTCGGCGACGGGCAGGCAGTGCGCTATGCGGTCGCGGTCGGCGAACCGCGCTTCCAGTGGACGGGAGAGCTGTGGGTGAGCTCGAAGCAGCATAATCCGACCTGGCGGCCGACCGCGCGCATGCGGCGCGAGAAGCCGGGGCTGCCTATTTCGATGGGACCCGGGCCGCGCAACCCGCTTGGACCGCGCGCGATCTATCTCGGTTGGGGCGAATACCGGATTCACGGGACCAACGCGCCGTCCTCGATCGGGACGGCTGCTTCCAGCGGGTGCTTCCGAATGCATAATGCGGACGCAATCGACCTATTCGATCGGGTGCATCTCGGGGCGCCGGTGATCGTGCAGCAATAGAGCGCCGCCATTCCGCCCAATTCGGGTGGCGTTACGGCGCAGCGAAGGAGACCGGAAGGCCATGAGATTCGGCTCGCAGCTTCGGGCACTGATGTTCGGCACGGCGGCGCTCATGTTTGCGACGGCGGCCGACGCGCATCCGCACGTGTGGGTTACGTTCAAGAGCGAGCTTGTGTTCGCGCCGGACGGAACCGTTGCAGCCGTGCGGCATGCCTGGACCTTCGACGAAATGTTCTCGGCGTTCGCAACCCAGGGCCTCGATCAGAACAATGACGGCAAGTTCTCGCGCGAGGAGCTTGCGGAGCTTGCCGAGACCAATGTCACCTCGCTCAAGGAGTTCAATTATTTCAGCGTGGCCAAGAGCGGCGGAAAGGAGCTCGCGTTCGGCGAGCCGAAGGATTTCTGGCTCGACGCCGACAAGGATAGTATCCTGACGCTGCATTTCACGCTTCCCATCAAGTCGCACGCGGCGAAGTCGGGGATTGCGATCGAGGTTTTCGATCCAACCTGGTTCGTCGATATCTCGCTCGCGGACGAAGGGCCGATCGTGCTGGCCGGCGCGCCGGCGGGCTGCACCGCCGAGGCGAAGAAGCCGCAACCGCCGGGCACCTCGTCGACCAAGCTCTCCGAGTCGTTCTTCAACTCGCTCACGGCGGCCAGCCAGTTCGGCTCCCAGTTTGCCAACCGCATCACGCTGAATTGCAAGTGAGGCGGCCGGTGCCAGGTCGTCGCCGGCCGGGCGCATTCGCCCTCACCGCATTCTTGATCGGGGCCGCGACGATCGCCCTGGTCGCGACGGCATTCGCTCAAGGCTCGCCGTTCGGGACCGGACCGGCGCCCGCGCCGGCACCCGCGGGAATCAGCGGCTGGATCTTTACCGAGCAGGCGCGGTTCTTCCGCGCGCTTGCGGCGGCGATCCGCGAGGCCAAGGCCGACGGGCGCGCCGCTTACGGCCTGTTCTGGCTTTCCTTTCTCTACGGCATCTTCCACGCAGCGGGGCCCGGCCACGGCAAGGCGGTGATCTCGGCCTATCTGCTGGCTGACGGCTCCACAATTCCGCGCGGGATCGCGCTCTCGGCGGGGGCAGCGCTCGCGCAGGCGATCACCGCGATCGCGCTCGTGGGGATCGCCGCGATCGCGCTCGGCGCGACGGCGCGGGCCATGGGCGAGACCGTGCGGCTCCTCGAGCTCGCCTCCTACGCGCTCATCATTGCCTTCGGCCTCGTGCTTGCCTGGCGCAAAGGGGGCGCGTTCCTTCGTGCATCCAGCGCCTGGTACTACGGCAAGCCCGCGCACGACCACGCGCATCACCGCCATGATCACGCGCACAGTCCCGAGCCGGTGGAACTGAAAGGCCGGGGCTGGCTCAAGCGCGGCCTAAGCGCGGTGGTTGCCGTCGGCATGCGGCCATGCTCCGGCGCGATCCTGGTTCTCGTGTTCGCGCTGTCGCAAGGGATTTTCCTCGTCGGCGTCGTTTCCACGCTCGCGATGGCGGTCGGCACCGCGATTACGGTCGCGGCCATCGCCATGCTCGCGGTGGGCGCTAGAGGCGTCGCTGCGCGCTTCGCGACCTCGCAAGCTGGGATCGGCATGCTGGCGTTGCGTGGGCTCGAATTCGGCGCAGCGGTCCTCGTAATCGCGATCGGCGTACTCCTCTTCACCGGACTCATGGCCTCGGAGCGGATGTTTCCGGCCTAGGCGCGCCGCCCCGCCGGCCCCCGCGATGGGCTATAAAAGCCCATGCTTCGCCTCGCCGAACACATCGACCGGGTCTCGACGGCAATCGGCCGCGCCGCGGCCTGGCTCGTGCTTGCGGTGGTGCTCGTGCAGTTCGCGGTCGTGCTCCTGCGCTACGCACTCGGCATCGGCTCGATCTGGCTGCAGGAATCGATCGTCTACGCGCATGCCTTGGCGTTCCTGCTCGCGGCAGCCTGGGTGCTGAAGACGGGCGCGCATGTGCGCGTCGACGTGTTTTATCGCGACGCGCGTCCGCGTACCCGCGCGCTCATCGATCTTCTCGGCACGATCTTTTTGCTCCTGCCGATGGCCGCGCTGATCCTGTGGGTGTCGCTGCCTTACGCGGCGCGCGCCTGGGCCATTTTCGAGCGATCGCAGGAGACGTCGGGTCTGCCGCTCGTGTTCCTGCTCAGGACCGCGATTCCCGTCTTTGCCGCCCTGCTGATCCTGCAGGGCGTCGCCGAATTGTTCCGGGCCGCCGACGTATTGCGGCGGAAGCGCTAAGCCGTGGCGCTCGGCGACATCCTCGACCTCCTGATGTTCGCGGCGGTCCTTGGCCTGCTGCTCGCCGGATATCCGGTCGCGTTCGTGCTCGGCGGTACGGCGATCATTTTTTCATTCGCCGGGCATTTCCTCGGCGTATTCGACCTCGGACTGCTGCAGGCGCTGCCGCAGCGTATCTACGGCGTGATGACGAATGAGGTGCTGATCGCGATCCCGCTGTTCGTGTTCATGGGCGTGATGCTCGAGCGTTCCAAAGTCGCGGAGGACCTGCTCGATACGGTCGGCCGGCTGTTTGGCCGCGTGGCGGGCGGGCTCGGCTATGCCGTGACGATCGTGGGCGCGCTGCTCGGCGCCTCCACGGGCGTCGTCGGCGCCACCGCCGTCACCATGGGATTGATCACGCTGCCGGCGATGTTGAAGGCCGGCTACGACAAGCGGTTTGCCTGCGGGTCGGTGGCCGCGGCCGCCACGCTCACGCAGATCATTCCGCCGGCGACTGTGCTCGTCGTCCTCGGCGACCAGCTCGGGATCGCCTATCAGCAGGCGCAACTCGCAAAAGGCGATTTCGCGCCGGGAGCGGTCACGGTCGGCGATCTGTTCGCCGGTGCGCTCATTCCCGGGTTGCTGCTGACGGGAATGTATCTGATTTATCAGGGCGCCGTGGCGGTGCTGACGCCCGGGCGCGTGCCCGCGACCTCCGGCCGAGGCGGCGGCGCTACGCCTTCATGGCGCGAATTGTTGCGCGCGCTCGTCGCTCCGCTCGCGCTTATCCTCGCGGTGCTCGGCTCGATCCTCGGCGGCATCGCGACGCCGACCGAAGCGGCGTCCGTCGGCGCGGTCGGCGCGATGCTGCTCGCGGCGCGGCGGATCCTGGCGCACAAGCGCGCGCACGAATTCACCGGCGTCCTGCGCTCGGCGCTGGAATCGACGCTGCAGTTGACGAGCATGATCTTCGTCATTCTGATCGGCGCGACGGTGTTCAGCCTCGTCTTCCGCGGGCTGGGCGGCGACGAGACGGTGCATCGGGCGCTCGCCGATCTTCCGGGCGGCACGAACGCTGCCATTCTCATTGTCATGATCGCGATTTTTCTCCTCGGATTTTTCCTCGATTTTTTCGAGATCGTGTTCATTATCGTGCCGGTGGTAGCGCCCGTGCTGCTGCGGATGGAGGGCGTCGATCCGGTCTGGCTTGGCGTGATGATGGCGGTGAACCTGCAGACTTCCTTCATGCATCCGCCGCTTGGGGCGACCTTGTTCTATCTGCGCAGCGTGGCGCCGCCGGTGGTGAAAACAACCGATCTTTATCTCGGCATCATTCCGTTCGTGGTGATCCAATTGTTCGCGCTGGTGGTGCTCTGGTTCCTGCCGCAGCTCGCAACCTGGCTGCCGCAGATCCTGTACGGGTCGTGAGGAAGGAAAATGGACGAAAGCAAGACGTTTCGTCTCGACGGGCAGGTGGCGCTCGTGACCGGCGCGTCCAGCGGGCTTGGCGCGCGCTTCGCCGAAGTCGCGGCGGCGAACGGAGCTTCGGTGGCGCTCGTGGCGCGGCGCGCGGACCGGCTCAAGGCGCTGAAGGCAAAGATCGAAAAAGCCGGCGGGCGTGCCGCTGTCATCGAGGCCGACGTCACCGACCGGGATGCGATGAAAGCTGCGTTCGACGCGGCGGAAAAGGCGTTCGGCACGGTGACGCTCCTCGTCAATAACGCGGGCGTCGCGCACGCGCATCGTGCAATCGAGCTGCCCGAGGCGGAATGGCGGCGCGTGCTGGAAACCAATCTAGACGCCGTTTTCTTCACAGCGCAGGAAGCGGCACGGCGCATGCTCGCGGCCGGCAAACGCGGCTCGATCATCAATATCGCCTCGGTGCTGGGGCTCGCCGTCTCGAAAGGCACAATCGCCTATGCTGCGGCCAAGGGCGGCGTGGTGCAGGTCACGAAGACCCTCGCGCTTGAGCTCGCGTTCAAGGGCATTCGAGTGAATGCCATCGCGCCGGGATTTATCGTCACGGAAATCAACCGCGAATATTTGACCGGGAAAGGAGCGTCGATGACGCGCCAGATTCCCATGGGGCGCTTCGGCGAGGAAAGCGATCTCGACGGAGCATTCCTGCTGCTCGCCTCGGATGCCGGTCGTTACATGGCGGGCGCGATCATCGTCGTCGACGGCGGGCAGATGCTCGCGATCGCAGGCTAGGCCGAAACATTGGTATGCGGTTTCTTTTCCGCTCGTCCCCGCGAAATTCCCGGGTCAAGCCCGGGGAGGGACCCAGAGGCGGGTTCATGATTCTGGATTCCCGCTTGCCGCGCCCGATCCTTGTTGTCTTGTTCGCCCTCCTCGGGCTTGACCCGAGGATCAGGGCGAGTGCAAGAAATCGTACGGTCGCCGCGCTGGCTTCTTCGACAGCGCGGCGGCGCGGCGTCTGTTAGGTGGCCGCGCTGGCCGCTCGCTTCGCTCGCCAGCGCGGCGCGCGGGAATGAGCGGAGGATTCATCTGAACTCGACCTCTAAGCGGCGTCGGCTGCCACGCGGCCAGTTTTGCCGCGCTTCCTCCAGAGATCGAGTCCGACCATCCCGGCGCCCATGGCGGCGACGAAGACGATGATCTGCGGCATCATCGTAGGCAGATTGACGATCGCGGGGCCGGGGCAGAGGCCGACGAGACCCCAGCCGACCCCGAACAAGGCCGAGCCGACGACGAGCGGGCGGTCGATCTCTGCGCCCGTCGGCCAGTGGAAACGCGCGGCGACGAGCGGCCGGCCGCGCCGGCGCGCGAAATAAAAGCCGGGTGCCGCCACGATCAAGGCGCCGCCCATGACGAAGGCGAGCGTCGGATCCCAGGCGCCGAAGACGTCGAGGAAGCCGAGCACCTTCGTCGGCTGCGTCATGCCGGAAATGACGAGGCCGATGCCGAAGATGAGGCCGCAGACGAGCCCGCCGATCCACATGCTCATGGCTCAGGCTCCCAAACCGTGGCGGACGATCGCGACCACGATGATCGCGACGACCATGAAAATTCCGGTCGCCGCGATCGAGCGCGGCGACAGGCGGGCGAGGCCGCAAATTCCGTGGCCCGAGGTGCAGCCGCCGGAGAGGCGCGTGCCGACGCCGACCAGCAAGCCGCCGCCAATGATCACGGCCCAGCTCGTGGGCATGTCCGGGAGCGGCATCGGTCGGCCCACGGCGGCGAGTGCGAGCGGCGCGGCGATCAGCCCGACGAGAAAGGCGATGCGCCAGCCGCGTTCGGCGGCCCCGGCGTCGAGGAAATCGCCGAAAATTCCGCTGATCCCGGCGATGCGGCCGTTCAGGAAAAGCAGCAGCGCGCTCGCCACGCCAATCAGAGCGCCGCCGAGCAGCGCCGAGATCGGGTCGAATGGGGCCATCCGGGGTCTCCTTTGGTTCAGGCTTCGTGACGGACTAGAGTAACAGATCAGCCGACCTAGCGAACCCGCTCAATCAAAGGCCTGCCATGGATTTTTCGCTGCCGCCGGAAATCGACAAGCTGCGCCTGCGCGCGCGCGAGTTCGTCGCCAGGGAGGTGATGCCGCTCGAAGCCGACAAGGCGAACTACGACGAGTACGAAAACATCCGCCTCGACCTGCTCGAGGGGCTGCGCGCCAAGGCGAAGCAAGCGGGCATCTGGGCGCCGCAGACGCCGAAGGATTTCGGCGGCATGGGTCTGCCGATCGTCGGCTGGGCGGCGCTTTACGAGGAGGCGAACCGCTCGCTGTTCGGGCCGCTGACGTTTAATTGCGCGGCGCCCGACGACGGTAACATGAATTTGCTCTCCAAGGTGGCGACGCCGGAGCAGCGGAAGAAATGGCTTTACCCGATCGTCGAGGGGAAGGTGCGCTCGTCATTCGCCATGACCGAGCCTGCGCCGGGCGGCGGCTCGGATCCGACCATGATCCGCACGCGCGCGGTGCGGAAGGGCAACCGCGCCTGGTCGATCAGCGGGCACAAGTGGTTCATCACCGGCGCCGGCGTCGCCGAACATTTCATGGTGATCGCGCGCACCTCGGACGATCTGCGGCGCGGGCTCACCTGCTTTCTGTTCCACCGCGATACGCCGGGCTTCAAGATCAAGCGCCGCATCCCGATCATGGGACCGGAGGAGCATGGCGGCCATTGCGAAATCCTGTTCGACAACATGGAAGTGCCAGACGAGGACGTGCTGATGGAGGTGGGCGACGGGCTGAAGGTTTGCCAGATCCGACTCGGCCCCGCGCGGCTCACGCACTGCATGCGCTGGCTCGGGCTCGCCAAGCGCTGCCTTGAGATCGTGCAGGCCTATGTGGAGCAGCGCGAGGGTTTCGGCGTGAAGCTCGCCGACCGGGAGAGCGTGCAGATGATGCTCGGCGCGGTCGCGTCGCAAATCTCGATCGGCCGGCTGCTCGTCATGCACGCGGCCTGGAAGCTCGACCAGGGCGACCGCGCGCGCAAGGAGGTCTCGCTGGCGAAGAATCACATGGCAGAGACGCTGCATCAAGCCGTGTCCACGGCGGTGCAGCTCAACGGCGCGCGCGGCTATTCCAAGGACACCATTCTGGAGTGGATCTATCGCTACGCGCCGCAGGCCCGACTCGTGGACGGCGCGTCGGAGGTTCACAAGATGGTGCTCGCCCGGCACTTGCGGGAAGAAGGGCAGGATTTTTGGCGCTGGGGAGCAAACTAGTACGGCGTTTCAGCCGCGGGGTTGAAAGAGTTCCACGAGATTGCCGGATGGATCCTCGAGAAGGATTTGCGAGCCGCCGGGGCCGGTCACGATATCATTGCGGAACCGCATGCCGGCCGCGCGAAGCTTCGCAACTTCCCCGGGGAGGTCCGTCACGACGAGTTGAATTCGATTCCAGCCGCCGGCAGCCGGCCGGCGCCCGTCAGGCATCGGCCGACCCGCCGAGCTGGCCGCGCCGCTCAGCAGCAGCCGCAAATCGCCGCGTGTCACGTCGGCAAAGGCTGGTGCCGCGCTCGACAGCAAGCTGAAGCCCAGATGAGCGGTGTAGAAGGCGACCGCAGCATCGACGTCGTCGACCATATAGCGCACATTTACTTTGGTGGTTGCCATGCTGATCTCCGAGCAAAATAATCGTCGTCTGCCGGCAAGAAATGCAGACTGTTGCGTCCGATTTATATAACGGCAGCAGCAGGGCGTCAGGTGCTGCATTGCGCCAAAGTGCGTAAAACCCCGGCGGCATGCAATTTTTCGTCAACTGTCCCCCGGATAACGAAATTGCGCGGGGCCGGGGCCTATGTAACTTTGGCCCGCTAACGGCGGTCTGAGTCCGTCTCTAGATACGGACGTCATGGAACCGCGCGCCCCGGCGGAGAAGGCGATGTCGCTGAAGCCCGTCAATCTGGACGACAAATACGATCTCGCCAAGAACCGTGTCTTCGTCACGGGCTATCAGGCGCTGATCCGCCTCTGCCTGATGCAGAAGGAGCGCGACCGGCGCGCCGGGCTGAATACCGGCGGGTACGTTTCGGGCTATCGCGGCTCGCCGCTCGGCGGGCTCGACCAGCAATTCATGCGCGCGAAGCGGTTCCTCGATCAATACGACGTCGTGTTCCAGGCTGGATTGAACGAAGACCTCGCCGCCACGGCGCTTTGGGGCACGCAGCAGGCCGAGCTGCGCGGCGAGGGAAAGTTCGATGGCGTGTTCGGCATCTGGTACGGCAAGGGCCCGGGCGTCGACCGCACCGGCGACGTTTTTCGCCACGCCAATTTCGCCGGATCCTCGAAGCACGGCGGCGTGCTCGCGCTCATGGGTGACGACCACACGGCGGAATCCTCCACCACCGCGCACCAGACCGAATTCAATTTCGTCGACCTCGTAATTCCGATCCTGAACCCGGCGGGCGTGCAGGAAATTCTCGATTACGGCCTCTATGGCTGGGCGCTGTCGCGCTATGCCGGGACCTGGGCTGCGCTCAAGTGCGTGCACGAGACGGTCGAGTCGACGGCGGTCATCGACGGCAGCCTCGACCGCGTGAAGATCGAAATTCCAACCGACTTCAACATGCCGGACGACGGGCTCAATATCCGCCTGTACGACACCGTGCTCGGCATGGAGGCGCGGCTGCACGACTACAAGCGCGACGCCGTGCTCGCGTTCGTGCGCGCGAACAAGCTCAACCGCTGGGTCACTTCGGGCGGACGCACGCCGAAGATCGGCATCGCCACCACCGGCAAGTCCTATCTCGACGTGCGGCAGGCGCTGGACGAGCTCGGCATCGACGAGGTGAAGTGCAACGACCTCGGCATCCGGCTGTTCAAGATCGCCTGCCCCTATCCGCTGTCGCGGCAGGAACTCGCGGAATTCGCGGCGGGCCTCGACCTTATCATCGTCGTGGAAGAGAAGCGCTCGCTCATCGAAGTGCAGGTGCGCGAGGAGCTTTACGGCACCGCCAACCAGCCGGTCTGCATCGGCAAGAAGGACGAAGCGGGCAACTGGCTGTTCCCGATCAAGGGTGCGCTCGATCCCAACGACATCGCGGTCTGCATCGGCGACCGGCTCCTGAAATACGGGCGCAACGAGGAGCTCGCCAACCGGGTCGCCCACCTGAAGGGCGCGCAGCGCGCGCTCGCGGAGACGCCGAACATCGCTACGCGCGATCCCTATTTCTGCGCGGGCTGCCCGCACAATACGTCGACCGTGGTGCCGGAAGGCATGCGCGCCTATGCCGGGATCGGCTGCCACTACATGGTCCAGTTCATGGACCGCAACACGCTCGGCTTCACGCAAATGGGCGGCGAAGGCGCGAACTGGATCGGCGAGGCGCAGTTCTCGCAGCGCGGCCACGTGTTCCAGAACTTGGGCGACGGCACCTATAACCATTCCGGCTATCTCGCCATTCGCGCCGCAATCGCGTCCGGCGTGAACATGACCTACAAGATCCTGTTCAACGACGCGGTCGCCATGACCGGCGGCCAGAAGAACGACGGCGGCCTCGACGTGCCGATGATTGCGCGCCAGGTCGCGGCGGAAGGCGCGAAGAAGGTGGTCGTCGTCAGCGACGAGCCCTGGAAATATTCGAAGAGCACCGATTGGCCAAAGGGCATCACGATCCATCATCGCGACGAGCTGAACGAGGTGCAGTCGGGGCTCGCGGAAATTTCCGGCGTCACGGTCCTGATCTATGACCAGACCTGCGCCGCCGAGAAACGCCGGCGCCGCAAGCGCGGTGCGTTCCCGGATCCCGACAAACGGGTGATCATCAACGATCTCGTTTGCGAGGGATGCGGCGATTGCGGGGTGCAGTCGAATTGCGTCGCGATCCAGCCGCTCGAGACCGAGTGGGGCCGCAAGCGCGAGATCGACCAGTCGAGCTGCAACAAGGACTATTCCTGCCTCAAGGGCTTCTGCCCGGCGCTCGTGACCGTGCACGGCGCGAAGCCGAAGCGCGCGGCGGGCGTCGCGGCCGGGCATGCACTGCCGGACCTGCCGGAGCCGAAGCTGCCCGCGATCGAGCAGACCTACGGGATCATCGTCACCGGCATCGGCGGCACCGGCGTTGTCACGATCGGCGCGCTTGTCGGAATGGCGGCGCACCTCGACGGCAAGGCCTGCGGGATCGTCGATATGGCGGGCCTCGCGCAGAAGGGCGGCGCGGTGCTCTCGCATATCCGTATCGCCGATAAATCCGAGCACATCCACGCGATCCGCGTACCGGCGCGCGGGGCCGACCTCATTCTCGGCGGCGATATCGTCGTTGCAGGCGGGAAGAACGTGCTTGCCGCCGTGAAGCCGGGCGCGACCACCGTCGTCGTCAACACGCACGAGACGCTGCCCGGCCAGTTCACGCACAACGCGGATTACTCGCTGCCGACCGAGCGCATCAAGCGGGCGATCGTCTCGGCCGCCGGCCGCGATCACGTCCGCTTCATCGATGCGACCCGGCTCGCGACCGATCTATTCGGCGTGTCGCTCGCGCAAAATATCTTCCTCGTCGGCTACGCCTACCAGCTCGGCGGGCTGCCGGTCTCCGCCGAGGCGATCCTGCGGGCGATCGAACTGAACGGCGAGGCGGTGGAACTGAACAAGTCCGCGTTCGCCTGGGGCCGCCGGGCGGCGCTCGATCCGAATGCGGTGATCGCGCTCGCGGCTCCGGCGGAACCCGCGACCGACGCGCGGCGGATTTCTGTTTCGCTCGATGAGATCATCGAGCGCCGCGTCGCCTTCCTCACGGCCTATCAAAACGCGTCCTACGCCGCGCGCTATCGCGAGATGGTGGAGCGCGTGCACGTCGTCGAAGAGGCGCGCGTCGCCGACGGGCACGATCTCACCGAGGCGGCCGTGCGCAATCTCTTCAAGCTCATGGCCTACAAGGACGAGTACGAAGTGGCGCGGCTTTATGCGGACGGCTCGTTTGCGAAGCAAGTCGCGGCGGCGTTCGACGGCGAGGCGCGGCTGGAATTCCATCTCGCGCCGCCTCTGCTCGCGCGCGCCGATCCGGCGACGGGCCGGCCGAAGAAGATCAGTTTCGGCCCCTGGATGATGCGCGGCTTCGGCATGCTCGCGCGCTTCAAGTTCCTGCGCGGAACGCCGCTCGATCCGTTCGGCTATTCCGCGGACCGCCGGGTCGAGCGTGCGCTCGTCCGCGATTACAATACGGTTCTTGCGGAATTGATCGAGGGCCTCACGCCGCAAAATCACGCGCTCGCCGTGGCGATCGCATCGATCCCGGAGAAAATCCGGGGATTTGGCCCGGTCAAGGAGCGGCATCTTTACGCGGCCAAGGGCGAGGAAGCGGAGTTGCTCAAGCAATTCCGCTCGGGCGGCGGCGACGTTCGCATCGCGGCCGCCGCCGAGTAAGCCACCTCATTGCGCTTGTATCCACGAACGGCGCGGCCATACTTTCCGCGCGAGGGCCGAATTCGACCGGCTCCCGCGAGCGGACGGGACGCGTGATCACGGCGGAGCATCTTCGGAGCATCGCGCACTGGGCGCGCGACCTGAAGGACGAGGAACTCGAGCGGGCGCGCAAGGGGATCACCGAGCGGGTGTTCGCCGAGGGCGCATCGATCTGCCACGTCGGCGACCGGGTCGATTACTGGCACGGCGTCGTCTCAGGCCTCCTGAAAATCGGGCTCGTCTCCCGCAAGGGCAAGGCCACGAGCTTCATCGGGGTGCCGCCGGGCGGCTGGTTCGGCGAGGGCACGGTTCTGAAGGACGAGCCGCGCCGCTATGACGTGGTCGCGCTGCGCGACACGCGCGTGGCGCTGATGAATCGCGCGACGTTCATGTGGCTGTTCGAGAACAGCGTCGCGTTCAACCGCTCGCTCGTGCAGCAGATCAACGAGCGTCTCGCGCAATTCATCGCGCTCGCGGAATATCACCGGCTCCTGGATGCGCGCGGGCGTCTCGCGCGCAATATCGCGTGGCTGTTCAACCCGGTGCTATATCCGCGGCTTGGCCTGCGCATCGACATCACGCAGGAAGAGATCGGGTTGCTTTCGGGATTGTCCCGGCAACTCACGAACAAATGCCTGAAGACCTTGGAGCGCGAGGGCCTGCTGCGCGTCGAACACGGCGGCCTCACGGTGCTCGATCTCGAACGCTTGAGTCGGTACGGAGAATGAATCCGTTACGACCTTCGTCGTAGCCGCAAGTGAAAAATATGTGAGATGCGGGTTTCGCGCCGGTTCCCGAAAGCTCGGAGCCCTAAACCGGCGAGCCTAGCGAACAGAACCCGGGTCTGTCTGTCAAGTAAACGCTTGCGGGGCCCCGGTTTCGCTGAAAATCTGTATACTCAAGACAAGCCTCGCAAAAGAGGCGTCGAATAGCTCGGCCGTTTCGGCCGATCCAGGGGAGAACGCGGCTTTGGGCGCCGACACGACGTTGCACGTCGATACTTTTCCGAAGCTTCTGCTCATCAATGCGGTGCGGCGCGGCGACCGGCCGGCGATGCGCGAGAAGGAATTCGGCATCTGGAACGCCTGGACCTGGGCGCAGGTGCTCGACGAGGTGCGGCCATTCTCGATCGGGCTTTCCGAACTCGGCGTGAAGCGCGACGACAAGGTCGCGATCGTCGGGGCCAACCGTCCGCGGCTCTATTGGACCATGTGCGCCGCCCAGGCGCTCGGCGCGATCCCGGTGCCGGTCTATCAGGACTCCGTCGCCGACGAGATGGCGTACGTGCTCGCCCACGCGGGCGCCAAGGTCGCGGTCGTCGAGAACCAGGAACAGATCGACAAGATTCTATCGATCGCGGACCGGCTGCCGTCGCTCAGCCACCTCATCTACGACGAGGAGCGCGGGCTCCGCGGATACGATCACTCGCGACTGAAGTCGTTCGCCGACGTGCAGGCCATGGGCCGGGCTGCTTCGGCGAAGCAGATTGCGCTGAATTGGGAAAAGGAGATCGCGCGCGGCAAGGGTTCGGATATCGCCGTGATCCTCTACACATCCGGGACGACCGGCAGTCCCAAAGGCGTGATGCTCACCTATGAGAGCACGATCGTCAGCTCGCGCAACGCCAACGCCTTCGACAATCTCACCGAGAACGAGGAAGTCATCGCCTACCTGCCGATGGCGTGGGTGGGCGACCACATCTTTTCTTATGCGCAGTCCTACGTGGCCGGGTTCTGCGTCAATTGTCCGGAGAGCCCGGAAACGGTGGCGGAAGACCGGCGCGAGATCGGAACCACCTACGCGTTCGCGCCGCCGCGCATCTACGAGAACCTGCTTACCGCGACCATGGTTCGCATGGAGGATGCGGGGGCGGTCAAGCGGGGCATGTTCCACTATTTCATCGGCGTCGCGCGGCGCTGGGGCGAGAAAATTCTCAATCGCGAGCCCGTGCCGTTGCACGCGCGGTTGCTCTACGCGCTCGGCGAGATCCTAGTTTATGGGCCACTCAAGAACCGGTACGGGGCCTCGCGCCTCCGCGTGGCCTATACGGCGGGTGAGGCGATCGGCCCGGAAATCTTCCGCTTCCATCGTTCGCTCGGCGTCAATCTGAAGCAACTCTACGGACAGACCGAAGCATCGGTCTACATCACTGCGCAGCCGGACGGCGAGATTTATGCCGATACCGTCGGCAAACCGAACATCGACGTGGAGGTCAAGGTCGCGGACAACGGCGAAGTGCTGTTCCGTTCGCCCGGGGTGTTCGTGGGCTATTACAAGGACCCGGAGAAGACCGCGGAGACGAAGACCGCGGACGGCTGGGTGCACACCGGCGATGCCGGATTCGTCGATCCGAAGACCGGACATCTGAAGATCATCGACCGCGTGAAGGACGTGGGCCGGCTCAAGAACGGGACGCTGTTCGCGCCGAAATACATCGAGAACAAGCTGAAATTCTATCCGAACATCAAGGAGGCGGTGGCGTTCGGCGACAAGCGCGATTTCGTCACTGTGATGCTGAACATCGATCTCGTTGCGGTCGGCAGCTGGGCCGAGCGCAACAACGTGGTTTATGGCTCCTATCAGGAGCTTGCCGCCAATTCGCAGGTCTGCGAGATGCTCGTTGCGCACGTGGACGAAGTGAACCGCTCGCTCGCGCAGGAAGGGCCGATGGCCGGTGCGCAGATAAAACGGTTCCTGATCTTGCACAAGGAGCTCGATGCGGACGACGGCGAGCTCACGCGCACCATGAAGGTGCGGCGCAGCTTCATTGCCGAGCGCTACGGGCCGCTGGCGACCGCACTCTACGACGGCTCGAAGGAACTCGATATCGCGACCGAGGTCACGTTTGAGGACGGCCGCAAGGGAACGATCTCCGGTCGGGTGAAGATCCTCGATATGAAGGCTTATCCGGCGATGCAGGCAGGGGCGCTGGAGAAGGCGGCATGAGGGCGCCGTCGACCGCCGACATTGCCGCCGGCGACGTGCTGCTCTCGGCGGAAGGCATCTCGCTCGCGTTCGGCGGCGTCAAGGCGCTCTCCAATGTCTCCTTCGACATTCGCAAGGGGGAAATCCGCGCCATCATCGGCCCGAACGGCGCCGGCAAGACCTCGATGCTGAACGTGATCAACGGCTTCTATCAGCCGGACGCCGGAACGATCACGTTCAAGCGCGAGACGCGCACGCGCATGCGCACGCATGAGGCGGCCGAATTCGGCATCGCCCGCACCTTCCAGAACGTCGCCTTATTCAAGGGTATGACAACGCTCGACAATCTGATGGCGGGGCGCACGTTGCGCATGCGGCGCGGTGTCTTCTGGCAGGCGTTGTGGTTCGGCCCGGCGCTCAAGGAAGCGATCGAGCACCGGCGGCGGGTGGAAGAGATCATCGACTTCCTCGAGATCCAGCACATCCGCAAGATTCCGGTCGGCAAGTTGCCCTACGGCCTGCAGAAGCGCGTCGATCTCGGCCGCGCGCTCGCGACCGAACCGGAGCTCTTGCTGCTCGACGAGCCGATGGCGGGCATGAACCTGGAAGAAAAAGAGGACATGTCGCGCTTCATCATCGACATCCACGACCAATTCGGGACGACCGTCGCGTTGATCGAGCATGACATGGGCGTGGTGATGGACTTGTCGGGCCGTGTGGTCGTGCTCGATTACGGGAAAAAGATCGCCGACGGCACGCCGGCGGAAGTGCAAAGAAATCAGGCGGTGATCGACGCCTATCTCGGCATCAGTCACTGAGGCAGGGCGCATGCTTGGAGTCTTCATCGAAACCCTGATCGGCGGCCTGCTCACCGGGGTGCTCTATTCGCTGGTCGCGCTCGGCTTCGTGCTTATCTTCAAGGCGTCGGGCGTGTTCAATTTCGCGCAGGGCGCGATGGTGCTGTTTGCCGCACTCTCGGTTGCGCGGCTCTCGGAGCACATGCCGCTGATCGTAGCGGTGGCGCTCTCGGTCGTGATTATGATCGCGCTCGCCTATGCGATCGAGCGGTTGGTGCTGCGGCCGCTGGTAAATCAGGACGCCATCATCCTGTTCATGGCGACGCTCGGCATCACGTATTTTCTCGACGGTTTCGGGCAGACCGTCTGGGGCAGCGACATCTACAAGATCGACCTCGGGCTGCCGAAGAATCCGATCTTCCTGTTCGAGGGCATCTTCCCCGGCGGCATCCTGATCGATCCCGAGGCGCTGATCGCCGCGGCTGCTTGCGGACTGCTGGTGCTCGTTCTTGCCATCTTCTTTCAGGTCACGCGCATTGGCCGCGCGCTCAGGGCGGTCGCCGACGACCACCAGGCGGCGCAGTCGGTCGGCATCCCGCTCAACTACATCTGGCTGATCGTGTGGTCGGTGGCCGGCATTGTCGCGCTCGTTGCCGGCATGGCATGGGGCTCCAAGCTCGGTGTGCAGTTCTCGATCGCACTTGTGGCGCTCAAGGCGCTGCCGGTGCTCATCCTCGGCGGACTGACCTCGATCCCGGGCGCAATCGTCGGCGGACTCATCATCGGTGCCGGCGAGAAGCTCGCAGAGGTGATGCTCGCTCCGATCCTGATCCGTCTGTTCGATCTCGCCGGCGGCGGGATCGAGAACTGGTTCGCCTATGTGCTCGCGCTCGTGTTCCTGTTGGTGCGGCCGCAGGGCTTGTTCGGCGAGCGGATTATCGAGCGAGTGTGAGGATCAGCCGGAATGTTTTATCGCGAGGCGGGCCAGTTCAAGACCAACTACGCCAAGGACATGGCGATCTTCCCGATCGCGCAGGACCGCTGGTTCGTGATCGGCGTGATCGTATTCGCCTTCGTGGGCGTCCCGCAGTTCGCCAGCAATTATTTCTATACCGAAATCCTGATCCCCGTCATGATCCTGTCGCTCGCCGCGATCGGGCTCAACATCCTGACCGGCTATTGCGGGCAGCTGTCGCTCGGCACCGGCGGGTTCATGGCGGTCGGCGCCTACGCGGCCTACAATCTCGCGCTGCGCGTACCGGAAACCAACTTCCTCGTGGTCCTTGTTTTTTCCGGCTTGATGGCGACGCTCGTCGGAATCATCTTCGGGCTGCCGTCGCTGCGCATCAAGGGCTTCTATCTCGCGGTGGCGACGCTCGCCTCGCAATTCTTCCTCGAGTGGACGTTCGCGCGCGTGAAGTGGTTCACCAACTACTCGCATTCGGGTTCGGTGGCGGTTGGCGACGTCGAGTTGTTCGGCATTGCGCTCGGTAATCCGGAGCGGAAATACCTGTTCATCCTGGCGGTCGTCGTGGTGCTCGCGCTGGTTGCCAAGAACCTCGTGCGCGGCCGCATCGGGCGCATGTGGATGGCGATCCGCGACATGGACATCGCGGCGGAAATTCTCGGCATCCGGCCGCTCTACGCGAAGCTGTCTGCGTTCGCGGTGTCGTCGTTCTTCATCGGCGTCGCCGGTGCACTTTGGGGCTTCTTTCGGCTCGGGGGGTGGGAGCCTCTGGCCTTCGACATCAACCGCTCGTTCCAGGTCTTGTTCATGGTCATCATCGGCGGGCTCGGCTCGATCCTCGGATCGTTCCTGGGCGCCGCGTTCATCGTGATCACGCCGCTGTTCCTCAATCAGCTTCCCGGCATTCTCGGGATTCCGATGTCGACGGCGCTGATCTCGCATATCGAATTCATGGTGTTCGGCGCCATGATCGTATTCTTCCTGATCGTCGAGCCGCACGGATTGGCGCGGTTGTGGGCGATCGCGAAGGAAAAGCTGCGGCTGTGGCCGTACCCGTATTGAGGGGCGGCCATGTCCGTGGCAGCATCGAGCAAGGAGCGGGCGGTTGCTCGCGCCTCGCAACAACAGAACGGCGCGTTGCAAGCGCACGCGATCGTTCAAGGGAGGAAAGCAATGTCTAGGAAACACGTGATGCTCGCGCTGGCGGGGGGAATTTCGGGGACGGCGCTTGCCGCGCCCGCACTCGCCCAGAACGAGCAATTCATTCCGGCGCTGGTCTATCGGACCGGTGCCTATGCGCCGAACGGCGTGCCGTTCGCGAACGCGGTGGCCGACTACTACAGCCTCATCAACGAGCGTGACGGCGGCATCAACGGCGTCAAGATCGTGTGGGAAGAGTGCGAGTTCGGTTACGCCACCGACCGCGGCGTCGAGTGCTACGAGCGCCTGAAGAACAAGGGCCCGACCGGAGCGGCTTTCGTCAATACGTTCTCGACCGGCGTTACTTTTGCGCTGACCGAAAAGACCGCGGCTGACAAGATCCCGCTGCTCCACATGGGCTATGGCCGAGCCGATTCGCGCGACGGCTCGGTGTTCCCGTACAACTTCCCGCTGCTCGCTACTTATTGGACGGCTGCCGACATCGCCATGCAGCACATCGCCAAGAAGGAAGGCGGCTGGGACAAGCTCAAGGGCAAGAAGATCGCGCTCGTGTATCACGACTCGCCCTATGGCAAGGAGCCGATCGCGCTTCTTGAGCAGCGTGCAAAGATGCACGGCTTCGAAAACATGTTGCTGCCGGTCACGCATCCGGGCGTCGAGCAGAAGGCGACGTGGCTGCAAATCCGCCAGAACCGGCCCGACTACGTGCTGCTGTGGGGCTGGGGCGTGATGAACTCGACGGCGATCAAGGAGGCGGTTGCGGTCGGCTACCCGCGCGAGCAGATGATCGGTGTGTGGTGGTCGGGGGCCGAACCCGACGTCCGCCCGGCCGAAGACGGCGCCAAGGGGTACAATGCGCTGGCGCTTCAGCACACCGCCGGGCAGTTCAAGCTGCACGAGGATCTGAAGAAGCACGTCTATGACAAGGGCAAGGGCCTGGCGAAATGGGAGGAGACCGGCGAGATCCTCTACGTGCGCGGTCTGATCAACTCGATGTTCGGCATTGAGGCGATCCGCACCGCGCAGGAGCGGTTCGGCAAGAAGCCTTTGACCGGCGAGCAGGTACGTTGGGGTCTCGAGAACCTCAACGTGACCGCCGACCGCATCAAGCAGCTCGGCTTCGAAGGCGTGCTGCGGCCGTTGAAGACCTCGTGCACGGACCATGAAGGCGCGCGCGTGGGCCGCGTGCAGACGTGGGATGGCAAGGCCTGGAAGATCACGTCAGACTGGTTTACAGGCGACGACTCCGTTCTGGTGCCCATGGTCAGAGAATCGGCCGCACGGTACGCCAAGGAGAAGAACATTACGCCACGCGATTGCTCGAAGCCGAGCTAACGTCGCGGGAGGCGATCGAAAGCGGGAGGGGCGGCGTCCGCCCCTCCCAAGTTGCAAGACTCAGGCGACAGATCGGAGCGTTGAATGACCGCAGCCGCCGCGGCGACATCTGGCACGGTCGCAGCTGCGCCGGTGAACCAGCCGATCCTCGACGTCAATAACATCGAGGTGGTCTATGACCATGTGATCCTGGTGCTGAAGGGCGTGTCGCTCTCGGTGCCTGCGGGCAGCATTGTCGCGCTGCTCGGCGCGAACGGCGCCGGCAAATCGACGACGCTCAAGGCAATCTCCAATCTCATCCGAGCGGAACGCGGCGAAGTCACCAAGGGTTCGATCGAGTTCGATGGCGAGCGCGTCGACCGGCTCACACCGAACGATCTCGTGCGCCGCGGCTGCATCCAGGTGATGGAGGGGCGGCGCTGTTTCGGCCATCTCACCGTCGAGGAAAATCTTCTCTCCGGCGCCTTCACGCGCAAGGACGGCAAGGCCGCGATCCGGGCCGACCTCGATCTCGTTTACAGCTATTTCCCGCGTCTCAAGGAGCGGCGTAGCGCGCTTGCCGGCTACACGTCCGGGGGCGAGCAACAGATGACCTCGATCGGCCGCGCGCTGATGTCGCGGCCGAAGATGATCCTGCTCGACGAGCCGTCGATGGGGCTGGCACCGCAGATCGTCGAGGAAATCTTCGAGATCGTGCACGCGCTGAACGAAAAGGAGAACGTCTCGTTCCTGCTCGCCGAGCAGAACACGTTCATGGCGCTGCGTTACGCGCGCTACGGCTACATCCTCGAGAACGGGCGCGTCGTGCTCGACGGCGAAGCCAAGGCCTTGCGCGAGAACGAGGATGTGAAGGAATTCTATCTCGGCATCGGCGAGGCCGGCCGTCGCTCGTTCCGCGACGTGAAGCACTACAAGCGGCGCAAGCGCTGGTTGGCTTAGCTTGTCATTCCGGGACGGCGCGCGGCCGGTGGCTTACTCATTTCTCCGGTCATTCCCGCGAAAGCGGGAATCCAGCGCCGGGTTCGTATGGGTCCCCGCTTTCGCGGGGACGAGCGGAAGAACGTCCGCAGCACGCTTAAGGGTAATCGCCGAAAATGCCTGACCACTACGACAATCTGGAAACCCGCGATCCCGCCGAGCGCGAGCGCGATCTCATGGCGCGGCTAACGGCGCTCGTCGCGCTGGCAGCTTTGGTGTGAGCGCGGTGGACAAGGACAAGATCAAGGCCTTCGCCGATCACCTGTATGCCGACATGGCGGGTGCGATGACGGCCGGCATGGCCTATGTCGGCACGAAGACCGGCCTGTTCCGGACGATGGCGGGCAGGGGGCCGATGCGGCTCGACGACGTGGTGCGCGAGTCAGGCCTCCAGCGACGCTACGTCGAGGAGTGGCTGAAGGGCATGGCTGCTGCCGGCTATCTCGAATACGAGGCAGCGGAAGAGACCTACGAACTGCCGGAGGAGCATGCCTATCTCCTCGCGTCCGACGAGACGGATCACTTCATGGGCGGTCTGTTCTGCTTCGCGCCGGTTCTCCTGCGCGCCGCGCCCGAGGTGGCGGAAGCGTTCCAGAAGGGCGGCGGCGTGCACTTCCACGAATATGGACCGGAAGGCGTCGAGGCGGTCGATCTGATCAACCGCGGGCACTACGAGCATCGTCTCACGAGCTATTGGCTCAAAGCGATGCCGGACGCCGCCGCGCGCTTGGAGGCCGGCGCCCGGGCGCTCGACGTCGGCTGCGGCGTCGGGCGCGTGGCGATCGCACTTGCAAAGGCTTTTCCCAAGGCCGAGATCGTGGGGCTCGATCCCGACGAGCAATCGATCCGCCGGGCGCGCGAGTTCGCGACTGCTGAGAAGCTCGGCGACCGCATCCGCTTCGTAGCGGGCACGACGGGCAGTCCTCTCGTCGACGGCGGCTTCGACCTGATCACCGCGTGCGACTGCATCCACGATCTCGCCGAGCCGCTCAAAACGCTGCGGGAAATCCGTGCGCTCCTGAAACCCGACGGCACGCTTTTCATCGTCGAGCCGCGCGCTGCGGACCGGCTCGAGGACAACCGCAACGCCATCGGCACGATGTACTACGGTTTCAGCCTGTTTCACTGCATGACGCAGTCGCTTGCGAGCGGCGGCCCGGGGCTCGGCACCTGCCTCGGCCCGTCGCGGCTTGAGCAGCTCGTGCGCGAAGCGGGCTTTCGCGGGTTCGAGCCGCTCAAACTCAAGAGTCAGGTGATCGCCTTCTACGCGGCGCGGCCGTGACACTTCGGCGCGCCTCGATCGGGCGACAAGCAAGGTGAACGACAATGGCCGAGTTCTTTGATTCCCTCGAGACCCGCGACCCTGCCGAGCGCGAGCGCGATCTCATGGCGCTGCTGCCTGCGCTTGTCGCGGCTGCGTTGCGCGCGCCGGGTTGGGCCAAGCATCTTGCGGGCATCGACGTGAAATCGGTGACGAGCCGTGTGGCGCTCGCCAAGCTGCCGGTCTTCCGCAAGTCCGACCTGCCGGCGCTCGTCAAGGTCGATCCGCCGTTTGGCTCGCTTCTGCCCGAACCGGCCTCCGCCTATGCGCGGCTTTCCATGTCGCCGGGCCCAGTGTTCCAGCCGGAGACCGACGCATCCGACCCCTGGCGGGTGGCGCGCGGCCTGTTCGCTGCCGGCGTGCGCAAGGGCGACATCGTGCTCAATACCTTTGCTTATCATCTGACGCCGGGCGGGTTCATGCTCGATCTCGGCGCCCGCGCGCTCGGCTGTCCGGTGATCGCGGCCGGTCCCGGCAACACCGAGCAGCAATTGATCGCAATCGAGCACCTGAAGCCCGTCGTCTACACGGGGACGCCGGATTTCCTGAAGATCCTGCGTGACGCCTGGGTCGCCGCGGGCAAGGCCGACTTCCCGATCCGCAAGGCCGTGGTTTCCGGCGCCGCATTCCCGGCGTCGCTGCAGGCCGAGGTGAAGTCGTGGGGCATCGACGCGTACCAGACCTATGCGGTCGGCGACCTTGGGCTCGTTGCCTATGAGACATCCGCGCGCGAGGGAATGGTCGTGTGCGAGGACGTGCTGCTTGAGATCGTGAAGCCGGGGACGGGTGACCCGGTGCCGGAAGGCGAGGTCGGCGAGGTAGTTGTCACCTCGTTCGACCTGAGGCGGCCCTGGATCCGGCTCGCGCTCGGAGATCTGTCGGCCGTACTCGCGGGCCGCTCGCCGTGCGGGCGCACGAACGCGCGTATCAAGGGCTGGATGGGCCGCGCCGATCAGACGACGAAAGTGAAGGGCATGTTCGTGCGGCCGGAGCAGATCGCCGAGATTGGGAAACGTCACCCCGAGCTCACGCGTCTGCGGCTCGTGGTCACGCGCGAGGGCGAAGTGGACGCGATGACGCTGAAGGCCGAGACCGGCGCGCGCGACGCGCCCCTTGCCGACACGATCGCCGAGACCGTGCAAGCCATCACCAAACTCAAGGGCAAGGTGGAGCTCGTCGCGCCCGGCATGCTGCCCAACGACGGAAAAGTGATCGCCGACGAGCGGAGTTACAAGTAGCGCGCCGTCTGGACCCCCGGGGTGGGGGGGGGGGGGGGGGGGGGGGGGGG
>JBBDYN010000062.1:39272-58949 GCA_040901465.1 Xanthobacteraceae bacterium
CGGACTTTCGTCCGCGCTCGCCCGGGGAACGTCAACAGTCATCGCCGTTCCCCGGACGGGCGGCGCAGCCGCCCGAGCCGGGGTCCAGCCAGCGGTGCAAATTGTGCTGCAATTGACGCTATTGCGCCCGCGCTCCATAGACGGGCCATGCAAGCGCCGAAGACATCGCCTGCCGATCAAATGCATCTGCCCGCCGGGCATCGGGCCGAGGAACGGGGCCGCGGCGGCGTGCTGCTCGTCAATCTCGGCACGCCGGATGCGACCGATTACTGGTCGATGCGGCGGTACCTGAAGGAATTTCTTTCCGACCGGCGCGTGATCGAGACGAATCGCGTCGTGTGGTGGTTCATCCTGAATTTCCTCGTGCTGACGCGCCGCCCGCAGGCCAAGGGCCGCGACTACGACAAGATCTGGAATCGCGAGAAGAATGAATCTCCGCTCAAGACCATCACCCGGTCGCAGGCGGAAAAGCTTGCCGCGCATTTCGCGCAAGGCGAGCGCGTGCTCGTCGACTGGGGCATGCGCTACGGCAATCCTTCGCTTGGATCGCGCATCGAGGTGCTCCAGGCGCAGGGCTGTGAGCGCATCCTGCTCGCACCGCTCTATCCGCAATACGCGGCGGCGACGACGGCGAGCGTTGTCGACAAGGCGTTCGAGACGCTCGCGAAGATGCGCCGGCAACCGGCCTTGCGCGTGGCGCCGCCTTATTTCGACGATCCCGTTTACATCGAGGCAGTGGCGGCGTCGATCGAGGCGGACCTCGCGAAACTGTCCTGGCGGCCCGAGGTAATTCTCGCCTCGTTCCACGGCATTCCCGAGGAATATGCCGCGAAGGGCGATCCATACCCGCGCCATTGCATGGAGACGGCGCGACTCCTGCGCGAGCGGCTGAAGCTCGATGAAAGGCGTTTCCGCATGACGTTCCAGTCGCGCTTCGGCCGCGCCGAATGGCTCAAGCCCTACACGGACATGACCGTGAAGATGCTGGCCGAAGAAGGGGTCAAGGCACTCGCGGTCGTGACGCCTGGCTTCGCAGCCGATTGCCTGGAGACGCTGGAGGAGATCGCCGGCGAGAACGCGGAAATTTTCCGTCACCACGGCGGCAAGAATTTCCGCGCGGTCCCGTGTCTCAACGATTCAGACGGCGGAATGGCTGTGATCCGCAATCTCGTCGAGCGCGAACTGAAGGGCTGGATGTGAACGTCAGGCCACGCCGAGGCGCAGCAGATCGTGGACATGGACGAGGCCGACGGGCTTTGCCTTTTCGACCACGAAGAGGGCAGTCACCTTGCCGGAATTGAGCTGTTCGAGCGCCTCGGCCGCGAGTTGATCCGGACGAATCGTTTTCGGATTCGCCGTCATCACCTTGTCGACGTCGCAGGCAAGCAGATCGTCCCGCATGTGACGGCGCAGGTCTCCATCGGTGACGATACCGCGGAGCGCACCGTCCGCATCGATAACGCCGACGCAGCCAAATCCCTTGGTCGACATTTCCACGACGGCGTTGCTCATGCGCGTACCGCGTCTGACGAGCGGCAGCTTCGTGCCCTTGTGCATCACGTCGCGCACGAAGGTGAGGCTCGCGCCGAGGCGTCCGCCCGGGTGCAGCGCCTTGAAATCCAGCGCGGTAAAGCCGCGGCTCTCGAAGAGCGCGACCGCGAGCGCGTCGCCGAGCGCGAGCTGCATGAGCGTCGAGGTCGTGGGAGCAAGCCCGAGCGGGCAGGCCTCGCGAGCGGCCGGCACGATCAGCGCAATGTCCGCGGCCTTGGCGAGCGTCGAGTCGACGCTTGCGGTGACCGCAATCAGCGCGACCCGGAAGCGCTTGGCGTAATCGATGAGGTCTTTGAGCTCGACCGTCTCACCGGACCAGGAAAGGGCGATAATCACGTCCTCGCGCGAGATCACGCCGAGGTCGCCGTGACTCGCTTCGCCGGGATGCACGAAATAGGCGGGCGTTCCGGTGGAGGCGAGCGTGGCGGCGATCTTACGGCCGACGTGGCCGCTCTTGCCCATGCCGGTGACGATCACGCGGCCCGTGGCGGAACGGATTTTCTCGATTGCAGTGATGAAGGGGACGCCAAGCCCGTCGGCGATGGCGGCGGCAAGGGCGGAGAGCCCGGCGGCCTCGGTTTCCAGGGTCCGCAGGGCGGACTGAACGAGGCTGGAGGCAGCCTCCCGGGTCTCGGATTTGCGGCTTTTCGGGCTGGCCACGCGACAAAACTCCCCGTTACCCGCGATTTTCCTAGCACGGCGAGGGGCGGGGCGCGACTCGGCCGGTGGATACAAGGGTCCGTTAACCATGCCCGTTTTAGATTCATTAACCAACAAAAAGCGCGAGAGAGCCTTTAATTGCCGTGCCTTTCCTCGACCGCGCCCGTGCGCGCGACCCTCGTGCTCGCGTTCGTCGCTTGCGTAGCGGCTGCCGCATTCGGCCAGGCGACGCTCGAGGATCAATTCGGATTGCGCTCGACGCTCACGCCTTCGAGCAAGACGCGCAGCGCTTCCAGTCGCATGACCTTCGGATCGCCGCCGGGTGCGGGCGCGGGCGACACCGGATTCGTGTCGACCAATGCACCACCGGCAGGCGCGAAGCAGACGAAATCCACCAGCAAGGCGAAACAGAGCGAAGCCGCGGCGCTGGCTTCCGCAGCGGCGAAGCTCGCCGCGCGCGTGCGCGGGACGCCCGACGATGACGTGACCGGCACGGTGCCACGCCCGGCGCCTCGCCGCCTAGAGGAAGAGGAGCCGTTCGGGCCGGTCGGCGTTCGCGTCGGCAGCTTCGACGTGAAGTCGAGCGCAGAGCTTTCCGCGGGTTACGACGACAATCCGTTCCGCACCGCGGGCGGGCGCGGCTCGCGCTTCACGATGGTCGCGGCAAAGGTCGAGACGAAGTCGAACTGGTCGCGGCATGAGCTTGCGAGCGAGCTGCGCGGCGCGTTCACCGACTATCTGCAGGTTTCCGGCAACGACCGGCCGGAGGCGGAGGCGAAGCTGCGCGGCCGCATCGACGTGACCTCGGTGAGCCGCATCGAGCTCGAGGGCAGGGCTGCGCTCACGACGGAGGCCGCGGGCAGTCCCGATTCCGTCACGTCCGCGAAACGTCCGCCCAACGTTTACACGTTCGCCGGCACCGCCGGATACGTGCACCGGTTCAACCGGCTCGAGCTCGGCCTGCGCGGAACGGTCGAACGCAGCGCCTATCAGGACGCGAAGCTGATCTCGGGCGGCGTCGAGGATCTGTCCGACCGCGACTACATTTCGTACGGGACGGCGTTACGCGGCAGCTACGAGGTGACGCCGGGCATAAAGCCCTTCATCGAGGCGGGCGTGGACCGGCGCGTGTACGATCTGGAGACGGATTCCAGCGGCGTCATGCGCGACTCCAACGGCATGACGGCGCGGGCAGGAGTTGAATTTGCGCGCGAGGGGATTCTCACCGGCGAAGCCTCGGCGGGCTACGCGCGGCGGCACTACCGCGATCCGACGCTCGATGATGTCTCCGGCCTCATCTTCGACGCGTCGCTCGTCTGGAAGGCGACGGCGCTGACCCGGGTCACGCTGAAGGCAAACTCCGAGATCGGCGAGACCACGCTTGCGGGTGCCTCGGGCGTGTTCACGCACCAGGCCAGTGTCGCCATCGACCATGCGTTCCGGCGCTGGCTGATCGGATCGGCGAGCGTGAGCTACGGGATCGAGGACTATCGCGGCGCCGGCCGCCGCGACGACCGGCTCGGGCTTTCGGCCTCGCTCACCTATTATTTCAACCGCTATGCCGCCCTCAAAGGCGAGGTACGGCGCGAACAGCTCAACTCCAACGTTCCGGGCCAGGATTACACCGCGAATATCGTGCTGGTGGGCCTGCGGCTGCAACGCTGAATGCCCCCGGCGCGAGCAGCAATTTCTTAAGACCAATCGGGGGTAAACTGCGGCCGGACGGACGAAAAGGCTTCATGACCCGCTTGACCCCATACACCGCGAATTTCGCGGCCCGGCGCCGCTTGGCGCGCGGGGTGGTACGTTTGCTCGCGGCGGCTGCGATGCCGTTGCTCGCGGCGTGCGGGCAGGAGGCCTTTAGCCAGGTCAGCGAAGTCACGACTGCATCAGTCCCGCAATCGGGGCCCGCGGAGGGCTCAGGCCATCCGCAGATGATGCCGCAGGCGATCATGGCCGCGACCGCGAATTTCCCCCACTGCCTCGGCTCGCTCTGGCCGCATGCGGCACGGCGCGGCGTCTCGCGCGCGACTTTTGACGGGGCGACGCGCGGGCTCGAGCCCGAGTTGCAGATCATGGAACTGCTCGATCGGCAACCTGAATTCTCGAAGCCTGTCTGGGAATACCTCGATCTCCTCGTGAACGAAAGGCGCATCGCGACCGGACGCGAGGTCGTGGCGAGGCACGCGACGGCGTTCGACGCCGTCGAGCGCGCTTATGGCGTCGATCGCCACATCATCGCGGCCATCTGGGGCATCGAATCGAATTTCGGCACTCAGGGCGGTGAGCGGCCGGTGATCCGCTCGACCGCGACGCTCGCCTGTATCGGCCGGCGGCAGAATTATTTCCGCGACGAATTCCTGGCGGCGCTGGAAATCCTCGACCGCGGCGACGTGCCGGTCGAGCACCTCAAGGGTTCCTGGGCCGGCGCGTTCGGGCCGACGCAGTTCATGCCGACTTCGTTCAAGCGCTACGCGGTCGACTTCGACGGCGATGGCCGGCGCAATGTCGTTACCTCGATTCCGGACGTGATCGCGTCGACGGCCAACAATCTCAAGAAGGACGGCTGGCACGCGGGCGCGACCTGGGGCTACGAGGTCGTGTTGCCGCGTGGGTTCGATTTCCTGCTCGTCGACCGCTCGATCCGCAAGAGTCCGCGCGAATGGGAAGCGCTCGGCGTGCGGCGCGTCGGCGGCAAGGCGTTTCCGCGCGCGAGCGACGCGGGAAACTTGCTGCTTCCGGCCGGCGCGCACGGGCCCGCGTTCATCGTGATCGATAATTTCCGCGCGATCATGAAATACAACCCGTCCGAATCTTACGCGCTCGCGGTTGGGCATCTCGCCGACCGCATCCGCGGCGGCGATCCGTTTGCGCAGGCCTGGCCGCGCGACGAGTTGCCGTTGTCGCGCACGGAGCGCTTCGAAATGCAGCAGCGGCTCGCGGGGCTGGGGCTCTATCGCGGCGAGGCGGACGCACAGCTCGGCGCGCGCACGCGAGCCGCGATTCGCGACTTCCAGGCGCGCGCCGGCCTCCTGGCGGACGGCTTCGCGAACAGCAAGGTTTTGGAGCGTCTGCGCAAGGCGCGCTGAGGGAACCCGCGCGGTCCCGTTGCGGAATGCGGGCAGCCTTGAAATGGCCCGGAAACTCGGCCATCGCTAAGCCCGTTTCGAAGGCCTATTCTCAGCCATGGCTTGGTCCGCGATCCTGCGTTCGATCTTTGCCGCCGCAATCTCGGTAGGCGTGCTGGCGGCCGTAGCGTCGCCGGCGCAGGCCCAATGGCCGCGCGACGACCGCTTTTTCTTTCTGCGCGATCCATTCCGGCCGGGAATCCAGGCGCCGTTCAACAGCTTCCCGCGCGAGGTGCGGCCGCCGCGGCCGGCCGAAATCGGGCCGCCGCCGGAGCCCGAGGGCGGGACCATCTACGGTTCGAGCGAGGCCGCGGACAAGCATCGCGCGACGCAGGCGACTCACTACGTGATCGTGATCGGCGACTCGCTCGCCGACCAGCTTGCTCAGGGTCTCGCCGACGCGTTCTTCGAGGAACGTCCGGAGATTGCCATTGCCAAGAAGACGAGGGGAAGCAGCGGCCTTGTGCGTGCCGATTTCTACGATTGGCCGGCACAGTTGCCGGCGCTCTTGGAAAACGAGAAGGCGAACGCGATCGTCGTGATGCTGGGCACCAATGACCGTCAGGTGTTGCGCGATCAGGCGGGCCAGCATGAGTTCCGCACGGATCGCTGGCGCGAGCTCTACGTTCAGCGCGTCGACGCAATGATCGCCGCGGCGAGGGCCAAGGGTGTACCGGTAATCGTTGTCGGCCAGCCGTCGATGCAGAATGCGCGGCTGCACGCCGACCTTCCCTATATCAATGAGATCCTGCGGGAGCGCGCCCAAGCCCTCGGCGCGATCTATGTCGACATCTGGGACGGCTTCGTCAATGAAGCGGAGGCGTTCGTTTTCATGGGGCCAGCGCTCGACGGGCAAATTCGACGCCTGCGCATGGGCGACGGCGTGCATTTCTCGCGCGCGGGCGCGCGCAAGGTGGCGCATTACGTGGAGCGCGATCTGATCCGCCTGTTCGACCAGGGACCGCGCGGTCCTGTCGTGCCGCGCGAGGGGCCCGAGGTTGCGCCGTCGGGCCGGCCGATCGCTGGTCCGGTGCTGCCGTTGACGCAGCCGTCGGGGCCGGTCGGCCAGCTCGCAGGCGGCGAGACGCCGAAGAATGCAAGCGCAGACGCCATGGCGACGCGCGTGCTTGTCGAGGGCATGCCGACGGAGCCGGTGGGCGGGCGCGCGGACGATTTCCGCTGGCCGCGCTCGGCGGTGACGGTTGCGCCGCAGGAGGGCTCCGCGCAGAAGCTTGCGCTACCGAATGCGACCCCAGCGGCGCCTACGGCTGCCCGGGCCGCGCCGCCCGCGTCTAGCTCCGCGGCATCCGCGGCCGCGAATGAAACGGCACAAAAAAGTCCGGCGCCCCTGCCGACGGTGATCACGCCGTCCAAGAACGGGCCGCAGATCATCACGGTCCCGGAAGCCAATCGCGCTCGCTGAGCGTTGCCCAGTGTTCAGCGCGGCAGCGTGGACGAGCCCATCAGGAATTCGTCGACCGAGCGCGCGGCCTGGCGGCCTTCACGGATCGCCCAGACGACGAGTGATTGGCCGCGGCGCATATCGCCGGCAGCGAATACCTTCCGCACGGAAGTCTGGTACTTCAGCGTGTCCGCCTCGACATTGCCGCGGCTATCGAGCTTCAGCGCGAGCTTTTCGATCATGCCCTCGTGCACGGGCGAGACGAAGCCCATCGCGAGCAGAACGAGATCGGCAGGGAGCTCGAATTCGGTCCCGGGTATGGGCATGAATTTCTCGTCGGCGCGCACGCAGTGAAGCTTGTGCACGTGGCCGTTCTCGCCCTCGAATTTCTGCGTCAGCACGGAGAACTCGCGCTCGGCCCCTTCCTCATGGCTCGACGAGGTGCGGAGCTTCAACGGCCAGTTCGGCCAAGTGAGGTTCTTGTTTTCGTTCACCGGCGGCTGCGGCATGAGCTCGAAATTGGTCACGGAAAGCGCGCCTTGGCGGAACGACGTGCCGATGCAGTCGGACCCGGTGTCGCCGCCGCCGATCACCACCACATGTTTGCCGGA
Source organism: Xanthobacteraceae bacterium (assembly GCA_040901465.1). GTDB lineage: Bacteria > Pseudomonadota > Alphaproteobacteria > Rhizobiales > Xanthobacteraceae > JAUSIF01. The sequence goes on from JBBDYN010000062.1 coordinate 46,625, forward strand.
GGCCAGAATCGGCTTCACGTCCTGCGGCTCGTTGGATACGCGGCGGTTCTGCTGCGGCAGGAAGTCCATGGCGAAATGAATGCCGTCGAGCTCGCGCCCTGGAATCGGCAGGTCGCGCGACTTTTCGGCGCCGCCTGCGAGCACGACGGCGTCGTAGTCCTTCACGATCTCCTCGATCGGCAGGTTGATGCCGACGTGGGCATCGTAGTGAAAGGTGACGCCTTCGGCCTCCATCTGCTCGATGCGGCGGTCGACATGATATCGTTCCATCTTGAAATCGGGAATGCCGTAGCGCAGAAGCCCGCCGGCCTTGGCCCACCGCTCATAGACATGCACTTCGTGGCCCGCGCGGGCGAGTTGCTGCGCGCAGGCGAGCCCCGCCGGGCCCGAGCCGACGACGGCGATGCATTTGCCGGTCCTGTGCGTGGGCGGCTCGGGTTTGACCCAGCCCTCCTGCCAGGCGCGGTCGATGATCGCGCACTCGATGGTCTTGATCGTGACCGGTTGCTCGATGAGATTGAGCGTACACGCCGCCTCGCAGGGCGCCGGGCAGACGCGGCCCGTGAACTCCGGGAAATTATTGGTGGAGTGCAGGTTCGTGATCGCCGTCTGCCAGTCGCCGCGATAGACGAGATCGTTCCAGTCGGGAATCTGGTTGTTCACCGGGCAGCCGGTGTGGCAATAGGGAATCGCGCAATCCATGCAGCGCGCAGCCTGGTCGCGGGTCTCCTGCTCGGCCAGCGGCTGCACGAATTCGCGGAAATGGCGCACGCGTTCGGACACCGGCGCGTAGGGCCGATCCTTCCGATCGATCTCCAGGAAGCCGGTTACCTTGCCCATTGCTGGTCGATCTTTACCAATGGCGACAGGCGAGGGAGTAAACATTTCCGCGGGAACTGCTTTGATCGGAGACCGCCAGATCGATGGTGTCGCCGATTTTTCCAGCCCAGACTAAGCAAAAACCTAGATCAATTCGAACAACAGACGGCAACTTCGCGTCCAGCGCTTTCTGCCTCTCGGCGACCAAAATCTGCGAGCAGCGTGATTGCTCAACGCGGACAACTTTGGCCGTGAATTTGATCGTCTGCTCGAGCGGTCGATCGCACTTCCGAAAATGCGCAATTGCGCGACAATAGGCGCACGGCGGACTTGTCTGAGCCATAGCGACTTGTGTCTGACCGACGACTGTCAGAATAGCGAGAACAGAAGCGGTGCTACGCATAAGTGCCTATTCGGCCGCCTGCATCGTGCTCGCCTTTTGCAACTCGGCGAGCGCGCGCCGGTACTCGACCGGCATCACCTTGCGGAACTTGGGCCGATACTGATTCCAGTTCGCAAGGATTTCGGCCGCGCGGCGCGACCCGGTATAGCGGGCGTGGTTCGAAATCAAATAATGCAACCGTTCGGCGTCGAAGCGGCTCAGGTCAGACATGATGTCAACGCGTCCGTGCGTCTGCAGATCTCCGGCTTGACCGTACAAACGGGCATTCACCTCCTCTTCTTCCGGAACCGGCTCGAACTCGATCATCGCGAGGTTGCAGAACTTCGCGAAATCATCGTGCTCATCGAGCACGTAGGCAATGCCGCCCGACATGCCGGCGGCGAAATTGCGGCCGGTCCTCCCTAGCACCACCACTACACCGCCGGTCATGTACTCGCAGCAATGGTCGCCGGCGCCCTCGATCACGGCGATGGCGCCCGAGTTGCGCACGGCGAAGCGCTCGCCGGCGATCCCGCGGAAATAGCATTGGCCTTCGATCGCGCCGTAGAGCACGGTGTTGCCGACGATGATCGCCTCTTCAGGAACGACGCCGGATCGGCGGGGCGGATAGACGATAATGCGGCCGCCCGAGAGGCCCTTGCCGCAATAGTCATTGGTCTCGCCCTCGAGCTCGAAGGTGACGCCGCGCGCGAGCCAAGCGCCGAAGCTCTGGCCGGCGGTGCCGGCGAATTTCACGTGAATGGTATCGTCCGGCAGCCCGGCATGTCCGTAGATCTTGGCGATCTCTCCGGACAGCATCGCGCCGGCGGCCCGATCGGTGTTCTTGATCGGCATCTCGAGCTTGGCCGGGGCGCCGCGATCGATGGCGGCGCGGCACTCGGCGATGAGCTTGCGGTCGATGATCTCGTGAATCTTGTGGTCCTGCGGCTCGCACCGGTAAATATTCACGCCTTCGGGCGCGTCCGGCTTCAGGAACAGGCGCGAGAAATCGAGGCCCTTGGCCTTCCAGTGATCGATTACGCGCGTGCGATCGAGCATCTGTATCTGGCCGATCATCTCGTTGAACGTGCGGTACCCGAGTTCGGCCATGAGCTCGCGCACCTCCTCGGCGACGAAGAAGAAGTAATTGATAATGTGCTCCGGCGTACCGACGAAACGCTTGCGCAAGACCGGGTCCTGCGTCGCAATGCCGACTGGGCAGGTATTTAAATGGCACACACGCATCATGATGCAGCCCGCCGCGATCAGGGGCGCGGTGGAGAAGCCGAATTCGTCGGCGCCGAGCATCGCGCCGATCACGACATCGCGGCCGGTGCGAATGCCTCCGTCGACCTGGACTGCGATGCGGCCGCGCAGGCGGTTCATCACGAGGATCTGGTGGGTCTCGGCGAGGCCGATCTCCCAGGGCGAACCCGCGTGCTTGATCGAGGTGAGGGGCGAGGCGCCGGTGCCGCCCTCGAAGCCCGCGATCGTCACGTGGTCCGCGCGCGCCTTGGAGACGCCGGCGGCGACCGTGCCGACGCCGACCTCGGAGACGAGCTTCACCGACACCCAGCCGTCCGGGTTCACGTTCTTCAGGTCGAAGATGAGCTGCGCGAGGTCTTCGATCGAATAGATGTCGTGATGCGGAGGCGGGGAGATGAGCCCCACGCCCGGCGTCGAATAGCGAACCTTAGCGATGGTCCGGTCGACTTTGAGTCCGGGCAACTGGCCGCCTTCGCCGGGCTTCGCGCCCTGCGCCATCTTGATCTGCATCATGTCCGAGTTGACGAGATACTCGGCGGTGACACCGAAACGGCCCGAGGCGACCTGCTTGATCGCCGAGCGCATCGAGTCGCCGTTCGGCAGCGGTTTGTAGCGGTCCGACTCCTCGCCGCCTTCGCCGGTGTTCGACTTGCCGCCGATCCGGTTCATGGCGATCGCGAGCGTGGTGTGCGCTTCGCGCGAGATCGATCCGAACGACATCGCGCCGGTCGAGAATCGCTTGACGATCTCCTTCGCCGGTTCGACGTCGTCGAGCGGTACCGGCTTGCGGCGGTCCTGCTCCGCCGACTTGATGCGGAACAGACCGCGGATCGTATAGAGCCGTTCCGACTGATCGTTCACTTGCTTGGCGAATGCCCGATACTTTTCGGGAAGATTTCCGCGCACGGCGTGCTGGAGATCGGCGACCGTCTCTGGGTTCCAGGCATGATCCTCACCACGCAGGCGGAAAGCATATTCGCCGCCAACATCGAGCATGTGGCGATAGATGGGCGCGTCGCCAAAGGCCTCGCGGTGGCGGCGCACGGCTTCCTCGCCGATCTCGTCGAGGCCGACGCCCTCGATGCGAGTCGCGGTGCCCGCGAAGAACTGATTCACGAAGTCGGACGAGAGGCCGACCGCATCGAAAATCTGCGCGCCGCAATAGGACTGGTAGGTGGAAATGCCCATCTTCGACATCACCTTGAGCAGTCCCTTGTCGATCGCCTTGATGTAGTGCTTCACGATCTCGGCCTCGCCGAGCTTCTTCGGCAGCTCATCCTGGATCGCGACGAGCGTCTCGAAGGCGAGATAGGGGTTGATCGCTTCCGCGCCGTAGCCGGCGAGGCAGGCGAAGTGATGCACCTCGCGCGGCTCGCCCGACTCCACGACGAGGCCGACGGACGTGCGCAGGCCCTTGCGGATCAGGTGATGATGCGCGCCCGCGGTCGCAAGCAGCGCGGGGATCGGAACGCGGTCGGGGCCGAGGCGGCGATCGGAGAGGATGATGATGTTGATGTCGTCGTTCACCGCCTGCTCGGCCTCGGCGCAGAGACGTTCGAGTGCCGTGCGCATGCCGGCGGCGCCGTCCTCGGCGGGATAGGTCGAGTCGAGCGTGCGCGATTCGAAGCCCGCGCCCTTCACCTTTGAGATCGAGCGGATCTTTTCCAGATCGTCGTTCGTGAGGATCGGCTGGCGCACCTCGAGCCGCTTTCGCTTGGAAGCGCCCTTGTGGTCGAACAGATTCGGCCGCGGCCCGATGAAGGAGACGAGGCTCATGACGAGCTCCTCGCGGATCGGATCGATCGGCGGGTTCGTCACCTGCGCGAAGTTCTGCTTGAAATAGGTGTAGAGGAGCTTCGGCTTGTCCGACAACGCCGAGATCGGCGTGTCGTTGCCCATGGAGCCCACCGCCTCTTCGCCGACCGACGCCATCGGCGTCATCAGAAACTTCAGGTCTTCCTGCGTGTAGCCGAACGCCTGCTGGCGATCGAGAAGCGCCAGGTTGGAAAGCTGCGCCTGCGCCGGCACGGGCGGCAGCTCCTCGAGGAACATCTGCGTGCGCTTGAGCCAGTTCTTGTACGGATGCAGCTGCGCGAGGTTGCGCTTCAGTTCTTCGTCGGAGACGATGCGGCCCTCTTCGAGGTCGACCAGAAACATCTTGCCGGGTTGCAAGCGCCACTTCTGGACGATCTTCTCCTCGGGGATTGGCAGCACGCCGGCTTCCGAGGCCATGATTACGCGGTCGTCGGAGGTGACGAGCCAGCGGGCGGGGCGCAGGCCGTTGCGGTCGAGGGTGGCGCCGATCTGGCGGCCATCGGTGAAGGCGATCGCGGCGGGGCCGTCCCACGGTTCCATCAGCGCCGCGTGATACTCGTAGAAAGCGCGGCGATCCTCGTCCATGAGCGGGTTGCCCGCCCAGGCTTCCGGGATCAGCATCATGACGGCGTGCGCCATCGAGTAGCCGCCCTGCACGAGAAACTCGAGCGCGTTGTCGAAGCAGGCGGTATCGGACTGGCCTTCGTAGGAGATCGGCCAGAGCTTCTGAATGTCGTCGCCAAACAGCGGCGAGGACACCGACGCCTGACGCGAGGCCATCCAGTTGTTGTTGCCGCGTAGCGTATTGATCTCCCCGTTGTGGCAAATCATCCGGTAGGGATGCGCGAGCGGCCAGCTGGGGAACGTGTTCGTGGAGAAGCGCTGGTGCACGAGCGCGAGCCCCGACTCGAAGTCGGGATCGTGCAGGTCCGGGTAGTAGGTGCCGAGTTGGTCGGCGAGGAACATGCCCTTGTAAATGACCGTGCGGCAGGAAAGAGAAACCGGGTAATGGCCGGAGAGCGCGCGCTCGCGCTCGCGATAAATGCGGCCGGAAATCGTCTTGCGCAGGATGTAAAGCCGACGTTCGAAATCGTCGTTGGTCTTGGTATGCTTGGCGCGGCCGATGAAGACCTCTGCGTGGAACGGCTCGGTCGGCTTCACCGACCAGCCGAGCGTGGAATTGTCGGTGGGCACCTCGCGCCAGCCGAGCAGCGTCATGCCCTCGCGTGCGATCTCCTCGGCGTAGATTTCGGTGATCACCTTCCGCCATTCCGGCTCGCGCGGCATGAACAGATAGCCGACCGCGTATTGCCCGGGCGCGGGCAGTTCGAAACCGAGCTTCTTCACTTCCTTTGCGAAGAATTTGTGCGGAATCTGAACGAGAATGCCGGCGCCGTCGCCGGCGCGCGGATCGGCGCCAACCGCGCCGCGGTGCTCGAGATTCAAAAGGATCGTGAGACCGTCTTCGACGATCCGATGCGACTTGCGGCCCTTGATGTCGGCGATAAATCCGACGCCGCAGGCGTCGTGCTCGAGACGCGGATCATAGAGGCCGCGCGCGGAGGGAAGGCCGTGAGCGAGGCCGGGCATGACGGCCTCGTCGGGCCGGCTTGCGCCGCCCGGCCGATACGTTGCCACCGCTCGCTTCGTCGTCGTCATCTTCGCCCGTTCACTCCGGCTCATTGTCCGCTGCGTTCTTCTCCGTCAGGCCCGCCACCGGCGGTCCACAATTCTCCTCGCGACTGCATCGGATGGGCGCGTCCTGCGCAAGTTGCCGCGTCGGCACGTCGCCCAGTCAGTCGGCGCGGCTGGCGCGCCCCCTGCGCGCGCACCGTGCGTCGCGGCGTTCTTCTTTGATCACCGGCGCGCCGATCGCCGCTAATGGGACAGTGTCACTGTCCTATCCTGGGTAATATACATTTTTCCGCAACCCGCACAAGCAGCGGCGAGCGAAGCTTGCCCGCAGGGCTCCTGCAATGAAAGAAACCTATGGCGAGTGTCCGCGGGACGCAACGGCATTGCTGAAAATGCCCACGGTCGCACGGACGCCGTATTCGGATGCGGAAGTCCGCATGGTGGGTGACGCGAACGAGGAATGGGGAACTGCGATGTCGCACACGAGTAGGCGCTTCCGCGCCTTGGCGTTTGGCGCGGTCTCCGCCTCGGCGCTCGCGCTTTTTGCTGCACCCGCTGCAGCGCAGTTTTATCCAATCGATCCGCCGTCTGGCTTCGGGCTGATGCCGGCGCATGAGGCCGACGCGGTCGTGCGTTCGCTCGGACTCACGCCGATCGCCCCGCCGCGCGTGCACGGGCCGGTCATCCTGATCGACGCCATCGGGCAGGAGGGCTCGCAAGTGAGGGTCACCGTGGACCGCCGTTCCGGCCGAGTGCGGCAGATCGTGCGGTTTGCGCCGAGCGCGCCGCAGATCGCGACGATCCAGCCTCGTCCCCGTTACGAGCCAGACGACGATGAGCCGGGATTTTTCAGCGGCAACGGTCCCCCGCCGCCTCCGCCTTACGTGCGGGGCCAGCCCGGCAACTATTCGGGTCCGCAAGTGATCACGCGCGATGACATTCAATCCGAGGACTTGCCGCCGCCGGGCGCCGGTCCGCGTGTCGTCACCCGGGATGCGGAGATCACCAACAGCGTGCCGCGCGCGGCGCCGCGCGGACCGGTCGACCCGCTGCTTGGCGTGCCGCCGGAATTCAGAAGCCGCGCCGCGCGCGGGGAGCCCACACAGGCAGAGCCGCCGAAGGAACGATTGGCCGCGCGCACGCCGGCTGATTCCATTCCGCGGATTGCGCCGCTGCCGCGCCCGCGTCCAGCCGATGCGCCGTCGGTCGCACAGCGCGAAAGCGCCCCGGCAAAAGCGGAAGCGGCCAAGCCGCCTGCGCCGGAGCCGAAGGCGAAGTCCGACGAAGCGCCGGCTGCGTTTCCGGTTCAACCACTCGAATGAGGCAATTCGATTTAATGGAAGGGGCGCCCCGGTCTCCTGGAGCGCCCCTCTTTCATTGACCGTCGGTCAATGCTCAGGCGGCTTTCGCCCTGGCCTCGATGACCTTGCCTTTGTCCTGGCCCTTGCCGGTCCCGATCGGGATTTGGCGGGGCTTCATGGCCTCGGGGATCTCGCGCACCAGATCGACGTGCAGGAGGCCGTTCTCGAGGCTCGCGCCAGTCACCTGGACGTGGTCCGCGAGCTGGAAGCGGCGCTCGAAGGCGCGGGCGGCAATGCCCTGATAGAGCACCTCGCCCTCCTGATCCTTCTCGGCGACCTGCTTGTCACCGCGGATCGTGAGCGTGTTTTCCTTCACCTCGATGTTCAGTTCGTTGTCGGTGAAGCCGGCGACCGCCACGGAAATGCGATACGCGTTCTCGCCGGTGCGCTCGATGTTGTAGGGCGGATAGGTGGGCAGAGCGCCGTCGCCGTACGAGTCGAGCAGCGAAAACAGCCGGTCGAAGCCGACCGTGGAGCGATAGAGGGGAGTCAGATCGAAAGTTCGCATGGCATATCCTCCTTTGAAGCGACATGCAGGATGGCCCGCCGAAGCCGGGCCGGTTCTCGCGCAACCCCGAGGGGCCTGCGCGGCTGCGATATGGTTTCGGGTTGGGCGTGCCGCAAGGGGGATAGGCCGAATGCCGGGGCTGTCTCGAAGATGAACGGCAGATGAACGGCCACTTCGGACCCTGTTCAGCCCTTGCGGGTTAACCCCAACAAAAGCGCTTGAGGAGGCATGTCCGACGAGGCATTGCACGCAGCACGGCGGGAGCGAGGCATGGCGAGGCGGATAAAGGCGAGGCTCGGAGCGGCCTTGGCGCTCGCCTTGCTGTTGGCGCCGGCTGCCGCAGGTGCGCAGGGCTTCGGCAATTGGAACCGGCCGCGCGTCCTGATGCCGCCGTCACCACCGCAAAGCGCACCGGTCATACGCAGAGGGCCGTCTCCGCAGTTGCCCAATTATTATTTCGACCGCGGCGGGGCGGTCACGGCGCCCAAGGCGCCGGTCGGTCCGGGCGATGTCGCGAACTCGCTGAAGGCGCGCGGCTTCAACAATATCGGCCCGGTCGAGCGGCGCGGAAATACGTCGATCACGGAGGCGGTCGGTCCCGCGGGCGAGCGGGTGCAACTCGTGATCGGACCGACCGGCGAAATCGTCGGCGTGCGCGTGCTCAATCAGGGCGGCCGTTGAGCCGGCCGACATTGCCGCAGCGCCGGAGCCGTTGTAACTCGAACGTCTGAACTCGCGTCAGGCGCAATCATCATAGCCAAATTCCATGAACCTCCACGCCATTCCGGCGAACCCGGTGCCCGACGGCGCCGTGGCAGGCCAACTCACGACGCTCGACGGCGTGAAGTTGCGCTATGCGCGCTGGAACCCGACGGCTCCGCGCCGCGGCACCGTGTGCGTGCTGCCCGGGCGCGCCGATATGATCGAAAAATATTTCGAGGTGGTGGAGGAGCTGCGCCGGCGCGGCTTTGCGGTAACGGTGCTCGACTGGCGCGGGCAGGGGGCGTCGGACCGGCGGCTGCGCGATCCGCGCAAGGGCTACGTCAAGAACTTCGACGAATATCAGCTCGATCTCGAGGCGCTGATCCGCGAAGTGGTGCTGCCCGACTGCCCGCCGCCGTTATTCGCGCTCGCGCATTCGATGGGCGGGCTCATCCTGCTCGAAGCGGTGCAACAGGGCCGGCGCTGGTTCGACCGCATGGTGCTGACGGCGCCGCTGTTTCGCTTCGACGGCATGCGCGGACAATCCATCCTGCCATACGCGGCGAACATCGCCCGCATGATCGGCCTCGGACGAATGTACGTGCCCGGCGGCGGCCCGGAGCCGGTCGCGCACCGGCCGTTTTCGAACAACCGGGCCACGTCGGATCCCGTACGCTACGAGCGGACGGCGTCGATCATCCAGAGCGCGCCCGAGCTTGCGCTCGGCTCGCCGACAGTTGCCTGGACGCACGCAGCATTTCAGTTGATGGAGCGGATCGCCGACCCCGCTTACGCGACGGAAATTCGCCAGCCATTGCTTATCTTGGCGGCCGGGAAAGACGAGATCGTCTCGAACGCCGCGATCGAACGCTTTGCCATGCGTTTGCGGGCCGGCGCGCATCTCGTGATCTCGGGAAGCCGGCACGAAATCCTGATGGAGCGCGACGTGTTCCGCGGCCAGTTCTGGGCCGCGTTCGACGCGTTCATTCCGGGATCGCCGCCGGTCGTCGGTTCGCCGATGTATCGCTGAGTTGCCAAAGCATGATGCGGTTAGGCGAAGCATTGGGCGGGCGGCCCCTCTCCCGTTCGTCCCCGTCCCCGGGTCCGGCCTTCGGCCGGCCCGGGGATGAACTCCAGCGGGGACCCAGCGCAGAAACAGCTGGATTCCCGCTTGCCGCACCCGATCCTTGTTGTCTTGCTCGCCCTCCTCGGGCTCGACCCGAGGATCAGGGCGAGTGCAAGAAATCGTATGGTCGCCGCGCTGGCTTCTTCGACAGCGCGGCGGCGCGGCTATTGTAAGGTTGCCGCGCTGGCCGCTCGCTATCGCCCGCCAGCGCGGCGCGGGAATGAGCGGAGGGCGGGGCAAGCCGAGGCGATTCAATCTGAGTTCATCCTGTTCTAGCCCGCGAGGAGCTTCAACGCCTGTTCGTGCACGCGGCGGTCGCCGGCGGCGATGATGCGGCCGCCGTTCGTCGCCGATGCGCCGGTCCAGTCGGTGACGAGGCCGCCCGCGCCTTCGATGATGGGAATGAGCGGCATCACGTCGTGGCGCTTCAGGCCGGCCTCGATCACGAGATCCACGTAGCCGGCGGCGACCATGCAATAGGCATAGCAGTCGCCGCCATAGCGCGAGAGTCGTGCGGCACGCTCGACTTTCTGAAAGAGTCCGCGCTCCTGATCGCTCATCAAAAGTGGGCTTGTGGTGAACAACACGGCTTCCTTCAGTGCGGCGCAATTGCGCACCGACAGGTGCCGCGCGCCGGCCGGCCCGCGATAGTTCGCGCTCGCGCCATCGCCGCTGAAATATTCGCCGATGAAGGGCTGATGCATCATGCCGAAGACCGGGGCACCGTCCTTCAGCAGCCCGATCAAGGTGCCCCAGGCCGGCATGCCGGAAATGAACGACTTGGTGCCGTCGATAGGATCGAGCACCCAGACATAGCGCGCGTCGGCGCGCTCGTCGCCGAACTCCTCGCCCACGATTCCGTGCGCCGGAAACGTCTTGCGGATCAGCGTTCGCATCGCCGTCTCGGCGGCGCGGTCGGCTTCGGTGACCGGATCGAAGTTACCGGCTCGGCCCTTGTTCTCGACGCCGAGCGCAGTGCGAAAGAACGGGCGGATCGCCTCGCCGGCAACGCTGGCAAGCTGGTCCACGAAACCGGCAAAATCGACGGCACTCATGCAGCGCTCCAAACGGCCGCCACTCATAGCCGCGCTATGATGCGGCGGCAACGCTCCCGCGCGCGGCGACGCGTTGCTTCGGCCGGGCAGGCATGGCACTCGTCGCCGGTCGAAAAAGAATAAAGCTCGAAGGGAGGATCATGCGTAGCCCGGAGGCGGGCGCCAAAGGCGCGTCCGACGTTCGTTTCGGCACGCTCGCGCTGCTCGTCGCGGCAATGTGCGTCATCCATATCGTCAGTCAATTCCTGCGCAATTCGATCGGAGTGATCGCGCCGGACCTCGCGCGCGACATGGGGCTCGGCGCGGCCGGGATCGGGTTCCTGGCAAGTGCATTCTTCCTCGGGTTCGCGGGCGCGCAAATCCCGCTCGGGGTCGCGATCGACCGCTGGGGCCCGCGGGTTTCCATGTCGGTATCCATGGGAATCGCAGTCGCGGGCGTGATCCTGTTCGCCGTCGCGCCCACGTCGGAAATCCTGATTCTCGCGCGCATCCTGATGGGGCTTGGCTGCGCGAGCTTCTTCATGGGGCCGCTCACGATCTATAGCCGCTGGTTTCCGCCGGAACGTTTTTCGACGCTCGTCGGAATCCAACTCGGCTTCTCGGGGCTCGGTGTGCTCGCGGCGACCGCGCCGCTTGCCTATGCGACCGCCGCGATCGGCTGGCGTGCGAGCTTCCTCGTCGTCGCTGTCGTTGCTGGGCTGGTCGGCATGTTCGTCTATGTCGTGGCGCGCGACGATCCGCCGGGATCCGCGCGTCCGAAATCGGGCGAGACATTGCGCGAGAGCTTTGCCGGCCTGGCGAACGTCGTCCGCGTGCGTTCGTTTCTGCCGGTGTTCGCGATGCAATTCGCGGGCTACGCGAGCTTCCTCACCGTGTTCGGGCTCTGGGCCGGCCCCTATCTCGCGCACGTCTACGGATACGATCTCGACCGGCGCGGCGAGACGCTGCTCGTGCTCGCGGTCGTGCATCTGATTTCCAGCGCGGCCTGGGGACCGGTGGATCGCTTGTTCAAGAGCTACAAGATTCCGGCGACAATCGGCGCCGGCATGACGGTCGCGGCGCTGATCTGGATCGTCGTCGTGGGCAAGCCGAGCGAAGCAGGGCTGCTTGTCTGGTTCGTGGTGTTCGGCTTCTTCGCGAGCTGCACCGCGGTGATCACCGCGCACGGGCGCTCGCTGTTCCCGCCGGAATATGTCGGACGCGGATTGACGCTCTTGAATCTCGGCACGATGGGCGGCGTCTTCGTCATGCAAGCCGCGAGCGGAGCGGTGGTGGGACTTTTCGCCGCGCCCGATGGAATCTATCCGCTCGACGCGTATCGCGCGGCGTTTGCGTTCGAGGCGGCGGTGCTTGGATTGGCGACGCTGATTTATCAATTCTCGTACGAACCCAAGCGCGGCGGACCCTGACACGGCAGCAAGACTGCTCTGCCAGCCATGCACGAGCAGCATAGCTGTCTCATTGGTAAAACATGGCGGTTTACTTGCACTTCTTGCGCCGCACTGTATGTTTGTGCGGCGCGATAACGCGATTGGCGTTGCGTTATTCGCCGCCCTCCTTGGGCGTTTCCTCCCTAGACTTGGGCCGCTTCGAGCAATCGAAGCGGCCTCATTGTTTTACCGCACTTCTGGCAAGGCGCCGCCAAGCGCGTTGCAT